>CAVTCZ010000009.1:0-361830 GCA_963733395.1 uncultured Actinomycetota bacterium
GGCCTCGGCGCCGTGAAGGAGATGCGACTCGACGCCTACGCCGAGCGGTTCGCTGCAGCGGGGTACGCCTGTCTGCTGTTCGACTACCGCCACTTCGGGGGAAGTGACGGCCGGCCGCGGCAACTGCTGTCCGTTCCCGAGCAGTTGGCCGACTGGAAGGCCGCCATCGCCTTCGCCCGCGCACTGCCCGGCGTCGACCCCGACCGGGTCGTGGCGTTCGGATCCAGTTTCGGCGGTGGGCACGCGCTGTCGGTGGCTGCTCGCGACCACCGGTTGGCCGCGGCGATCGCACAATGCCCGTTCACCGACGGACTTGCCTCGACGCTGGCGATCCCGCCGCTGACCTCGGCGAAGGTGGTCGCAGCCGCGGTGCGTGACCTCGCGGGAGCCGCCCGCGGCCACGACCCGGTCTACCTGCCCGGATCGGGTACGCCCGGCACCACAGCCTTCATGACCGCACCCGACGCCCTGCCCGGGATGCAGGCGATAGCCGTCGATGCGCCGGCTTTCGACAACCGGCTCACCGCGCGCAGCGCGTTCGACATCCTGCGCTACGCGCCGGGCAGGCACAGCCGGCGACATCACCTGCCCGGTGTTCGCGGCCCTGTGCGCCCACGACAGCGTCGCACCTGCCCGTAAGGCCCTGAGCCAGATCTCCCGCGCTCCCCGGGCGCAGATCAAGGTCTATCCGATCGGCCATTTCGACATCTACCTCGGCGAGGCATTCGAACAGGCCGTCACCGACTATCTGGCATTCCTGGCCGAACAGGTACCCATCGACGACTGAGGCCCTGACGGTGGGCGGCCACCGCGAACGGGTAGTGCAGGCCGAGTGGGTTGTCGCTCGGCGTGGACGCTGGAGACGTCTTCGCAAAGGGGTGCTGACAGTCGCGACGCGCTCGGCGACGACACCGGCGGCTTCCCGAGCCTGACGCCTACCGTTGGCTGGAGGTTGCGGCCCTGGTGACCGAATCCAGGCGTCTGCTTGCCATCCAAGGCGACGACCTCTGTCCAACCGCCTGCGGGCCGCGGAGCCCGGGCGCCGTGTGCCCGCCACACATCGTCCCGTTCCGCCACTTCGCCCTTGCCACACTCACTAGGCTCCGGAGGGACAGGCCTTTCGAATCTGACCCGGGAGTCACGACGTGAGTCAAACCGACACGATGGTCACGGACCTACAGAAGTGGGCCACGTCGGCCCCGGACCAGCCCGCCCTGCACGGCGGCGGACCTGACGCGCTGACCACGTTGACATGGGCGCAGTACCGCAACGCGGTGCACAATGTCGGGAAGGCGCTCATCGCTCTCGGCGTGAACCAGGGCGACACGGTCGCCATTATCGCGGACAACCGGCCCGAGTGGCTGATCGCCGATCTGGGAATCCTCGCTGCCGGCGCGGTGCCGACGCCGATCTACGTGACCAACACCGCCGCCCAGGTCGCGTGGGTCGCCAACCACTGCGAGGCCGCGATCGTCATCGCGGACTCAGCGGAGCAGTACGAGAAGCTCGCGGCCGAGCGCCCGAACCTGGAGTATGCCCAGAAGGTCGTGGTCATGGACGACGTGGCTGGACGCGATCCGCAGTGGTCGCTGTCGTGGCAGCAGTTCCTGTCGCTGGGCGAGCCGGGCGACAGCACCGAGCTGACGGCACGCATCGACGCCGCGCAGCCGGACGACCTGGTCATGTTGTGCTACACCTCTGGCACGACCGGGGAACCGAAGGGCGTCCAGGTCACGCACCGCGGCTGGAACGCGGTGCTGGACTCGGTCATCGCGGGTTTCGAACCGATTCGAGATCTGCAGGAGCGTTCCATCTCCTATCTGCCGTTGTGCCACATCGCCGAGCACATCATGACGCTGGGCCTGCAATCGAAGAAGGGCGTCGAGGTCTTCATGTGCGACGACGTCCTGAAGATCCGGGACTTCCTGCCGGTGGCCCGACCGACCCTGTTCCTCGCTGTTCCCCGGGTGTGGGAGAAGTTCGAAGCAGCTCTGCAGGCCCGCCTGGCCGAGGCCACCGGCATCAAGGCCAAGTTGGCCCAGTGGGCCCTGGCCACGGAGTTCGCCGGCTTCCAGGCCGACATCGCGGCGGGCACGAAGACGGGCGGCATACGACGGGCGCTGGCCAACAAGCTCGTCGTGTCGAAGATCAAGGACGCGCTGGGCCTGGACCAGGTCTGGGTGTGTCTGAGCGGGTCCGCGCCGATGAACCCCCACACCGCCGACTTCTTCGCGTCGTTGGGCATGCCGATCCACGACGTGTACGGCAGCACGGAAACCACCGCTGTGATCTCCATCGCGCCCTACGGACTGCCCCGATCGGGGACTGTCGGCAAGCCCATCTCGTGCGTGGAACTGCGGATCGCCGATGACGGCGAGATCCTGGGCAAGGGACCGAGCATGACGCCGGGGTACTTCCACAGCCCGGAACTGACAGCCGAGTTGATCGACAAGGAGGGCTGGCTGCACACCGGCGACGTCGGCCACTTGGATGAGGACGGATTCCTGCACATCACCGACCGCAAGAAAGATCTCTTCAAGACCAGCGGCGGCAAGTACGTGGCACCGCAGATGCTGGAGGCGAGGCTCAAGCGGATCCGGGGGGTCGGCCAGGCGGTCGCCATCGGCGACGGCCACAACTACATCTCGGCCCTGCTCGCCCTGGACCCCGACAACGCAGGCAAGCTGGCGGCCGACCTCGGGATCGAGTTCACCGACATCGCCACGCTGGCCGCTGAACCGGCGCTCATCCGCTACATGGATGAGCAGGTGGCGCTGGTCAACGCCGATCTCGCCCGCTACGAGCAGATCAAGAAGGTCGCGATCCTGCCTGAGGAATTGTCCATGGAGGCCGGGGAACTGACACCGACCATGAAACTGAAGCGCAAAGGGATCATCCAGACGCACGCGGAGACGATCGCCGCGCTCTACGACCAGGGTGCAACCTCGTAGGCCGACCGAGACCGATGCGGGCTCACAGGTTGAACACGCGGCGGGCGTTCCCGGCCAGGAACAACTCGCGCTGCACGTCATCGAGGCCGAGTTCGTCGAGCCGGGCCAAGGCCCGCGCCGGGGTCATCATCGGGTAGTTCGAGCCGAACAGGACCTTCTGGCTTCCGCGGCCCGTCATGTAGTCGACCAGCTCAGCCGGGTATCGGTGAGCGGCGTAGGCGCTGGTGTCGATGTAGACGTTCGGATGCTTGTCGGCCACGGCGATCATCTCAGTCGTCCACGGGTAGCCGATGTGCCCACACACGATCGCCAACTCGGGGAAGTCGATCGCCACCTGGTCGATGTAGGGAATCGGCCGGCCCGTCTCGGACGGGCGCAACGGCCCGGTGTGCCCGACCTGCGTGCAGAACGGAACGCCCAACTCGACGCAGGCGGCATACAGCGGGTAGAACAAGCGGTCGGTGGGGGGCACCTCCCACCACCACGGCAGCATCCGAAGACCGACGAAGCCCTCATCGACGCGCCGGCGCAGTTCACGAACGGCCTGAACCGGCTTGCCCAGGTCCACCCCGGCGACCCCGCGCAGACGGTCCGGGAACCTCTCGACGCCCTCGGCGACTTCGTCGTTGTCGATCAACGATCCCGCCGGCCCGTACCAGGCGGACGACAGTGCCAGCCCGACACCCGCCTCGTCCATCGCCGAGATCGTCACTTCCAGCGGGATGGGCCGGTCGAGCTGACCCTCAACACCTATCCAGCGGCGCAGCGACTCGAACATCTCGTGGTTGGCCAACCGCAATGTCGGATGCTGAATCCAGGCGTCGACAATCTGCATGGCAGTGCTCCCAACTCGATCTGGACCCTCCCCCCGATGCTAGTCCGCGGCGGTTCGCCTCCAGATGGACCCGAGTGGCGCATCACACCACCGCTCCCGCGCATTGCGCCGGTGGCGACGGCGCGGGCCCCTGGGGGCACAGAGGAGAGGCGACTCCATGAACCCGCTCAGACGGGAGTTGCTGAGCACCAAGACGCCTGTCGTGATCCACGCCATGGCGGGTGTCGTTGTGGGCCCGACGGCGCGGCATCTCGCCGTTCAGTCCCCCGACGCCCCCGGCGGATCCGCGATCAGGTCGATCACCAGCGCCGTCCAACCGGTCTGGTGCATGGCCCCGAGGCCGGCACCGTTGTCCGCGTGGAAGTACTCGAAGAACAACAGGTTGTCCTTCCAGGCCGGGTCCTCCTGCAGTTTCGTGACGCCTCCGTAGACCGGGCGGCGCCCGTCGGGCCCCGGCAGCCAGATGGACAGCAACCGGTCGGCCAGATCTTGCGCGACCTGCGCGTACGTGGCCTGGTTGCCGGATCCGGTCGGGTACTCGACGGTCAGCTCGTCGCCGAAGAACGTTCGCAGCGAGGCCAGTTGCCGGATGGCCAGGTGGTTCACCGGCATCCAGATGGGGCCGCGCCAGTTCGAGTTGCCCCCGAACATGCCCGTGCGGGACTCTGCCGGTTCGTAGTCGATGCTGGCGCCGGGGATGCCCTCCACCGTGAACGGTCGGCCTTCATAGCGCTTGGACACCGACCGCAGACCATAGGGCGACAGGAAGGCGGCCTCGTCGAAGAACTCCCGCAGGGCCTGCGGCAGGGTGTCGGGATCCACCGTGGACACCAGCACCGTTCCGCTGGTCGCCCGTCTGGTGTACGCGCCCGACGAGACTGCCCCCTTGGTCCAGCCACTTCTGCCGGATGCGTTGGATGCGATGCCGCAGCCCGGCGGATCCGTACTCGTCCGCCACCGGCAGCGGCACCGCGGCAGGATCGGGATGAGACCGGCGATCGTGCGCACCTTGACCGGGATGGTCTGTCCGGAGGGCAGTTCCAGGCGGTCGTAGAAGAACATGTCGTCGGGGTCGTAGAGCCCCTGATCGCTGACAGGGCCTGGGAGATCTGCAGGAAGTGCTCGAGGAACTTGATCACCATGTCCTCGTAGACCGGGTTCTCCTCGGCCAATGCGATGGCGATGACCAGCATCGACAGCGCGTAGTAGGCCATCCACGCGGTGCCGTCCGCCTGCTCGAGTTTGACCCCCGGCGGCAGGTTCGAGCGGTCGAGCGGGCTGATGTTGTCCAGGCCCAGGAATCCCCCGCTGAAGACGTTGTTGCCGTCGGCGTCCTGGCGGTTGAGCCACCAGGTGAAGTTGACCAGCAGTTTCTGGAAGACGCGCTCCAGGAACTCCCGGTCCCGACTGCCGTCGATGCGGTAGACCCGCAGCGCCGCCATCACGTGCACCGGCGGGTTCACATCGTCGAAGTTCCATTCGTAGGCCGGCAAGGCACCGTTCGGATGCTGGAACCATTCGCGCAGCAGCACGAGCAACTGGTACTTGGCGAACGCGGGGTCCAGATGTGCCCACGCCACGGTGTGGAAGCCGAGATCCCAGGCTGCGAACCACGGGTACTCCCATGGGTCGGGCATGGCGAGGACATCGAAGGCGTCGAGGTTGCGCCAGTTGTGGTTACGGCCCGTCAGGCGTTGCGGCGGGGGGGTCGGCATCGCCGGGTCGCCGTCGAGCCAGCGACCCACGTCGTAGGGGTACATCTGCTTGCTCCACACCAGACCGGCACTGGCCTGTCGCAGGATGCGCATCTTCTCCGGCGGCGTGTCCGCAGGGGCGATGGCGGAGTAGAACTCGTCGGCGTCGGCCTCCCGTGCGGCCATGAGCTTGTCGAAGCTCTTGCCGGCCCATTTCTTCCGCGCCGCGCCGCGCGCGTGCAGGCGCAGTCGCAGTTCCACCGTCTCCCCCGCCGGAACCGTCACCTGGTAACGAAGAGCGGCCTTGCTGCCCACGAGGTCGGGGTTGACCGTCGCCGAGCCCGACACCACGTGGTCGTTGATGCCGTCCTTCGGGTAGGCCGCGGTGTTCTCGCCCCCGTACAGGCGGGCGTCGTTCGTCTCGTTCTCGCAGAACAGCGGTTCGGGTGCCACGCCGTCCGGGCCTGGTGCGCACTCCAAGCGGTACCCGGCCAGTGCGTGGTCGCTGACCTGCAGGCCATCATCCACCCACGCGATGCGCGGTCGCTGCCCGCCGGCCCACGTCCAGGTGTTGCGGAACCACAGAGTCGGGAGCACCTGCAGGGTCTCAGTGTCGGGACCGTGGTTGGTGATGGTGACGCGCATGTCGATGTCGGTCGGGGTCGCCTTGGCATATGTGACATCCACCGCCCAGTAGCGGTCGTCGTCGAACACCCCGGTGTCCAGCAGTTCCAGTTCTGGATCCTGCAGACCGCGACCGTGATGGACGAGTTGGTCGTACGGGAACTCGGCCTGCGGGTAGTGGTAGCGCCACTTGAGCAGGGCGTGGCTGGGCAGGCCCTCCAGGTACCACCAGTACTCCTTGACGTCCTCGCCGTGGTTGCCCTCCGGGCCGGTGAGGCCGAACATGCGCTCCTTGAGGATCGGATCGCGGCCGTTCCACAACGCCAGTGCCAGGCAGAGTTCGTGACGGACATCGCTGATGCCGGCCATCCCGTCCTCGTTCCAGCGGTAGGCGCGCGACCGGGCATGGTCGTGTGGGAAGGAGGTCCACGCGTCACCATCCGCCGAGTAGTCCTCGCGCACGGTGCCCCACGCCCGTTCGCTGAGATACGGACCCCACTCGTACCACGGATTGGCCGCGAACAGGTCGGCCTCAGCCGCCCCTATGGCCTCCCCCAGGCGGGCATGCTCGGCAGTCGTTCGATCGGGCATGTGTCTCCTCTGCTTCGTCAACCCACCCATCATTACTCGCAGGAAGGCCTCTGCGGGGTAAGGCCGGCGGGGCGATCACCCGCCGTTCACTCGGCAGACATGAACCAGCATCAGGGTGCGGGCGAAGGGCACCGCCGTGGGGCTGTGTGGCGGCCGCCGCCGTGCGCCATTCCGCCCTTCTTCACGGTGAGGCCCGCCTGGTTGCTGGATCTCAGATCAACGGCTCTCAACGGCCGCCGCGAGTGCCCGCGCAAAGGCCAACGCCGCACGCTTGGCCCCCCGGCCGTTGAGGTGCCCTTCGTCAAGGGCGTATCCACGGAACAGCGCGTAGTACCGCTTGCCGTGATGCCGACCGGTGACCCGCGAACCGTCCGGGCGGGTGGACTCCACGCGCGCCAAGTCGAAGACGTTGGAACCGTAGGTCTTGCGCAGCAACGTGTTGTATCGCTGACGCACCACGTTGGAGGCAGGGTCGTCGACGGTCAGCGGGACCGTCACATGCACGAACGCCACTTGCGGGAACCGCGTCTGCAGGTCCGAGACCGTAGCGCGGTATTCCGCGAACACCGCTCGCGCGTCCGAACCGGAGGTCATGTCCACGAAGCACAACTTCATGGCGGCCACATCCAGTTCGACACCGGACTCAACAGCAGCGGCGAAGTCCGCGATCTTGGAGGCGGGGTCGCCATTGCTGCCGATCTCCGCCTGGGCGAACCCGGCTCCCGCGGCGGGCAGTCCCTCCACCCCGTCGACCAGGTTCCACGCCGTCACACTCCGCTTCGTGTAGACCGCGTTCATCCCGTCGATGATGTTCCAGCCCACTGACTGGTGCCCGAAGTAGATGCGGGCCGCCGCCACTTCGCGTAGGGCGCGGTTCTTCGAGTCAGCGGCCTGGCCGGCGGGGGCGAAGCCACCCACCAACAGGACCGCACATGTCACTGCCGCCGCGAACCGTCTCATACCCACAACACCAGTATCGGCACCGCGGAGCATCGTGCGTAGCAGTATGGGGATGCCGCCACCGTCCGACTGCGGGCGGCCGAATGTGGTTCAGCCCTCCTCCTCCGGCGCCGGACTCAGAATGCCACCCGACCCGAGGCTCAGGGTGGCTGTCCGCAAGGCCGGAACGCACACGACGGTGAGCCCGATCGTGACCGCGGACGCCAGCAGGAGCGCCACCCGGACCCCGATCGCCTCGCTGAGCACGCCGGCAAGCCCGGAGGCGACTGCGATGGCCGCCACCGCGAGCGTGTCGTAGATGCCCAGGACGCGTGCCGTCACCGCGTCCGGCGTGAGCCTCTGGATGAGGGTCACAGCGACGATCTCGGCGACCAGCGTGAGTAGGCCGGCACAGAGGATGAAGACGACCGCCACGCCGAGTCCCGGAGCCAGCGCCGCTCCGACTGCGGTCGCAGCGAAGAGCACTGTGGCGATCAGCAGCATCCTCGGTTCACGACCGCCCGAGCCGAACCGGGGAGCCACGGCGATGCTGGTGAAGGCTCCGACGGCGAACGCGGCGTTCAGCCATCCGATGCCCTGCTCGCCGGCGCGGAAGGCCCGCTCCCCCAGCAGCACCAGGGCGACCACCAGGTAGCCGTAGAGCATGTTGTTGATGATCGCCAGGACCAGGGCAGCGCGGATCCGGCTGTCCGCGGCGATCACCCGGACCCCTCCCAGGAGCCCGCCGTCAGTTGCAGCCGCGGCAGGTCGGTCGCGCGCAGGAACGGGGGTCCTGGTCCTGCCCAGACCGATCAGCGCGAGCGCGAAGCAGGCGGTGGCCGCGACGCCACCCCCGGCCACCGGAGCGCCGACCAGCAGCACCAGGCCCAACAACCCGGGCCCGGCCACCCACGCGGTGTTCTCGACTCCCGTCGCCAGTGAGTTGGCGGCGGGGAGGTCGCGGTCCTGGACCAGTTGCGGAGTTGCCGCGCCCACTGCCGGATACGACGGCGTCGCCGCCACCGCGGTGAGTGCCGCCAGCGCGACGATGAGCGGGATCGGCCATCCGAGCAGCAGCCCGGCGGTCGTCAATGACCCGGTGACGACCCGGATCCCGATCGACGTCCGCAGAACGGTGCTGCGACTGTGCCGGTCGGCCAGTACCCCCGCGGGTGCGGAGAAGAGCACGTAGGGCGCGAATCCCAGAGCGACCGCCGCCGACACCCACACGCCCGAGTTCGTCCGGTCGAGAACGTCGATCCCCACCGCCATCGTCAGTTGGAGTTGACCGAGCGTGGCCAAGCCATGACCGATGACCATGCGCGCGAACGGACCGTTGGTCAGCACGCGCCGGTATGAGGCCGTCATGGGGAATCCCGTCGATCGGCGAGTGGGCGGCTGCCAGTTGCGTCAACTGTCGTCGGGCATGCCGGGGTCGTCAACCCCCGCGGTGCCCATCTCAACCGAAGGGTCCACCCGGCCCGGTCAATCCGGCCGCCCGAGCGCGACCACCAATCGCAGGACCTCCTCCGGATCGTTCAGCCGGTCCCCGTACGCCTCGCGGATCTGGCCCATGCGGTACCGGACGGTCTGCGGGTGCACGAACAACTGCGCCGCCACCGCGTCCCGGCGCCCCACGTTGAGCAGCCAGGCCCGCAGCGTCTCGATCAGCGCGGGTCGATCCTGCAATGGTTCCAGCACTTGCTGCCGTAGGTCCGCCAGCGGCTCGCCGGTCAGGACCAGATCGACCAGGTGCGCCTCCGTGTCCAGTGGCCGGGCTGCGACCACCTTCGCCAACGCTGCGGCCCGTTCGAAGGATGCTGACGCTCGCTGCCACGGCACGGTGGGACCGGCCACGGCGTCGAGACCGGCGATGGCATGCACCAGGACCGCGCGTCCTGCCTCCGGGACCAACACTGCGACCAGATCGTCGACCGGGGTCTGCAGGGAATCCGGGTAGGCGCCGAGCACAGTCGCCGCGTCACGAGGTTCGACAAGCACGCAGGTCACCGTCTCCGGCGCGGTCCACCCGGCCCGCGTCATCATGCCTTCACTTGGGACCCCCGCCAACAAGGCCTCGGCCAGCAGTTCCCGGTTGCGCTCGCGGGTGCTGGTCTCTGTGGCATAGCCCTCGACGCTGGCGGCCGACAGTTGCTCGTTGAACGCGAAGATGAGGCCCGCCAACTCCGTCATCGTCACGGCCCCCAACCGGTGCTGCAGCGCCACCTGCGAAACCTCCTGCCAGTGCACCCCGGTCCCCACCTGATACGCGGTGAGCAGCGCCCCGATACCGCGTCGCCTGCGGGCTTCGGTGCGCCCGAGCGCGACGGCACCGCGGCGGATCCGGTCGAGCGCGAGGCCGTCACCTTCGGTCAGCAGGCCCGCGAATCCCTCGAAGGCCATCCGCACCCCGGATTCCAGTTCGGCGCGGAAGGGGTCCTGGGTGGCCGGGGCGTACGCCGGCACCTCGGCGGCAACGGTGGCGACCGTGACCTCCGCGACGTGCGGGATCTGGGAGCGGACGTCCCGGACGAAGTCAGCAGGGAGGTCAGGGACATGCAGATTTGTTCGCATCGCACAATCTTTGCGCATGAAACTGTTCCACGGCCACTATTGTCTGTGCGCAAAGACGCGCACCATGGAGTCATGAACACAACCACCTACCTGACCGAAGGGACCTTGAGCCACGGTCTGCGGGTTGCCGTGAGGCCGATGGAGCCCGGCGACCGCATGGATCTGGTCAACGGCTTCGAGCATCTGTCCGACGAGACCAAGTACCGCCGCTTCTTGTGCACCAAGCCACGGCTGTCATCCGCGGAGATCCGGCACCTGTTCGACACCGACGAATTGGCGCTGGTGCTGGTGTGGCCGCGCAGCTCCTGCAAGGACATCGTGCTGGGCATCGCGCACGCCATCCGCCTGCCGGACCAACCGAACACCGCCGAGTACTGCATCACCATCACTGACGAGATCCAGGGACGGGGCGCGGGACGACTGCTCACGCATGCTCTTGCGGACGAGGCCCGTCGCGACGGCATCGAGTACCTCACCGGCTACATGCTCGGCACGAACGCGGCACCGGCGCGATTGCTGGCCGGCGTCGGCGAGGTCCTCGAGGATCGCATCGAAATGGGTGCACGTGACATGAAAGTGAGGCTGACATGAGCGACGAGTGGACCAGTGCAGGGGCGCTGACCGGTCGCGCGCTGGGCGGTCTGGTGCGGATCGTCGGCGACACGCACAAGGCGATCGCGCAGCGCGTGGATGCTGCCGTCCCTGACGTTGCCAGGCCGTACCACGAGCAGCACCTCGAGACGGCTGAGACCGCCCTTCAAGCGATCGAGGGCGCCAGCGTGCGTGCACCCCTGGCGCTGTCCCGACTTGGCAGTCTCAGCGGGAGGCAACCGAGTCAGACCCGCATCGGTCAGGTGCTGCAACCCGTGGTCAACGGCTTCCACGGGGACTTGCTCGCCGAGCAGCACGCCGAGTTGTCGCTGCCGATGACCCTGCGCGTGGATGGCCGCGATGCGGACCTCGCCACGGACTTCCGCGATGCCACCGCGCACATGGTCGTCTTCGTGCACGGCCTCGCCGAGGACGAGCTGGCCTGGCGCCGGCGGGGGGAATCGACCTACGGCGAACGTCTGACCGATCTGGGCCTGACGCCGGTATACGTGCGCTACAACTCCGGCTTGCACATCAGTGACAACGGCCGCGACTTCAGCGACCTCATGGACGATCTGGTGTCGCGCTGGCCCGTGCCGGTGGAGTCGATCAGCCTCGTGGGGCACTCGATGGGTGGCCTGGTGGCTCGCAGCGCGTGTCACGTCGGGAAGGCCTGGACGTCGCTGGTGCGTGCCGTGGTCACACTGGGAACGCCTCACCGCGGAGCCCCGCTGGAGAAGGCCGTCCATGTCCTGGACGTCGCGATGCGCCGGGTGCCCGAGACCGAGCCGATCGGCCGGATCCTGGCCAACCGCAGCGTCGGGGTCAAGGATCTGCGTTTCGGCTCCCTGGTCGAGGAGGACTGGCGGGGGCAGGAGGTCGACGAGTTCCTGCGCAACCGTTGCGCCGAGGTCCCCTTCCTGCCGCACGCCACCTACTACTGGGTCGCCGCGACCTTGACCCGCGACCCCGACCACCCGATGGGACGACTGGTGGGCGACGGCATGGTGCGTTACCCCAGCGCCTCTGCTGTGAACGGTGAAGGACTGCGGCTCGGCGGAGTCGGGCACCTGGACCTGCTCAACGACGAGAACGTCGGCGAGGCGCTGCGCGGGTGGCTGGCGCCTGGGTAACCCGTCGCGGAATGAGCCCTCTCGCGCGCGTCGCTGAAACCCGCGGCGGGCGAATCGTGCGCTCGCATGGATCCCCTCCGGGTCCTGCGAGGACTGAAGCGGCACAATCCAATTGGTGACTATCAGCGAATCCCTTCAACGCGAACTGGTCGAGGCCATGCGGCGTCGCGACGCCTCCGCCGTGGCGGTGCTGCGCTCAGCGTTGTCCGCGATCGCCAACGCGGAAGCAGTCCCGTCCCCGGACGGCCCAGACACTTCCACCACCGGTTCCATCCACTTCGCGGGGGCAGTGCCCGGACTCGGTACCGCGGAGACTGAGCGACACACCCGGACCGAAGCACAACAGCGGGCCATCGTCGCCGGCGAGGCGGCGGAGTTGTCGGCCCACGCAGATCGATTGGGCAGTCTGTGCCGACAGGACGAAGCCGATGCTGCCCGCCGCGCGTTGCTGATCCTGAGACGGATCCTCGACGCATCCGGGCAACACTGACTCACCGCACGGAGCCGTCAAACAGCTCTCCATCGGGGCGATTCGGCGACCAGCCGGGTGTCTATTCAGAGGCACGCGGCCGGTCGGTCGCGGGTTGTCCCCAGGGTTCTGCGGGTGGGTCGGTTTTGTCGTACCTCCCTCGTAGCGTGGGGGGTATGGAGGAGTTGGTGGTGGCGGCGGTCGAGGTGATGCTGCTGGCTGACGCCGACCCGGTGGCAGGTGGCTGCCGCCGTCGGAGACGGTGATCGCCTGGGCGCATGCCCGCCAGCTGGAGGCCGTGGATCAGGTCGCCTGCGAGCAGCCGGCGTTGCTGGACCCGACCGGCCGGCTGGTCGACCCGGCCCCGGCCGAGATCGCCACCAGCCTGCACTGGTCCACCGGTGCCGCCGCCGCCCGGGTGGACCTGGCCCAGGAGCTGTGCACCGAGCTGCCCGGTGTGCTGGCCGGCCTGCGGCACCGGCCGGATCGATCTGCCCAAGGCCCAGGAGATCGCTTATGGCACCTGCGAACTGGACCCGGGCGTGCGGGTGCGGCTGGCCGAGCAGGCGGTCGGCTACGCCGAGGGCCATACCCGCGCCCAGCTGCGGGCCTGGCTGACCCGCCGGGTCGCCGCGATCGACCCGGCCGCGGTGCAGCGCCGCCGCAAGAAAGCGGTCCGGGCCCGGCGGGTGTGGATCACCCCGGAGACCGACGGCATGGCCACCCTGGGCGCCTACCTGACCGCGGAGGAGGCGCAGGCCTGCTGGAACGCGCTGGTCGCCGGCGCCGCGAACATCGAAGGCGGCATCGACCCGGCCCGCGCCGACCTGCTGGTGGCCCGCCTCACCGGCCTGGAACTGGGCCAACCCGTCCCGGTGCAGGTGCTGCTCACCCCCGGCGGCCCGGAACTGGCCGGCCACGGCCCGCTCAGCCCCCAGCCACACCGCCGAACTGTGCCAGCACGCCCAGCTGATCGACCTCACCGCGGCCCGGCGCCTCCCGCGGCTACCGGCCCGCACCCGGGCTGGCCCGCTGGGTGCGCGCCCGCGACCGGCACTGCCGCTTCCCCGGCTGCCGCCGGCCGGCGATGCAATGCGATCTGGACCATGTGATCCCCCACCCCGCAGGGCCCACCAGCGAATCCAACCTGGCCGCGCTGTGCCGCTACCACCACCGGCTGAAAACCCACACCGGCTGGACCGTCCGGATGCACCCCGGCGCCACCCTGGAATGGACCAGCCCCCGCGGCCACATCTTCCACACCAGCCTGCGACGACCCGTAACACGCCCCCGCCGCCGCGCAAGCGGCATACCAGGCTGCGTTGCTGGCCGCCGAAAGTCCCCACACCCCTAGTGGGACAATTGACTCGTGTCCACATCGACGCTGATAGTCGGAGCTGGAATCAGTGGACTCGCTACTGCCCACTTCCTGCGCAGGCAGTGGGGCCCTGACGCCGACATCACAGTGCTGGAGGCCTCACCTCACCTCGGCGGCAAGATCAACACGGTCGAGTTCATGGGTCTTCCCGTGGACACCGGCCCCGACGCGTTTCTCGCACGGGCGGTGGAACTGCCGCAACTCATCGACGAACTCGGGTTGACCGCGGACGTCGTGGAACCGCAGGCCGGTGGTTCCTACATCTGGTCGCGCGGTCGCCTGCGCCCCATCCCGCCGGGGATGGCGTTCGGGCTGCCCGAGCGACTCTGGCCCTTGTTGCGCACGGGACTTCTGTCGCCTCCCGGTGTGGCCCGCGCCGGCCTGGACATCGTGCGCCCGGCCACCCGACTGGACCAGGACGACCCATCGGTTGCCGATCTGGTCCGGCCTCGGTTCGGCAATGAGGTGTACGCCCGACTGGTGGCGCCCCTGATCGGCGGTGTCCATGCTGGGGATCCTGCGCAACTCAGCGCGAAGAGCACAGTCCCCGAGATCTACGCGATCGCCTCCGGTCATCGCAGCGTCTACCTGTCGATGCGCAAGCGGCGGGCTTCTGCGCCGAAGCCCACCGGCAAGCGCCCCGCGCCGCTGGTATCGCTGCGCGGTGGGATGGGCCGCTTGGTCGAGGCCCTGGTCGACAGCGTCGGCCAGGCCGCCATCCGCGCCGGCGCCACGGTCGAGGCACTCGAGCGGGAATCCGGGGGGCTGGCGGGTTCGGACTGACAGCGCAGTCTTCGAAGCCGACGACCTCGTGCTGGCGGTGCCGGCCCACCGCGCGGCGGACCTGTTGCGACCCCTCTCCCCCGCACTCTCCGAGCAGCTCGCGGAGATCCCCTACGTCAGTGTCGCGAACGCGACGTTGGCTTTCCGGCCCGGGGACGTCCCGGACCTGCCGCCGGGCACCGGCTTCTTGATCCCGCCGATCGAGCACGAGTTCATCGTCGGCTGCACATGGCTGACGAACAAGTGGCCGCACCTGGTCAACGATGACGTCGTCCTCATCAAGTGCATGGTGGGTCGGTCCGGGGATGACCGCTGGCTTTCCATGTCGGACGAAAGCATCGTCGAAGAGGTCCGTCGCGGGCTGTCCCGGATCCTGCAGATCCAGGCCGAACCGCTGGAAACCCGTGTCCAGCGCTGGCCCGGAGCCATGCCGCAGTACGTGGTGGGGCATTCCGCCCGCCTGGACGCCGTGGACCGGCTGACCACCGATCTGGGCCGACTGCACCTGACCGGGGCCGCCTACCGGGGTTCGGGGTTGGCCGGCTGCGTCATGCAGGCGGCTGCGACGGCGACCTCCATCATCGAAGGGAATCCACGATGACCTCCGTGACCCGCCCTCGGGCCGTCGACTACTCGAAGCGCCCCATGCTCGTGTTCTGGGAGGTCACACGGGCCTGCCAATTGGCCTGCTTCCACTGCCGGGCCTCCGCCACCCCCGGGGCGCTGCCCGGCGAGCTGAGCCACAAGGAGGGCAAGGCGCTGATCGATCAGGTGGCCGGGTTCGGACGGCCCTACCCGATCCTGGTGCTGACCGGAGGGGACTGCCTGTTGCGCCCCGACATCTTCGAGATCGTCGACTACGCCACCGAGCTCGGCGTGCCTGTGGCCATGTCCCCTTCCGTCACCCCGATGCTGACCGGAGACGCGATCCAGAACATGGTGGACAGGGGCGTCAAGGCGGTCTCGCTGAGTCTCGACGGTGCCACGCCACAGACCCACGACGGGGTCCGAGGCATCCCGGGCCACTTCGACCAGACCATCCCCGCGATCAAGGCTCTGGTGGCAGCCGGCCTCAAGGTGCAGATCAACACAACTGTCATGCGCGCCAACGTCGAGGAACTCGCGGACATCGCCAAGATCATCGCGGATGCGGGCGTGCACATCTGGGAGGTCTTCTTCCTGGTGCATGTGGGCCGCGGCGAGGCGACCGGTGCCATCACGCCGGAGGAGCACGAAGAGGTCTGTCATTTCCTGTACGACGCTTCGCACTACGGCTTCATCGTCCGTACCGTCGAGGCGCCGTTCTTCCGCAGAGTAGTGGCGCAGCGCCGCGACGGTTCAGCAGCACCGACCGGGCAGTTGTACCGCTCGCTGCACGACCAACTGGTGGAGGATCTCGGTCCCCCACGGGAGCGGTCGTCGGCTCATACGGCGTCCACCCGCGACGGGAAGGGCATCGTGTTCGTGGCCCACGACGGCGAGGTCTACCCCGCCGGCTTCCTCCCGCTCGGGCTCGGCTCGGTGCGCGAGACCCCACTGGCGGACATCTACCGCGACAACCCGGTGCTGCTGCAGATCCGGTCCATGGAGTTCACCGGCCGCTGCGGTCGGTGCGAGTACGCCGACTTGTGCGGGGGGTCACGAGCGAGGGCATATGCAGCCACCGGCGACCCCTTGGCAGAGGATTCCGCCTGCGCGTACGAGCCGTCGGGTACTGCGGTCTGACCACCGATCGACCGGGCCCCGATCGATGCACCCGAGCATCACTCCAGCCGCGCACCCACGCAGAACAGTCCCACAGCGGCGGCCGCCGTCACCCCTCCGGCGACCAGCAACGGGACCGTGCCCTCCCCCGGTCCGAGCCCCCAGGCAAGCCCCGCCCACAGGCCCGCCAGCAGGATGGCTGCGCCGGTCAGTCCCTGCAGCAGGCCTTGCGCATGGCCGCGCACGTCCGCCGGGGCCAAGGCTGAGATCCAGGCCTTGCCCACACCGTCGGTGATGCCTGCGAAACCGCCGTACACCAGCAGGAGCAGGACGACCATCCAGCCGCTGTCCACCAGACCCAGCCCGAGGTAGCCCACCGAGAAGCACACCAGCCCGATCCCGTAGACCCGGGCCCGTGGCCACCTGTCAGCCAGCATCCCTGCCGGGAAGGCGATCAGCGCATTCGACAGGTTGAAGGCCGCGTAGGTGGCGACCAACGCCATGGTCGAGAAGCCGATCTCGTTGAGCCGCAGCAACAGCAATGCGTCCGGGAAGTTGACCACCGCGATCAGTGCGAGCAGACCGGCGACCAGCCGGACCCGGTCCGGCAATCTGGCGGGGCGGGCTGCTGCTGGGACCGCCGGATCGTCGACAGCGACGCGACGCGGGCGACGACGCTCCTCGGTAACCAGTGCCACCAGCAGTGCACTGATAACCGCCGGGATGACTGCGACCCACAGGGCAACTCGCAGATCGCCGTCGGCCCACCAGAGCACGAGCAAACCCAGCAGCGGCCCGATGACCGCGCCAATGGTGTCCGCAGCCCGGTGGAAGCCGTACACCCGGCCCATCGCCTCGTTCGGCACGTCCTCGGCCAGCAGGGCATCCCGGGGAGCGCCGCGAATGCCCTTTCCCAGCCGATCGACGACCCGGCCGAGCAGGACCAGCGGCCACGCCAGGGCCAGGGCGATGATCAGTTTGCCGAGCGCGGCCAGCCCGTACCCGGTGGCCACGGCCGGCTTCCGGCCGATGACATCCGAGGCCCGCCCGGATGCGTACTTGACCAGTGCGCCCACTCCCTCGGCGACACCTTCGATGATCCCGACGATCGCCGCGGGAGCACCCAGCACGGTGGTGAGCAGCACAGGCAGGACGGGATACAACATCTCGCTGGCCGCATCCTGCGCCAGTGAGACCGCGGATAGCACCTTGACGTTGCGGGTCAGCCACGGCCGTGTTGGGCGCCCTTCGGTCACACCCGGACAGTAGCCAATCGCATCCTCAGCCATCACCGAGCCGCCGTGACCAGTCGCACCCCGCGCATCCCGCCGCGGGCGATCCCAGCAGCAGACTGGCTGATCGAGGGATGTGCACGGTCACCGTTCGAGTGGATGCTGAGTAAGGCAAACCTCACCTACGAGGAGCCAGCTAGCGAAGGAGAGTCCCATGGCAATGATGGCTGTTTGTTTTCCCATCGCCCCGGGCCAGACGGATAAGTGGCAGGCCTGGATGGATGAAGTGGGCACGGCCCGCCGGGACGAATTCGTCGCATCGCGGCGATCGGCCGGGGTGCGTGAACGCACCTTCCTGCAGCGGACCCCCATGGGCGACCTCGTGATCGTCACGATGGAGGGCGACGACCCGATGTCGGCCTTCGCGCAGATGATGAGCGCGGACGATGACTTCACGAGATGGTTCATCGCCAACGCCAATGAGGTCCATGGCATCGACCTCTCGCACCCGATGGCTGAGGCGCCGTCGATCCTGGTCCTGGACACCGAGGACTGACCCGCGGCGAAGGGTACACGTGAGTGTTCCCCGAAGATTCGTGGTCGTCGGTGCGGGATTGGCTGGCGCGAAGGCCGCTGAGACCCTGCGAACCGAGGGCTTCGACCATATGCAGTAACTGATCAGTTCGGCCGGCGCGATAGACCGCGGCCGCCTGGCGGATGCAGAGATACCGCCGAGCGAGCTATGACTACTGTCCCCAGCCAGCACCCGCACGCCGCGCAGACACCCCGCGCGCGGGATCGCGCGGACGCCGCCGCGGGACTTGGCGCAACATTCGCCTGGTGACGTCCGACGGTTCCACCCCGAGGTCGTTGACCAGCAGTTGTCGGCACTTCTGATACGCCCGACGGGCCTCGGACATGTTGCCCTCCGCGAGGTGGATCCCGATGATCGTTCGGTGAGCGCTCTCCCGGAGTGGATCGGCAGAGAGTGCGGCGAACGCCGCCTCGAGCGCGAGACCGAAGCGCTCCGCCCTGGCCAACCGATCGGCCTCCTCCTCCAGCAGATGCAGACGCAACTGGCGCAGCCGCTCTCGGTCGGCCAACAACCACTCGTCATCCCAGTCCGGCAGCAGGTCACCCTCGTACCCGATCACCCCCCGCACGTCGGAGGCGGGGGTGGGACTGGCTGAGCGCATCCTACTTTCCGCGGTGCTGACGTAGCGGCGAACGTCGATCTCGACCCGCGATGTCAACTCCAGCGTCGACCGGCTTGCGATCACGAGTTCGCCTGCGGTTCGGTTGACCCGCCAGATCCCGGTCCGCAGGCATGCCAACGCGCGACCTTCGGCCATGTCCGACCACAGCGTCCCAGCGACCCGCGAACGGCTGGTACGACCCACCAATGCCAGAAGTGCGACCAGCCGTTCGGTGACCGGGGTCAACTCGACCGGCGTCTCGTCGACGAGCAGCCGAAAGCCCCCAAGCACATACAAGGACAAAGACGCGGTCTGCCGCGGGACTGGGGGGCAGGAATCGGCTCAGCACCGGGTCGTTGCCGTCATCGGGGAAGGTTCCCGCTTCATCCTGTGCCACGTGCGCACCGCCTGACCGTAGACGCCAAGTCTCCCCCCGGACAGTCCGGGGCACCATCCGACGTTCGGACAATCCGCGGTGCCGGGCGCAGGTTGCCACCCGTTGCCGGTGACGCCGGTGTGACGTTGCCGTGACGATTGTTGGCAAGGCTTCCCTTACTTGCTGTCGTCAGGGCTGCAGGACAAACGAAGGCAGGCAAAGATGAAACGGATCTCAAGACTCCGACCGTCCCCCGCAGTAGTCGTCTCATTCATCGCATTGACGGCCGCCGTGGCCGGAACTGCGGTGGCGGCTCCGGGGCCGGCTCCGGACTCGACGCTCCAAGCCGTCACGAAATCGAAGGTGAAGACGATCGCCAAGAACCAGGCGAACAAGGCGATCACACAGCGGGCGCCATCGCTGCAAGTCCTCTTGGCGCAGACCGTCGCCGACAACGCGATCACCACCGCGAAGATCGCCGACAACGCCGTCACCACGGCGAAGATCGCCGACAACGCCGTCACCACGGCGAAGATCGCCGACAACGCCGTCACCACGGCGAAGATCGCCGACAACGCCGTGACCGGGCGAAGATCGCCGAGGACGCCGTCAAGGCCAGAGAACTCGGACCTACGCAGCTGGTGACGAACGGCGCCGGCTCGCGAGACAACACCACCGCGTCAGTGGCCGTGCATGTCCTGCCGGCACCCAGATGCTCAGTGGTGGAGCCACAGCCACTCTGCCGGACGGTCTTCCTGACTGAGGTCCTTCCAGTGGGAACGGCTGGGCCGTCACCTATCGGAACCACTGCCGGAGCCGCACAGACGATCACCGCCGTCGCCACCTGTCTCTCCTGAGGCGCGGAATCCTGTGTGAGCACCGGCGGCGTCTGACACCGCGCTGACATGCACCACCGGGCACGCTGCGAGCCCTCAGCAACCTGCTGAGGGCTCGCAGCGACCAGCGCCGCCGTCCACTCTGGCTACCGGTTCGCCAGGCTGAACCGATCATCTGCAGCGACGGCTACCACCACCTCGACACATTGGCGCATGACCCCTCAGTGAGACGTCGTCCCTTGGCGGATCAACAGACGATCGCGTGCGAGCGCTCGACCAACGCGGGCGGAACTGCTCACCAACATGCCCCTGAAGGGCGGCGACAGCACCGGGACCTGGGCAGCCGGCGACACCGGCCCACACCGAATGCAGTCACTTCCACTCGAATCCGAAGCGCGCACTAGGCTGACCGGCTGACAGCAGCCGGAGCTGCCCCGCCGCTGTCCAGGACCGCGCTCCACACCATCATCCGGGCCGACACCCGCACCCGGCACCACAACCAGCTTGCGTTGTTGCTGGACCCGTTCGGGACGACCGCGAGGAATCTCGTCGGACTCGGCCACGGGCTAGAGTCGCACGTGAGCACCCGCCATCAAGGAGAAGCATGACCCCGGAACAGGCGCAGTACTTCGCGCAGCGCTTCGAGGCAATCGTGAGCAATGTGGAGCGGTTCATCCAGGGTAAGGACGACGTCGTGCGCCTGGCGCTCATCGGACTGGTGGCTGAAGGCCACCTCCTGATGGAGGACGTGCCAGGTGTGGGCAAGACCTCCCTGGCGCGCTCCCTGTCCGCCTCGCTGGGGCTGACCGGCAGCCGCATCCAGTTCACCCCCGACCTGCTGCCCTCCGACGTCACCGGCGTCACCGTGTTCCACCAGAGCAAGGACACCTTCGAGTTCCATCCGGGTCCGGTCTTCGCCAACGTGGTGCTGGCCGACGAGATCAACCGTGCCTCGCCGAAGACCCAGTCCGCCCTGCTCGAGGTGATGGCCGAGCGAACCGTCACCGTCGATGGCCGCAGTCACCCCGTCCCGCGGCCGTTCCTGGTCCTGGCCACACAGAACCCCGTGGACATGGATGGCACCTATCCGCTGCCCGAGGCGCAACTCGACCGGTTCATGATGCGCATCTCGGTGGGCTACCCGAACCCGGCCGCAGAGACCCAGATCCTCAAGAACTCCCACGAGGGGCGCCGGCTCGAGGACCTGCGGGCGGTGTCCAACATCGAGGAGGTCACCGGCATGATCAAGGCCGCCGGTGGCGTGCACATCGCCGACAGCGTCCTGACCTACATCGTGGGACTGATCACGGCGACCCGGAACTCCCCCGGCGTCCGGTTGGGATCCAGCCCCCGCGGTGGCCTGGCACTGATGGGAGCCGCCCGCGTGCGGGCTGCGTCGCGGGGCCGGCACTACGTCACGCCCGAAGACGTGGCCGCCCTGATCCAGCCGGTGCTCGCCCACCGCTTGGTGTTGGCGCCGGAGGCCATCGCCGGCGGGGCCACCGCTGAGCAGATCCTCAGCGAGGCAACCCGCGGGGTGCCGGTTCCACAAGGCTGACCATGGCGACCACCACGCAGGAGCCCGTCGCCGTCAGCACCGCGGACGACGAACCGGACTCCGTCCGAGAGATCTCCAGCAGGACCAAGGGGCTGCTCATCAGCGTCCCGCTGCTGGCGGCACTCGGATTCGTGATGGGTTACCCGGCACTGATCGCGCTGGCCGTCGCCCCGCTGCTACTCGTGGGGCTCGGGTTGTTCATGGTGGGCAGGCGCCCTGGAGGCAACTTGCGCCGGGCGGTGGAACCGTCGCAACTGACCCGGGCCGAGACGGCCACCGCCCTGATCACCAGCGTCAATACCCGCGTCACCCCGACCGGAGTGGTCGAGGCACTCGACCGGATCGGCGGTCAGGCGGTCGAGATCCTCATCCCGCCGGTCCCGCCGCGCAGGGAAGTCACGGTGACATACCGGTTCGTCCCGCTCAAGCGCGGCGAACTGCATCTGGGCCCTGTCACCCTGGAGCGCCGTGATCCCTGGGGGTTGTTCGTCCGCAGGGCCACCGCCTCGGCTGAGTTGACCGTCCTGGTCCATCCCCGGGTTCTGCCCGTCGAGATCTCCCTGGCCGGCAACCGGATCGGTCAGGAGGGTGGCACTGCTGATCGCGATGTGTTGGGCTCCAACCAGTTCCATACGCTGCGCGACTACGTCATCGGCGACGAACTGCGGCAGATCCACTGGCGAAGCTCGGCACGCGTCGGGAAGTTGATGGTCAAGCAGCTGGTGGACAACCCGTTGCCGCGGGCGCTGGTGGTGCTCGACAACGACATCCGCTCCTACCGCACGGCCGATGATTTCGAACAGGCCGTCGACGCGGCCGCCTCGATCGGCAGCGCCATCGTGCAAGCCGGTCTGCCGGTCTCGCTGCGTACCACCGGTGAGGACACTGGCGTCGAAGTCCTGCGCGTCGAGGACCTCACGCGGTTGCTGGACGCGTTGGCATTGAGCGATCCACGCGTGCTGAAGGTCTCCCCGCCGGCCCTGCGTCAGGTGCTGCTGGCCACCCGGTCCACGTCGTTCTTCCTGATCACCGGCCCCAACACCGGACTGATCCCCAGCGCGATCGCAGCCCTTGGGCTGGTGGGCGAGGGCACCGTCGTGCGGATGGGTCAGACGGGGGGCACGACCCGACCCCGTCGCGGCTTGGTCTTCCGAGACGTTCTGACGTGTGAGGACCTCGCCGCACCGCTGCTGCCCGCGGGAAGACCATGACCCGACTCGATGTGGTGCGTCGCACCGTCGCGGTCGGCATCATGTGCCTGGGTGCCACTGCTGTCTTCATCCGACTGTTCGGCTTCTCTCCGGTGTTCGTCCGGCTCTACCCCGTGATCGTCCTCTGCTGCGTCGGTTACGCCCTGGGCACCGCCGGTGGGCAGCGCGTGCAGCGCGGTCTCGGTGCCCTGGTCGGGCTCATCACCACGGTGATCGGCAGTGTGGTCCTCGGAGCCATGACCATCCAGAACGAGGCCGGCAAGGTGGGCCTCTCGAGCTTCTTCGGCGGACTGGTCGAGGGCTTCGGCATCATCATCCGCTCGGTCGTGCCGGCGCCCGTCAACGCCGAGACCGTCACGGCGGCCATACTGCTCAGTGCCTACGGGACGCTGGTCGCCTGCCTGCTGGTGACCACGTTCGTGCCCGCCTCCAGCGTCGTGCCCGCGTCGGTGATCTTCATCGTGGGCCTGATGCTCTCGCAGGGATCGACCCTGCCCCCACTGCCGTTCGCGGCCGTGTTCATCGCCAGCGTCGTCGCGGCCTTGGCCCTCATGCCCGCGGCCAAACAGCAGAACCGGATCGAGGATGGCGCGGAGTTCGCCGCTGTCGACACCGGCAAACGACCCGGCCGACCACTGCGGGTGGTCATGGTGACCGTGTCCGCCATCCTGGTCGCCGTCACGGCGGCGGCTCTGGGGCCGGCCATGCAGATCGGTTCGATCCGCCCGCCCTTCGACCCGCATCAGAAGGACAACTTCCGCCCGGACACCGACCTCGACGGTGACGATGTGGTCTCGCTGGCCAGCAAATGGCAGACGCTGCGCCGCGATGACCCGTTCGAAGTCTTCACCGTCACCGGCCCGGACATTCCAGAGGTCGGTCAACTGGGCGATCAACTCGAAGTTCGACGGTGTGGCGTGGAGCAGCCTGACCACCTTCGACCAGGTCGGCGAGGCGGGAATCCCCTACGTCGGGCCGAAGCCGCGGTTCACCATCGACGGTTCCACCGGGTTCGAGACCGGACCGAACATCCCCGGGCCGTGGCTGCCGGCCACCTACCGGCCGACCAACGTCACCGGCCTGGTGGCCCGGGCGGATCCCGAGGGCACGATCGTGGCCGGTGATGACAAGGGGGCGGACAAGCAGTACGGCGTGTCCTTCCGAGCGTTGGCGATGCGCTCCCTGGCACCCCTGGACACCGTGCAGCCCGTCGACCGCCCGGAGTACGGAACCCTGCGGGAACTGCCGTCGGACTTCCCGCTGGAACTGCGCTACTTCGCCCAGAGCGCGATGTCGCAGGCAAGCACCCCGTACGGGCAGCTGCAGGCCCTGGCTGCAACGCTGTCCGCCCCTCCGTACCAGGAGCAGGTCGACTCCATCCGCAACAGCTTGGACGTCGCCGCACTGACGGAGTTGGTGCTGACGACCAAGCGCGGGACACAGGCCCAGTTCGCCACCGCCTTCGCGCTCATGGCCCGCAGCCAGGGGTTCCCCACCCGGCTGGTCGTCGGGTACGCCACCGACGGCAAGGGCAAGACCCGGACCGTGGACTCCACCGATGTGATCATCTATCCGGAGGTCGAACTCACCAAGGTGGGCTGGGTGCCCTTCGCCCCCGGTCCGCAGGACCTCGCCCGCGGCGTCCCGGTGATCCGCAAGTTCAAGCCTCCCGCGGAACCGACGTCGCCGCCAGAGACACCCACGCCCACCCCGGAGGAGCCGACGCCGAGCCCCAGCCCGACGCCCGAACCCGAGCAGACCGAGACCACCAATTGGGCCGCGCTGGTCGGACCGGTGCTGGCGCTTGTGCTGTTGCTCGCGTGGCCACTGCTGGTGGCATGGCAGCGCGGTCGGGTCCGCCGCAGCTACCGCCGGGGCAGTCCCGACGAGCAGGTGACCGGCGCCTGGTCGTTCGCGCGGGTCAGCCGACGGCGGCTCGGCCAGCCGCTGGATGAGACGGTGTCCCCCGCCCACTACGCCGCCGACCCTTCCGGGGAGCCGAAGTTGATCCCGCTGGCCGCCCTGACCGAGACGGCGATGTACGCACCCGAGCAACTGCAGCCGGCAGACGCGGACCGGGCGTGGGAACTCAGCGCCGGAGCGGTCGACGCCGCCGTCCGGAAGGCCTCCTGGACCCGCAAACTGCGCTGGTGGCTGCTGCCGCTGCGCCGGAAGTGAACCTGGTCGGGCGCGCTTAACCCGCTTCGGATGTGAGCGGGAGGTCAGGGGCATTGGTGAGCAGTTGTCCCGGTGAGCGTTTGCACGCGCGCTCGCTAACCAACGCGCCAACGTCTCACCAACGGCACCCGGCCACGGCGCCCACGCCATCTGGACCAACGGGGAGGACGCGGACCGCGGTCGTCGCGAAACGACCTGTGGCACACCTGGTCGGGCGCGCTTAGCCTGTACCCATGCACCCCACCCCAGCAGAAGACCCGACCGCGTTCCCCGCTTCGAAGACCGAGGACCAGTGGCGGGTCGAGTTGAGCCCGCAGGAGTATCACGTCCTGCGCGAGGCCGGCACCGAGCGCGCTTTCACCGGGGAATACACCGACACCGAAACCACCGGGGTCTACTCGTGCCGGGCGTGCGGCGCGGAGTTGTTCCGTTCGGCCGAGAAGTTCCATTCCGGGTGCGGATGGCCCTCCTTCTTCTCGCCGCTGGCCGGTGACAGCATCGTCGAGATCGAGGACCGGTCCATGGGCATGGTGCGCACCGAGGTGCGGTGCGCGGCGTGCGGGTCGCACTTGGGCCACGTGTTCGCCGGCGAGGGCTACGACACCCCGACCGACCTCCGCTACTGCATCAACTCGGTGTCGCTGCGACTCGACGCAGTGACTACGGCAGACGCTCCATGAGTTCCGGCAGGTCCCAGCGGCGTCCGGTGTAGAACGGGATCTCCTCGCGCACGTGCAGCCGGGCCCGGGAGCCCCGCAGGTGCCGCATCAGGTCGACGATCCGGTGGAGTTCGGCGGCCTCGAACGCCAGCAGCCATTCGTAGTCCGACAGCGCGAACGTCGCGACCGTGTTCGCCCGCACGTCCGGGTAGCCGCGCGCCATCCCGCCGTGCTCGGCGAGGAGTTCGCGTCGCTCGGCGTCCGGCAACAGGTACCACTCGTAGCTGCGGACGAACGGGTAGACGCAGACGTAGTCCAAGGCCTGCTCATCGGCCATGAACGCCGGGATGTGCGACTTGTTGAACTCGGCCGGCCGATGCAGCGCCTGCACCGACCAGACCGGCCGCAACGAGCGGCCGAACGTCGTGGAACGCAGCGTGTGGTAGGCGTCCTGCAGGGTTTCGCTCTCGTCGCTGTGCCACCACACCATGACATCCGCGTCGGCTCGCAGACCACCCACGTCGTACCAACCGCGGGTGACCAGGTCGCCCTCGACCGCGGCGAGGTCGCGCTCCACCTCGTCCACCAGGTCGCTGCGCGGTTGGCCCAGCGGTGAGGTCACCGCGAACACCGAGATCTGCATGAAGCGGATCGTGTCGTTGATGCGGCGGGCCGCCGCCGCCTTCGTCTCAGTCATGTGCCCATTCTCGCCGCTGCGCCAATTGCTGCAGAAGGCTGCTCACCGCCGCCTGCGCGGAACCGACGCACGCGGCGATCCCGACCCCTTCGTAGGCCGCCCCGCACACCGCCAGCCCCGGCGTGCTGACCAGCCACTCCCGGGCGTCGGCGACTCGGGTCCGGTGACCGACGTTGTACTGCGGAAGTCCCTGCTCCCACCGGGCGACGGACTCCAGGACCGGCCGGCGCGGCAGGCCGATCATCCCGGCGATGTCGTCAGCGGCCATGCGTGCCAGTTCGGCGTCGGAGGAATCCGGTACCAGCGGGTCACCGGCGCGGCCCACGGACGCACGCAGGATGTACAGGCCATCGTCGTCGTCGCTGCCGGCGGCGCGACCGACCCAGTCCCACTTGGCGCTGGAGTAGGTGACGCCCTTGACGACCCGCCCCTCGACGGGCGGGACCAGGAAGCCGCTTCCCTGCAGGCCACGGGAATGGTAGGCCGGATACCCGAGCGTGATGACCGCCACGTCGGCGTACTCGACGCCGCTCAGGGCATCGGCAGCGGCCTGGTTGATGGTGGCGAGCAGATCGCCGGTCACCGGAGCCGGGGTGGCGAACAGTACGGCGTCCGCGGTGTGGGTCACGTAGCGTCCCCGGCCGTCGCCGACGAGCACATCCCAGCGGGCGGCGCGCTTGCGGATCTGTTGCACGACCGCGTGCGTCTGCAAAGTCACCCCGCGGTCTTCCAGGGCACGGGCGAGTTCCAGCGGCAACCGGCCGACTCCGCCTTCCAGACCCACGAAGATCGGACCCTTGCGGGGACCCATGGTCTTGCGCCCGTCAGCCAGCACCGATGCGGCGGACTCCATCGCCGACCTGCGTTGCGACGCCGCCCGGTAGAGCGCGGGGACGGTCATCTGCAGGCTCAGCGATTCCGACCGCCCCGCGTAGACCCCGCCCAACATCGGCTCCACCAGTCGCGCGGTGACCTCCGATCCGAGCCGGGTGGTCACGTAGTCGCCGACCGAGATGTCCCCGTGCAACACCGTCCGCGGCAGCATGTGGTCCAGCGGTATCCGCAGCAACCCGGGCAGTGACAGGATGCCGCTGGCAGCAAGCTTGCGCAGGTCCGTGGGCACCCCGGTGAGCAGTCCCCGCGGGATCGGACGCACCTTGCCCCGGCTGTAGATGCCCGCCTGGGTGGTGGCGGCGGGCACGGTCTGCAGCCCGAGTTCCTTGCACAACGTCACAGCCTCGGGCCGGGTGGCCAGCATCGACTCGGCCCCGGCATCCACCGCAACGCCACCGAGCTCGGTGGTGGCGAGCTTGCCCCCGAACCGTTCGCCGGCCTCCAGCACGGTCACCGTTGCACGCGGCCCGTTGGCCCCCTGACTCAGGTACCAGGCTGCGGCCAGTCCGCTGATGCCGCCGCCGACGACCACGACGTGGGGCAAGGACGAGTCCATCATGCACTCCCTCCGAACGGCTCGCCGAACTCCTGCACCGCGCGCACGGCAGCTGTCACCAACTCGGCGGGGGTGTCCGGCAGCACGCCGTGACCCAGATTGAAGACGTGGCCGCGCAGGCCGCGTCCGGACGCCAGCACCCGGCGCACCTCGGTGGTGATGGTCGCTTCATCGGTGAGCAGCACCGCCGGATCCAGATTCCCCTGCAGCGGCAGCTGGGCCCGGATCTGCGGATCGACATCGGCCAGATCCATGCGGAAGTCCACGCCCAGGACATCGCAGCCGGCAGCGGCCATGTCCGTGGCCAGGTGGTTGGCCCCCACGGCGAAGTGCACCCGCGGCACCCCGAACTCCGCGATCTCCTCGAAGACGCGCCGGGTGTGGGGAAGCACGTGCTCGGTGTACAGGCGTCGCGGCAGCGCCCCGACCCAGGAGTCGAACAACTGGATCGCACTGGCGCCGGCGGTGATCTGGGTGCGCAAGAACGCAGCGGCCAATGCCGCCAAGCGGTCCAGCAGCCCTGCGAAGAGCTGCGGATCGCGGATCATCATCGCCTTCGTCTTGGGCAGGTCGCGGGAGGGTCCGCCCTCGATGAGATACGAGGCCACCGTGAACGGCGCCCCGGCGAATCCGATCAGCGGCGTCGAC
This sequence comes from uncultured Actinomycetota bacterium, assembly GCA_963733395.1. Classification (GTDB taxonomy): domain Bacteria; phylum Actinomycetota; class Actinomycetes; order S36-B12; family UBA10799; genus JADKAV01. The sequence continues at coordinate 28,308 of CAVTCZ010000009.1, forward strand.
CCCAGTTGACCCACCGTGGCGCGGACCCCCTCGGCCACGGCGTCGAACATGTCCGGTTGCGGGGCAGGAAGGCGATCGAGGTCGCCGGTGACTGCGAACGGTTCTGCCACCACCGGACCGACGCCGGGGGTGATCACCACGTCCACACCGGCGCATTTCACCGGAACGACGATGTCGCTGAAGAAGATGGCCGCGTCGACGCCGTGCCGGCGCACAGGCTGCAGTGTGATCTCAGCGGCCAGCGCCGGGTCCAGGCAGGCGTCGAGCATCGGGATGCCCGCGCGCAACTCGCGGTACTCGGGCAAGGAGCGCCCGGCCTGCCGCATGAACCACACCGGTGGCCGATCCACCTCCCGAGCGGTCATGGCACGCACCAATCTGCTGTTGGCGGTGTCCGCCGCGAACCACGGATGCTCAGAGGAGAGGGTCACTCTCCGATCGTGGCATGCTCACGCCACGATCGCCGCGACGCCTCCCAGCGCGAGCGCCACACCGGCGTACTGGATGGGTTTGAGCCGCTCCCCCAGGAACCGCCAAGCGAGCAGCACCGTGACGACCGGGTACAACGATCCGAGCACCGAGACCAGCGACAGCAGGCCCGTGGTGGTGGCCAGGCCGTAGAAGAGATTCGCGCCGACGTCCAACACACCGATGGCGGCCATCACCCCCACGTCGATGCCGCCCTCGAACCGCGCCGAGCCACCCCCGGCCAGAGCCACCAGCCCGGCGATCGCCAGAGCCCCCACCGTGGCAGACGCGCATCGCCGTCATGGTCATGACCACCGAGGTCTCGGAACCGACGGCGATGGCCGCCAGGCACACACCGAACAGCACAGTGGCGAGCACCGCCAGCACGATCGGTCGTGCGCCCGTGTTCCCCGACAGTTCCGGACCGCTGGCCAGCACCACGCCGACGAGGGCCGCCAGCAGACCCGCGTACTGCACCGCCGTGGGCTCATCACCGGTCAGCAGTCCGAGCACGATCGGACCCAGCCCACCGAGGGCGGTGATCGGCGACACCACCCCGACCGCACCGCTGGCCATCGCCGCGTAGAACAGCCCGAGGCCGGTGAATCCCGAGACGCTGGCCACCAGCGCCCACGGCAGGTAGTCGGTCGGGCTGGCCCAGGCGCCGGACGCGCTGGCCACGCCGAGCATCAGCACCAGCCCGAACGCCTGCGACACCCCGACGACGAAGAACGGTGCGTAGCGCTTGGACACCTGTCCGCCGAGGAAGTCCGCCGAACCCCACGCGAGGCTGCTCACGAGAGCCAGAAGGGTCGCCACGAGAGGACACGCTATCGATCGGACCGCCGCCCGGCGGACCCGGCGACCTAGAGTTGATCGCGTGACCGGAACCGCGTTCAGCACGGCCATCGCGAGCATGTCGGCGTTCGACGTGCGCCCGGACATCGCTCTGAGCGAGGCGCCGGCGCCCTCCCGACTGGCCCCCTTCGCGCACGCGCTGACCGCGGAGATCGGAACCGATCCGGAGATCGGATCCGGACGCTTCGTCCTGCTGCACGATCCATCCCGGCCGGGGACCTGGGAGTCCGACACCCGGATAGTCGTCTACGTCGAGGCGGACATCGACCCCGAGATGGCCCAGGACCAGTTGCTCACCGACGTCGGGTGGAGCTGGCTGCTCGAGTGCCTGGCGGGCGCCGAGGTCAGCTTCGCTGCCCTGGGTGGCACGGTCACGGCGGTTCGCTCCACCTCGTTCGAGGCGCTATCGACCCGCGGACACGAGACCAGCATCCAGGTACGTGCCTCGTGGTCCCCGCCCGGGCTCACCGCGATCACCGACCACTTCGCCGCGTGGATCGCGCTCATGGAGTTGTGCGCCGGGCTGCCTCCCTACTACCCCGGTGTCACCCAGATAGGTGAGATCTCCTGAGGCGGGCGAGCCGGCTCAAGTAATCGTCCGTGGGGGTCGATGACCTGAATACGGCGTGCGCTGGAGGCTGATGTGGATGCAGTGGTGGTGTTGCCCACCGGGGTCCGAGAGGACACGGTGCACACCAGGCTGTCCGCGTTGCTGGTCGGCGGGGACGCCGCCCGCGCAGAAGAGCTCGACACGACGATGCTGGGACTGGGTTCGCACACCGAGCGACTCGGCACAGGCGCCGAACTGCGCGCCTACGCCGACCGGCACAGCCCACCCGACGCCTGCGTGATCGTCACCCCCCTGTCAGACGGCCCGGTGCTACCCCTGGTCCGCATGCTGCGCACCCGCGGTTGGCAGAAGATCGTCATCCTCAGCGGCAAGGCGGATGCCCGCGCCGTGCATGGGGCGCTGCTGGCAGGAGTCCGGGGCATCATCGTGCGCAACGGCGCCACCCCGGCACCGCGCGCCACGGTTCGACCGACGGGCTCCGTGCGGCTCAGCGACCGCGAACTCGAGGTCCTGCGGATGGTGGCCGACGGCCAGACCAACCGCATCGTCGGCGAGAAGCTCGGCCTTTCCGCGCTGACGGTGAAGTCGCACTTGGCCCGGATCGCCCGGAAGCTGGGATCGGGCGATCGCGCCCAGATGGTGGCGACGGCCATCCGCAGCGGCTACATCCGCTGACACCCCACAACCGCCCAATCCCTGGTTCGGGGGCCGAGCCCGCGTAGGTTGATTCGGGTGAGCGAGGTGCTGCGTCTGACGACGCCCGTGCCGGACGTGGTGGACTCCCCGGACGGTCTTGAGCGTGCCGTCGCCGAGCTCGCGCAAGCTCAGGGGCCATTGGGTGTGGACGCCGAGCGAGCCGGGAGCTACCGCTACTCGCAACGGGCGTACCTCGTACAGATCTACCGCCGCGGTGCTCCGGTGCTGCTGCTGGACCCCATCAATATCGACGACTTCTCGGCCCTGGCGCAACTGCTCGCCTCCGAGGAGTGGGTCATGCAGGCCGCCCACAACGACCTCTCATGCCTGGCTGAGATCGATCTGTTCCCCACCCGGCTCTTCGACACCGAGGTCGCCGCGCAGTTGCTCGGACTCGAGAAGGTCGGCCTGGCATCCCTGGTCGAATCGCAGCTCGGGTACGAGATGCGCAAATCCCACGGGCAGGCGGACTGGTCGCACCGACCGTTGCGGCAGAGCTGGCTGGAGTACGCCGCCCTGGATGTGACCGTCCTTCCCGATCTGCAGGACGCTCTGGCAGAGGAGCTGGAGCTCGCCGGCAAATCCGACTGGGCGCAGCAGGAGTTCGCCCACCAGTTGCGCGACCGCGATGCCGCCGACCCGGCGCAGCGGTGGCGCCGCACGAACACCGCAGGCCGATTGCGGACGAATGCCCAGCGCGGCGCGTTGAAGCAGTTGTGGGCGCTGCGCGACGAACTGGCCCGCTCCCGCGACATCGCCTGGCACCGGGTGGTGCGCGATCAGGTGCTGGTCGAAATCGCCCGGGAGATGCCCAAGACCACCGCCGACCTGGCCGCGGTGCCGAACCTGCCGCGGCCACTCCTGCGGCATTCCCAGCAGTGGCTGTCAGCCATCGCCGAGGGCGCCGCCAACCCGGTGGCGCCGGCCGAACGCCTCGACGGTCCGCCGGTGCGGTCCCTGCGTGCCTGGGAGCAGCGGGATCCCGAAGCGGCAGCCCGCTGGACGGCTCTGCGGGCTGGTCTGGCCGAACGTGCCGAGGAGCTCCAGGTCTGGACCCAGACCCTGCTGGCTCCTGACATCGTGGCGGACCTGGCGTGGGCGCCACCGGCTGACCCGGCGGCACGGATGGCCGAACTCGGTGCCCGGCAGTGGCAGGTCGAGCACACCCACGATCTGTTCGAGCCGCAGACCGACCCGGAGTAGGTCGCAGCGCCGGGGTTAGTCCCGAGGACAGCCGTTAGTCCCGAGGACAGCCGTTAGTCCCATGCACGGACTTCCCGCTAACGGCTGTGCTTCCCGCTAACGGCTGTGGAGCCGCAGACCGACCCGGAGTAGGTCGCAGCGCCGGGGTTAGTCCCGAGGACAGCCGTTAGTCCCGAGGACAGCCGTTAGTCCCATGCACGGACTTCCCGCTAACGGCTGTGCTTCCCGCCAACGGCTGTGCATCCCGGTCCCCGAGGTGGCCCGCCACCGCCCGGCAGACACGCCGGGACCCCCCGCAGGCCGTTTGCTACTGGTGAGTAACATAGGCAGCACACTGGTCGTTCCTATTCCCTGGAGGTCCGCATGCCACAGGCAGGTCGCAACGTTGTCATGGTCGACGGGGCGCGCACCCCGTTCGGCAAGGCAGGTCCGAAGGGCATGTACGCCGAGACCCGGGCCGACGATCTCGTCGTGCGGGTGATGCGTGAACTCCTGCGCCGCAACCCGAACCTGCCGCCGGAGCGCATCGATGAGGTGGCCGTGGCCGCGACCACCCAGATCGGTGACCAGGGCCTGACGCTGGGGCGCAGTGCCGCGATGCTGGCCGGCCTGCCGAAGTCGGTGCCCGGCTTCTCGGTCGACCGGATGTGCGCCGGGGCCCTGACCGCCGCCACGACCGTGGCGTCCGGCATCGGCGTGGGTGCCTACGACGTGGCCCTGGCCGCCGGTGTCGAGCACATGGGCAGGCACCCCATGGGTGAGGGCGTCGACCCGAACCCCCGCTTCCTCGCCGAGAAGATCGTCGACCCCGAAGCACTGCTGATGGGCAAGACCGCCGAGAACCTGCACGACCGGTTCCCGCATCTGACCAAGGAACGCGTCGACGCTTACGCCGTGGCCTCCCAGGAGAAGACCGCCAAGGCCTACGCCGACGGCAAGATCCAGCCGGACCTGGTGCCGGTGGCCCTGCGTTCGGCGGAGAAGGGCTACGGCCTGGCGACCGCCGACGAGCCGCCCCGACCGGGCACTTCGATGGAGTCGCTGGCCGGACTGAAGACACCGTTCCGTCCGCACGGCCGGGTCACCGCGGGCAACGCGGCCGGCCTCAACGACGGTGCCACCGCCGCGATCCTCGCCGCCGAGGAGGTCGCCGACGAACTCGGCCTGACCAAGAAGCTGCGGCTGGTCTCCTACGCCTTCGCGGGCGTGGAGCCGGAGGTCATGGGCTACGGGCCCGTGCCCAGCACGCAGAAGGCGCTGTCGAAGGCGGGCCTGAGCATCGACGACATCGGGATGTTCGAGATCAACGAGGCCTTCGCCGTGCAGGTCCTGAGCCTGCTCGACTTCTACGGGATCGCCGATGACGACCCGCGCGTGAACCCGATGGGTGGTGCGATTGCGGTCGGCCACCCGCTGGCCTCCAGCGGCATCCGGCTGATGACCTACCTCGCCCGCGACTTCGCCGACCATCCGGAAGTCCAGTACGGCATCACGACCATGTGCATCGGCCTCGGAATGGGCGGCACGGTCATCTGGGAGAACCCGAACTACAAGCAGGAGGCCTGAAGCCATGACCGAGAGCATCGCCAAACCGATCCCTACGTCGGACGCTGACGCGGCCCTCGACGAGTCGATCCAGTTCGCTGACGAGGTCGTGACCCACGCCAAGATGCGGACCGTCGATCTCCCGCTCGGTGCGGGTACGGCAGCCGTCATCACGCTCGACAACGGCTTCGACCACACCAAGCCGAACACCTTCGGCCCGGGTGGACTACTGGAGCTCAAGGCCGCGATCCAGCAGGCTCAGGCCGTCCCCGGGCTGGCCGCCATCTGCGTGATCGGCAAGCCGTTCATCTTCGCAGTCGGCGCCGACCTGAGCGGCGTTCCGCGCCTCACCGACCGGGGCCAGGCGATCGCGATGGGCAAGCTCGGCCACGAGGTACTGGGAATGCTCGGCAACTCTCCGGTTCCCACGCTTCGCGTTCGTCAACGGCGCTGCCATGGGCGGCGGGGTCGAGGTGGCCTTGCACTGCCAGTACCGCACCATCTCGTCGGGCGCGGCGGCGTTCTCGCTGCCCGAGGTGTTCCTGGGTCTCATCCCCGGCTGGGGCGGGGCCTACCTGCTGCCGAACCTGATCGGCCCGCAGAAGGCCGCCACGGTGATCATCGAGTACCCGATGTCCCAGAACCGGCAGCTCAAGCCCGCCCAGGTGAAGGATCTGGGCATCGCCGACGCGATGTTCGAACCCGCCGACTTCCTGGAGGAGTCGCTGCTGTGGGCCGCGAAGGTGCTCACCGGCGAGGTCACCGTGGAGCGCCCGGAGGTGGATCGCGGCCCGGCCTGGGACGAGACGGTGGCGAAGGTTCGCGCGAGCCTCGACGGCAAGCTGAAGGGCTCCACTCCCGCCCCCTACCGCGCCCTGGATCTCATCGCTCTGGCGAAGACCGCCAGCGTCACCGAGGGCTTCGCGGCTGAGGACGAGGCGCTGGCCGACCTCATCATGGGCGACGACCTTCGCGCCGGACTGTACTCGTTCGACCTCGTGCAGAAGCGGGCCAAGCGCCCGGTCGGCGCCCCGGACAAGAAGTTGGCGCGGCCGGTCACCAAGGTGGGCGTCGTCGGCGCCGGTCTGATGGCCAGCCAGATGGCGCTGCTGTTCGCGCAGCGGCTGCAGGTGCCGGTCGTGATGACCGACCTGGACCAGTCCCGGGTGGACAAGGGTCTGGCCTACGCCCACTCCGAGATCGACAAAATGGCTGCCAAGGGCCGCGTCAACGGCGACAAGGCCAACCGGCTCAAGGGCCTGATCACCGGTTCGGTGAGCAAAGAGGCGTTCGCCGACGCCGACTTCGTGATCGAGGCCGTGTTCGAGGACCTGATGGTCAAGCAGCAGGTGTTCGCCGAGGTCGAGCAGGTCGTCCGCGAGGACTGCATCCTGGCCACCAACACCTCGTCGCTGTCGGTGACGGAGATGGCCAGCGGGCTCAAGCACCCGGAGCGGGTGGTGGGCTTCCACTTCTTCAACCCGGTGGCCGTCATGCCGCTGCTGGAGATCGTGCGGGCCGAGCAGACCGACGATCCGACGCTGGCCACGGCCTTCGTCGTCGGCAAGACCCTGAAGAAGTCCTGCGTGCTGGTCAAGGACGCCCCGGCGTTCGTGGTCAACCGCCTGCTGACCAGGTTCCTGGGCGAGGTGACCAAGTCCGTGGACGAGGGCACCCCGTTCGAGGTGGCCGACCGGGCACTCGACCCACTGGGCCTGCCGATGTCGCCGTTCGTCCTCATGCAGTTGGTGGGGCCTGCGGTCGCCTTCCACGTCTCGGAGACGATGCACGGGGCCTTCCCGGACCGGTTCTACGTCTCGGACAACCTCAAGAAGATCGTCGAGGCCGGCAAGACCGCGATCTGGACCTACGACTCCGGGACGCCGGAGGTGGACCCCGAGGTGGCTGCGCTGTTCAGCCAGGGCGACGCCCCGCTGACCGAGGAGCAGGTACGCGATCGCGCGCTCACCGCGCTGGCCGAGGAGGTCCAGTTGATGCTCGATGAGGGCGTCGTGGCGGAGGCCCCGGACATCGACCTCTGCATGATCCTGGGGGCCGGGTGGCCGTTCCACCTCGGTGGCATCACGCCGTACCTGGACCGGGCCGGGGTCAGCGAGAAGGTCAACGGCAAGCACTTCTTGCCCGCTGGCGTGGCCAGCCTGCCGTAACCACCACTTGTGACGAGGTCGCAGGGACACCGGTGTCCCTGCGACGTCGCACCCCAGCGGCGCCCTTCGTCCCCCACTAATTGGCGCGCGAGTGTTGCGCGGTTGCTGGTCGCCCGCCGCGACTGTTGCGCGGTTGCTGGTTTCGAACTCCCAGAACCGACAACCGCGCAACACTCGATTCGCTTGCACCACAACCGTGCAACACTCGGCGGACCCCGGGCCGTGCCACAGGTCCCCGGCGGTCAGCGGACCTCGGCGAGCAACTCCGGGACCCGGCTCGCCCGCACCGAGGCGCTGTGCAGGTAGCCCTGCGCCTCGTCGCAGTAGAGGTCCCGCAGCACCCGCATCTGCGCCGTGTCCTCGACCCCGGTGGCGATCACCCGGCGGCCGAGTTCGTGAGCCACACGGATGACCCCCTGCACGATGACCTGGTCCTCGTGCGAGGTGGCGAGGTGCTCGATGAACGAGCGATCGATCTTCACGTAGTCGGCTGGTAGTTCCTTCAAGGAGCTCAGACCACCCGCCCCGAACCCGTCGATACCCACCCGGAATCCCAGCTCGTGCACCCGCCGCAGGGCCGTGGCCGCCTCCGCGGAGTTCCGCGGACCGACCTCGAAGCAGACTTGCCCCGGTCCCACCCCTGCGGCCATCAATTGCTCGAAGACGCGTTCCGGGAAGGCCGGATCCGACAACTGCGTCGCCGAGGTGTTCAGGTGCACGCGCAGATGCACCCCCAGGCGCTCCCACTCGGCGACGTCGCTGAGCACCAACCGCACCACATGGTCCGACAACTGCCCCATGAGCCCGTTCTCCTCGGCCGCATCGATGAAGTCCTGCGTGCTCACCGGTGCCGGAGCCGGAATCCGCACCAATGCCTCCACGGCCGTCACCCCGGAGCCGTCGAGGGCCACGATGGGTTGGTACTCCATGTGCACGGACCCCTCGGTCAGGGCCACCCGCAGGAACTCCTGCACCTGCATCCGCGCGACGGCCGCCGCCTCGAGGGTCTCCACGTACGCCTCCACCCGGTTGCGCCCGCCGTCCTTGGCCCGGTACATGGCCAGATCGGCCTGCCGCAGCAAGTCCTGGCTGGTGGTGCGGGGGTCACTGCTCAGTGCCACCCCCACGGACAGGCTCAAACCCACCTCACGCTCGTTGACCCGGAATGGCGCGTGCACGCTGGCGCACAGGCGCTCGCCGATCTCCATGGCTTCCTTCACCGAGGCCACATCGTCGGCGATCACCACGAACTCGTCGCCGCCGAGCCGGGCCACGGAGTCCTGCGGCCGCACCGCCCCCCGCAGCCGCTCAGCGACCCCGATCAGGACCTCGTCGCCGGCACGATGACTGAGCGTGTCGTTCAGGGTCTTGAAGCCGTCGAGGTCGCAGAACAGCACGGCGACGTGGGCCGGCGACCCCCACAGCCTCTGCAGGGAGGCGTCCAGCCGCTCGGTCAGGGCATAGCGGTTGGGCAGACCGGTGAGCGCGTCGTGGCGCGCCTGGTAGGTCAGCGTCTGCTCGGCGGCGTGTCTGCTCGTGACGTCCTCCATCACGGCCAGGGCGAAGGCGTCCTCGTCCCGCTCGCCGGCCCCATGCACCACCGACACGGTCACCGCCACCCAGTGCGTGTGCCCGTCGGCATCGACGATCCGCATCTCGCGGGCAGCCCCCCGACCCTCGGCGTTGGCCGCGTCCGGCGCCCAGGCGACGTCCCGCTCGTCCGGATGCAGGAACCGCCGCAGATCTCGACCCCGCAAAGTCGCCGGTTGCTGGCCCAACAACTCCCCGAGCGCCTCGTTGGCGTCCAGGATCGGACCGAGCTCCGGCCCTGCCACCGCCAGCCGGGCCATCGGCACCGGTGACAGGTCGAACGTGAGGCGCATGATCCGGTCGAGGCGCCTGTGCTCCGTGACGTCGAGGGCGACCATCCCGACCGCACGCACCCCGCCCTCGGCGGAGCGCAGCGGGAACTTGGTGGTCATCAGGGTCCGCCGATGACCGCGCGGCCCGAGCCGGGTGACGAAGACCTGCGACTGCCCCGACGCGAGCACCTGCAGGTCCTCGCGTTGGGCCTGTCCGCCCGCGGCCGGACCCAGGACGTCGATCCAGGACCGGCCCAGAAGTTCCTCCTCACCCAGTGCCAGCAACTGCCCGAAGGTGGGGCTCACGGTGGCCATCGCACTGCTCCCCCTCCGGGGTGTAGTGGACGACCGTGACCAGCGCGGGGCTGTTGGTCAGCAGCGAGCGGACGAAGTCCTGGTTCGCCCGCAACTGCAGCTCGCCGAGGCGGCGCTTCTCCTCCTGCAACGCCACCGCGTAGATGAGCAGCAGCCCGGTGACGGTCGCCGCCACCGTGACCACGTGGGTCGGCCATTCCGCGCGGCTGGCCGCCTCCCACCCAGCATCCAACTCACCGGCCAGCAGGACGCTGGCGACCAGCGTGGAGATCGCACTGACCAGACGCAGCCCGAACCGCAGCCCGATCCACAGCAACAGCGGCAGGAGCAGGTATCCCGGCCGTCCGGGCAGGATGGCATCAGCGGTCTGATCGGCGAGCAGGGTCAGGGCGACGGCGGCCAGGAGCAGCAGAGCTGCCTCGATGTAGCGTGCCCGCCGTTGCGGCAACCGCCACGGGGTGCCGGCCAGCAGTCCCGGAGCCGGCAGCGCGACCCCCAGCGAGGTGACGAGCCACCAGAACGGCCAGACCGCGGCTTGTCCGGATTGGGTTGTCGCCACTGCGGCCGCCGCTGCCATCCCCACCATCAGTGCGACGCAGCCGAACCCGAACAGATCCAGCAGCGTGACGATGCGCGACACCCGGACCGCGCGCAGGACCGCGGCGCCGGCAAGTGCGGCCACCGTCTGGATCGCGGCCACTGCCAGGCCCTCGGCCACGGGCATCCCGGTGATGGCGTAGGCGGCCGCGGCGACGGTCAGCCCGGCCACGCCGATGATCGGCCAGCAGCGCAGGCGGCTCCTGGTGGCGGCCGCCAGCACGACTCCGCAGGGAAGCGCGAGCAGCGGCAGCAGCGGGGAACCCGCAGACGCCCCCGCGAGGACGCCTGCGGCCAACAGCGCCAGCAGCCAGCCCACCCGGTGCCGGGGTAGGAGGGACCGCAAACCGGTCATGCACTCAGCGTAGTCACTCAGTTACTGATTGTGAAGTAGCTGCCGCGCGTGTCACTCGGCGGTCTCGTTGAGGCGGGCCTGCACATCGACGTCTTCACCGGCGGCACTGATCCACCCGATGACCTGATGGCCGATCTGCTGTGCGGTGAGGCCGACCTCGGTCAGCACCTGGGTGCGCGTCCCGTGGTCGAGGAAACGCTGCGGGATGCCGATGGTGCGCACCGGCGTGTCGCACCCCTGCGCCCGCAGGCTGCCCGCCACCGCCGCCCCGACGCCGCCCACGACGCCGTTGTCCTCGATGGTGACCACCAGCCGATGGCCGCGCGCCAACTCCACGATGTCCTCGGGGACCGGTTTGACCCAGCGCGGGTCGATGACGGTGGCGCCGATGTCCTGGGCCGCCAACCGGCCGGCCACATCCACTCCGACAGCGGCCATCGAGCCCACGGCGACGACCAGCACATCGCCGGCACCGTGTTCGGCCAGGACGTCGACCTCACCCTGCGCCCGCACCGCGGGGATGTCGGCGGGCAGCGCCCCCTTCGGGAATCGCACAACCGTCGGGGCATCCGCGACCGTCACGGCCTCGCGCAGGTTCTCCCGCAGTCGGGTCGCGTCCCGGGGTGCCGCGAGCCGCAGCCCGGGCACCACCTGCAGGATCGACATGTCCCACATGCCGTTGTGGCTGGCCCCGTCGTCACCAGTGACCCCGGCCCGGTCCAGCACGATGGTCACGCCCGCCTTGTGCAGCGCAGCGTCCATCAGGACCTGGTCGAACGCGCGGTTGAGGAACGTCGCGTACACCGCCACCACCGGATGCAGGCCACCCATGGCCATGCCGACCGCAGAGGTCACGGCGTGCTGCTCGGCGATCCCGACATCGAAGACCCGCTCCGGGAACCGCTGCTTCATCGGGGCCAGTCCGGTCGGGCCGAGCATCGCGGCGGTGATCGCCACGAGGTCCGGGCGTTCGGCGGCGATCTCAACGATCTCCTGCGCGAACACGGAGGTCCAGTTGGCATCGGACTTCTTGGTCGGACGGCCGGTGACCGGGTCGATCACGCCGACGCCGTGGAACCGATCGGCCTCGTCCTGCTCAGCCGGCGGGTAGCCGCGGCCCTTCTGCGTGAGCACGTGGACGAGCACCGGTCCGGGATAGCGCTTGGCCCGGCGCAGGGTCTGCTCGACGGCGTCCCGATCGTGGCCAGGTACCGGCCCCAAGTACTTCAGGCCCAGGTCCTCGAACATGCCCTGCGGCGCGACGACGTCCTTGACGCCCTTCTTCAATCCATGCAAGGTCTCGAAGGCAGGCCGGCCCACCACCGGGGTGCGGTCCAGGACCCGTCGGCCCCATTCCAGGAACCGTTCGTACCCCTTGGTCGTGCGCAAAGTCGCCAGGTGGTTGGCCAGACCGCCGATGGTGGGGTCGTAGCTGCGCTCGTTGTCGTTGACCACGATCACCATCGGGCGATCCGAGGCCGCGATGTTGTTCAGGGCCTCCCAGGCCATGCCGCCGGTCAGTGCCCCATCCCCGATGACCGCCACCACGTGCCGGCTGTGCAGCAGCCCGCGCGCTTGCCAGGCCTTCGCCAACCCGTCGGCGTAGGACAGCACGGTGCTGGCATGGGAGTTCTCGATCCAGTCGTGCTCACTCTCCGCCCGACTCGGGTAGCCGGACAGCCCACCACGTTGCCGCAGAGTGTCGAAGTCGTCGCGCCGACCGGTCACGATCTTGTGCACGTAGGCCTGGTGACCGGTGTCCCACAGGAGCGCGTCCCGCGGTGAGTCGAAGACGCGGTGCAGGGCCAGCGTCAGTTCCACCACGCCCAGGTTCGGGCCCAGGTGGCCACCGGTGCGGGAGACCTTGGCGACCAGGAACTCCCGGATGTCCACGGCGAGCTGTTCGAGTTGGGCATCGTCGAGCGACCTCAGGTCGGACGGGTCGCTGATTCCCTCGAGCACGGACACCGTTCAAGTGTACGGCGATCCCCCGGATGCGCCCCGCGATGGCGCGTGGTGGGGCCGGTTGTTACAACCTCGGCTTCCAGACGTGACCGCGCAACGCCTGCTCCACCATGTCCACTTCGCGCAGGGTCCGGGCGAACTGCGCCGCCAGACCCTCCAGCGCCCGCAGCCCGGCGTCGATCTCGCCCGCCTCGAGGTGGTCGCGCAACGCAGCCCGCAATTCACGGTAGACCTCCCGGGTGCCCGCCACCGTGGCCTCGGCATGACGGCGGGCGGCGATCGCCAGGATCAACGGGTGCCGGCGCACGGGCGACGTCCGGTACTCCGGGGGAAGCCGGTCCAGCAGCCAACCGACGACAGCGGCATCCAGTCCGGCACCCACCGGCGGCAGATCCGCCGGCCAGCCGGGAGGGGCCGCCGTCACGACCCCAGCAGCGACCGCAGCACGTACTGCAGGATCCCGCCGTTGCGGAAGTAGTCGGCCTCGCCCGGCGTGTCGATCCTGACCACGGCGTCGAATTCCGTGACCCCGGTCCCCGAGGTGGCCCGCACCTTGACCGTCGCCGGAATGTCGCCATCGTTGAGTGCGGTGACGCCGGTGACCTCGAAGGTCTCGGCTCCCGTGAGACCCAGACTGTCTGCAGTCTCGCCAGCCGGGAACTGCAGCGGCAGGACGCCCATCCCGATCAGGTTGGACCGGTGGATGCGCTCATAGGACTCGGCGATGACCACCTTCACCCCGAGCAGCGAGGTGCCCTTCGCCGCCCAGTCGCGTGACGAACCCGAGCCGTACTCCTTGCCCGCCAGGATCACCAGCGGTACCCCGGCAGCCGCATAGGTCTGGGCCGCGTCGTAGATCGTCGTCTGGGGCGCGCCGTCCTGGGTGAAGTCGACCGTGAAGCCGCCCTCCACCCCGGGGACCAGTTGGTTGCGCAGCCGGATGTTGGCGAACGTGCCACGGATCATCACCTCGTGGTTGCCGCGCCGGGAGCCGTAGGAGTTGAAGTCCTTCGGCGAAACCCCGTGCTCGGCCAGGTACCGACCCGCCGGGGAGTCGGCCTTGATCGCGCCGGCCGGCGAGATGTGGTCGGTCGTGACGGAGTCACCGAGTTTGGCAAGCACCCGGGCGCCGCCGATGTCGGTCACGGCAGCGGGTTGCGGCTGCATGCCGTCGAAGTACGGGGGTTTGCGCACGTACGTCGAGTCGGGATCCCAAGCGAACTGCGCGCCCGCCGGCGTGGGCAGGTTCTGCCAGGTCTGGTCGCCGGCGAAGACGTCGGCGTAGCGCCGGGCGTACATGTCCTCGTCGATCGCCTCCGCGATGACCTGCTGCACCTCGGCGTCGGTCGGCCAGATGTCGCGCAGATAGACCGGCTGCCCGTCGGTGCCGGTGCCCAGCGGCTCGTTCACGATGTCGACGTCCATGCGTCCGAGCAGTGCGTACGCCACCACCAGCGGCGGCGACGCCAGGTAGTTCATCTTCACGTCCGGATTGATCCGGCCCTCGAAGTTCCGGTTGCCGGACAGCACCGACACCGCCGCCAGGTCGGCGCCCTGGATCGCCTCACTCAGGGCAGTCGGCAGCGGCCCGGAGTTGCCGATGCAGGTCGTGCAGCCGTAACCCACGACGTCGAAGCCGAGTTTCTCCAGGTAGGGCAACAACCCGGACTTCTCGTAGTAGTCGGTCACCACCTGCGAACCCGGTGCCAGGGTCGTCTTGACCCAGGGTTTGCGGGTCAGCCCCGCCTCCACCGCCTTCTTCGCCAGCAGGGCGGCACCCAGCATCACCGACGGGTTGGAGGTGTTGGTGCAGGAGGTGATGGCTGCGATCACGACTGCCCCGTGACCGATCGTGACCTCCTGGCCCTCGAGTTCCAGGGTCGCGGTGGCCGCGGGTGCGTCGGTGTAGGTGGGCAGCGCTTCCCGGAAGGCCGCGGCAGCGGTGTCCAGGGACACCCGGTCCTGGGGCCGTTTCGGCCCGGCCAGGCTCGGGACGACATCCGCCAGGTCGAGTTCCAGGTACTCCGAGTAGGCCGGCTCCCTCGACGGGTCGTGCCAGAGCCCCTGCGCCTTCGCGTAGGCCTCGACCACGGCGATCTGCTCCTCCGGGCGTCCGGTCATGCGCAGATAGGCCAGCGTCTCGTCATCGATCGGGAAGATCGCTGCCGTCGAGCCGTACTCCGGGCTCATGTTGCCGATCGTGGCGCGGTTGGCCAGCGGTACCGCCGCCACGCCGTCGCCGTAGAACTCCACGAACTTGCCGACCACCCCGTGCTTGCGCAGCATCTCGGTGATGGTGAGGACCAGGTCGGTGGCGGTGGCGCCGGCGGGCAGCGCCCCGGTGAGCTTGAAGCCCACCACCCGCGGGATCAGCATGCTCACCGGCTGCCCCAGCATCGCTGCCTCGGCCTCGATGCCGCCGACCCCCCAACCCAGCACCCCGAGGCCGTTGACCATCGTGGTGTGCGAATCGGTGCCCACGCAGGTGTCGGGATAGGCCTGTCCGTTGCGCACCATCACCACGCGGGCCAGATGCTCGATGTTGACCTGGTGCACGATGCCGGTGCCGGGTGGCACCACCCGGAACTCGTCGAAGGCGCTCTGTCCCCAGCGCAGGAACTGGTAGCGCTCGCGGTTGCGCTCGTACTCCAGCGCCACGTTGAGCTGCAGTGCCTGCCGGGTGCCGAAGTAGTCGGCGATGACGCTGTGGTCGATGACCAGTTCCGCCGGGGCCAGCGGGTTGATCCGGTCCGGGTCGCCGCCCATGGCGGTGAACGCCTCACGCATGGTGGCCAGATCGACCACACACGGAACGCCGGTGAAGTCCTGCATGATGACTCGCGCCGGCGTGAACTGGATCTCCTGGCTCGGCGCAGCGGTCGCATCCCAGGCCGCCAGCGCCCGGATCTGGTCGGCGGTGACGTTGGCGCCGTCCTCGGTGCGCAGCAGATTCTCCAGCAGGACCCGGTGGGTGTACGGGAGATCGAGCTCCCCGAGGGCGTCGAGACGGAAGATCTCGAAGGTCTCCTCCCCCACCTGCATCTGCGACTTGGCACCGAAACTGTCGAGGCTGGCCACGCACATCTCCCATCGCTGATCCGTCGGCACCAGCCTAGTTGCTGGGTCCGACACGCATCGGCCGCGGGAGCCGCGGTGCCGGTCATGCCCGTGGCAGGTGACGACGCCAGGCGCACAAGGCCCGTGTCGGCCAACGCAGCCGACGGGGTGGACCGCGTCCGGACCGCTCGCCGCACGCATCCGGACTCCGAGGGAGGCGGGTTCGGCTGGCGTGGGTTGGCCTGCCCAGGCTCGTCAGGGGCACTGTGGTGAGCGGTTGTCCCGTTGGTGAGCGTTTGCACGCGTGTTTCCGCTAGCGAACGGGACGACCTCCAACCAACAGCGCGCAACCGACTCCCCGCTGAAATCCGAGGCGCCGGTTTGCACCCACCATTCCCGGTCCGTCGCGAGCGCCTTCGCACCATGGATCGAGGCGGGTCAGTCACCTGTTCCTCAGCGCCGCAACCGCACGACGGTCTCGACGTGCGCCGTCGCGGGGAACAGGTCGAACCCCTCGATGTGGTCGGGCCGGTACCCGTGGTCGGCGAAGTACCGCAGGTCCCGCGCCAGGGTGGCCGGCTCGCACGACACGTACACCACGGTGGCTGCACCGGTCCTCGCGATTGCGTCCACCACCTCCTGGCCGGCACCCGCGCGCGGCGGGTCGAGGACGACGACCTCCGCTGGCGAGGGTCGGCGGGCCCAGACCTTGACGTCCTTGCTCAGGACCCGGGCATCGTCATCGGCATTGCGCCGGGCGTAGTCGGCGGCGCGGCGGTTACCCTCCACCAGCACAACCGATGACGCTCCGGCATCGGCCAGAGTGAGGCCGAACAGACCCACCCCGGCGTACAGGTCGAGCACCGCATGGCCGGGCTCGACGAGTTGCCGCACCTCCCGGGCGAGGGCATCGGCGGCGTCCCGGTGCGACTGCCAGAAGCCGTCGACGGCGCAGCCGAACTCCCGCCCCAGCACGCGATACACATGCTCCGAGACACCTTCGGTCTCGCGGCGGCGGCCCGAACGCACAACCACTGCCCGCCCAGCCTCACTGACGCTCACCTGCACGGTCGCCGCCGGCAGCCACTGGCGTTGCAGCAGGCCGGGCAGTTCCAGTCGCGGATCTGCCTGCAGACAATCCCCGACGGGCACCACGTCGTTCGACCGGATCCCGTGGAACCCGGCCCTGCCTGCAGCATCCACATGCAGGGTCAGCCGGGTGCGCCATCCCGTGGCTGAGCCCAGGGAGCGCACCGGGACGTCCCACTCGAGTCCGCCGATGCGCAGCAACGTCTCGGACAGGACCTGCGCCTTCATCGAGACCTGCAGTTCAGGGGCGGCATGCAGCCAGGCACACCCCCCGCACAGGTCCGGGCCGAACCACGGGCAGGGGCTCACAACCCGCTGCGGATTCGGATCCGCCGCCACACCCAGGGTCTGCGCGCGCCAGAACCGGTCGTCGGGTTCGCCGTCCGTTCGCGCGCGGACCGTCTCGCCCGGCAGGCTGCCCCGGCAGAAGACCACCCTGCCATCGGACCGACCGACACACGGTCCCACCGTGGGCGGGCTTGTCCACCCGCACCACGATCTGCGTCACGGCCTACTCCGGGGTCTGTGCGGGGATACCCGCGGTACAAGGCCCCGGGCGCCTCGGCTTCGACCTTGTCGGCCACCCGGTCGCTGGACTCCAACTGCCACGGCACGCTGACAACCATGACGCCGGGTGTGAACAGCAACCGGCTCTTCAGACGCAGCGCGCTCTGGTTGTGCAGCAGATGCTCCCACCAATGCCCGACCACGTACTCAGGGACATAGACGGTCACCAGGTCCCGGGGACTCTCGCGCCGGAAGTCGCGCACGTAGTCCACGATCGGTTTGGTGATCTCGCGGTACGGGCTCTCCAGGACCTTCAAGGTCACCGGGATCTGCCGACGCTCCCACTCCTCGATGACCGCCTCGGAGTCGCCCGGCGACACCTCCACCATCAACGCCTCCAGCGTCGAGGGCCTGGTGGCACGGGCGTAGGACAATGCGCGCAGAGTGGGCTTGTGGATCTTCGCCACCAGGACCACCGCATGCACCCGCGCCGGCAACAGGAAACGTTCGTCGTCCTCGGGCGTGAGCTCGATGGACACCTTCTCGTAGTGGCGCTGGATGGCCTTCATGATCATGAACAGGACGGGGATCGCGATACACACGATCCACGCCCCGCGGGTGAACTTGGTCGCCAGCACGATGATCAGCACCGTACCGGTCATCACGAACCCGATGCCGTTGACCACCCTGCGCTGGACGTACGAGCGGCGCACTGTCGGGTCCTCCTCCGTGCGCAGCAGCCGCGTCCAGTGCCGGATCATCCCCAGCTGACTCAGCGTGAAACTGATGAACACACCCACGATGTACAGCTGGATCAGCGACGTCACGCTGGCCTTGAACGATGTACACCAGCACCATCGCCATGAAGGCCAGCGTCACGATGCCGTTGCTGAACGCCAACCGGTCGCCGCGGTTGTGCAACTGCCGCGGCAGGTAGTTGTCCTGGGCGAGGATCGAGCCGAGTACCGGGAAACCGTTGAACGCCGTGTTCGCGGCGAGCACCAGGATCAGCGCCGTGACCGTGGACACGTAGATGAACATCGGCGGGAAGTTGCTGAACACCGCTTGCGCGATCTGCGCGATGACCGTCTTCTGGTCCTCGCCGGCGGGAAGGCCGATGAGGTCCTCGGGGTACTCGGTGACCTTCACCTTCGTCACCAGGGCCAGGATCGTGATGGACATGAACATGGTGACGCTGAGCACGCCCAGCAGCACCAGCGTCTTGGCGGCGTTGTCGCTCTTGGGTTTGCGGAAGGCCGGCACCCCGTTGGAGATGGCCTCGACGCCGGTCAGCGCGGTGCAGCCGGACGAGAAGGCCCGCGCCAGCAGGAACACCAGGGCGGCGCCGGTGAACGTGGCCTCGGGTTTGATCTCCCAGTTCGCCGACTCGGCCAGGATCGTGTCGCCCGCGGCCAGCCGGACGGCAGCGGTGATGATCATGATGAAGATCCCGACGATGAAGGCGTAGGTGGGGATCGCGAACAGGGTCCCGGACTCCCGGACGCCGCGCAGGTTCAGCAGCGTCACGACCACGATCATGCCCACTGTGAGGGCCACCAGGTGCTGGCCGAACCACGGGATGGCCGACGCGATGTTCGCCGAGGCCGCAGACATCGACACCGCCACCGTCAGGACGTAGTCGACGAGCAGGGCACTGGCCACCGTCAACCCGGCGTTCGGGCCCAGGTTCTTCGTGGCGACCTCGTAGTCGCCGCCACCGCTGGGGTAGGCATGCACGTTCTGTCGGTAGGAAGCCACCACCACCAGCATCACGGCGACCACGCCCAGGGCGACCCAGGGCGAGTAGGCGAAGTACGCCAAGCCACCCAGTGACAGCACCAGCAGGATCTCCTGCGTGGCGTACGACACCGAGGACAATGCGTCGGAGGCGAAGACCGGCAGTGCGATCCGCTTGGGGAGCAAGGTCGAGTGCAGCCTGTCGCTGCGCTGGGCCCGGCCGAGCAGGAGCTCCTTGGGTTTGAGCACGAGTCGATCGTATGGCCCCGGCGGCGGCCGTTGCGAGCAAGGAGGGGCTTACCGGTGCGCGCCCCAGCATCGCCGCGAGTAGCGTGGACCTGTGCATTTCGTCGTGATGGGATGTGGACGTGTCGGCTCCCGGCTTGCCCGGGACTTGGACGAGGTGGGCCATTCGGTGTCGGTGATCGACAAGTTGTCGACGTCATTCAGCCGGTTGGGCTCCGCCTTCGAGGGCACGACCATCCAGGGGATCGGGTTCGACCGGGACACCTTGCTGGCCGCCGGCATCGAGACGGCGCAGGCGTTCGCCGCCGTCAGCAGCGGCGACAACTCCAACATTGTTGCGGCCCGGGTGGCTCGGGAGAAGTTCAACGTCGAGCGGGTGGTGGCACGTATCTACGACCCCCGCCGCGCCGCGATCTACGCCCGCCTGGGGATCCCGACCGTGGCCACGGTGGCCTGGTCGACCGAACAGATGATGCGACACCTGCTTCCCGGCGAGCCCGAACAACTCTGGACCGACGACACCGGGGCCGCGGTCATGCACCGCGTGAACCTCAACCGCACGTGGTACGGCAGGCGGGCCGAGGACCTGACCTTCGGGCTGCCCTCCCGGGTGGCGATGATCTACCGCGAGGGCGGGGTGGTCGTGCCCACCGCGGACAGTGTGCTGCAGGAGGGCGACGACCCGGTCCTGCTGTCGGCCAAGGAGGCCGTCGAAGAAGTCTCCGAGCATTGTGCCGGGAAGGCGGTGGACCCCCAATGATGGTGGCAATCGCAGGGGCCGGAAAGGTCGGCAAGTCGATCGCCCGCGAACTCGCCGGGATCGGGCACGACGTGCTGCTCATCGACCGTGATGCCGAACTCGTGGAGAAGTCCCGCATCGAGGGCGTGGAGATCATCAAAGCCGACGCCTGCGAGATGGCCTCGCTGGACCAGGTCGGACTCGAGCAGTGCCAGGTCGTGGTCGCAGCCACCGGGGACGACAAGGTCAACCTGGTCGTCTCGCTGCTCGCCAAGACCGAGTACGGGGTGCCCCGCGTCGTGGCCCGGGTCAACCACCCCAAGAACGAGTGGCTCTTCGACGAGATGTGGGGCGTGGATGTCGCCGTCTCGACGCCGCGACTGCTCAGCGCCCTTGTGGAGGAGGCGGTTGCAGTGGGCGACCTGGTGCGGCTGCTGACCTTCCGCCAGAGCAAGACGAACCTGGTCGAGATGACCCTGCCGCACGACTCCAGCGTCATCGGGAAGGCTGTCGGCGACGTCGAGTGGCCGGTGGAGACCGCGCTGGTCGCGATCCTGCGGGAAGACCGTGTCATCGCCGCCAGTCAGGACGACCCGCTCGAGGTGGGTGACGAGCTCTTGTTCGTCGCCGCCGAGGAGCAGGAGAAGGCGCTCTCGGACCTCCTGCACTGAGGTGTACGCGGGGTCACCGCACCCGGGAGCAGGGTCGGGGCCCCCGCACCGGCAGCCCGCCGAGGTCATCCAGAGCCCCGGCAATCGCCTGTCCGGCGGCCCAGCCGGACGCCTGCACGTCACCGTAGGTCAGCACCCGTTGCCTGGCAGGCGCGGACAATGCACCGTACGGCGAGCCGGTGGCCACCCAGATGTCGGTAGCCCCCGGATTCCCCGCGGAGACGACCACCCGCGTCGGTCCGGTGCCGACGCCTGCTGCCCGCAGCCCCTGTCGGACACCTTCGGCGACCGGCCCGCCCCCCACGACGGTGGCACCGCGGCCGACCAGCACCCGGCAGGCTCCCAGGACCGTGATCCCCGCTGCGGCCGTGCCGCGGGCGGTCTTGCGCGACTGGACCTTGGTCGGCGGCGCCGGGTAGGACGGCTCGGCGTCGAGCAGGCCCAGTCGCTGCTTGGCCGCCAGCACGTGTTCGACCGCCTGACGCACGCGGGCCCTGCTCAAGGATGATCCTGTCGCTCGGTGCACCTGCGCCACGGCCGCGTTCGGGTCGTTGGGCATCAGCAACACGTCCACACCCGCCGCGACCACGTCCCGGTAGAGTCTGGGCCGGCTCGCGACGGCTCCCATCCCGAGGGAGTCACTGACCACCAGCCCGTCGAAACCCATCTGGTCGCGCAGGATGCCGGTGACGATCTTCTTCGAAACAGTGGCCGGACGGCTGTCGACCGCCGGAACGGTCACGTGGGCCACCATGATCGCCGGGATGTCGGCGTCCACGGCGTCCTGGAACGGCGGCAGGTCGATCGCGGCCATCTGCGCTCGCGAGTGGGTCACTTTCGCCAGCCCGAGGTGACTGTCCGTGGCCGTGTCGCCGTGTCCCGGGAAGTGTTTGGCGGTCGACAGCACACCGGCCTCGTCGAATCCCGCGACCTGGCCGACGACCGCGTCGCCCACGATGCCCGGGAACGCGCCGGGCGACCGGATCCCGATGACCGGATTGCTGGGGCGCACGTTGACGTCGGCCACCGGCGCGAAGTCGATGTTGACCCCCCCGGCCGACAGCCACCTGCCCGTCAGATCCGCGACGTCGCGGGCAGCGGCCTTCCCACGGTCCTTGTCCCCGGCGACGGCCGCCCCGAGCACCATCGCGCCCGGCAGCGTGACCGGCATCCGCATGCGGCGCACCAGGGTGCCGTTCTCCTGGTCGGCGCCGATCAGCAGCGGCGGCAGCCCCATCCGACGGGCCTGCCCCTGGGCCGCCCTCACCACCCGCCGCCACTGCGCAGCCGTGCCCGGCGCCATGATGATCAGACCGCCGGGTTTGGTCGCACGCACCACCGAGCGGGCAGCGGCCGGGTCCAGCGAGTCGATCGACGGCATGATCAGTTGTCGCACCCGTTGCTTGGGCGTCAGCGCCCGGTATGCCTCGGACACCCGGTCCGACGCCGGGCTTGGTGCCGGGTCCGCGGCCTGGGCCGCAGGTTCGCTGGAGGTGCCCGAACCGCAGGCGGTCAGGGCGGCCGCGGTCAGGCAGACGAGCAGGGAACGCACCCCTCCACAGTAGGCGAGAGGACAGTGCCTGACAGGTGCCCGTATGCCCGCGCGTTGTCCACACGCTGCGGAAACGGCTCGGAAGCCGTCGCTCATGAGGCACAATGGGCGTGTGCGGGCACACCCTGGCCCGCGCGCAACCGTCAGACGGAGACCCCGGAGGCAACCAAGTGAGTGTTTTGGCGCAAGTTCTCGAACCCCTCGGCGTGACCACCGCGGCCGATGATGCGGCCGACGTGGTGGTCCTGCGGCATGTCCCGGCCCCGGACCTCGTGGCCGCGCTGCAGGGCAGTGACGTGGTGGTCGTCGCCAGCTCACCGGAGTACCTCGAGGCGCTCGGGGTCTCGACCTCGACGCTCCCCCCGCACCCCTCCCACGACCCGCTGGTGGCCGATCCGGTGTACCAGGTGCAGGCCGGGGAGCTGCAGTTCCCGTTGAGCCGCGCCTTCGGCATCGACGTCGACGAGGTATGGGCCACCGCCGACGGTATTCCCGTGGCCGGCAGGGTCGGCACGATGGCCGTGCTCGCCGGGCGCTGGGAGGACGTGGCCGCCGACGACAGCGGCGCCCTGTTCTGGGCACGCACCGTGCTGGGCAAGCAGGACCCGCAGGTCGAGGAGACTGTGCTCGACGTACTCGCCAAACCCGGCCCGCAGATCGAGCACCCGCCGGTGGCGGTCATCGAGGGTTCCGGCTGGCAGGTGCCCGACGTGCCCGAGGTGGAGATCAACTCGGCGGACTTCCTGCGGGGCGTGGCGCATGCCGGACGCACCCTGCCCGACGCGGTGTACGACGCACTGGTCGACTTCGTGGACAGCGCTCCGGCCTCCGGCGCGATGCTCATCGAGAACATGCCACTGGGCGATCTGCCGCCCACCCCGGAGGACCCGCTGCTCGCCGACAAGCCCGACAAGGTGTCGGAATTCGCGCTGCTGACCGTCGGCCGGGTACTGGGCCGTCCCGTTGGCTACCTGCCCGAACACGGCGGTGACGTGGTCCAGAACATCTCACCGACGAAGCGCAATGCCGACCGGCAGGTGTCGACCAGCAGCAAGTCGATGCTGGAGTTCCACACCGAGGCGGCGTTCCACCCGCACCGGCCCCGCTACCTGCTGCTGCTGTGCCTGCGCGGCGACCCGTCGGCGGCAACGACGTTGTGCAGCATCGCGGCTGTGCTGGACACCCTGTCGCCGCGGTCGCGGGCCGTACTGTTCCAGCCCCGCTTCACCACCGGCATCGACGAGTCCTACGCCGGTGGCCGGTCGGAGGCCCGCTCGGTGCAGCGACCGGTCCTCTACGGTGACCCCGAGTCGCCGAAGTTGTGGCTGGATGCCGATCTCATGAGCGGCACCGACGCAGTCGCACAAGAGGCCCTGGACGAGCTCGCCCGGTTGGTACGTGAGCACGCGACCGGTGTGACGCTGAAGGCCGGTGACCTGCTGGTGGTGGACAACGACCTGGCGGTGCATGGCCGCACGCCGTTCAAGCCGCGCTTCGACGGCACGGACCGCTGGCTGCAGCGCACGTTCGTCGTGGCCGACCACACGGCAGCGGACGGTTCCCGCGACGGCCGGGTCATCACCACGCAGTTCATCGCCTGAGCGTTGCCTCCCCGCGCCCGGCCCCCGTAGGGTCGCAGGCGTGAAGACCGAGAACATCAACCACGCGTTCCTGGACCCGGTGCTGGCCGGGGAGCAGGTCGACGTGTACTACCACTTCGGCCTGTCCAGCGACGATCCGGTGATGGACCGGTTCCGGGATGTGAAGGCGGTGATCCAGGCCGGCTCCGGTCATCGCATCCACCAGTTCGCACAAACGTGGAGCGCCCTGAACGGCAACGCGGAGATCATCGCCTTGCCGAAGGAGGAGCGATTCGTCACGCGCTACTGCGCCGGGGTGCTGTTCGCCTCGCACGGGATGGGCATGCCCAGCGCCAGCATCGCGCTGCAGGAACTCATGCGGATGGTGTTCTTCCTGAAGGCCGGCGACCTCGCCGCCATGGACGAGGTCTTCTGGGCCCGGGTGGGCACCAGCGGTGGCGTGGGGCTCGACGGCGGGACCATCGTCGTGAGCACCGAGGGGGTCATGGCCGACCTGCGGCCGTACCGGGTGCTCAACGGCGGCATGGGTGAGTACTGGTTCGACTCGACGTATCCGCAGCCCGTGACCGAGCAGATCATCGCCGCGAACGAGGGCAGCGGGCTGGCTGTCGTGACCGGCAAGACCGTCGCGGGCAACGAGTTCTTCCTCGAGCAGTTCCGGCTCGACGGCGCCATCTGCATGGAGACCCCGGCCACCAAGATGGCCTGGCTGGAGTGGATCTACGACAACGGCGTGCGCAACATCGAAATGGAAGGTGCGATGCAGGCCGGTTATCTCAACCACTGGGGCTTCTCGAAGTTCGCGATGATCTGCTGCACGCTGCTCAACCGCCTGCACGGCGACCAGGTGACCGCCACCCCGCAGCAGTTGCACCAGTACAGCGAGGACTCCGGCACCGCCCTGTTCAACTACCTGCGGGCCACGCTGCTGTGACCGGCGGGGCCGCCGGCACGCAGGCCTAGGCGAACACCCATCGGCGCACTGTCGCGGTCAAGGTGTCCTTCGACACCGGTTTGGTGATGAAGTCGTCCATCCCGGCCTGCGTGCACTCCTGCCGGGTCTGCTCGAGAACATTCGCTGTCAGCGCCACCACAACCGTGTGCCGGCCGGCCTCGGCTTCCATGAGTCGCAGCCTCCTGGTCGCCTCCAGCCCATCCATGCCGGGCATATGGACGTCCATGAACACCAGGTCGAAGGTCTCGGCGGCCACAGCCTGCAGTGCGCTCGGGCCATCGGCTGCGACCTCCACCTCGCAGCCGATCCGCTCGAGCATCGCGCGGGCGACGAGCTGGTTGACCGCGTTGTCCTCCACCAGCAGGACCCGGCAGACCTCGACCGCGTCGCCGGTCACCTTGTCCGCGGGGGCGGCCGAGCCCTGCTCCACGGACGCGGCCAGGGGGACGGTCACGTAGAAGGTCGTGCCCTGCCCGGGTTCGCTTTCCACCCGGATCGTGCCGGACATCCCGTCGAGCATCCGCCGGCAGATGGCCAGACCCAGCCCGGTGCCACCGAACCGTCGGGAGGTGGAGGCGTCGGCCTGCACGAAGGCGTCGAACAATGTGGGAAGCACCTCGGTCGGGATGCCGATCCCGGTGTCGCTGACCGAGAACTCCAACTCGAACCTGCCGCCTGCGATCGGCCGCCCTCCGACCAGCAGGCTCACCGAACCCGACGGCGTGAACTTCAACGCATTGCTCAGCAGGTTCGTCACGATCTGACGCAGCCGGACCGCATCGCCGGCGAGTGTCCCGGGTACGGCATCGGCCACCGCCACATCGAAGTGCACTCCCCCGGCCTCGAACTGACTGCGCAACAAGCCGGCCGCGTCGATGAACTCCTCGCGGGGGTTGAATGGCGATTGCTCGAACTCGACGCGCCCGGATTCCAACCGGGAGAGGTCGAGCACCCCCTTGATGACCGCCATCAGCGCGGCGGCCGACTCGTTGGCCAGGTCGACCTGCTGCTCCTGCTCCGCGGACAGCGGTGAGTCCTTGAGCAGCTGGAGCATCCCCACCACGCCGTTGAGCGGAGTACGGATCTCGTGACTCATGGTTGCCAGGAACTCGGTCTTGGCGCGGTTGGCCGCCTCTGCCTTCTCCCGGGCCTCGTGCGCGGGCGTGACATCGACATGGATCCCGACCATGCGCTGGGGCTTGCCGTGCTCATCTCGAAGGATGCTCGCCCGGGACATGATCCAGACGTAGTGCCCGTCCCGATGCCGCAGACGGTGGGTGTTCTCGTAGCCGGCGCGTTCCCCGTCGAGGGCGTCCTGAACCCGCTGCATCGAATCCTCGAGATCGTCGGGGTGGATCCGGCTCTCCCATTCGCGGAATTCGTGGCCGATCTCGTGGTCGGCGTACCCCAACATCTGCTTCCAGCGAGGCGAGTAGAACACCCGGGACTCGGCGATGCGCCAGTCCCACAGACCCGCGGAACTCCCTTCGAGGGCCAGCTGGAGTCGCTGTTGCTCCAGCGCCAGCTCCGCCACCTGCGACTCGATCCGGGCACGGTCCCAGCGAGCCTGCAGCAGGGAGCCGATCTGATGGGCCAGGAGCGAGAAGGACCCCATGTGCTCGCGCTCGAGGGGGGCGAAGAACCGCCCACTCTCCTCCCGCACGCCGGCGACGAGCAAACCCGCCTGGGTGCCGTCCGGGCCGGCGCACATGGCCGCTGCGACCTGCCGGAAGCCTGGGCCGAGGACCGCCTGCGCCTGCTCCCGCCCCCACAGCAGGGCCCGCCGGCGCTCCTGCTGCACGACGTCGCTCAGCGATACGGCGCGTTGCGGGTCGAGCAGATCCGCCACCGCACCCTGCGCGACCACGACCTCTCCGACAGTCCGTCCCGGCCATTGCAGTGCCACCAGGGCAACCACCTCGACCTCGAAGATCTGGCAGACCGCCTCCACGCTCATGCGCGCCAGATCGTCCTCGTCGGCAGCCCCGATCGCCTGGGCGTAGAACTCGTGCATCTCCGCGAACCGGGCGATCTCCCGATCCAGCCGATCCCGGGTGGCGATCAACTCCTGTTGCTGGCGCGACAGCCGGGCGACCTGCTCCTGCAGCGGGTCCCCGGGGCCACCCTGGGCCGCGATCATGGTCGTTTCCGACGAGGTGGCCGGACTGCAGACTGCGGCATCCATGGCACGCTACCTCACCAGAGCGTAGATCGCGGTGGTGTAGTTGTGGTACTCATTCTTGCCGCCGAGGCGCGCGAACTCCCCGAATCCGTACATCCCCAACCACGGCGGCGGGGTGCCGTCCTGCGAGAGCGGGTACTGCATGCGGCTGACCAACTCGTCCTTCATCACCCGGTCGAACAGGAACCTGCCGCGGGCCAGGCAGTCGGCATGGAACACCGCCTGCACGCTATCCGCGCCGATACGGTCGACCATCTGCTGCATCATGCGGTCCATGTCGTTGAAGATGCGCTCCTCGTCGCGGACCGTGAGCCACAGTCGGGTGCCTTCGGCAATCGTCGTCGCATAGTGCATGGTCCCGTCCGGATCATGGCTGGTGACCACCCGCAGGATGTGCTCGTTGCCGTACTCTCCGGCGAGGTCCGTCGGCAGTTCCTCAGCCAGGGCACCGATCGGGATCGTGTCACCGCAGGTCGCCGAGGGCGCCAGCGCCAGGCGTGCGGTGTATTGCTCCCACGCGGGCTGCCCGTCGAGTTCGATGATCCGGTTGCCCTCCGCCCGGGTGACGATCATCGGCTCACCGACGGCCACGAATCCGTGGGTGGCTTGGGTTACGGCCCGCAGGCCCGGATCCGCGAAGCCCACCGCCCAGGCACCGTGCTCAGTGACCTGGCCGTCCGCCATCTGGAAACTGGCCAGGCCCTTCATGTTGTCCGAGGAGGTCGCGCCCACAATCGTGACGCCGGCTCCGAGCACCGCCTCCATGCCGCGGATCACCTCGTCATTGGCGATGTCTATGCCCGAGCCCAGGTACAGCACGACGTTGGTGTCCGGCTCGTCGCGCAGCAGCGAGGCGGCCAGCAGCGTGCCGCAGTCGTAGCTGTTGTGCGCGTGGATGCCGTCGAGGGCGGCGACCGCCAATTCAGCGCCCCGCACCGTCATGATCGCAACGTCATGCATGGATTCGCTGACGCCTTCGCGGCCGACCACCCCGCAGCATGACGAGCCCACGATCCGAGCACTCGGTGCAAGTTGCGCCGCCTCGTCGATGAGGGCCTGGAAGTCATGGCCCATGGAGGCGTAGACCACGACGAGATCACAGTCGGTGTCGCCCTCTCCGAGGGCCGCCTCCAGGCATTCGGTCATTGCCCGTCGCGAGTTGACCATCCTGACGCTGGCCGATGCGAATTCCAACATTTCCCCGCCTCCCTGACTGTGCCCCTCAACGGTGGCGCGGGAACCTCAGGTGCGGTTCAGCCTTCTGTCAAGAAATGCTCAAGAGCGGTGTCCGCCGCCGCCGCAGCACACGGTGTACCCGGTGTTGCACAACCGCTCGAACTCCTCCCGGCGGCGTTGCTCGCTGCGGGTCGGCGCCGGCGTGGGCCCGTCGGTCACGACTGCTGGACCGTGGCGGGGACCACCTGCGGCTTCTGAGCCGCTCGCAGGATCGTGGCGGCGATGAGCCCGAGGATGGCGGCGTCATCGGCGATGCCCAGCGGCCCGGCGATGATCTCCGGAATGAAGTCGAAGGGGGAGATGACGTAGAGCAGACCGGCGATGATGAGTCCGACGTGAGTCTTGCTGATGCGAGTCATATCACTATTGTGAAAGACGATTTGCCAAATGGCAAGCCACAGGCAGCACTACTTCACAATCTCGCAGAAGCCGTAGCGATTACCGCGATCCCACGCAGTCTGGCCCGGCACATACCAGGTGCGCAGGGTCCAGCCCTTCTTGCGCAACTTCTGGCAGGCCTTCTGCGTCTTGGTCAACATCCGGTTGGTTCCGGGGTAGGCCGCCGAGTACGACCCCGGGATCCAGACCTGGTTGGTCAGCCGAACCGCGTCGGTCTTGCTGCACTTCATGCCGCGCCAGCCGCGCGGGTTCAGGCACACGTACGGCTTCAGTCCTTTTGCCTGGACCGAGCCGGTGCGCGGCAGCGGGGCGGTGAGTTGGACGTTGCGGCTCTGCCCCAGACACACCGCCCATCGCTCCCCGGCGTTCCAGGCGTCGACACCGGGCAACTGCACGTACAGGCGGGCCGACCGCGGCATCACGTAGGAGGACTTGGGGTACGTGGGCTTGCTGGCCGTCCAGGCGTAGGACACCGCCACCGTCTGACATGCCTGGAAGGCCCAGCCCTTCACGGAGACCGACCCGTAGCCGGTGGCGGCGATGTCGGCGGGCACCGTGACCGTGCCCAGCACCTCACCGTTGTGCGAGGTCAGGCAGTCGATGGGCGTCGCGGTGAACGATGCTTGCTGCCATTGCACGGTCGAGTAGTTCAGGCAGGTGCCGGCAACTGGTGGCACGGCCTGCGCCGGAGCGGCGATGGCAGAAGTGGCGGCGCCGAGCGCGACGGCCAGAACGAGCCTCATGTCACATCCTCCGGGGCGATGAACAGGGAGTCGACAGTGCCAGCGGTACGTGCCTTCGGGCACAGGACATCGTGGTCGCGGACGGTGTCCCAGAACTGGGCCACCAGGATCGGCCCGCCCTGCACCGAGGACACCCGGCACATCTTGCGGGCGTCGGAGAAGTTGGTGTTCGACCACGGATGCCCACCGGCGGTGCGCCATTCGGGCAGCCCGTATCGTGCCGAACCGAGGATGTCGCGCCACGGCCCGGGCGAGGTGTAGAAGCCCACGTCGAGGCCTGCGTCGGTGTATCCGCGAAGCGCTCCGTCGATCACCGCCTTGTTGTGCTTCGGCTTCGAGGTCCACGGAGCGACTGGATAGGGCTCGACATCCACCCACATGAACGTGGAGTCCAGTCCGACCCGCTGCATCGTGTCGAGGTTGAACCTGGCCTGGGCGTATCCGGTGTTGCGCAACCGGTTGCGGTACGTGGTCGCGGGCCAGGGACCGGAGCCTTCGTACTGGGCGATCTGCCTGCGTTTCGGGAACGTGGTCATGGCGTAGGTCCCGATGTGCAAGCCGCGCTTCTGGACCCATCGCACTTGCCGGGCGATGCAGGGATTGGGGTAGAAGCCGGGACCGTTCGTGAGCCCGATGATCGCGAACTCGGCCTTCTTCGTCGGCATCGGCAGGCCCTTGGTCCGGCGCGAGGGGATCCCCATGCCCTTCGGGCAGTTCGGCCAGGACAGGTCGGCGCCGGTGCGCGGGATGTCATCGACGGCCGTGGCCGGGGAGCCCGGCGGGACGATCAGAGTGCCGGCGAGCACAAGGACTGCCAACCACCACTTCACTGGGAACCTCCGACTGTGCCTCTCAAGCAGGGTAACCCACGTGCGGGCCAGACTCTGCTCGTCGCTAGGTTTGGCCCATGTTCGCGGGCATCGAAACCGGCGGGACCAAGACCGTGTGTGCACTCGGCCACGACGGCCGGGTCGTGCGCCGGACCCAGTTCCCGACCGGCGACGACCCGGGGCTGCTGGTGGACCGCTGTGCGGAGTTCTTCGCCGGTCAACCGGTGACCGCGCTCGGTCTCGGCACCTTCGGCCCCTGCGACACCGAACCGGACTCTGCCACCTACGGACACATCCTCGCCACCCCGAAGCCCGGATGGTCAGGCGTCGACCTCGTCGGGTTGCTCGAGCGCCGGTTGGCCCTTGCCATCCACATGACAACGGATGTGACGGCAGCCGCGCTGGCCGAGCATCGGTACGGGGCAGGCGTGGGCGTTCGCGACCTGGTCTACCTCACGATCGGGACGGGCATCGGCGGCGGCGCGATCGTGGACGGGCGACCGCTGCACGGTGCGGGGCATCCCGAGATGGGGCACATGCTGGTTCCCGGCAGCACGGCGGCTGGGAGCTGCCCCTTCCACGGCGGCTGCCTGGAGGGCCTGGCTTCCGGTCCGGCCATGCAGGCGCGCGCCGGCCGACCGGCGCAACTCATCGACGACGACGATCCGGCGTGGGAGCAGCAGGCGCGGATCGTGGCCGCCGGGCTGCACAACATCGTGTGCACCCTGGCTCCCAAGCGCCTGATCATCGGGGGCGGGGTGGGCAGCCGCGCGGGTCTGCACCGGCACCTCCCGGCTCTGCTCACCGGGTCCTTGGCCGGATACCTCCCGGCACCGGCGATCGTGCCGCCGGCGCTGGGCGCCGACGCGGGCGTGATCGGCGCCCTCACACTGGCCCAGGATCACAGCCAGGGCTGATCCCATCCTCCCCAGTGGCGGGTCAGCGCGGCGGCCTGCGACGGGCCCCAACTGCCGGGTTCGTACGTCTCGACCGGCGGTGGATCGACCACCAGTGGTTGCACGATCCGCCACGTCTCCTCCACCGCGTCCTGACGCGTGAAATTCGACTGGTCGCCGCGCAGCGCGGCACCGAGCAGTTCTTCGTAGGGGGTGGGTCCCGCTCCGCCCTCGCTGGCGAAGTCCATGTCCAATCGGATCTCCCGCACCCCGCTGTCGTCGGCGTCCCGGGCGTGCAGAACCATCGATGAACCAGCATTCGGATCGATGCGCAGAACGATCTGGTTCGGTGCGCTCTTGTGCTTGCTCTTCGTGAACTGCAGCGTTGGCGCCCGCTGGAAGACGACGCGGATCTCGGTCACCTTCTCCGGCAGGCATTTGCCGGCCCGCAGGAAGAACGGGACACCCTGCCAGCGCCAGTTGTCGACGTACAGCCGCAGAGCGATGTACGTCTCCGTCGTGGAGTCTGGTGCGACCCCGTCGACGTCGAGATACCCGACGTACTGACCCCGGACGCAGTGCTGCGGGTCGGCGTCAGGCATGGACTGGAAGACGTCCCACTTGCGGTCGTTGATGATCTCCAGCGCGTGCCCCGCCGGCGGTTCCATCGCCACCATGCTCAGGACCTGCATGAGGTGGTTCTGCACCACGTCCCGCAAGGCACCGACCGCGTCGTAGAACGAACCCCGGTCGGCGACGTCGAGGTCCTCGGCCATGGTGATCTGAACGTTGGAGATGTACTTGCGGTTCCACACCGGCTCGAGCAGGGCGTTGGCGAACCGCAGATAGAGGATGTCCTCGACCGACATCTTCCCCAGGAAGTGGTCGATGCGGAAGATCTGGGACTCGTCGAGGTACTCGTGAAGGGTGGCGTTGAGCTGCCGGGCGGAGTCCAGGTCGTGGCCGAACGGTTTCTCGATGACGACGCGCGCGTCCTGCGTCAGGCCAACGCCGTGCAGTCCCTTGACCACCATCGAGAACAGGCCCGGCGGCACCTCGAGATAGAAGGTCGGGAAGACCGACGCCCCCATCGCCTGCTTGAGCTTGGCGTAGGTGGTCTCATCGGCGAAGTCACCCGAGCACATAGCTCAATCGGGCAGCGAACCGCTCGAACACCGCCTCGTCGATGTCGATACCGGCATCCACCACGCACTTGCGCGCATGCCGCCGCAGGTGGTCCAGAGTCCAGTCGTCGCCGGCCACACCGATGATCGGCACGTGCAACAATCCGCGCGCCTCGAGCCGGTACAGCGACTGCAGAGTCATGCGCTTGGCCAGGTCGCCGGTGATCCCGAAGACGACCAGGGCATCGGATTCACTCATGCTGCCGGGCTCTTCGCAACGTTTCGCGGGTGGCGGGCGTCGCCCCGCCGGTTCGCCATGAGTCCGGCTGTGGCCCGTTCGTCGGGGTGGCTGTTGAGTGGGGAATCGCCGCGCATGGACCCAAACTAGCGGCGGATCACGCCCGGGTGCCTGTCAATCACCGGCGTTTGTCATCGACCCCCGACCAACGCTGGTCGCAGAACCCGGGGCGGGACGTCGGTTCGAGCAAGATGTGGCCATGTGCCCTAATGGACAGATGCATGTCCGTCCCGTCACCGCTGACGACGTACCGACCCTGCTGCGGTTCATCGGGGAACTCGCCGAGTACGAACGCGAACCCGATGCCGTGCGCACCACCGCCGAGCAGTTGCACGACGCCCTGTTCCGGGAGCGACCACACCTGTTCGCCCATGTCGTCGAGGCCGACGGTGAGGTGGTCGGGATGGCGATCTGGTTCCTCAACTACTCCACCTGGGAGGGCACACACGGGGTGTACCTGGAGGATCTGTATGTGACTCCGGCCGCACGCGGGGCCGGGGCCGGGCGGGCGTTGCTGCGGGAGTTGGCCGTCACCTGCGTGGCCAACGGGTACGCCCGCCTGGAACTGTCGGTCCTCGACTGGAACACCCCGGCCATCAGGTTCTACCGCAGCGTCGGTGCGGTGGGGATGGACGAATGGACCGTGCAACGCGTCAGCGGCCAAGCGCTTGAGATCCTGGCCCGGAACTAGCCGGGCTGGGCAGCGGCCGCCCGCGTCGTGGCCGAGCCTCGACTCCACGAGGTTGCAGTGATGGCCAGTCCGATTGCGTCGGCTCACACCTCGGGCAGCGGCCTTGCCGGACGTGGCGCCGGGGCCGGCCGGCCGGCGATCGCCGCCGCCACCCGAAGGGCATGATCGTGGGAGTTCTCGATGAACACCTCGAAGCGGTCCTGCGTACCGGCCGTGGCGGTGCCGACCACGAAGATGTCCGGCACAGACGACCGCATGCTCTGCGGGTCGACCACGGGGGCGAGCCGTTCACCGCCGCGTTCGATGCCGAAGAGGTCGAACAGCCAGGGGTCCTGCTCGTAGCCGATCTGCAACACGACGTCGTCGGCACCGACAACCCCACCGTCGGCCAATCGCACCCCCTCGGCGGTGATCGCCACCACCTGATCGGGCAGGTGCCCGGTGATGCGGCCCTCGTCCAGTAGCGACTGCACCTCCGGTCGCAGCCAGAACTTGACCCGGTCATGGATCCTGGGCCGGCGATGCACCAGATGGACGTCGGCCCCCACCCGATAGCACCGAAGTGCCGATTCCACCGCCGAGTTGCGCCCGCCCACGATCACCACGCGGCGCCCTGCGTACCGATGGGGGTCGTCCAGATGGCTGCGGACATGCGGCAACTGCTCGCCGGGCACACCCAAGCGACGCGGCCGGTCCGTGCCGCCGGTGGCCAGCACCAGCCAGCGCGCCGTGTACGTGCGCGGCAGACCGGACAGGGTTCGAGCGGTCACGGTCGTCTCGCCGGATCTGCCGGTCACCGTGGTGAAGGTGTCGACGTGCAGTCGGTGCGTCGACACGTACTGCCGCAGATATGCCAGGTACTCCTCGCCGGTGAGCTTCTCCTGGTTCAGCGGCGCGATGGCGCTGCCGAACAACTCGAGCCGCTCGGGCGAGGTGAAGAAGCGCGTGTGCGGCGGGAACGTCCGGGCGATGGTGGCACCGAGCGGGCCGGCGTCGATGACCCGGACCGCGTGCCCCTCGGCAGACAGAACCGCAGCCGTCTCGAGGCCGATGGGGCCGGCGCCGACGACCAGCACGTCGCATGCCACATCCGTCATGGATTGCAACGATACTCACCAGTAATCGACCGAACGGACCGTTACCCGCCGGTAAGGCTTGGCATGGCTCACGCACTGTGAACTGATGGGGGTGGAGGCCAACCGACTTCAGACCCCAGGAGGACCATGATGAACCCCCCCACCCCCCCGGCCGTATTCGACCTCGGCACCGACGAACTCGCCACCGAGAGCACCCTCGAGCACGTCATCGACGGCGTGGAGCAGTTCGACTCCGTCAACGAGTAGTCCCGACGGGCTGGCCGCGACCCCGATTGACGAAGGGGGCGGCCAGCCCGTCGGCGAACCTGGCCAGAACCGGGCCGGTCACCGCCAGCAGCAACACGTAGGTCGTGGTCAGGGCTCCCACCTCGACGAACCCCGCGGTCACCGCCAGTCCCGCGATGACGATGCTGAACTCCCCGCGGGCTATCAGAACCGTCCCCGCCCGCATCCGCCCCCGAACAGCGGCGCCCTGCCGAGCCGCCGCATACCACCCGGTGATCACCTTCGTCAGCAGCGTGACGCCGGCCAGCAACAGGGCTTCCGGAAGTACCGCCGGGATCGAGGCCAACTGGGTCTGCGAGGCGAACGCCAGGAAGAAGACCGCGGCGAACAGGTCGCGCAGCGGCTCCAGCACCCGCCGGGCGCGGCGGGCCGCCGCTGACGGGATCGCCAAGCCCACCAGGAAGGCCCCGACCGCCGATGAGATCCCGAGCATCTCGGCGACCCCGGCCACCAGCAGCGTCAGGCCGAGGACCCGCAGGATGACTTGCTCGTCGTCCTCGTGGTTGATCAGCCGCTCCGCCACCCGCTCGGCCCGCTGGGCGAGCAGCAGGATGGCGACGACGATGGCGATGGCCACGGCCGCTCCGAGTGAGCCGGCGAGCACGCCACCGCCCACCAGCAGCACCCCGAGCAGTGGCAGGTAGGCAGCCATGGCGATGTCCTCGAGCACGAGGACCGACAACACCGCCGGAGTCTCGCGGTTGCCCAAGCGATGTAGATCGCTGAGCACCTTGGCCACGATTCCGGAGGAGCTCACCCAGGTCACGCCGGCCAGCGCGAAGCATGCCGGGAGATCCCACCCGAGCAGCAGTCCCAGAAGGAATCCGGGAGAGGCGTTGAGCAGGAAGTCGACGACGCCACTGGGCGCATGCCGCTTCATGGAACTCGCGAACTCCTCGGTGGAGAACTCCAGTCCCAGCGCCAGCAACAGCAACACCACGCCAACCGACGCAGCCGCTTCCAGGAACGGCTCGGCACTGGTGATCTCGATGGGGCCACCGTCGGCGATGATCAGGCCGGCGAGCAGGAACAACGGCGCGGTCGACAACCCGACACGTAACGCGAGCGCCCCTGCTCCGCCGAGCAGGATCAGCAAGAATCCCAGCTCGACCAGGAACGTCGCGTCCCCCTTCATGTCACGACACTGGTCTCCACCAGGGCGTGCACCTTGCGGACCCCGGAGGCGGTCCCGATCGCGACCAGGACGTCGTTCGCGAGCAGCAGTTGATCCGGCAGCGGCGAGGTGATCACCTCTTCGCCGCGCACGATCGCCACGATGCTGGCACCGGTGAGCGTCCGGCAGTGGGTCTCCCCGAGCGTCTTGCCGACATAGGCCGAGGTCGAGGGCAGCCGGATGGGCTCGGAGCGCAGGCCGGGAATCTCGCGGGTCAGGTCGGCCAGTTTGCGCGCGAACCTCGGTGCGCCCAGGATCTCGGCGATCACCTCGGCTTCGTCCTCGTCGAACTCCAGCAGTGTCCTGCTGGCATCCGGATCGTCGCGGGCATACTCGACGAACTCGGAGTTGCCGTCCCGATACACGATGATCCCGACGTGCTGCCGACTTCGCGTCTGGAACTCGTAGCGGATCCCGACCCCCGGCAGCATGGTCTCAGAAACGTCCATATGCGCATTCTGCCGCAGGGCCACACGGGTGGCGCTTGTCAAGGCGCCACGCCGCAGTTGCGATGATCGCTCAACCTCCGAGGCGTGCGTGCCGATGTGCGGTATGTCACAGTGGTGCGGTTGCCCCGTCGACCAACCCACCGATAACGTCCAGCCACGTGGAGCGCGAAATGCGAATTGCCGCCGTCACCGCGGCCCTGCTCGTGGTGGCCGCCGGGCCTGTGGTCGCTGATGACGCGCCCGTCACGCAGACCGCAGCGGTGCGGCAGGCGACCGCGATCAAGGGCTTCAAGGCAACTGTGCGAACCACCACCGATGGGACCGTCCACCGCAACCGCGTCCGAGTCATCGGCGGGACCCCCCGGCAGGTCGAGATCCAGTACAGCAGCGACGGCAGCACCTGGGTGACCGACAAGATCGCGCAGACCGACACCGACGGCCGCGTGAAGGTGTCGATGACGGTGGCGCCGGATCGCAACCGGTGGCGGGTCAAGGTGCCCGCGACCGCAGACCACCGGCGCATCCGATCAGCGGTCAAGACCTTCGCCGTGCAAGCCGCCGAGACCGAGTCGGCCACGCCGCCGTTCCCGACGATCAGCGGCACCCAGATCGAAGCCAACAAGGCATTCGCCAGGGTCTACATCCTGAACACCTACGGCTGGGGCGACGACCAGTGGTTCGCGCTGGAGCAACTGTGGACGCGCGAATCCGGCTGGAACCACCTGGCGGTGAACCCCTCGTCGGGGGCCACCGGCATCCCGCAGGCCTTGCCCGGCGACAAGATGGCCAGCGCTGGCGCGGACTGGAAGACCAACCCGCAGACACAGATCAAGTGGGGCGCTTCGTACATCAAGGACCGCTACGTCGACCCGCTCGGCGCCTGGGCGCACTTCAAGGCCAAGAACTGGTACTGAAGCCCGGTTCGTCACGGGCTCACTTCGCGGCGGGGCCGACCTTCTGCGCGCGCATCTGCGCCTGACTGGGCTCGGTGACGCTGTCGCCGAGGTATTCCGCGCGCACCTGCGTGACGCGCCGCGGAGCCACGAACCGGAACCGCCCGTCCTCGGTCGCTTCGGTGTGGCCCAGCAGTCGCCAGGTGCCATTGCGTTTGCCCCGGATCGCCACGGACGCCCGGCCCGGGATCCCGTTCTCCGCCACAACCGTGCCCCGCGCCCGCACCACGGTGCCATTGGTGCGCACCGAGGCCAGCGATGTCGTCGTGGTCAGCTGGCGCACCGAGAACCCGACCGTGAACTGGCTCTGCGTGAGCACCACCCGGCTATCCACCGTCGCCGTCCATGGTCCGACACTGTCAGCCGGGCACATCAGCAGGGTCCCGTTAACCTGTGCGGGTCCACGTCCGGCGAACCCGACGGCATCCAGGCGGTCCTTGCCCGTCGGGCCTGCCGTGACCGCGGTGGTCCACCCTTGCAGCGGATCCGCCGACACACTCACCGTGACCGGCGCCACGGTGCAGTCGTAGCCGGCAAGTACCACGTCGGCGATGGTGACCGAGATCCCGCCGGCGGACCCACTGCCCGCGTGTGCCGGACTCACGCCCAGCATCACCAGCGCACCGACCGCCGCAACCCACCTCACAAGCCCCACGCTAGTGTCGCTCTCCCGCCGCAGGCGATCCTTGTGACGATGTTGCGCCGCCGGGTCCGGCCCGAGGAGCCCGCCACCGACCCCGGCCAGCGGACACCGGCCTGCCCGCCGACGAGATCGACGCCACGCGCAGAACACTTCAGACGCCCCACGCCGTGGCTCAGGGTTTGGGGCCCTGCTCCCGCACGCTCTGCACCGATTCCATGGCCGCTCTCAGTTCGGCGAGCCACTCGGCCTCGTGCTGACCGACGAGTCGTACGCACCAGGCCAGGGCCTCGGAACGGGAGCGCGCGACACCGGCGTG
Source organism: uncultured Actinomycetota bacterium (assembly GCA_963733395.1). Classification (GTDB taxonomy): domain Bacteria; phylum Actinomycetota; class Actinomycetes; order S36-B12; family UBA10799; genus JADKAV01. The sequence continues at coordinate 66,381 of CAVTCZ010000009.1, forward strand.
CACGAGGGTGTCCAGCACCCGGCGGTCGTCCTGTTTGAGCCGGGTCATGACCGGGACGCTCAGTCGGGTGAACACCTGCTCGACGTCACCACACCTCGCGCCCCATGCCACCTTCCGGCCGGTGGCGTGCTCGAGTTCGCGGGCGATGCCGATGCGCTCATCGCGCGTCTGCTCCCGGAACCGGGCGATCCGTCCCGCCGCCGCGGTGTCGTCGTCGAGCCCCTCGCCGGCCAGCGTGCCGGTGATCGTGATCTCCTCGCGATCCTGCACCACGGTGAAAGTCTCGAACCAGTCGCCGAGGCGACCGGTCAGCCATTGTTCGATCTGTTGTTGTGTAAGCATGTAATCATCATTACTTCTTGTCGCCCGCCATGTCACGCCCTGTTCGCCGCCGGAAGAATCACGGGTGTGCGCACCAATCGCAATCGGATCGAGTTCGATGGCCAGATCGTGCGCCGGTTCCCCATCCAACCCTGGGACCGCCAGCACATCGACCTGAACGCGCAGCGGCAGGAACGCGCGCGCGCTGCCGGCCTGCCGGTACCGGCCGTACTCGCGGTGCACAGCGCCGGACCCCACCCGCACCTGGTCCTGGAGCGGGCCGGGGGCACGCCACTGGTCGAGACACAGCTGCGGCCCGCCGCGCAACGCCGACTCGGGGAGGAACTGGCCCGTGCCGCAGCCACGATGCGAACGGTCCGCGACTGGCTCCCGGCTGACCCGCAGTGGGCGGTGCTGTGGGCGGTGCTCGCGCGGGTGGCCCCCACCCCAGCGTGCCGTGCCGCCGCCCGGGAGGCGGCCGCCTGCCAGACGACGCTGGTGCACGGCGACCTGAGCTACGGCAACCTGCTGGTCACCGACGATGGTGACCTCGTGGCCATCCTGGACTGGGACGGCGCGGCCCTGGCCGATCCGGCGATGGACTGGGCCGCGTTGTGCGCGAACTGTCCCCCGGCGGTCGTGGCCCGGATGCGGGAGGTGACCCCGCAGGCCGCGGAACTCGAGCGACGGGCCGGGGTGTATCTGGATACGTGGCCGACGCAGCACGAGTTGTGGCTGGCCGGGGAGCACCCGTGGCTATCCGGCGACAGGCCCCTGGCCGAACCGCGTCTGTGAGTTCCGCATCGGGTGCTCCGCGCCGCGCGGGATGTCGTCCCACGCCCGCGGGTCCTCGATCGGTTCGATGTGGATGCTGACCACGGTCTCGGGCAGCTCGGCGTCGATCTCGTCCTCGATCTGCTGTGCCAGATCGTGCGCGGCCCGGACACTGGACTTGCCGGGCACCAGCATGTGCAGGGACACGAACCGCTGCCGGCCGGCCGCCCGGCTCTGCAGAGCGTGGAAGTGCACCTCCTCGGATTCGTGCCGGGCCAGCACGTCGACCACCCGATCGATGTCGGCGTCGGACAGCCGCTCGTCCAACAGCCCGGAGACCGAGTCGCGCAGGAGTTTCCACCCGGTCCACAGGATGTTCACGCCCACCATCAGCGCGATGATCGGGTCCAGTCGTTCCCACCCGGTCAGTGCGACGGCCCCGACGCCGACGACCACCCCCGCGGAGGTCCAGACGTCGGTCATCAGGTGCTTGCCGTCAGCCACCAGCACCATCGACCGGTGCTGCCGACCCACCCGGATCAGGATCACGGCCACGATGCCGTTCAGGGCAGAAGCCAGCACCGAGATCGCCAGGCCCACCCCCACCTGCTCCAGTGGTTCCGGCGCGATCAGGCGGTTGATGGCCGTGGCCATGATGGCCGCCGACGCCGCCAGGATCAGGAACCCTTCGACCATCGCGCTCAGGTACTCGGCCTTCCCGTGACCGAAATGGTGCTCGGCGTCCGCCGGCCGGTTGGCCGCCCGTAAGGCGAAGACGGCAACCAGCGCCGCGCCGATGTTCACCGTCGACTCGAGGGCGTCCGACAGCAGACCCACCGACCCGGTCAACTGCCAGGCGAGGGTCTTCAGCGCAAGGACGACGAACCCGGTGGCCAGTGACAGCCAGGCGAACCGCTCGAGGTACTTGCCGTTCACCGAGCCACCCCCGCTCCTGACGACTGCCGCTCACGTCCGCCACCCTAGTCCTCGGCCGCCGCCAGCCACTCGCGCAGCACGGACACCGGGACACTGCGCGGCACCCGTGCCCGCAGACCCCGGTCGGAGGTGACCACCACGGCGTCCGGCAGGAGGTGGGCGCGCTCGGCGATCAGGTCGTCGCCGGCCCCCGGCGCCCGCTCGATGCGCACCAGGGCGTCCAACGGCGGGTCGGGGACACTGCGGGCCCGGCCTTCGACTACTGCCGACACGTGTGCCAGCAAGACCGGCTCCCCCGCCAGCATCACCGGCCGGCCCGCAACCTGCTCCAGCCGCTCGATCAATCGCCCGGCGGCCCCGGCCCGGTCGCGCCACCAGCCGTCGGGCGTACTGCCGACGACATTGGCTGCGTCCACCACCAGGCTGACAGTGGGCAACAACAACTCCGGCAGCGCCGCGGCGAACCCCGGATGCAGGTCACGTTCCCGCAACCCTGCAAGTGGCACCCACTCCAGGGCCACGCTCTCCGCGTGCTCGTGGACCTCCGGGCGGCTGTCTGCTCGCGCCAACACCGTGTCGTAGCGCCAATCGGGGTGCTGCATGCGGTGCACTCCGATCACTTCCAGCAGCGCCGGGTTCGTCGCCGCCTCCTCCTGCGCCTCCCGCATCGCCGCGGCGACGACACTCTCGTGGGAGTCTCGGGCACCGCCGGGGATCGCCCAGGTCCCACCTTGATGCGCCCATCCGGGACGCAACTGCAGCAGCGCACACTCGTCGACGACCAGGAACAAGCCGGCGGCCCCGTGCTTGCCCCAATGCCGGGCGCCGCACCGGCAGTTCACCCAGCCGTTGCCGTCACGGTCCACTAGCGCAGACCCGCCCGGCATGCCGGCAGGACCGATTCCAGGGTGTCGGCGGCCTGCGATGCCCCCGATTCGATGTCGGGCCCGGCATGGATCTGCGCGAGTGCGGTGATCCCCGCTGCCGAGCAGGTCTGGGCGTTGCGAAGCTGGGCCTGCAGTGCGAGCACCTGCGCCCGGGCCCGGCGAGCACCGGCGTCAGCACGCCGCACGGCCCGTTCGGCGGCTCGCTGGGCCGCGACCTGACGTTGCACGTTCGCGTCGGCGGCGGCCACCAACTGCTGGTCCATCCCCAGCCGCCCGGTCACGTCGGCCAGGCGCTCGTTGGAGGTCGACAGCTGGGTCAACAACTCCTCGTTGCGGCTGTTCAGTTCGGCGTTCTCGACCTTGAGTTGCTCAGTGGCCGCCACGGCCTCGGCTTCGGCCGCGGCCGCCCCGTCGGCGCGCGCCCGCAGGACCAGGTTGATGACGAGCAGCGTGAGGGTGAGAACCGCCAGGACGGCCACTGCGATCTGCCACGGCCGGGCGGAGACGGCACCCGCGGGGGGCTGCTCGGGTTCTGGGTTGGACATGACCGGCCTCCACTGTGGTCGGCCCCCTACGCTAGCGGGTGATCCGCCGCCGGCGGTTCATGCGCGCCGACCCGGGAGAGTGCCATGCCCACTGCGATTCCGCTGTGGCTGGACCTCATGGCCGTGGGCGTGGGTGCGGTGTTCGGCGGTGCGGTCACCAATCGGCGCGGCGCCCCGATCGTCGGGGTCCTCGTCGCCGGGGTGGTCCTGGGGCTGGGCGGCGGGATCATGCGGGATGTGATCCTCGGCGTCACACCGGTCGCGATCTCCGGTCCCTGGTATGTGGGCACCGCCGCGGCATGTGCCCTCGTCGGTGGTCTGCTGGCTCGACGGCTGTCGGCGGAGTCGAGCCTGCTGGTGCTGCTGGATGCCTGGGCACTGGCGATGTTCGTCGTGATCGGCGCCGGCAAGGCGATGGCCCTGGGGGTCAGCCCCCCGGTGGGGATCTTCCTGGGGATGGTCACGGGGATCGGCGGCGGCACGCTGGTCGACCTGATGACCGGCGAGGTGCCGGCGGTGATGGCGCAGGGACCCTGGTACGCGAGTGCGGCCCTGCTGGCGTCGGTCTACTTCGTGGCCATGTGGACCCTCGTGCCACGACCCGTGGACGAGTGGTCGACGATCCTGCTGCTCGTGCTTGTTCGTTTCGCCAGCGTGAAACGCGGCTGGGACGCCCCGAACGTCGATGACTTGCGGCAGTTGCGGATCACTCGTGATCGATCAGGGCCTGACACCGGCCGATGAGGAACACCACGGCCGGGCCGAACGGTGCGAACGCGGGATTCGACGTCTGCCCCATCTTGTAGCGGTACCAGATCTGTTGGGCGATGCCCGCGAGCCGGAAGAGCCCGTACACCTCGTAGAACAGCCAATCCGGGCGATCCCGGCCGGCGAGTTCGCAGTAGCGGTCCACGAACGCGTCGCGGGTGGGCATGCCCGGGGCGTTGCTCGGCTGGCGCCGGAACGCTTGCATGGGGGCATCGTCGTCGGCCTGCACCCAGTAGGCCAGAGCCGAGCCGAGATCCATGAACGGGTCCCCGACCGTGGCCAGTTCCCAGTCGAGCACCGCCCGGATCCGGGACAGGTCGGCCGGGTCGAGCACCAGGTTGTCGAAGCGCCAGTCGTTGTGGATCACGCATGCGCCGACGTCGGCGGGCTGCCGCTGGTCCAGCCAGGCCATGACCGGCTCGGCGTCGGGGACGTCGTCGGTCAGGGCCTGCCGGTAGCGGCGTGACCAGCCCTGCACCTGCCGGTGCACGTAACCCTCGCCCTTGTTGAACGCGGCGAGCTCGGGGCCACTGGTGTCGACCGAATGCAGGTCCACGAGCGCCTCGATGAACGTCTGCGCCATCGCTTCCACCGGTGCGCCCTCGGGCATGTCGCGGCGCAGGATCTCGCCGCGCACGTATTCACACACGAACGCCGGGCGCCCGATCGGCGATTCGTCGCCTGCCACCGCCAGCACCTCGGGGACGGTGCCGAACTGCGGCCGGATGGCCCGCAACAGCCGCGCTTCCCGCTGCATGTCGTGTGCGGAAGCCGCCTTGCGCCCTGCCGGCGAGGTGCGCAGGACCACCGAGTCGTTGGCGCACTCGAGCAGGAACGTCAGATTCGATGCCCCCCCTGGGAACTGCCGCACGACGTGGATGTCGCCGAGCCCCGGAACTTCATGTTCCAGCCAGGCCTGCACGGCCTCGACGTCGAAGCCGTCCTGCTCCCGGACGTGGAGCTCAACCATCGAGGTGCGCCTTCAGCTCCAGCCGGGCGACGTCGCGCAGGTGCACCTCGTCGGGGCCGTCGGCGATCCGCAGGGTGCGCAGACCCGCCCACATCTCGGCCAACGGCGTGACCTGGCTGACGCCCGCACCGCCGTACGTCTGGATCGCGCGGTCGACGACGTCGAGGGCCATCTGCGGGACGATTGCCTTGATGCCGGCGATCTGCTGCCTGGCGGCCTTGGCGCCGACGGTGTCGATCATCCAGGCGGTGTGCAGGACCAGCAGCCGGGCCTGGTTGATCGCCAGCCGGGAGTGGGCGATCCACTCGCGCACCACGCCCTGCCCGGCCAACGGCCGGTGGAACGCCACCCGCTCCAGCGCACGGTCGCACATCAGGTCCAGCGCCCGCTCGGCCATTCCGATGGCGCGCATGCAGTGGTGCACGCGACCGGGTCCCAGCCTCGCCTGTGCGATGGCGAAACCCATCCCCTCCTCGGCGAGCAGGTTGCTGCGGGGCACCCGCACGTCGGTGAACGAGATCTCGGCGTGCCCTTGCTGCTCGGTGTAGCCGAAGACGGTCAGGTTCTGCTCGATCTTCACCCCGGGGGCGGCCATCGGGACCAGCACCATGCTCTGCTGCCGATGGATCTCGGCCTCCGGGTCGGTCTTGCCCATCAGCACCAGGATCTGGCAGCGCGGATCCATGGCGCCGGTCGTCCACCACTTGCGGCCGTTGATGACGTAGTCGTCGCCGTCGGCCTCGATCCGGGTGGCGATGTTCGTGGCATCCGACGACGCGACATCCGGTTCCGTCATGGCGAAACCGCTGCGGATCTCACCGGCGAGCAGCGGCTCGAGCCATCGGTGCTTCTGTTCCGGGGTGCCGAACATGTGCAGCACCTCCATGTTCCCGGTGTCGGGCGCCGAGCAGTTCAGAGCTTCCGGGGCCAGATGCGGGCTGCGGCCGGTGAGTTCGGCCAGCGGTGCGTAGTCGGTGACGGACAGTCCGGACTCGTCGGGCAGGAAGAGGTTCCACAAGCCGCGCTCCCGGGCACGGGCCTTGAGCACCTGCACGATCTCGGGCAGTTCGTGACCCCGACCGGCGGCGGTGAGTGCGGCGAGTTGGTCGGCGTACACCGGCTCGGCGGGATAGACGTCGCTGTCCATGAACTCGGTGAGACGGTCGATGTAGTCCTTGGCTTTGGCACTGGGTGAGAAGTCCACACCCCGATCCTATGCCCGGGAGATCCACGGTTCGGCCGGGTCAACACGGCGATCAGCGAGCACACACCCGGGGATCTTCGACAAGATGGCGGCATAGGCACCGTCTTCTGGAGGAACCGTGGCCGACCCGCGCATGGATTGGGCAGACGCAGTGATGTTCGGGGTGGAGGAAGATCCCGATCCTGCGCTCCGTCATCACTCTGGTGATCCTGTTGGACTCCGAGCCCGACGAGGATGTGGTGCGCAGCCGGATCGACCGGATGAGCCGCGCCATCCCGAAGTTGCGGCAGCGCGCGGTCGGCAATCCGTTGAGTCTGGCTCCTCCCCGCTGGGAGGTCGATCCGCAACTTCGACCTCGACTACCACCTGCGGTGGGTGAAGGCGCCCAACCCGGACGGCACCATGCGCCCGGTGTTCACCATGGCCGAGCAGATGGCCGAGGGTGACTTCGACCGGGCGAGGCCCTTGTGGGAGATGCTGCTGGTGACGGGGTTGCAGGGCGGGCAGGCCGCGTTCATCACCAAGATCCACCACTCGGTGACCGATGGCATCGGTGGTCTGCAGATGGCCGCGATGCTGTTCGACCTCGACCGCACCGGCGCCGACCTGGGCCCGATGCCGGAGATCCCCGCGGGTGACACCGCGAGCTTCAGCGACCGCATCCGGCAGGGCGTGTCGTTCGAGGCCAAGACCACGGTCGGTGACGTCCGCAGTGCGATCGGCTCCGGCACCGACTTCGTGAAGGACGCAGTCACCGATCCGATCGGCCTGGCGACGTCGGCCGGTGAGATGGCGGCATCGCTGTCCCGGATGCTGGCGCCGGCCTCCGAGCCCCTGTCGACGGTGTTCGGAGAGCGCTCGCTGTCGGTGTACTTCGACCTCATCGACGTCCCGCTCGACGACCTCAAGAGGGCGGGCAAGATCGGCCGGGGAACGCTCAACGACGCGTTCGTCGCCGGTGTGGTCGGTGGCCTGCGCCGCTACCACGACCGACACGGCACGATTCCGGACGCCCTCCGGGTGAACATGCCGGTGAACCTGCGCAGTCCCGCGGACGCCGGCAAACAGGGCAACTCGTGGGTGCCCGCCCGGTTCCCGGTGCCGATGAACGAACCCGATCCGGCGCTGCGGATCCAGCAGCTGCACCCGGTTCTGCGGCAGGCCCGCACGGAGCCCGCCGCGGTCCTCACCGATCAGGTCTTCCGGTTGCTCACCATGCTCCCGCGCACCATCTCGACGGTGGTCGCCGGTGGGTTGATGAAGGGCACCGACTTCGTGGCCACCAACGTGCCCGGGCCGCCGATCCCCGTGTACTTCGCCGGCGCCCAGATCCTGCGCATGCTCCCGTATGCACCGAAGGCTGGCGCCGCGGTGAACTGCGCACTCATGTCCTACAACGGCGTCGCCCAGGTCGGGGTCAACATCGACACCGTCGCGGTGGCGGACCCGGCGGAACTGGTCGACGACCTGCGCGCGGGGATGGCGGAGATCATCGGCCTGGCTGCCCCGAAGGAGGCTGCTCCGGAGGCTGCGGCAGCCCCGGCCAAGAAGCGCCGCTGCCAAGAAGGCCCCGCCAAGAAGGCCCCGGCCAAGAAGCGTGCTGCGAAGAAGGCCCCGGCCAAGAAGGCCCCGGCGACCTGACGCACCCCCGCCACGGAGGTTTTGTGACGTTGTTTTCCCGACACGCCGAGCGCGAAGGGCAACAACGTCACAGAACCTGCTGGGGCCCAACACCGCAACGCCCCGTCATCCTCCTGGCGGGAGTTCCTTGCGGTCCTTGCCGACGAGCTTGAACCGGCGCCGGAACTCCTCCACGAACACCACCCGGATCGAGTCGATGTCGCTGAGATCGCCCTTGACCAGGTACTTCTCGAGCACCGCCACCCAGGCCCACCCCATCGCCGAGGTCATGCTGGCCGCGACGGTTCCGGAGATCACCATGGCTGCTGGTTGCCCACCCGGGACCACTCGCAACAAGGACGACACCATCCATCGCCCGGCCGTCGTCGCGCCGCTGGACAGCATCAACGATCCGACCAGGGAGGCGAGTTGCGCCGAGGCCAGCCGGCTCCCGTAGGCAGCCGTCAGCCGAGCGATCATTCCGATCTGGAGCGGGACCAGGATGGCCGCGTCGGAAAACGGAATCGGGGTCGCGCCTGTGGCCAGGGCAGACGACGCGCTTGCTGTAATGATCTTCTTAGCAGCCTGTCTTTTACGCCCCCAGTCGAGCTGCTGCGCCGCCGACAGCGCGGCCACCGCCACCTCGGGGATGGTGTCGAAGGTGGCGTCGAGCAACTCCTGCAGTCCGAAGACGACCGTCCCCAGGAACGGGTCGGGTTTGGCGTTGGTCAGGAAGACCCGGCCGTCACCGGCCAGGGGCAGGCCCAGACCTGCGATGTAGCGGGCGAACTCCAGGGCATCCTCGTGGATCTGACCGGCGGCGTTGCAGGGCACCTGGGTGAGCACGAAGAGTACCGGCAGCCCCAGGTCGTGCAGACGCTGCACGAAAGCGCCCTGATGGTCCTCGAAGCGGCGATCGCTCCACCGCACCGTGTACCACGCCGCATGGATCTGCTCACTGGCGTCTGCGGTGCGGGTGGACGCGACGATGTCCTCCATCGCACCGAGGATCCGGTCGCCCGCCTCGCCGGTCTCGAAGCCGCGGGAGTCGTAGATGCCGAGGATGCCATTGGGATGCAGGTAGTAGTCCAAGCCGGTGGTCACCGGACGGCCGGTACCGGTCGCCGCGATGTCCTCGCCGAAGATGGCGTTCACCAGCGTGCTCTTGCCGGTCCCGGTCTTGCCGAAGATCGCCAGGTTGAACCGGCCCAGCGAATTGAGTGCCTGCGCGTACTCCTCCCGGTACATCCGGGTGACGTCGGCGGAGGCGAAGTCCTTCACGGCTTCAGGCTATGCGTCGCCGTCACCGCGAAGCAGTTCAGAACGGCCACGACCACTGCCTCACCTCGGGCAGGTCCTCGCCGTTCTCCCGGATGTAGTGCCGATGGGCCACCCGGCGGTCCACCATCGCCTGCCGCAGGCCGGCCGCGTTGGCCCCCAGCCCCGGCACCCGGTCGATCACGTCGATGACCAGGTGGAAGCGGTCGATGTCGTTGATCACGCACATGTCGAACGGGGTGGTGGTCGTCCCCTCCTCCTTGTAGCCGCGCACGTGCAGGTTGTCGTGACCGGCGCGGGAGTAGGTGAGCCGATGGATCAGCCAGGGGTACCCGTGGTAGTTGAAGATGATCGGCTTGTCCGTGGTGAACAGCGCGTCGAACTCCGAGTCCCGCAGTCCGTGCGGGTGCTCAGAGTGCGGCACGAGGCGCATCAGGTCCACGACGTTGACGACCCGCACCCGCAGCTCCGGCAGGTGCTCTCGCAGGATCGCGGCAGCCGCCAGGACCTCCATGGTCGGCACATCCCCGGCACACCCCAGCACCACGTCCGGCTCACCGCCGCCGTCGGAACTGGCCCAGTCGAAGATCCCGATACCCCGGGTGCAATGCAGCCGCGCCTGCTGGGCGTCGAGCAGGTCCAGCACGGGTTGCTTGCCCGCAACCACGACGTTGATGTAGTCGCGGCTGCGCAGGCAGTGGTCCATCGTGCTCAGCAAGGTGTTCGTGTCCGGCGGCAGGTAGACGCGGATGACGCCGGGCTTCTTGTTCACAACGTGGTCGATGAAGCCGGGATCCTGATGTGAGAACCCGTTGTGGTCCTGCCGCCACACGTGCGAGGTGAGCAGGTAGTTCAGCGAAGCGATGGGCGCGCGCCAGCCGATGTCCCGGGTGGTGTTCAGCCACTTCGCGTGCTGGTTGAACATCGAGTCGACGATGTGGATGAACGCCTCGTAGCAGGAGAACAATCCGTGCCGGCCGGTCAGCAGGTAGCCCTCCAACCAGCCCTGGCAGGTGTGTTCGCTGAGCACCTCCATGACCCGGCCGTCGCGGCGCAGCAGCGAGTCCCACTCCTCGTCGAGCTTCTCCGCCTCCCAGGTCTTGCCGGTGACCTCGAGGACTCCGCCGATAGTCGGTTCGACTCCGTCTCGTCGGGACCGAAGATCCGGAAGTTGCCCGCGTCCAGATTGAGCGCCATCGCGTCGCGCAGGTAGCCGCCGAGTACGCGGGTGGGTTCGTGGGTGGTCTTGGCCGGCTCCGGGACGTCGACGCAGTAGTCCATCCAATCCGGCAGCCGCAACTCCTTCAGCAGCCGCCCGCCGTTGGCGAAGGGCTGCGCCGACATCCGTTTGTGCCCGGTCGGCGCCATCTCCGCGAGGTCGGGCTGTGGCCGGCCGGCCTCGTCGAACAACTCCTCCGGCCGGTACGAGCGCAGCCACTGCTCCAGCAATCGGGCATGTTGTCGGTCCGTGCGGGTGTTCTGCAGCGGCACCTGATGGCTGCGCCACGTCCCCTCGACCTGTTTGCCGTCCACGACGGCCGGACCGGTCCACCCCTTGGGGCTGCGCAGCACGATCATGGGCCATTGCCCCCGGGTGGTCTTGCCCTCCTCGCGCGCGGCCCGCTGGATCTCGGCGATCTCGGACATCGCGGTGTCCAGCGTGCTCGCCATGAGGTGGTGCATGGTCTGCGGGTCGCTGCCCTCGACGAAATGCGGCTTCCAGCCGTAGCCCACGAGCAGCGACGTGAGTTCCTCGTGTGGGATCCTCGCCAGCACCGTCGGGTTGGCGATCTTGTAGCCGTTGAGATGCAGGATCGGCAGCACCGCACCGTCGGTCGCCGGGTTCAGGAACTTGTTGCCGTGCCACGAGGTCGCCAGCGGCCCGGTCTCCGCCTCGCCGTCACCGATCACGCAGGCCACCACCAGTTCCGGGTTGTCGAAGGCCGCCCCGAACGCGTGCGACAGGGCATAGCCGAGTTCCCCGCCCTCGTGGATCGACCCCGGTGTCTCCGGCGCGACGTGGGAGGGGATGCCCCCGGGGAACGAGAACTGCTTGAACAGCCGGGCCATACCGGTCTCGTCCTGGCTGACATCCGGGTAGTAGTGCGAATAGGTCCCCTCGAGCCAGGCGTTGGCGACCATGGCCGGACCACCGTGGCCGGGGCCGGCGATGTAGATCATGTCCGCGTCGTCGCGCTTGATGATCCGGTTGAGGTGGGCGTAGACGAAGTTGAGCCCCGGGGTCGTCCCCCAGTGCCCCAGCAACCGCGGCTTGATGTCCTCGGACTGCAACGGTCTGCGCAGCAACGCATTGTCCAGCAGGTAGATCTGGCCGACCGACAAGTAGTTCGCCGCACGGAACCATCGATCGAGGCCCGCGAGTTCCGCGTCATCGAGGCTGCCTGCCGTGACCTTGACCTTGCTCCGGGAGGGATTCGCCCGCTTCGTTTTCGACGCCATGCCCCCAACCCTTTCAAGGTCGTCCTCCCCGCGCTACCCGGATCGGGGCTGGGCAGCGGCGTTCATGGTGTGTTCAGATGGAGTCATGAGCGAAAACGACGACATCGAGCGGCTCCTGCGCGAGATCGACGGCGTCACCGGCAGCTCCGGGGCACAACCGCCGGCGCAGCGTCCGGACAACGCCCCGGTCAAGCCGGAGTCGAGCGGGTCGGGGCAGGGGATGGCGCTGGCGATCTCCGCGGTGATCGGCGTCGTCGGGCTGCTGCTGGGATTCCTGCCCTGGGTGCCGGGCTTGTGGCTCGGGTTAGGCGGGTTCCTCGGGTCGTACATCGGTCTGACCATCGGCCGCCGCCTCGGCTAGCCGCTTCTGCGCGAACACCGGGCGCAACAGCCGATAGGTGACGTACGCCCCGAACAGGAACAGCGGCCAGCCCATGATGATCTTGGCCGTGCCCAGCGCGCCCACCCATCCAGCCAGGTAGAGCGGCACCTGCACCAGGATCCGGCTGCCGAACACGAACACCCAGACCCACGTGGCCGCGGCGAACACGCGCCGCAGCTCCGGCTCCTGCCGCCAGCCGGTGGGGTCGCCGGTGATGGCGCCCACCACCACGCCCATGAGCGGCCAGCGGACGGCCAGTGAGATGAGGAACGCGCCGCCGTAGGCGACGTTGACGATGAGTCCCCAGAGGAAGAAGTCCCGGGCTTCACCCGTGCGCGAGCTGACGTAGGCCGATATCGCCACACCGGCGAAGCCGGCCAGAACCTGGGTCAGCGGTTGTCGGCGGAAGAGCCGCCAGACCAGGATCAGCGCACCTGCCGCGAGGGCGGCGATCAAGGCCGGCTGCAGCACCCGCCCGTTGAGCAGGTACACCAGCACGAAGACGACCGACGGCAGACCGGAGTCGAACATCCCCCGCCAACCACCGATGGCCCGCTCCAGCAGCACGGCTTCCGGATGCGCCGGTGGTGCGCCGTCCTCCGGCGCGGTACCACTCACCCGATGCTCGGGATGGTCAGCTCGTACTCAGGGTTGAAGATCACTTTGCGACCGGCGCGCATCGCGATCCGGCCGCGGGCGCTGATCTGGCGGCTCGGAACAATCCCGGTGAGCCTGCGCCGCCCCAACCAGACCAAGTGCACGAGACCGGTTTCGTCGGAGACATCCGCCTCGAAGGACTCGAGCCCGCCGCTGGGATGCAGCGTGACGCTGTGGACCGATCCGGACACCTCGACGACCTCGCCGACCTCGGCGTCGCAGATCCGCACATGCTGGCACGCTTGTCCCGTGCTGGTGCGCGCGCGCCAGGAGTTCTCTGCGGTCACTTGTCCAGCGTACGAGGCGCATGCCCCGCTCGCCACAATGGAGGGTGTGACGACCTGCCTGCTCCTGCACGGCGCGGGCTCCACACGTGAGTTCATCGAGCGAGCATTCGGTGCCGCTGTCGCCGCCAGCGGCTGGGAGTTGATCGCGCCGGATGTCGCTGGGGCGACGATGCCGGACATGCTCACGGTCATCGCCGGCTCCGGACTCGGCACCGACGATGTGGTCGGGGGTGTGTCGCTGGGTGCACATGCTGCCGCCCGGTACTGCGCGGCCACGGGCTGGCGCGGACACCTGCTCGGCGTCATGCCGGCGTGGCTGGGCGAACCGGGCGCGGTGGCTGCCCTCACCGGGCAGACCGCCGACGACGTGCAGCGCAGCTCAGCGGCTGAGGTCCTGGCGCAGATCTCCCGGCACACGGATCCGCGCGACTGGATCCTGGCGGAGTTGCGCCGGGCGTGGCTGTCGATGCCGGGCGAGCGGTTGGTGGCCGCCTTACGGGTGGCAGCGGCGCAGTCGGCGCCGACCGCACCGGAGCTCGCCACGATCCGCGCCCGCACCACCGTCGTCGCTCTGGCCGATGATCCGACACATCCGGAAACCGTCGCCCGGGCTTGGGCCGCGGCGATTCCGGGAGCCCGGCTGCTGGTGCTTCCCGGGATCTGGGCGGTCAGGGCCCAGAGTTCCTGGCCCAGCAGGCGGTGGCGGCGGTTTGTCGACGCGACTGGTCCCAGGACGGCACCCACTAGGAGTCCCGCCTGGAACCAACGGCTGTCCTTGCGACCAACGGCTGTACCGCCGATCAAACCAAGCCGGCCCCCTGCCCGCGTTAGCCCCACGGACAGCCGGTTAGCTCCGAGGACAGCGGTTAGCCAGAAGTCCGCGCTTGCGACTAACGGCTGTCCTTGCGACTAACGGCTGTCCTTGCGACTAACGGCTGTGCCCGCATCGATCGACCGCCGACGGCGCCTGGCCCGTGGGCCGTCCAGGGACCGCGGTCGGCTCCGGGCCGACGGTTAGACAGGGGTCCGCAGCTTGCGACGTGCGGCTGCCGCGGCGTACACGGCACCAGCGCCGATCACGACGCGCCGTCCGCCATGACCCGCCGGCCCACAGCTGGCGTCGGCCCCACAGACAGGCGTTGGCCCACAAGACAGGAAGTTGGCTGGCTGCCCTTGGGGGCACATGCATGACCCGGAGAGCTACTCGAGCGCAACGGCATCAACCCCGCGCCAACGACAGGGCCCGAAGCCGGATCTGTACCCCTTGCGCGACCCGGCACTACCGCGTCTCGGTGATCTCCGGACCACGCTCGAACGGCTCCAAGTCGTCATAGGAGGTCTCGGATTCCTCCGCCTCCTCGTCGTCCTCGTCGCCCGGCTCCAGGCCCTGCGGCGGGGCCAGGGCGATCAAGTCGCCCGGCGCCATCGGCCGCTCCCCCCGGTTGACGATGCACCCGGCGAGGATGTCCTCGAAGAACTCGCCGACCGCAGGACTGGTTGCCGCAGCGCCCATGAACATGCCGCGGATGAACCAGCGGGTACCCTCGGCGCCCACGAACCGGGCGATCTGAAGGGACTGGTTGCCCTCGGCGTCCTGCGCGGGGACCTGGCCCGTCAGTTCGGGCCCGAACCGCCCCTCAGTGCGGGTGAGCGTCCCACCGGCCTGCTTGACCTCCGCCTCGAGTTCATCCATCACCTCGAGCCAGAAACCCCCGGAACGCGGGGCCGCCACGGCCATGAGCTGCAGAGCTGCCTGCTGTTCCTCGAGCACGACCGTCGCAATCGCGAACGTGTTGTTCTCCTCGTTGTGACCGTCGAGGCTCAACTGCATGTTGTCCACGATCGGGATCTGCAGTCCGCCGAGATCCACCCGGGCGATCTCGTCGTCAGGAGCAGCGTGGATGTCGAAGGGGCCCTCGCCGGTGGTCGCGGCCCCCGTGGGCTCGGCGACTGCCTGCTCGGATTGCGCCGACTCCTCCATGCTTGCCTCGCCGTCCTCGGCCGAACCGCCCTTGCGTCGCTTGAACACTGTCTCTCCTCATGCGTTGATCGCTCCCACCGTAACGCGGGAGCTCGAATCACTGCGCGCCGCGATGGCCGCCGGTGGAGCCGAAGCCGCCCACGTCGCGGGCCGATCCCGGCAGCTCGTCCACCTCGACGAGTCTCACCTGCGGGACCTCCTGGACGACGAGTTGGGCGATGCGGTCCCCCCGGTGGAACTCGACGGCGTCCTGCGGGTCCAGATTGATCAGGCAGACCTGGATCTCGCCGCGGTACCCCGCGTCGATGGTCCCGGGGCCGTTGACCACACCGATCCCGTGCTTGGCGGCCAGGCCGCTGCGCGGATGCACGAAGGCCGCGTATCCGGCCGGCAGTGCGATGGCCACCCCCGTCGGAAGTAGCGCCCGCTCCCCCGGCGCGAGAGTCGCCGCGACCCGCGTGTACAGGTCCAGCCCCGCATCACCGGGGTGCGCGTACGAGGGCATTGGCAGATCGGGATCGAGGCGTCGCACCAGCAGGTTCACGGGTTGAACTCCAGGCTGTTGCCCGGCGCTGTGCTCTCGGCGGCGGCAGCCGCGACGTCCTCGGACCGGCCGTGAGCTGCGAAATGCTCCAGCCGCACCTGCAGGAAGAGGGCGCTGGCGGTCAGCGCCACCGGACCCTGCTCCCCCAGCCTGCCGACAGCACGGGTGTAGACCTTGCGACCGTCCTGGCCGACGATCCGGGCGTCGATGTGCAGCACCGACCCGACCGGCACCGGCCGGCGGAAGTCCACCTCGAGCCGGGCGGTCACCGCCGGGACGAGCAACAGCCAGTTCAGTGCACCGAGCGCCTCGTCGAAGGCTGTGCCCAGCAGCCCACCGTGGGCCAGACCGGGGGCGCCCTGGTGGACGTCGGTCACCTCGAACACGGCATGCACGCCGAACTCCCCGGCGACGACCCGCATATGCAGGCCGGCGGGGTGCTTCGCCCCGCACCCGTAGCAGCGGTCGTAGTGACTGGGGATCTCCTGCCCCGGCGCAACTGCCTGCGGATGCCGGGGCGGTACGGCGGCGCCGGGCGGCGGGGCAGTCGGACTCTGCGGCCAGATGATGTCGTCGGGAACCACGCCCTGATCCTATGACCGGGTGTGTTGTCGGATCGGCGGCCGTTGGACAATTCAGGCATGAGCTATCGGGAGGTCATCCGTCCGCCCTGGTGGACGTACGCCGTCATGGCCGGTCTGCTGGCACTGTTGTGCTTCACCTTCGCCGCGGTGGCGACGGTGCCGGTGGCCGTGGTGTTGTTCGGGGTGCTGTGTGTCCTCGGCGCCTTGATTCTCGGCCGCCGCCGGATGGAGATCGTGGTCGACGACGAGTTGCTGCGCGTGGGATCGGAGTCGATCGCCCTGTCCGAGATCGGCGAGGTGACCGCCTTGGACAGCGCCGGCATGCGCGTGGTGGCCGGCCCCGCCGCCGATCCCCGGGCCAACCTCATCCTGCGCAATCTCGCGACCAAACAGGGGGTGAAGGTGGATCTCACCACAGGGTCCATCCCCTACTGGCTGGTCAGCTCCGAACACCCTGAGGACCTCGCGCAGGCCCTGTCGCGCGGGTGACCACAACCACCCGTCACATCCATATAGGATCGGCCGTACGACCCCTGGAGGATGTGTGAACCCCCGAATACTGACCCCCCTGGTCTCCGCCGGAGCCGCTTGGGCCACCAAGAAGTCGCTCAACGCGATCTATGCCAGGCGCCACGAGGGCGGGATCCCCAGCCGCGACGACACCCAGGTCCCCTTCGGCCGCGTCCTCCTCTGGGCACTGGCGACCGCTGTGGTGGTGGCGCTGGTCGATGTCGCGGTGCAGCAGAGCATGGCCCGCTTCGTGGACCAGCCCGAGATCGCAGACCAGCCGCAGGCCGAACTGGCGTAGGGCCCCGCTGCGACGCGCCTGATCGGGGGGCCGTGCCTCGGATCCCCATGGGGGTAGTCGGGCCGCGTTCCCTCGGATCCACCCGGGCTGGCCCTGCAAGGGGCACAGAACTCTCAGACCCGACTGCTCCCCCGGGTCACCCACCGTTCCCGCTCAGGCAAGGCATTGTTCAGCAGGGGCTCGTAGGGCAGGTGGTCAGCCGGCGCACTCCGTGCAGACGTAGACACCGTTCTTCTCGGTGGCCAGTTGGCTGCGGTGATGGACCAAGAAGCACACCGAGCAGGTGAACTCGTCCTCCTGCTTGGGGACCACCTGGACGGTCAGCGCCTCGTTCGACAGATCTGCGCCGGGCAGTTCCAGACTCTCGGCGATCTCGGTCTCGTCCTCATCCACTCCGCCGGCCGCGGTCTTGACCCGGCCCTGCAGTTCTTCGAGGGAATCCTCGGACATTTCCTCATCGGTCTTGCGAGGTGCGTCGTAATCGGTTGCCATGCCCTCTCCTGCTCACGTTTCGGCTGTCCATCCAACACCGCGGGTCCTGGTTTCATGCCCGCTGCGGGGGTCCCGACCGCAGATGCTGCCACATCCAGCCGGTCGAAGACACCTCGGGGTGGTTGTCACCGGTCCGCAAGGAGCGAACCGGACGGCTTTGCCACCCCCTGATCCGGTCCGCGCCCTCAGCAGTGACCCGGTTTGCGCCCCTCACGGGATGTCAGGTGAGATAGGGCCATGCCCGTTTATGCCCTTGGCGAAAAGCGCCCGCAGGTCGATCCGACCGCCTTCGTGCACCCCGACGCCGTGCTGATCGGCGATGTCACGATCGGCCCGGAGTCCTCCGTGTGGCCGACGGCTGTGCTGCGCGGGGACCACGGCGCCGTCCGCGTCGGAGCGCGCAGCTCGATCCAGGACGGGACCATCGTGCACTGCACCAGCAGACTCGACACCGTCGTCGGCGACCGCTGCGTCGTGGGACACAACGTGCACCTCGAAGGCTGCACGATCGAGGACGACTGCCTGATCGGCTCCGGTTCGGTGGTTCTGCACCGCGTCGTGGTACATCGTCACGCCCTCGTGGGCGCCCAGGCCTTGGTGACCAACGACACCATCGTCCCGTCGTTCGCGATGGCGCTCGGTGTCCCGGCCAAGATCAAGCCCGATACGGTCAAGCCCGGCGACTTCGACGACGCGGTGGACGTCTACGTCCACAACGCCCATTGGTACAACTGCGAACTGCGCCGGATCGACTGACCCCGGCTCCCGCTCAGCCGATCCCGGTTCCGACGAGCCGGCCCAGCACGTATGTCACCGCTGCGGCGCCGCCCCCGACGAGCAGTTGCCGCAGTGCCGATCGCACCACGCCCAGCCCCGAGAGCCGGCCGACCGTGCCACCGACCACCAGCATCGCGATGAGTGCGAGCGACACGGCCAGCACCAGGGCCGCCGTGCCGTCGAGGAACAGATACGGGACCACCGGCACCGATGCTCCGACCGCGAACGCAGCGAAACTCGATGCCGCGACCCGTTTCGGGTTGCCCAACTCGTCGGGATCCAAGCCGAGTTCCTCGCGGGCCAAGGTGTCCAGGGCGGTGCGGGGGTCGGACATGATCTTCTCCGCGGTGATCCGGGCGGTCTTGGCGTCAAGTCCCTTCGCCCGGTAGAGCAGCTCGAGCTCGCGCTGTTCCTCCAACGGCTTCTCCTGCAGTTCCCGGGCCTCCATGGCCAGTTCCCGCCGGAACAGGTCGGTCTGGCTGGCGACACTGACGTACTCGCCGGCGGCCATCGAGAAGGCACCCGCCAGCAGGCCCGCGACGCCTGCGAACAGGACTGTGCCCGCGCCGACCCCGGAACCGGCGAAACCCATCACCAGTGCCGTGTTCGAGACCAACCCGTCGCTCACCCCGAAGATCGCGGCCCGCAACGCCCCCGACTTGTCCGAGCGGTGCCACGGTTCCGCGCTGTTCAACTGCCCGCGCGCGTCCTCGGGCGTGATCGGCTCCGGGATCACCACCAGACCGGCCAGCACCGCCGCGTGTTCGCGTTCGTCGGCCGACATGCCGGGCAGCGCATCCGGTTCGGCGTCGTACATGCCGGCGCCGTCGCGCTCGGCCTGCTCCAGATCCTCCAGCACGGCGGCGATACCCATCTGCTGGGCACGCCGCACCACCGCCTCGTCGTCGGGCGACAAGTGCTGCGGGGCTTCGGGGATCGGCTCGCCGGCAGCATGCAGCAGGGCCATCCAGTGGGCAGCGTGCCGGTCCTCGATGGCAGCCAGTTCCAGCAACGCCTCCCGGCGTTCCCCGTCGGTCATCCCGGCCAGCGTCCGATACATCCGCCCCGACGCCCGCTCGGCAGCCAGGTACTCCAGGTACCGATCCGTCTTGCTCACGGCCTGACCCCCACCTCCGTGAGCACGGCGCACAACGGGTCGTACAAGGCCGGGTTGGCCGCGACCGTCATGGCGTTGGTGGCAGGGCCCCCCGTCGGACCGCCGACGCGGACACCCGCGGCCTCGCAGATGGCCGTCGCAGCGGCGCGGTCCCACAGATGCGTGCCACGTTCGAAGTAGCCGTCGAACACGCCCTGCGCCACCCAGCACATGTCCACGGCCGCAGCCCCGGCCCTGCGGATGTCGCGGACCCGCGGCAGCAGATCGGCGACGATCCGACCCTGGTCGGCGCGCACCTGCGCTTCGTACCCGAACCCGGTGGCGATCAGCGCCTGCGCGGGTTCTGCACACTCCGAGGCCCGCAGCGGCGTCCCGTTGCACTCAGCACCTTCGCCACGCAATCCCCGCCACGTCCGGCCGAGCGCGGGCGCCTGCACGACCCCGACGGTCGGCTCGCCGGCAACGAGCACGCCGACGCTGACCGCCCACACCGGGAATCCGTAGAGGTAGTTCACGGTGCCGTCCAGTGGATCGATGACCCAGGTCACGCCACTGGTCCCCGGACGTTGCCCACCCTCCTCGCCGATGATGGCGTCGTCCGGGCGCGCGGCCAGGATCGCAGCCACCAGCATCGCCTCGCTCTGGCGGTCCATCTGGGTGACCACGTCGGTGACCGAACTCTTCGTGTCGACCACCTCCCGGGACGCCCAGCCGTCGACCAGGAACTGCGCCGCCTCGGCCGCAGCCCGGGTCGCCAGGTCGAGCAGGTCCGCGGTCATGCCGCCCCCTCGCACAGCGCGGGGCGCTGCCCGCGGGGGTTCGGGCAGCAGTCGGCCAGACAGGGGGTCGGCAGCGATTCGCCGAACACCGTCGGGCACGGCTGCCCGGCGCGAACCGCCCGCACACTGTCCGCCAGGCCGCGCACGAACGCCGGGTGGTCACCCACGGTGGGGACGCGGTGGAAGCCCAGACCGAGTTCGCGGGCGGTCGCCGCCGCCTCCGTGTCGAGGTCCTGGACGACCTCCATGTGGTCGCTGACGAAGCCGATGGGTGCGACCACGACCTCGGTCACACCCTCCCGGGCCAGTTGCGTGAGGCGGTCGTTGATGTCGGGTTCCAGCCATGGCACCTGCGGCGGTCCCGATCGGGACTGGAACACCAACTCCCACGGGTGGTTCCTGCCGGTCCGCGCGGCCACCTCGGCCATCAGGTACCCGGCCAAGGCCTCGTGCTGTGCGGCGTACTGGCCACCACCGGGCCCGGATGCCTGCGCCATGCCGATGGGGATCGAATGGGTCGTGAACAGCACGTGGGCCTCCGCGGCGGCGCCTGCCAGCGTGGCCAGCAGATGCTCCAGGTTCGCGGCGACGAATCCCGCCGCGTTGAAGTAGGCCGGAACTTTCAGGACCTCGATGTCGGCGGCCCCGGCTGCGGCATCGGCCAGGTTCTCGCGGTATTGCCGGCATCCGGAGTACGAGGAGTAGGCGCTGGTGAACACCGCTACGGCCCGGGTCACCCCCTGGTCGGCCATCTGGCGCATCGCGTCGGTCAGCCAGGGTGCGCTGTTGCGATTGCCCCAGTAGACCTGCAACCCGTCGGGGGCGAGTTCGGCAGCCAACGCCTGCAGCAGTGCCCGGTTCTGGGCGTTGATCGGGGACACCCCGTCGCGGGCGAAGTAGTGCTCGGCCACGGACAGCAGACGCTGTTCGGGTACGTTGCGTCCGGCGGTCACTCTGCGCAGGAAGGGCATCACCTCGGCCGACGATTCCGGACCGCCGAACGACACGAGCAAGACAGCATCCATGCCCCCATCGTGCCCACATCCGTGCCGTCCCCGCATATCCGCCGCGAGTAGATTGGCACGGTGTTCGGTCCCTACGGTCAGGTGTTGCGCACTCCGGGCGCCCCGGCCTTCACCACCGCGGGATTCGTCGGGCGCCTGCCGATCTCGATGATCAGCCTCGGGATCGTGCTGCTGGAGACCTCGAAGGGCGTCTCCTACGGGGTGGCCGGGACGATCGCCGCCAGTTTCGCGATCGCCGCGGCGATCGGTGGTCCGGTGGTCAGCGGCTTCGTGGACCGCCACGGGCAACACCGGATCCTGCCTTGGGCCGTGGCCGCGTACTCGGTGTTCATGGTCGGCCTACTGGTGGCGCTGGACCTGGAACTGCCCCTGTGGGCGGTCATCCCGTTGGCAGTGGGCGCCGGGATGATGATGCCCAACATGGGTTCGCTGGTGCGGGCCCGCTGGGCGTACGTGCTGCCCGGTTCCGACGGGATCCACGTCGCGTATGCCTGGGAGAGCATCCTCGACGAAGTCGTGTTCGTCGTGGGCCCGCCGCTTGCGACGATGCTGGCCCTGCAGGTCCATCCGACGGCGGCCCTGATCGTGTGCGTGATCCTGGTCCTGGCCGGAACGGGCCTGCTGGTGCCGCAACGGCGGACCGAACCGCCGCCACACGGCCGGTCCAAGCGGGCCGATGGAATGGCGGTGCGCAACCCGGGGATGCCGATGTTGTTCGCGGTCTTCGTCTTCGTCGGCGGGGTGTTCGGCTCCTTCGAGGTGGTGACCGTGGCATTCGCCGCGGAGCAGGACGCCACGTCGGCCACCGGGGTGTTGCTGGCGATCTACGCCTTCGGTTCCCTGCTGGCCGGGTTCACCTATGGTGCCGCTGCCTCACCGAGGTTCCACGGGCGGCGCATGACACACATGCTGACGCTGATGGCGGTGGTGACGCTGGGCTTTCCGCTCGCGCCCAACGTCGTGCTGCTGGCCCCGGTGGCGTTGCTCGCCGGATTGTCCGTATCCCCGGTGCTGATCTCCGGGACTGCGCTGGTCGAGCGCATCGTCCCCAGTGCGCAACTGACGGAGGGGATCACGTGGACCAGCACCGGTATGGCCCTGGGGCTGGCCATCTCGGCGCCGCTGTCCGGTGTGATCATCGACAGCAGCGGCGCCCACGTCGCCTACCTGGTGACAGCCGGTTGTGCGCTGCTGGCCTGCCTGGTGAGTTGGCTGGGTGTCCGGACGGTGCACGCGGCCGAACTGCGGGCCCTGGAGATCATCGCCGCCAAGGCCGCCGGCTGAGACACGCGCAGTGCTCATACCCGCTGCCGCACGGCAGGGTCTGCGACACTGAGGGAGTCATCACACGAGACTCCTGGGGGTCTGCACACAATGCGGGAATTGCGGTTCGAGCGGCTGTCTGACGACGGCACGCATTTCGTCCTGGCGGACAGCCGCGGCGTCGAGTACTCCCTGGCCGTCGACGAGGGGCTGGCTGCCGCCGCCCGCCGGGGTCTGCAACGCACCTCGGCGAAGGCCGCACCCGGCAGCATCACCCCCCGGGACATCCAGTCGCTGATCCGGCAGGGCCTGGGAATCGACGAAGTCGCCAGCCGGACCGGGCTGGCCGTGGACTTCGTGCAGCGGTTCGCCGAGCCGGTGATGGCCGAAATGGACTTCGTGATCCAGCGCGCCCGCCGACTGTCGATCCACGCTGCGGGTCAGCAGATCCCGGTCGAGGACCTCGTCGATCGAGCTGCCCGGCGCGCCGACATCCCGGCCGAGGAACTCAGCTGGTCCTGCCGCAAGGTGGAGGATGCCACGTGGCGCATCGACGCCGGGACCGAGAGCGTGGATGTCCTGGGCCTGATCTTCCGAGTCAGCGACGGCACCCTGACGCCCGCGGATGCAGCCACTGCCGACCTTCTGAAGGGCACCCGCGTGGTGGACCTCACCGAGGCCACGCTGCCCCGCCACTGGGACGCCGAGCACCCGGCCGCGAAAGCGGCGGCACGCACGGCGCAAGCGGTGCCCGACATCTCCCAGCCCGCCCTGACCGACGACCCCAGCCGGATCTTCTGACCGGCGTTCAGCCCGACGTCATGCCGATCAGTGACGCTGCGAACCGCAGCGCGGCTTCGACGACCTCGTCGCCGTCGGCCGCCCGGGACACGCGCAGACTCCAGTCGTCCATGGCCAGCGCCCCGGTGTAGCCGTGGTCGGCCTCGCACTGCGGGTCGCCGCACGTGGCCGGCTCCAGGTCTATCCGGCTGATGCTGCCCCAGTTGACCGTCATCACCACCTCGGACGGCAGATCACCGGGACGGAAATGCGCCGGGTTGTCGACCACGCGCTGGACCACCACGGGGCCGATCAGCGAGAGCGGGACCGACTCGGTGGCGGAGGTGGCCTGGATCGAGCCGTCGGGCTGGCCGTCGGAGTGTTCGTCCACGTGGACCACGAGCAACCGTGTGGTCGTCAGCAGTAGCACCGTGATGTGTCGACGGATCTCATCGGCGCGGTCGAACGTCGTCTCGTGCTGGACGATGAAGTCCTGCACCGGCTCGTGGTTCAGGGCATTGTCCATCACGTCCTGGACCACGTCCGGGTAGTACCCGGTGCGTTCGATCGCTTCCCGCAGCGTCGGTCGGGTCGGGAGAGTCGCCATGTGATCCATCTTGACACTCCGGGCAGGCGGCCAGCAGCGTGCCGTGGGAAACCCAGGTCATCCGGGCAGGCGGCGCGCTTCCAGGTCGGCCCGGATCATCGCCGGGCCGCTCCACGCCGCCGCGCCGACGACCGACAAACTGCGCCCGGACACGATGATCGGGTTCAGTTCCAGGCGGGTGATCTCCGGCAGGTCGTCGGCCAACTGGCCGACCCGGTGGATCAGCCCGGCGAGCAGCTCGATGTCCACCGGCGGCGAATCGCGGTAACCGAACAGCAGCGGTGCCGCCTTCGGGGCCTTGATCAGGTCATCGACGTCCCGATCGGTCAACGGCGGGATCCGGAAGCCCCGGTCCTGCAGCAACCGGGTCACCTCCCCGGCGATCCCGAACGAGACGACCGGGCCGAACAGCGCATCCTCCCGCTTCTCCACCACGCAGGCCACGCCGGCCGGGGCTTGGTGCTGGAGCAGCAGTCGTTTCTGCGCCTCGGGGGGCAACGTGGCGATCATGGACAGGTAGGCGGTCCGGACCGCCGCTTCGTTCTCCAGATTGACCCGGACCCCGCCGAGGTCGGGCCGGTGGACCAGGCCGGGGTGCGCGGTCTTGAGCACCACCGGGTACCCGATCTCGCCGGCGACTGCCACCGCCTGCGTCTCACTGGTCACCACGAAGGAATCCCAGAGGTGGATGCCGTAACAGTCGAGCAACCGCTGCAGATCCTCGTTGTCCACCGGCACCAATGCCTGCTCGCCGTGCACGGCCACCGCCTGGTCCCGGATCTCCTGCATCACCGTGCGGGCCCGTGGGGCCGACACCTCGGGCAGGTGCGGGACGCTGCCGCGCGGGGTGTCCAGCCACCGGGAATAGGACACCAGGGTCGACAGCGCCTTGACCGCCGGCTCGACTTCGTGGAACACCGGGACGGAGCCGCGGCCGGGCAGACCATGCGGCCCTTCGATCTCGATCACCCGGCGGTCGTGGTCCTCGGCCATGAGTACCGCCAGGATCGGCTTGGTCGAATTCTCGGCCAGATCCCGCAGGGCATCCCCGACACTGACGTTGTCGCCACGGATGACCGGCATGTGCAGCACCACCACCGCATCCGAGTCCGGGTCGCAGATCGCGGCGTCGACAGCGGCCGTGAGCGCCTCCAGGGTCGTCGTGTGCCCCAGCAGGACCGGATCACCTGCCACGTCCAGGCCGTTGGCCTCGCAGGCGTCGGCGGTCAGCACGCCCAGGGCATCGGAGTTGCCCACGACGGCCACCCGGCGACCCCGCGGCAGGGGCTGGAAGGTCAGCAGACTCGCCACGTCGAACAACTCGGACAGCGAGTCGACCTGCATCACCCCCGCCTGCTCGAACATCGCGTCGATCGCCTGCGAGGGCAGAGCGGTCCGGCGCACCGTATGACCCAGCGGCAGTGACTGGGAACTGCGGCCCGAACGCACCGCCACGATCGGCTTGCGAGCGCCGAGCCGGCGCGCGACCCGGGCGAACTTCCGCGGATTGCCGATGCTCTCCAGGTACAACAGCACCAACGTGGTCGAGTCGTCGTCCTCCCAGTACTGCAGCAGGTCGTTGGCCGAGACATCGGCCCGGTTGCCGGCCGATACGAACGTGGAGACGCCCAGCCCGCGGGCGCGGGCGGTCATGAGCAACGAGACCCCCAGGGCGCCGGACTGCGCGAAGAAGCCGATCCGGCCACGCGGGACCTCCGATGGGATCAGCGAGGCGTTGAGTTGGACATGGGGATCGGTGTTGATGATCCCGAGCGCGTTCGGACCGATGATCCGCAGGCCGTTGCTGCGGGCGTGCTGCACCAGGCGTTGCTGGAGCAGTCGGCCCTCCGGCCCCGACTCGGCGAAACCGGCGGACACGACGACGGCCCCGAGCACCCCCGCCGAGCCGCAGGCGGTGATGGCGTCGAGCACCTGTTCCGACGGCACCGCGATGATGGCCAGATCGATGGGACCGGGGGCGCTGGCCAATGACGGGAAACAGGGGACGCCGGCGATCATCTCTGCCTCCGGGTGGATCCCCATGATCGGACCGGTGAACCCGGCATGCCGCAGATTGCGCAACAGCAGATTGCCGACCGTGCCCTCCCGTCGGCTCGCACCGATGACGGCCACCGATCGCGGGGCCAGCAACGCGGCGATCGACCGCGCCTCACCCCGATGCTCCCGCGCCTGCATGACGTCCCGGGAGGACTGGGTGGGGCTGATGTCGAAGTGCAGTTTGACGACACCCTCGTCCATCGCCTGGGTCGGTTTGTAGCCGGCCTCTTCGAACGTGGCGAGCATCCGCCGGTTGGTCGGCAGGACCTCTGCGACGAACCGCGTGATCCCCCGCTCCCGCGCCGCAACGGCGAGGTGTTCCAGCAGGATGGACCCCAGCCCGCGGCCCTGATGTTCGTCACTGACCACGAAGGCGATCTCCGCCTCCGCCCGATCGATCCGGTCGTAGCGACCCACCCCGATGATCTCCCCGGCCACCAGCGCGACCAGCGCGACCCGGTCCACGTAGTCAACGTTCGTGAACCGAACGAGGTCCTTCTCCGTCAGAGTGGGGTAAGGAGCGAAGAACCGGTAATAGACCGTCTCCGCGGAGAGGGACTCGTGGAAGACCGCCAGCGCATTGTGGTCGTCGGGCCGGATCGGCCGGATGTGGCAGATCCGGCCATCGCGGAGAATGACATCGGCTTCCCAGTGCTCGGGGTACTCTTCCGACACCGCTTGCGAGGTCATGGTTCCACCGTATCCATCACGAGGAGTCGCACGCGGCGACCTGCGCGACGCGCCGGGTGTGGACTGCTGCGACGGCGCGGTCACCTGAGGGTCTACAATTTCCTCCAGTTGCTGTCCAAACCACTAATAACTAAGGTGTCAACGGCCGATACTCCGGTCGTGGGACACCTGAACAGACCACGAACGACATTGTGAGGAGGTGCGTGATGACCGCCGACCTGGTTCTTCTCCGCCAACGTGAACGACTTCTGTCAGCGCGCATCGCCAGCACGCAGGACCCGTACCTTCGGGAGAACCTGGTCAGCGACCTGCAGCAGATCACAGCGCAGATCGAAGCGCTGTCCAACCCCGCCGCCTGACGGTTATCCACGCCGGACGCACCCCTGCACGGGTTTGTCGCAACTCTGAGTGAGAATGAGGCCCATGGCCTCCGGAACTCTGATCCCCCCTGACGAGGGGCATGTGACGGACATCGACGTATCCGTCGAGATGAAGTCGAGTTTCCTCACCTACGCGTACTCGGTCATCTACTCCCGGGCACTGCCCGATGCCCGCGACGGCATGAAACCCGTGCAGCGCCGGATCCTCTACCAAATGGGGCAGATGGGGCTGTGGAACGACCGGGGTCACGTCAAGTGCGCCCGCGTCGTGGGTGAGGTCATGGGTCGCCTGCACCCCCACGGCGACTCAGCCATCTACGACGCGCTCGTACGCATGGCCCAGCCGTTCTCGATGCGATTGCCGTTCGTCGACGGTCACGGCAACTTCGGCTCCCCGGACGACGGTCCGGCGGCCATGCGGTACACCGAGTGCCGCTTGGCTGCCGCCGCCCGTCCGATGCTCGACGCGATCGATGAGGACGTCGTGGATTTCGGGCCCAACTTCGACGGCCGCGAGGTCCAGCCCGAGGTCCTGCCCGCCGCCATACCGGCGCTGCTGGTGAACGGCACCACCGGCATCGCCGTGGGCATGGCCACGAACATGGCGCCCCACAACCTCGGTGAGGTCGTGGCGGCCGCACGCCACCTCCTGAAGCACCCGCACGCCACCCTCGAGACACTGATGCGCTACGTCCCGGGACCGGACCTGCCGACCGGTGGGCAGGTGATCGGCCTCGAAGGCATCCGGGACGCCTACGAATCCGGCCGTGGCGCGTTCAAGATCCGGGCCACGGCGCAGGTCGAGTCGCTGACACCCCGCAAGCGCGGCATCGTCATCACCGAACTCCCCTATGCCGTGGGTGCCGAACGGATCATCGAGAAGATCAAGGAACTCCACGACGCCAAGAAGATCACCGGGGTGTCGGCCGTCACCGACCTGTCCGACGGCGAGCAGGGCACGCGCCTGGTGATCGAGGTGAAGAGCGGCTTCAACCCCGACGCGGTTCTGGCCGATCTGTACCGGCTCACGCCGCTCGAGGACAACTTCACGATCAACGCCGTCGCCCTCGTGGACGGCGCCCCGAAGACCCTCGGCCTGCGCGAACTGCTGCAGGTGTTCCTCGACCACCGGGTCGAGGTCATCCGGCGTCGCAGCGCGTACCGGCTCAGGAAGGCGCAGGACCGGCTGCATCTGGTGGACGGCCTGCTCATCGCCATCCTGGACATCGACGAGGTGATCCAGGTGATCCGCGGCAGCGATGACACGGCAACCGCCCGGGAGCGGCTGATGCAGATCTTCGAGCTGTCGTTGGAGCAGACCAACTACATCCTGGAGATGCCGCTGCGGCGGCTGACGAAGTTCTCCCGCATCGAACTCGAGGCCGAGCGCGACGACCTGCGGGCCACCATCGCCGACCTCGAGGAGTTGCTGGCCAGCGACGAGGTGCTCAAGAAGACCCTGGATGACGAACTCGCCGCGGTCGCGGACACCTTCGGCACCCCGCGCCGGACCGTCCTGCTGGATTCCGCCGGACCCGTCGTGCAGAGCCACTCGCTGGAGATCGCAGACGAGGCGTGCCAGGTGCTCGTCTCGGTCACGGGTATGGCCGCGCGCAGCGCGTCCGAGGAGGTCCCCCGCGCCGGGGCGAAACGGGTGGCTCACGACGCATTGTTGGCCGTCGTGCCGGCGACGACCCGCGGACAGGTCGCGGTCTTCACCTCGGCGGGCCAGGTGGTCCCGTTGGAGGTCGTCGACCTGCCCACGCTGCCGGCGACCGCGGACTCCCCCTCACTGAAGGCAACGGTGGGGCTCAAGGACTTCCTGCACCTTCCCACCGATGTGTCAGTGGTCGGGGTGGCAGCGTTCGGGGCCACCGTCGCCCTCGTGACCGCGTTGGGCAAGGTGAAGCGATTCGTCGTGGAACCCGGGGCGAAGCAGGCCCTGTCGTTGGATGCCAAGGACATGCTGGTCAGCGCCTTCGCCTGCTCGGACGGGCAGGATCTGGCGTTCGTCAGCTCTGCGGGACAACTCCTGCGCTGCGCCCTGGACACCGTGCCGGTGCAGGGGGCCGGCGCCAGGGGGGTCGCGGGCATGAAGCTGAAGGACGATGCCCGGGTCGTCGCCGCTGCTCCTGCTGACGAGACGCGCACTGGTCGTCACGGTCGCCGGGTCGGGTGCGAGCGCCACGAGCCTCAAGGTCACCGCGCTCGAAGCCTTCCCCCGCACCGGGCGCGACGGTGTCGGTGTGCGCTGTCACCGCCTGTTGTCGGCGGAGTCCGCACTCGTCGGCGGCTGGATCGGACCGGCCCCGCTGGCCTGCTCACCGGCGGGCAAGGCCCTGCCCCTGCCCGAGGTCGACGACCGGCGCGACGCGTCCGGTTCCGCGAGTCCGGCCGCCAAGGTCCTGGTGGGTTCTGCGGCGCCGGCGGCGGACGCTGTGGACGGCGTGCTCTTCACGTGAGGTGTTCCCAGGCCAGCGACGGCGTGGGCGAACCCCTGCCGGGCACAGCGACCAACTGTGCGTTCTGGCTCGTGGTGGAACAGCCCGGTGCCTATGCGGGCCGGGAGGCGGCGTTGTCCAGCGGCATGGACCCGCGGACCGGGCAGGCGCTACTCGACGCGGTGGCTGCCCGCGGCGGGCAAGTTGTTGTTGGCCCGACCACCGGGCAGGCACCCACGGGCCGAACTGGCCAGCAGACAGGTCTGGCTGGCCCGAGGCGATGGCATCGTCTGGACCGCAACCGTCGACGACCCACTGGATTGTCTGCTGTGGCTGGACCACACCGGCCCGCCCGCGCAGCGGGTGGACGAGCCGACCCTGTTCGTGTGCACCCACGGGCGGCGAGACACGTGCTGCGCCCGGGCCGGACGCGATCTGCTCGCCGGTCCTCTCGGGGCCGCGGGCACGGTCTGGGAGTCGTCCCACCAGGGTGGCCACCGATTCGCGCCAGTCGTCCTGGAATTGACCACCGGTTATCAGCACGGGCGGGTCGACTCGCAGTCCTTGCGCCAGATCGCCGCCAAGGCCGCCCAGCGGCGCATCCACCTGCCGACCGCACGCGGGCGGTGCACCCTCCCGGCCGCCGCCCAGGCGGTCGACCTGGCCGTTCGGGAACGGACCGGGCTCGACGCCGTCGACGCGGTCGTCGACGTGTCGGCGTCCTCGGCGACCGTGCTGGCCGATGAACCGGTGGTGTGGGCCGCGCAGGCCACGCAGACAGTGCTGGCGGACCGCCCCGAGTCCTGCGGGGCCGATCCCACCTCGGCCACCGCTTGGGACATCCGCCTCGCACCGGTGCGCTAGGCGCAGAGCCCGCCTACTTCTTCGACTTCCAGGATCGTGACCAGGTGTTCTTCGCCACGTCCTTCTTGGAGGACTTCGCCGTGTCGGCCGCGGTGACCTTGACCGGATCGTGATCGGACACGCACGCCGGGACCGGCGCCAGCCGATAGCCCTGCTTGTGCCACCGCGGCAGCATCGCCTTGACAGCGGCGACCGTCTGGCTGTGCGTGTCGTGCAGGAGGATCACCGCCCCCGGGCGCGTGTCCTTGTGCAATCGCCGCACCGTCCACGTCAACGAGTGGGGTGCCCAATCCTCGATGTGTGCCGTCCACATGACCGGCTGGAAACCTTCGGCGATGGCAGCCTTCGCGACCCGCTGATCGATGAGTCCGTACGGCGGGCGCATGCACGGCGCCATGGCCGGGCCCACCGCTCGCTGGGTGGTCCGCAACTCCGCGCGCACCCGCTTCGTGCTCACCTGCGTCAGGCGCGGGTGCCACCAGGTGTGGTTGCCGATCGCATGCCCGTCACGGTGCATGCGCCGGATCGCAGCAGGATGGGCGTCGGCCGGACCGCCCGCCACGAAGAACGTGACCTGTGCCTTATGGCGTCGCAGGGCCGTGAGCAGATCGGGTGTGTACCGCGACGGCCCGTCGTCGAAGGTGAGGTACAGCACCTTCTCATCGGTACGAGGTCCAACCGCTGCCCGGTACCAGCCGGGCGGGTTGGGCAACCCCTTGCCCATGTTGGCCGGCCCGCTGCCCTTGTCCCACTCGACGGGGTCCGACGGGGCCCCACCGGCGGACGCGGCCACGCCCGCCGCCACCAAGGCCACCAGAACCGCGTGCATGAATCCAGCCTGACATGCGCTACCGACGATTCACCACGGCGGCACGCTCCACAACGACGCCACGAACCGAGGCCACCTCGGACTAGGCTCGGAGCATGGCCCTGGAATCCACAATGGTGCCCCTGGGCACGCCGCTACCCGACATCGCCCTCCCCGACGTCGACGGCCAGCACCTGCAACTGCGCGCCTACGCGACCGGAAGCCCGCTGCTGGTCGTGTTCGCGTGCAACCACTGCCCGTACGTCAGGTGGGTCGAGAAGCCGCTCGGCCACCTCGTCGAGCACGCCGAGGGGCTGCGGACCGTCGCGATCAACCCCAACGACGCCGTCGCGTACCCCGAGGACGGACCGGATGGGATGCGTGAGCAGATCGTCCGGGCGCGGTGGACATTCCCGTACCTGGTGGACGCGACGCAGGAGGCGGCCCGTCAGTTCGGTGCGGTGTGCACGCCGGACTTCTTCTTGTACGACGCGGCCGGTCGGCTCGCCTACCGCGGCGCCTTCGATGCGTCCACGCCCAAGAACGGGCAGCCGCTCACAGGGGACATGCTCGCTGCCGCCATCGCGGACGTCGTCGCGGGCAGACCTGTCCCGGAACCGCACAAGCCGTCCATGGGATGCGGGATCAAGTGGCGGCAGTCATGAACCAACGCACGGACATGCTCATCATCGGGGCCGGTCCGGTAGGCCTGTACGCGGCCTACTACGCCGGATTCCGCGGTTTCAGCACAGTCGTGTGCGACACGCTGCCGGAGATAGGCGGCCAGATCTCGGCCATGTATCCCGAGAAGCTGATCTTCGACGTCGCAGGCTTCCCGGAGGTGCGCGGCCGCGACCTCGTCCACGGGCTGGCCGAGCAGGCAGGGGCGTTCAACCCGACGTACCTGCTCGGTGACCAGGCGATCGGGCTCGAGGAGTCAGACGAGGGCGTGACCGTGACCACCGCCTCCGGTGCGACGATCGACGCCAAGGTCCTGCTCATCACCGGTGGTATCGGTGCGTTCCGCCCGCGACCACTGCCCGCCGCTGAGGCCTTCACCGGCGACGGCATCGTGTTCTTCGTCCCGAAACTCGACGTCCACGCGGGTCAGGACGTGGTGATCGTCGGCGGTGGCGATTCGGCGTTCGACTGGGCGCTGTCGCTGCACCCGATCGCCCGCAGCGTCACCCTCGTGCACCGCCGCGAGGCCTTCCGGGCACACGCCGGCACGGTGGATCGGGTGCGCGATCTCGGGGTGCGACTGGTCACCAGCAGTGAAGTGACACGCATCGAGGGCGACGGGCATGTCACCGGCGTGCAGGTGCAGCACAAGCAGACCGGTGAGGAGCAGCACTTGCCCGCCGACGCCGTCGTCGCCGCACTCGGCTTCATCGCGGCCATCGGGCCCCTGGCGCAGTGGGGTCTGGACATCGAGAAGCGGCACATCCTCGTGGACACGACCATGGCGACCAACCGGCCGCGAGTGTATGCCGCCGGAGACATCGCCACCTACCCCGGAAAGGTGCCGTTGATCGCGATCGGCTTCGGGGAGGCGGCGCTGGCGGTGAACAACGCAGCACCGCTGATCGACCCCACGCACGGCGTATTCCCGGGTCACTCATCCGGGGAATCGGTGGGCTAGATACGCTCGAAATGTCATGAATAATCCGACGTTCGACGATGTGCTCGCCGGCAACCGGCGCTACGCGCACTCGCACCACGAACCGGGCGCCACGGGCCGAGCGGCCAAGCACCTCGCTCTGATCACCTGCATGGACTCCCGGATCGATCCGCTGGCCGTCTTGGGCATGCAGGCCGGCGACATGAAGATCCTGCGCAACGCCGGCGCCCGCGTGACCGACGACGTGCTCCGGACCTTGGTGCTGGCGACCTACCTGCTCGACGTGAATCGCGTCATCGTCATGCCGCACACGGACTGCCGGATGGCCAAGAGCACCGAATCCGAGGTGCACCAGAGCATCCTCGACAGCACCGGTGTGGACACCCGCTCCCTGGAGTTCCGCACGATCGACGACCCGCTGGCCACCCTGCGTGCGGATGTCCAGCGCATCCGCTCGTTCCCGTTCATCCCGGACCATGTGGCAGTGGCCGGTGCCATGTATGACGTGGCCACCGGCGAGATGCACATCTACGACTTCTAAGGCGCGGGGAGCGCCCGACACGGGGTCGTGATGGACCGCCCGCTCAGTCGAGCGTGACGCCGGCCCTCGAAGAGCGTCGAGCACGGGTCGGTTCTCGACCTTCGGTTCGCACGGCGGTTCCTGCCGGTCCCGCTGGTGAGCGACGGCACGCGTGACTTCTCCAACCGACGCGACCACGTCAACCGGTCGTCGGCATGCCGCGGCTGGCCACCCAGGTGCCCAGACCTCAGACGTCCAGCATCTGCCGGTCGAGCTCTTCGGAGCCCTCGACGATGAAGCCGCGGCGCGGGCCGACCTCGTTGCCCATGAGCAACCCGAACACGTCGTTGGCAGCCGACGCGTCGGAGACCGTCACCCGGCGCAGTTGCCGCTTCGTGGGATCCATCGTGGTCTCGCGCAGTTGCGAGGCGTCCATCTCGCCGAGGCCCTTGTACCGCTGGATCGGGTCCTTGACCCGCAGGCCCTTGCGCTCCAGATCGGCCACCAGCCGATTCATGTCGGCGTCGGAGTAGGTGTAACGGACCTCGTTCTTCGCACCGGGTTTGATGATCTCCAGGCGGTGCAGCGGCGGCACGGCGGCGAAGACCCGACCGGAGTCCAGCAACGGCGACATGTAGCGGTGGATCAAGGTCAGCAGCAGGCAACGGATGTGGGCGCCGTCGACGTCGGCGTCGGTCATCAGGATGATCTTGCCGTAACGCACCTGCGACAGATCGAAACTGCGACCGGTGCCACCCCCGATCACTTGCAGGATCGATGCGCACTCGGCGTTCTTGAGCATGTCGGCCATGGACGCCTTCTGCACGTTGAGGATCTTGCCCCGGATCGGCAGCAATGCCTGGAACTCCGAGTTGCGCGCCGACTTGGCCGTACCCAGCGCACTGTCACCCTCCACGATGAACAACTCGGTGGAATCCGTGACATTGCTGCGGCAGTCAGCCAGTTTCGCCGGTAGCGCCGAAGACTCCAGGGCGTTCTTGCGCCGTTGCACGTCGCGGGTCTGTCGGGCCGCCAACCGCGCCCGCGCCGCATTGGCGACCTTGTCCAGCGCCGCCTTGGCGTTGGCCTTCTCCCCCCGCGGCGGTTTGCTGAACCATTCCGCAAGCCGCTTGGCCAACACCCTCGACACGATCCCGCTGACCTGCGGCGTGCCCAGCACCTCCTTGGTCTGACCCTCGAACTGCGGCTCGGCCAGGCGCACCGTGACCACGGCGGTCAGACCCTCAGTGATGTCGTCCTTCGCGACGGCGTCCTCGCTGGCCCGCAACACCCGCGCGGCGCGCAACTGCTCGTTGACCGTCTTGGTCAGCGACCGCTCGAAGCCGCTGACATGGGTGCCGCCCTTCGGCGTGGCGATCACGTTGACGAAGGAGCGGATCACCGTCTCGTAGCCGGTGCCCCAGCGCATGGCGATCGATACCGTGCAGGTGCGCTCGACATCCTGGGTGCTCAGATGGCCCTTGCCGTCCAGGACCGGCACATGCTCGGTGAAGTGGCCCTCCCCCTCCAGGCGGATGATCCCGGTCACCGGTTCGTCGTCGGCCAGGTAGTCCACGTACTCGCCGATGCCGCCCTTGAACCGGAACGTCTCCTCCAAGTGGTCGAACTCGTGCCGGACGTCGCGCACGTGCAGGGACAGGTCCGGCACCAGGAACGCCGTCTGCCGGGCCCGGTCCCACAGGACGTTGCGGTCGAACGTGGTGTCCTTGGTGAAGATCTGCGGATCCGGCCAGAAGCGGATGCGGGTGCCCGTCCGGTTCTTCGGTACCGACCCCCGCACATGCAGCCCGGTCTTGCGCGCGAACGGTGCGTCCGGGCCCTCGCCGTCGAAGATGCCCGGCACGCCGCGCCGGAAGGACATCCCGTACGTCTTGCCGGCCCGGTCCACCTCGACATCGAGTCGCGAGGACAGCGCATTCACCACGGAAGCGCCCACCCCGTGCAGACCACCGGTGGCGCCATAGGACCCGCCTCCGAACTTGCCGCCGGCATGCAGCTTGGTCATCACCAACTCGACGCCGGTCAGCCGCGACTTCTTCTGCACGTCCACCGGGATGCCGCGGCCGTTGTCCGTGACCTCCGCACTGCCGTCGGGCAGCAGCGTGACCGTCACCGCGGTGCAGAACCCGCCGAGCGCCTCATCGACGGCGTTGTCGATGATCTCCCACACACAATGCATCAGGCCCCGGGAATCGGTGGAACCGATGTACATGCCGGGACGCTTGCGCACGGCATCCAGGCCTTCCAGGACCGTCAGCGCATCTGCGGAATAGGCTGCGGTTTTGGTGGGCACTCACCCACCCTAGATGCCGGTTCGGACAATTCCGCGCACCCCGCCCCGCCTGTGGAGGGATTCGCTTCCGGCGAAACACGTCTAATGTCCGGTGCGGGAATCCCCGATGCCTGTAACAGTGTTAAGTACGGTGTAGGGCAAGTTACGCAACCGCGCGAAGGAGGTGCTTCCAGTGGTAACCACACTGTCCCCGAGCCCCTTGACGGCCAGCGACCGCTGTGACCGCTGCGGAGCACAGGCGTATGTACGCGTGACTCTCACTTCCGGTGGCGAGTTGCTGTTCTGCGGGCACCACGCCCGTAAGCACCTGCCCGCGCTGGAGTCCCTGGCCTCACACATCCAGGACGAGACCGAACGCATGGAGACCACCAGCTGAGTCTGACTGCGCCGGCGCTGAGCGCCCTGGGAAGTTCGGCGCCCGGCTTGAGTTCGTGACGACGGTGCTCGCCCGCCGGGCCGGTTCGTGACAAAGCACCCGTGCACGCCCGCACTTCGTACAAGGCGCGGCCGCATCGGCGCAGCCTCAGTGCCCCTGGAAGTCGGGTGGTCGGCGCTCCTCGAAGGCGCGCACCCCCTCGGCAAGGTCCTTGCTGGTCCACGCCCGGGCCACCGACTCGTCGACCCGACGTGCCACCTCGGGCGGCAGATGCGCATCCGACAGTTCGGCAAGCGCGGCCTTGCTCGCGGCGATGGTGAGCGGGGCGTTGCGGATGATCTTGTCGGCCCACAGCCGGGCGGCCGGTTCGAGATCCTCTGCGCGCCCCACAGTCTGGGTGATCGCGCCGAGTTCGAACGCGGTCTGCATCGTGATCGGCTCGGCGGTGAGGAACATCCGCGCGACCACCTGAGCGGGCAAGCAGGCCAGGAAGCGGGCCACCCCCGAGGGCGGATACCCGACTCCCAGCTTGGCAGGGGTGATGGCCATCCGCGTCTCCGCGGTCGCGATGATCAGGTCGCAACTGAGAACCAGTTCGCAGGCACCACCCCACACATCGCCCCCGACCTCGGCGATCGTCGCGATCGGCAGACGGCGGAAGTACTCCAGGAACCCTTCCAGCGGATTGGCCCACACGTGTTCGATGGCTTCCAGCGGGATCTCGCTGATGTCGTGGCCGCTGGACCAGATGCCCTTGACCGGTTCCGCCCGCAGGATCACCACCCGGATGCCGTCAAGCACCGCCTTGGTCAGAATCGCCCGGGCCTGCTCCAGCATCGGCGTGGTCAACCGGTTACGGCTGCCGGGATCGCAGAAGGTCATCCGCAGAACTGTGCCGTCGCTGGCGATGGTCCATTCGCTCACGCTTCCCGAGTCTAGGGCCGAGGGTCTTCCACCCACCCGGAGCATGCCCTGAGCCACAGGATCAAGGATTCACCCGTTCGTGCCGAAGTGGGAAACGTGGTGGTGCACAGGTCATCGAGAGGACGCCGATGGGTTTCGGCGCTCTTCGCCATGGTGGTGGCCGCCGGACTGTCCGTCCCCGCGAGTGCCACCCAACAGGAGCGCGGGCCCAAACCGGTGCTCCCGGAACGCCAAGCCGTGATGAACGATCCCGAGTTCCAGTGGCAACCCGTCCCGGGTGCGACCGCCTATCGGCTGGAAGTGTCCCTCGACCACACCTTCACCAACATCGCCCACACGGTCGACACCGCAGCCACCCGCTATGTCGACACCACGACCTGGCCGGCGGCCGGCTACTGGTGGCGGGTCAAGGTCATCGCCCCGTTCGACGGCCCCTACTCCAACGTCCGCAGTTTCACCCGGCGGTGGATCGGCCCCGACGCCGGTGGTGGCGGTCAGGAGATCGCCCGTCCGGATAACGTCACTGTGGAGGACTTCGCACAGGATCCCGGGATTCAGGTACCTGGCAACGCACTCAAGATCAGCTGGGAACCGGTCGCCGGGGCGTCGTACTACGAGGTCCAATTCGACGGGGACGGCGACAAGGTCTGCACCACTCCGCACACCGTCTTCACGCCCTACCTCAGCGGCTCATTGGCATCCGACGACGCCGGAGACGGCTGCGATCCGGAACTCGGAAGCGGCACCCACTGGGTGCGGGTCAGGGCCGTCGACGAGACCGTGACCGAGGACACGAAGATCTTCAGCCTGTGGTCCGACGAGGCGCGCAGCCTGGATGCGTCCGTGCCGGCGCCGGTGATCTTCTCGCTCGGCGCCAACCTCACCGGTCCAGCTGATCCCCAGCCCGCCGTACTGACCAAACCCCGCAACGCCACCGTCTTCCTCGACGTGCCCACCTTCGAGTGGCAGCCGGTGTCATGGGCCAGTGAGTACGAACTGGTCTTGGCGCTCGACCAGGACTTCACCAACGTCGTCGGCAAGTTCCGAACGACCAACACACGCCTGGTACCGCTGCAGCGACTGCCCGAGAACACGGCCGTCCGGTCGTACTACTGGTACGTGGTCCCGTGCATCGCGGACGGCAGTGCGGTGAAGTGCCTCAACGAGAACCGAGCCGTCAACCGCGAAGGCAAGTTCCGGTCGTTCAAGAAGCAATCGGTGCTGGTCCGGCTCTCCGGCACGAGCCGCAGGGGCACCCCCTGGGTCGAGTTCACCTGGGAGCCGTTCGCCACGACCATGTCGCGCTTCGCCCGCAGGACCGGCACCCAGGAAGCCTCGCTCGGCGGCATCAAGTGGTACGAGGTCCAGATCAAGAACAAGGGCACCCGCTGGGACACTGCCCGCACGATGATCACGGACCTGCCCGGACTGCTGCCCACTGACCTCGGTTTCGGCGGCAGGTTCGATTGGCGCGTGCGCCCGGTCGACGAAAGCGGCACCGGTCGGCCGTGGAGTGAATCGCTGTCGCTGCGCACCCCCCGGGCGGTCCCCGACAACCCTGTGGCACTCAAGGCGTTCCGGACCACCAAGCGCGTCACCCTGCTGTGGCGGGCACCGAAGGTCGCGTTCTTCCCCGTGACCGGCTACTCCGTCTACTACTCGAACTCCGGAACCCGGTGGAAGCCGCTGACCCAGGTCCCGCGCACCCGGGCGGCATTCAAGGTCGGCAAGAGCCAGCGCTACTGGTTCATGGTCACGGCCAACAACTACGCCGGGGAAGGCCCGCCGAGCCGGGTGTACGTGCCGAGATGAGAGGACGGGCCGAGTCATGAAGCCACGCTGGACCGGGGCCACGCTGCTGGCGGCCGCGTTCGCCCTCGCCCTGTTGCCCATGACCGCGAACGCCACCCCGCTGCCGGCGCCGGCACCGCTGAGTCCGACCGCCGGAGCCACGGTTGACCAGCCGGTGTTCAGTTGGCAGCCCGTGGACGGCGCGGCGTCGTACGAGATCGAGGTGGCGCTCGACGACCAGTTCGTGACGGTGACCGATCCCGGGGACGAGGTGGCGCCAAGAGTCGTCAAGGGGACGACCTACGTGCCGACCTACAGCTACACCGCCAAGACCCACTACTGGCATGTCCGGGCCGTCTCCGCCGACGGCGCGAAGGGCACGTGGAGCGCGCCACGGGAGTTCACCCGCCGGTGGACCAACGATGACGAAGCGGCCGGTGTCGAACAGGTTTCCCCGGCATCCACGGGTGGAGAACGTGCGGTTGCTGGGAGGCGACGACACGCCGCCTCTGGACCAGGTGGGGCTCGAATGGGACCCCGTGCCGGGTGCCGCTTTCTACCAGGTGGAGTCGGCACGGTCGATGGTTCTGCGCAGATGCTCTGCACGACCCCGCACGCGGCCTTGATCCCGCCGTTCCGGGGTTCCTACGCTCCGCGGTCTCCGCTCGGTTCCTGCTCCCTGCTCAGCCCGTTGCGCGCGTGGGTCGACGGCAGCGCGTGGAGTGAGCCGACCCCGGGCACGCTTGCGATCGAAGGCAGCGGGGTTCGCACCGGCGACTTGCGTCTACGTGCGCTTCCTGAACAAGGCAGGTTCACACGAGGTGCTGGCGCCCTCCCCTGCCGTCGTAACGTCCGACCAGTTCCGAACCGGAGGCTTTCACCGTCTCGGGGATTCCGGTCCCAGCCGACCCCGATTCGAAGGTGCAGTACTTCGTGGTCACACTGCCGGTGGAAGCCCACCAGTCCTACTACGCGCGGGTGCGCGCCGTCGACGCGAACTCCGCCGACTATCCGGGAGCCGGCGTCTTCAGCATGTGGTCCGACGAACGTCGGGAGCCGGGCGAGTCGCTGCCCCCCGATGTGACCTTCACCCCCAATGAACCACGCTCCGGCACGGGCTCGCTGATCGCTGCCGGTGACTCCCGATGCACTCAACATCGCCGGCACAGACACTCCGGTGCTTAGTTGGGAACCGGTGACAGACGCTGTCGCCTACCGAGTGACCGTCGCCTTGGACCGCGACTTCACGAACCGCGTTGGCCACTACACGAGTCGCGGCACGGTGTTCGTGCCACCGGAGGTCTACGACGACCTGGGCGCCTCCCGGACCTACTACTGGTTCGCCACTCCGTGCACGTACGCGGACGTGTCACAGGCCGAGGTCTCCTGTGGGGTCCGGGATGCGACTGGCCATCAACAACCCCGCCTACGTCGGGCGGTTCTCGAAGCAGAGCGCTCCGGTCACCGGGTTGACCGCAACGACCCGGGACGGCCAGACCAATGCCCTCGTCTCGTGGGGCGACGCCCTCACCGCGGCGCAGACGGTCGACCCGACCTTCACCCCCGGTGGCGTGGAGCAGCTACGAGGTGCAGTTCACCGCAGGCGACTGGGCGGATGCCGTATCGGTCTCACCGACAACCTCGCCTACAGCACGGCCGCCGCCGAGCCCCTCGACTCCGGCACCTACCGCTGGCGGGTGCGGCCGCTCGACGGCCAGGGCGTGCCATTGGCATGGGCGTACGGACCGGAGTTCACGATCGTCAAGCCGGACGGCCCGAAACCCAAGCCCGTCGCAGTCCTCGACCTCACCGAACCCGGGCACCTCACCGAACCCGGGCACCTCGCCCACGCTGCCCGGCGTCGGGGGTGAACCGACGGGCCCGCCGCCGGTGTACCAGCCACCGGCGCCCGCAGACGGAACCGCCGCCGCCCTGCCGCCTGAGAAGCCGGGCACCCCGGTGGCGAAGCGCGTGTCCAAACGGAAGGTGCGAGTGCACTGGCGGGCGTCGGAGGAACTCGGCGAACCGGTCACGGAGTACCTCGTCTACCGGTCCACCGATGGCAGTAGGTTCGCGATCGCCAAACGCACGACCCAGCGCGCTACGAAGGTCAAAGCCGCGCGTGGGAAGCCGTACTGGTTCTACGTGGTGGCCGATTCCGATGCCGGCCGCAGTGAACCCAGCGCCAGAGTGCGGTTCTCCAAGTAGCCGCCCCGGTCCCGATTCCGCTACACCGCCCGAACCCGGTTGTTACGGGGATTGTGCTCGAGTTCGACGAGGCCCAGTTCCTCGAGCAGGGGCGGTAGATACATCCCGAACCGACCCCGGTACCCGTTGCGCAGCCCGTACCAGCCACCCACCGGGTTGTCCGTCGAACGCCCCCAGGCCTCGACCGTGTCCGGCTTCGGTTCCTTCTTCTCATCGGCGGCACCCAGATCCATCCAGTCGCCGCGCGCCACGAGCATCTGGTGGAGATCGTCGATGGCATCGGATCGGTACCGCAGGGTCGTCGTCCCGACCTGACAAACCAGCACCTGGGGATCCGCCTCCCGGTCGAGGTACATCTGGTACTCGGATGTGCCTGGCGCCGTACGCAGTTGCCAGGGGTCCTCTGGGGTTCCGGTGCCTGCCATCCGTCGAGTATGACCCCACCAGCAGTCCGACTACAAGGGACGGCTCAGGCCTGCGCCGACTCAGTCCAGGTAGTCGCGCAGCACCTGGCTGCGCGATGGGTGACGCAGTTTGCTCATCGTCTTGGACTCGATCTGCCGGATGCGCTCCCGGGTCACCCCGTACACCTTGCCGATCTCGTCGAGGGTCTTGGGCTGGCCGTCGGACAGACCGAAGCGCATCCGGACCACACCTGCCTCCCGTTCGGAGAGCGTGTCGAGCACCGACTCCAGTTGCTCCTGCAGCAACGTGAACGACACCGCATCGGCGGGGACGATCGCCTCGGAGTCCTCAATGAGATCCCCGAACTCGCTGTCACCGTCCTCACCCAGCGGCGTGGACAGGGAGATCGGCTCCCGGCCGTACTTCTGAACCTCGACCACCTTGTCCGGGGTCATGTCCAGTTCCGCGGCCAGTTCCTCCGGGGTCGGCTCCCGGCCGAGGTCCTGCAGCATCTGCCGCTGGACGCGGGCGAGTTTGTTGATGACCTCGACCATGTGCACCGGGATCCGGATGGTGCGCGCCTGGTCGGCCATCGCCCGGGTGATCGCCTGCCGGATCCACCATGTCGCGTAGGTGGAGAACTTGTAGCCCTTGGTGTAGTCGAACTTCTCCACGGCCCGGATCAGACCGAGGTTCCCCTCCTGGATGAGATCCAGGAACAGCATGCCGCGGCCGGTGTAACGCTTGGCCAGGCTGACCACCAGGCGCAGGTTCGCCTCGAGCAGGTGGTTCTTCGCACGGCGGCCGTCTTCGGCGATCCACTCGAGTTTGATCCGGGTCTCGGTGTCGAGGTCGGGGTTGTCCGCCAGTTTCTCCTCGGCGAACAGACCGGCCTCGATCCGCTTGGCCAGTTCCACTTCCTGCTCGGCGTTGAGCAGGGGGACCTTCCCGATCTGCTTCAGGTAGTCCTTCACCGGGTCGGCGGTCGCCCCGGCTTGCGTGACCTGGGCCACCGGCTCGTCGGAGTCGTCGCTGTCGGACAGGGTGAAGGTGGCAGACGCCTTCTCCTTCTCCAACTCCTTGAGGTCTTCCTTGAGACCCTTCTCGAGGTCCTTCTCGAGGGCCGCCGCTTTGGCCAACTCGTCCGGACTGACGACTTCGGTGGCCGCCTTGGCCTTCGTCGTCGCTGTCTTCTTCGCGGCGGCCCTTTTCGCTGCTGGTGCCTTCTTCGCGACCGGCTCCTCGGCGTGGGCCGGCGCCTTCTTGGCGGGGGCCTTCTTCACAGCGGGAGCCTTCTTGGCGGGGGCCTTCTTCGCCGGCGCCTTGGAAGCGGGCTTCTTGGCGGTGGTCTTGGCTGCGGCCTTCGCTGGCGCTGCCTTCTTGGAAGTGCTCGGGGTCTTCGTGGTGACCTTCTTCGCCGCCGTCGGTTCGGCCACGGGTTGGGCCTTCTTCGACTTAACAGTCGGCACGTAACAACCTCTCGTCGAGGATCTGGTTTATGGGGCTCGCGCAGCAATCCGGCTGCGTACGCCCAGTACAACATTCTGGCACGCCCGACGTATTCCGGATGTAGATGCCCGGACTACGGCGTCCGTGTCTTGCTCTCGCTTCGTGAGTTCACACGGCGGCCAGCGATGTGGGACCGACGATGTCGGCGGCCGACAGGGCCGTCCCAGACACCCCGAACGCCGCGCTCGCCTCACGCCATCCGGTGGAAGTGACTGCGCACTGCACGCCCGGAAGGCCGGGAATCGCGGGCACCGGGATCCGTGGGCAGGAGTGAAACGCACACCGGGTAGTGGTAGGTGGCGCCAGTTGCACCCCACCTGCGCCTTTCACTCCCAGACAGAGTTCGGTGTCGTCAGCGACCCAGATACGCTCGCAGATCCGGTCTGGCCCAGCGACGGCGCCCGCAAGTGGTCGTCTACCTGTCGCCGCCCGACCGTGGGCCCGCGCCGGAACCGGGTGCCGGCGTCAGGCAGTGTGGCGTCGCCGCCCGCGCAGATGCTCCAGCGGGATGTCGCGGGTGAGCGTCGCCCACGTGTCGGGCGGCATGGCGTACTGCAGGGCGTGGGTGACCAGCGGCGCGAGTGTGTTCGAGGGATCGGATTCGAGGGCCCGTTCGGCCGTCACCAGCGCCACTGCCCCGTCGCCGTCCGACCAGGCGAGCAGGGCCAGGGTCGCCGCCACGGCCGCTGCATGGCGCTCAGGGATGTGCGTGAGGCAGAACAGCAGGCGCGTACGGACCTGGTTCAGGGGGACGGGCCGTCCCTCGCCATAGCAATCCAGAACCCGGGCCAAGAGCGGGTCACGCACGTGCACGTCGGCGCAGGCTCGCGCGACCAACGCCACATCGGCGGCCGTGAGATCCCCGGTGCCCCACAGAAGCGCCAGCGCATCGCGCTCCAACGCGTCCCGGCGCGTTTCGTAGTCGGTGCGCGCTTGCCGCCGGCTCAGTTCGACCGCCACCCGTTGCGACATGGCGTCATCGACGTACTGCACCTGCGCCACCAGCGCATCGCGGTCGGCGGCACAGGTCAGGCCCGCTGCCACACACGCCGCGATGACGGGGTGCTCAGAACAGGTCGCGAGGGCCTCGCCGTCCTCCGGAGTCAACTGTCCCCGCTCCCAGGAGGCGAAACGGCCCTGTGCCACATGGACCACGTCGACGATCTGCAGCACGGGCACCAACACCTGCATCACCCACATCCCGACCGCCTGGCCATGGTCGGCGGGAACCGTGTCCGAGTAGACCATGAGCAACGCGCCGTCGGGAACCGGCTCGGGGATAC
Source organism: uncultured Actinomycetota bacterium (assembly GCA_963733395.1). Taxonomy (GTDB): domain Bacteria; phylum Actinomycetota; class Actinomycetes; order S36-B12; family UBA10799; genus JADKAV01. Next base: position 110,419 of record CAVTCZ010000009.1, read on the forward strand.
CGTTCAGCAGGCATTGCAGCCAGCCCAGATCGCCCGCCGGTGGCAGATCCACCCGCATCGAGACACTCAGTCCGTGGCCATCGAGCAGGAGCAGCACCAGGGAGTCCCTGGGCACGAATCCGAGTAGGTACGGGGTCGCCGCCACAGCGGCTTCGGGGGTGTCGATCGTGAGGGGCATGACCACACTCTCGACGGCAATCGGCGGCCGGCGGCGACTCGCTGAGGATCTGTGGACGGGCGGCGGCGGTTATCCCAAGCCGTACTGGGCGCCAGCGATCGCCTCGGCGCTCTGTTGGACATCGAAACTCTCGGAACCCGCGATCAGCGGCACGAATCCGACGAGCATGCCGTCGGCCAGCACCTGGGCCTCCAGCCCGGCAGCGCTGTCCGCGTCCCAGAGCGCCTCCCGACCCCCGGGCAACACCACCCGGATCGCGGCGTTCTGCAAGCCAGTCGGGTGGACATGGGCCATGATCCGACGCTGACGCAGCAATTCCACGATCTGTTCGGCTTCTGAGGGTTGCATGGAACTCTCCTGGCGGGGCGGTCGTCCGAAGATGGGGCATTGTGGCTGGCTCACGGGCCGTCAACGGAATCTCTGATAGGACAAAGGTATGCGTACACCCGCCGTCGCGCTCACAGTGCTGGCACTCACGGCCACCCTGAGCCCAGCGGCAGCCGACACCGCGCCGCCCACGCCCACGGAATCCGCGAGCCCCACGATCTCCCCAACAGCGAGTCCGACCGCCACACCCACACCCACGCCCAAGTCCACACCCACGCCCACACCCGGCCCGTACGGCATCCCCATCAACCAGAGCATCCGCGAGGACGCCTGGTGCCGCCTGCTGATCCCCAACAAGAAGGGGGACGCGGCGGAGGCCGACTCGATCATGGACGACAACATCGTCGACCTGGGGCAGTACGGCTACTACCGGTTGAGCGCGAACCCGAACTGGAAGCCACAGAGCACGCTGGACGCCTCCGGGAACACCCACGTCAACGGCCTCTACTGGGCGACCCCGTTGCTGTACACCGGCGCCCGGCGTGGCGATGCCCCGATGGTCCAGCGTTTCTTCGATCTGATCGGGGACTGGCTGGGCAAGCACAAGAAGAAGAAGACCCGCACCTGGTCGGTGACGCAGCCGATCATCGCCGGCGAACGGTTGTGGACGCTCACCTGCGCCGCGGACATCAGCGACGGTGCCCGCTTCGTGAAAGCCACCCGCAAGGAGGCGAACACCCAGATCAAGGGGTTCAAGCTCGGCAGTGGCACCAACAACACCGGGATCCACTCGCAGGGGTCGGCACTGGCGGCGTTCTGCTACCTCGACGACCCGGCCAAACGCGATCAAGCCGCGAGTAATCTCAATCGCCTGGCCGACTACCTGGTGCTGCCCGACGGCAGCGACCGGGAGGGGTCGCCCTGGTACGCCTACTACACGCTGCGCCTGCTGACCAACCTGGCTCCGATCTACACCCGCTGTGGCGTCCCCTACGACCGGATCTATGCAGCTACCCAGCGCCTCGAGCACTTCCTCGCGACGGCGGTGGATCCGAACTTCCACCTGGTCATGACCGGCGACACCTTCCGCGCGAAGCTGACGCCCAAGTGGTTCGCCCCGGATTCCGAGGCGCGGTGGGCCGCCACCGGCGGAAGTGAAGGCCAGCCGCCGTCGACGCTGTACGACGTGTTCTCCGGGGGTTACGTCTTCGCCCGCAACAGTTGGACCGACGTGGACGGCCACCGGCCCACCTTCTACTCGGTCCGAGTGTCGCGGCCGTATGTGACCGCACATGTGCACAGCGACCTGGGTTCGGTGACGTTCAACAGTTACGGCTCCGAGTTCGTCGGCGACCCCGGCCCCTACCGCTACGACAGTTCGGCGATCCGGGACTACATGGTCAGCCGCTCCGGGCACAGCGTCATCCGCGTGACCGAGAAGAAGCCCAAGAACAAGCCGAAACCGAAAGCCTCCGCCCTGGGGCTTCGCGCGCTGTCGGCCCCGGCAGTCGCCGAGGACTCCGCAGTGCTCAGCGCCACGGAGAATCCGTACAACAGGACATGTCTCAAGGACGGCTCCTACACAGCGGCCCGGATCAAGCGATGCGTCTACTACGACACTGCTATCGACGCGTTGGTGGTGGTCGACCGCGTCAAGGCCGTCAAGCGCATCAGGGCCGACCAGCGCTGGCAGGTCCCCAACGGCGTGACAGTCGAGACCGACTCCAACGGAGCGGTCATGACCACTCCTACCGCCAAGGCCCGGATGCTGTTCACCGGTGGCGGGACGGTACGCACGTACCGCCCAGGCGGGAAACGGCAGGACGGCTGGTTCACCAACGGCTATGGCGAGGTCGTGAAAGGCACGACGCTGCAGCGCGGAGCGGTCATCCCCAAGGGCAAGACGCGCACCTGGGTAGCCGTGCTGGCCGCCGGGCAGACCGCACCACAGGTCTCGCTGACCGATGGGGTGGTCTCGGTCACGCGGGAGAAGACGCAGACCTTCCCGTTGCCCTGAGGGCTGTCTGCAGTTGGTTCACGGACGGCTTGCTGAGGATCTGGTCGGGCCGTCGGTGACCCTGCCGCGCACCCCATCGGCAACAGTGGGCGCCAGCGCTGCTCGGTGGATTTCGTGACCGGCTCCCTTCAGCACCATCAGTCGAGGCCCGGGAGGCTGTCGGCAGGTCTGCGTCCGGCGCTCGCGCCACAGCCCCCCGGTTCGCTTCCCGTGATCTCCTCGTTGTCCACAGATCGTCTCGGCGCCGGTTTCGTTGTCGTACCCTCCTTCTAGACTGGACACATGTTCGAAATCGGTGGTGTGGTCGGGGGTGGGTCCGGCCTGCTCGGCCCGCTGACCGCGGCCGTGGATGCCCTGCTGGCCGCCGACCACCGGGACGGGCCGCTGGTCGACCTGGTGGCCGACATCGCCGGGCTGCACACCCAGGAACAGCGCCTGGCCGCGGTCAAACTCGCGATGATCCGCGCCGTGCGACACCGACAGCGGCCACCATCTGGCCGGTCACGCCACCACCGGGGCGATGCTCACCGACGCGCTGCGGCTGGCACCCGGGCAGGGACAGTCCATGGTCAAGACCGCCCGGCTGCTGGCCACCACCTTCCCGGCCACCGCCCGGGCCCTCGAGGACGGGCTGATCAGCTACCCGCACGCCGCGGCGATCACCCGCGCGAACGCCAAACTGCCCGCCGACCGACTCGCCGACGCCGAACCGCTGCTGCTGCAGGTCGCGGCGGCCGGTTCGCCCGCGATGGTCCGCGCCGCCGTGGACCACATGGCCGAACTGCTCGAACCCGAACACCACGACCAGCACGACCAGGACACCCGGGCCCGCCGCTACCTCAACGTCTCGGCGACCCTGGACGGCTGGTGGGCCGTCGACGGGCACCTGCCCCCAGAAATCGGGCAGCGGCTGTCCGCGGCCCTGGAGGACTTCGCCGCCCCGACCGACCCCACCGACCCCCGCACCGCCGGCCAGCGCCGCGCCGACGCGATCGCGGAGATCGCCGATGCCGCCGTCGACGGCCAGACCACCGGCATCACCGCGGTCACCATCACCGCCGACGCCGACCACCTCGACGGCGTCGGCGCCACCTGGGACGACAACGGCATGCCCGTCGGCCTGAGCACCTACGACCTGGCCGTGTGCCAATGCCGGCTCACCCTCGTGGTCTCCGAACGCGCCGGGATCGGCTGGAGCCCCCTGGCCGTGGGCAGACTCAACCGCTACGCCACCCCCGCCCAACGCGCCGCCCTGCACCGCCGCGACGGCCGCTGCATCTACCGCGGCTGCACCCGCCCCGCCCGCCGCTGCCACGCCCACCACATCATCGACTGGCGCGCCGGCGGACCGACCGACCTGCCAAACTTGTCCTGCTCTGTGCGCGTACCACCACCGCATGGTCCACCTCGGCCGCGCCACCATCACCGACAACCCCACCCAACCCGGCGGATACATCGCCACCCCCAGCCGACGACATACCACCACCGCCGCGTAACCCGCGGCGGTGCACCGGGAAGCCAAACCCGAGCCCACCTCGACGCCCACAACGCCGGCCCCAAGCCACGTGTGGACCGCCACTGCCGAATCCATCCTGGCCGAGGTCCGACGAGCCCGGACCACCCTCGACCGACTCGTTAGCCAGGACCGAGACGGTCCCCTAGGATGACTTCTCCTTGGCCGCCATCGTGGCAAGCCCCATGAGCATTTGGATGGCCACATCCACCGGCACGGTGTTCACTTCGGACTGCGGGTCCGCGCTGGGCACCTCCGGCAGGATCAGGTCCCCGAGGTCGCCGTTGATCTGGACCCCGGACCCCCGGATCTCCTCGATCATCTGCGCAGTCCGGGCGTCGATGCGCTCCACGGCCCATTGGGGCAGCCGGATGGCATGCTCGTCAATCCCGGGTTGCCGGCCATCGACGAGCCCCCAGAGAGCCCCCCGCCGGATCCATTGGTGGTACCTCGCCGCCGGCATGGGTGCTTTGCGCTCCAACTCCACCAACCATTGGCGCACCAGTGCGGCCTCTTCATAGCTCAGGGACCGGTTGGTCTTCGTGGTCACCCTTTGCAGGGTGTCCGGGGCCAGGCCGACCACGCGCTCGGTGTCGCGCAAGATGCGCAGCGGATCACCGGAGTCCACGACGATCACCGCGATCCGGTCGACACCTACGATCTGCGCCCAACGGCCGATCAGCCCGGCGTAGTCGAAGCGTCCCCAGAACGTGGAGTTCTTGCCCTCCAGCGTCTCCCGCAGCCACTGGTCGTACGGCTTGACCACGCGGGACTTCGCGTGCCGCAGCGGACCCGGCAGGGGTTTGGGCGCTCCGGACTTCAACGACTGCTGCCAGGAACTCGGCAGGATCAGGGCCAACGGGCGCAGAGTCAGCATGACCCGCACGGTGGCCGGTCCCCCCAGATCGTCGATGATGCGCGCCGCCTGCTCGGGCGAGGCATCCGCGAACTGCTCACTGGAGACCACCGCGCGGTCTTTGCGACGGGCAACCCGGGCGACGAACTTCTCCCAGACCTCCGCTGGCACCGGCGGGTCGGCCGGATGCGCGGTCGTGGCGATGCCCAGCGCCGAGCACGAAGGGGTCCAATGGGAGTACTTCTTCCCCGGGTACAACACCCCCTGGCCCTTCAACTGCGGCCGCGCCTGCGCCAGCGAGTGCTGCAGGGCCGTGGTTCCCGTCTTGGGTGGTCCGATGTGCAGCAGCACCTCCCCGGGCTGCAGGAAGCTCACGTGGCCGCCCGCGTGACGGGGAAGCAGACCATCGTCCGGGGCTGGGGGACGTCCGGGCCGTCCAGGTAGCTCTCCCATGGGTCGGCCGCCACCGCGTAACCCTCCCGACCGATCCAGTCGATCACGGCGTGGAACGCCTCCGACAGACCCTCGTAGGGCCCGGAATGCACCGTGGTCGCAGTCAGTCCGCCGGGCAGGCTGTCGGGCACCACTGCCCCGGAAGCCGCCACCGGCGAGGAGACCGGGACCCCGGCCGTCACGTCGAAGCCGTCTGACTGCGGCGCGTAGCGCGCGAATGGCGGCCCGCAAGGATCCACGCCCTGCGCCTGCAAGGTTCCGAACAACTCGGCGAACGCTGCCTGCAGGAACTCGGGGATCGACTCCGGCTGCACCCGTTGCCTGATCACCGCGGCTTCCTGCTGCGCCTGCTCCTGGACGCTCACTTCGTAGGTCACCCCATCACTGTGCCAGGTATGGGCGGGGTGCCCGGTCAGTGACCCACGAGCGCCTTGAGCGCGAGCACGACCAGGGCGCACGCGACAACTGTCGCCACATACGCCCACGAGCGGAGCACCGAGACCTGGGCCTGCCGCGCCGCGAGATACCCGACGGCGGCCACGAACAGCAGGAGGAGTCCTTCGGCGACCTGGAGGCTCACGGGTGCCTCGAACACGACCAGCGGAACTGTGGCGATGACGACGACCACGCCGCCACCGAGGATCTGCGCGAAGGCGACCCGTCGGGCGTCGGCCTCGAACAATCCGCGAGAGACCAGCCGCGAGGAGATCGCGAAGGCGAGCAGGTGCGCCACCAACAGACCGACCGCAGTGAGGAAGACCAGACCTATCGGGTCACCCTGTGACTCCTCCGCGGAACTGGGGATCGCCAGGATCACTGCCAGCAGGCTCAGGCTCAAGTAGAGAGCCATGGTCACGCCCTCGCGGACGAACTCCTTGACCTCGTGAGTGGGATTCGGGGTCTCAGCCACGTTGACATCCTGCCGTACCGTGCCGGCGACCTGGCGAGCCGGATCTCCGGAGCCACCCTCCTAGGATGAGGGCCATGGCTCAGATCCCGGAGCCACCTCCCGCAGCCATGCCTCCAACCGCGGACGGTGCCCGTGCCCACCACGGCGACCGGATGTCGGCGCAGGCCTGGACGTTGTTCGCCGCCATGTCGGTCATCTGGGGACTGCCCTACCTGTTCATCAAGATCGCCGTCGGCGAGATCCCGCCGGCCGCCATGGTCTTCAGCAGGACCCTGCTGGCGTTGCTGGTGCTCCTGCCACTGGCATTGCGAAACGGCGCACTGGGCGCGGCTGTGCGTCACTGGCAGCCAGCGGTGATCTTCGCGGTGCTGGAGATGGGAATCCCATGGCTACTGCTCGGGCATGCGGAGTTGCGCATCTCCAGTGCCCTGGCGGGCCTCCTGCTGGCCGCGGTGCCCATCATCGGTGCCGTCATCACCGCTGTGCTCGGGGACCGGCACAACCTCGCCGGGGTGAGGGTGGCGGGGATGGCGTTGGGAATCCTCGGCGTGGGGGCGCTGGTAGGGCTCGACGCACTCGGCGGCCACCTCGACTGGCTGAGCGTGACCGAGATGTTGACCGTCGCCACCTGCTACGCGGTCGCACCCATCATCATCGACCGACAGGCCAATCCGGCCCCAGCGATCGGCACAATCACCCTGTCCATCTTGATAGTGACGGTCGTCTACGCCCCGTTTGGTGCTCCGGCACTGGCGCACGCATGGCCGCTGCGGGCTTCGACCATCGGGTCGTTGCTGGTCCTCGGCCTGCTGTGCACGGCGCTGGCCTTCATCCTGTTCTTCCGACTGATCGCCGCCGCCGGTCCCGTCCGCGCAGTCGTCATCACCTTCATCAACCCGGCCGTCGCACTGATGCTCGGCGTTCTGGTGCTCTCCGAACAGGTCACCCGGGGGATGATGATCGGGTTCCCACTGGTCCTGCTGGGGTCCTGGTTGGCCACCCGGCCGACGCCGGGCGTGCGGAACCCCGAACTCGGCAACTGACCGCATTGGCCGTAAGCCCGTCCCGCTGCGAAACCGACACCGGAACCGAGCGTCTCGAACCACGCTGAGCCGCCGGGGATGGAAAGGGAGGGCGACCCCGGCCGTCCGGAACCGCCCTCCCCTGCTTGTGTCAGCTGCAGCCGCTGGTGGAGCCGCAGCCCTCACACACGTAGCACGATCCGGCAGGCCGCATCTTGATCCCGCACGTCATGCACAGTGGGGCATCGGCCGTCTTGCCGGTGATCGCCTCCAGCAACTCCGCCGACGAGTGGACCGACGACGGGACCTCAGCTGCGCCCACCGGGTGCTCCGGGGTGCGCGCGCTCAGGTCGTCGCCCACGGAATCCACCGGCGCAGCCGCCGGTGACGCCGGCGCATGGCTGGCGGATTCATCGAGTTGCCCGGCCCGCTCCTCCGCGGTGAAGATGCCCAGCCCTGCGCGCTTCTCGTAGGGCAGGTGGTCCAACGCCAACCGGCGGAAGATGTAGTCCATCATCGACTGCGCCATCCGGATGTCCGGGTCGTCGGTCATGCCCGACGGCTCGAACCGCATGTTGACGAACTTCGAGACGTAGGCCTCGAGTGGCACCCCGTACTGCAGCGCGATCGAGATCGCGATGGAGAAGGCGTCCATCACACCGGCCAGCGTGGATCCCTGCTTGCCGAGCTTGAGGAACACCTCGCCGAGACCGTCGTCCGGGTAGGACCCGGCGGTCATGTAGCCCTCAGCACCGCCCACGCTGAACGAGATCGTCTGGCTCGGACGGATCTTCGGCAGCCGCTTGCGGACTGGCCGGTGCTCCACCACGACCTCCGCCGGCGCCGCCTTCTTGTCGGCCTTGCCGTCCGACAGCGGCTGTCCCACCTTGCAGTTGTCGCGGTAGATCGCCAGCGCCTTCAGACCGGTCTTCCAGCCCTGGAAGTAGATCTCCTCGACCTCTTCGATCGAGGCCGACTCGGGCATGTTCACGGTCTTGGAGATCGCCCCGGACAGGAACGGCTGGACCGCGGCCATCATCCGGACATGGCCCATGGGGCTGATCGCGCGCTCCCCCATCGCACAGTCGAACACCGAGTAGTGCTCGGGCTTGAGCCCCGGCGCGTCGACGACATGGCCGTGCGCGGCGATGTACTCCACGATGGCCTCAATGGTCTCCTCGGCGTAGCCGAGCTTGGCCAGTGCTCGCGGGATCGTCTGGTTCACGATCTGCATCGAGCCACCGCCGACGAGCTTCTTGAACTTCACCAGCGAGAAGTCGGGCTCGATCCCGGTGGTGTCGCAGTCCATCATGAACCCGATCGTCCCGGTGGGTGCCAGAACGCTGGCCTGGGCATTGCGCCAGCCGTTCTTGGCACCGATCGCGTTGCCCTGTTCCCACGCCTGGCTCGCCAACTGCAGCACATCGCTGTCCAGCGTCGAGACCGAGCGCACGCTGTCGGTGGCGGCTGCATGCTTGCGCATGACCCGCGCGTGAGCCGCCGCGTTACGGGCGAAGCCCTTGTAGGGTCCCACCACCCCGGCCAGTTCGGCGGAGCGCTTGTACGCCGAGCCGGTCATCAGGCTGGAGATGGAGGCGGCCAGCGCCCGCCCCGCATCGGAGTCGTATGCCAGACCACAGGCCATCAGCAGTGCCCCGAGGTTGGCGTAGCCGATCCCGAGCTGGCGGTAGTCCCGGGTCGTCTGCCCGATCGCCTCGGTCGGGAAGTCCGCGAAACAGATCGAGATGTCCATCGCGGTGATGATCAACTCGACGGCCCGGCTGAACTTCTTGGCGTCGAACGAACCGTCGTCCTGCAGGAACTTGAGCAGGTTCAGCGATGCCAGGTTGCAGGAACTGTTGTCCAACGACATGTACTCCGAACACGGGTTGGAAGCGGTGATCCGGCCCGTCTCGGGGTTCGTGTGCCAGTCGTTGATGGTGTCGTCGTACTGGATCCCGGGGTCGGCGCATGCCCACGCCGCCTCCGACATCCGGCGGAAGAGCTTCTTGGCATCGACCGTCTCGATCACCTCGCCGGTGGTCCGGGAACGCAGCCCGAACTCCTCGCCGCTCTCCACCGCACGCATGAACTCATCCGACACGCGCACCGAGTTGTTGGCGTTCTGGTACTGAACGCTGTTGATGTCCTTGCCGCCGAGGTCCATGTCGAAGCCCGCGTCCTTCAGGACCCGGATCTTCTCCTCCTCGCGGACCTTGGTCTCGATGAACTCCTCGACATCCGGGTGGTCGACGTCGAGGACGACCATCTTGGCCGCCCGGCGGGTGGCGCCACCGGACTTGATCGTCCCGGCGGAGGCATCGGCACCCCGCATGAACGACACCGGGCCGGAGGCCGTGCCACCGGAGGACCGCAACAACTCCTTGCTGGAGCGGATCCGCGAGATGTTCAGTCCTGCGCCGGAGCCGCCCTTGAAGATCAGGCCCTCTTCCCGGTACCAGTTCAGGATCGAGTCCATGGTGTCGTCGACCGCCAGGATGAAACACGCACTGACCTGCTGCGGAGCAGACGTGCCGACGTTGAACCACACCGGCGAGTTGAAGGAGAACACCTGGTTCAGCAGCATCCAGGTCAGTTCGAGCTCGAAGATCTCAGCGTCCTGCTCGGTCGCGAAGTAGCCGTTCTCGCGCCCCGCCTTGACGTAGGAGAGCACCACGCGGTCGATGAGCTGCTTGAGGCTCCATTCCCGCTGATCCGTGCCCTGGGCGCCCCGGAAGTACTTCGTGGTCACGATCGTGGAGGCGTTGAGCGACCAGAAGGCGGGGAACTCGACGCCCCGCTGCTCGAACACGACCTCGTCGGTCTTCCAGTTCGTCTGCACGACGTCCCGGCGCTCCCACTCCACCTCGTCATACGGGTGCACGCCCGGCGTCGTGTACAGCCGCTCAATGCTCAATCCGGTGGTCTGCACCGTCACTTCGGCCCCTTTCACGCCTGCTGTGCGCGTAGTGGGAATGGACTGGTCGGTCATGTGCCCTCCTTCTGGACAACAGTGGTGAGGGGCCGTTTGTGCCCTTCGGTGATATCAATTCGCACTTTCTTGACGCCGCCCTGCTCGCTGCGGCTGGCTTTCAGTAGGGCGATCTCGTGCTCGAAATCAGCCAGGGAGTCAAACGCCCGGTACACCGAGGCGAACCGCAGGTAGGCCACCTCGTCGAGGTCCCGCAACGGTCCGAGGATGGTCAGTCCGATCTCATGGGCCGGCACTTCCGCGCAGCCCGTGTCACGCAGCGTGTCTTCCACCTGCTGGGCGAGTACCGCGAGTTCGTCGTCTGTCACCGGCCGGCCGTGGCAGGCCTTCCGCACGCCGCTGATGATCTTGTCCCGGCGGAACGGCTCGACGACGCCCGAGCGTTTGACGACGTTGAGCGCCGCCACCTCGATGGTGGTGAAGCGTCGCTGGCACTGCGCGCACTGACGGCGGCGGCGCACCGCGGCACCATCGTCGGCCAGCCGGGAGTCGACGACCCGGGAGTCGTCGCAACGGCAGAACGGACAGTGCATCTGCCCTCCATATCGGTCTGGGACGGTCTGCGAAACCCACCTCCTGTGGACCGAACGGCGGATTACCTGGGGACAACTTGTGCCGAACCGACCACAATCTGTGGATGAATCACATCGGTGTAACTACTACATGTGGTGGCAACCGTATGCGCCCGACCACAAGTGCGCAAGCACTTCCGACACAGTGTCGAAGAACTCCCCCGAAGTCGGCGAGGAATCACCGCCGCGGCAGCTGCAGAACCTCACCCACCTGCAGAACATGATCCGCGGGCAGCCCGTTGAGACTGCGGATCTCGAAGACCTCGTCGCGGGGATCGGCCTGCGGGGCGGTCACCGCAGCAATGCTCCAGAGCGTTTCGCCCGTGGCGACCGTCCAGGCGGGATAGGCGGCGGACTCCACCGGGGCGGCAGCAGCGACCGGAGCTCCGACGGCCATCGCCGTGGACGCCAACCGCGCCAGCGTGCCGGAGAACAACAGCGTGACCAGGAACGCCGCGACGATCGCCGCCACCAACCGCCACGGCACATCGATGCGGTCCTCGGCGCCGGCTGAATCCTGGACGTCGGCGCGACGCTGGGCCATCGGTCAGATCGACCAGTCCCGTCACGGGTTGCGGCCGCGTGCGATCCAGCCACGCCTGCAGACCACTGGTGACCACCTCGGGGGAAGCGCTGATGGTAGCCATGACCACTCCTTGTCTTCGAACGTACGTTCCCTCATGAACGCATGTTCGATGTCTACCAGATGGGTCCGACACGTTTCCACCGGTGTCGAACACCTGTTTGATTTCGGCCCGGCCAGACGCTACTGTGACAAGCGACAGCACGACCGGCACGGCGACCCGACAAGACCCGCCGAGCGGTCACCGAGATGAGGAGGGGCAGCATGGCACAGGCCAAGCAGAACGACGACGCAGGAGCCACGTCGGCCAGCACACAGGCCAGCGTCGTGGAACTGCCCGACACGCCCTCGGGTGTCGACGGCCTCACGGAGAGGCAGCGGCGCATCCTCACGGAGATCCGGCACGCCGTGGAAACCCGCGGCTACCCGCCGTCGGTGCGCGAAATCGGGGAAGTGGTCGGATTGACCAGTCCCTCCAGCGTCAACTACCAATTGAAGGTGCTGGAGCGCAAGGGCTACCTGCGGCGTGACCCGCACCGCCCGCGTGCCCTGGAGGTGCTGCTTCCCGACGAGGCCGACGCCACCGGCGCCGGCGATGACCGTCCCACTCCCACGTACGTACCCTTGGTCGGTCGGATCGCCGCGGGCGGCCCGATTCTGGCCGAACAGTCCGTCGAGTCGGTCTTCCCGCTTCCGGCCGAACTCGTCGGCGAAGGCGAGCTGTTCCTGCTGAACGTCGTCGGCGACTCGATGATCGAGGCCGCGATCTGCGATGGCGACTGGGTGGTCGTACGACGCCAACCCGATGCCAGCAACGGCGACATCGTCGCGGCACTGCTTGATGACGAAGCGACCGTGAAGACCTTCAAACGCAAGGACGGTCACGTGTGGCTGATGCCGCACAACCCGGCGTTCGAACCGATCAACGGCGACCATGCCCAGATCCTCGGCAAGGTGGTCGCGGTCCTGCGCCGGCTCTGACACCCCGGCGACTTCAGCCCGCCTCACTGCGGTAGCGCGCGTCCAGCCGGGCCAGCGCTTCACACACTTTGCCGGCGTCGGTCATGAACGCCAACGGCGGGAGGCTGCGGCGCAGGTACCCGCCGTAGCGACGGGTGGCCAGTCGGCTGTCCAGGATCGCCACCACCCCACGGTCCTCATTGCTGCGAATGAGCCTGCCCGCACCCTGTGCCAACGTCACGGCCGCCTGCGGTAGCGACACCTGCATCCACCCGGAACCACCCCGGGCATCGATGGTCGACTGCCGGGCGCTGACGACCGGATCAGTGGGCGGCGGGAACGGCAACTTGTCGATGATCACCAGCGTGCAGGCCGCTCCCGGGACGTCAACCCCCTGCCACAGGCCCAACGTGCCGACCAGCACGCTTGCCGGGTCTGCCGCGAAGGCGCGGATCAGGGCCGCAGTGGGTTCGCCGCGACGCTGGACCAGCAAGGGGCCCGCAACGACATCGGTCAGCGCCGAATCCATGGCGGCCACGCCGTTCCACGACGCCATCAGCACCAGAGCCCGGCCACCAGCGGCTACCACCAGGTCGGTGGCCACCTGCAGGGCCTCGGCAGTGGGCCAATCGGGGCCGGGGGGCGCCAGCCGGTCGGGCACGAACAGAATGCCCTGGGTCGCGTAGTCGAACGGACTGCCCACGTCCTCGCCGAGCCACTCGCCGGCCCGCAGTCCCAGTTGCTCGGCGACGGTGTTGAACGAACCCCCGAGTTGCAGCGTGGCGGAGGTGAACACCGCGGATCGTTCGCCGATGATCCCGTCCCGGACGACCCCGGAGACGTCCAGCGGCAGCACCACCAACCGATCCTTGCGCCGCCACATGACCACGGATTCATCTGCCGACAGCAACTCACCGGCTGCGGTGTGCACCTCGTCCACCCCCGCCAGCGCCCGCTGCCGGGCTGCCGCATCGGCATCCGTGGCCCGCCGCAGTGCAGCGGCAGCGATCCCGCCGGCCTCCCGGACGGTCGATAGGGCTTGTACGACCGACTGCGGGATCTCCGCGATGCGTCGACCCTCCGGAGCGTCCCACACCATCAGGGCCGACTCGAAGGCGTCGGCGGCGTCGACCAGTCGGTCCGCCTCATCGCCGGCCCCGGCCGCCTTGGTCCTGCGGGCGGCGCGGTTCAGCGACTCCACCGACAACTCATTGGTCGCGGCCCGCTGCAGCGCACCGGGCAAGGCATGGGCCTCGTCGACGACTACCGCGTCGTGCTCGCCGATGATGCCCTCCTGAACTGCATTGAGCGCAAGCAAGGAGTGGTTGGTGACGACGATGTCGGCCGAGCGCGCCCGGGCGATGGCCTTCTCGGCCCAGCAGTCGTCCACGAAGGGACAGCCGGAGCCGCGGGCGCACTCCTGTGAGTTCACCGAGTACGCCGACCAGACCAGCCCGGACACGTCGTCGAGCTCGTCCCGGTCCCCGGTCGCGGTCTTGTCGGCCCAGGCCATGACCCGCTGCGCCTGTTTCTCGAGCTCCGTGCGATCGAGGGTCTGCTGGTCGGCATCCTCGGTGCCGGCGGTCCGGGCCAGGCACAGGTAGTTGCTGCGGCCCTTCAGCGTTGCGAACTCGATCGCGCGGGGAAGGTCCTGGGCCACTGCTGCCAGGGTCCGCGGGACGTCGCGCTCCACCAACTGATGCTGCAGCGCGAGGGTCGCGGTCGCGATGACCACCCGCGACTCGGCCCGGTCGGTGTCCGCGACGTGTCGCACCGACGGGACCAGGTACCCCACGGACTTGCCGGTGCCGGTGCCCGCCTGGATCAGGACCGTCGCTCGATCCTCGTACGCATCCTGCACGAGATCGACCATCCGCTGCTGGCCCGGGCGCTGCGTACCGTGCAGATCTTCGACGACGGCGTCGAGCAGTTGCCGGACAGAGGGGGTCATGGCCTCAGTCTGGCAGCACTTTCTGGTTCGTGACCACTCCGGGGTCCCGGTGTGGACTGCCTACCCGGGCGCATCCGAAGGATCGGTCTCGGCGGCGGCGCGCTCGATGGCAGCGGCCAGTTCGCCGGGCAACTTGGCTCGGACATGAGTGCCCTCAGCGGCGTGCTCGATCTGGACGTCGGTACCTACGGCATAGACCCGGGAAACCAAGTCACCCCGGTCGAAGGGGACCATCGCCGACACCTCGACCCGGGGGTCGGGCAGTTCCGCATCGAGTCGCTCCAACAACCCCTGGACGCCGGCCCCGGTCAGCGCCGACACCTCCATCGAGGTCGGTAGTTCCCGCCGGATCTGGGCCAGCACGTCCGCTGTGGCCACATCGGCCTTGTTCACCACGACCAGTTCGGCTGCGTGCGGGTCGCTGTCACGCATCGCCTCCCGCACAGCCTGCAGTTGCCCGAACGGATCCGGGTCGGTGCCGTCCAGCACGATGAGCAGCAGATCCCCGGCGGCAACTTCCTCGAGGGTGCTCTTGAAGGCTTCCACCAACTCGTGCGGGAGGTGCCGCACGAAGCCGACCGTGTCCGTGATGGTGAAGTGCCGCCCCGACGGAGTGCGGCCGCTTCGGACCGTGGGGTCGAGGGTCGCGAACAGGGCGTCGTCGACCAGCAGCCCGGCGCCAGTCAATCGGTTCAGCAGACTGGACTTGCCCGCATTCGTGTACCCCGCGAGCACGACCGACGGGATGTCCGAACCCCGCCGGCGCGCCGCCTTCGACGAGCGGACCCGGTCCAGGGTGCGCAACTGGCGGCGCAACCGGGTCATCTGCGCCCGGATCCGGCGGCGGTCGGTCTCGATCTTCGTCTCACCGGGACCCCGCGTCCCGATGCCGGCACCCTGCTGGCTCAGCGCCTCCCCCCAACCGCGTAGGCGGGGCAACATGTACTCCATCTGCGCCAGGGCCACCTGGGCTTTGCCTTCCTTGCTTCGCGCGTGCTGGGCGAAGATGTCCAGGATCAACCATGTCCGGTCGACGACCTTGACGCCGACGACCGCCTCGAGTTTGCGCAGTTGGCCGGGAGTGAGCTCGCCGTCACAGATGACGGTGTCCGCGCCGGTGGCCCGCACGATGTCCCGCAGTTCCTTGGCCTTCCCCGAGCCCACGTAGGTGGCGGGATCCGGGACCGAGCGCCGCTGTACGACCCCCTCCAGCACCACCGAGCCGGCCGTCTGCGCCAGTCGGGCGAGCTCGGCCAGGGAGCGGTCCGCTTCATCAGCGGTGCCGTGCGTCCACACCCCGACCAGCACCACCTGTTCCAGCCGGAGCTGGCGATACTCGACTTCGCTGATGTCCTCGAGCTCCGTCGACAGCCCCGGAACCCGGCGCAGCGCCTCCCGATCGGCGAGTTGATCCTCGATCCGGATGTCGCTCACGCGAACACCTCGGAGAGTTCCTCGGACAGGGACCCGTCGGCGACGAGCACCGCCGGACCGGTCAGGACCAGGGTCCCGGCCGGCGTCCGGTCAACCGTCAGACGGCCACCAGGAACGTCGACGCGGACGCGTGCGGGGCCCTCGATCCCCGCCCACGCCAGGGCCCGGTCGGCGACCGCACAGATCCCGGTCCCGCATGACAGCGTCTCGCCGACACCCCGCTCGTGCACACGCATCGCCACGTGTCGCCCTGGGTCGCGAACGACGACGAATTCCACGTTCTGCCCCTCCGGGAACACCTCGGACAGCACCCCCGGCGCCTCCGACAACGGGCCGGGGTCGGCCAGGTCGGCCACGTGCACGACCGCGTGCGGGTTGGGCATGAACACCGCCTCCCCGGTCCATGTGCGGCCGTTGGCATTCACCGCCACCTGCGCGTCCTTGAATTCGGGTTTTCCCATGTCGATGCTGATCCCCTGGTCTTTGATGGTCACTTCGCGGTGCCCTCCCCGGGTGTCGATCGTGAACTCGTCGGCAGTCTCCCAACCGCGTGCCCGCAGGTAGGCAGCGAACACCCGGGCGCCATTGCCGCACATCTCCCCGATCGAACCGTCAGCGTTGTGATAGTCCATGAACCAGCCGTCCGGACCCGGAACCACCCGGATCAAACCGTCGCCGCCGATGCCGAAGCGCCGGTCGCAGACCGCCCGGACGGCATCCGGGGAGACCCGCAGGTCGTCGTGCGGATCCCCGAGCAGCACGAAGTCGTTGCCCGTGCCATGCCCCTTGGTGAAGGCGATCCGCTTCTGAGTCATAACCCTAGAGTGCCAAGGATCGCCTCGACCTGCGACGGGGATTGCGCCCAACGCACGGACGGGTCGCGCCGGAACCACGTGCGTTGGCGCCGCGCGAGGCGCCTCGTGGCCGCGATCGTGGGTTCCCGGGCGGTGTCCGGGTCCTGTCCGGAAGCGATGGCGTCGAGGATCTGCCGGTAGCCCACCGCGCGCGAGGCGGTCCGTCCGGCCCGCAACTGCGGTAGCAGTCGGTCCACCTCGGCGACCAGGCCGTGAGCCCACATGTGCTCGACCCTGTCGGCGATGGCCGCGTCCACCGGTTCGATGCCCGGGTCCCAGCCGATCCGGAGGCTGTCGCACCAGGGACGTGCCGGGCCCAGCGTCGCGGTGAAGGGACCGCCGGTGATCTCGTTGACCTCGAGTGCCCGGACGATCCGGCGCCCGTTCGTGGCCAGGATCTGCGCCGCAGCGGCCGGATCCACCGCCTGCAACCGGCGATGCATCTCTTCCGGGCCGGACTGCGCGAGTTCGGCCTCGAGCCGGGCACGGACCTGCGCATCGGTGCCAGGGAACCGCAGATCGTCCAGGACCGCCTGGATGTAGAGCCCGGAGCCGCCGACGAGCAGCGCCACCCGGTCCCTCGCGACGACGTCGTCGATCGCGGCCCGCGCGTGCTGCTGGTACCAGACGACGTCCAGGGGCTCGCTGACCTCGTGGGTGTCGATGAGGTGATGGACAACCGCCTCCCGATCGGTTGCGGAGGGTTTCGCGGTGCCGATGTCCATGCCGCGGTAGACGCAGAACGCATCGCCGTTGACGATCTCAGCACCCCACCTCGCCGCCCAGTCCATGGCCAACGCGGACTTCCCGGCAGCGGTGGGACCCAGGATGGCGACCACTCGTGGTCCAGATGGTGCGTTCGACACTCCTCGATTGTCGTCCCTATTGTGGGATCACCGCCGCTGGTGATCCGAAGGAGCTGCTGATGAGCACATTCGACGAGCTCAAGAAGAGGGCCGACGAACTCGTGGAGAAGGCCAAGACCACCGTCGGCGACCTCGCGGACCAGCAAGGGGACAAGGTGGCCGGAGCGGTCGACAAGGTCACGGACACCCTCGACGAGAAGACCGGCGGCACCGCCTCCGCCGTCACCGCGAAGGTGGATGAAGCTGTGGCGGGCGCGATGAACGTTGCGCAGACCACCACGAGCACTGTGAGCCAGAAGGCGTCGGAGGCAACCAACGCTGTCAAAGACGCCGTCACCAAGAAGCCGGATCGGACCTGAGTACCACCCACAGGTGGGCACGCGTGGCCTTCCTGCCCACCCCCGCCCTCCTGATCCCCGAGATCGCCACCGGCGCTTCCGAGGAACTCGCGAACCTGCGCGGCGCCGCCCGTGCCGCCGTCGACTGGGTCTGCGAGGGCGGTCACGATGTCGGCGTACTGATCCCGGGCCAGACCGATCACCCGCTTTCCTCGTGGTCGACCATCGGATTCGGCCGACGGATCGGCGACGGAACGCCGGTGGACCTCCCGGAGGCCATCGCCGGGTGGCTACTGGCCGGACGAACCGCGCGAGTCATCGGCCCGGGATCGTCCCTGGCGGCATGCGACGGCCTGCTGGTCATGGGCGACGGGAGTTCTTCGCGCACGGACAAAGCCCCAGGGCACCTGCACCCCGGCGCAGTGCCTTTCGACGACTCGGTGCTCGCGGCCGTGGCCGACGGCAGCCCCACGGGTCTGCAGGCCCTGGATCTGGGGCTGGCCACTGAAGTGGGGGCAGCTGGCGCCCCTGCCTGGCAGGCGCTGGGCGAGCAAGTGGCAGCAGTCACGGACCCGGTCGTGGACCGGGTGGACGACCGCTATGGCGTGCTCTATTTCGTGGCTAGATGGAACGTACGGTGGGCAGACCCAACATGACGCCGGGTTCGGCAGCGGTCCCGGCGGCGTGGGCATCACCCCCGCGAGTGCGTTGGACGGTGGCCACTCCGGCATCGGCGACCAAGTGGTGCGGCGCTGCGTAGGTCACACGCGTGGTGACCAGATCACCGGGGCGGGCTACGTCATCGACATCCAGGAAGTGCACCAACCTGCCATCCCGGGCACGGCCGGACTTCCGGTGGGTGGCGGCATCCTTGCGGCCTTCACCGACCGACACGAGCAGCTCCACATCGCGGCCCACGAACCGCCCGTTCTCCTCCCAACTGATCTGCTCCACGACCTCGACCAGCCGCTCGTAGCGCTCCTGGACGACGTCGGCCGGCACTTGATCGGGATAGTCCGCGGCCGGTGTCCCCGGACGTGGCGAGTACTGGAACGTGAACGCACCGGCGAACCGCGAGGCCCTCACCACGTCCAGCGTCGCTTGGAAGTCCGCCTCGGTCTCCCCCGGGAACCCCACGATGATGTCGGTCGTGATGGCTGCCTCCGGCATGGCTTCCCGAACCCGTTCCAGGATGCCGAGATACCGCTGCGCCCGGTAGCTGCGGCGCATCCGGCGCAGGACATCGTCGCTGCCGGATTGCAGCGGCATGTGCAACTGCGGCATCACGTTCGGGGTCTGCGCCATCGCCTCGATGACGTCGTCGGTGAAGTCACGCGGATGCGGGCTGGTGAACCGCACCCGGTGCAAACCCTCGATCCGCCC
Source organism: uncultured Actinomycetota bacterium (assembly GCA_963733395.1). Lineage (GTDB taxonomy): Bacteria > Actinomycetota > Actinomycetes > S36-B12 > UBA10799 > JADKAV01. Next base: position 129,628 of record CAVTCZ010000009.1, read on the forward strand.
GCAGCCGCGCAGCAGATCCGCGAACCCGTGCCGGCCGCCATAACGGTAGGCGTTGACGTTCTGCCCCAGCAACGTCACCTCGATCACCCCGTCGGCGACCAGCGCCGCAACCTCTGCCAGGACCTCTTCAGGTGCCCGATCCTCCTCCGCGCCGCGCAGCGACGGCACGATGCAGAACGTGCACGTGTTGTTGCACCCGACACTGATCGCCACCCATCCGCTGTACGCGGAGTCACGCCGGGCCGGCAGGTTGGACGGGAACCCGTCGAGCTGCTCGAGGATCTCGACCTGCGCTTCGTTGCGGATGCGGGCACGCTCAAGGAGGTCGGGCAGGGCCGCCAGGTTGTGGGTGCCGAACACGACGTCGACCCATGGCGCCCTGTCGACGATCGTGCTGCGGTCCTTCTGCGCCAGGCAGCCGCCGACGGCGATCTGCAGACCCGGGTTGGCCGTCTTCAGGGGGCGCAGGTGCCCCAGGTTGCCGTACAACCGATTGTCAGCATTCTCCCGAACCGCACAGGTGTTGAACACGATGAGGTCGGGGGTCTGGTCCGCAGCGGCGGGTGAATAGCCCGCCTGCTCGAGAAGGCCGGCAAGGCGCTCCGAGTCGTGGACGTTCATCTGACAGCCGTAAGTGCGGACCTGATAGGTGCGAGACATGGTCCTCCCAGGGTACGCACCCGGCCTCAGCCGGCCGCGGCCTCGACCTCCACAACCGCCATTCTCACAGCGGTCCGCGCACACTGCGCATCATGGCCGCGCCGCATCAGGAACCCGACGAGGCGGCGTTCGTCCTTCACGTCCAACGGCAGGCTGCACCGCGCGACCCGCCCGCGAACATGTTCGACTGCGGATTGCAGGGCGTCGTCATAGCCGATCGTCGACAGCACTTCCTCGATGACCTCGTCCGGCACCTTGTGTGAGCGCAGTTCCCGGCGCAACGCCATCGGCCCGAGACCGCGTGAGCGGATCCGGGACTCCACCCACAACTGCGCGTAGGCGCGATCGTCCAGCAAGCCCACCTCGACGAACCGACCGATGATCTCGTCGGCCACAGCCAGCGGGATCCCCCGACCGACCAGGGTCGCGTGCAGTTCCCGCTCGGTGCGCGGCTTGATCTCCAACTGGCGCAGGGCGATCAGCCTGCCGACTTCCCGCGGGTCGGATTCCCGCGGGTCGCCGGTCACAGGTCCAGCGGCCCCGGCTCCGGGGCCGCGGTGAGATCAACGAGTTCCTCAGCAGGTGCGTCGAGCCGGGCTCCGATCCCCAGCTTGTCCTTCAGCCGCTTCTCCAACTCATCGGTCAGATCCGGGTTGTCGCGCAGGAACGCCCGCGCGTTCTCCTTGCCCTGGCCGAGCTGGTCGCCTTCGTAGGTGTACCAGGCGCCCGACTTGCGGACCAGCCCCTCCTCCACCCCGAGGTCGATCAACCCGCCCTCGCGGGAGATGCCGGTCCCGTACAGGATGTCGAACTCCGCCTGCTTGAACGGCGGGGCGACCTTGTTCTTGACGACCTTGACCCGGGTCCTGTTCCCGACCGCGTCGGTGCCGTCCTTGAGGGTTTCGATCCGGCGCACGTCCAGCCGGATGGAGGAGTAGAACTTCAGCGCCCGGCCACCGGTTGTCACCTCGGGGGAACCGAACATCACCCCGATCTTCTCCCGCAACTGGTTGATGAAGACCGCGGTCGTGCCCGTGCCCTTGAGCGCACCCGTCATCTTGCGCAGCGCCTGGCTCATCAGGCGCGCCTGCAGACCGACGTGGCTGTCACCCATCTCACCCTCGATCTCCGCGCGCGGAACCAATGCCGCCACCGAGTCGATCACGATGATGTCGATCGCGCTGGATCTCACCAACATGTCCGCGATCTCCAACGCCTGCTCACCGGTGTCCGGCTGGCTGACCAGCAGGGAGTCGATGTCCACCCCCAACTTCGAGGCGTATTCGGGGTCGAGCGCGTGCTCGGCGTCGATGAATGCGGCGATTCCCCCGGCTTTCTGGGCCGAAGCGATCGCGTGCAGCGCCACCGTCGTCTTTCCGCTGGATTCGGGGCCATAGATCTCCACGACCCGACCGCGCGGCAGCCCGCCGATCCCGAGCGCGAGGTCCAAGGCGATGGAACCGGTCGGGATCACCTCGATCGGGACCCGGCCCTCGTCCCCGAGTCGCATGACCGACCCCTTGCCGAACTGCTTGTCGATCTGGGCTATTGCCTGGTCCAACGCCTTGTCACGGTCGGGCGTCTTGGTCTTGCTGCTGTCCTGGGCCATCGGGCGGTCCTTCCGATCGGTGCCTCTTCTGGGGCGTGCGGGCTTCGTCTGCGACGCTACCCAGGAGGTGCGACATTGTGCGTCAGCCACGCCTACCTGTGGGAAACCATACCGAACGCCTGTTCGATGTGGGTAACCGACACGCCGTCAACGGAATCGCGGCGGCAGGCCGAGATTGGCCACCACCGCCCGCCAGACCGATTTCGCGTCGTCACCGTCGCGCAGCGCCTGGTCGACGGTCCGGCCGCTCAGTTCGGCCAGCACATGGTCATGCGCCCACGACGCGCAGTAGCCCGGTCCGAGCACCTGCTCCATCCGGGACCAGAACTCGGTGAGACGCACCCGGCCAGTGTGCCATCGCGGCAATCCGGAGGACGCCGACTGTTGCACGGTTGCGGGTCTCGGGGGGCGTCTAACGGGTGAACCCGCACGAGTGTTACACCGTTGCTGCCCTCCCGCGTCGACTGTTGCACCGTTGCTGGATGGCGGCGCAGAAATCAGCAACCGTGCAACAGTCGCGGTCCCTGTCCCGCAACCGTGCAACACTCGCGCCTCAACGGCGGCCCTGGAGCAGCGGCCTCGCCCATGTCGCAGCCCGGCTGCACAATGTCCTTGTGCCCCCACCCGACCTGCACCCCGACATGGGTGAAGCGACCCGGGCATGGTTCGGCCGCGCGTTCGCCGCGCCGACGACGGTGCAGGCGCACGCGTGGCAGGCGATCGCCACCGGCGATGACACGCTGGTCGTGTCCCCCACCGGTTCGGGGAAGACCCTGGCGGCGTTCCTCTGGGCCCTCGACAGCCTGTTCCACGACCAGCGGACCGGTCGCGGGTGCCGGGTGCTCTACATCTCACCGCTGCGGGCCCTGGCCACCGACGTGGAACGCAACCTGCGGGCGCCCCTGGTCGGGATCGAACAGGCCATGCGCGCGGCCGGCCACGAGCCGCCGCTGATCCGCACCGCCATCCGGACCGCCGACACCCCGGCGTCCGAGCGGGCGCGCATGAGCCGCACTCCCCCGGACATCCTGATCACGACCCCGGAGTCGCTGTTCCTGCTGCTGACCTCGAAGGCCGGCGCGTTCCTCAGCGACGTCGACACCGTCATCCTCGACGAGATCCACTCGGTGGCAGGCAGCAAACGCGGCTCGCACCTGAGCCTGTCCCTGCAGCGTCTCGACCTGCTGACCGGCAAGCCGGCGCAACGCATCGGCCTGTCCGCGACGGTTTCACCGGTGGCCGCTGTGGCGCAGTTCCTGCATGCCGGGCAACCCGTCCGGATCGTGAATCCCCCGACGGACAAGCCGATCGAGTTGCGACTCACGGTGCCGCTGCCGGACATGACCGCCTTCGACGAACCGGCCGACCCCGAGCAGCCGAGGCGGGCCTCCATCTGGCCGGCGGTCGAGTCGTCGATCCTCGAACGCATCCGGGATCACACCTCGACCATCGTGTTCACCAACTCCCGCCGGGTCTGCGAGCGCTTGTCCAGCCGGCTCAACGAGCTGGCCGCGGACTCACCGGCCGCCGACGCCATCCCCGCCGAGGTGATGGCCGCCGCCGGCATCGCCCGCGGGACACAGGCCACGGTGGCCAGGGCCCATCACGGTTCGGTGAGCAAGTCCGAACGGGCCGTCATCGAGGACGATCTGAAGTCCGGCAGACTTGCTGCGGTCGTGGCGACCAGCAGCCTGGAACTCGGCATCGACATGGGCAGCATCGACCTGATGGTGCAGGTCGGCTGTCCACCGTCGGTGGCCTCGGGGCTGCAGCGTCTCGGACGCGCCGGCCACCGGCTCGACGCCGTGAGCAAGGGTGTGTTCTATCCGACGCACCGGGCCGATCTGCTGGCCACGGCCGTGGCGGTCCGGCAGATGCGCGCGGGACAGCATCGAAGCCACCCGCGCCCCCCGGCACCCGTTGGACGTGCTCAGCCAGCAGATCGTGGCCATGGTCGCCATGTCGGACTGGCACACCGACGCCCTGTTCGAGGTGGTGCGACAGGCAGCCGGGTACACCGAGTTGCCGCGCAGCGCGTACGACGCGGTGCTGGACATGCTGTCCGGGCGCTATCCCTCGGACGACTTCGCACAGTTGCGGCCGCGCATCGTCTGGGACCGCACCAGCGACATGCTGACCGCCAGACAGGGAGCCCAGCGCATAGCGGTCATCTCGGGCGGCACCATCCCCGACCGCGGACTGTTCCCGGTCTTCATCGCCGGCACCAAGGACAGCCGCGTCGGGGAGCTCGACGAGGAGATGGTCTACGAGTCCCGCGTGGGTGATGTGATCTCCCTGGGGGCCTCGTCATGGCGGGTGGAGGAGATCACCCACGACCGGGTGCTGGTCACCCCGGCGCCGGGCCGGCCGGGCAAACTCCCGTTCTGGCACGCCGACGCCCAAGGCCGTTCCTTCGAGATGGGTACCGCCATCGGTGAGTACCTGCGAACTGCCGAAGCGGCCGGTCCGAACCTGGCGGCTTTCGTGTCGGACCCCGACCTGGACGACTTCGCGCGGCGCAACCTGACTGCCTACCTCGGCGAACAGCTCGCAGCGACGACGGTGCTCCCGACCGACCGACGAACGGTGGTCGAACGGTTCCGGGATGAGATCGGCGACTGGCGGGTCGTGGTGCATGCGCCCTGGGGGGCACGCGTGACCGCCCCCTGGGCACTGCTGGTGTCGGCCGAGATCACCGCCCGGCTCGGCGTGGATGCCAACGTCATGGCCACCGACGACGGCTTGGTGCTGCGACTGCTGGACACCGACCAGGACGATCAGTGGTGGCAGAGCCTGATCGACGCGTTGCTCGTCGACCCGGACGACCTGACCCGGCAACTCACCCAGGAGATCACCCGCAGCGCGGTGTTCGCCGCGAAGTTCCGGGAGTGTTCCAGTCGGGCGCTGCTGTTGACCCGCAACGCCCCGGGCAAGCGAACCCCGTTGTGGCAGCAGCGTCAGCGGTCTGCGCAACTGTTGACGGTCGCCGCCTCGTACCCCAGTTTTCCGATGGTGCTGGAAGCCGTGCGGGAATGCCTCGATGATGTCTACGACGTCCCGGCGCTGCGGGAGGTCCTCACCGGGATGCGCGACGGCCTGATCACCCTCGACGTCGTCGAGACGCAGACGGCCAGCCCGATGGCGCAGTCCCAGATGTTCTCCTACATCTCGGTCTTCATGTACGAAGCCGACAATCCGCTGGGTCAGCAGGCGGCCGCCCTCGAACTCGATCACGCGCTGCTGGCCGACCTGTTGTCCGATGCCGATCTGCGGTCGATCATCCCGCAGGAGGCTATCGACGAGGTCGAGGCGGACCTACAGTGGCTGCACCCGGGACGTATCGCCACGCTCGACCAACTCACCGATCTGCTGCGCACTGTGGGGTTCCAGTCCGCCGACGACCTGGCAGTCAGGGAGATCGGACCGGAACTCGTCGAGGCGGCGACCGCTACCCGGCGAGCCTTCTGGGTGCGCGTGGCCGGCGCCGACGTGCTGGCGGCGGCCGAGGACATGTCGAGGCTGCGGGACGCACTCGGAGTGGTCCTTCCGCCGGAGGTGCCCGTGGTCTTCGCCGAGCCGGTGGCAGACCCGGTGGGTGACCTCGTGGCTCGCTACGCGCGCACCCACGGGCCGTTCAGCACCCGGGATCTGGCCTCGCACCTGGGACTGGGAGTCGGGGTGGTCGAGGGGATCCTGCAGACACGCAAGGCATCCGGGACGCTGCGGTGGGGACGCTTCTCCGCAGCCTCCGAGGACGGGCAGTGGGTCGACACCGGGGTACTGGCAGCGCATCCGGCGGCGGGCGGCAGCGATTCTGCGGGGAGCGCAGGAACCGGTGCCCGCCAGCAGGCTCTGCTCCTTCCTCCCGCGGTGGCAGGGTGCGGCCACGCCCGGTCGGGGAACCCATGGGGTGCTGACGGCCATCGGCGGACTTGCCGGGTACGTGGCCGCCGCGACTGTGTGGGAGCAGGACTTGCTGCCGGCCCGCGTCAGCGACTACCAGCCCCACGTCGTGGATCAACTGACCGCCGGTGGCGAGGTGCTGTGGTGTGGTGCCGGCCGGCTCGGTGCCCGGGATGCGCTGATCAGCATGGTCCCCGCCGGACGTGAGGATCTGTTGCCGGCGGCCGACGCGGAGGACCTCACCGCGGTGGAGCAGGCCGTCTGGGACCTCATCGCCCCGGGCGGCGGCTGGTTCTTCCGGGATCTCGTCACCCGACTGCCGGACTACGGGACCGACTCCCTGCAGGAAGCGCTGTGGGGCCTGGTCTGGCGGGCGATGGTCACCAACGACTCCCTCGAACCGCTGCGCCGCTACCGTCGGCCGGGGGCCCGGCCGCGACGAGCTCGCATGACCGAGATGCCGATGCCCGGGCGATGGTCGGCGGTCATCCGCCCGGCGGCTCCGGATCGCGGGCTGCTGTGGGCCGAGACCCTGATGCAGCGATACGGCGTCGTCGACCGCCAGGCCGTCGCGAACGAGCGGGTTCCGGGCGGTTTCCACGGGTTGTTCAGCATCCTGCGCCGGCTCGATGACGCCGGGCGGTGCCAGCAGGTCTACGCGGTGGAAGGCTTGGGCGGCGCTCAGTTCGGCACGTCTGCCGCACTCGAGCAGTTGCGCCAGGAGCGCGCCTCGGAGCCGGTGCTGCTGGCGGCCACCGACCCGGCCAACCCGCTGGGCGTCACCGTGCCCTGGCCGGAGTGCCAAGGCCCGAGGCCGCAGCGCAAAGCCGGGTCCCTGGTGCTGCTCGGCGACCAGGGACCGCTGTTCTACCTCGACGGGGGTGGGCGTTCGTTGCTGTCCTGGGGGGATCCTGATCAGCAGACCGCGGCGCTGCTGCGCGAGCGACTGATCGCGCGCCGACCTCGACTGACGATACGCAGGGTCAACGGCGAGGAGGTGTTCACGTCACCATGGGCAGCAGCCCTGCAGGAAGGGGGGTTCCGGCTCACCCCGTCGGGGCTGCGGTGATGAGCGGGATCAGTTCCCGGCCCGCGCGACGCCGTCGCTGACCGAGCGCATCACTTCGGACAGGGGCACCTCAAGCGCCCCGCAGATTGCGGCCAACAACTCGCTGGAAGCTTCTTTCTGCCCGCGCTCGACTTCTGAGAGATAGCCGAGCGATACCCGCGCCGAGGACGAGACGTCACGCAGAGTGCGTCCCTGGTCCATGCGCCGACGACGCAACTCGTCACCGACGACCTGTCGAAGAACGACCACCTCTGCTCCTTCCGTTGGATCGACTGTAATCGAAGCCGCTGTCAGCGGCATCCGCTCACTGACAGTGTTAACGACACATTTACTCCAACGAAACAGCCTCCGGTTCCTATTCCAGGGCGCCCAGAAGTGCCGTCAGCGCCTGCTCACAACTGCCCTTGCGGATCTCGTGGCGATCACCGCGCACCTCAAGCGCCAGCACCTGCGGGGACGGACCGGCCACCGCGACGAAGACCGTGCCGACCGGCTTGCCCTCCTGCTCGCCCGGTCCGGCGACACCGGTCGTACTCACCGCCCAGGTGGCACCGAAGATCTCCCTGGATCTGTCCGCCAGCGCCGCTGCCGCCTCGGCCGAGACGGCGCCGTACTCGGCGAGCAGTTCCGGATCGACACTGACCACGTCGCGCTTGGCATCGATCGTGTAGGCGACGATACCTCCGCGGACGACCGTGGAAGCCCCCGGGACATCCGTGAGATAGGCGCACAGCAGGCCACCGGTGAGCGACTCCACCGTGCACACCGACTCGCCGCGCCGCTGCAATGCGGCAATCACATCAACTGCCTGCTGCACGTCGGGCCCTCTTCATCGCGGTTCGCTCACTGTTCCTACGCAGATTGATGGCCCGGACGATGTAGTCGATACCCGTCACCACCGTCAAAGCCACCGCCACCAGCATGACGTATCCGCGGACATCTGCAACCCAGCCGTCGACCGGGACGATGTACATCAGGATCGCCAGCATCTGCGTCATGGTCTTGGCCTTGCCGCCGCGACTGGCGGGGATCACCCCGTGCCGGATCACGACGAAGCGGGCCAGGGTGATGGTGATCTCCCGGCCCAGGATCACCACCGTGACCCACCACGACAACTCCCCCAGCGCACTGAGGCCCAGCAGGGCCACCCCGGTCAAGGCCTTGTCCGCGATCGGGTCGGCGACCTTGCCGAACGTCGTCACGAGGTTGCGGGAACGCGCGATAGCCCCGTCTGCGAGGTCCGTCAGGCTGGCCACCACGAACACCCCGGCGGCCCACCACCGCGCAGAAGCCGACTGGCCCGAGTCGACCAGCAGCAGGTATCCGAACACGGGCACCAGCAGCAGCCGCAACATCGTCAGACCGTTGGGGAGGTTCCACAACCGTGACGGGCTCGGCGGATCCGCCATCGGATCGGGCCGGCCCCAGCGCGGCGATCGGTCGGTCATCATTGGATCTCTGCTATCAGATCCGCCCCGTCCGAGTCCACCACGCGGGCAACGACCACGTCGGCGGACGGTTGCCCGCGAAGGACAGTCGATCCGTCCTCGGGGCCCTGGAACTGCGTCTTACCGGCCGCCACGACGACCCGCACCGACTCCCCCACCCGGGCCGCCGCCCGTTGCGCCATCACCTCATCGGCGACCGAGGCCAGCGCATCGACGCGCAGGTCGATCTCATCTGCGTCGACGTGGTCATCCATGTCGATGGCCTCCGTGCCCTCCTCGTCGGAGTAGCCGAAGACGCCGATGGCGTCGAGCTGCGCGCGGTTCAGGAAGTCCACCAAGGTGTCGAAGTCGGCGGGGGTCTCACCGGGGAAGCCGGCGATGAAGTTGGACCGGATGGCAGCCGCGGGATTCACCTCCCGGATCTGGTCGACGAGCCGCAGGAAGTCCTCAGCCCCTCCGAAGCGCCGCATCCGCCGCAGCACAGCCGGACTCGCGTGCTGGAACGACAAGTCGAAGTACGGGGCCACCCCGACCGTGCTGGCGATGATCCGGACGAGATCCGGCCGCATCTCCGCCGGCTGCAGGTAGGCGACACGCACCCGCTCCAGGCCAGGAGTCCCGGCGAGCTCGACCAGCAGGTTCTCCAGCAGGCGCAGGTCGCCGAGATCCTTGCCGTACGACGTCGAGTTCTCGCTGACCAGGTTGACCTCCAACACGCCGTTGTCGGACAACCACCGCACCTCGTTGACGACGTCAGTGGGCCGGCGCGACACGAACGAACCGCGAAAAGACGGGATCGCGCAGAACGTGCACCGGCGGTCGCACCCGGAAGCCAGTTTGACGCTGGCGATGGGGCCCTGCGTGAGCCGCTGCCGGGTCCCGATGTGGCCGGGCAGGACTGCGAGATCCGCGGAGCGCTCACTCGGTGCTGCCGGCTGCAACAGCCGCCGGTCGTGCGGGGTGTGGGAGTCCAGGTGCCCGCCGGCCAGCAGCGTCCGCAGCGAGGCGGGCAGGTCCGGGTACGCATCGAAGCCCAGCACCGCATCGGCCTCCGGCAGCGACGCCTGCAGTTCGTGCGCCGTAGCGTTCGGCCATGCAGCCGACCGCGACGACCTTGCCCGGAAGATCGCTGGCCGCCAGCACCGTGTCGATCGAGTCCCGCTTGGCCGCATCGATGAAGCCACAGGTGTTGACCAGCACGGTGTCGGCCTGCTGCGGATCGTCGACCAGGTCCCAGCCGTCCCGGGCCAGGTCAGCGGCAAGTTCCTCGGAGTCGACCTCGTTGCGGGCGCAACCCAGCGTGATGATCGAGACCGATGGCCGGGTCACGGGCTGTCGCCGCCCACACCCCGCAGATCGGCGATGACACCTGGCAGTTCATCCGGCGTGACGAGCACCTCCCGCGCCTTGGACCCCTCACTGGGCCCGACCACACCACGGACCTCGAGCAGGTCCATCAGACCGGCCGGCCTTGGCGAACCCGACGCGCAATTTGCGCTGCAGCATCGACGTCGACCCGAACTGGGTGCTCACGATCAGTTCTGCCGCCTGGCAGACGAGTTCCAGGTCGTCGCCGATGTCGTCGTCGATGATTGCCCGCGACCCGGCCGCCCGCTCGATGTCCTCGCGGTAGGTCGGGGCCATCTGCGCCTTGCAGTGCGCGACGACGCTGCGGATCTCGTGCTCGGGGACGAAGGCCCCCTGCAACCGGATGGGCTTGCTGGCACCCATGGGCAGGAACAAGCCGTCGCCCTGTCCGATGAGTTTCTCCGCTCCGGGTTGGTCGAGAATGACCCGGCTGTCCGTCTGACTCGAGGTGGAGAACGCCAGCCGGGACGGAACGTTGGCCTTGATCAGCCCGGTGACCACGTCGACGCTGGGGCGCTGGGTGGCCAGCACCAGGTGGATCCCGGCTGCCCGGGCCAGCTGGGTGATGCGCACGATGGCATCTTCGACGTCACGCGGGGCGACCATCATCAGGTCGGCCAGCTCGTCGACGATGATCAACAGGTACGGGTAGGGCTGCAGTGTGCGCTGTGCCCCGGGTGGTGGCACGACCGTACCCGCCGCCACCGCCTTGTTGAAGTCGTCGATGTGCCGGAAGCCGTACGCCGCCAGATCGTCGTAGCGCATCTCCATTTCCTTGACGACCCACTGCAGGATGTCTGCTGCCTTCTTGGGGTCGGTCACGATGGGCGTGATCAGGTGCGGGATCCCGTCGTAGATGCTCAGTTCCACCCGCTTGGGGTCGATGAGCACCATGCGGACCTCTTCCGGCGTCGCCCGGCTGAGCACCGAGGTGATCAGGGTGTTGATGCAGACGGACTTGCCCGCACCGGTCGCGCCGGCGACCAACAGGTGCGGCATCTTCGCCAGGTTGCCGCAGACGAAGCCGCCCTCGACGTCCTTGCCGAGCCCGATCAGCATCGGGTGGCTGTCCGACTGCGCCACCCGACTGCGCAGGACGTCGGACAGGCTGACGTTCTCGCGGTCGGTGTTGGGGATCTCGATCCCGATGGCGGACTTGCCCGGGATGGGCGACAGGATGCGCACCTCGGGGCTCTTGACCGCATAGGAGATGTTCTTGCTCAGGGCAGTGACCCGCTCGACCTTCACGGCCGGACCGAGTTCCACTTCATACCGGGTGACCGTGGGACCTCGGCTGAAGCCGGTGACCCGGGCGTCCACCTCGAACTGGTCCAGCACGCCCGTGAGGGCAGCCACCACCTGGTCGTTGGCAGCAGTTGCCGCCTTGTGCGGCGGGCCGGGCTTGAGCAGGTCCAGCGGTGGCAGCCGGTACACCACGTCGCCGGAGAGCAGCAGTTGCTCGGCGACGGTCAGGTCCAGCGAGTCCAGCATGTCGGCGGGGTCCACCTCCACCGTGAGGTCGGGCACCAGCGGGGCGACGGCTGCCGCGTCGATCTGCTGGGTTGCGTCGTCGGTGGGCTCCTCGACATCCGTGGCCACCGGACTGACGAAGGCCTCATCTCCGGCCAGGTCCGCCGGGATCTCGTCCTTGGCCGGCTTGGACCGACCCAGGCGCTGCTTGGCCCAGGCGCCGGCAGCAGCCGTGTCCACCCCGGCCATCCGCTTGCGCAGGTCGGCCACAGACGTGCCGGTGACCATGAGCACCCCGGCCACGAGGATCAGGAAGAGGATGAAGCCGGTGAGGATCGGGCCCAACAAGGACAGGAAGGCCGTCGTGGCCAACCAGCCGGCCCAGCCGCCGCCGGCGCGCATCGCCTGCTGGCCGTCGATCGGTTGCGCAGCACCGGCGATGACGTGGACCAGGCCGGCCGCAGCGAACACGACCAACAGGCCGCCGATGAGGTGGTGCGTCTGGAACCGCCGTTGCGGATGGCGAAGAGTTCGCCACGACAGCCACGCGAGGAACACGGGCACGAGCACGTCGAGCGCCCCCACCGCCCCGCTGACGACGAACGACACGGCCGGTTCGATACCGCCGCTGGCGCCCCACCATGTGACCGCACCCACCACGACCGCGAGGATCGCGTAGAGCAGACCCAAGCCGTCGCGGCGCAGCGCCGGATCGAGATCGCGGCCGGCGCTGCCCACACGTCGGACCGCCCCGCCCAGGAAGTGCGCGGCCCCCAGCCAGGCAGCCACCAACGCGCGGATCACGCCCCGCAGGAAAGCACCGAAACCGCCCGAACGTTTGGCCGCCGGTTTCCGCGACGCGGCGCTGGACTTGCTGGTCGCCTTCTTCGCCGGCGGTTTGGAGCGTGAGCTCTTGCTGGAACTCGGCCGCGAACCGCGGGTGGACGTACGGGAAGCCATGGTCCTCAGACTATCCGCCGGGGGCGACAGCCAAGGGCCGCGACAAGCCGGGGCGGCGCGTGTCGCTGGTCACTGCGACCACCCGGGTCGACGCGTCCGTCGCAATCAGGCCACAACTGCACCCGCAACAGGCCTATTGCTGACCCGTCGGGATGAAGGGCACCCCGGCAGAGCGGCTGATCAGCCCTCGATGACGACGGGGACGATCATGGGTCGCCGCCGGTGCTGACCACTGACCCAGCGGCCGAGAGTGCGCCGGACGACCTGTTCCAGTGCCCGTTGGTCGGTGACGCCGTCCTGGAGTGCGGCCAGCAGTTTCGCCTCGATCGTCGGGATCACCTCGTCGAAAACCGCATCCGAATCCGCGAACCCCCGGGCATGGATCTCAGGGCCGGTGAGGATCTTGCGCTCGACATGGTCGACAACGACGATCACGGAGATGAATCCCTCTTCGCCCAGGATGCGCCGGTCCTTCAGCGAACCCTCGGTGATGTCACCGACACTGGCGCCGTCGACGTAGACGTAGCCGCAGGCCACCTCGCCGACCGCCCGCGCCACGCCGTCCACGAGGTCGATGACCGTCCCGTCCTGCGCCACGATGATCCGGTCACGGGCCACCCCGGTCTGCTCGGCCAGGCGGGCGTTCGCGTGCAGGTGCCGGACCTCGCCGTGCACCGGAATCACGTTCGCGGGCTTGATCACGTTGTACAGGTAGAGCAACTCCCCGGCGGCGGCATGGCCGGACACATGGACCAGGGCATTGCCTTTGTGGACCACCCGGGCACCGGTGCCGGTGATGCCGTTGATGACGCGGTTCACAGCGTTCTCGTTCCCGGGGATCAGCGAGGACGCGAGTACCACGGTGTCGCCGGGACCCACCCGGATCTCGTGGTCGTGCGCGGCGATCCGCGACAACACGGCCATCGGCTCGCCCTGTGAACCGGTGCACACGAGGACGAGTTCGTCGTCGGGAAGATCCCCCATCCGGTCGGAGCTGACCAGTGCGTCGGCCGGGACCTGCAGATACCCCAGGTCGCGGGCCACGTTCATGTTCCGCACCATCGACCGCCCCACCAGCGCGACCTTGCGGCCATTCTGGGTGGCCACGTCGATCACCTGCTGGATGCGGTGCACGTGGCTGGCGAAACTCGCGACGATGACCCGCTTGGGCGTGCTGGTCATGACCTGCTCGAGGGCCGGAAGGATCGCGGATTCGGAGGTGACGAACCCGTCGACCTCGGCGTTGGTCGAGTCCACCAGCAGCAGATCCACACCCTCCTCACCGAACCGGGCAAGAGCGCGCAGGTCGGTGATGCGGCCGTCGAGGGGCAACTGGTCCATCTTGAAGTCACCGGTGTGCACCACCCGGCCCGCGGTGGTGTCGATGCACACCGCCAAGGCGTCCGGGATCGAGTGATTGACCGCGACGAAACCGACCCGGAAGACACCGAGCCACTGCGTGTCCCCCTCCTTGACCACGTGCAGCGGCGGCTTCTTGCGGTGCTCGCGCAGTTTCGCCTCGAGCAGGGCCAGCGTCAGCCGGGAGCCGTAGATGGGGATGTCCGGGCGTTCCCGCAGCAGGAACGGAATGGCTCCGATGTGGTCCTCGTGGCCGTGCGTCAGCACCAGTCCGACGATGTCGCCGAGCCGGTCCCGGAGGTAGTCGAAGTCCGGCAGGATCAGGTCCACTCCGGGCTGGGAGTCCTCGGGGAACAACACCCCGCAGTCGACGATCAGCAACTGCCCGTCGCATTCGAAAACGGTCATGTTGCGGCCGACCTCGCCCAGACCGCCCAGCGCGATGATGCGCAGACCGCCGGCGGGCAGATCCGGCAGAACCTCAGCCACTGCTGGCCTCCAGCGCGGTCATCACGCCGTCCACCTGCGCGTCGGTCGCCGGGATCAACGGGGAACGCACCGTGCCGGCGGGTAGTCCTTGCCGGTTCAACGCGCCCTTGACGGTCATGGCGGCCTGTGTCACGAAGATCGCATCCGTCGTGGGCAACGTGGAGAAGTGCAGGGCACGGGCGGCGTCCAGGTCGCCGGCCCGGAAAGCGCGCAGCATCGCCACCAGGGTGGGAGCCAGGAAGTGCCCGACGACACTGACGAATCCTGAGGCCCCCAGCGCCAACAGCGGGAGGTTGAGCGCATCGTCGCCGCTGTACCACAGCAGATCACTGCCGGCGAGCACATGCGCGGAGGCGGCCAGATCCGCCTTGGCGTCCTTCACTGCGACGATCTGCGGGTGCTCCGCGAGTTGCAGCAAGGTCGCGGTGGCGATCTCCGCGGCGGAGCGGCCCGGGATGTCGTAGAGCATCACGGGCAGGTCGGTCGCGTCGGCCACCGTGCGGAAATGGTGCAGGATGCCTGCTTGCGGCGGCTTGTTGTAGTACGGCGTGACCGCCAGCAGGCCGTGGGCCCCGGCATCCCGGGCCTGCTCGGCCAGTTCCACGCTGTGGGCGGTGTCGTTGGTGCCGATCCCGGCGATGACCCGGGCCCGGTCCCCGACCGCGTCCAGGACAACCCGCACCGCCGTGGCCTTCTCCGCGTCCGAGGTCGTCGATGCCTCGCCGGTGGTGCCGTTGACCACGAGTCCGTCGTTGCCGATGTCGACCAGGTGCGAAGCGAGCGCCGGCCAATCCTTCGGTGTCGAGGGAGCCATCCTCGTGGAAGGGCGTGACCATCGCCGTGATCACCGAGCCGAAAGCGTCGTGCATGGCTCCCACGCTACCTGCCGGGTCGGGGACTATGGTGCGACCCGGCCGTTGCGCTCGAAGGCGGTGTGGGTCAGCGGCATCAGTTGCGACCAGTACTGCTCCATCCGTTCGGCCACCATTTCGATCTCCCGCTGCGGGTAGGAGGGGAAGGTCGAATCGGGCCGCTTCGTGCGCAAAGACAGGAAGTTCATCAAGGACCGGGCGTTCATCGTCACGTACATCGAGCTGTACGTGGCGACCGGCAGCACCCCCCTGGCCACTTCCCGGGCGATGCCTGCGTCCAGCATCTGCTGGTAGGCCGCATACGCCTGCTCGCAGGCCTGCTTGGTCAGCCGCTCGGCGACCTCGTGCTGCTCCGCGGTGCCATCGACGAAGTCGTAGGCGCCGGGCTTACCCTCCTGGACGAGTTTGCGTTCCGGCCCCGGCACGTAGAAGACGGGCTGGAGTTCGCGGTAGCGACCGCTCTCCTCGTTGTATGACGCGATCCGGTGGCGCATGAACTCCCGGAACACGAAGATCGGGGCGCTCACGAAGAACGTCATCGAGTTGTGCTCGAACGGCGAACCGTGACGGTCGCGCATCAGGTAGTTGATCAGGCCCTGGGAACGCTCCGCGTCGCCATCGACGTCCTCGAGCGACTGATCGCCCTTGGTGGACACCCGCGCGGCGAACAACACATCCGCGTCCTGCGCCGCTGCCCGCACCAATTCGACCGTCACGTCACTTCGGAACTCGATGTCTGCCACGAGGGCCACTCTAGGCAGCCGCGGCGGTCGAGCCGGTGAAGGCTCGCGGGCATCAGGCCTGCTGCTTGGCGACCTCTGCCCGTACGACGTCCATGTCGAGGTTCTTCACCTGGTCGATGAGGTCCGCGAGTGCCGGCGCCGGCAGCGCCCCGGGCTGGGCGTACAGCAGGATGCCGTCACGGAAGGCCATCAGAGTGGGGATCGACGAGATCTGGGCCTGGGCGGCGAGCGCCTGCTCGGCCTCGGTGTCGACCTTGCCGAAGACGATCTCGGGGTGCTCCTCGGAGGCCTTCTCGAAGACCGGGGCGAACATCCGGCACGGGCCGCACCAGGCAGCCCAGAAGTCGACCAGGACGATGTCGTTTCCCTCAATCGTCCCGGCGAAGCTCTCCGCGGTCAGGTCAGTGGTTGCCATTGTGTCTCCTTCTATACCCTGTATGGGTATTGCAACGAGGCGATGCCGATCGGTATTCCCACGCCGTGGACGAGGCCTGTGGCCACCTCGAAGGCCCGCCAAACCGCCATCCGTGAGCCAACAGTCCTATCGGTGACCGCCCCTCGCCCATCCGTGGCGACATCGACGCGGAGCGCTCACCAACAGGACTTCCACTCACGCCTTCGCGGACAGCGTCCCCAGCCAGTTGCGCAACAACTGCACCCCGGCCCCACCGGACTTCTCCGGGTGGAACTGGGTGGCCCGCAGCGGGCCGTTCTCGACTGCGGACAGGAACCTCTCGCCGTACTCGGTCCAGGTCAGCAGCGGGGGTTTGACGGCCGCCGTGCCCGCGTCGGGCGTCTCCAACCCCTTTGCGGCGTAGGAGTGCACGAAGTAGAACCGCTCGTCGGCCACCCCGTCGAAGAGGACCGACTCCTCGGGCGGGGTCACGGTGTTCCAGCCCATGTGCGGCAGGATCTGCGCCTGCAAACGCTCCACCCGGCCCGGCCACTGCGCGCAGCCCGGGCTCACCAGGCCGTGCTCCTCGCCGGCGTCGAAGAGGATCTGCATACCGACACAGATCCCCAACACGGGCCGGCCGCCTGCCAGTCGGCGCTCGATGATCCGCTGGCCCTGCACCGCGCGCAGACCGCGCATGCAGGACTCGAACGCGCCGACCCCGGGCACGACCAGGCCATCGGCGGCCCCCGCCTGCTCGGCTGAGGATGTCACCACCACCTCGGCCCCGGCCGCCTCCAGGGCTCGCTGCACCGAGCGCAGGTTGCCCGACCCGTAGTCCAGCACCACCACGGAGGTCATGCGCCCAGCGTCCCCTTGGTGGAGGGGATGCCGGTCATCCGCGGATCCATGGCGACGGCTTGCCGCAGCGCCCGGGCGAAGGCTTTGAACTGCGCCTCCACGATGTGGTGGGCGTTGCGGCCGGACTGCACCCGGATGTGCAGCGTGATCTGCGCGGTCGCCACGATCGATTCGAAGACGTGCCGGGTCAAGGTGGTGTCGTAGGTGCCGATCAGCTCGATCAACTCCGGCTCCTCGTGGACCAGGTACGGCCGTCCGGACAGGTCGATCACACACACAGCCAGTGCCTCATCCAGCGGGATCATCGCGTTGCCGTACCGCTGCACCCCGGCCTTGTCGCCGAGGGCCTCCCGCAACGCCTGCCCAAGCGCCAGCGACGTGTCCTCCACCGTGTGGTGGGCGTCGACCTCCAGATCACCCCGGGTGCGCACGACCAGGTCCAGTCCGCCGTGCCGGGCGACCTGTTCGAGCATGTGGTCGAAGAACGGCACCCCCGTGGCGATCTCGGCGGTGCCGGTGCCGTCGACGTCGAGTTCCACCAGGACGTCGCTCTCTTTCGTCGTGCGCTCGACACGCGCAGTGCGGCTCATGCCGACTCCCTCAGGTCTTCGAGGCTGCCCAGCGCAGCCACCAGTGCGGACATCTGTTCCGGGGTTCCGATCGTCACCCGCAGCCATTCGGGCAAGCCCACGTCCCGGACCAGGATCCCGTGCTC
This sequence comes from uncultured Actinomycetota bacterium, assembly GCA_963733395.1. Lineage (GTDB taxonomy): Bacteria > Actinomycetota > Actinomycetes > S36-B12 > UBA10799 > JADKAV01. The sequence continues at coordinate 147,548 of CAVTCZ010000009.1, forward strand.
GAGCAGCCGCTGCCAGGCGGCGGCCGGGTCGCGGAACGGGCCGATGAGGACGAAGTTCGCATCTGATGCCGGACACAGCCAACCCTGTGCCCGGACGGCGCCGGCGAACTCCTCGCGGGTGCGACACAACAAATCGATCTGCTCGGTGAGCCGGGGCGCGAACTCGACGGCGACCTCTGCGGCCGCCTGTGTCAGGGACGACAGGTGATAGGGCAATCGCACGAGCAACAGGGCCTGCACGACCTCACTGTCAGCGGCCACGTAGCCGACGCGGGCACCGGCGAACGCGAACGCCTTGCTCATCGTGCGGGTGACCAGCAATCGCGGACGACTCCGCAGCAGCGTCACGGCGCTTGGCACACTCGCGAACTCCGCATAGGCCTCGTCCACCACCACGATCCCGCGACCGGTTTCAGCGACCGCGTCGTAGGCGGCAGCGATCGTGGCCAGCGGCAGGGAGTCGCCCGTGGGGTTGTTCGGGCTGCAGAGGAACAGCACATCCGGGCGGTGTTCCCGCACGGCCGCCACGATCCGCTCGGCCGGCAGCGCCAGCCCGTCGCGGGGCACGGTCACGAACCCCGTGCCGGTCGCACGGCTGATCAATTCGTGCATGGTGTAGCCGGGGGTGAAGCCGAGCGCCGTCCGCCCGTCGCCGCCGAAGGCCTGCAGGATCTGCTGCAGGATCTCGTTGGATCCGTTGGCGGCCCAGACCTGCGCCACGTCCAGTGCTTCCCCGGTCTGTTCCCGCAGATACCCGGCCAGGGCGGCACGCAGGGCGATCGCATCGCGGTCCGGATAGCGGTTCAGATCCGGGGCGATGGCCGCTGCGATCGCAGCAATCATCTCCGGTGGCGGCGGATACGGGTTCTCGTTGGTGTTCAGCGCGACGGCCACGTCGAGCTGCGGCGCGCCGTAGGCCGTGCGCCCCACCAACTCGGGTCGCAGGGGGAGCTCACTCACCCGTCGTCCCCGGTACGGCGGATGCTGACGGCCCTGGCATGTGAGGGCAGATCCTCGGCCAATGCCAGCGCTTCGATCTGGTCGGTGAGACCGGCCAGCGCCGGGCCGTCGTATTCGACGACCTGCACGCTTCGCAGGAATGTGGTCACGTTCAGGCCACTGGAGTGGCAGGCGGACCCGGCCGTGGGCAGCACGTGGTTGGAGCCGGCGAGGTAGTCCCCCAGACTCACCGGGCTGTACGGGCCAACGAAAATGGCGCCGGCGTTGCGGATCGCGGCGGCGTCCCGGGCGGCGTCGCGGGTGTGGATCTCCAGGTGCTCCGCGGCGTACTGATCGGCCACAGCCAGCGACTGGGCAAGCCCGGCCGTGATCACGATGGCGCTCTGCCGACCGGTCAGCGCCTCCCGGATCCGGTCGCTGTGCTTGGCGGCAGGGACCTGCACGGCCAACTGCTCGTCGACGGCATCGGCGAGTTCCGGCGAGTCGGTGATCAGGACCGACGCCGCAACCACATCGTGCTCGGCCTGCGAGATGAGGTCCGCGGCGACGAAGGCCGGATCGGCCGAGTCGTCGGCCACGATGGCGATCTCGGTCGGGCCGGCCTCACTGTCGATCCCGACCTGCCCGCGGAGCAACCGCTTCGCCTCGGTGACGTAGATGTTGCCCGGGCCGGTGATGATGTTCACCGGCTCGCACCCCTGCACTCCCAGCGCCAGCATCGCGACAGCCTGTGCACCACCGGCCGCGTAGACCTCCTCGATCCCCAGCAAGGCGCAGGCGGCCAGGATCGTCGGGTGCGGCCAGCCTTCGTTGTCGGGCTGCGGCGGACTCACCACCGCCATGGACTCCACGCCGGCCACGCGCGCCGGCACGACGTTCATCACCACGCTGGAGGGATACACCGCACGTCCACCCGGGACGTAGAGGCCGACCCGGCGTACCGGCCGCCATGTCTGCCGCACCACCGCGCCGGGCCCGAGTTCGGTGACGGTGTTCGCCGGCAACTGGTCGCTGTGCACCCGGGTGGTCCGGTCGATGGCGACGAGCAGCGCCTGCCGGACCTGCGGGTCCAGGGTGGTCTCGGCAGCCGCGATCACCTCGGCTGGCACCCGCAAGGTGGGCGGCCGCACACCGTCGAAACGCTCACCGGCGGCGAGCACCGCCTCAGCGCCGCCGGCGCGGACCTCTTCGATGATGTGCGCCACAGCCGCCGCCTGCCCCTGCGGAAGGGCGCGGGGCACGTCGAAGGCCTGGCCGGTCCTCAGGTCGATTCGGCGCAGCATGGCTCCATCGTAGGTGAGGGCGCGGGTGCCGCCGGAGCGGCGCCGTGCCCGCGCGACACGGCTGCCCGCCCTCCCGGTAGTTTCGGGACGTGGCGGCAAAGAAGAAGAGCGCGTCGACCCCCGCCCTGGTGGCTTTGCAGGAGGCGGGGATCCCGTTCGCCGTCCACGAGTACGGCCATGACCCCGACGAGACCGCCTACGGCCTCGAGGCCGCCCGAGCCCTGAAACTGGACCCCGCGCGGGTGTTCAAGACCTTGGTCGCCGACGTCGACGGACAACTTGTCGTGGGGTGCGTGCCCGTCAGCAGCCAGCTGAGCCTCAAGGCGCTGGCGGCGGCGGTCGGCTCGAAGAAGGCGATCATGGCCGACCCCAAGGCCGCGGCGAAGACCACGGGCTACGTTCTGGGGGGCATCTCGCCGATCGGCCAGCGCAAGCAGTTGCCCACCATCATCGACGCCTCCGCGCTGGACCACTCGACGGTCTTCGTCTCAGGGGGTCGTCGTGGCATGGACATCGAACTGAAGCCGGAAGACCTCATTGCGGCGACGAAGGCCCGGACGGCACCGATCCAGTCATGACGGGTTCCCGGGCGACAACCGCCACCAGCAGCACGACCAGCAAGGCGGCGAAGATCCCGAGCAGCAATACGCCGTCGGCGCCCACGCTCACCGGCAACGTGTAGGTCCCATCCGGCTGCCCGACCGCGCTGCGTCCCGCCAGCCACCAGCCGGCCACCCGCGCGACCGCCGCACAGACCCCGGCAGCGGCCATCGCGCCCACCACGTGGACCCAGCCGCCGGCGAAGCCCGTGCGGTGCAGGCGGATCGCGGCGACGACCCCGATCCCGATGCCGGCGACGAGCAACAGGGCGCCCAGGATGAGGTCGGCCTCAGCGAACCCCTGTGGGTACGGATCGACGAAGCTCACCTCGGTGATCGAGGAGACGACCACCCGTGGCGCCAACCACACCCAGAGCAGGCCGATCGGCAGACCCAACGCCGCACCCAGCACCACGTACCTGGCGATGACTCCCGCGGGTCGCACCACCGGGCTCACGAACCGGGTAGGCAGTTCGGGCCGAGCAGCGCCTTGAGGTCCGCGCCCAGCGACGACGTCGCCGCCACCCGGAAGCCCTCATCCAGGCGCAGCACCGTGGTCCGGGTGCCCTGCGCCATCCGCAGATGCACCTCGGTCGATCCCGGATGGGCGGACAGCACCGATTTGAGCCGGTCCACGGTGTCGGGCGTGCATTGCTGCGCCGCCACGGTGATCACGAACGGAGTGTTGCGGTCCAGCGAGAGGTCCGGGGCCGAGACCTCCATCGCCATCAGCCGCGGCGAGTCCTCGCTGACGTCCAGCCTGCCCTTGACGACCAGGATCGCGTCCGTGTGGCAGTACGGCGCCACCGCCTCGAACACCTTGGGGAAGACCATCACCTGGATCTCACCGGTCAGGTCCTCGACGGTCATCTGCGCGTAGGGTTTGCCCCCTTTGGTGATCCTCCGGGTGACGGTGGTCGCCAGTCCGGCGACGTTGACCACCCGGCCGTCGGCATTGTCCAAGCCGGCGAGGTCCGCGATGTTCCCGTCGGACAGCGACCGCAGTTGCGCCTCGAGACCGAGCAGTGGGTGGTCGGACACGTACAGGCCGAGCATCTCCCGCTCATGGGCCAGCAGCACGCTCTTCTCCCACTCGCCGACCGGGATCTGCACGACCACCCCGGCCGCCGCGGCGTCGTCGTCGCCCATCTCCCCGAAGAGGTCGAACTGGCCGATCGACTCGGCCCGCTTCTTGCCCAGCGCCTCGTCGACCGCCGGCTCGTGGATGCTGATCAGACCCCGCCGGGTGTGGCCGAGGGAGTCGAAGGCGCCGGCCTTGATCAGGGATTCGACGACCCGCTTGTTGCAGGCCGAGGCCTCCACCTTCGCGAGGAAGTCCTGGAAGTCGGCGAACCTGCCCTTCGCGGTGCGCGATTCGATGATCGAATCGACCACGGCCTCCCCGACGTTGCGCACCGCCGACAACCCGAAGCGGATGGTGTCGTCGACCGCGGTGAACTGCGACTGCGAGTCGTTGACATCCGGCGGCAGCACCTTGACCCCCATGTGCCGGCACTCGGCCAGGTAGATCGCACTCTTGTCCTTGTTGTCCTTCACCGACTCCAGCAGCGCGGCCATGTACTCGGTGGGGAAGTTGGCCTTGAGGTACGCCGTCCAATACGACACCAAGCCGTAGCCGGCGGAGTGCGCCTTGTTGAACGCATAGTCGGCGAACGGGACCAGGATGTCCCAGAGGGTGTTGATCGCCTCGTCCCCGTAGCCGTTGGCCCGCATGCCCTCGGCGAACGGAGCGAACTCCTTGTCGAGGATCTCCTTCTTCTTCTTGCCCATCGCACGGCGCAACAGGTCCGCTTGGCCGAGGCTGTAGCCGGCGACCCGTTGCGCGATCGTCATGACCTGTTCCTGGTAGACGATCACGCCGTAGGTCTCCGACAGGATGTCCTCGAGCGGTTCGGCCAACTCCGGATGGATCGGGGTCACCGGCTTGCGTCGGTTCTTGCGGTCCGCGTAGTCGTTGTGCGCGTTGGCCCCCATCGGCCCGGGGCGATACAGGGCCAGCACGGCGCTGATGTCGTCGAACGAGTCCGGCTTCATCGACCGCAGCAGCGCCCGCATCGGACCACCGTCGAGCTGGAAGACCCCGAGGGTGTCACCGCGGGCCAGCAGTCGGTACGCCTCGGCGTTGTCCAGCGGCAGGTCCTCCAGGACGATCCGCTCGCCCTTGTTGCGCTCGATGTTGACCAGGCAGTCGTCCAGGACGGTGAGGTTGCGCAAGCCCAGGAAGTCCATCTTCAGCAGGCCCAGTTTCTCGCAGGCCTCCATGTCGAACTGGGTGATGATCGACCCGTCGTCGCGTTTCCAGAGCGGCACGACGTCGAGCAGTTTGGCCCGCGACAGGATGACACCCGCGGCGTGCACCCCCGGCTGGCGCTTCAGCCCTTCCAGGCCCCGCGCCGTGGCAACGACCTGCTGCACCTGCTCATCGGCGTCGTGCAGGGTACGGAAGTCCCCGGCCTCGGCGTACCGGGGATGGCTGGAGTCGAAGATGCCCGACAGCGTGATGTCCTTGCCCATGACCGGGTCGGGCATCGCCTTGGTGATCTGATCGCTGAGCGCATACGGCAGTCCGAGCGCCCTGGCCGAGTCCTTGATCGCCGCCTTGGCCTTGATCGACGAGTAGGTCACGATCTGCGCCACCTGGTCGTCGCCGTACTTCTCGGTGGCGTAGCGGATCATCTCGCCGCGCCGGCGCTCGTCGAAGTCCATGTCGATGTCGGGCATCGACACGCGATCGGGGTTCAGGAAGCGCTCGAAGATCAGGCCGTGTTCCAGCGGGTCCAGTTCGGTGATCCCCATCGCCCAGGCGATCAGCGCGCCGGCCGCGGAACCACGACCGGGACCCACCCGGATCCCGTTGGCCTTCGCGTACCCGACGAGGTCCGCGGTCACGAGGAAGTAGCTCGAGTAGCCCATCTGCGAGATGACCGACACCTCGTACTCGGCCTGCTTGCGGTGGGTCTCGGGCACCGGGTCCGGGGCGAACCGCTGCTCGAGACCGCGGAACACCTCCTTGGCCATCCAGGAGTCCTCGGTCTCCCCCTCCGGGACGTCGAACCGTGGCATCAGGTTCGCGGAGTCGTCGAATGCCACGTTGCAGCGCTCGGCGATCAGCAGCGTGTTGTCGCACGCCTCCGGCAGTTCCGACCAGGTCCGCCGCATCTGGTCCGCGGGCTTGAGGAAGTACCCGGAGCCGTTGAACCGGAACCGCTTCTCGTCGTTGACCGTCGAGCGGGTGCCGATGCACAGCAGCACGTCGTGGGCCTCGGCATCGTGCTCGTGCACGTAGTGCAGGTCGTTGGTGGCCAGCAGCGGGAGGTCCAGGGTGCGGGCGATCTTGAGCAGGTCCTCACGATGGCGGCGCTCGATGTCCAGCCCGTGGTCCATGAGCTCGCAGTAGAAGTTGCCCTGCCCGAGGATGTCCCGGAAGTCGGCCGCGGCCGCCAGCGCCCGGTCGTACTGCCCGGCGCGCAGCCACATGTTCACCTCGCCGCTCGGGCAACCGGTGGTGGCGATCAGGCCTTTGCCGAACCGGTCGAGCAGCTCCCGGTCGAAACGGGGCTTGCGGTAGTACCCCTCCATGCTGGCCATGCTGGACAGCCGGAAGAGGTTGTGCATGCCCTCGGTGGTCTCGGCCAGCACGGTCATATGGGTATAGGCCGACTTGCCCTTGGTGGTCGGCGCGCCGTCCTCGCCCACGTCGTCGCCGGGCACCTCGCCGAAGTCGAACGGGGCGCGGGTGTGCCGGCCCTGCGGGGCGTAGTACCCCTCGATGCCGATGATGGGCTTGACCCCGTACTGCAGGCCCTTCTTGTAGAAGTCGTACGCCCCGAACACGTTGCCGTGATCGGTCATCGCAATCGCGGGCATCTCCAGGCGGGCGGCCTCGGCGAACAAGTCGTCCAGTCGGGCGGCGCCGTCCAGCATGGAGTACTCGGTGTGCACATGCAGATGCACGAACGAGTCCGACATGGGTCTCCTTGCCAGGATTTGATGAGTCTCCAGACTAAGCCGAGGTGGCGACACGGGTAGCTTCGACGCGCCAACCGGTGGCGGGGGTCCGCGGCCCGTTCCGGGGCCGTCGGCAGGAGGCGCCGGGCCCGACCGGAGGTTCTGTGACGTTGTTGCCCGCGACACGCCGATGCGGAGGGCAACAACGTCTCAAAAGGTGTGTCGCAGCAAGGCCCGAGCCCCCCTGCCGATCCCTCAACCCGCCCGGATCACGTCCAGCGCGTGGGCGAGGTCGGCGGGATAGGGGCTGCTGAATTCGACCCATTGCCCGGTGCCGGGATGCCGGAAGCCCAGGCGCACCGCGTGCAGCCACTGCCGGGTCAGGCCCAGCCGGCCGGCCAGCACCGGATCCGCGCCGTAAGTGAGGTCACCGCAACACGGATGCCGGATAGCGGACATGTGGACCCGGATCTGGTGGGTGCGGCCGGTCTCGAGGTTGATCTCCAGCAACGTGGCGAAGCGGTGGGTCTCCAACGTCTCGTAGTGGGTCACGCTGGGCCGGCCGTCTGCGGTCACGGCGAAACGGTGGGCGTGTCGCGGATCCCGGCCGGTCGGAGCGTCCACCGTGCCGTCGGCCGGGTCCGGATGACCCTGCACGAGGGCGTGGTAGACCTTGCCGACCTCCCGGTCCTTGAAGGCGCGCTTCAGGGCCGAGTACGCGCGCCCGCTCTTGGCGACCACCATCACGCCACTGGTGCCCACGTCGAGGCGGTGGACGATCCCCTGCCGCTCCTCGGCGCCCACCGGTGCGATCTGGTACCCGGCGCGGGCCAGTGCCCCCACGACCGTCGCCCCGTCCCAGCCGGGGCTCGCGTGGGCAGCCATCCCGACCGGCTTGTCCACCACGATGATGTCGTCGTCGTCGTACAGCACCGGCAGTTCCATGACCACGGGTTCGCGCACCGGCACGTCGAGGTCCTGCACCACGACGGTCTGGTCGGTCAGCACCCGGGCGGACTTCGGCTGCAGGTGCCCGTCGACGGTCACCAGCGCCAGGTCCACCAGTTCGGCGGCCTTGCTGCGCGAGAGCCCGAGCATCCGGGACAAGGCCTGGTCCAGTCGCTGGCCGTCGACGCCCTCCGGGACCGGGTAGGTGCGCTCGTTCATGCGATCGGCGGCGTCGGCCGGCTCGTGCCGCGGCCGGTCGTAGGGCACGTTGAACAGACTCAACCCGACGATCATCACCGCCGCGGCGACCAGGGACATGTCCGCGACGTTGAACACCGGCCAGTTCGGAAGCCGCAGGAAGTCGACCACATGACCCTGCAGCGGCGCCGGCTCGCGGACGATCCGGTCGATGAGATTGCCGACCGCACCCCCCAGCATGAGTCCCAGCGCCACCGCCCACCACAGGGACACCAGCTTCGTGGACATCCGGATCAGGACGACGGCCACGGCAATCGCAACGAGGCTGAAGACGATCGTGGCGCCACCGCCGAGACCGAAGGCGGCACCCGGGTTGCGGACGAAACTGAAGCGCAGCAGGTCACCGATGATCTGCCGGTCCGGTTGCCCCTCCAGGGTGGCCACCGCCCAGACCTTGGTCAACTGGTCCACCACGATCACCGTCGCAGCCGTCAGACCGGCGACTCCGACCGCGGGATGCTTCATTCCGACCACGGTAGACACCGGGGGCGCGCCTGCTGTGAACCAGGTCGGTGGCCGGCGCCTCAGGCCTGCAACAGATCCCGCCAGGCCGACTCGATCTCCGGTGGTGGATCGGCGATCTCGATGTGCTTGAGCCGCGCCCTTCGGCCCCCGACGATGACGACCGTCTTGCGGCCCACCCCGAGCGCCTCCGCCAGGGCGGCGACGACGGCTGCGTTCGCCGCCCCATCCGCCGCTGGTGCACTCACCCGCACGATCAGCGCGGCCGGCTCGCCGTGGGCACCGCCCACTCCCGGCCGGCGTGCGCCCGGCTTGGCCCACACCCGCCCGCGGAAGGTCGACAGCGCCACGCCCGTCACCGTACCCATGCTCTGAACTGCGGCGCGCCCCCGGATCGCTACCCTCAAGGGGAGTCCTGTCGACGAAGGAGTGGAATGTACCGCTCGGTACCCCCGAAGATCGACCTGCCGGCGATGGAGCGCGAGATCATCGCCTTCTGGCAGGACAACGACGTCTTCCACCGGTCGCTGCGCCAGACCGCGGACGGCCCGCAGTGGACCTTCTACGAGGGACCCCCGACTGCCAACGGCACCCCCGGCGTCCACCATGTCGAGGCCCGCGTCTTCAAGGACCTGTACCCGCGGTACCGCACGATGAAGGGCTACCACGTGCCCCGCAAGGCCGGCTGGGACTGCCACGGCCTGCCCGTGGAACTGGCGGTGGAGCGCGAGCTCGGCTTCAACGGCAAGCCGGACATCGAGGCCTACGGCATCGCGCAGTTCAACGAGAAGTGCCGGGAATCGGTCCTGCGACACGTCGACGCCTTCTCGGAGATGACGTCCCGGATGGGCTACTGGGTGGACATGGACCAGGCCTACTGGACCATGGCGCCGGAGTACATCGACAGCGTGTGGTGGTCGCTCAAGAAGATCTTCGACGACGGCCTGCTCGAGCAGGACCACCGGGTGTCCCCCTACTGCCCCCGGTGCGGCACCACTCTCAGCGATCACGAACTCGCACAAGGCTACGAGAACGTGGTCGACCCGTCGGTGTTCGTCATGTGCGAGGTGCTCGACGGCGACCTGGCCCAGCAGTTCCCCGGCGTACAACTGCTCGTCTGGACCACCACCCCTTGGACCTTGGTGTCCAACACTGCGGTAGCCGTGTCCCCGGAGGCCACCTATGTCGTGGCCCGCGCCGGTGACCGCACTCTGGTCGTGGCCGAAGATCTGCTCGCGAGCACCCTGGGCGAGGACGCGCAGGTCCTGCAGCGGCTGCGCGGCAAGCGACCTCGAGGGGGTGCACTACCGCCCGCCGTTCGACTTGATCGAGATCCCCGACGCCCATTACGTGATCCCGGGTGAGTTCGTGACGACCAGTGACGGGTCGGGCATCGTGCACCTGGCCCCCGCATTCGGTGCTGACGACCTGGCCGTGTGCCGCGCCTACGACCTGCCGGTCGTCAACCCGGTGCAGCCGGACGGCAACTTCGCCGACGACGTCCCACTGGTGGGCGGGCAGTTCTTCAAGCACGCGGACGAGGCGCTGGTCGCCGACATGGCCAACCGCGGCCTGCTGTTCAAGCGCGTCCCCTACGAGCACGCCTACCCGCATTGCTGGCGCTGCCACACGCCGCTGATCTACTACGCGTTGCCCTCCTGGTACATCCGCACGACGGCGGCCAAGGACGAGCTGCTGGCCCAGAACGAAGCCACCAACTGGTTCCCGCCCACCATCCAGTGGGGCCGCTACGGCGACTGGCTGCGCAACAACATCGACTGGGCGTTGTCCCGCTCGCGTTACTGGGGCACTCCGCTGCCCATCTGGCGCTGTGAGGCCGGCCACCTCACCGCGGTGGGGTCGCGGGCCGAGCTGTCCGAACTCGCCGGGCATGACGTGGCTGCGATCGATCCGCACCGGCCGTACGTCGACGACATCACGTTCGACTGCCCGCAGTGCACAACCACGGCCACCCGGGTGCCCGAGGTCATCGACTGCTGGTACGACTCAGGCGCGATGCCGTTCGCCCAGTTCGGATACCCCGCAGCCAACGTCGAGGAGTTCCAGCAGTCGTATCCCGCCGACTTCATCTGTGAGGCGATCGACCAGACCAGAGGCTGGTTCTACACGCTCATGGCCGTGGGCACGCTGGTCACCGGCCGGAACTCCTATCGCAACGTGCTCTGCCTGGGCCACATCCTGGACACCGAGGGCCGGAAGATGAGCAAGCACCTGGGCAACGTGCTCGAACCCATCCCGCTCATGGACGCCCACGGCGCCGATGCGCTGCGCTGGTTCATGCTCGCCTCCGGGTCGCCCTGGCAGGCCCGCCGGGTCGGCATGGACGCGATGCAGGACGTGGTGAGCAAGGTCCTGTCCACCCTCTGGAGCACCGCCTCCTTCCAGTCGCTCTATGGCGGGCTGTCGCACTGGCAACCGTCGGACGGTGCGGGCGAGCCCACCCTGATGGACCGCTGGGCCCTGTCCCGGACCCAGAGCACCGTCCGCGACGTCGACGCCGCCTTGGAGGAGTTCGACTCGCAGACCGCCGGCCGGCTGATCGCCGAACTGATCACCGACCTCTCGAACTGGTACGTGCGCCGGTCGCGGCGGCGGTTCTGGAACGGCGAACCCGCCGCCCTGCACACTCTGCACACCTGCCTGCGGGACATCGTGTTGATGATGGCGCCGTTCACACCGTTCATCACCGAGCGCCTCTGGCAGGATCTCTTCGCCGAATCCGAGGGCATCGACAGCGTGCATCTCGCAGCCTGGCCCGAGGTGTCCGACACCCTCATCGACCAGCCGTTGGAACGGCGGATGGCGCTGGTGCGCCGGTTGGTGGAACTCGGCCGGGCCGCCCGCGCCGAGTCGGGGGTCAAGACCCGGCAACCGCTGTCGCGTGCGCTGGTGGCCGCCGAGCACTGGGACGACCTCGACCCGCAGGCCAGGGCGCAGATCGCCGAGGAACTCAACGTGCTCTCGCTGGAGTCGCTCTCGGATGCCGACGCATTGGTCCATGTGAGCGTGAAGCCGAACTTCCGGTCGCTCGGTAAGCGCTTCGGCAAGCGCACCCCGGTGGTGGCCGCAGCCATCACCGGCACCGATCCGGGGGAACTGGCGGTCGGCCTCAGAGCAGGTAAGGGTCAGGTTGAGGTTGAAGGATCCCTCGTGGAACTCACCGCCGAGGACGTCATCGTCACGGAGGTCCCCGCAGGCGGGCTGGACGGTGGCCAGTAGTGGCGGCGAGTCGGTGGCCCTCGATCTGCACCTGACCGAGGACCTCCTGGTGCTGGGCACCGCGCGCGACATCGTGCGCACCTTGCAGCAGGCGCGCAAGGACTCCGGGTTCGACGTCAGCGACCGGGTCACGCTGCTCTGGCAGTCCGACGACGAGCGGGTGAACTCGGCCTTCGCCGCCCACGGGCAGATGATCGGTCAGGAGATCCTGGCCATGGAGATCGTGCAGGCCACAGCCCCGGCCGCCATCGACATCGACGACCCGCAGATGCGCGTAGCCCTGCGGCGGGCGTGAGCCGCCGGGCTCAGAACCGCGCCACGACGGCGATGAGCACCTGCAGCCCGATGAACAGGACCAGGAAGGCCACGTCCAACGAGATACCGCCGAACCGCAGCGGCGGTATCACCCGGCGCAACAGCCGCAGCGGCGGATCCGTCAACGTGTAGATGATCTCCGCGACGACCAGGACGATCCCCTTGGGCTGCCAGTCCCGAGCCAGCATCTGCACGATGTCGAACACCAGTCGGCCGATGAGGACGAGCAGATAGAGCCAGAGGACGTTGACGACGACGCTGGCTACCGGACTCACGGACCGAGCCTACGAGATGAGGCTGGAGCGCACGGAAGCGGCGACCTCGACACCCTTCGGAGTGAGAAGGAAGACCTTGCCACCGACCCGCTCGATCGTGCCCTGCAGGCCGAACGTCAAGTCCGGACGCGAAGTCGATCATCCGCTTGGCATCGTCCGCGGTCAGGCCCGACAGATCCATCGAGATCACGTCACCTGCGCGGAAACCCTCGCCGATGGACCGCACGTCGGCGTAGGCCGACGGTGTCATCCGCACCACGTCGTAGGCCGCATCCACCTTGCGTGGGCCACCGGTCGGGGTGAAGCCACTGCTCTGCTCGACTGCGATGTCCGGGCGGCCGCTCCTGCTCGCCGGCCGTTCCTCGCGATCGTGTCGCTCGTCGTACTCGAATCCGTAGTCCTCTTCGGTAAGACCGAGGTACACGGCGACCTTCTGGCGCAAGGTGCTCACTGCGCATCTCCTTCGTTGTGCTTTCCGCCCGTTTCTTGACGGTACCTGACAGTCGGCCGGCTGCCCATGACAGCCGTGCCTATCCGAAGGTGTGTCGCGCCATGGGCGACCGCAACCTCCAGATCGGAACTCATGCCGGCGGAGACGATGTCCGCCCCGGGAGCCTGGCCCCGGACCTGAGCCGCCATCTCCGCGAGCGCCTCGAAGGCGGGCTCCGGGTCCTCCCCCAGCGGCGCCACCCCCATCACACCGCGCAGCCGCAGCGACGGCGACGACAGGACCTGTTCGATCAGCGGCGGCAACTCGGCCGGGGCCACGCCACCGCGGTCGGCACGCACCTGCGGGTCCAGATTGACCTGGATCAGGACGTCCTGTGTCTTCTCCAGCCGGGCGGCCGCACGGTCCAGCGCCATCGCCAACCCGGCGCGGTCAACGGTGTGCACCAGATCGGCGTAACGCACGACCGATTTCGCCTTGTTGGTCTGCAACTGCCCGATGAAGTGCCACCTCATGTCCAGGTCGGCGCATTCGGCATGCTTGGCCGAGGCCTCCTGATCCCGGTTCTCGCCCACATCGGTGACTCCCAGGGACGCGAGCCGGCGCACGTCGGCGGCCTCGAAGAACTTCGTCACCACGATCAATGTCGCCGGTGGTCGTCGGGCCGCTTCACAAGCCGCAGCGACCCGCTGCCGCACGGCGTGCAGGTTGTCGGCCAGTTCGGCGGTGCGGGCGTCGGGGGTCATGCCGCCCTCCGAACGATCGCCAGCGCCTGCCGCCCGGTCACACCGTCGCGGCGATAGGAGTACAGCTCCGGCGACTCGGCGGTGCATCGCGGATCGTTGGTGGCTTCGATCGCGTACTCCCGCAGCTGCTCGACCACCCCGGCCCGCACATCCACGGCCGGACCACCGGGAGCGGACACGACCGCCTCGGGGACGGATCCGGCGACCTGCTGCGCCCGGGCCGCATCGACGGGATAGCAATCGGCACAGATGGCCGGACCGATATGCGCCCGTGCACCCGTGAGGTCACTGCCGGCCGCCACCAAAGCCTGCAGGGTGGCCGGGACGACGCCACCGACGAGGCCCTGCCAACCACAGTGGATGGCCGCGATCCAGCCATCTGTGGTGGCGATGCCGATCATGGCGCAGTCGGCTCCCTGGGCGGCGATGGCCAGGTCCGGCCGGTCGGTGATCAGCGCGTCGCAGTCGGCGATGTCGGGCACGACCCGCTCGACCACCGCGACGTGGCGGGAATGCGCCGCCCGGGTGAAGACCACTGCCGGAACCCCCAACCGATCCGCCAGAGCCGCACGGTTGGCCGCGACGGCGGCGGGGTCGTCGCCGACATGAACGGCGAGGTTGCCGAAGGCGAACGCCCCCTGGCTCGCCCCGACCGTGCGGTCGGTGACGAGCCAGGAGGCGTCGTGGAGGGACCCTGAGATCACTTCAGGAAGTCGGGGACGTCGAGGTCGTCGGCGTCCTTGCTGGCAGGTGCGTCCTCGAAGGAAACGGCACGCGTCGCCGGGGCCAGCGGGCGACCCACCTCATCGCTGCGGCTCGACAGGTCGATCGACTCGCGCTCGACCGGCAGCGTGGAGCTCGACAGGAAACCCTCGGTCACGGCGGCGCGGCCGGGGGTGGCCAGACGCGGCAGCGGCGCACCGCCGTCGAAGCCCGCCGCGATGACGGTGACCCGGACCTCGTCGCCGAGTGTGTCGTCGATGACCGTTCCGAAGATGATGTTCGCCTCCGGGTGGGCGGCGTCGGAGACCAGTCGGGCGGCCTCGGTGATCTCGTGCAGGCCGAGGTCTGCACCACCGGCAACGCTGAGCAGGACCCCGTGGGCGCCCTCGATGCTGGCCTCGAGCAGCGGCGAGGAGATCGCCATCTCCGCAGCAACTTGCGCCCGCTCATCACCGCGCGCCGAGCCGATTCCCATCAGTGCCGAACCCGCTCCCGCCATGACGCTCTTCACGTCGGCGAAGTCGAGGTTGATCAGGCCCGGGGTGGTGATCAGATCGGTGATGCCCGAGACACCCTGCAACAGCACCTGGTCGGCCTGCTTGAACGCGTCGATCATCGAAATCGTCCGGTCGGCCAGCGCCAGCAGCCGGTCGTTCGGGATCACGATCAGGGTGTCGACCTCTTCGCGCAGCGAGTCGATGCCGCTCTCGGCCTGGGTCGCGCGCCGCCGGCCTTCGAACTGGAACGGCCGGGTGACCACACCGATGGTGAGGGCACCGATCTCCTTGGCGATCCGCGCGACGACCGGCGCCCCGCCGGTACCGGTGCCGCCGCCCTCACCTGCGGTGACGAAGACCATGTCGGCCCCGCGCATCACCTCGGCGATCTCCTCGGCGTGATCCTCGGCAGCCTGCCGGCCGACCTCCGGGTCGGCGCCGGCGCCGAGGCCGCGGGTGAGTTCACGGCCGATGTCGAGTTTGACGTCGGCATCCGACATCAGTAGGGCTTGGGCGTCGGTGTTCACAGCGATGAATTCGACGCCTTTGAGGCCGAATTCGATCATGCGGTTCACGGCATTGACGCCGCCACCACCGATACCGACGACTTTGATAACTGCAAGGTAGTTCTGGGGAGCGGCCACCAGGGATCCTTTCTCAGGTCCAAACACGTAAGTCTCCACCTCAGGCCCAGGTCGACCTGACATGGCAATGCCGTGCGCGACCGCGGCGGGCGCGTCACAACATCGGTGTAGTCCGGCCCTCGCAGGCCGATGGGGGAAGTAGCCGCGCGGGTTGCAGTAAACCTCAACTTGAGACTTAACCGACCCCCAACACGGGCTCTGAGAAGGAGATTAGTACGGGTTGTCCCGACTGCAAGCGACTCTCCCAAAGTAGGCAGATTTTTTTCGCCCAGTCCTCGCACAGGGCTGCTTTTCGGCCTGAAATGCCTACAGCTCTAACCATCGACATGAGGTTGAACCAACGGAGTGACCTCGCTGGGGGACTCCAGCGAGGGGCCCACCGCCTAGCCGCTGAGAGGGACCGCGATCCGAACCCTCAGGCCGACCCAACCCTGACGTACCAGAGATATCCCGTTACATCGGTGATGGCCCGTTACCAGCGGGCCAGAAACCATGTCACGGGCCAGGTCCCGCAGACAGGCGGTCAGGGCCGAAGCGCCGCCTTGCGCTGCGCCTGCGACCCCGGCTCCCCTCCGAAGGACTCTCCCCGCCGTACCCGCCGTCCGGTGCCCTGCCCGTAGGCTCAAGCGGTGCGTGACGTCCTGGCCCTGCTGAGTCCCGCCCACACGGTTCCGGTCACCCGCTGGCGCTCCTCGTCCCGGTGGCGAACGTCCGGTGGCGACCCTGCTGGTCCTGACCTTCGGCCTTTTCCTGTTCGGAACAGGCGAGGCGATGCTGGTCGTCTCGGGCCTTGGCAACGGGCCGTGGACGGTCCTGGCCCAGGGTCTGAGCGAACGACTCGCGATCTCCATCGGATGGGCCACCTTCGGCGTGAGCGTGGGCGTGCTGTTGCTGTGGATCCCGCTGCGGGAGCGACCCGGCCTGGGCACCATCGCCAACGCGGTGGTGATCGCGGCTTCCCTGCAGGTGATGGTCGAAGTGCTGCCAGAGCCGCAGAGCCCGGTCCCGCAACTGTTGCTCGTACTCGGCGGCATCGCAGCGATCGGTGTCGGCAGTGGGCTGTACCTGACGACGAATCTTGGTCCCGGGCCGCGCGACGGCTGGATGACCGGCATCCACCTGCGCACAGGCTGGCCGATCAGCGCCGTGCGCCTCGGCATCGAGGTGGCCGTCATCGTCGCCGGGTGGCTGTTGGGCGGCACGGTCGGCGTGGGGACGGTGCTGTTCGCCCTGCTGATCGGGCCCTCCGTGGGATACGGGCTGCGGATCGTTGGAGCTGCGGGCGGAATGGACCTAGCCGCGACCGACGACGACGGGCACCCAGAACTGGAGGCCTGAGCCAATACCGGTCCCGGGTACGCGACAATGGTCACCGGGAATCGTGGAGGTGCGCGTGGTCGTCCGATGGGCAGGACCTGTCGCTGTGCTCGCCCTGCTCGCCGGCTGCGGTGCGCCAGGCTCCGGCGGCGCCGGGGCCGTCGAGGAGTATCCGGCCACGAACCAACTGCCCATCCCCCCGCTGGCCGCGACCACGACGGACGCGCGCGGGCGCACGGTCATCGAGTTGGAGGCCAAAGCCGGCAAGACGGATTTCGGCCAGGGTGGTCAGGCCGACACCATCGGTCTCAACGGTTCTTATCTCGGGCCGACCATCCGGGTGCGCAACGGCGAGCAGATCCGCGCCCGGGTGCGCAACGGGTTGGACGAGATGACAACCCTGCATTGGCACGGCCTGCACGTGCCCGCACGCATGGACGGGGGGCCGCACTCGATGATCATGCCGGGGCGCACCTGGCGGCCGCACTGGCGCGTCGACCAAGCGGCGGCGACTCTGTGGTACCACTCGCACCCGCACGGTCAGACCGCGCAACAGGTGTACCGGGGGCTGGCCGGCATGATGATCATCGATGACCCCGCCGCCCCGGACGTCGGGCTGCCGACGGACTACGGGGTGGACGACATCCCCCTGATCGTGCAGGACAAGAGTTTCTCCGCCGACGGTCAACTCGTCGTGGATCCGGAACCGATGGCCGGGCCCTCCACGGGGTTCCTCGGCGACACCATCGTGACCAACGGGAAGTTGGGGACCTACCTGCCGGTGACGACCGAAGCGGTCCGGCTGCGCATCCTCAACGCGTCGAACGCACGTTTCTACAACTTCGGGTTCGATGACGGCCGTGAGTTCGACGTCGTCGCCTCCGACGGTGGACTGCTGTCGAGTGCGGTCACCACCGACCGGGTGCAACTCGCGCCCGCAGAACGTGCGGAGATCGTGGTCCGGTTGACACCTGGCGAGACGGTGCATCTGAACAGCACGCCGCCGGAATTGGGCACCGGTGGCGACAGTCGGTACAGCGGCGGCACCTTCGATGTGCTGGAGTTGCGGGCGGCGGCCAGCCTGCAACCCTCGCCCGCCCTGGCACCGACCCTCAGCGACCTACCGGCGCCGGACCCCGCGCAGGCAGTCACCACCCGCAGTTTCCGGGTCCAGGGGCGGGCCATCAACGGCCGCCCCATGGATATGAACCGGATCGACATGGCGGTGCCGGTCGACTCGCCGGAGATCTGGGAGATCACCAACCAGGACCGGCAACCACACAACTTCCATGTCCACGACGTGCAGTTCCGGGTCCTTTCGGTGGGATCCGATCCGCCCCCACCAGAACTCGCGGGGCTCAAGGACACCGTGTACGTGGCGCCGCAGCAGACTGTGCGCATCTTGCTGGAGTTCACCGACTACACGGATCCCGACTGGCCCTACATGTTCCACTGCCACCTGCTGTTGCACGAGGACCTCGGTGTCATGGGCCAGTTCGTGGTTGTGAAGCCGGGTCAGTCAGCCGGAACACCGCCAATGGACCATATGGCCGGTTCCACTCCCGGCATGTGATGCTCAGCCGGACCTTCGGATCCCACCGGGGAGTTGGGTCGGCACGTGGAGATCAGCCGTTCGCGCGGCCGACCGATGCCGGGGTCAAGGGTGCACTCGTGGCCCCGCCAGCCTGGCGTTTCACCCTGGGCTGTACCGCTCGGCAGAAGTTGTGGCCCGCGCTGGAGAAGGCCCGCGTGGTTCGCTCACCAACACCTCAACCACTCACCAACTGCGCCGGGCACTCCCGGCAGGTGAGGCTCAGCCACTCTGCGGCACAACTCCGACCGGGGCCTCGGCCGGCGCACCGCCGTCTGCCGACGCACTGGTCTCCGGCGTCGGACTGGTCTGCGGCGTCGGACTGGCCACTGGACTCGGGGACACCGTCGGGGCGATGCTGTCCGCCGTCGCACTCGGGCTGGGATCGGCCGGCCGCGGGGCAGCATCCGCAGTCGTCGGGGTGTCGGGGTTGGAGACGTCGTACCAGCCCGAATCCGTGCCCAGCAGCACAGCCAGCACCGCCGACTTGTAGTCCGATTGGTCGGCCGACCCCCAATTGACCGTCGCGTCGCTCTTGCGCAGCGTCAGCCGGATCGCGTTCGGCGAGGTGGCCGACACCGTGGCGACCTGCGCACGCACCTCAGGTGTCATCCCCGCCAACGCCCGCAGCATTGCGGTGTTGGTGACTTCGTCCGGGGAGGTCATCACCGTGGGCAGGTCCTTGGGCTTCTGCGCGATCACGGCGAACGGCACACCATTGGCGTCCAACAACTCCCAGCCGTCAGCGGCCTTCCGGACCGCGACAGCTTGCCGCTCGGACACCGTGATCAGCACGGTGCGCGGCCAGTTGCGGCGCACGTCGACGGAGGCAACGGTCGGGAGGTCGGCGATCCGGGCGGTGGCGGCGCGCAGATCCACGCGCATCATCGGCGTCCCCTTGGCGATGCCGGCGGTGGTGACCAGTTGCTCCGGCGAGGTGGTGGTCGCCCCTTCCACGTCGATGGAACTCACCCCCATCAGGGACGTCCAGCCAGTGGCGTAGACCGCCCCGGCGGCCAGCACGGCGACGCCGGCCCCGGCGATCAGCAGCGGACGCTTCGTCCGATGGCGGGGCGGTGCCTGCTCGCGCACGGGGTCGGTGACCGTCATCGGGCCGGCCCGTCGAACCGGTCGGCCAGGAGATCCAACACTTCGGGGATGAGCAGGCTGATGTCGCCGGCACCGAGGGTCATGATGATGTCGCCGGGTTCGGCGCCGTCGGCCAGATGCCGGGAAACAGCCGACCACGACGGTTCGAACACCACGTGGGCCGGCGGCAGCGGCACGGCGGCGGCCATGCCCGCGCCACTGGCCCCGGGGATCGGCACCTCCCCCGGCGCGAAGACCTCGAGCACGACCACGAAGTCAGCCAGGCCCAGCGCCTGTCCGAACTCGGCGAGGTACATGGCCGTGCGGTAGTAGTGATGGGCCTGGAAGGCGACTCGGATCCGCCCCTCCCCGACCACTGCCCGGGCTGCCTGCAGCGTTGCCGCGATCTCCGTGGGGTGGTGGGCGTAGTCGTCGAACACCCGCACCCCGCCGACCTCGCCGCGGTACTCGAACCGCCGACGTGTACCCACGAACTGTCCGACACCGGCCGCCACCTCGGCAGCAGGCAAGCCGACGCCCACCGCGGCAACCATCGCCGCGGTCGCGTTCAGGACGTTGTGCATCCCGGCAACCGCGACGTGGCACGCGACATCATCGGCCAGCGGGCCGCTGACCCGGAAGTCCGAGCCCGCAGCGGTCAGCTGGTCGACCTGGATCAGGTAGTCACTGTCGGGACCGATGCCGTAGGTGCGCACGTCAACACCGGCCGTGCGAGCGGCGGCAGCCAGGCTCGCCGACCCGGGATCGTCCTGGCAGATCACCACGAAGCCACCACGTTCGCCGATACCCATGGCGAAGTCGTAGAAGCCGGCGGCCATCGCCTCGGCCGTGCCCCAGTAGTTCAGGTGGTCCGGCTCCACGTTGGTGACGATCCCGACCTGCGCGTCGAGGCGCAGGAACGACCCGTCGCTCTCGTCGGCCTCCACCACGAAGGCGTCCCCGGTTCCCAGATGGGCGTTGGACCCCGAGTCGTTGAGTTCACTGCCGATCGCGAACGACGGATCCTGGCCGCAGGCCTGCAGGATCACGGTCAGGATCGAGGTGGTCGTCGTCTTGCCGTGGGTCCCGGCAACGGCCAGCACCTGCTTGCCGGTCATGGTCATGGCAAGTGCCACCGACCGGTGCAGCACCGGGATGCCGCGTTCACGGGCAGTTCGCAGTTCGACGTTGGAATCGGCGATCGCCGTCGAGACGACCACGGCCCCCACATCGCCCACATTGGCTGCGTCGTGGCCGACCACGCAGTGCGCGCCGAGCGCCCGCAGTGCATCGAGCCGACGGGAGTCCTTGGCATCGGACCCGCTCACCCGGACGCCCCTGGCCAGCAGCAGTCGTGCCAGGGCACTCATCCCCGCCCCCCCGATTCCGAGGATGTGCACGGAATCCGGGATCTCGGCAACGTCTGCGTCTTCGCTCACTTCTCACCTTTCGCGGCGGCTGCAACCACCATGTTCGCCAATCGCGCCGCGGCGTCTCGCACTCCGTGCCGGGCGGCGTTGCGTGACATCGTCTCCAGTCTGCCGGGTACTGCGATGATCCCGAGCACGGCCTGCGCCAGAGCCTCCCCACCGAGGTCGGCGTCCTCGATCATGATCCCGCCGTCGGCCGATACGACCGGCGCGGCATTGAAGCGCTGCTCGCCGTTGCCGATGGGAAGTGGCACGTAGATCGCCGGCAGCCCGACCGCAGCCAGTTCGGCACAGGTCATGGCCCCGGCGCGGCACAGAGCGAGATCAGCCGCCGCGTAGGCGTCGTCCATCCCGTCGATGTAATCCACAGGATGGTAGGAGGACACCGACTCCAGCCCGGCGACCTGGTCGGCGTTCTTGGCCCCGTAGGCGTGCAGGACCTGCACTCCGGCGGCGTCGAGTTGCCCGACCGCCGCCACGGTCGCGGCGTTCAGGGAACGGGCGCCCTGCGAGCCCCCGAACACCAGCAGGCAGGGGCGGTCCGGGTCCAGGTTCCAGCGCCGGCGGGCGGCGTCGCGACGCGCTTCCCGGTCCAGGTGGGCGATGCTGTCGCGCAGCGGGATCCCGATCCGCACAGCGCCGGGCAGGCTGCCGGAGGTGGCTTCGGCGACGAAGGGGGTGAAACGGCGACCCACCTTGTTGGCCAGCCCGGCCTTGGCATTCGCCTCGTGCACCACGATCGGCACCCGGCCCCGCGCCGCCAGGTAGGCCGGCAGCGCCACGAAACCCCCGAAACCCACCACGACATCGGCGTGCCGAGCCGCGAGGACCTCTCGGCACCGGCGGACGGCAGCGCGCAGCCGGCCGGGCAGGCTCACCAAGTCACCGGATGGTCGTCGGGGAAGCGGCACCCGCGGGATGAGGTCCAGTTCATAGCCCCGGGCCGGCACCAGCCTGGTCTCCAGGCCTTCGGCCGTCCCCAGGGCGGTGACCACGGTGTCCGGGTCGGCGGCGCGCAGGGCGTCGGCGAGATTCAGCGCGGGCTCCACGTGGCCAGCCGTGCCACCGCCGGCCACGACGACCCGCAACCCGGGACTCAGTGGTACCCCCGGCGCCTCAACAACCTCGTGCGGGAGTCCCCCCGGCGCGAGCGCAGGGCGGTGGCCGCCTCCGGTTCGGCGCGGGCGAATGCCAACAGCACGCCGATGGCGCACAGACACATGAGCAGCGACGAACCCCCGTAGGACACCATCGGCAGCGGCAACCCGGTGACCGGCAGCAGTCCCAGGACCGCACCGATGTTGATCAGCGCCTGGCCGACGATCCACGCCAGGATGCCGCCGGTGGCCAGCCTGACGAACAGGTCATCGCTGTTGCGCGCCACCCGGATGGCCACGATGGCCAGGATGGCGAACATCGCAAGCACGCTCACGCTTCCGATGAGCCCGAGCTCTTCGCCGATCACCGCGAAGATGAAGTCCGTGTGGGCCTCGGGCAGTCCGCCCCACTTCTCCCGGCTGGCACCCAATCCGGTCCCCGCGAGCCCGCCGGTGGCCAGGCCGTACTGGCCGTGGATCACCTGGTAACCCGCGCCACTGGGGTCGGAGGCGGGATCGAGCCAGGTGCGGAAGCGCTGCATCCGATAGGCCACGGTCACCGACGCCAGCGCCACGAGCGCCAGCAGCCCGCCGAAGGCGACACCGAAGACCCGCGCCGGCGCACCCACGACGAAGAGCAGACTCGCCAGGATCGGGAACATCACGATGGTGGTTCCCAGGTCCCCCTCGAGCACGATGAGAACGACAATCGCACCCCACACCGGGACCAGCGGCACCAGCAAGTGGCGCCATTCGTGGATCAGCTTGCGCTTGCGGGTCAGCAGGTCGGCGCCCCAGAGGATGATCGCGAGTTTCGCCAGTTCACTGGGCTGGAACTGGAAAGGACCGCCGAAACTGATCCAGTTGCGCTGGCCGAACACTGAGACGCCGATGCCGGGCACGAACACCAGCAGCAAGCCGACGAAGGCCGCGATCAACAGGATCGGAGCGGCCTTGCGGATGCCGGCCACCGAGGCCCGGGAGATCAGCACCATCAGGGCCAGTCCGGCGCCGGCGAACATCAACTGTTTCTGGGTCACGGTGAGCCCGATGCCTTCGCCGGCCGCGTAGGTCACCACGTTGCTGGCCGAGAACACCATGACGATGCCCAGCACCATCAGCAGCATCGTCGTGCTCAGCAGCAGCGCGTAGTTGGCCAGCGGATGGTTCCACCACCGGCGCAGGGTCTCACCGCCCGGGATGAGGTGCCAGGCTCCCGACGATTGCGTGCCGGTGGGGTTCGTCGTGGCCATCAGGACGACTCCAACGCGGCGACGGCGGCGGCGAACTCCCGGCCCCGCTGCGCGTAGTCGGTGAACATGTCCCACGAGGCGCACCCCGGGGCCAGCAACACCGTATCCCCAGGCTGTGCCGCACCAGCCGCTCGTCGCACCACTTCCCGCATTGCTCCAGTGTCCGTGGCGGCCACCTCTTCGACCGGCACATCCGGTGCGTGTCGCTGCAGTGCCTCGCGGATGAGCCCCCGGTCGGCCCCGAGCAGCACCACCGCACGCAGCCGATCGGCGTGGCGCTGCACCAGGTCGTCGAACGTCTGCCCCTTCGCAAGCCCACCTGCGACCCACACCACCGGGTCGTAGGCCCGCAGCGACATGTCCGCGGCGTGCGCATTCGTGGCCTTCGAGTCGTCGATGTAGAGCACATCGTCGACGCGACCCACCTCGGCGATGCGGTGGGCCGCCGGCCGGAAGGTGCGCAGGCCGTCGCGGATGTGCCGGGGGTCCACCCCGAAGGATCTGGCCAGGGCCGCGGCGGCCAGTGCGTTGGCGGTCTGGTGCGGCACCGGCGGATGCACGTCTGCCAACGTGGCCAGTTCCAGCGCATGGGTGGCCCGCTGCGCCACGAACGCCCGGTCGGCCAGGATGTCGTCGACGATCCCGACCTCGGAGCGACCGGGGATGCCCAGCGTGAAGCCGATCGCCCGGCAGCCCTCGATCACGTCGGCCTGCTCCACCATGCGGATGGTTTCCGGATCCTGCGAGTTGTAGACGCACGCCACCTGCGTGCGCTCGTAGACCCGAGCCTTCGCGTCGCGGTAGGCCGCGAAGGAGCCGAAGAAGTCGACATGGTCCTCGGCCAGGTTCAGACAGGCCGCGGCGTGGGGGGAAACGGTGTGCACGAACGGCAGTTGCGGCGCCCCGACCTCGACGGCGAGCACGTCGTAGGGCTGCGGATCCAGGACCGTGGACACGAGGCTGACGCCGATGTTGCCCACAGCGTCTGTCCGCAGCCCGGCAGCCCGCAGCATCGAGGCGAGCATCAGGGTCGTCGTCGTCTTCCCGTTGGTGCCGGTGACGAACAGCCAGGGGGCGCCCCCGGGGTCCCGCACCCGCCACGCGAGCTCCAACTCCCCCCACACCGGCATCCCGGCGGCTTGCGCCGCTGTGGTGATCGGCGCACTCGGCGGCAGCCCCGGCGAGACCACGAGCAGGTCGGCCTCGGGCAGGCTGCGACCGTCCCCGAGACGCACGGTGGCTCCGAGCACCTCCAGGATCTGCGCCTTGTTCCGCTGTTCGGGACCGTGCGACTCGTCGACGATCACGACATCGGCACCTCGCTGCAGCAGGGCATCGGCGCAGGCGAAACCTGCGATGCCGATCCCCGCGACGGCGACCCGCAACCCGGACCAGTCGGCGGTACCAGGATTCGGCAGTTGCTTCACAGACGCACCCATTCCGCATAGAACAGCGACAAGGCTGCCGCCACGAACAACGCTTGGACGATCCAGAACCGCACGACGATCGTGACCTCGCCCCACCCCTTCATCTCGAAGTGATGGTGCAGTGGCGCCATCCGGAACATCCGTTTACCAGTCAGCTTGAAACTGCCGACCTGGCCGATCACCGACAGCGTGATGATGAGGAAGAGGCCACCCATCAACGGCAGCAACAGTTCGGTGCGGCTCAGGATCGCCAGCGCCGCGATACCGCCACCGAGACCCAAGGAGCCGGTGTCGCCCATGAAGATCTGTGCCGGCGAGGTGTTCCACCACAGGAACCCCACGCACGCTCCGGCCATCGCCGCGGCCACCACCGCGAGATCCAGCGGATCCCGCACGTCGTAGCAGCGGACGAACCGCCCGAACGAGCAGTTCTGGCCGTACTGCCAGACCCCCAGCAAGGTGTACGCCATGAACGTGATCGCGCTGGCGCCTGCCGCCAGTCCGTCCAGGCCATCGGTCAGGTTGACGGCGTTGGTGGAGGCGGTGATGAGGAACCAGATCCAGATCAGCAGCAGTGCCGTCGGCAGCACGATCGGTGTGTCCCGGACCAGGGACACGGCGTTCGACGCCGGTGTCCGGCCGTACTCGTCGGGCCACAGCGTGGTGCCGTAGGCGAAGGTGAGCGCGACGAGGGCCTGCCCGATGAGTTTGGTCCGGGCCCGGATGCCGGTCGAGCGCTGCTTGAAGATCTTCAGGTAGTCATCGGCGGCACCGACCAGGCCCAGGCCCACGATCAGGTATATCGCCAAGCAGGCCCGAAGCCGATGGCGCTTGCCAGACATACAGGTGGGACAGGGCGTAGCCCACGACCAGGGCGATGAGGATGGCCAGGCCGCCCATGGACGGGGTTCCGCGCTTACCCTCGTGCTCCGGGTAGGGAACACCCTCGGTGGAGACGCGGATCGCCTGCGAGTATCCGTGGCGTTGCAGGAACCGCATGAGCAGCGGGGTGCCCAGCAAGGTGACCAGCAGCGCGATCAGCCCCGCGATGACTACCAGTTTCACGCGTCATCCCCCAGCAGCGCTTGCGCGACCTGCTCGAGGCCGATCGCGCGAGAGGCCTTGACCAGGACCACGTCATCGGGCCGCACCTGCTCCTGCAGGACGGCCACCGCCTGCTCGACGGTGTCGACGGCCATCGACTCGTCCCCCCAGGAGCCTTCGTGCGCCGCCCCCATGTGAATCGGCCGGGCGCCGTCACCGACGGCGATCAGATGGGAGATGTTCAACCGCACGCACAGCCGGCCGATCGCGTCGTGCTCGACCGCCGAGGTGGGACCGAGTTCTCGCATCTCCCCGAGCACCGCCCACGTGCGCCGGCCCCGGCCGATCGCGGCGAGGGCCCGCAGCCCGGCGGCCATGGATTCCGGGTTGGCGTTGTACGCGTCGTTGATGACCGTCACCCCGGCAGCGGTCTGGCGCACCTCCATGCGCCACTGGCTGTCCAGCGAGACCCCCTGCAGGCTCCCGGCGGCTTGGACGAAGTCGAGTCCGAGGGCCACCGCCGCGGCCACCGCGGCCGCGATGTTGGCGCCCTGGTGCTCGCCGTACAGGGCCGGGCGGATCTGCACGCGGTCGTGACCGTGCTGCAGAGTCACCACCGGCCGGCCGCCGTCGAGGTCGAGCGCAGTGACCCGGACGTCCGCCCCGGGGGCGTGACCGAATGTGATCACCCGGCCGGGTGCCCGGTGCGCCTGGGCCATCACGCGCTCGTCGTCGGCGTTCAGCACCGCCACGCCCTCGGGTCCCAGTGCCGACAGGATCTCGGCCTTCGCCTCGGCGATCCCCTCCCGGCTGCCGAACTCCGACAGGTGCGCCTGCCCGACGTTGAGGAAGATGCTGACATCAGGCGGGGCGATCGTGCACAGGTATCCGATGTGCCCCTTGCCCCTGGCCCCCATCTCGGCCACCAAGTAGCGCGTCGATTCGGTGACCTCGAAGACGGTCCGCGGCAGCCCGAGTTCGTTGTTGAAGGACCCCTGGGGCGCGATGGTCGGCGCGAAGGACGACAGCACGACCCGCAACAGGTCCTTGGTGCTGGTCTTGCCCGAGGAGCCGGTCAGTGCGACCACCCTCAGCTCGGGACAGGCACCGATGACGGCCCGGGCCAAGCGGCCGGCGGCGACGACGGTGTCCTCGACCAGGATGTGCGGGCCCGTCACCTCGCTGCTGACCAGGGCCGCCGGGCAGCCGCCGGCCAGCGCCTGGCCGACGTGATCGTGGCCATCGTGGCTCTCGCCGACGACGGCGACGAACAATGCCCCGCCGGTTGCTTCCCGGGAATCGGTCACCACGGAGGTGACGACCTGGTCCGGTTCCCCGCGCAGCGATCCACCGACCGCCGCAGCGACTTCAGCCAAGGTCATCGCGATCACGAGGCACCATCCAACAGTTCCCGGGCGATCTGCCGGTCGTCGAACGGGTGGATGACACCCGCGACCTCCTGGCCGGTCTCGTGACCCTTGCCCAGGATCATCACCGTGTCGCCGCGATCCGCCGCCCGGATGGCGCTCGCGATCGCCTCCGCGCGGTCGCCGATCTCCCGCACATCGGCTCCGGGAACGGCCAGCGCCCCGGCCAGGACCGACGCCCGGATGGCGGCAGGATCCTCCGAGCGGGGGTTGTCGTCGGTGATCACCACATGGTCGGCCAACTCAGCCGCGATCCGCCCCATCGCGGGGCGCTTGACGAAATCCCGGTCTCCACCACATCCGATCACACACCAGATTTTGCCCTGTGTCAGTGGCCGGATCGCCAGCAGCGCCCGTTCCACGGCGTCCGGGGTGTGCGCGTAGTCGACGATGACGGTGCCACCGTCCCCCGGCACCACCTCCATCCGGCCCGGTACGCCGTGGAAGGCCTCGAGCGCCGCGGCCGCCGCCTCGGGCTCGTGGCCGGCCTCGATCAGCAGCACCACCGCGGCCAGCGCGTTGGCCACGTTGAACTCCCCGGGAGCGCGCACCCGGACCGGCAGCACGACGTCGCCGCGGGCCGCGTGGAAGGTGGAGCCCGCCGCATCGGCCTCGACACCCCGCGCCGTCCAGGTGGCGCTCGGAGTGAGTCCGTACGTCACGTGCGGCACCTCGGTCGTCTCGGCCAGCCGCCGGCCCCACGGGTCATCGACGTTGATGACCCCCCGTCGACAGCGTTGCGTCGTGAACAAGCTCGCTTTG
Source organism: uncultured Actinomycetota bacterium (assembly GCA_963733395.1). Classification (GTDB taxonomy): domain Bacteria; phylum Actinomycetota; class Actinomycetes; order S36-B12; family UBA10799; genus JADKAV01. The sequence goes on from CAVTCZ010000009.1 coordinate 175,352, forward strand.
GCGTCGAAGTACTCGTCCATGTCGCCGTGGAAATCCAGGTGGTCCGGGCTGAGGTTGGTGAAAGCAACCAGGTCGAACCGGATCCCGTCGACCCGGCCGAGGACCAGTGCGTGGCTCGAGACCTCCATGGCCAGCGCCGTGGTGCCGGAGTCCACCATCAAGGCCATCAGCGCCTGCAGGTCCGGCGCCTCCGGGGTGGTGCGGACCGTGGGCAGTCGCCGGCCGCGCACGAAGGTGCCGGTCGTGCCGATCAGGCCGGTGGGCTCGCCCAGCGCCTGCAAGGCCGCTGCCAGCATGTACGTCACGGTGGTCTTGCCGTTCGTGCCGGTGATCCCGAAGGTCCGCAGTCGTTGCGCGGGATAGCCGTAGATCAATGCACTGACGTCGCCGAGCCGGCCCCGGGGATCGGCGCATACCACGACCGGAAGGTGGAGCCCGGTCAGCAACTGCCCGCCGGGCTCGTCTGTGAGAACCGCCACCGCACCCCGATCGGCTGCCGCGTCGGCGAAGCGGGCCCCATGCGTCTTCGCACCGGGAAGCGCCGCGTACAGATCTCCTGGCTGGACGCCGGACGACGACAGGGTGACCCCCGTGACGGCGCCCTCTTGCGCGGGGACCGCCAGCAGGGCACAGACTTCGCTCAGCGGGACTGGCGCCGTCGGCTTCCGCGAGAGATGCTCGGCCTCGGACACGAACGGCTCACTGCCCGAGATCGGTCGAGAAGATCGGCATCTCCGGCGACTTCTTGCCGGACGGCGCGACGTTCATCGCCTGCAGGCCGTGCACCATCACCTCGCGGAAAATCGGACCACCGGTCAGACCGCCGTAGCGCGACAACTTCGGGTTCTGCACGATCACGGCGACCACGAGCCGGGGGTCGTCGGCAGGAGCAACACCGATGAACGACGCCGTCACGGAGTTGTCGTAGCAGCCGCAGTCGTCGTTGATGCGGTAGGCGGTACCGGTCTTGCCCGCCACCCGGTAGCCCGGGATCGCGGCCATCTGCGCCGTACCTTCGGCCCCCACCACCTGCTCCATCATCCGCATGGTCTGCCTGGCCGCCTGCTCGTCGACGACCTGGATTCCCTCGGCCGGCTGGGCCGGCTGTACCTCACCGTCGACACTGATGTACCCCTTGACCAGCGAGGCCGGCATCCGCACTCCGCCGTTGGCGACGGTGGCGAAGACCGACGCCACCTGGATCGCGTTGGTGGACAGGCCCTGGCCGAACGCCACTGTCGGGAACGTCGTCGGCGACCACTTGTCCGGTGGCGGCACGTAGCCGTCGGACTCCCCCGGGAACTGCAGACCGGTCGGCTCGCCGATCCCGAACTTCTTGATGTACTCGTAGAGCTTGTCGCCGCCGATCTTCTCGGCGGCCTCGATGGTGCCGGTGTTCATCGACTTCGCGAGGATTCCGGCGAGCGTGAGTTGGTAGGTCGGGTGAGCGTCGTGGTCCCGGAAGACGCTGCCACCCCGGCTGATCGTGTAGGGGACGGTGAACACGGTCCGCGGAGTGGCCGCGCGTTCGTTGAGGACCGCCGCCATGGTCATGACCTTGCTCGTCGAGCCCGGCTCGAAGACCTCGGTCACTGCCCGGTTGTTCCGGTTGGCGTCATTGGCCTGTCCGGGCAGGTTGGGATTCATGGTGGGCACCGAGGCCAGGGCCAGGATCTGACCGGTCTTGGGGTCCATCGCGACCACGGTGCCACTGTCCGCGTCGACTTCTTTGACCCGCTGCGCGATGGCCTGCTGCGCGACCCACTGCAGGTCACTGTCGATGGTCAACTGCACCGATGTGCCGTCCACGGGGTCGCGCTCGCGCTCGGAGCCGGTGGGGATCTGCCGGCCGCCGATGCCGCTCTCGAAGATCTTCTGGCCGTCCTGACCCCGTAACTCGGTGTCCAGTCCGTACTCGAGGCCGGCACCTGCCACCCCGTCCTCGCGCACGTAGCCGAGCACGTTGGCAGCGAGCTCACCGGAGGGGTAGTAGCGCTTGGTGGTGCGTTGCCCGAAGATGCCGCGCAGGTCCAGCGACGACACCGCATCCCAGGTCTCCGGCGTCACCTGCTTGGCGACGTAGGCGAAGTGCTTGTCCGTGGTCAGCGAGGCGACGATCTGCTCTTTGGGGATGTTCAGGATGGGCGCCAGGTAGTCGGCCGTGGCGTCCTTGTCGGTCACCAGCCGCGGGTCCGCGGTCACGTCCACGGCCTCGACCGACTCGGCCAGCGGCCGCATGTCCGCGTCGTAGATGGTGCCGCGCTTGGCGGGCAGAGTCACGACCGCGGTCCGGTCCGCCACCGCCGCCTCCGCCCGGGTGGTGCGGTTCAGCAACTGCAGATCGACCAACCGCGCGGCGAAGATCGTCAGGACGAAGGCAACGATCAGCGCCAACAACCGCAACCGCTTGGACGGGTCGGCGGGTTCGTACGCGCGCCCCGGACCGTCGGACCCGCCGTCGTGCCAGCGACTCGGCCTCACGGGGGGTCGGGTCGAAGTGCTCACTGCTGTCCTGTCGTCGTGGGGGATGCCTAGCGGGCTGTGATACCCAAGGGTTGCTCGGTGTCCGTCCCGGGTGTGGTTGCCACGCCGGGGGCTGGGGTGGATTCCGCCGGAGCCGGGGTCTGCGCGGCCGGGTCGCCGGCAGTCGTCGGGTCGGCCCCGGCCGTCTGCCCGCTCGCAGGATCAGTCGTGGCCGAACCCGCACTGGGCACGCCGGCGGAGGTCAACGGCTCACCTGTGGCCGGATCCAGCGGCAGGCCGGCGGCGTAGGGCACGCCGAGCACCTTGCCGTCGGACAGTCGGATGAACACCGGCGTGGTGGCCGCCACCAACCCCAGTTCCCGGGCGCGCTTGGTCAGGGTCACCGGTGAGGACGCGTCCTGGATCTGGGTGCGCAGCAATTGCTCGCGCTGCGCCAGGTCGGCCTTCTGCACCCGCAGTTCATGGGCTCGGAAACTGCCCTTGGCCAACGCCGTGTTCAGCACCAGCAGGGCCAGCAGGCCGATACTCATGACGGCCAGGGCGCCGATCGCGAACGCACTGGTACTCATCACGCCGGTACGGGTGGCCCGATGGGCGGGCAGCGAACGGTGCAACACCGTGCGGCGCGAACCCGCCTGGGGTACGACCGTCATGATGCCTCCCGCAACTTCTCTGCAGCCCGCAGCCGGACTGATCGAGCCCGTGGATTCGCCGCAATTTCTTTGTCCGACGCTACCTCCGAACCGCGCGTAATCAGGCGAAGCCACGGCCGCGAGTCGGGTGGCACGACCGGCAGACCGGGCGGTGCGGAGTCCTCCGCCCCGGTGCGCAGGGCCCGTTTGACCATCTTGTCCTCCAGCGAGTGATAACTCAGTGCGATGAATCGACCACCGGGGCGCAACCGCCGCAGCGCCTCGGGCAGAGCCTTCTCCAGACTGACCAACTCGGCGTTGACCTCGATGCGCACCGCCTGGAAGGTGCGCTTGGCCGGGTGTCCCTTGCGGCGGGCCGCCGCCGGAATGGCGGCTTCCACCGACGCCACCAGATCATCGCTGGTGCGCAGCGGCCGATCGGCCACGATCCGGCGCGCGATCCGGCGGGCGAAGCGTTCTTCACCGTATTCCCAGAGGATGCGCGCCAACTCCGACTGCGGGTAGGTGTTCACGACCTCCGCCGCCGTCAGATCCGCGGTGGTGTCCATCCGCATGTCCAGTGGTGCGGACTTCGAGTAGGCGAATCCGCGCTCGGCCTCGTCGATCTGCATCGACGACACCCCGAGGTCGAACAGCACCGCGTCCACCGACGCCAGTGCCAGACTGTCGAGCACCTCGCCCATCTGGTCGTACCGTGCGTGGTGCACGCTGGCTCGGTCGCCGTACCCGGCCAGCCGCGCCCGAGCGGCTGCCACCGCCTGCGGGTCCCGGTCGAGGCCCACGACCCTGGCCCGCTCGAACCGCCCGAGCACGGCGGCACTGTGGCCGCCGAGGCCGGTGGTTGCGTCCACCATGATGGGCTCCTGAGTCTGCGCTTGGGGTCCGAGGACCGGGTCGAGCAACTCGAGGACACGATCGAGCGCCACGGGGATGTGGCGGCTGTCGGTGTCCACGGCGGCTCCTTGTCGGGTGTGGGGTCCTGCACTCCGGTCCCCGTCCGCGCATTGCGGATGGGGCCACCTTGGGTCCGGGGAAGTGATCCAAGGTGATCGACGGTCGCCGGGCGACCGCCGCGGTACTGCGTCGGCCGGGGGCCGCAGTGCAGAAGCGGGGGGATGGGTCAGAACAAGCCGGGCACCACCTCCTCGGACAGCGCCGCGAACGCGGCATCCTGCTGCTGCAAGTAGTCCTGCCACGCCTGCTCGTCCCAGATCTCCACCGTGTGGTGGTTACCCACCACCACACATTCGCGATCCAGCCCGGCGTAGTCCCGCAGCGAAGAAGGTACCGTGATCCGGCCCTGCCTGTCGGGGACCTGGTCGAAGGCGCTGGAGAACAGGACCCGGGAATATGCGCGCACCGCGGCATTGGACTGGGAGGCTTCGCGCACCCGTGCCGCGGCCGCCTCGAACTCGGCGATCGGCCACAGCACCAGCGAACGATCCTGCCCTTTGGTCAGGACGACCCCATCGGCGAGCTCGGTCCGGAACTTGGCGGGCAGGATGATGCGCCCCTTCTCGTCCACCTTCGGGGTGTGGGTGCCCAAGAACATCCGCACACCTCCTCCGCTCGCGGAACGCCTTGAAGCCCCACCGTACTCCATTTCCCTCCACTAAGCACCACCTGCTGCCACGTTCCACCCCGCTGGCCCCCTGCCCCCTCCGGCGAGGCCCAACCCGCACTCGGCCGGGTGCACCGTCACGCGCAACGGCACCCCAGGGCACACGGATGCCGGGCACCCAACCACGCCGCTGGGGTCGTCCCGGCTCCCGGCCGGATTCCGAAGCGGCGCTAGTCCAGCGGGACGACCTGGTCCCGGCCGGCATCCTTGGCCAGGTACATGGCCCGGTCGGCACGGGCCACCAACGCGTCGACGTCATCGCGCGCTTCCACCATGGCCACGCCGATGCTGACGGTTGCGGACGCCTGCTGACCATCGATGAGCAGCGGTTCGGCAACCGCCCTGCGGACCTTCTCGGCCACCGCAGTCGCTGCGTCGAGGTCCTGCACGCCTCGCAGGATCAGAAGGATCTCGTCGCCACCGACCCGTGCCACCGTGTCACCTGACCGGACGCAGGCCCGGATGCGTTCGGCGACCAGCTGCAATAGGCGGTCACCCATCGCGTGCCCCAACGAGTCGTTGACACCTTTGAACTCGTCGATATCGCAGAAGGCAACGGCCAATTCGGCGCGGCGGGCATTGCTCTGCGCCAGCCAGTCGGAGATCTGAGCCAGGGCCTCGCGCCGGTTCACCAGGCCCGTGAGGTCGTCGGTACGGGCCCGCCGATCGAGGGCGACCTCGGACTCCACCTCGGCCTGCACGTCGCGCCAGCCACCGACGAAGGCGATCGGCTGACCGTCCGGTCCGGCGACCGGGTGAATCGTGGCTTCCACCCAGCGCTGGCCACCGTCCTTGGTGGGCATCCGGAAGCGGGCGCTGTTGCGGGTCCCCGCAAGTACCTCCTGGGTGGCTCGAGTCCACGAACTCACGGTCCTGGGGCGCTACCAGATCGCGGCCGTTGCGGCCGATGAACTCATCCGGGCGGAAACCGAGTACTCGCTCCACGCCCTCCGAGATCCACTCGGTGACCCCTTCGAGTGTGGTCCGGTAGACCACATCGGTCGCGTTCTCGGCCAGCAGTCGGTACCGCTCCTCGGAATCGGCCAACGCCCGTTCGGAGTCCATCTGGGCCTGGATGTCGTGCGTGACCACGACCAGTGACCGGACCGCACCGGCGGAGTCCCGGACGGCCCTGGCACTCGACTCGACCCAGCGATAGCCGCGGTTCTTCGTGCGCATGCGAAACCGGGTTGCGGCGTACTCCTGACCCGCCAGCAGTACCTCGCGGGCAGCCAGCACGCCGGCGACATCGTCGGGGTGGATCAAGTTCAGCAGTCGACCGGTCCGCTCTTCCGGCGACCATCCCAGAAGGCGTTCGATCGCCGGGGACACCCACTGCACCGTGCCATCGGGGTCGTGGAAGGTCACCATGTCGCTGCTCTCCTCGAGCAACAACCGGTACCTCGCCTCGGAGTCGGCCAGCGCCGCGGCCTCGTCGAACCGCTGCGTCACATCCCGCCAGGTGACTGCGAGGCCATCGTGCACGGGCACCGCGCGCACGTCGTAGTGACCGATCCTGCCCGAGGAGTACGTGTGCGAGTGATTGTTGAGGACCAAGGGCACCCCGGAATCGACCACCGCCTTCAATTGCGGCGTGACCTCGGAATCGAAGATCCCGGGGTCGACGGTGGAAAGGGCACCGCCGATGACTTGCTGGCGTTCCTTGTCCAGGGACTCGCAGGCTGCCGGATTCGCGGCCACGAACCGGAAGTCCACGATCCGACCGTCGACATCCCTCACCGCCGCCACCAGCACCTGTGGATCGAGTTGCGCGTCCAGGGTCGCGCGCAGGATCTCGCGCTCGGACTCCGCCTCCATTCGGGCACGCACCACATCGTCCACATCGCGCCAGCCGACGATCGCCCCGCTCACCTCGTCGTTGCCGTCACGGGCGGGGCGGGCCGCCGCCGAGATGAACCGGCAGCCGCCGTCGGCGGTCCGGATCCGCAGAACCACCGACTTCTGCGACTGGCCGGCGTGGACGTTCGGGTCGATACTCTCGACCCGCCGGGCGTCCGAGGGGTCGATGAGATCTCGCGCGAACGAGCCGATGAGGGCTGCCGGCGCCCACCCCGCGACCGCTTCGATGGAGTCGGAGACCCAGACGATCCGTCCCTGAAGATCAGTCTGGAAGACGACGTCGGAGGCGTCCTCAGCCAGCATCTGATAGCGGCCGTCGATGCCTGCCCGAGCCTCGGCGATCTGCCGGGGACCGATGTGGTTCAGTGCCCCGTGCAGGGCGATGGAACCGTCCTCGCGCTGTACCTTGCGGGCGATGTGCTCGGTCCAGACCACCTTGCCGTCGCGGGCCACCCAACGCAAGGTCGCGTGCGTGGACACCCCGATTGCGGCGTTGAACGCCGACAGCAGCACCGGACGGTCCCGCGGATCGAGCACCCGGAGCCACAATCCAGCGTCGTCGAGGTACTCGGTGGCCGTGTAGCCGGTGAAGCCGGCGACAGCGTCCGAGACGTACTCCAGGTGCATCCGGGGCTCGAGCTGGAGCACGTAGGTGACGTCCAGCAAAGTGGCCGCCACATCGCGGCCTTCAGCCTGCAGTACGCCCATATCCCCGCTACCTCCAGGGCGCAAATGTACGGCAAGGCGCTCGCTGGGGTCACGGAAATGATCAACGGGACAGCGCCGCACGAATGGATCCGTTGTATGCGGTCAGCTACTCCACGGATTCCGCAGGAATGTCGAGCGGATCGTCCTTGGCCAGCGGGAAATGGCTTCGACTTCGCTGCTCGTGCGCCGGTGCGGCAGCGGAGTCACCACTGCGTGGTCGGGGCTTACGTGGTGCTCAGGAGTCGCGGCCGTCCCGGCGGTTGCGGTCCTGCCAGCGCTGCTCGAACCTGGCCATGAAACCGGACTGACCCTTCGCGGGCTTCGGCGCCGCGGACGGCGCAGCTCCGGGCACCGAGTCGGCTGCCGCTTTCTTGGACGGTGCGTGACGCAGGCCCGAGATGACCAGGAACACCGATGCCAGCATCACGATGAATCCGAAGACGCCGAGCGGGGGAAGACTGGCCGAGACACCCGCCAGCAGTAGTGCCATGCCGACGAGGGCTCCGATGACGCCGCCCACGACCCGTCGGCGATCGGCCCCGGACGAACCGTGTCGCAAGGACGTGGCGAACTTCGGATCCTCGGCCATGAGGGCCCGTTCCATCTGCTCGAGCAGTCGCTGCTCATGCTCTGAGAGAGGCACGTTCCTTCCCTCCTTGCGGTCTGGTAACTGTAACGATACGGGTAGGCGCCCCGGATGGAAACCCGAGAGGGTCCACAACTTGTTCAAGGCCGGAATCAGATCAACGTTCCTCCTCCGAATGACCCATGTCGAGCAGGCTGGCCGGGCGCACAACCCCGCGCCCGAATCTGGCCACCGCCCGGTCCACCGCCGTCTCCGCCTCCCGCCACCCAGCGTCCGGTTCGTCGAGGGCGATCTGGTGACTTGCGTCGTGCGCCGGGCGCAACTTCTCGACCCGTACCCCCACCAGTCGTAGCCGGGCGCGCTGCAGGCCGAGCGCCTGGTAGAGGTCCGCGGCCACGGCGTAGATATCGCGGCCGACGTCGGTTGCCTCTGGCAATGTCTTGGACCGGGTCAGCGTGGTGAAGTCCGCGAACCGGACCTTGATCGACACCGTCCGGCCCACCCAGCCAGCCGCCCGAAGTCGGGCCGCCACCGCATCGGACAGCCCCAACAACTGCCGCGCGATCACCTCCTGATCGTCGACATCACCGGCGAAGGTGTGCTCCGAACCGATGCTTCGATCGGGAGTGGCAGAACTGACCTGGCGGCTGTCCCGGCCCCAGGCGAGTTCGGCCAGGTGGTCCCCGGCCGCAGGTCCCAGCGCCCGCCGCAACACCGGCCGCGGCAGATGGGCGACATCGGCCACGGTGCGCACCCCGAGACTGTGCAGTTGCTCCTCCGTTCGCGGTCCGACGCCCCACAGGGCACCGACCGGCAGCGGGTGCAGGAAGGCCACGATCGAATCCGCCGGGATCAGCAGCATCCCATCCGGCTTGGCGTGGGCGCTGGCCACCTTGGCGACGAACTTGTTCGGTGCCCCGCCCACCGAGCAGGTGATCCCCTGCTCGTCGTGGACCCGCGCCCGCAGCAGTTCGCCGATGGCGGCGGGGGTGCCGAACTGCCGGATGGCCCCGGAGATGTCGAGGAACGCCTCATCGAGGGACAACGGCTCCACAGCCGTGGTGATGGAGCCGAAGATCGCCATCACCCCCTCGCTGACCCGCGCGTAGTGGCGATGGTCGGGCGCGATCACCGCCGCCTCAGGGCACAACCGACGGGCCCGTCCCATGGACATGGCCGCCCGGACTCCGAAGGCGCGGGCCTCGTAGGTGGCCGACAGCACCACGCCGCGGGAACCGGAACCGCCGACGATGACGGGCTTGCCCCGAAGCATGGGGCGGCTGAGCAACTCCACGGAGGCGTAGAACGCGTCCATGTCCACATGCAGGATCGTGCATGTGGAATCGTCGCGCGGCGCTGGGAAATCCAGCTTGCCGCTCTCGCGTCTGCTCATCGATGTCCTCCTCCCCTAGCCTGCACTGCCCGGACTGGAGTGCCACAGCTTCGGCGGCCGTTTCGACGACGATCCCGCCGGCCGGGTGTCCGCGTACGGCGACTGCCGGAACCCACTGGCATGGACCAGCACCCTGCGCACAGCCGGGTCCGAGGTACCGGTGTCCTGCGTCGGATCCTCCATCCGGTCCGGTCCGGCCAGCATGTCCACCGGCGTGTTGATGATCTCGTACACCCCGGCCACGCCCTTGCGTCTCCATGCCGCGTGCAGATCCGGCAGGGACCAGCACCCGGTGGCCCGCACCGAGATCCCCCGTCGGCCGGTCCTGCGGATCACACCGGTGGCCAGCAACAGCCAGGAGTGGAACACCGTGTGGGCGTAGGGGCCCTGAGCGTCCTCGAAGAACGTCAGGTCGATCGGTCCGGTGGAGTCGTCCAGCGACAAGAAGATGACCCGTCGCCCGCTGCGGATCGGCGGGGTCTGGGTCGCCACCTTGATGCCGGCCACCAGGACCTGCGCCTGCGAGCGGTGGGCCAGCAGATCCTTGGACCGCACCACACCGAGTTCGGTGAACATCTGCTCGTAGAACGAGATGGCATGCCGGGTCACATCGAGGCCGAGGATCTCCACTTCCGCCTCCACCCGATCGGCCGCGGTCATCTCGGGCAAGCCGCTGGGCGGCTCGGGCTCGGACAACGGCAGGACCAACTGGGCGGGGCCTGCGGCGTACACCTTCGGCGCCTGTGATTGCGCAGCCACCTGCTCGGCGAGCCCGGTACCGCCCACCTGTTGCTTGGCGTTGCGCCGGACCCGGCGCCGACCCCCGGACCGGTGAAGATCCGCGATCTGCAGCAGCAGGTCGCGGCGGGTCACGTGACCGATGCGGCGCGCCCCGGTGATGTCGTACATCGTGTCGAATCCGCCGGCGCGCACCAACCGCTCCACGACCGGCCGGGACACCGGCGTGCGCGACCAGAAATCGGCGAGGTCCACGAACGGCTGGGACACCTCGATCTGACGGATCTCCACGTCGTTGATCCCCTTCACATCCGCCAGCGACAGCCGGATGCCATAGGTGTCCGCCACCTTCTCCACCCGGTACTGTCCGCTGGATTTGTTCACGTCCAGCGGCAGCACCACAACCCCGCTGTTGCGGGCCTCGTCGAGGATCAACCGCTTCGGGTACATCCCCGGGTCATGGGTGAGCACCCCGGCCAGGAACGCCGCCGGGTGGTGTCGCTTGAGCCAGGCGGAGTGGTAGGTCGGCAGCGCGAAGGCCGCGGCATGAGCCTTGCAGAACCCGAAACTGGCGAAGGCCCGCAACACCTCCCAGACCTTCTCGACGGTTGCCAGGTCGTAGCCCTTCTTCAGCGCCTGCGGGATGAACCAGGTCCGGACCTGGATCTGTCCATCCGGGGTGCCGAGTTGCCGGCGGACCTCGTCGGCCTCAGCCAGGGAACACCCGCTCATGACAGACACCAGCCGCAACACCTGCTCGTGGAACACCACCACCCCATGGGTCTCCCGCAGCGCGGGTTCCAGATCGGGGTGCAGGTGCAGCGGCTCCCGCCAGCCGTGCCGGGCGGACAGGAACGGCGTGATCATGTCGCTCTTCACCGGCCCGGGCCGGAACAGCGAGATGTCGATGATCAGGTCGTTGAAGTCGCGCGGGCCGAACTTGCCGATCAGCTCCCGCTGCCCCGGCGACTCGATCTGGAAGCAGCCGAGCGTCTTGGCCTTCTGAATGAGGTCGAAGGTGTCCTGATCGTCGAACGGCAGGTCGTCGAGGTCGACCTCGACGCCGTCCACCCGGCGCACCTCAGTCACCGCATGGGCCATCGCCGACTGCATGCGGATGCCCAGCACGTCGAGCTTCAGGAAACCCATCGCCTCCACGTCGTCCTTGTCGAAGTGACTCATCGGGAAGCCCATCCAGCTGGCCTCCACCGGGGTCCGGTCCAGCAACGAGGAGTCCGACAGCAGCACGCCGCAGGGGTGCAGGGCGATGTGCCGGGGCAGACCGTCGAGCGCCTCCACGAAGTGCAGGAAGCCGTCCAGCATCCCGCGGTCGGCGAGTTTGCCCACCACCGAGGTGCGCACCTCGGGCAGTTCGGCCACCGCCGCCCGGGCATCGCGGGCACGGATGTGTGGGAAGGCCTTGGCGAAGTCGTCGATCTCGCCGGCCGGGAAGCCCAGTGCCGCCCCCACATCGCGAATCGCGTGTCGCACCTTGTAGGTGTCGCGCATGCTCACACAGGCGCTGCGGTGCGCCCCGAACCGTTCCACGATCCGCCGGTAGATATCTGTGCGGCGCGCCGACTCGACGTCGATGTCGATGTCCGGCAGCGCCCGCCGCAGCGGGGACAGGAACCGCTCCATGAGCAGGTCGTGGCGGATGGGGTCCACCCCGGAGATGCCCAACAGGTAGTTCACGACACTGCCGGCCCCGGATCCCCGCGCGGCCACCCGCACCCGCATCGCGCGGATCAGGTCCACCACCTCCGCAACCGTGAGGAAGTATCCGGCGAAACCGAGGGTGGCGATGACACCGAGTTCGTCGTCGAGGCGCTGCCGGGCGGGCGCCACCTCCCGGGGCAGGAACCTCGTGTGCAACGCGGCCTCACAGCGGGCCCGCAGCAGGGCATCGGCGCGCACCGCCTCGACCCGGCGCTGGGCATGGCGGTGGCGGCGGGCGGCGTACCCGACCATCGCGGGTCCGGTGGGTTCGGCCGGCGGCCTGCCCGACAACAGGACATCGAGTTCCGGGACGTGGATGTCCCCGATGCCGAAATCCGCCACCGGGTCCAGCACACACTCCCCGGCCAGGTCGGCGGTCACCCCGAGCAGCCGGCCGGCCTCGGATCCCGCGACCTGTTCGGCGATGCCCTGCATATGACTGGCCGGCGCCAGGAAACCGCCGGAGTTCTCCCGGTCGAGATGCCGGGAGTCCAGCGGCACCAGCCGCCGGATGGCATCCAGCAGGTCCGCGGTCGACGCCTGCCGGGGATGGACGTACCGTGCCGCGTTGGTCAGCACCGCCGGGACGCCACGCTCGCGGGCGTAGGTCCACATCCGGCGCGCCATCGCGGTGGACAGGTCCGGTCCGGGCCGGTCCTCCCCGATCCCGCGGGGGGCGGTGCGGTGGTTCACGATCTCGAGGTACACCCGGTTGCCCGCCACCTGCCGCCAGCGGTCCAGCAACCGGTCGGCAAGGTCGAACCGGTGCCGACTGATGGCCCGACCCACCTGCGAGTCGGGACCCAGCAACACCCGCAGATCTCCGGGCACCACGAACTCCTCGAGCAGACCCCAGTCCACCGTGGGGTTGCCTCGCTCCCCAGCGGTGTGGGCGGCCGATACCAGCCGGCTCAACGCCGACCAGCCCCTGCCGCCGGAAGCCAGCAGCACCATGCGCGGATGCCGCAGGTCACGCCAGGCGCCACCCCGGGTGGGGGTGCGCGCCGCTACCGGCGGGGCATCGGGGCGCTGGGCCAGGTCCGAGCCGAGGATGCCGTCGATGCCGTGTTCCATGCAGGCCTGCATGAACCGGACCGCGCCGTACAACCCGTCCCGGTCGGTCAGCGCGATAGCCGGTTGGTCCAACTCCACGGCCCGCTGCACCACCTCCTGCGGGGCGCACACACCGTGCCGCAGGGAGTAGTAGGAGGCGACGTGGAGATGACTGAACATCGACTATCCCGCAGTCGACCAGGAGGGGATCGGCAGTCCCACCCCGAGGATCGCGGCGATCTGCTCGAGGAACGCCTCAGCATCGCGCACGAGGTCGTCGGCCTGCCGCTGGGTCACATGTTCCCGGCCGATCTCCACGAAGATGCGGCGACGGCCGATCGCGTCGAAGTAGGCACACCACTCCCCCAACTCGGGGGCGATCGTCGGCACCATCTGCCAGACGCTGCGGATGCGCGACGACCGGGTCGGCTTGGCCCGCGTGGCCAGCAACGCCGCGCCCGCCCGCAGCGCCGCCACGTGCGCGGCCACGTAGCGGTCGGCGGGAGCGGTCGCCTGATAGGCGTCGTCGAGGGCGATCAGCGCGGTGCGCAGCAGATCTTTGCCGGCATGGGTCAGAGCAGCCATTGCAGTGTCCTCTCAGTCGAAGGTCCGCAGCAGGTACCACTGCCCCGCTGCCGGGTCGAAGCTCAAGTCGTAGACGCCACGCGCCGTGCATCGACCGGCGGATGCCTCCACCCGCCAGGTCTGCAGGTCGCACCCGGTGGGGGTCGCACTGACGTCCTTCCACCACACCGCGGACTTGTCCCACTGCTGCAACACGTGATCCACCCGGTACAACCGGTCACGCCAGATGAACTGCTCGGGGGACCCGCCCCCGGCACATTTGACGTCGACGGCCCGGTCATAGGAACGACTCATGAAGCACCTCCCGTTCGTCGTGGATCGAACTTTTGTTCGATTACAGTCGAACACTGACACAGGGGTACGTCAAGAGATTTTCGAACATATGTTCGCTGTGGATATCGGTCGGACCGGCCATCCCGCCAGCCCACCCATCCGCCCAGGCCCGGCGGTACCGTGCCAATGAGCGAGCGGAGGACCAGCCATGGCTCAACAGGCGCCCACGCAGTCCGAGCACCATCTACGGCCCACCGCCCTGGGCACCCGGACCTGGCTCGGCATCGTCATCATCGGCCTCGTCGGCCAGATCGCCTGGACCGTCGAGAACCTCTACCTCAACGTCTTCGTCTACGACACGATCACCGACGACCCCACCGTCATCGCCGTGATGGTCGCCCTCTCGGCGATCTCCGCGACCACCGCCACGTTCTTCATCGGGCCACTGTCGGACCGGATCGGCAAGCGCCGCATGTTCATCGTCGGGGGCTACGTCCTGTGGGGCGTGTCCACGATGCTGTTCGGCTTCATCACCGTCGATGCCCTGGCAGCGTTCGTCCCCGCCGCCAGTGTCGCGGCCGCCACCGCTGCGGTCGTCATCCTGCTCGACTGCCTGATGAGCTTCCTGGGGGCCGGCGCGAACGACGCCTCGTTCAACGCCTGGGTCACCGACATCACCTCCCCCGACAACCGCGGACGGGTCGAATCGGTACTGGCGATGCTGCCGCTGATGTCGATGCTGCTGGTCTTCGGCGGCCTCGACGGACTGACCAAGAGCGGCGACTGGCAGGTGTTCTTCATCGTGGTCGGGGCGCTCATGATCGTCGCCGGCCTCCTGGCCCTGCTGCTGATCCACGACGCACCCAACGAGCCGACCCAACACGACAGCCTGTGGCGCTCCATCGTGCACGGGCTGCGGCCCGATGCCGTGCGCGCCAACCCCCGGCTCTACTGGACCCTGGTGGCGTTCGCCATCCTCGGCATCTCGACCCAGGTCTTCCTCCCCTACCTGATCATCTACGTGCAGCGCTACCTGCAGATCGACGCCTACGCCGTGGTGCTGGCGGCGGTACTGACCGGCGCCGCCGTCGTCAGCGTCCTCGGCGGCCGGATCATCGACCGGGTCGGCAAGGTCGCCTTCATGCTGCCCGCCGCGGGTATCTACCTGGTCGGGCTGTTGCTCATGGTGTTCGCCCGCGGCCTCTTGCCGGTCATCCTCGCGGGACTGGTCATGATGTCCGGGTTCATGCTGACCATGGCCGCGATCGGCGCCGCCATCCGCGACTACTCCCCCGTCGACCGGGTCGGCATGGTGCAGGGTCTGCGCATGATCGCCATGGTCCTGATCCCCATGGTCATCGGCCCGTTCATCGGAGCAGCCGTGATCCGCAACGCCGACGAGTACTACGAGGACCTCGGACAGCTCAAGCAGGTACCGACCCCCGGGATCTTCGTGGCCGCCGCGGTCGTCATCCTCATGATCCTCATACCCATCCGGGCCCTGCGCCGACGGGCGGACACCAGGTGAAGCCCCTGCACCAGCCACTGTTCACCCCGTGGGGCGAGACCCTCGATCCGGACCACCCGCTGCCGGAGTACCCGCGACCGCAACTGCGCCGCGACTCCTACGTGAACCTCAACGGCCGCTGGGAACACGCCTTCCGCATCAGCGCCCGCGAGCCCACGGATTGGGACGGCCCGATCGTGGTGCCGTTCTCGCCGGAGTCGCTGCTGTCCGGGGTGGGCCGCCAACTCCAGCCCGGTGAGTACCTGCACTACGCGCGGGCCTTCGAGGCGCCGCCCGTACCCGACGGGCACCGGGTCCTGCTGCATTTCGGCGCGGTCGACCAGTCCTGCCAGGTGCGGGTCAACGGCCGCCCGGTGGGTGGCCACGAGGGTGGCTACCTGCCCTTCAGTTTCGACATCACCGACGCGCTGACCCGTGGCGGGAACCACCTTCACGTCGTGGTCACGGACCCCTCCGACACCGGCACCGGCTCCCGCGGCAAGCAGAAACTGAAACCCGGCGGGATCTGGTACACCGCCCAGTCGGGGATCTGGCAGACGGTGTGGTTGGAGGTCGTGCCGGACAACCACATCACTGCGCTGACCCTCGACCCGGATCTGACCGGGTTCACAGTCACCGTCTCGATGACCGGTGAGCCATCGCCCTGCCGGGTACAGGTCACGGCCGGCGATGACGTGGTCGCCGATGTCAGCGCCACCACCGGGTCACCGCAACGCATCGAGATCCCCGAACCACGGCACTGGTCGCCTGCGGACCCGTTCTTGTACGACCTGGCGATCTCCGCCGCGGACGATGAGGTGCGCAGTTACGTGGGGTTGCGTACCTTCGGCGTCGGCACCGACAGCGCTGGGGTGCCGCGACTTCTGCTCAACGGCCGGCCGTACTTCCACGCGGGGGTCCTCGACCAGGGCTACTGGTCCGACGGCCTCTACACCGCGCCCAGCGATGCGGCCCTGGTCCACGACATCGCGACCATGAAGGACCTCGGGTTCACGATGCTGCGAAAACACATCAAGGTCGAGCCGCTGCGGTGGTACTACCACTGCGACCGCCTGGGGATGCTCGTGTGGCAGGACATGGTCAACGGCGGCGGCACGTACCGCCGACGGGTGGTCGAGGTGCCCGCCGTGTCACCGCTGCGGCTCAACGACCGCCACCACCGGTTGTTCGCCCGCTCCGATGCCGCCGGCCGGGCGCAGTGGCTCGACCAGATGCGCGACACCATCGAGCACCTGCGAAACAGTCCGAGCATCGCCGCTTGGGTGCCGTTCAACGAGGGGTGGGGTCAGTTCGACGCCAATGTCGTGGCCCGCGAGGTCGCCGTGCTCGATCCCAGCCGCGCGGTCGACCATGCCAGCGGCTGGCACGATCAGGGCGGCGGCGATCTGCGCAGCCTGCACATCTACTTCCGGCGCTTCCGGGTGCCCCGCAAGCGCGATGGCCGGGTACTGGCACTCAGCGAGTACGGCGGTTACAGCTTGCACCTGGCCGCACACAGCGCCAGCGAGACCGAGTTCGGCTATCGCCGCTACGGCTCGGCCGCTCTCCTGGCCCAAGCCTTTCGGGATCTCCACACCGATCAGATCGTGCCTGCCATTCCGCAGGGTCTGAGCGCAACCGTGTACACCCAGTTGTCGGATGTCGAGGACGAGACCAACGGCCTGTTGACCTACGACCGCCGGGTCGTGAAGATCCCCACCGAGCAGGTGCGGGCGGCCATCACCCGGCTGCGACTGGACGGCGGCTCCTGAGATTCACCGCAGCGCCGGCAGGACCTCTTCGGCGAACCGCAGATCCATCTGCAGCCGCAGTTGCACCGACGCGTCCAGACCACCGCCCACGACGACGACGTGATCGAGCCCCAGGTCGACCAATTGCCGCAACCGCGCGGCACACTCCTCCGGCTCGCCGATGATGCAGAACCTGTCGATGAAGTCCGCCGGAAGGTCCTCGGCCTGCTTGGACGCGTGGGCCGAGTGCCCGTACAACTCGTAGTCGTGGTCGACCGCCTCGACCACGGTGCGGTCCGCAGCGGTGAGCACACCCTCCGCCCCGCGCCGGAAGTGTGTGGAGATGCTCGCGTTGCCCCGTACGTATTCACGGAGCTCGCCGCGGTCCGTACCGGTCGCTGCCACCACCAGCGCGCCCACCGGGACGGTGGGGTTGACCGCACGCACCTGCGCCAGACCCCACGCGACCTGGTCGGGCTCCGCGCCCAACGACATGGTGACCATGTCCCCGGATCTGGCAGCGAGGGCCAGGTTCTTCGGACCCGAGGCGAAGACGTTGATCGGCACGGACGGCGGCTCCGCGGGATCGAGCCAGGCAATGCGACTGCGTAGGTCCCCGAACGCTACGTCGCGACCGCGCAAATAGGCTCGCACGTGGTGCACAAGTTCCTCGAACTCGGCCAGGTGCGGCGGGTCCTCGCCGATGAGTCGCAGTGCGGTGTCCCCACGGGCGATCCCGAGCATCGCCCGCCCCTCGCTGATCAGGTCCAGCGCGGCGAACGCCCCCGCCACCACGGCGGGGTTGCGGGTCACCAGGTTGGTCACGGCCGTTCCGATGAGCAGGCGGTCGGTCGCCCGGGCGGCCATGGTGAGGGCCACGACGATGTCGGGCGAGAGGTTCTGGCTGTCCTGCAGCATCAGCCCGTCCCACCCTGCGTGCTCGGCCTGTTCGGCAACGACCTCGATGACCTGCGGGAAGGAGTAGGTGCGCAAGAAGTATCGGACCATGGCCGTAACGTACTGAAGGACCGGCGCCGGTCGACGTTCGACCAGGCGGCTTTGCCACACGCCCCGATCGAACTTGTACTGCTAGCCCAACCAGTCGCGCATGACCGCCGCCGCCTCCTCACCGGCGTCGTCCTGCCAGTAGTGTCCGGCACCGGCCAACAGGTGGTCCGTGCGCTCGGTGAGGAGCTGCTGCCAGCGCCGCCGTTCACCCTCCCCGAAAGCGATGTCGCCATCGGCCCAGAACAGCAACGACGGCAACCCCCGAATGGCATCCAGACGGCCTTCGAGGTCCTGCAGGAAGGGCCGGGCAGTACGGATCTCGCGGGGCAGGATGCGGGCCGGAAGTCGGGACTGCGCGGTGGGGAAGGGCGAGGCGTACATGGCCCTCTCCGCATCGGTCAACTGCCGACGGCGCATCATGCTCGGGATCATGACCTTCACGAAGAGATTCAGTCGCTGGTTGAGCAGGTCTCCGGTGACCGGCCCACCCATCACCTGCCCGAAGGACTTCGTCCATAGACTGCTGGGCCAGGCCCAGGTGTTGCCGATGACCAGCCGGGAGTACCGCTGTGGGTCCCGCACCGCGGCTCCCAACCCGATAGGCCCGCCCCAGTCCTGCACGATGACGGTGATGTCTTGCAGATCCAGCGCCGTGACGAACGACTCGACCACGCAGGAGTGCTCGGCGGCGGCGAATCCATAGCCCTGCCGAGCAGAGGACAAGCCGAAGCCGGGGTAGTCGGGGGCCACACACCGGAAATGGTCCGAGAGCCGCGCGATCATGCGGCGGTACAGGAAGCTCCACGTGGGGTTGCCGTGAAGCATGAGAAGTGTCGGCCCGGAGCCGACGTCGAGGTAGTGGACGTCGTTGCCGTCGATGTCCACCCAGTTGGAGGCATAGGGCAGCAGTTCGGCGTTGAACCAATCCGGTCGTGTGCGCACGGGCGTCACTATAGGTCTGGTGTGAGTCCGAGGTCTGAGGCTACGCCTCCGGGATCATCACGATCGCGTCCGACGGGCACACTCCGACGCACATGCCGCAGCCCTTGCAGTAGCCGACGCGGCGGTAGGAGACGACCGGCGCCCCGGTGCGCTGCAAGCCCGAAACTGGGGAAGGCCTGCGCGTGGTGGCCACGGCGGAAAGCGGCCACACTGAGCAGTTCCGCAGCCGTGACCACCCCTGTCCACCTCGGCCGTGGTTGCGGGTCTGGAACACCCCCCACCGCACTCCGCCGCGCGACCCGGTTGAGGTCTACCGGGCACAAGTCACCCCAAGCAATAGGCTGACCGGCATGGAGGGTTTCCCGCCGCAGGTCCGCAAGGTGGCGGCCACGCTTTCGGACCTCGGTGTCCGGGACCGCATCCGGCAACTCCCCGATTCCGCAGCCACCGCGGCCTCGGCCGCCCAGGCCCTCGACGTGGACAAGGCCGCCATCGCCAACTCGTTGGTCTTCGAGGCCGATGGCAGGCCACTGCTGGTCATCATCTCCGGTGCGCACCGAGCCGACCTGCTGAAGTTGGCATCCCTCACGGACAGCAGGCGGGTGAACCGGGCGGACCCGTCGTTCGTCCGCCTGCACACCGGCCAGCCGATCGGTGGGGTGTCACCGCTGGGCCATCCACGCCCCATCGAGACCCTCGTGGACGTCACCCTCTCGCGGCAGCGGGGGGTGTGGGCCAGTGCCGGCCACCCGCAATATGTCTTCCGCACCAGTTACGACGAACTGCTGCGGATCACGGCGGGCAACGCCGGCGAGGTGGGCGAGGCCCCGGCAGAATGACGGTCCTGCTCGATCTCTGGACCGTGCCCCGCCGGGCCGTACCCCGGGCTTTCTGGCGGATGGCACGCGATCCGTCGCTGCTCTCGGACATCCCGAACCTCAGCTTCCACAAGTCCCTGGGTACCGGCGCGGGCCGCCGGTTCACCGCCCGGGATGCCGACCTGCGGCAGTGGGCGTTGCTCACGTGCTGGTCCGGGCCGGAAGCCGCTCTGGAACCCGCGGTTCGGCGATGGGACCGCATAGCCATGACCCACACTCGCTTTCGGCTGGCCGCCATCGCCAGCCACGGCCAGTGGTCGGGCCGGGAGCCGTTCCCGGCCGAGCCGGGGATGGCTGCCCACGACGGTCCGGTTGCCGCCATCACCCGGGCCCGCGTCCGGGTCGGACAGTGGCGGCAGTTCCAGCGGGCGGTCCCGCCGGTTGCCGAGCTCCTGCACACCCAGCCCGGACTGCTCTACCGCATCGGTATCGGCGAGGCCCCGATCGGATTGCAGGGAACGTTCAGCGTGTGGCGGGATGCTGCCGCGCTGCGGGACTTCGCCTACGCACAACCCGCCCACCGCGCGGTGATCGAACAGACGCGGGCGACCGGCTGGTACGCAGAGGAACTCTTCGCCCGCTTCGCCGTGCTGGAAGTCACCGGGGATGCCGCGTGGTGACGGCGACGACCCAGCGGCTGGGCGCCGTGCCGGTCGTCCTGACCGGCGCGAGCATCCTCGCCCAGATCGGCTGGATCCTGGTCCCCGCGGAGCAGCGGCAGGGGATCACGACCCTGGTCGTCGTGCTGTTCACCGCTGCCAGCCTCAGCCACGCCTTCGTGGAGTTCGGCGGCCGGTGGACTGCCGCCTTCGCCGGGATCGCGGCAGGGTTCGGGCTGGCGATCGAACTCCTCGGGCACACCACGGACATCCCGTTCGGCGCCTACTACTACACCGACCAGTTGCAGCCCCAGGTGCTGGGCGTACCGGTCATCGTCCCGCTCGCGTGGCTGATGATGTCGTACCCGGCACTGCTTCTGGCCCGCTGCGTGACGACCCGCTGGGTGGTCCCGCTGGCGGCGGTGGGCTTGACCGCGTGGGACTTCTTCCTCGACCCGCAGATGGTCGGTGAGGGCTACTGGGTCTGGGAATCGCCGACCCCGGCGCTGCCCGGCATCCCGGGTATCCCGCTGCAGAACTACGCCGGCTGGCTGCTCGGCACGCTGCTGCTCATGTGGCTGCTGAACCGGTTGCCCCATCGCGAGGTCGATCTGCGGGTGCCGCTGGTGCTGTACGTATGGATGTGGATCGGTGGCATCGTCGCCAACGCCGTGTTCCTCGGGCGTCCGGGGGTGGCACTCGTCGGCGGTGCCGGGATGGCGGTCCTGGGCGTGCCGGCGCTGCTGGCGTGGCGGCGAAGATGAGGGTCATGCGAAACGTGGTGCGCGCCGCCGCGGCCGGTGCTGCCGCAGCCACCGCATTGAGCCTGCTGAATCTGCGCCACCTGCGCACCCCCACGGGCGCTACGAGCGACGCGCGCATCAGCGTGCTGGTTCCGGCCCGCGACGAGGCGCAACGGATCGGCCCCACGCTGCGCAGCCTGCAGCGTTTGCGCGGCGTTGCACAGATCCTGGTGCTGGACGACAACTCCAGCGATGGCACCGCCGACCTGGTGCGGGCGGCGGGTCTGGCCCTGATCGCAGGCACGCAGGAGCCGCCCCCCGGCTGGTTGGGCAAACCCTGGGCCTGCCAACGTCTCGCCGAAGCTGCCACCGGCGACGTACTGGCGTTCATCGACGCCGACGTCGAACTCGCTGCCGACGCCGCGGTCCAAGCGGCCGGACTACTCGCGGACGTGGACCTCGTGTGTCCCTACCCCCGGCAGGTCACGCACGGCTGGTTGCAGCGCCTCGTCCAGCCGCTGTTGCAGTGGTCCTGGCTGACGTTCCTGCCACTGCGACTGTCCGAGACCGCACAGCATCCGCTGCTCTCCGCCGGAAACGGCCAGTTCCTGGTCACGCGCCGGGACGCCTACTTCGACGCCGGTGGCCACGCAGCGGTCCGGGACCAGGTGCTCGAGGACCTGGCACTCGTGCGCAGATTCAAGGCTGCCGGACATCGGGTGGCGATGGCCGACGGCACCCAGATGGCCACCTGCCACATGTACTCCTCGGACGCGGATCTGGCCGCGGGCTACACCAAGTCGCTGCACGCCGCGTTCGGCCCGCCGGTCGTTCTCCTGTTGGGATTCCTCTACGTCGTGCCGCCGGTGGCTGCCCTGCTGGCGCGAGACCGGCGCACCCGCCTGGCCGGTCTCGCCGGGTACACCGTCGCAGTGGCCGGCCGGGTCGTGGTGGCCCGGCGCACCGGCCAACCGGTTCCCGACGCGGCCGCCCATCCGGCGTCGATCGTGGCGCTGGCCGGGTTGTACGCGCGCTCAGTCCTGGCGAACCGCCGCGGCACCATCACCTGGCGGGGTCGGGCGCTACCGAGATAGCCCTGGCGTGCCCATGCGGCATTAGTGGGCGTGCGTCGCTGTTGCCGTGACGGGCTGCCGCCGCCGCGGGCGGTCTTTGTGACGACGTTGCGCGCCTGTCCGGCTGGTTCGTCACGAAGGTGCGCGGTCGAACCGCCCGGCAGCCCACAACGTCGTGACAAACCGCCCTGCGGACCCCACAACATCGTCACGAACGCCCGTGCCGGCCCGGGAAGTCCGCCCCGACCCCGGCCAGCGGGCCAGGCCACACCGCCGACGAGATCGGCGCCACCAGACACGCCCTAGTGCCGCACCGCATGACCGAACAACACCGGCTGGCCGGTCACCGCCGACCAGTAACGGGTGCCGTACTCCCAGTGCCACCACTCCTGCGGGTGTTGCACGAAGCCCGCCGCGGCCATGACCGACGCGAGCAGCCGCCGCAGGTCGCGGGCAAGAGCGGGACCGTCGGGCTCGAGCGCCGCCGCGGCGGCTTCCGGCACGAAGGCGTCGAACCGGGTTCCCATTTCCAGGGGGTATCCGCACCACGTCAGCGTCAGATCGACGGTGCCACCCGTGGCGTGCGGCGGGCAGCGGCGCGGGTCCGCATCCGGGTAGGCCACGAAACCCGGCTCCAGGTCACCGTCGCGGTAGACCCGGTCGTGCAGGACCGCCTGCAACCGGGGGTCGCGCCATGCGTCCCATACGGCCAAGCCGAAGGGCGCCGGCAACCGGTCCAGCGCCGCGAGCAACTGTTCCAGGACCACCGGCCGCAGATAGGCACCGGGCACGGCGAAAGGCCACCCCTCGTGCCAGTAGGCGCCCAGGACACGGATCCGAGGATGCCCCACCGCCGCCAGGTCACTGAGCGGATCGACCGGCGCGTCGGGCAGGTCCGCGAGCTCAGGCAGGTCGACGATCGGCGGCAGGCCTTCGGCCCAATCCCCCCGAGTCAAGCCGATCCTGGCCGGATCAACCCCGGCCCACGCATAGTCCGGAAGCTTCTCGGGAATGGCCTGCACTCCCCCATCCAACCGCGCGGATAGCCTGTTGGCGTGGCGAGGGTGGCGGTTGTGGGCGCTGGAATGGGCGGCCTGGCGGTGGCTGCGCGGTTGGCGGCCAAGGGCCACACCGTGACAGTCGTCGAGCAATGGTCCGGACCGGGGGGCAAGAACGCAGGCCTGGAACGTGACGGCTTCCGCTTCGACCTGGGACCGAGCACGCTCACGCTGCCCGCGGTGTACCGGGACCTCTTCTTGAAGACCGGCCGCAGCCTCGAGGACACCGTCGATCTGCTGGAGGTGGATCCGGCCTTCGGCTACCACTTCGCCGACGGCACGTCGGTGACACTGCCCGGCGCCGGCATCGGGAAATGTGCGAACGCCCTGCAGGATGCCCTCGGTGGCGACACCGGCCATGAGTGGCGGGCCTTGCTGCGCCGAGCCGGGGAGATCTGGTCGCTGACCCGCAACGATGTCCTGGGCCGCGCCCTCGACGGCTACCGGGACCTGCTGCCCCTGGCGAAGTCCCGCCGCAGCCTGCGCACGGTGGCTCCGTGGCAGACCATGCGCAGCCTCGGCAACGCCACCCTGCAGGACCCGCGCGCCCGGATGATCCTGGACCGCTACGCCACGTACACCGGCTCCGATCCCCGCCGCTGTCCGGCTGCTCTGGTGACCATCCCGTTCGTCGAGGAGACCTTCGGCGTGTGGCACATCGCGGGCGGGTTGCACACCCTGGCCGCCGCCCTGCACCAGCGCTGCACCGATCTCGGCGTCACCTTCCGTTTCGACACCCGCGTGGACCGGATCCTGACCGACGAGCGCGGGGTGATCGGGGTGGACGCTGGGGGCGAACACCTCCCGGCCGACGTCGTGGTCGCCGACGCCGACGCCCGGCTCGTGTACGGGGAGTTGCTCGACGATGCGCGCACACGCGTCCCGCGACAGCGGCTCGGGCGCATGCAGCCGTCATTCTCCGGCTTCGTGCTGCTCCTGGCCGTCGACGGGAACACTGCGGGCATCCGCCACCACAACGTCTGGTTCCCGGCGGACTACGACGCGGAGTTCGACGGCCTGTTCGCCAAGCACCCAGCGCCCGTGGCCGATCCTGCGATCTACGCGTGTGTGCCGGACGACCCCGCCATGCGCCCCGACGGCTGCGAGTCCTGGTTCATCCTGGTCAACGCGCCCACCCAACAGCCACCGGCGCTCGACTGGAACGCCGTCGGTCAGCAGTACGCCGATCACATCCTGGACGTGCTCGCCGCCCGCGGCGTGGACCTGCGCGAGCGCATCCGGTGGCGTGAGGTGCGCACGCCGGCCGATCTGGAGCGCACGACCGTGTCCCCGGGCGGGAGCATCTACGGCATGTCGAGCAACGGCCGGTTGTCCACCGCCCTACGCCCGTCGAACCGCAGCCCGGTGCCGGGGCTGTTCCTGGTCGGGGGCTCGGCCCATCCCGGTGGCGGGCTGCCGCTGGTGGGGATGGGTGCGGAGATCGTGGCCGAGGAGATCGGGCGGGCCTGAGGCGGTTGTCCCGTTGGGGAGCGGTTGTCCCGTTGGTGAGCAGGTCCGCTCGGGTCCAGACTCCCGCCGGCGCCAACTGGGTTCGCAGCACCCCGAACCTCGCCCCCGCTTCAGCCCGTGTCGAGCCGGCTCCGGATCGCCCACATCACCTGCCCGAACCCGACGATGGCCACGGCCAGCGCCGCCCAGCCGCCGATCTGCGCCCAGATGGCGCCAGCCACTGCAGCAGCGATCAGGAACATGCCGGCGATGAGCACCCGGGTGGGCCGCTCCGAGAGGCTGATCACGCCGATCTCCGTGAAGCCGACGGCGGTGGCCCGGGCGCGGGTGTACTCCTGCAGGAAGGCGAGGAAGGCCGCCGCGACCGCCGGCCACGGGTTCGACGCCGCCAGCGCCAAGCCCACCAGCAACGCCGCGTCGCCCACCCGGTCGGCCACGCTGTCCAGCACGTACCCGAAGTCCGAACTCCGGCCGGTCATGATGGCCACGGCGCCATCGAGGTTGTCGATGATCCCCGCCACCAGCGCGACCACCCCGGCCAGGAATAGCCGGTCGGCGATGACCCAGTAGGGAACGGTCAACGCAACCAGCATTCCCAGCACCGTCACCGCGTTCGGGGACATCCGCATCGCAGCCAGCGGCTTGGCCAGCCCGTACGTGATGGTCAACCACCCCTGTACCGGGATCGAGGTCCGCGGATCGAGACCTCCGTGCAGCACCGCCCAGCGCTCGAAGTAGTCGCCGCGCGTCACACCGTCAAGCCTAGGTCGCGATAGACCCGCAACGTGGAGAACGAACGGTTAAGAGTGTAGAAATGTAAGCCCGGCGCGCCACCCTCCAACAGGTGCGCGCACAACCGCGACGCCTGCTCCACACCGAGTTCCACCACGGCCGCCGGATCGTCGGCCACCTGCTCGAACTGCTCGATCATGGCTGCCGGCAACGGCGTGCCGGACAGTTGCGCGAAGCGCTGGATCTGCCGGACATTTGTCACCGGCATGATGCCGGGGATGATCGGCATGGTCACGCCCGCCGCCTGTGCCGCCTCGACCAGGCGAAAGTACGAGTCCGCCGAGAAGAAGAACTGCGTCATCGCGAACTCGGCACCGCGCTCCTGCTTGGCCTTGAGTACCTGCACGTCGAAGTCCAGCGACGGCGAGCCCGGGTGCACGTCGGGGAATGCCGCAACACCGACGTGGAAGTCCCCGAGCTGCGAGATGAGTGCCACCAATTCGTCGGCGTGCTCCAGCCCGCCGGCGGTCGACGACCATTCCCCCTGCGGACCGCCCGGCGGGTCGCCCCTCAGCGCCAGGACGTGATGCACCCCGGCGTCGGCGTATGCGGCGATGACCGCCCGCAACTCCGCGACCGTCGAACCGACACATGTGAGGTGACCCATCGGGGTCAGCGTGGTCTCATGGGCGATCTGTTGGGTGATCGCCACCGTCCGGTCGCGGGTCGTGCCGCCGGCCCCATACGTGACCGAGACCAGGGTCGGGTGCAACGGCTCGAGCCGACGGATGGCGTCCCACAGGTGCCGCGAACCCTCGTCGGTCTTCGGCGGGAAGAACTCGAAGGAGAAAGACATGCCGCCGGCATCGATGCGCTCGCGCACGGTCGAGCGGATGGCGGACATGCAGAGGATTCTAGGCGGTGGGTCAGTCGAACCCGCGAGGCCATCGGCCTTGCCGCAGCGCGACGATGTCCGGCCGATCGGATGATCGCCCACGACCCGTGCCGGACGGGGCGGACCAACTGCACCCGGCACCAGGAACGGTGGATGCGCAGGTGCTCGCACTGCCACTTGGCCGTAGATTGGGGAACATGCCGGAAACCACCGCTGACACCGACGCGCACCTGCGCGAACTGCGCACCGAGTTCGGTGACATCGTGTCGGGTTTCGTGCGCGAGCAGGTCGGTGTGCTCACCGCCATCAGCTCGGATCTGCTGCCGCTGCTGGACACGCTCGAGGACCTGCTGGACGGCGGCAAGCGACTGCGGCCCACCTTCGCCTACTGGGGCTGGCGCAGCGCCGGCGGCGCCGAGGACGGCCCGATCCTGACCGCAGCGGCGGCACTGGAGTTCCTGCAGGCCTGCGCCCTCATCCACGACGACGTCATGGATGGCTCCGACACCCGCCGGGGCAAGCCCGCTGCCCACCGCCGACTGGCATCCATGCACCGCTCGCACGGGTACCTCGGGTCGTCGGAGGACTTCGGGGTGGGATCTGCCATCCTGCTCGGCGACTTGTGCCTCAGCTGGTCCGACGAACTGCTCATGGCCAGCGGCCTGGACACCACAGCGCTCGCCGCGGCCAAACCGCTCTTCGATGAGATGCGCACGGAGCTGATGGCCGGCCAGTACCTCGACCTGCTGGAGCAGGTCCGGGGGGACTACAACCTCGACAGCGCGTTGCAGGTCGCCCGGTTCAAATCCGCCAAGTACACCGTGGAACGGCCGCTGCACATCGGAGCCGCGGCGGCGGGCGCCGGTCCCGAACACCTGGAACGGCTCACGGAGTTCGGCATCCCGCTGGGGGTGGCGTTCCAGTTGCGCGACGACATGCTCGGGGTGTTCGGCGATCCGCAGGAGACCGGCAAACCAGCTGGCGACGACCTGCGGGAGGGCAAGCGCACCGCCTTGGTGGCCATCGCGTGGGCGAATGCCGACGCCGTGCAACAAGACCTCCTGCGGCGGCACCTGGGCGACCCGGCCATCACCGCGGCGATGGTCGACGAGCTGCGATCGGTCATCACCGACACCGGCGCCCGGGCGGCGGTGGAGGCCATGATCGACGAGCGCTTCGAGCAGTGTTCGACGGTCGTTCGGGACATGGACATCGACGGCCCAACCCGGGCGGCGTTCGAGCGACTGCTCGTGCTGGCCACCCGCCGGAGCGCCTGATGTTCACCGTGAAGGGTCCCACCACGCGGGTCGTGGTGGTGGGGGCGGGTCTGGGCGGGCTGTCCGCTGCGATGCGCCTGGCGGGGGCCGGCCGGGAGGTCGTGCTGCTGGAGCGCGAGCAGGTACCCGGTGGGCGTGTCGGCCGCCTGCAGATCGGCGGTTATTCCTTCGACACCGGCGCCACCGTACTCACCATGCCAGATCTGATCGACGATGCCTTCGCGTCACTCGGTGAGGACTACCGGGACTGGCTCGACCTGATCCCGCTGGACCCGGCCTACCGCGCGTTCTACCCCGACGGTTCCTCCTTGGACGTGTTCTCCGATCCTGAGCGGATGGCGGCGGAGATCGAAGCCCGGATCGGGTCCGACGAGGCGGCTGGTTACCGCCGGTTCGTTGACTACGTGGCCACCATGTACTCCCTCGAGATCCGCGACTTCATGGATCGCAACATCGACAGCCCGCTTGACTTGCTCACCCCGAACCTCGCACGGCTGGTGGCCCTGGGGGGCTTCGGCAAGCTACAGCCAAAGGTGGACTCCTTCCTCAAGGATCCGCGCACGCGGCGCGTCTTCTCCTTCCAGGCGCTGTACGCCGGGCTGTCACCGCACAAGGCACTGGCCCTCTACTCGGTCATCTCCTACATGGATTCGGTGGCTGGCGTCTTCCTCCCCCGGGGCGGCATGCACGCCCTGCCACGGGCCATGGCCGATGCCGCCGCCAAGCGCGGGGTCACCATCCACTACGGCGTGACCGTGGACGGCGTGGAGACCGTCGGGGACCGCGCCACGGCGGTGACAACCACCGACGGCATGCGGTTCCCCGCGGATGTGGTCGTGCTCAACCCCGACCTGCCGGTGGCCTACCGGGATCTGCTGGGACGCGAGCCGGCCCGGCTGAAACTGCTGACGTACTCGCCGAGCTGCTGGCTGATGCTGGCTGGCTCCTCAGCACAATACTCACGCATCGCCCACCACAACATCCACTTCGGCCGTGCGTGGCGGGAAACGTTCGCCGAGCTCGAGGCCGGCGAACTCCAGTCCGACCCGAGTTTCCTCGTCACCCACCCCACCCACACCGAGCCATCGCTGGCCCCGGACGGCAAGCACAGTTACTACGTACTGTTCCCGACCCCGAACACGCAAGGCTCGGTTCGGTGGCCGCAACCGGGCTTCCGGGAGAACGCGCTGGCGCTGATGGAAAAGCGCGGGTACACCGGGTTCAGCGATGCGATCGAGGTCGAGGACATCACCGACCCGTCCGACTGGGAGGCCCGTGGGATGGCCGCCGGCGCCCCGTTCAGCGCATCCCACCGCCTCCTGCAGACTGGACCCTTCCGTCCCGCCAACCACTGGGGCCAGAACGTGGTCTTTGTGGGTTCCGGGACCCAGCCCGGGGTGTCGGTGCCGATGGTGCTCATCAGCGGGCGGCTGGCCGCCGAGCGGATCGTCGGTCCTGATCCGGGGTACCGTTCCGCCGCCTGGCGCTGAGTGGCGCTGCCCGGCCTCCCGCAGGGACCTGCGTGTTCCCCGGTGATGTGCTCCCGTTGTGGCGTGCTCGCTCCGCAACGGCGCACCGCCCTGGGTGGACCACCCGGGTGGTGCGTTCCGCTGCCACCGAGGCGGTATGCCTCTCCGGCCGGGGTTTTGTGACGCTGTTACCCTGCCGCCTCGGCGTGTCGGGGAAACAACGTCACATCACCCGTCGAAGGGTGCGGCGCAACACTCGTCGCCCCCAGCCACCCACCTACCGCGCGATGACCATCCGGTCGAAGCGCGCCTGCGACGGCCGGTCGTCGGGCACCAACCCGCGGTCCTCGGAATCCCCGAGCAGCAGCACCCGCTCCCGTGGCGATGCCCACACGATGATGGCCAGCAACCCGGCGACGAACAGCAGGCCGAGGCCGTCCCCGAACTCGAACAGGGCATCGCTGGTGGCACTTGTACCCGCGACCCCGTGCAACGTGAGCACTGCGGTCAGCAGCAACGTCGTATGCAGCCAGCGCGCGGCCATGCCGGCGGCAGCCAGCAGGGGCAACGACCACAACAGGTACCAGGGCTGCACGACCGGGCCGAGCACGACGACGGTCAGCAGTGCCATCCCGGCACCCCGGACTGCGGAGCGGCCTCGGGGCTTGAACACCAACCACGCCAGAATGCCCACAGCCAGCAGCGTGGCGATCCCCCGGAACACGGCGACGGCCACGTCCATGTGATCGCCCAGTCCCACTGCCCGGATCAGTCCACTGACGATCATGCCCGCGGCCGTGGGTGGGGACAGCCAGGTGCGGATGGCCCCGGGAGTCGACAGCGCTGCGATCCAGCCGAGGCCGGTACCCGAGACCATGCCCAGTCCCACCACCACCGCGACCGTGATCGCGCCGGAAGCGGCCCAATAGCGGATGCGCGCCCACCATCCGGCGTTGACCCCGGCCCAGATGAGCCCGATGAACGGCAGCGCCACCAGGGCGATGGGCTTGACGCTGACGGCCAGTGCCAGGGCCAGGGTACCCGCGATCGGGTGGTAGTCGACGGCCCACAGCAAGCCGACCACGACGGCCGCGGCCATGAGCGCATCGTTGTGTGCACCGGCGACGAAATGCATGAGCACCAACGGGTTCAGCACCGCCAGCCACAACGCCTTGGCCTCACTGATGCCGTGACGCTGGGCCAGCGCGGGGACAGCGACGGCCAGGATGGCGACGGCCAGCAGCGCCCACAACCGGAACGCGATCGCCGCCCACACCGGGTGCGGGCCGACGAATTCGGCCACGCCTCGCTCGATGAGCAGGAACAGCGGTCCATACGGTGTCGGGGATTCCGCCCAGAGCGGGTCGGCTCCGTCGTTGAACCACCCGGATTCCGCCGCCACCCCCACGTCGTACGGGTTGAGCCCCTGGATGAGCAACTTGCCCTGTGTGAAGTAGGCGTAGGCGTCACGGCTGAACAACGGCGGCGTCACCACCAAGGGGGCGCACCAGGCGACCAGCGTCCACCACAGGGACTGCAGGTCGGTGACCCGGCCCCGCAGGACGTCGTACCCGAGTACCAGCCATGCCTGCAGCACGAGTGCCATACCGACGATCACGCAGAACCGCGCCAGCGCCACTCCGACTCCCGGCGACCGCAGCGCCTCGACCACGGAGTTGCCGTACAGGGAGGTGTTGACCGGCAACCAGCCGACCCCCAGCGATCCGATCGCCACGATGATCGAACCGACCAGCCCGACCACCACGTAATGCACGAAGAACGAATGCTGCCGGGGGGCGTCGGTCGCCGGATCCACGCCGGCCTCCCCGTCGCTACCCTCACCCATGCGTTCCTCCCGGGGTCATCCTGTCATGGGCCAGGGGGCCGCCCCACGCCGTCCGGACACCCGCGGTGGCGCGGTGGTGCTCACGCGTCACAATGAGCGCATGTCCGCCGCGAAGGAGTTGCAGGCCGCCGGCATCACCGATCCGGTGTTGCGGGCGTCGTACCTGCGCTGCCGCGAGCTCAACGCAGCGCATGGCAAGACCTATTTCTTGGCCACGCGTCTGCTGCCGGCCGCGAAACGCCCGTACGTGCATGCGCTGTACGGGCTTGCCCGCTACGCCGACGAGATCGTCGACACCATCGACCCGGCCTTCACCCCCCAGCAGCGCGCCGACGAGTTGGGGCGCTGGTCGCAGGCCTTCATGACCGACCTGGATCGCGGACACAGTACCGACCCGGTGGCGGCGGCAGCCGTGGACACCGCGCAGCGCTGGTCCATCCCGGCCGAGTACTTCGCCGCCTTCTTCCACTCCATGCGCATGGATCTGACCGTGGAGCAGTACCAGTCGTACGAGGATCTCAGCGAGTACGTCTACGGCTCGGCCGCGGTGATCGGCCTGCAGATGGTGCCGATCCTGGAACCTCGCAGCGAGCGGGCCTACGACCATGCCCGCGACCTGGGAATCGCATTCCAACTGGCCAACTTCATCCGCGATGTGGGCGAGGACCTGCTACGAGGTCGGATCTATCTGCCCCTGGACGAACTCGCCGGCCACGGCGTGACCCCCGACACCATCCGGGCCCACCGCGTGGACGACTCCTGGCGGGAGGCACTGGCCGAGCAGATCGGCCGGGTGCGCATGCTGCAGGCACGGGCCAATCCCGGCATCGCGATGCTGCATCCCACCTCACAACCCTGCATCGCGGCGGCCAGCGAGTTGTACTGCGGAATCGTCGACGAGGTCGAGGCCCACGACTACGACGTCTTCGGTCACCGGGCCAGGGTTCCGGTCCGCCGGCGCCTGGCCGTGGCCGGACCTGCGGCGGTCAGGGCAGTACGGGCCCGTCGGTGACTTCGGGGCGCTCCCACCGCGGCGGACCCGACACCGGCTCGCGCTGCACCCCCCGGCGACCCCAGTAGATCCACAGCACCTGCGACCAGAGCACCATCGCGAAGCCGAAGAGCAGATCCTCCACCGGCGCGAAAGCGATGCGGCCGTCACCGATGAAAGGTGGCCGCACGCCCTCGGGACT
The DNA here is from genome assembly GCA_963733395.1 of uncultured Actinomycetota bacterium. Classification (GTDB taxonomy): domain Bacteria; phylum Actinomycetota; class Actinomycetes; order S36-B12; family UBA10799; genus JADKAV01. Next base: position 207,466 of record CAVTCZ010000009.1, read on the forward strand.
CGGACCGCCGATGATCACCGCGCCGTCGTAGTGCACCGTGCCGCTGGCGGTGAGCACACCGTTGGACAGCAGCTGGAAGAACAGGATGATCGCATAGGACACCCAGAAGACCCGGCGGGTCACCAACCGGGTGCGCAACAACAGGTCGAGGGCCACCGCCAGCGCGACCGCGCACACGGCGATCTGCGTGTAGGTCATGCCGGCTCATCCCCGGCAGGCCAGCGGCGCGCGGCCCGGACGGCCTCCAGGCTGAGGATCCCCGCGACCGGCACCACCAGGAAGAACAGCAACTCCTCGACCGGCAGGATGCCGATCTGCAGACCCGTCATGTTGTGGAAGTGCCAGTGCTCACGCGAGATCGCGTACCAGTCCCACAGCACCAGCGGCACGAGCGTTCCGGCAAGTGTCAGGAGCAGTCGGCGCCAGCGCTGGAACACGCGGGTCCGGACGACGACCTCCAGCCAGGCGCTGGCCAGGAAGATCCCGGCGAGCACGGCGAGGTAGATCACTTCGGCGCCATCTTCGCATGGTCCCAGGAGACGATCCGGGCCAACGACAGTCCCATCGCCACCTGTTTGGGGGCCCGCTGCGCGTACGCCGCCTCCAGTGCCGGGATGTGCTCGGGATCGACGCCCTCGTACTTGACCATCAAGCGGGCCGCCACCCAGCAGATGCGCTCGACGTCGTCGCTGATCTGCAGGTCCCCGGTGATCTGGACCCCGCGCAGTTCCACATAGTGGTCGCCGGTCTCGATCAGCGCGCAGCATCGGCCGTCGCGGCGGGCGTTGAGCACCTTCTGGCTCTTCCCATAGGTGCGCATCCACAACATGTCGCCGTCGATCACGTACCACATGGGCGTTATGTCCGGATATCCGTCGGGGCCGTAGAGGGCCAGTTGCACGGTCCCGCCCTCCTCCAAGAAGGCCCGGATCTCGTCTGCGGACATCGCGATGTCACTGCGCTGTTTGGGCATGGAACCCATCATGTCCGGCCAATGCGTCGGGCGACACCGGGGGCGAACGTACAATTTGCCCGTGCGCACCAGTTCGGATCTCAGCGGCCGCGTGCTCGACGCGCGCTACCGCGTGGACCGGGTGGTGGCCACCGGTGGCATGGGCACCGTGTACGAGGGATTCGACAACCGGCTCGAACGGGTCGTGGCCGTCAAAGTCATGAACGACAACCTCGTGTACGAACCCGGGTTCACCGAGCGGTTCGTGACGGAGGCCCGCGCTGCCGCCCGACTCTCGGACCCGCACGTGGTCGCCGTGTACGACCGCGGCCGGACCGCGGACGCCGTGTACCTGATCATGGAGTACGTCCAGGGCCGCACGCTGCGGCGGGAACTCACGTTCGGCGGCCGGTTGCCGGTGGCGCGAGCACTGGACATCCTGACCGGGGTGCTCAAGGGCCTGCAGGCCGCCCACTCCGCCGGTTTCGTGCACGGGGACATCAAGCCGGAGAACGTCCTGCTCGGCGATCGGGGCGACGTCAAGGTGACCGACTTCGGGTTGGCCCGGGCCATCGAGGACGGCGATCACCGCGCCTCCCTGCTGCTCGGCACGGCCGCGTACCTGGCACCCGAGCAGGCCTCCGACCGCACCCCTGACCCCCGCAGCGACCTCTACAGCACGGGCATCCTGCTGTTCGAGATGCTCACCGGGCATGTCCCCTTCCGCGCCGACACCCCTGATGACGTCCTGGAGCTGCACCAGACGCAGCGCGTCCCCGACCCGAGTGCTTTCGTGGACGTCGGCGCCGGCTTCGACGCCCTGTGCGAGAAGGCCACGACCAAGGACCCGAAGGACCGCTATCAGACGGCCACCGAGATGCTGATCGCCGTCGCTGAACTGCGCCGGCAAGCCGATCCCCACGCCGGTGTGCCGGCGTTGCGAGCCAGCGCCCCGGCGGTCGCCGCGGCGATGGTGGTCCCGGAGACCCTGGTGGTCCAGTCCGAACTGCCGCCTGTGGCGCCGGTCGCCGTCGAGGAGCCGCCAGCGCCGGAACCCGGACCCGCCCCGGCCGTGGCCGTTGTCGGGCCACCCTCGACCCCGCCACCGCCGACCACGACCGGCAAGCCCCGCAAACGCCGGCGCGGACTCGCCCTGGCGCTGCTGGCACTGCTGGCCGCGGTCGTCGGCTACTTCGCGTGGCAACTGGGCACTCAGGACACGATCGCCACCCCGAAGCTCGCCGGGATGACCCGATCCGAAGCGCTGGCCGCCTTGAACGAAGTCGGGCTCACCATGCGCGTCACGGATGAGCAGTACTCGGAGAAGCGCGAGGCGGGCACGATCATCAGCAGCGACCCCGGCGCGGGCGACCGGGTGGCGGCCAACGGAACGGTGTCGGTGGTGCTGTCCAAAGGCCCGGAACGTTACCGCGTGCCGCGCGTGCGGGGCATGAGCCAGGAAGCGGCCAGCCAGGCCCTGGAAGCGGTCAACCTGCGCACGGGGCAGATCCTGCAGGACTACAGCCGCAAGGTGCCGGAGGGCCAGGTCGTCAAGACCAACCCGGCGGCGGGCAGCCCGCTCAAGCGCGACACCGAGGTGGCCCTGACCATCTCCCAGGGGCCGGAACCGGTGGTCGTCCCGGACGTGCGCAACATGACCGCGGAGCAGGCGCAGGCGACGCTCATCGGCAGCGGCCTCAAGCCGCGTACCAGCGAGCAGTTCGACGAGTCGGTGCCCTTCGGCCGGGTGATCAGCACCGATCCGGGCAACGGCACCACCGCCTACCGCGGCGACAAGGTGCAACTCGTGGTCTCCAAGGGTTCGCAGTACGTGGCCGTTCCCAGTGTCATCGGCATGGACACCGACTCCGCCACGGCCACGCTCGAGAACGCGGGCTTCCGGGTCACGACCGAGGAACAGTTCGGCGTGACGATCGCCAACCGGGTGCTCTCGCAGGATCCGGCCGCCGGGACGCAGGTCACCCGCGGAACCTTGGTGACGCTCACAATCACTTGAGGCTGCGGGCCGCATTCGGGGCCCGCTGGTGAGACTCCTCGTGGCCCGGCGGCCACCTGGTGATCAATGAGATGCTGGATGGCACTGGCGCCACCGCATCGATCGACCTGCCGGTGGGCGATTCCACCGTGGGGCCCAGTCACGATCACGGCGTTCTGTTGCTCACGCTGGCCTCCGGAACAGCCTGGCGTTTCACCCCCGTGTCGCGCGTCGGGAGTTGGTTCAAGGGCGGCGCCGATCTCGTCGACGGCCTGGCCCGCAAGTGTCTGTAACCGGGCTGGGGTATGTACCTGCCGGGGTTGGTGGCCGACTCCTCGGGCCGGCACGGGGCCGAGTGCTGACGATGTTGCGGGGTCCGACCGGTGCGGTTCGTCACGACATTGCGGGCTGCCGGCCGCGATTCGACCACGCACCTTCGCTGACAAACCAGCCGGACAGCACGCAACTTCGTCAAACAAGACCGCCCGCGGCGACAGCCCGTCAAGGCCACAGTGACTCACGACATGTGCCGTTGGTGCGGGGCTGTCCCGTGGTGAGCAAGGACACGCGTGCAGCCGCTCACGAACCGAACCGGGCGGTTCCAGGCTCCGGTCACCGGCGGTCGTCGAGTCGCTGGGCCACTTCGAAGGCCAACTCCAGGCTCTGCACCCGGTTGAGCCGCGGATCGCACGCGGTCTCGTAGCGGTAGGGCAGGTCCTGTTCCTGCGGTCCGTCGATCCCGCCGAGGCACTCGGTCACGTCGTCGCCGGTGAGTTCGATGTGCAGCCCGCCGGGGTGGGTGCCCAAGGACCGGTGCACTTCGAAGAACCCGTGCACCTCGGCCGTGACGTCCTCGAACTGCCGGGTCTTGACGCCGCCGGCGGTTTCCCGGGTGTTCCCGTGCATGGGGTCGCAGACCCAGACCACCGGATGGCCGTTGGCCTCGACCTTCTCGACGATGGCCGGCAGCACATCCCGCACCTTGCCCGCGCCCATGCGCGTGATGAAGGTCAACCGTCCGGGCACCCGGTCCGGGTTCAGCCGCTCGGCCAACGCCAGGGCATCCTCCGGCGAGGTGGTCGGGCCGAGTTTCACCCCGACGGGGTTGTGGATCAACGACGCGAAATGGACGTGCGCGGAATCGAGGTCGCGGGTGCGCTCGCCCACCCAGAGGAAGTGCCCGGACACCGAGTAGGGGTTGGCCGTACGCGAGTCGATGCGCACCAGGGGACGTTCATAGTCGAGCACCAGTGCCTCATGGCTGGCGTAGAAGTCGACCCGTCGGAACTCCTCCGGATCGGCGCCACAGGCCCGCATGAAGGCCAGTGCGTTGTCGATCTCCCGGGCCAACCGCTCGTAGCGGATGCCGGCTTGGGACTCCCGCACGAAGTCCTGGTTCCAGGCGTGCACCTGATGCAGGTCTGCGTAACCGCCCTGAGTGAAGGCCCGCACCAGGTTCAGCGCTGCGCTGGAGGCGTGGTAGGCACTCAACAACCGTTGCGGATCCAGTTGCCGGGCGGCCTCGGCGAATCGCTGCTGGTTGACACCGTCCCCGAAGTAGGACGGGAGCGTGACCCCGTCGCGGGTCTCCGAAGGCTGCGAGCGCGGCTTGAAGTACTGCCCGGCCATCCGGCCGATCTTCACCACCGGCATCCGGGAGCCGTACGTGAGCACCACTGCCATCTGCAACACGGTCTTCAGCCGGGCCCGGATCGAGTCCGCGGTGTTGGCCGCGAACGTCTCGGCGCAATCGCCGCCCATCAGGACGAACGCCTCACCACGGGCAGCCTGACCGAGCTGGGACATCAACTGGTCGCACTCCCCGGCGAACACCAGCGGCGGCACCTTCGCCAGTTCCGCGGTGACCTCGGCCAGCCGGTCAGCGTCGGGCCACAGCGGCTGCTGCGCGGCCGGCAGATCGGGCCAGGCAATCACGTCGCGGGAGGGTAGATCGGACACGACTGAAGGGTAACTTACGCCCCACGTCGAGCCGATCGGCAGCAGCGCACGCGGCTCAGGAGGCCTGGGCGGCGGCCGCTGCCTGCACGGACTCGCCGTCCGCGATGACCTCTTTGGCCCGTGAGGCGTACAGGTCGACGTACTCCTGACCGGACAACTCCATGAGTTCGTACATGATCTCGTCGGTCATCGAGCGCAGCACGAAGCGGTCGTTCTCCATGCCGTCGTAGCGGGAGAAGTCCAACGGTTTGCCGATCTTGATCCCCACCCGCCGGATGTTGGGCATCTTCTGACCGGCCGGCTGGATCTCACGGGTGCCGATCATGGCCACGGGAATGACGGGCACACCCGCCTCGAGCGCCATCCGCGCGACCCCGGTCTTCCCACGGTAGAGCCGCCCGTCCGGAGACCGTGTGCCTTCCGGGTAGATGCCGAGCAACTCGTTGTCCGCCAGCACCCGCAGGGCCGTGTTCAGGGCCGCGTCACCCCCACCGGAGCGGTCGATGGGGACCTGCCCCACGCCCTTCATGAACGCCTTCGTCAGCCACCCCTTGATGCCCTTGCCCGTGAAGTACTCGGCTTTGGCCAGGAACGTGATGTGGCGTTTGCACACCAGTGGCAGGAAGATCGAGTCGGAGAAACTCAGGTGATTGCTGGCAAGGATCGCCGGCCCGTCATCGGGGATGTTCTCCAAGCCCTCGACCTGCGGACGGAAAAGCAGGCGCAGCCAGGGTCCAAGAAGGATGTACTTGAACACCCAATACAACACCGGCAGCCTCCCGAAGACCTGTCTCACACACGACCCTAAGGGTCGCACTGACCCTTGGGCAATGGAACCACCCAAGCGTGGGGCGAATGGACCATTCCGTGACCTTCTGGTGGACGTTCGCGCCGGGGGCGTGTAGTGGTCGTGAGAGCATCGGAGGCGACTGCCGGCTTCCACGACAGCGGGCCGGCCCCCGAGGAGACCTGCCAGTGCCCTTGATCCCAGGTGCCGAACCCTTCACGGCCGAAGGCGACCGCCTCGGCATCTTGGTGCTGCACGGGTTCACCGGTTCTCCCGCCTCAGTCACCCCCTGGGCCCGCCGGATGGCCGCCGCCGGTCACACCGTGGCAGCGCCTTTGCTGCCCGGCCACGGCACCCGCTGGCAGGACCTCAACGCGACCACCTGGCAGGACTGGGTGTCCGAGGCGCAGCAGAGCCTGCAGTGGGTCTGGGAGCGCACCGACACGGTCGTGGTCATGGGACTGTCGCTCGGCGCCACCGTTGCGCTGCGCCTGGCGCAGACACATGGCGAGCAGGTGCAGGGCATCGTGGCGGTCAACCCCATCGTCCATTCGGAACGCCGGGGCCGCCAGGCACTGCCGTTCCTCTACCGGTTCGTGCCGGCGGTGCCGGTGAACAACGATGACATCAAGAAGCCGGGCGTCCACGAAGGCGGGTACGACCGGCTGCCGCTGCGGGCCGCGCACTCGATGACCCAACTGTGGGCGGTCGTCAAATCCGACATCCACAAGGTCAACCAACCGGTGCTGGTCTTCCGCAGTGCCGATGACCACGTGGTGGAGCCTTCGAACAGCGCCTGGATCCTGGCCAACGTGGCCAGCGACGAGACCGAGGAGATCGTTCTGCACGACTCGTACCACGTGGCCACGCTCGACAACGACGCTGAGACGATCTTCACGCAGAGCCTGGCCTTCGCCCACCACGTGGCGGTGGCAGCGTGACCGAGCCCGGGGACAAGGTGCCTTACGACGAGAGTGCCTGGGAGCGCATCGTCGCCGATCTCGGCGAGGAGATGCCCTCACTGCCGCAGCAGCCGGCACAGCCGCCACCACCACAGCCACCGGTCGAGGAGCCCGAGGAGCAGTTCGTGCCGCCCGAGCCGCCGCCGCTGCCCCGGCTCGACCTGGTCGGCCGACTGGCGTGGATCGGCACACTGGGCGGGCCACTGCTGCTCTTCGGCGGCGTGCTGGCCCCCGGAGTCGTGGGACCGACGGTCGTCACGCTGGGCGTACTGGCATTCGTGGCCGGATTCCTGACCCTGGTCCTGCGCTCCCCCAACGAGCCCGAGGACGGTTGGGACGACGGGTCCGCGGTGTGAGCCAGTGGCCGGAGCGTGATCGCGCTGCCCACCCCCAGCCCGTGGCAGGATTGCCCGCATGACCATCACTGAAGTCGTTCAGATGCAAGGCCACCTCATCGACTCCGGACTGCTCAGCAGGGCGCTCGACGACATCCTCGAGGCGGGTGCCGACTACGAGATCCAGGACTTGGTGTTCGGCAAGACCAAGAACGACGAATCGACCGCACGAATCGTCATCAGCCATTCCGACGACACGGTCATGAACGATCTGCTCGTTCGCTTGCAGAACCACGGCGCGAACCCGGTGGAGACCAGCGACGCGGAGATGATCCCGGCGCCGATGCCCGGGGTGTTCCCCGAGGGATTCCACTCCAGCACGAACTTCGAGACCTACGTGCGCATCGACGGCGAATGGATCCCCGTCCAGAACCCGGAGATGGACTGCGGGCTGGTGGTGCGCGACGGGGGCGTGACCACCGTGCCGATGTCCGACGTCGAAGCGGGCGAGCCGGTGGTCATCGGGTTCCTCGGCGTCAAGGTCGTCGTTCCGCCCCCGCCCCGGCCGTCGTCGGAGTCCGTGTTCGAGTTCATGAACTCGGTCGTGTCCAGCGAGAAGCCGCAAGCGTTGCAGGTCCGCCAGATCGCCGATCAGATGCGCGAATGCAAGGCCGCAGGCAAGCGGATCCTGTGGGTCGGCGGGCCGGCCATCGTCCACACCGGTGGCTCTCCGGCGCTGTCCAAACTCGTGGCGGCAGGGTACGTGGACGTGTTGTTCGCCGGCAACGCGCTGGCCGTGCACGACATCGAATCCAACATGTACGGAACCTCCCTGGGAATCGACCTCAGCAAGGGATCCGGGGTCGACCACGGCCACGAGAACCACATCCGGGCGATCAACCGCGTGCGTTCCTACGGCAGTATCGCCGGCGCGGTCGAGGCCGGCGCGATCACCGACGGGCTGATGTGCTCGATGGTCAAAGCCGGCAAGCCGTTCGTCCTGGTCGGCTCGGTGCGCGATGACGGCCCACTGCCCGACGTCTACACCGATGTCATCGAGGGGCAGCGGGCGATGCGCGCCGAACTGCAGGACGTCGGCTTCGCGATCATGGTGGCGACGATGCTGCACGCGATCGCCACCGGGAACATCCTGCCCGCGTCGATCCCGCTGGTCTGCGTGGACATCAACCCCTCGACGGTCACCAAGCTCGCCGACCGCGGCAGCGCCCAGGCGCAGGGGGTCGTGACGGACATCGGCCTGTTCCTCGAGCAACTCGCCCAAGAGCTCGTGGGGGTCTAGCTCCGCGCGCGGCATCCGGCCACATCCGTCGGGGGTTCTGCGACGTTGTTGCCCTTCGGGCTCAGCGTGTCGGGGTAACAACGTCTCAGAACTCACGGCCGTGGGCCGCCGATGGCTGCGCGGGGCGGCGGCCGAACCTGGCCCTCGACGAGACCCGGTGGCGTGCGTCACGGTTGCCTTGACCGAGCTCCTGCCCGCGGGCGGTCTTTGTGACGATGTTGCGCGCCTGTCCGGCTGGTTTGTCACGAAGGTGCGGGGTCGAACCGCCCGGCAGCCCGCAACGTCGTGACAAACCGCCCTGCGGACCCCGCAACATCGTCACAAACCGCCCTGCCGGCCCGAGGAGTCCGCCACCGACCCCGGCCGGCGGGTACCTAACGGAACCGCGCCAGGTCCGCGGCCCCGACCAGTCCCGCGGAGTTCCCCAGCTTCGCGATGACGACTTTGGGCAACTGCCGGTGCTCCCGGCCGGACACGGACTCGGTGAACGCACGGACCGTCGAGGCCAGCAGCACGTCGCCGGCCTCACTGACACCCCCACCGATGACGAAGCATTCGGGGTCCAGGATCGCCGCAACATCGGCCATGCCCTGGCCGAGCCAGCGGGAGACGAAGTCGAACGCGGCCAGCGCGACCGGGTCGCCCTCCCGGGCGGCCTTGGTGATGTGCACGCCCTGCACACCCTCCGGGGTGCCGTCGCCGAGGTCCAGCAAGGTCTCGGCCTCACCGCGGCGTTCGGATGCCAGGTAGCGGGCCTCCCGGACCAGGGCGTTGCCGCTGGCGTACTGCTCCCAGCAACCCCGGTTCCCGCAACCGCACGGGCGCCCGCCGGGATCCACGTTCAAGTGGCCGAACTCGGCGGCCGCCCCCCAGCGCCCGCGGTACAGGGTCCCTTCGAGCACGATGCCCGCCCCGATGCCGGTGCCGACGGTGATCGTCACCACGTAGTCGCGATCCTTGCCCGCCCCGAACCGGGACTCCCCCCACGCCGCCGCGTTCGCGTCGTTCTCGACCACCACGGGCAGGCCCACGACGGACTCCACAGCCATCCGCAACGGCTCGTCCTTCCAGCCCAGGTTCGGCGCGAAGTTGACCCGGGAACGCTTCTCGTCGACGAAACCCGCCGCTCCGATCCCCACGGCTTCGATGTCGTATTCCTCGCGCAGTTGCAGAATCAGGTCCGCGACCGTCTGCTCCACCTTCTCGGCGTCGCGCCCACCGGTGGCCACGCGCTGCCGGGCGAGGATCCGACCGCCCTCGTCCACGACCCCCGCGGCGATCTTGGTACCCCCGATGTCGATACCCACTGTCAGGCCCATGGCCAAACGCTAGGCGATCCGGTCAGTCCTTTGCCTGTCCGTGGCCGGTCTCCGGGCCGAGCAGTCCTGCGACCAACGCGTTGACTCTGGGACAGCGCGGCGCGTGCCGTCTGCGCCCACTCGGGGTTGGTCCGCTCCAACGCGTCGAGACCCTGGCAGATCGGGCAATCCGAGCAGCGGACGACCTGTGGCGGCGGTTCCGGAGCGGCTTCGGACTCCGGCTGCCCGCCACCTTGCGCCAGATAGGCAGAAGCCGTGGCCGCCGCGTTCTGCGCGAGTTCGCCGGCGGCTGCCACCGCCCCGGAGTCCACGGCCCAGTCCCGCAGCGCACCTGCCAGTCGGAGACCCTCGACCATGACCGAGTCCACCGGCGGGGCGGTCGGCGCGGAGTGCCACCAGGGCGGCTGGTTGCCGTGCTCGTCGCGCGGTGGGCGCAGCGACGGTTCCTCTGGGTCGACGTCCTCGGGCTCGTCGGGCACGCCGTCCTCGGGTTCGTCGCTCATGCCTCTACTCGCTTCTTCAGGCCCTTGAGGGCCGTGTCGACGATCGCCTTCTCGGCCTTTCGCTTGATCGTGCCGATGATCGGGATGGTGAGATCGACCAGCAGTCGATAGGTGACCTCACTGCTGCCGTCGCCGCGATCCCGCACCGTGTACGTGCCGTCCAGGTCGCGCAGGACGCTCGACTGCGTGAGTTGCCAGTTGACTTCGGTGTCGCCGTGCCACTGGTAGCGGATCGTGTACGTGTCCTTGATCGGCCCGCTGTCGATGGTCATCTCCACCTCCCGCGGACGCCCGTCCGGGAAGGTGGCCAGAATCCTGGTCTGCTTGACCTCGGACCACTCGGGATACGTGCCGAGGTCGGCGATCACCGCCATCACCCGTTCGGCGGGCGCGTCGATGATGATGCTCGACTCGGTCTGTTGCGCCACGGCCTCCCGCCCTTCTCGCCCGGATGCGTGCTGCGGATCCCACCCTACTGCGACTGCGAGTGGGCCCCGTCCGATGCCGCCCACGGCGCGGGGACCCCCGCCGGGCGATCACCCTCGAGTTGGGCCTTGAGGGCCCACACGCTGCGCTTCCAGGACTTCGCCCGGCGGGCCCGCTCGCGGGCGGCGCGGCGCCATCCGCCGGGAGTGTCCGGCCAGGGTGCGGCGGTCCGCCCGTCCTCGGATGGCTCCCCGCGCAGGTAGTGGTGCAGGATGCAGCCGTCAGCATGCGGCTCGATCCAGATCTCCAGCGATCCCACGAGCGCGCCGGTGATCGACCACCTCTGTCCGAGGAGACCCCGGTCCATGAACACGACCGGGTGCAGATCGGGCCACCACTGCCGCCAAGAGGCAGGGTCGGCCACGATCGCCGCCAGGACGTCCGGCGGCAACGACGATGAACGTCTCGTCGACGAGGTCCACTCCAGCCACAGCACGATCATGCCCGACCCCGCGCGCGCCTTCCGGAGATCCCCTACCGCATTCGCCAGAATTAGGGAACAATACGTCGACAACCTACGACGAACCTTTCCGGTAATCCGGATAACCAATCACTGCAGGAGCAAACCCATGAAGGAAGTTTCCGAAGCCCCTCTGATCCCGCCCATCACCTCCGGGAGCCTGACGGATTGTCTGGTGAACCACGCCGCCAAAACGCCCAACCGCGTCGCGCTGCGCCGGAACACCGATGCCGGATGGCAGGACGTCACTTCGGCGGACTACCTGGCCGAGGTCAAGGCACTGGCCAAGGGCCTCTACGCCGCCGGCATCCAGCACGGTGACCGGATCGCCATCATGTCCGCGACCAGGTACGAGTGGACGCTGGCCGACTACGCCGGCTGGTTCGTGGGCGCCACGATGGTCCCGATCTACGAGACCTCGTCGGCCGAACAGGTCGAGTGGATCCTGGGCAACGGCGACTGTGTGGCGGCTTTCCTGGAGGGCCCGAAGCACCTCGCGACATACGAAGAGGTGGCCGACCGGGTTCCCACCAAGCACGTATGGGTCTTCGATGACGGCGCCATCGACGACCTGGTGGCTGCGGGAGCGGACGTCACCGACGAGGAGTTGGAGGCGCGCCGCGCGGCCGTGGGTCCCGATGACATCGCGACCCTCATCTACACCTCGGGCACGACCGGGCGTCCCAAGGGCTGCGTGCTGACCCACTCGAACATGCGCTTCGAGGTCGACAACATCACCCAGAGCATGCCGGACCTGTTCGAAGCCCACGGCTCGACCTTGCTGTTCCTCCCCGCGGCGCACGTCTTCGGCCGGGTCGTCCAGATCGGCTGCCTCGAGTCGGGCACGATCCTCGGACACACCTCCGACGTGAAGAACATCGTGGCCAACCTGGCGGAGTTCAAGCCGAACTTCCTGCTGTCTGTGCCCCGGGTCTTCGAGAAGGTCTTCAACTCGGCGCAGATGAAGGCCACCGCCGACGGCAAGGGCCGCATCTTCGACATGGCCGCAAGCACTGCGATCGACTACTCGAGGGCCCAGGAAACCGGTGGCCCGGGACTCTTCCTGCGCCTGAAGCACGCGGTGTTCGACAAATTGGTCTACAGCAAGCTTCGTGCGGCACTCGGCGGCGAAGTGGAGTACGCGGTCTCCGCCGGCGCTCCGCTGGGGGCCCGGCTCGGGCACTTCTTCCGCGGGATCGGGATCACGATCCTCGAGGGCTACGGTCTGACCGAGACCTCCGGGGCGAGCACCATCAACCGCCCGGATGCAATCCGCGTCGGCACTGTCGGACGGCCCATGCCCGGAGCCGCGGCGCGGATCGCCGACGACGGCGAGATCCTGCTCAAGGGCGGGCAGATCTTCCAGGGCTACTGGAAGAACGAGAAGGCAACCGACGAGGTGCTGGAGAAGGACGGCTGGTTCCACAGCGGCGACATCGGGGAGATCGACGCCGAGGGCTTCCTGAAGATCACCGGCCGCAAGAAGGAACTGATCGTGACCGCCGGCGGCAAGAACGTGGCCCCGGCGGTGCTCGAGGACCGCATCCGTGCCAACTGGCTGGTCAGCCAGTGCATGGTGGTGGGTGACAACAAGCCCTTCATCGCCGCGTTGGTCACCCTGGATGTGGAGGCCCTGCCGGCCTGGCTCGAGCAGCACGACCGGCCCGCCGACACGCCGCTGGCGGACCTGGCCGAGGACCCGCAGATCATCTCCGAGGTGCAGGCCGCCATCGACGAGGCCAACAAGGCCGTCAGCAACGCCGAGGCGATCAAGAAGTTCGAGATCCTCAAGGTCGACTGGACCGAGGAGGGTGGTCAGTTGACCCCGTCGATGAAGCTCAAGCGCAACGTCGTGATGGGTGAGTTCGGCGATCAGGTCGAGGCGCTGTACAGCTGACCCAGCGAACCGGACGCCCGCTGCCCGCGCGGCGGGCGTCCGGTCGTTTCCGGACCGCGTCGGGGCCCGACACTGGCGCAAAGTCCACCGAGAGGGCGGCAAACGTGGTGGAATCATGCGCGTGGGCACACTGATCGTCGTCGCGCTCGTAGTGGTCGCGCTGCTGGCGATCGCCGGGATCACCTTGTGGACCGTGCAACAGCGCCGGCGCAGCGGCGAGGAGTACCGTTCCGCCCACCGCCTGCTCAGCCGACTGCAGTTGGTCTCACGCCAGCTGCCGGCTGGTCTCGATGAAGTGGCCCTCGCCCAGCAGACGCTCGAGCAACTCAACAAGGAAGTCCCGTCGCAACGCTCGGTCCTCTACGTGTACCAGGGCGAACAACTCGTGCCATACGCCGTCAAAGGCGCCGAACGCAGCCCGTTCCCCGCACTCGAGATGTCCTCGTTGTCCGCGCTGCGAGGCGGTAAGGCCGTCGCCGGGAAGGGAGTGGTCTCGGGCGGCCCACAGCAGGAGGCGTTGATCCCGTTGACTCTCGGCTCCCGATTGGTCGGCCTCGCCGCCTTGCAGAACGACACCCAGCCCTTCGACTCGGCAACCCTGCGGCAGGCCATGGCCGGGGCGCAAGAAGCGGCGCTGCGTATCGACAGCGGGCGCCTGTTCGCCGACGTCCGGACCGCTGCCACCACCGAGGAGCGCCGACGCCTGGCCCGGGAGATCCACGACGGGATCGCCCAGGAACTGGCAAGCGTCGGCTACGCCCTCGATGTCCTCGTGGCGGACCTGCAGGGAACCGAAGGTCAGGCCCTCGCCGACGACATCCGCACCGAGGTCCGGCGGATCATCTCCGAACTGCGGCTGAGCATCTTCGATCTGCGGGCGGACGTGCAGCCTGGCGCAGGTCTGGGCTCCGCGCTCACCAGTTACGTGCAGCAAGCCGGCACGGCGGCGGGGCTCACGGTGCACCTGGTCATGGACGAAGCACACGACCGGCTGGCGCTGGTCCAGGAGACCGAACTCCTGCGGATCGCCCAGGAGGCCGTGACGAACGTGCGACGGCACGCCAACGCGGAGAACGTTTGGGTGACATGTCGGGTGGACCCGCCGCACGCGTTCCTGCGGGTCGCCGATGATGGCTGCGGCATGGACTCGCCGCGCAACGACAGCTTCGGGTTGGACATTATGCAGGAACGAGCCAACAGAATTGGCGCAGAATTGGCGTGGCACCCGCGCGACGGTGGAGGCACCGTCCTGGAGTTGGTCCTGCAACCGGCCGCTGGCGACAGGGAGGAGTAGTCCGATGACGATCTCGGTGCTCCTCGTGGACGACCACGAACTGATTCGGCAAGGTCTGCGCCGGTCCTTCGAGCGGGATGGCGACTTCGAGGTCGTCGGTGAAGCCGGATCGGTGGCCGATGCCGAGCGGCTGCTGCGGATAACCCGGCCGGACGTCGTGGTGCTCGATGTGCGACTCCCGGACGGCTCCGGCCTGAAACTCGCAGCAGGTTCGCGCGATCGGTATCCGCAGCTCGGGATCGTCATTCTCACGATGTACGCCGGCGACGAGCAACTGTTCGCCGCTCTGGAAGCCGGCGCCTCGGCATTCGTGCCGAAGAACGCCCCGTCCGACGACGTGGTTGCCGCCGCCCGGCACGCGGCAACCAATCCGCAGTCGTTCACCGCCAAGGACCTCGCCGATGCCATGAAGCGCAAGTTGAGCCCCAGCGGCCCACAACTGAGCCCGCGCGAGCGTGAGGTCCTGCAACTGTTGGCGGACGGCCTCGGCGTGGCGCAGATCTCGCGCCGGTTGTTCATCAGCGAGTCCACGACCAAGACCCACATCTCCAAGCTCTACGAGAAACTCGGTGCCGGCAACCGCGCGCAGGCGCTGATGACCGCGCTGAAACTCGGCCTGCTGCGGCAGTCGGACCCGACCGTCTGACCTGAGATACTCGAGATGCCCGGCGCCCACCGCCGGACCGATCGATCGGAGTCCCCCACGTGCAGTTCCACGCCACCGGCGCGCCGATGGTGGGTGCTGCCGACCGTAGTCTTCGGGCTCACCCGGTTGTGGCTGCTGCTGATCCCGTTCGGGGTCATCCCCTACCTCGGCGGCGCCCTGGTCATCAACGATGTGACGCTGTACGAGCAGTGGGCGCAGATCCTGCAGGGCGGCCAGTTCCCGATCGGCGACGAGATGTGGCAGTACCCCCCGCTGGTGGGACCACTCTTCGCGCTCGGGGCCCTGTTCCCGCCGGACCCCACGCTCGGCCTCGTGCTGCTGATGCTGGCGTTCGACACCGCCACCTTCGTGGTCCTGATGCGGGCGACCGGTCGGGGAGGGTCCATCGAGGGACCCTGGGCCTGGGTCGCGGCGGGCATGCTCATCGGTCCGGTCTGGCTGACCCGCTTCGACGTCATCCCGTCGCTGTTCGCGGTCCTGGGTCTGCTGGCAGTGTCCCGGCCCATGCGCTCCGGCGCGATGCTCGCCGTCGGCGCCCTGCTGAAGGTCTGGCCGGCGCTGCTGCTGCTGGCCGTCCCACGGCGTGGATTCGGCAAGGCCCTGCTCGGATTCGCCCTCACCGGTCGTGGCGATCCTCGGCACCCTGCTGGTCACCATGGACGGCGCGGGCGCCTTCGCCTCGGAGCAGCGCGCTCGCGGCCTGCAGGTGGAGTCCGTCCCCGCCTGGCTGTTCCTGGTCGGGCATCACCTCGGCTGGCATCGCACCTTCATCTATCGCTACGGGGCCATGGAGGTGGAAGCCGCAGGCACGCAGACGGTCGCACTGGCCGTGACCGTGCTGGCCGTGGCCGGTCTGCTCGCTCTGGCGGCACTGCGCTTCACCGGGCGCCTCGATCACGCCGCACCCGCCGACATCGGCCTGGTCGTCGTGCTGTTCTCGATGGTCACCTCCCGGGTCCTGTCACCGCAGTACCTGGTGTGGGTGGCCGCCATCGGGGCCGTCTGCTTGCTCGACCCGGGAACCCGGATGCGGCCCATCATCGTGCTGCTGATGCCGGTGGCCGCGCTCGGCCAGATCCTTTACCCCATGCACTACGACTGGCTGCTCTCCGACCAGTTGAACGGTCTGGCGATCCAGTCCGTACGGCTCCTGCTACTGCTGATCGCCACCGGGTGGGGCGGTTGGCGGTTACTGCGCCGCACCGCCAGCGACCCCGTCGGGGTCGATGCCGTCCAACAGGTCCGTCAGACGGCCTGACACGATCGGCCAGGTCCACTGCTGCTCGACCCAACTGCGCCCCCGCTGCCCCATCGCCGTGGCCAGTGCCGGATCCGCCAACAGATCGGCGACCCGCCGCGCCACCTGGCCCAGATTGCGGCCGTCCACCACGAAACCCGTCTCACCGTCCAGCACGGCGTCGGGTGCGCCGCCGGAGTTCCCGGCGATCACGGGCAGCCCGACCGCCCCCGCCTCGAGGTACACGATGCCCAGGCCCTCGACATCCCAGCCCCGGTTGCGGGTCCGGCAGGGCATGGCGAACACGTCACCCGCCGCGTAGTGCAACGGGAGGGCCTCCCACGGCACAGTGCCGGTGAGGACCACGCTGTCGGCAACTCCGGTTTCGGCCACCAGTTGATCGAGTTTCGAGCGGTACGGCCCACCGCCGACGATCAGCAGCGCGGCATCCGGGACCGTGCGCTGGATCAGCGGCAGTGCCCGGATGAGCGTGTCCTGACCCTTGCGCGGCATCAACCGGGACACACACACGACCACCGGCCGGTCGGCCAGGCCCAGCTCGGCGCGCAGCGCCCGGCCATCGGGCCGAACCCGCGGGTGGAACGTCTCCGCGTCGACCCCGGGCACCAACCTGCGCATCCGGGCGGCTGCCGCGGGGCGCAGTGCGGATGCGATCCGGTGCCGGGTGTACTCCCCCAAGTAGGTGACTGTGTCGACCGAATCGCCGATGGAGCGCAACACCGACTTCGCCCCGACGGTAGTGGCCCAGGCCGCCTCGTGACCGTGGGTCATGGCGACGATCGGACCCATCCCCTGGGATCGCAGCCGCGGCGCCATCAGGCCCAGGGGCGCGGCCGCTCCGAACAGCACCCGGGTGCACGAGTAGTCCGCCGCAATCTGGCGCGCGCGGTTCAGCACCATCGGCTCGGGCAACATCAGAGATGTGCGGTGCCGGATCACCGGGAACGGCTGCTCGGCATCGAACTGCTCTGCCCGCTTCCAGGCCGGCGCGTACACCACGACCGTTTCGGGATCCTGGTGCAGCAGGACGCCATGCACGAAAGCCTGGATGCCACCGGCGCGCGGTGGGAAGTCGTTCGTGACGACGAGGGTTCTTTCCACCGGCTAGGGCTTCGGCCGACCTGCGCCGGCGAACTCCGACATGAACTCGTTGGTGAACAACTTCTCGTAGACGACGCCGTCCCGGGGGCTCTTCGCGTGGACGAAGTACCCGTCGCCGGTGTACACACCCGCATGCTTGCCGGTGCCGTAGAGGAAGACGATGTCACCAGGGGCCAACTGCGTGATGTCCACCCGCTCGGTCTTGTCGTACTGGCCCTGGACCGAGTGCGGCAGTTTCACCCCGGCCTGCTCCCACGCCGCCAGCACCAGACCGGAGGCGTCGAAAGCGTCCGGACCGGTGGCACCCGCTTCGAACGCTTTGCCCGCCTGCTTGACGGCGAATTTCACAACCGGCTTGGTGGTGGACTCAGGCAACTCCGAGATCGCGTCGACCGCATCATCGGCTTGATTCTGCTGCTGCTGCTGTTGCTTGGCCAGTTCGTCTGCGAGTTGTTGCTGCTGCTCGACCTGCAACTGGGAAAGCAGGGATGTCGATTCCGCGACCTTCGCGTCGATCGCCGCCTTGGCGTCGAGGATGTCGTTACGCGCTCTGTCGGCCTTCTTCTCAGCCTTCTCCAGGGCGGCTTCATCCCGCACCAGTTGTTGCTCGGCCACTTCCGTGCGCACGAGGGCCGAGTTCTGCTGACTGGCGATGATCCGGGCGGTGTCCAGCGTGACCAACCAGTCCGACGGCGCCTCGGTCGCCAACATCAACAGACTCGGATCCACGCCGCCGTTGCGGTAGATCTGACTGACGACCTGGTTCAGGGTGTTCTGGCTGGCGGCGAGGCTCTGCTGGGTGGCGGCGAGTTCGGCCTGCTTGTCCGTGACCGCCTGCTGGGCCTCCTGCCACTCGATGGTGGCGTCGTTGGCCTCCTCGGCGGCAGCGGCGGCCTGTTGCTGCAGGTCGGCCAACTGCGTCTGCACCTGGGCGATCTGCTGGTCGATGTCAGCGTGGGCGACCGAGACCGGAAACAGCAGCAGGGCGCACGAGAATCCCAGCAACCAGCGCCGGGTTGACCCGATACGTCCCCATGACACCATTGTGCACCCGATCCGCGGAGCATGGCCCACCTCACACGGCGCGCACGAAGCGTAACGGGGCAACGAGCCCGGAGGCGGCCAGCGCATCCATGGCTGCGACCTCGTCGACAGTCAACTGACCATCGGCTGGGGAATCGAGTAGAGCTGTCACCACACAGTCCGCGCATGCGGCTGGTCGGGCTGTGCAACGAGCACAATCAATGAGCATCTGAGGTCTCCTCACGTCGTGTGCCGACCGTAGAGAGACCCTCTGACAAAACCGTCGCTCCGGATTCGAACGGGGAGTCAGGTGGCGCAGGGCGAGCTCGGCGGCCGATCACCGCGAGTGTTGCGCGGTTGCGGTCCGCGGACCACGACTGTTGCACGGTTGTCGGTTCTGCACCCCCAAAACCAGCAACCGCGCAACAGTCGTGGGACGACACCAGCAACCGCGCAACAGTCGTTGCGGGCGGCGGGACCGCGCCAGGATGGCGACCGTCGGCGACCCGCGGGGCGTGGGCTGCCGGTGTTGGTGAGTGTTCGTGCAGAACGTTGACGTTCGGCGAACCGCTGAACGTCAACGAACTGCACCAACGCCATCGAACTGCACGAGCGTCAACGAACCCGTCCGGTCCGACCCCCGGGCACCCACCGAGGAGTGGTCACCCGAGCCGGCCGGGGCCGCAGCAGCCTGGACCGGCCACCGGCACTGGCAGGACCCCTGTACCACACCCCGCACCGCACACCGCCAAGATCAGACTCCCCGCTCACATCCGAAGCGCCACAAAACCGTCGGTTCGGACTCAAACGGGGAGTCGCCGGTCCTGGCCGGTTCGGGGGCGTCGATGCCAACCACCAGCACCCCTGACCCCCCGCCGCAGTTCAACGGTCCACAGCAACGGCGCCGACGGGTCAGCCGTCACCCAGGCCAGGCGCCCGCAACGGCCGTTCCTCCCCCGGATCCAGCCAGGGCAGCGCGGCGAAGACCTCGTGGCGGCTGCCGTCCGCGGCCTCGACCGGTCGCAGCACCGGACGGGCCCGCAGGTTGGGGTGCTGCATGGCCTGCGCGAGAGTCAATGCCGGACCCACGCAGGTGTCCGCGAACGCCAGTTCGGCCAGCCAATCGGCCCGTGGCCGGCCGGCGAAGGTCCGTTGCAGGATCGCCCTGAGATCCCCTTGCTGCGCAGGGTCGTACTGGGCGGCCTTCCACTCGGGCAGGCCGATGCGGTCCAGGATCTCCGCGAAGAACTTCGGCTCCAGCGCACCGACTGTCAGCCACAGTCCGTCAGCACACTCGTACACCTCGTAGCAGGCCCACTTGCCGGTCAGATCCCACGGCGTGTCGGGAGACTGCCCGGACGCCAGCCAGCCGCCGAGCGGCAGTTGCGCCAAGGACATGGCCGCGTCGACCATGGCCACCTCTGAGCGCACGAAGCGGCCGCTGCTGCTGACCCGCAGCCCCGCCACCACCGCCAGAGCGGCGTGCAGGCCCGCCGCGACGTCGGCCATCTGCACACCCGGAGTGCGCGGGTCACCACCCAGAGTGAGCACCCCGCCGTAGCCGAGGGCGTTGATGTCGTGCCCCGGCACCTGCTCGAGCTCACCACCGGAACCGTAGGCGTCGATGGTCACGTGGACCAGGTCGGGCCGCAGCTCCTCGAGCCGGGCAGGCCCGAAGCCGAGGCGATCCAGCACGCCGGGCCGGAACGAATCGACCAGGACGTGGCACTGCGAGACGAGTTCGGCGAATCCCTGGGAGCCCGCCTCGGTCTTGAGGTCCAGGACCCGGCTGGACTTGCCCCGGTTCAACTGCACGAACGCCCCGGACTCCCCGGACGCCAGATACGGGCCCACCCACCGGGTGCCGTCCCCTTCCGGCGCCTCCACCTTGATGACCTCGGCGCCGAGTTCGACCAGGATGACGGTGGCGAAGTTCCCGGGCAGCAGCCGGGTCATGTCGATGACCTTCACGCCGGTCAGGGGCAGCTCAGGCATCGGCTGCCCTCGCAACGACCTCGACGGCGTCCGTGGCCCCGCACCAGCGGCAGGTGACCGTCTCGATCTCGTCGAACAAGGCGTCCTCCTCCTCGACGATCACCTCCCCGGCGAGATCGAAGTGCCAGAACTGCTTGGCGCGCGTGCTGCGAACGACGTCGAACCGGGTCAGGTTCCCACACCGCGAACAGCGCCAACGGGTCGTGTCGTCGGGTACTGAGATGGCCACTGGACCACCCTACGGGGCCGGGCATGATCACCGGAACGCCTCCCGACGGTGCGGCGTTGCCCAGAAATGTCAGGACCTTCTCCTAGCGTCGGGAACGTGTCCGTCGCCCCTTGGCCGTTGCCGCGAGGTCCAGCCCAGCTGAATCTCGACTTCGACGGCACCGCCCTGGCCGAGACCACGTTCTGCGTCGTCGATCTCGAAACCACCGGTGGCAGCCCCACCGACGGGCGGATCACCGAGATCGGGGCCGTCAAGGTCCGCGCCGGCGAGGTCCTCGGGGAGTTCCAGACGTTCGTCGATCCCGGGCGACCGATTCCACCGTTCATCACCGTGCTCACCGGCATCACCGGTCGCATGGTGGCCGCCGCCCCGTCCGAGGACGTGGCAGTCCCCCTGCTGCTCGACTTCCTCGCCGGAAGTGTCTTCGTGGCCCACAACGCCCCCTACGACTCGGGCTTCCTGCGGGCCGCATGCGAGCGGCTCGGGATCGCGTGGCCGAACCCGCAGGTGATCGACACGGCCCGGCTCGCCCGTTCTTCGCTGGGTCGCGACGAGGTGGCCAACCACAAGCTGGCGACTCTCGCGGCCTTCTTCCGGGCCGAGGTCACACCCACCCACCGCGCACTCGATGATGCCCGCGCCACCGTCGACGTGCTGCACGGGCTGCTCGAGCGGCTCGGCGCCGTGGGCGTGTTGACCCTGGAGGAGTTGTCGGCATCGATGCGCAAAGTGCCGCATCAGCGCCGGGACAAGCGGCATCTGGCCGACCGCCTCCCGGAGGCCGCCGGGGTCTACACGTTCCGGGACTCCGACGACCGCCCGCTCTACGTGGGGGTCTCCGCTGATATCCGCCGACGGGTGCGGTCCTACTTCACCAGCGCGGAGCAACGCCCCCGGATGACGGAGATGGTCGGCATCGCTGCCTCCGTCACGGCGATCGTCTGCGCGACGGATCTCGAGGCGAGGGTGCGGGAACTACGCCTGATCGCCGAATGGAAACCCCCCTACAACCGGCGTTCCCGGCATCCGGAGAAGAACGTCTGGCTGAAGTTGACCGACGAGGCCTTTCCGCGGCTGTCTGTGGTGCGGGCGGTGGCCGATGACGAGTCCCGCGGTTCGGCGTACCTGGGCCCGTTCCGTTCCCGCTCCGATGCGCAGGAGGCGATCGCCGCCCTCACGGAGGCGACGGGGTTGCGGGCTTGCACCCAGAAGCTGCGGCCCGGAATCAGCGCCCCCGATTGTGTGCTCGGGCAGATCGGCAAGTGCCCGGCGCCCTGCTCGGGCCGGTTGACCCCGGAGCAGTACGCGCCGTCGGTGGCACAGGTCCGGCGCGCAGCGCTCGGCGATCCCGGCCCGGTGGACAGCGCCTTGCGCCAGCGGATGGCTGCCTTGTCGGAGCAACAGCGGTTCGAGCAGGCCGCCACCTGGCGCAACCGCCTGGAGGCAGCCCGCCACGGCATCGAGTCGGCGACACAGTTGCGGGCCTTCGGCCAGATCCCGGAGTTGGTCGCCGCCCGCAGCCGTTCCGGAGGCTGGGACATCCATGTCATCCGCCACGGCCGGATGGCCGCGGCGGCGTTCTGCCCGGCCAACGCCGATGCCCGGGCGGTGGTGGAGACCGTGGTGCTGGGCGCGGAGCAGGTGCTGCCGCCTCCCCCGCCCACAACATCCGCGTTGATCGCCGAGAGCCGGATGCTCATGCGGTGGCTCGAGTCGGCCCGGCTGGTGCGGATCGAAGGGTCCTGGACCCTGCCACTGCCGGGTCTCAGGCCCGCAACTCCCGGGTGACCTCGACCCACCGTTCCAGCAGTGCGGCTGCGGCACCGGAGTCCAAGGCCCGCGTGACCCGGTTCACGCCGTCGGCGATCCGGACGGAGAGCTCCAGGTCCGGGTCGCCGACCGCAGCCCACGCCGCCCAGGCTGCGGCGGCGTTGGCGATGACCACGTCCCGGACCGGCCCCCCGCCGCCGCCGAGGACCTCGCGGGCCAGTTCGGCGTTTCGGGTGGCATCCCCACCCCGCAGCGCCGACAACGGGGAACGCGCCACTCCGAAGGATTCCGGGGTGAACTGGGTGGTCGTGACTCTGGGGCCGGTGGCATCCCAGACCGATGTGGGTCCTTCGGTGCTGATCTCGTCCAGGCCGTCGAGTCCGCGCACCACCAACGCCCGCACCCCCTGCTCCCGCAGAACGTCGGCCATCACCTTGGCCATGGGTTCGAAAGCACAGCCGACCAGGGCCGCGGCCGGCCGTGCGGGATTGGCCAAGGGGCCAAGGATGTTGAAGAAGGTCGGAATCGCAAGATCCCGGCGCGCTTGACCGGCGAACCGCAGGGCGGGGTGGAACACCGGCGCGAAGCAGAACGCGATCCCCGCCTGCTCCAGGCACGGTCCCACTGCCTCGGCCGGGAGGTCGATCACCACGCCGAGCTCCTGCAGAACGTCGGCGGACCCGGATTGCGAGGACGCCGCCCGGTTGCCGTGTTTGACGACTCTGGCGCCCGCCGCTGCTACCACGATGGCGGACATTGTGGACACGTTGACCGTGTGCGCGCGGTCGCCGCCGGTCCCCACCACATCGAGCACCGGTCCGGGCACCGTGACGGAGGTGGCGTGCTCGAGCATCACGGAGAGCAGGTCGCCGATCTCCTCAGGTGTTTCGTCCTTGGCCCGCATCAGGACCGCGAACGCCGCAATCTGAGCGGGGGTCGCCCGATCCTCCAGGATCTCGGTCATCGCCCACTGCGTCTGCTCGGGCTGCAACTGCCTGCGGGCGAGCAGGGCGGTGAGTATCGGGGGCCACGCGGTCATGCACGCAGACTATGGGGCCAGTGACCCCGGCCGGGAAGACGGCCGGGCGATTCCGGGCTCAACCGGCGTCGAGCGCCACCCGGGCCCGCAACAGATCCGTCACGGCAGCCGCCATCTCCATGGGGTTCAGCGGCTGGGATACGACGGCGTCGGCCCTCGACCAGGTCGCCAGCCAGGCGTCCTGCGGGCGAGCCACAACCACCAGGATCGGCGGCACCTTGAACAACTCGTCCTTCAACTGCCGGCACACGCCCATCCCACCGGCCGGAGCCGCCTCCCCGTCCAGAATGAACAGGTCGAGCCCGCCGGCGTCGGCGGTCCGGATGACCATGGGTTCGGTGGCGACCTCCACGTACTCCACCTCGGGCAGCTCCCGGGACGGTCTGCGCCCCAGGGCGAGCATGATCTCCTGCCGGGTGTCCACGTTGTCGCTGTAGACCATGATCTTCAACGCGCGCGCCATCTCGCACCTCCACGCCCGATGCTAGTGGCAGCGCCTGCGGCGCGGGCAGCCGAGCGGCCGCTGCTGACTCCGAAGGCTGGCAGGTGGTCGTCGCGGAGGCGGGGGCGCCGGAACCCGGATCTGCCCGAATCGCACCCTCTTCGAGGGGCTGTGGACCCTATCGGACCCGTGTCAGACGCACAGATTCGGGAAAAATGCCACGGAATCGGGGGGTCGTTCGGTTTGGGACACGTAAACCTGCCAGAATCGGCCCGTGGCTAATGCATCTGCTGTGACAACCCGGTTGGCACCGGCGGGTCACGTCGACCGGCCGAACAACGTGGCTATCGGAACCATCATCTGGCTGGCCAGTGAATTGATGTTCTTCGCGGCGCTGTTCGCGATGTACTTCACGCTGCGCTCGGTGAACCCGGAGATCTGGGCGGTCGACACCTCGCTGTTGAACGTGCCGTTCGCGACCGTGAACACGACCATCCTGGTGCTCAGTTCCGTGACCTGCCAGATGGGCGTCTTCGCCGCCGAGCGCGGGGACGTGAAGTCCCTTCGCAAGTGGTTCATCATCACGTTCATCATGGGCGCGATCTTCATCGGCGGTCAGGTGACGGAGTACACCGAACTGGTCCACCAGGGCCTGACCATGTCCTCCTCCCCGTACGGATCGGTCTTCTACCTCACGACCGGCTTCCACGGGCTGCACGTCACCGGCGGTCTGATCGCCTTCCTGTTCGTGCTCGCCCGCACGTACGTCGCCAAGCGGTTCACCCATGAACAGGCCACCTCGGCAATCGTCGTGTCCTACTACTGGCACTTCGTCGACGTGGTCTGGATCGCCCTGTTCGCCACCATCTACCTGGTCAAGTGATGCGAGGATCCATGAAGAAGCGCAGTCGTCGGCGGTCCACCGCCGCGGGAGTCCTGATGGGGGGCGCCCTGATCCTGGTGGGATCCGGGTACGCCGTCGTGAATGCCGAAACCACCCCCAGCCCGGAGCCGGTGGCTGCCGTCGGCTCGGTCGAGCAGATCCAGTTGGGACGCCAGTTGTTCCTCGAAGGCTGCTCCTCCTGCCACGGCCTTGAGGGGCAGGGCGTGGCGTCGGACAACGCCACCGGCGGCAATGGCGGCCCCACGCTCATCGGAGTCGGTCAGGCGGCCGTTGACTTCCAGGTCAGCACCGGGCGTATGCCGCTGGCGGTCCCGGAGGCCCAGGCTCCGCGCAAGGATGTGCTGTACACCCAGGCCGAGATCGACGCCCTTGCCGCGTACGTCGCCACCCTGGGCCCGGGCCCGGTCAACCCGACCGAGGAGGAACTCAACCTCGAGGGCGCGAACATCGCCGAGGGTGGGGAGATCTTCCGCACCAACTGCACGCAGTGCCACGGCTTCGCCGGCAGCGGCGGCGCCCTGGCCGACGGCCAGTACGCCCCCAGCCTCATGGACGCCACACCGGAGCAGATGTGGCAGGCCATGGTCACCGGCCCGCAGCAGATGCCGGTCTTCAGCAACGAGACCATCACCCCCGAGGACAAGAAGAACCTCATCTCCTACGTCGAATCGCTGAAGGTGGAGCCCAACAACGGCGGTCTCTCCCTCGGTCGGCTCGGACCGGTCACGGAAGGCCTCTTCCAATGGACCGCGGGCCTGCTCGCCCTCATCGCCGCCGCTGTCTGGATCGGAGCCAAAGTCCGATGAGTACTCACGACAACCTCCCGGCCACCACGGCCACTGACGAGCAAGCCGCGATCGAGGCTGCGACTGCGGCCCTGCCCGCGCACCGGCCTCGGCGCACCGACGTCGATCCGAAGGCCGCCCGCCGTGCCGAGCGCCAGGTTGCGCTCATGTTCCTCGGCTCGGCAGTCATGACCATCCTCTTCGTGGTCGCTTTCGTGGCGATCCCCGTGGACGAGTCGGTGTACATCTGGGGTTTCGGCAGCGTCAACGCCAGCAACATCGCGCTGGGCGTCACCTTCGGTCTGGCGATCTTCCTCATCGGCGCCGGGGCCATCCACTGGTCCAAGAAGCTGATGAACGAGAAGGAGGAGGTGCAACTACGGCACTCCCTGTCCTCCACACCGGAGGAGCGCGAAGCCGCCGTTGCGGCGTTCGAGGACTACTCGGCCGACTCCGGGTTCGCCCAACGGCCGATCATCCGCCGGTCCCTGCTGACCGCGATGGCGCTGTTCCCCATCCCCCTGGTGGTATTGCTGCGTGATCTCGGTCCGCTGCCGGAGAACGCACTGCGGGAGACGATCTGGAAGGCGGGATCCCGGATCGTGATCGACCCGACCGGCCGGCCGGTGCGTCCCTCGGACCTCGCCATGGGCGGCCTGATCTCGGCGATGCCAGCCGATCTACCGGAGGTCCAGGAGGAGGAGGGCAACCTCAACGCCCGCGCCAAGGCGGCAATCATCCTGGTGCGCATGGAGCCGCAGGAGATCGTCTCCCAACAGGGCGACAACTGGGATTACGGCGGCATCCTCGCCTTCTCGAAGATCTGCACGCACGTCGGCTGTCCGATTGCGCTCTATCAGCAACGGACGCATCATTTGTTGTGTCCCTGTCACCAGTCGACATTCGATCTGGCTGACGCCGGCAACGTCGTTTTCGGGCCTGCGGCGCGCCGGTTACCGCAACTACCGATAACGATCGATCCTGAGGGTTACCTCGTCGCCGTGGACGGCTTCGCAGAACCTGTGGGTCCGAGCTTCTGGGAGCGTGGCGACGCATGAGCGCGACGGTGAAAACGGCAGGCAAGACGGTGGGCTGGGTCGACGACCGACTGGCGTCCAGCAACTTCCTCAAACGCAACATGGGCAAGGTCTTCCCCGAGCACTGGTCCTTCATGCTCGGAGAGATCGCGCTGTACAGCTTCATCGTGGTGATGCTGTCCGGGGTGTACCTGACCCTGTTCTTCAAGCCATCCATGATCGAGATCGCCTACAACGGCTCGTACGTGCCGCTGAAGGGCGTGCAGATGTCCGAGGCGTACGCCTCCACGCTGGACATCTCCTTCGACATCCGCGGTGGCCTGCTCATGCGGCAGATCCACCACTGGTCCGCACTGTTCTTCATCGCTGCCATCTCGGTGCACCTGTGCCGGGTGTTCTTCACCGGTGCCTTCCGCAAGCCCCGCGAG
This sequence comes from uncultured Actinomycetota bacterium, assembly GCA_963733395.1. Lineage (GTDB taxonomy): Bacteria > Actinomycetota > Actinomycetes > S36-B12 > UBA10799 > JADKAV01. Next base: position 234,394 of record CAVTCZ010000009.1, read on the forward strand.
ATGAACTGGGTGATCGGCGTCGGGCTGCTCACGATGGCACTGCTGGCCGGTTTCGCAGGCTACTCCCTGCCCGACGACCTGCTGTCCGGCACCGGCCTGCGGATCGCCCAGGGCATCATGCTCTCGATCCCGCTGATCGGCACCTACCTGAGTTTCTTCGTCTTCGGCGGGGAGTTCCCCGGCACGGACTTCATCAGCCGTCTGTACGCGGTGCACATCCTGGTGGTCCCGGGTCTGATCCTCGCACTGCTGACCGCGCACCTGATCATGGTCTGGTACCAGAAGCACACGCAGTTCCCCGGCCCGGGCCGCACCAACGACAACGTCGTGGGGTACCGGATCCTGCCGATCTACATGGCGAAGGCCGGCGGCTTCTTCTTCGTGGTCTTCGGCATCATCACCCTGATCTCCGGATTGGTCACGATCAACCCCATCTGGCTCTACGGCCCGTACACACCTGATCAGGTGACCGCGGGGTCGCAGCCCGACTGGTACATCGGTTGGCTCGAGGGCGCCCTGCGGATGATGCCCAACGTGGAATGGGTGATCTTCGGCTACACGATCAGTTGGAACATCCTCGTCCCAGCTGCCATCGTCCCGGGCATCATCTTCACGGTGATGGGCCTGTATCCGTGGATCGAGCAGTGGGCCACCGGCGACAAGTCCGAGCACCACTTGCTGGACCGTCCCCGCAACGCTCCGGTCCGCACCGCGCTGGGCACCATGGCTCTGTCGTTCTACATCCTGCTGTGGGTCGGCGGCGGCAACGACTTGATCGCCAAGTTCTTCGATCTGTCGATCAACGGCATCACCTGGTTCCTGCGGATCGCGATCTTCGTGGTGCCGCCACTGGTGTTCATCGCCACCAAACGCATCTGCCTGGGTCTGCAACGCCGGGACCGCAACAAGCTGCTCCACGGCATGGAGACGGGCAACATCCTGCGCCTGCCGCACGGTGAGTTCCTCGAGATCCACGCGCCCATCTCCGATGAGGAGAAGGCCGTGCTGGTCTCGAAGCCCGATCGGACACCGCTGCCGATGCCCGAAGAGGTCGATGAGAACGGCGTCAAGCACCCGGCTGCCCGCAAGGAACGCCTTCGTGCCAAGTTGTCCGGCTTCTACTACACCGACAACATCCCGCTTCCCACCCCTGAGGAGTTGGAAGCCGCCGAGGCGCACCTGCGCCACGAAGTCGAGGAAGCCGCTCCCGTCATGGCGGAGGACCGCCGACTGGTCCCCGCCCACGACGGCTCGGTACTGCACGACCCAGAAGGCGACAAGTAGCCAGAACGCCGAAACGGCCCCGCTCCCCTTGACCGGGAGTGGGGCCGTTTCGTGTGTCGACCGAGCGGCAGTCCCTGCCACCGGCCACTCCTTGTGGGGCTTGGGATGTCAGCGGTTCCGCTGGGTAGCCCGCGGTTCGGGGAGCAGCGACCGGGGTGGCCGCGCCGACCTGGCTGCCCGGATCTGCCGGTCGCTCACCGCGGAATCCACAGGCGTGAGTGATAAGCACACCCGTGAGTCAGAATCGGCGTGATTTCGACTCACGGGTGTGCGTATCACTCACCGGTAGCGCCGGGTGCCCCGGGAGGATCACGGCCCCGCGGCGTGGCCACCGGGCGCCAACCACGACCACCTCCCCGCCAGGCGGCATGCGGCCGGCGAGTCCCGCTCACCTCCGACGTACCTCCTGAACCCCGTGCCGTGGTCCGACTGTGGCAGGCTCGGCGCATGTCGCAGATGCGCGATCGCATGCGTGCCGGTGAGTTGTACCACGCCGACGATCCCGACCTCGAAGCTGACTACCAGCGCGCGCAGGCGCTGGTCCACCGCTTCAATGCCACCACCGCGGATCAGGCCGGGCTCCGGCGGACTCTGTTGGAGGAACTCCTGGGCAGTTGCGGCGAGGGCGTCGTCATCCGACCGCCACTGCGCTGCGACTACGGCCAGTACATCCACATCGGCGAGGGCACCTTCATCAACTACGACACCGTGATTCTCGACGTGGCAACCATCCGGATCGGGGCACACTGCCAGATCGCCCCGCGAGTGCAGATCCTCAGCGCCACCCATCCGCTGGACCCTTCCCTGCGCCGAGCCGGGTGGGAATCGGGTGAGCCGGTGACCATCGGGGACAACGTGTGGCTCGGGGCCGGGGTCATTGTGCTCCCGGGGGTCACCATCGGCCAGGACAGCGTCGTGGGCGCCGGCAGTGTGGTCACCCGGGACCTGCCGGAAGGAATCGTCGCCGTCGGCAACCCCGCGCGCCCGCTCAGAAGCGTCCGGTGAGGGAACCGGACACGCAGCAGCCCCGGCGCTGTGTGTGCCGGGGCTGCTGCATGTGTGTCAGGCGGACGGTGTCGACAGGCTCTCGGTCTGCTCGACACCGGTCTTGGAGCGCTTCAACCAGTCCTTCCAGGACACGTTCCACTCGGTGATCCCGTTACCCAGGTCCTGCGGGCGTCCGGTGTTGCGCACGTCCACCACATCGCCGACCCGGGAGTTCTGGAACAGCCAGTAGGCGTTGCCGTCTGACAGTGCCGATGCAGCCGTGGCTCACGTTGGCGTAGCCCTGGGATCCGACCGACCACGGGGCAGCGTGCACGAACTCACCGGAGTTGGTGATCCGCATCGCCCAGTTCACGTCGAGGCGGTAGTACTCGGGGTCGTTCTCGGAGGTACCACCGGTGGCGGCATCCATCACCACGAAGTCGAGCTTCTCGGAGATGACCTTGATCCCCTCCCGGGTGTCGAACCCGGGCTTGCCGCTGGTCGCCGGGAACTTCTTGATCACCTTGCCGTTCTTCTTGACCGTGAACGTGTGGTTGTAGGCGTTGTAGACCGACACCATCGAGTTGCCGGTCTTGTACGAGATCTCCTGGTTGGCCTCACCATAGGCACCAGGTCCGGTCTTGACGCCCTTCAGCGGCATCGACACCTCGATCGTGGTGTTGGCCGGCCAGTACTTCTTGGGCCGGAACACGACGACCTCGTCGGACTCCCAGCTCCACGCGCCCGTCACGGGCACGGAAGTGCGGACCTCCAACTGTTCCTCCACGGCCTTCTTGTTCTTGACCGGCGCACTGAAGGTGACCCGTACGGGCATACCCACGCCGACAGTCACGTCGTCAGCCACGCTGACGGAACTGATGGACACCAGCGTCTGCGGGTTGACGGTCTTGATCGTCCGGTCGACCGTCGTGGGGGTACCGGAGTCGTTGGTCGCAGTCGCCTCAACGACGTATTTGGCGCCGAAATCCAGCGTCTTGGCCGCAGAGGTCCAGGTGCTGCGTTCGGGGTTGTAAGACCCCTTCATGAGCCCCTTAGGGCCCTTCACGGTGACGTCAGCCAGGGAGCCGTCCTCAGCCACCACCACGATCGGCTGGTTCACCGGGGCCTTCTTGTCCACACCGGGCAGGATCTGCATCGCGACCGAGGACTGCTCCGGTGTCTGGCTACGCGCGATCAACGTCGGTCCGCAGCCCGCTGCCAGCAGCGCCGTGGCTGCCGCACCGGCGATGGCGATGTTCCGCTTAGCACTTGTCATCAAACAAACCTCACAGTGATCCTTGCGTCGATACTTACGCATATGCGGCGGGGCGGGGGGCCAACACGCCGTCACAACCAGTGTGCCACTTCTTCGGGGGGTTCTAAACCTCCCACATGCGCTCAACAGCGTGAGCCACGTCACGCGGGACAGCCCGCAACAGGACAAATGCCGCATGGAAAGGGCCCCGGCCGAATCCGACCGGGGCCCTTTCGCAAGAGCTACTAGTGGGCGAAATCCCCGCGGTAGTACTCGAAGACCAGACCGATGGTGCTCATCATGAGGAAGACGACACCGGCGATGATCATCCAACTGGCGAAGATCAGGCCCAATGCGATCACCATGGCGCTGAAGCCCATGGGCAGCGGCCACCAGGAGTGCGGGCTGAAGAACCCGTAGTCGGGGTCCGCCTCTTCCTGGTTGGCAAGCATGTCGTCCTCGGGACGGTTGTCCAGGCGCTTGGCCGTGTACAGCGTGTAGAAGGCGATCAGAAGCGTCATCATGCCGGTGAACGCCAAGGCGGTGGTGCCGAACCAGTCCCGTGACCAGACACCGTAGACGACCGTCACGACGGCGAAGAAGACCGTCCCCAGCCCGAACAGAATACCCGCGTACTTCACTGCTCGACTCCCTTCTTGGCGTCGCCGGCGCCGACCAGGCCGTCGACGACGGTCTGCGACAGCAGGCCTTCCACCTCCGGGTGGTGCAGGTCGAACGCCGGCCGCTCCGAGCGGATGGGGGGCAACGACACGAAGTTGTGCCGCGGCGGCGGGCAACTGGTCGCCCATTCCAGCGAAGCACCCCAGCCCCACGGGTCGTCCACCGTGACGTTCGGCGCGAACCGCCAGGTCTTGTAGACGTTGTAGAGGAAGAACAGGGTCGAGACGCCCAGGATCAGGGCTCCGAACGAGGAGATCTGGTTCAGCAGTGTGAAGCCCTCATCCGGGAGGTAGTCGGCGTACCGGCGGGGCATGCCCTGCGTCCCGAGCCAGTGCTGCACGAGGAAGGTGATCTGGAAGCCCCAGAAGAGCAGCCAGAAGTGGATCTTGCCGAGCCGCTCGTCGAGCATCTTGCCGGTCATCTTCGGCCACCAGAAGTAGAACCCGGCGAACATCACGAAGACGACCGTTCCGAACACGGTGTAGTGGAAGTGCGCGACCACGAAGTAGCTGTCGGACAACTGGAAGTCCAGCGGCGGGCTGGCGAGCATGATGCCGGTGACCCCGCCGAACAGGAACGTGATCAAGAAGCCCAGGGTCCACAGCATCGGGGTTTCGAAGGTGATCGAGCCACCCCACATGGTGCCCACCCAGTTGAAGAACTTCACCCCGGTCGGGACCGCGATCAGCATCGTCATGAACGCGAAGAACGGCAACAGCACGGCCCCGGTCACGTACATGTGGTGCGCCCACACCGCCATGGACAGACCGGCGATCGCCAGGGTGGCGAAGACCAGGCCCTTGTAGCCGAAGATCGGCTTGCGGCTGAACACCGGCAGGATCTCGCTGACGACGCCGAAGAACGGCAGCGCCAGCACATAGACCTCAGGGTGGCCGAAGAACCAGAACAGGTGCTGCCAGAGGATCGCTCCCCCGTTCTCCGGGGCGAACACCACGGTGCCGAACTCGCGGTCGATGAAGCCGACCAGCAACGCGGCAGCCAGCACCGGGAACACCATCAGCACCAGCACCGAGGTGCTCAGCACGGTCCAGGTGAAGATGGGCATCCGGAACATCGTCATGCCCGGCGCCCGCATCGTGTAGATGGTCGTGAGGAAGTTGACCGCACCCAGGATCGTGCCCAGACCACCCATGGCCAGGCCCAGGAACCACATGTCGGCACCGGCCGACGGGGTGTAGATCTCGCTCTGCAGGGGCGCGTAGGCGAACCAGCCGAAGTCCGCGGCGCCGCTCGGGACGAGGAAACTCAGCGCAGCCGTGAGGCCGCCGAAGAAGAACAGCCAGAAGGAGAACATGTTCAACCGCGGGAACGCCACATCGGGCGCACCGATCTGCAGCGGCATGATCACGTTTCCGAACCCGACGAACAGCGGCGTCGCGAACAGGAACAGCATGATCGTGCCGTGCATCGTGAACGCCTGGTTGTACTGCGCGTTCGACATCATCTGCATGCCGGGCTGGGCCAGTTCACCGCGGATCGCCAGCGCGAGTAGCCCCGCGATGAGGAAGAAGACGAACGACTGGATCAGGTACAACTGACCGATGATCTTGTGGTCGGTGGAGGTGATCCAGTTGACGACCGTCTGGCCCCACCCCTGACGGCGATGGGCCTTGCGGGCCTGCTTGTCGTGGACCAGGTCGGCCGACGGCTCAGTGGGTTTGTCAAGAATTGCCACGTCAGACTCCTTGTGCCGCTTCGGTCGTCCTACCGCTGGTCAACTGGCCGAACTGGCCCTTCGCCCGCAGTTCCTGCATGTGCGCGTCGAACTCCGCCTGGCTGACCACCTTCACCGTGAACAGCATGCGTGAATGGTCCACGCCACACAACTCCGCGCACTTGCCGAGGAAGGTCCCCTCCTTGTTGGGGGTCACTTCGAACTGGTTCGTGCGGCCCGGGATGACATCCATCTTGAAGAGGAACGCCGGCACCCAGAACGAGTGGATCACATCCGGTGAGGTGAGCTCGAACTTGACCTTCTGGTCGACCGGCAGGTAGAGCACCGGGTCGTCTTCGGGGGTGCCGACCTCGTAGGTGTTCTGGTCGACGTAGTTGAACGTCCACGACCAGCGGAAGCCGACCACCCCCACCGTCAGATCCTGGTCGTTCTCGACCGCGGTGAGCTCGATCTGGTCCCGGGCGGTGAAGAAGAACAGTCCACCGATCATGATCAACGGGATGATCGTGTACATGATCTCCATCGGGAGGTTGTACCGGACCTGGTCGGGCATCTCGGAGTCGTGCCGACGGCGGTAGACGATGATCGACCAGAAGATCAAGCCCCAGACCAGGACGGCCACCGCCATGGCAGCGGCCCACGAGCCCTGCCACAGGCTCAGCATGGTCGGACCCTCTTCAGTGGCCGGCGCCGGGTATCCGACACGCTTCCAGTCGTCCACGGTGCTCTGCGAACACCCCGCCAGCAGCAGTGCTGCGGCACTGCCCAGCGCCACGACGGCTATTTGCCGGCGACGCCCTCCTGCTGTGTTTCGAGTCATCGAGCCCTTCCCAGCCATCCGCCACACGTAAGAATCGTGCAAGGTTTCTTCACGAGACACTAGCGCAACTGTCCCGACAGTTTGGGCGCGAGGGGCGGTACCTTCTCGTCATGTCGCGTTTCGTGCTGGATTGCGCAGTTATGCGCCCGGTAAGTGATCAAGCGAATGCATGGCAGAGCACCGCGCAACGACGCGCCTGGGCCAGTCCCAGCGGCGGCTACCACGAGGCGAAGGTGGCCCGCGCGCTGCTCGATCAGAGCGCGGCGACCATGGTCCGCCTGCTGGCCGGACGATCGGCCTGGTTCACCCCCGATCTGCCCGCAGCGCTGGGTTCGGCCGTTCTCGCAGCGGCGGCCGGCCGGTCGCCGGTGGCAGTGGCCACCTCCCGGGTCGACCCGATCGTGATGCAGGACGCCGTCACCCGGGTCGGTGCGGCGGCGGGCCTGCGCCCGGAACTCCTCGACGTGGACTCCGACGGCCGGATCGACCCGCGATCGCTGGCCGACCTGCCCGTGCCCGCGGTGCTGGTCACCTGCGTCGCGAACCAGGAGATCGGAACCCGGCAGATCGACCTGCACCGCTGGGCCCGGGAAACGGGTTCTGGGCTCGTGCTGGACGCCTCCGGTGCCTTCGGGTGGGCCGATCTTCCGTCCGGATGGACCCAACTCGTGCTCGACCCCCGGGCCTGGGGCGGTGTGGCCGGCGCAGTGGCCGTGGTGAGCACGGGGTCACAACGATCCCGCGAGCCGTTCGAGAACGTTCCGGCTGCGGTCACCGCCGGTCTCACCGCCGAGAGCTGGGCTGCTGCCGGACGCACGGACGAGCCACTGGTGCGGGCCCAGATCGAGCGGATCGCCAGCAGGGTGCGGGCCGAGGTCGACGGGGTCGAGGTGCGCGGCGGCACCCCCCTGGACCTCCCGCAGGTTCTGAGCATCTCGGTCCTCTACGTCGACGCCGAAGCGATGCAGACCGCACTGGACGCGCGCGGGTTCGCCGTCGGCAGCGGATCGGCCTGTGCGTCCCGCAGCGGGCAACCGAGTCACGTCCTGGCGGCCATCGGGGGGCTCACCGGCGGGAACCTGCGGATCGGGTTGCCGCCGGGGCTCTCGGACGGCGACGTCGACCGTTTCGTCGACGCCCTGGTCGAGGTCGTCGACGAGCTCCGGGCACAGACCGGCACGCAGGGGTTGTGATGTCCGTACGCACCGTCGACGCCCGCGGGACCAGATGCCCCTATCCCGTGGTCGAGTTGGCCAGGGCGGCAGCCGCCGGCGGCGTGATCGCGTTGCTGTCCGACGATCCGGTGAGCCTCACCGACGTGCCGGCGTGGTGCCGGCTGCGCGCGGCCGATCTGCTGGAGGTCTCCGAGGAGCCCGGCTACTGGCGATTCCTGGTCAGAGCGCATTCGGGCGGTTGACCACCGCGGCCAGCCGGCGCAGATACTCCTTGCGCCGGACGTCGATCACGCCCAGCGACGTCAGGTGCTCGGTGCGCCACTGGGTGTCGAGCAGGATGGGTTGTTGTGCCCGCTGCAGTCGCTCGACGAGCCCCATGAGCGCCACCTTGGAGGCGTCGGTGGCTGCGTGGAACATCGACTCGCCGGAGAAGAAACCGCCGATGCAGACACCGAACAGTCCCCCGACCACCTCGCCGGTGGCATCGCGGGCCTCGACGCTGTGCGCGTAACCCCGCTGGTGGAGATCCCGATAGCTCTTCTCCAACCCGGGGTCGATCCAGCCCCCGAACCTGGCGGGGTCGGCGCAGCGGGCCAGCACCTCGTCGAAAGCGGTGTCGAAGGTGACCGTGTAGCGTCGCGCGCTCTTACGCAGGCTGCGGGTCACCTTCAGATTGTCCAGCGGCAGGACGCCGCGGGGATCCGGCGACCACCATTGGTAGAGCAGCCCCCAGTGGGACATCGCGAACATGCCCCGCCGGTAACCGGCGAGCATGTCGTCAGCATCGATGGTCCTGGAGAAGCCGACCAACTCCCGCTTCTCGTTGACCACCGGCGGCTCAGTGGAAGGAGTCGCCGCAGGCGCAGGAACCGGTCGCGTTCGGGTTGTCGATCGTGAAGCCCTGCTTGTCGATCTGGTCGACGAAGTCGATGGTCGCGCCGCCGAGGTAGGGGGTGCTCATCCGGTCCACGACCACGGTCACACCGTTGAAGTCGAGGCGGGTGTCCCCGTCCAGGGACCGCTCGTCGAAGAACAGCTGGTAGCGCAGGCCGGAGCAGCCACCGGGCTGTACCGCGATCCGCAGCGCCAGGTCGTCGCGACCCTCCTGCGCGAGCAGCGCCGACACCTTGCTGGACGCGGCATCGGTCAGCGTCACGCCCGTGGTGGTCGTGGATTCCGATGTGGTCGTCTCAGTGCTCATCAACCGATTCCTTTCGAAGGGGTTCGCCCGGGTCAACGTGGCGCTCCCCCGGGCTATTCCCATAGTGCCACACATCCGGTAAGGCAGCCCTTAACGCTGGGACTGTTCGCCTGCGGCAAAGGGATCTGGCCTCCGTTGCGCAGGCCGTGACACCATTGGCCCGTGGCGAATACCTTCACCGAGCCTGACCCCTCCCCCCTGCTGCTGCTGCTGGGACAAGGCGTCGACACCGATAGCGAGCGCGGTGTGGACTGCCCGGGCGACCTGCCGGCCCCCAGCGACCCGGGGCTGGTGGAGCGTGCCCGCGCCGCCAAGCAGGCGCTGGGCCAGCGGGCGTTCATCCTCGGCCATCACTACCAGCGGGACGAGGTCATCGAGTTCGCCGATGTGACCGGCGACTCCTTCAAACTGGCGCAGAAGGCCGCGGCCCGGCCCGAGAGCGAGTTCATCGTGTTCTGCGGAGTCCACTTCATGGCCGAGAGCGCGGACATCCTCACCACGGACGACCAGATCGTGGTGCTGCCGGACATGGCCGCGGGGTGCTCGATGGCCGACATGGCCGCGGCCGACCAGGTGCAGGCCGCCTGGCGGGCGTTGGAGACGGCTGGCGTGGCGGATGTGACGGTGCCGGTCACCTACATGAACTCCACAGCGGCGATCAAGGCCTTCACCGGCGAGCACGGCGGCACCATCTGTACCTCCAGCAACGCCGCCAAGTCCCTTGCCTGGGCGTTCCAGCACGGCGAGAAGGTGCTGTTCCTCCCCGACCAGCACCTCGGCCGCAATACCGCAGTGCTGGATCTGGGCATGACCCTCGACGACTGTGTCGTGTTCGACCCGCACAAACCGGGCGGCGGGTTGACGCCGCAGCAGCTCCGGGACGCCCGGATGATCCTCTGGCGCGGTCACTGCAGTGTGCATGGCCGGTTCACCGCGGAGAGTGTCGACGAAATCCGGGCAAAAGTCCCCAAGGTTAACGTTCTGGTTCACCCTGAGTGTCGGCACGACGTGGTGCTCAAGGCCGACTACGTGGGCTCGACCGAGTACATCGTCAAGGCTCTCGAGGCCGCCGAGCCCGGCAGCTCCTGGGCGATCGGCACGGAGCTGAATCTGGTCCGCCGCCTGGCCGCCGCGCACCCGGACAAGCAGATCATGTTCCTCGACCGGACGGTCTGCTACTGCTCGACGATGAACCGCATCGACCTGCCGCACCTGGTCTGGGCCCTGGAGAGCCTGGTCGAGGACCGGATCGTCAACCGCATCGTCGTGGACCCCCAGACCGCTCATTGGGCGCGGGTGGCACTGGACCGGATGCTGGCCCTACCGGGTGTCGGAGCCACTCCCGCCGACTGAGTCCGGCCCCCTCACAACCCCGGGGCACCCCACACGGGGAACCACCGGGTCATGTCGGACTCGACGGCCAGATCGTCCGCGAGCAGATCCCGCAATTGCAGCTCCAGGATGGTGTCCCGCCGCGGCTCAGCCACCGGTGCGAACGGATAGAACGTGCCGCGCTTGTAGAGATAGACCAGGGCGAACGTCTGTTCGTCGCGCTGGAACCCCACCAGGGAGCACAGCAACTGCGGCCCGAACCCGGCGTCCTGGATCGAGACGTTGACTGCGTGCAGGTCGTTGACCAGGTCTGTGATGTCCTCGGCGTGGATGGTCAGCCAGGTGTATCCGAAACTGTCCTGAGTCACCCGCAGGTCCGGGTTCGACGTGGCTGTGAGCAACTGCTCCACCTCACCGACCACATCGGCGAAGGCTTTGCCCTCCGGCGCCCGGAACGCCACCGATCCCTGACCCGTCGGGGTCACCCCCAGACTGGCCTCGAGTGTGATGGCCGCCGACGGGATGCCGAACAACTGGTCGAGGTTGGGCCGCGGAGGCTTGCTGCGACCCATGATCGAGTCGAAGAGCCCCATCAGGATCCCAACTGGGTGGAGATCTTCGCCAGCTGCTCCAGCCGCTGCTCCAGCGGCGGGTGGGTCGCGAACAGCGATGCCAGGCTCTTGCCGCCGGCCAGCGCAGGTGCGAAGTAGAAGGCGTTGAACGCCTCCGCCTGGCGCAGGTCGCGGGTCGGGATCGCCGCCATGTCGCCGGTCACCTTCTGCAGGGCACTGGCCAAGGCCGTGGGGCGGCCGGTCAGCAGCGCGCCGCTGCGGTCCGCGCTCAACTCGCGGTAGCGCGACAACATCCGGGTCAACAGGAAGCTCACGGCGTACACCAGCACGGACACTACGAGCACCGCCAGCCCGACGAGGGCGGTGTTCTGGTCCCGGCGGTTGCCCAACCCTCCCCACAGCGCCATGCGTGTGAGGAAGCCGGCAGCCACCCCGGCGACGGAGGCGATGGTCATGACCAGCACATCCCGGTGGGCGACGTGGGACAGCTCGTGGGAGAGCACTGCTTCGAGCTCGTCCTCGTCGAGCCGGCGCAGGAGACCCGTGGTCACGCACACCACGGCGCGGTTGGGAGTGCGGCCGGTGGCGAAGGCATTCGGCATGTCGACATCGGAGATCGCAACCCTCGGTTTGGGCATCTCCGCCATGGCACACAGCCGATCGATGATCCCATGCAGCATGGGTGCCTGCTCGGGGCTCACTTCGCGTGCGCCCATGGAGTGCAGTGCGATGGTGTCGGAGAAGTACCACTGTGCGAACAGCAGGCCCACCGCCAGGATCAGCACGAACGCGGCGTTGAGGCCGATGGCGATCAGAACACCGATGAACACGACGTACAACAGGCCCAGCAGGAACATCGTGCCCGTCATCCGGGCGGTGAGACCCTTGTCGGAGGCGTAGCGGGACTTCATGCTGACAGTGTCCCACGCAGGCCCGGACTCCCCCAATTCCCAGCAATACGCCGTCGGCGGAATCAGTCCGGGATCAGACCCTCATCGGTGAGCAGCGCCCGCACCTCCGCGACCGTGGCCTCAGCCGCCGGCAGCACCACGTCGGAGGTCAGGAGTTCATCGTCGGCCAGCCGGCTGCCGCTGTTGCGGACGCTGTCGAGCAGCGCCGCCAGGGTCGGCCGGAATGCCTCATCGTCCGTCCAGCGCCGCCTCGAGTGCGTCATCGAGTTCGTTGAGCCGCTCCAGCGCCTCATCCGTCACCTCGTACTGGCCCTCGCCCATGATCCGCACGATCATCGTGGCCTCCTCAGCTCTCGTCCGCCGCCGGCTTGGGCTGCGGGGCTGCTGCCTGTGCTTCGCCCGCCTCGACGGCTGGCGCGGCAGGTGCCTCGACGGCTGGCGCAGTCGCACCGCCGGACAGTTCGGCCTTCATCTGGGCCAGGGTGTCCTCGACCTCGCTGGTGCTGGCCATCCGCTCGAGTTCGGCGGTTATGGAGTCCTTGCTGGTTCCGGTTGCGTCCTCCAGCGCCCCCGAGGCCATCAACTCGTCGATCGCGCCGGCGCGTGCCTGCATCGACTGGGTCTTGTCCTCGGCCCGCTGGATGGCCATGCCCGACATCGCCGAGTTCCTCCGAGATGCCCGAGAACGCCTCGTTGATCTTCGTCTGGGCCTCCGCCGCGGAGTAGGTGGCCTTGATGGTCTCCTTCTTCGTGCGGAACGCCTCGACCTTGGCCTGCAGCCGCTGGGAGGCCTGCGTGAGCTTCTCCTCCTGGTCCTGCAGGGTGGCAAGTTGTACGTGCAGGTCGTCGAGCTGGCTGGTCAAGCCGCTGCGCCGGGTCAAGGCCTCGCGGGCCAGATCCTCACGGCCGCCGGCCAGCGCGGCCTTCGCCTGCGCCTCCAGCTTGGCCGACTGCTGGTCGAGCTGCCCGATCTGCAGTTCCAGCCGCTTGCGGGAGGTTGCGACGTCGGCGACCCCGCGCCGGACCTTCTGCAGCAACTCCAGTTGCTTCTCGTAGGAGTAGTCCAGGGTCTCGCGCGGATCCTCGGCCCGGTCCAGGGCCTTGTTCGCCTTGGACTTGAAGATCAAGGTGAAGCGCTGCCACATCCCCATCGGGTTTTCCCTTCCCTCACATGCACCTGCGGCCAGCCTAGGGGGTAAGGCCACAAGCGCGCATCCGTCGTACAGTGGCTTGCATGTTCGGATTGGGCAAGAAGGCCGACGAGGAGACCCTCGAGGTGTCCGCTGCCCCCGGCGATCCCGCCGTCGACCCGGCGCAGGCCGGCAAGGGTCGGCCGACTCCCACCCGGAAAGAGGCCGAGGCCGCTCGGAAGCAGGCCCTGAAGGGCCCGTCGGATCCCAAAGCACGCCGCAAGCTGGAACGCGATCAGGCCCGGCAGGAGCGCATGGTCGCCCGGGAGGCGCTGGTCGCCGGGGACGAGCGGGCGCTGCCGGCCCGCGACGCCGGACCGGTCCGCCGGTACGTCCGCGACTACGTCGACGGCCGCCGCACCCTGGCGGAGTTCTTCATCCCGCTGGCTGTGGTGGTGCTGGTCGTCGGGCTGTTCCGCAACCCGCAGATCCAGGTGGTCGTATCGTTCGTCTGGTTCCTCATGCTGGCCCTGCTGGTCGTCGACATGGCCGTGCTGCTGGTACGCATGCAGGGCAAGTTGAAGAAGGAGTTCCCGGACCCGGCCGAACGCAAGGGCACCACGTTCTACGGCGCGATGCGTGCGCTGCAGATCCGGCGGCTGCGACTGCCCCCGCCCAAGGTCAAGGCCGGTGGCCGCCCGGTCGAGCCGAAAACGAAGTAGCGAAGTCACCCGGCCGACGGCGGGAAAGGACACCCCACATGGAACACCGGTACCTCGGAACCAGCGGTCTGATGGTCAGCGAGATGGCCTTCGGGAACTGGATCACGCACGCCGGCCAGGTGGCTGAGGACACCGCGATCGCCTGCGTCCAGGCCGCGCTGGACGCCGGGATCACCACTTTCGACACCGCCGACATCTACGCCGGGACCAAGGCCGAGGAGGTGCTCGGCCGGGCCCTCAAGGGCCAGCGGCGGGAAGGGCTGGAGATCTTCACCAAGGTCTACTGGCCGACCGGACCCGGGAAGAACGACCGCGGCCTGTCTCGCAAGCACATCATGGAGTCCTGCAACGGCTCCCTGCGGCGGCTGGGCGTGGACTACCTCGACCTGTACCAGGCGCATCGCTTCGACTATCGAGACCCCGCTCGAGGAGACGCTGCGCGCCTTCGACGACCTCGTGCGTTCCGGCAAGGTCCTCTACATCGGGGTCTCCGAGTGGCGGGCCGAGGAGATCCAGGCGGCCGTCGAGGTGGCCGAGCAGATGGGCTTCGACCGGATCATCTCCAACCAGCCGCAGTACAGCATGCTGTACCGGGTCATCGAAGCCGATGTGGTGCCCACCTGTGAGTCGTACGGGATCGGGCAGATCGTGTGGTCCCCGGTGGCGCAGGGGGTGCTCAGCGGGAAGTACCAGCCGGGACAGCCTCCGCCCGCGGGTTCCCGGGCGACCGACCCACACGGGTCGAACTTCATCAAGCGCCTGATGAGCGACGAGATCCTGACCGCGGTGCAACGGCTACAGCCGATCGCCGCCGACAACGGCTTGACCATGCCGCAACTGGCACTCGCCTGGGTGTTGCAGAACCCGAATGTGAGTGCGGCGATCATCGGCGCCACCCGGCCCGAGCAGGTGCTCGACAACGTGAAGGCTTCCGGCGTCAGGCTGGATGAGGAGGTCATGCGGGCCATCGACGACGCGGTCGGCGATGTCGCCTTCCGGGATCCGGCGCTGACCCGGTCGCCGGAGACCCGGCCATGACCTACCACTGGCGCTACTCCACAGGCGCGCAGTCCGTGACCTTCCCCACCCAGGCTGATGCCGAGACCTGGGTGGGCGAGGTCTGGCAGGACCTGCTGGCCGATGGTGTGGAGGACGTGACCCTGCTGGAGGAGCAGCGCGTGGTCTACGGTCCGATGAGCCTACGCCCGGGCACCTGAGCGCGCGGTGAGACAATCGGTGCGTGGGAATCACCAGTAGTGCACTGAGCAAAGCCCAGGCCGCCGTTTCCAAGACGCAGGCCGAGGTTGACGACCTCGAAGCCGATCTGGCCAGCGCGAACACCAAGCTGAAGTTGCTGCAGACGGCCGACAAGACCGTCGACACCCTCACGAGCCCCGTGGCCGAACACGCCGGTTTCGCACGCCAGCGCACGGAGGCCGCGGTCTCCCAGGCACAGGCCGACGTCGACGAGATCAGCGCCAAACTCGAGGTTGCGAAGACCAAACACAGCATGGCCCTCAGCGCCCTCAATGCACTCAAGAGCGTGACGGACGACTGAGCCGCGGCAGAACTTCGCGCCGAAACCGGCCACCGATGGCCGGAATCCGCCCCGAGTGGCGCTTCGGATGTGAGTGGGGAGTTTGATCTTGGCGGTGTGCGGTGGGGGTGTCGGTGCGGGGTGTGGGACGGGGGTTCTGCCAGTGCCGGTTGCCGGTTGCCGGTTTGCCGGTCCAGGCTGCTACGACCGCGGCCGGCTCGGACCGAACGGGTTCGTTGACGCTCGTGCAGTTGGTTGAGGTTCAGCGGCTCGCGAACGTCAACCTTCTGCACGAACACTCACCAACACCGGCAGCCCAGGCCCGGACGTTGGCACCCTGCACAGACCAGCGCCACCAGCAGCGACCAGTCGCCAGGTGGCCCCGGAGTCGGGATGCCGCCAGCGACGGGCGACCGGCGGCACCGAGGCGGCGATCCACCGAGTGGTGCGGGTCGCATCTGGGGATCCCGCCGCCCACAACGACTGTTGCGCGGTTGCGGGTGCCGTCCTACGACTGTTGCGCGGTTGCGGGTTTGGGGGTGCAGAACCGACAACCGTGCAACAGTCGTGGTCCGCGGACCGACAACCGCGCAACACTCGCGGTGATCGGCCGCCGAACTCGCCCTGCGCCACCTGACTCCCCGCCGAAATCCCAAGCACCCCCAAAGTTCGCGCGACCCACTCCCAGCCCGGCTGACCCGCGGTCCCGGAGTGCAGTATGTGGTTGCGCCGCATCACTGTGACCGAATCGCAGCGACACGCAGGCCTGTCCGTGCAGCTTCGCGAATCGACCCAGGCTCCGGCCGTGCGCACCCATCTGCTTCACTGAAGGTGGGGCGCCAGCCCCGCGTTACCAAGTGAATCCAGGGGAAGTCCGGTGAGAGTCCGGCGCTGTCCCGCAACCGTGTGTCCCCAACTGGGGGCGAGTCGGAGCACCTGGCACTTGGAAGCGGCCCGATTCTGTCGAGGTTACGGACGGCCGATGAGTACGCCTTACGTGCTCGCGGTCCGTGCGGACCGCTTGAAACGAAGGAGTACAGGTGTTCACCAAGACCCTCATCACCGTGACTGCCGTCGGCGGCGTGCTGCTCGGTGCAACGCCGGCGCTGGCCGGGGACGCCGGCCTCTACGGCACGGCTGACCCGACCTTCGACGGCGTCTACCGCCAGTCGCTCTCGATCCTGGCTCTGAACGCCTCCGACCAGAAGGTGCCCGCATCGGCGGTGCGGTGGCTGAAGAAGCAGCAATGCAGCGACGGCGGCTTCATGGCCTACCGGGCCGATGCCAGCGTCGCCTGTCAGGCTCCGGATCCGATCAACTACGCGGGACAGGACAGTAACTCCACCGCGCTCGCGGCCGTCGCGCTGCTCGAGACCGGCAACAAGGCGCAGGCGCGAAAGGCCGCCAAGTGGCTTGCCGAACACCAGGGCGCAGACGGCGGCTGGGCCTACTACCCCGCCGCGGGTTCGACCTCCGACACCAACTCCACGGCGCTGGCGATCGGCTCCCTGACCGCCGTGCGGGGACCGCAGCAGGCGACCTATCTGCGATCGGTCCAGCAGCGCTGCAGCACCGCGCAGAAGAAGATGCGCGGTGGCCTGGCATTCGACACCTCGTTTCCCGAGGTCAACGACAACGCCACCGGCCAGGCGGCCTGGATCCTCGGCGGCGGACTCGCCCTTCCTGCTCCTCGGCCGATCGCAAGCTCTTCACCCAAGTTGTCATGCAAGGGCACAAAGAAGAACAAGGCGTCCACCCAGCAGGCAGCTCTGGGCTACCTGAATGCGCGACTGGAGCAGGTCAAGGGGAAGCTGCCCTACGGAGGCGGATACCCCGGTACTGACTTCGCCGGTGCCTCCGCGGCCACGCTGGCACTCGCCAACGCCGGCGCCGGACGCAAGGCCGTGAAGACCACGACCCGGTTCCTCGAGGACTCGGCGACCGAGTGGATCACCGCCAACGGCGACGACGCCCCCGGGGCATTGGCCATGCTGATCCTGGTGGCCGACGCGACTGGTGACAACCCCCGCAACTTCGGTGGTGTCAACCTCGTGAAGCGACTGGCCAAGAGCCAGGCATAGCGGTGTTGCGACGGGCGGCCGGCATCGGCGCGATGGGCATTCTGGCCCTCGCGCTGGCGCCGGCCCCTGTGCACGCGGACACGTACCGCTACTGGTCCTACTGGACCGGTGGCGACCAGTGGTCCTACTCCGCCCGGGGCCCGGGATTCCGCAGCCCACCCGACGGGGGCGTCGAAGGCTGGCGCTTCGTCGTCTCCCCCCGCGACGGCTCACAGGCGACCCCACCGGCGACGGCAAGTGATTTCGCGCAGTTGTGCCCGGGCGCTGCTCCGGCCCCGACCGGCCAGAAACGGGTTGCCGTGGTGATCGACTCCGGGCCCGCGGGGATCGCCCCGGTGGGTGAGAGCCCGCCGGCCACCAGCACATCCTGTGTGACCGTGCCCGCCGGAGCCAACGGCCTGCAGGTCCTGCAGAAGGTGGCGCGACTGCGGTTCCACAGCAGCGGTCTGATCTGCGGCATCGCCGGCTTCCCCGCCTCCGAGTGCCCGGGGCAGTCGAGAGTGACGGCGACGCCCACCGCCACCACCCCCGCCGCATCCGTCCCGCCGGTGACCGTGCCCGAGACGGTCGAGGGCCCCGGGACTGTGACCGACGACACCGACCCCGGTGCTGCGGCCACCCCCACGCCCACCCCCACCCGGGTCTCTGCCCCATCGGACACACCCACCCCGGTGGCCCTGGCAGTCCCCGAGCAGCCCGGCGACGCCGATAGCACCGCGGTCCCGCCATGGGTCGCAGCCATCGGTGCAGCGATGATCGCGGCCCTGCTGGGGCTGGCACTGTTGGCGCGCAGGGGGCGGGAATGACCCAGCGTTGGCTGCATCCGGGCGCCTGGTGGCTCTGGGCCCTGGGCCTGGGCGCCGCCGCCACCCGCACCGCCAACCCACTGCTACTGGGGCTGATCGTGGCAGTCGCGACATTGGTCGTCAGTGCCCGGCGGCCGCAGGCCCAGTGGGCGGGCGCCTACACCGTGTTCCTGCGTCTGGCGCTGCTCGTCATCGTGATCCGGGTGGCCTTCGCCATCGTGTTCGGCCTGCGGGTGGGCACCACGACGCTGTTCACCCTGCCGTCGCTGGTGCTGCCCGACTGGATGGCTGGCGTGACCGTCGGCGGACCGGTCACGGCGGAGATGCTGGTCATCGCCGTCATCCAGGGGGCGCAACTGGCCACGCTGCTCATCTGCATCGGCGCGGCCAACTCACTGGCCAGTCCGGTGCGACTGCTCAAGGCGTTGCCGCCGGGGCTCTATCACGTGGGGGTGGCCTGTGTCGTGGCCCTCTCTTTGGCCCCGCGGATCATGATCAACGTACGGCGGGTGATGCAGGCCAGGCGGCTGCGCGGCCGGCCGACCAAGGGTTTGCGGGCCGCAGCCGAGGCCGCCGTGCCCGTGCTGGAGTCCTCGCTGGACGATGCCATCAACCTTGCCGCCGCGATGGACACCCGGGGGTACGGGCGCACGGCATCTGCGAGTCCGTCCGAGAAAGCCGTACAGGCCGCCCTGGTGCTGGTGGGGCTGATGGGGATCGCTCTCGGACTGTTCGCGGCGCTGGGGGCCAGTGGCTGGGGCTGGGCGATGCTGGCCATCGGGGTCGCCATGGCGGTCACCGGGATCGTGGTCGCCGGTCGCAAGGTCCAGCGAACCCGGTATCGCCCCGACCCGTGGAGCTGGCAGGAAACGCTCACCGCCGCCAGCGGATTGCTCGCTGCCGCCGCCGTCATCGCCACCCGCGCCGACGGCATCTCCGTGCCCCTGACCTGGCCGGACCTGCCGCTGCTCGCCACCCTGGCGATCCTCCTGGCGGCCAGCCCTGCGCTACTGACTCCCCCGCCACCACTGAGCTGGAGGACGGCATGATCCGCTTCGAGCAGGTGACGTTCACCCACGCGCAGGCCACAGCCCCGGTGCTGGCCGGCATCGATCTCACCATTCCGGAGGGCGACCTGGCGCTGGTGATCGGCCGTACCGGGTCCGGCAAATCCACGTTCCTCAACCTCATCAACGGCCTGGTCCCGCATTTCACCGGCGGCACCCTGCAGGGCCGGGTCACCGTGGCCGGGCTCGACACCCGCACCCATCCCCCGCGTGAACTCGCCGGCATGGTGGGGACCGTCGGGCAGAATCCCCGGGCCGGGTTCACCACTGACACCGTCGAGGACGAACTCGCCTACACCATGGAGTCCCTCGGGTTCGCCCCCGACGTGATGCGGCGGCGGGTGGAGGAGACGCTGGACCTGCTCGGGCTCGCACCGCTGCGGCAGCGGCCCTTGGACACGCTGTCCGGCGGCGAACAACAGCGGGTGGCGATCGGCGCGGCGCTGACGTCCGGTCCGGCCGTGCTCGTGCTCGACGAGCCGACCAGCGCCTTGGACCCGACTGCTGCCGAAGAGGTACTGGCAGCGGTGCAACGGCTCGTCCACGATCTTGCGATCACCGTGGTCATGGCCGAACACCGCCTGGAACGGGTCGTCGAGTTCGCCGACCACATCATCCGCGTGGATACCGGTGCCTGGGCTCTGGAGCAACCGGCCGAGGCCATGGCCGGGCACGGGTTGCAGCCGCCGGTCGTCCGACTCGGTCAGGCGCTCGGCTGGCAGCCGGTGCCGCTGTCGGTGCGGTCGGCACGCCGGATGGCCACCGATCTGCGCACCGCCCGGTTCGATGCCCAACCCCGGCGAACCGGTGACGACGAAGTCGCCCGGGTCTCGGCAGCGAGTGTCACCTTCGGGCGGACGGGCGCGCTGCGCGATGTGGAGATGGCTCTGCGCTCGGGTCAGATCACGGCGCTGATGGGCCGCAACGGCGCCGGCAAGTCGACCTTGATCAACGTGATCGCCGGGTCGCGGCGACCCGACCGCGGTTCGGTGCGGGTGGCGCAGACGGACCCCAGCGGGTTGCGGGGGCAGGACCTGCTGCGCCGGATCGCCTACGTGCCGCAGGATCCGACCGACCTGTTCTACACCGACTCGGTCGAGCGCGAGTGCCTGACCGCAGATGCAGACACCGGCCAACCGCCCGGGTCCGCACTGGCCCGACTGCGACAACTCATCGACAGGGTGGATGCCGGCACCCACCCCAGGGACCTGTCCGCGGGACAACAACTGGCACTGGCACTGGCGATCCAACTGGGATCGACGCCGGACATCGTCCTGCTGGACGAGCCCACCCGCGGGCTGGACTACCCGGGCAAGGTGGTCTTCGGCCGCTGGCTGAACACACTGGCCGACGCTGGGTGCAGCATCCTGGTCGCCACCCATGACGTGGAACTCGTGGCCGTCATCGGCGACCGGGTGGTCGTGCTGGCCGACGGCGAGGTGGTCACCGATGCCGACGTGCGCACCGCGCTGACGTCGTCGCCCGCCTTCGCCCCCCAGGTGCAGAAGGTACTGGCGCCGCTGCCGGTGCTCACGGTGGAGGAGGCGTGTTCGCTGTGACCCAGTTGCATGCCGTGCCCATGCGGTGGCGCACCGCCGCGACCCTGGGTGCGGTCAGCCTGGTGGGTCTCATCGCCTTCTTCTGGCCGTTCGTGGTCGCTCCCGACAGCCTGGCCGCCGACCACGCCACGGATGCCCCCTGGTTCTTCGCGCTGTTGCTGCCACTGGTGGTCGCGGTGCTGCTGGTCGAGGTCAGCGACGGCGGGCTCGACGCCAAGGGCATCGCGATGCTAGCCGTGCTGGCTGCCGTCGCCACTGCAGTACGGCCACTGGGCGCCGGCGTGGCCGGACTGGAACCGATGTTCGTCGTGCTCCTGCTCGGCGGCCGGGCACTCGGGCCGGCATTCGGGTTCGCCCTCGGCAGCCTGGCCATGTTCACCTCCGCCTTGCTGACCGCCGGAGTCGGGCCGTGGCTGCCGTTCCAGATGGTCGCGGCAGGGTGGTTCGCGCTGGGCGCGGGTCTGCTCCCCCAGATCCGGGGGCGCGCGGAGATCATGCTGCTCATGGCCTACGGGGCAGTCGCCTCACTGGCCTACGGCTTCTTGATGAATCTGTCCTTCTGGCCCTGGGCGCTCGGTGACGGCAGCGAACTCTCGTTCGTCCCGGGGGCACCGCTGTCCGAGAACGCGGCCCGTTGGTTCGCGTTCAACCTCGCGACCTCGCTCGGCTGGGACATCCCCCGTGCCGTGCTCACCGCAGTGCTGACGCTGCTGGCCGGCCCGGTGCTGCTGCGTACGGTCCGTCGGGCCACCCGCCGGGCCGCTTTCGGAGCCCCGGTGCGGTTCCAGCCGCACAGCGACGGCCCGGACTCCGCGCCCGAATCCGAACCGGCCGGGCTCAGCCGTTCGTGAGACGTGTGGCGTGGGTGAGCGAAGACTGACCGCGCGCCTGAAGGGCCCGTGCCTACCCAGCCAGCCGCCTGCGGCCAGGACTCCATGGGCAGGTGGCAACCACTAGCCTTCCCGATATGAAGGCGACCGGGCGTGGTGCCCTCGCGCTTTCGGCCCTCGGCGTGGTCTTCGGTGACATCGGGACCAGCCCCTTGTACGCCTTCCAGACAGTCTTCGCCGCGCCGCACGACATCGAGGTGACCGACCTGCGCCTCAATGGCGCCCTCTCCCTCATCTTCTGGACCATCACTTTGATCGTGAGCGTGAAGTACGTGCTCGTCGTCATGCACGCGGACAACGACGGGGAGGGCGGCATCATGGCCTTGACCGCCCTGACGAGGTCGCTGCGCGGTGTGAAACGGATGGGTTTGCTGCTGGCGCTCGGGGTGTTCGGAGCGGCGCTGTTCTACGGCGACAGCATCATCACCCCGGCCATCTCGGTCCTCAGCGCCGTCGAGGGACTGGAGCTCGTGGCCCCCGGCCTGGCTCCCGCGGTCGTGCCCATCGCGCTCGTGGTACTGATCGCCCTGTTCGTGGTCCAGCGTTTCGGCACCCACCGGGTCGGCGCCGCGTTCGGTCCGGTGATGCTGGTCTGGTTCCTGGTCATCGGCCTGCTGGGACTGGCCAGCGTGGTGCAGACCCCGAGCATCCTGCGGGTGCTGTCCCCCACCTACGCCGTGAGTTGGGCCGTGCACGAGCCGTTGCTCTGTTTCCTGGCCCTCGGCTCGGTGATCCTCTGTGTCACCGGCGCGGAGGCCCTCTTCGCCGACATGGGCCACTTCGGCAGAGGGCCCATCCGCGTGTCCTGGTTCGCGGTCGTGTCCATAGCCCTGTACCTGAACTACCTGGGCCAGGGCGCCTTGGTGGTCCGGGACCCGAAGGCCGTGAGCAACCCCTTCTACCTGCTCGCCCCGGACAGCCTGCAACTGCCACTGGTCATCCTCGCCACGCTGGCCACGGTGATCGCCTCCCAGGCCGTCATCTCCGGGGCCTTCTCGATGACAGAGCAGGCGGTGAACCTCCGCTACCTGCCGCGGATGATCGTGACCCACACGTCGGCCTCCGAGCGCGGTCAGATCTATGTGCCGTTGGTCAACTGGCTGCTGCTTGCCGCAGTGATCCTGCTGGTGATCGGATTCCGGGATTCCAGCCGACTTGCGTCCGCGTACGGTCTGGCGGTTTCCGGAACCTTCGTGATCACCACACTGCTCACAACGGTGGTGGCCCGCCACAAGTGGCACGTGACGCCAGTCGTCCTCGTGCCGGCCGCCGCTGCGTTCCTGTTCATCGACCTATCGTTCTTCACAGCCAACTTGACCAAGTTCGTACACGGCGGGTGGTTCCCCCTGCTCGTCGCCGTTGTCATCTACGTGATGCTCATGACGTGGTCCAAGGGCCGCGAGTTGCTGCATCGCCGGCGCGCGGAGATCGGCAACACCGACGACCAGTTGGCGTCGCTACTCGCGAACGCGCGGGCCGAGCCGATCCCCGGCAGTGCGGTGTACCTGACAGCCGACGTCCGACCCCCCTTGGCGATGCTGGAGTACTTGCGGCTCGGTGGGACCGTGCACCGGCAGTCGATCCATCTGGCGGTGACGACAGCCCGGGCAGTCCCGTTCGTGGCGCCCGCCGATCAACTGACGGTGAGCGACGTCGCACCCGGGTTCCAGCGGGCGGTTCTGCGGCTCGGCTTCATGCAGCGTGCCGACATACCGACTGTCATGCAACAGATGGCCGATGCCGGACTCCCGCTCGACGATCAGACGATCCTGGTGGTCTACACCACGCGGGTCATTCCGCACGGGCGCGAGGGGATGATGCTGTGGCGCAAGCACGTCTTCGCCTTCATGCTGCGCAACGCGGTCGACCCTGTCTCGTACTTCCGGCTCGAGTCCGGGCGGATCATCGAGTTCACCGACGTCATCCGCATCTGAGCGCCTCCGAACGCGCGTACCGTCCGAACCGGCCAGGCTCAGCCGTTCGTGAGAAGGTGCGAGAAGGTGGGTGACTCAGTGCTCGCCAGCCGCGACCCGTGCCCCTATGGCGGCCCCCCGCCCGCGATCCGCGTTGTTGGCACTGCAATGACGTCCTCCGACTGATCGCCGCGAACGGACCGGCGGTGAACGTAGCGAGCGCCTCGGGGTAACCACAGGTCGGCCGAACCACGTGCACCGGCGGCACCGCGTCCATCGGTTGCCCACGGGTAAGGACGCGAGTGTTGCACGGTTGCTGGTAGCTCGCGGCGAGTGTTGCACGGTTGCTGGATCTAGGGTCCGAAAACCGACAACCGCGCAACACTCGATTCGCGGGCTCCACAACCGTGCAACACTCGGCGGATTCTGGCAGGGTCCGCAGGTCCCCAATCCCCTGCGGAACCCCCACCGACGCCTGCCTCCTAGAACTTCCCCGCCGAGGCGATCAGCCGCCGCATCGCCAGGTCGACCGTCTCGGGCCGCAGACCCATCCCCAGGTGGGAGCCCTCGACCTCGATGTTCTCCGCGCCCGGCACCACACACGCCCGCCAGTCGACGATGCCGTCGGAGGTCGTGTAGTAGCTGATCAGCTCCACCTCCTCCGGGAAGGGCCGGTGTACGGCCTGCATGTAGGGACACGTGCAATCCCGGGTGACGCATTTGCGCTCGCGCAACTCCGGATCGCGCTGGTGGACCACCTTCAACACGTTCACCATCGGCTGTGGGATCTCGTAGAACGCGAACTCGTCGTTCAGCGGCGCGCCCAGGCTCACCACGGTGGAGACCAGTTCCGGGTGCCTCGCCCCCAGCCCGCGGGCCAGCATCCCGCCACGGCTGTGGCCCACCACCATCAACCGCTGCCCGTGATCGGCCTCGACGGCGCGGCGAGCAACATCGGCAAGCCGGTCCACCGCCCGGTCCGAACACCGGACGTTGAGCAGGATCTCGGACCGGACCACCCGGAATCCCGCGCGCTTGACCGCGAGCTGCATCGGTAAGGTCGCGACGTCGCCGAACCCGAAGCCGGGCACCACCAGCACCTGCCGTTCGATGGGAGTCCGTGGCCGGCCGGATCCATGCGGCAGCGACTTCTCGAACTGCACCACCTCACCGGCGAAACGGCTCTCGGACGCCGCCCGCGCCGCCCAGCCGGGTAGCGACTTCAAAGCCCGCGGCAACCCGCGGGGAGCCCAATGCAGGTGGGGCAAGTGCGCGTCTCGCCAGTCGGGCATCAGCGGTGAACCTCCTGCGTCGTGGCCGGCACGTCCTGCGAGGCACACTACATACATGGCGAGCAGCGTTACCGAACGCACGCAGGCAGCCCGAGCGATCGTCGCATCCATGCGGGTCAAGCAACCCGACACCGTGCGCCCACCGGGGCCCAACGGGTGGAAGTCGATGTGGAACATGATGGTCGGCCGGCACGCGCCGCACGAGTTCTTCGGGGCGCTGTCGGCCCGCCATCAGCCGGTCGTGCACGTGAGCCTCGGCGGCGAACACGTGAACATCCTGTTCTCCCCCGAGGCCATCTGGGACGTCTTCGTCACCAACGGCCGGCACACGCGCAAGAGCCTCGGCCTGCAATTGACCCGGCCGCTGCTCGGCGATGGGCTGCTCACCGCCGACGGCGCAACCCACATGCGCCACCGCCGCGCCATCCAGCCGCTGTTCCACAACAAGCGCATCGACGGCTACGTCGACCAGATGCGCCTGGCCGCCGACGTCACCAGCGCGGAGTGGTCCGATGGCGCCCACATCGACATCACCGAGGCCATGTCGGAGCTGACCCTCGATGTCATCGGGCGGACCATCTTCGGCCTGGATCTACGAGGCGAGGCGCCCGAAGTGGCGACCGCACTCAACACCGTGCTCGAGGGGTTCGCCCGCGGCATCGGACCGTGGGCCTCACCGCTGTCGCGGATTCCCACTGCCCACCGCCGCCGCGAGATCCAGGCCATCAAGGAGTTGGACGCGATCGTCGAGGAGATGATCGCCCGACGGCGCGAACAGATCGCGACGGCCACATCGGCAGCGATCTGTTGACCCTGCTGCTGACGACCACCGACGACGACGGACAGCCGGCGTTCACGGCCGAAGAAGTGCGCGATGAGGCGATGACCCTGGTGCTGGCCGGGCACGAGACCACGGCGCTGACCATGACGTGGGTGTGGAACCTGTTGTCGCACAATCCGGGCCGGCGGGAGTGGCTCGAGGAGGAGATCGACGCACTCCCTGATCGCGCCGTCACCTCCGAGGACCTGCCCGACCTGCCCCGCACCTACGCGGTCGTCGCCGAGGCCATGCGACTGCATCCGCCCGCATGGATCATCGGCCGCTGGCTGGAGACCGACCTGCGGGTGGCCGGCTGGGACCTGCCCCGCGGCAGCGTGGTCCTCGCCTCGCAGTTCGCGCTGCACCGCGATGAGCGGTTCTGGCCGCAGGCCTGTGAGTTCCGCCCCGAACGCTGGCTGACCGGTGACGGGCGTTTCGATGAGCGGGCACCCGGGGTGCCGCGCGGGGCATGGTTCCCCTTCGGCTTCGGGGCACGCCGCTGCATCGGGGAGCACTTCGCCTGGACCGAGGCGGTCGTGCTGCTGGCGACACTCGCCCGCCGGTGGCGCGTGGACGTGGCCGCCCCGGCCGACCCACCGATGATGTCCGCCATCACCTTGCGACCCGCGGTGCCGATGCCCGCCACGGTGACGGCCCGGCACGCGTGAGTGCCTCGTGGTGGGCGTCGCTGCACAGTGCACCGCGTCCGAACTCGCCACTGCTCGTGGTGGTGGTGGCTGACGACCCGGAGGCGGTCTCGGCCCTGCCGGTCGGGTTCGGCGACGACTGGCTGGCCGCGACGCAGGCCGGCGGCACCGCGACGGCGCGACTGGCGGCCCACCTGGACGTACCTGTCCACCATGCGACCACACCGGAGATCCCCGCCGGCCATGACCTGATCCTGCTGGCCGACGCCGGCCGCGGACTCACCACCGCCGCCGCCGTCTTCGCCTGCACGCACTTCCAGGCGGAGCCGCAACTGGTGACCGGCTTCGGCAGTGGCATCACCGATGTCCAGTGGATGGCCAAGGTCGCGGATGTCCGGGCCCGCAGTCGGCAGGATTCGGACGTGCCGCCGCCGATCGGCCTGCTCGCCCGGATCCTGGAGAACGCCGCGGAGGCCGACCTGCCGGTCCTGCTCGACGGCGCGGTGTCCGTCGCCGCCGCTGCTGCGGCCGAACGACTGCCGCGGGCCTATCTGCCCACGGTCGGGGCAGAGCCGTCGCAACAGTTCTTCCTCGACCGGATCGAGGTGGCTGCCGGCACCGGGGCGGGCATCGGACCAGGCCTGGGACTCGGTGCCCTCAGCGGTCTGGCGATCCTGCAGTTGGGGCTACTGGCTGCGGACGTGTGAGGCGACCAGCGGGAGCTTCACGACCTCGGCCGTCAGCGGACGGCCCCTGACGACCACTTGCACCTGGTCGCCGGCCGTCACCGAAGCACCCAGCCGGGCCAGGGCGATCCCTGTCTTCAGAGTCGGGGAGAACGTTCCGCTGGTGGTCCGGCCCACCTCGACGCCGTCGACCTCGACGGACATCTCGGCCCGCGGAATCCCCCGATCGAGCATGCGCAGGCCCACGATCTTGCGCTCCGGCGGCGTCGACACGTACGCCTCTCGACCGATGAACTGCCCCTTGTCGGGCACCACCGCCCAGTTGACAGCCGACCAGCGCGCAGGCACATCGGGCAGCAACTCGTGACCGTGCAGCGGGTACCCCATCTCCGTGCGCAGTGTGTCCCGGGCGCCGAGGCCGCAGGGCTGGGCACCGGCGTCGAGCACGGCATCCCACACGGCGCCCGCAGCCGGCGCCGGCACGAGGATCTCCACGCCGCGCTCCCCGGTGTAGCCGGTGCGGCACACGGTGCACACCGCCCCGGCGATCGTCGCAGTGCCGAACGCCATGTAGTCGAGATCGGGGATGCCGAGATCCGCCACCAGCGCATCCGAGGCCGGCCCCTGCACCGCTATCACCGCAATGTCCCTGGTCACGTCCGAGACGGTCAGCCCAGTCGCAGCGATCCGCTCGGCGACCTCTGCGCAGTTCGCCGCGTTGGGCACGAGCAGGAACTCCTGATCGCTGACCCGGTAGGCGATGAGGTCGTCGACCACCCCGCCGGTCTCGTTGAGCACCAGCGAGTACTGGGCCTGGCCGTCGCTGATCCGGCGCAGGTCGTTGCTGAGCACGGTGTTGAGCACATCCACCGGTCCGCGCACCGTCAGCGTGCCCAAATGGGAGACGTCGAAGACCCCGACGGCCTCGCGCACGCAGGTGTGTTCGGCGACCACGCCGACGTACTCCAGTGGCATCGACCAGCCTGCGAAGTCCGCGAACTTGGCACCGGCTGTCACGTGCCGGTCATGCAGCGGTGAGGTGAGGGCATCGGTGGGCATTGCCCCACGCTATCCGGTGTCGATGGCGCATAGGGTGGCTCCAGGAATGAGGAGGTACCACGTGACCACACTTCGGATCAGCGACGCCGACGTCACCTCTGCCAGGGCGCAGGTCCTGGTGGTGGGGGTTACCAAGAACGGCGCGCTGCAGATCGTCAGCGGCGCACTGCCGGCCAACGTCCGGCGCAGCATCGTCCGGGACCTGGAGCGGGTGGGTTGCACCGGCGAGCAGGGCTCGACCTGGCGGATCCCGTCGCCGAACTCGCTCGCCGCGGAGTCGGTGATCGCCGTCGGCATGCCGGTGAAGCCCGATGCGTTCGCCGTGCGGGAAGCCGCCGGTGCCGCGGTCCGGTCGGCGGGCAGTGTGCGGTCGGTCGTGGTGGCCCTGCCGAGCCCGAACCAGCAGATGCTCGCGGCGGTCTGCGAGGGGGCACTGCTCGGGGCGCACGTGCCCTTGCGCATCAGTGCGAACGCAGCCACCCAACCGGTGGCCGCGATCACGGTTGCCACCACCGCCGCCCGGGCGGCACGGTCGGCGGTGAAGCGCAACACGGTCGCCGATGTGCGGGCCACCGGCTTGGCCCGCGACCTGGTCAACGAGCCACCGGTCAGCCTGACCCCTGCCGCGTTCGCAGCCACCGCCAAGAAACAGCTCAAGGGCCTGCCGGTCAAGGTCACCGTGTGGGACCCGGAGCGTCTGCTCAAGGAGTCGATGGGCGGGATCATGGGGGTGGGCCAGGGGTCGGCGAACCCGCCCCGGTTGATCCACCTCGAGTACGCCCCCAAGGACGCCAAGCACCATCTCGCTTTCGTCGGCAAGGGCATCACGTTCGATTCCGGCGGACTGTCGCTGAAGCCGGCCAAGGCCATGGAGACGATGAAGTGCGACATGGCCGGCGCCGCCGCGGTGTTGGCCGCGACCAAGACGATCGCGGAACTGGATCTGCCCGTTCGGGTCAGCGCGTATCTGGCCTGCGCGGAGAACATGCCCAGCGGCACCGCGCAACGTCCGGGGGACGTGATCACCATGCGCGATGGCACCACGGTGGAGGTGCTCAACACCGACGCCGAAGGCAGGCTGGTCATGGCCGACGCCCTGGCATTGGCAGCCGAGAGCACCCCGGACGCCATCATCGACATAGCGACCCTGACCGGGGCGCAGATGATCGCGCTGGGGACTCACGTCGCGGCAGTGATGAGCAACACCGAATCCCTGTCCGAGCAGATCCGGGTCGCCGGCGACGACGTCGGCGAACGTTTCTGGCCGATGCCGTTGCCCGACGCGCTCCGGTCGAGCCTGAAGTCCCCGATCGCGGACCTGAAGAACATCGGCGAGCAGTACGGCGGAATGCTCACCGCCGGGCTCTTCCTGGAGGCGTTCGTGCCCGACGGCCAGGCCTGGGCGCATCTGGACATCGCCGGGCCGTCCTTCAACGAGTCCGGACCGCACGGGTTCACGCCCAAGGGCGGCACCGGCTTCGCTGCGCGCACGCTGGTGCAGCTTGCCCGCAGTTCGGCTCGGTAGGTTACGGGTAGCCGCACCGGCGCATCTGCTGAGAGGATGCGAATGGCGCTCGACGTGAGGAGAAACGTGTCCGAGGATCTGTTCGACATCGTGATTCTGGGTGGTGGCAGCGGCGGGTACGCCTGCGCGTTGCGGGCCTCGCAACTGGACAAGAAGGTCGTCCTGATCGAGGAGGACAAGCTCGGCGGCACCTGCCTGCACCGCGGCTGCATTCCGACCAAGGCGTTGCTGCACGCCGCCGAGGTGGCGGACTCCACCCGCGAGAGCGCCGCATTCGGCGTTCAGGCCACGTTGCAGGGCATCGACATGCCCGCGGTCAACAAGTACAAGGACTCGGTCGTCGGTCGGCTCTACAAGGGGCTGCAGGGTCTGGTGAAGAGCCGTGACATCACCTACGTCACCGGGACCGGGCGGCTGGTCGGTACCGACGCCGTCGAGGTGGGCGGTCAGGTCTACCGCGGTCGGGCCGTCGTGCTGGCCACGGGTTCGTACGCCCGCTCGCTGCCCGGTCTGGACATCGGTGGCCGGATCATCACCAGCGACCAGGCGCTGCAGATGGACTGGGTGCCGCAGAAGGCGATCGTCCTCGGCGGCGGGGTCATCGGCGTGGAGTTCGCCAGTGTGTGGACCTCCTTCGGCACCGAGGTGACGATCGTCGAGGCGCTGCCCCGGTTGGTGCCGGCTGAGGACGAGGCCTGCTCCAAGGCGCTCGAGCGTGCCTTCCGCAAGCGCAAGATCGGGTTCCACACCGGAGTCCGGTTCGCCTCTGCGACGCAGGACGAGAACAGCGTGACCGTGACCCTGGAGGACGGCAAGACCCTGACGGCCGACGTCCTGCTGGTGGCCGTGGGTCGAGGACCGCGAACGTCCGATATCGGCTACGAGGAGAACCGGCGTGACCCTGGATCGCGGGTTCGTGCCGGTGGACCAGTACCTGCAGACCAACGTCGCGGGGGTCTACGCCGTCGGGGACATCGTCCCGGGGCTGCAGTTGGCCCACCGCGGCTTCGCCCAGGGCATCTACCTGGCAGAGCACCTCGCCGGGCTCAACCCGGCTCCCATCGACGAGGCCGGCATCCCACGTGTCACCTACTGCGAACCGGAGGTCGCGTCCGTCGGGTACACCCAGGCCGAGGCGGAAGCGAAATTCGGCGAGATCGAGGCCTACGAGTACAACCTCGGCGGCAACGGCAAGAGCCAGATCCTCGCGACCCAGGGCTTCATCAAGTTGGTCCGGCAGAAGGACGGCCCCGTGGTGGGCATCCACATGGTCGGCAGCCGGGTCGGCGAGTTGATCGGCGAGGGCCAGTTGATCTACAACTGGGAGGCCTACCCCGAGGACGTCGCCGCCCTCGTGCACGCCCACCCCACCCAGAACGAAGCCATGGGTGAGGCCCACCTCGCCCTGGCCGGCAAGCCCCTGCACGCGCACGCCTGACCCCAAGGAGACAACATGGCGACATCGGTCACGATGCCCCAACTCGGTGAGAGCGTCACCGAGGGAACCGTCACGCGCTGGCTCAAGCAGGTCGGCGACACCGTCAGCGCCGACGAGCCGTTGCTGGAGGTCAGCACCGACAAGGTCGACACCGAGATCCCCTCGCCGGCCAGTGGGGTGCTGACCGCGATCCGGGCGAACGAGGACGACGTCGTGGAGGTGGGCGGCGAGCTCGCGGTGATCGCCGACGCCTCGGAGGCCGGGGCGGCTCCGGAGCCCACCGCGGCCGCCGCCGACCGCCAGCCCGGAACCCGCACCGGAGCCCGAGATTGCCGAGGCCGCGGCACCCGCCGATGTGCCGGCACCCGCACCCGCGGCCGCTGCCGGCGGGGTCAACGTCGAGCTGCCCGCACTCGGTGAGAGCGTGGCCGAAGGCACGGTGACCCGCTGGCTCAAGCAGGTCGGCGACCAGGTGGCCGTGGACGAGCCACTGCTCGAGGTCAGCACGGACAAGGTCGACACCGAGATCCCGTCGCCGGTCGCCGGCGTCCTGTCGGAGATCCGGGTGAACGAGGACGAGACCGTCGAGGTGGGCTCGGTGCTCGCCGTCATCGGCGCGCCGGGGGCAACACCCGCCGCCGCTGCCCCACCGACACCCGCCGCAACGCCCGCGGTTGCGGCACCGGCAGCAGCACCCGCGCCGTCGACCCCGGCACCGTCGGCACCCTCCGCGGCGGCCGAACCCAGCGGGGACGCGGTGTACGTGACACCCATCGTGCGCAAACTCGCGAACGAGCAGGGGGTGGACCTGGCGATCGTCAAGGGTTCCGGCGTCGGCGGCAGGATCCGCAAGCAGGACGTGTTGGCCGCTGCGGCTGCCAAGAGCGCTCCCGCCCCGGCCGCAACTCCCGCCCCGGCCGCAACTCCCGCTCCCGCCCCCCGACCCGACCAGGCACATCTGCGCGGGCGCACCGAACCGATGAGCCGCCTGCGCAAGGTGATCGCCGCCCGGATGCTGGAATCCCTGGCGATCTCGGCGCAGTTGACCACCGTCGTCGAGGTCGACATGACGCGCATCGCACTGCTGCGCGACCGGGTGAAGAACGACTTCTTCGCCCGCGAAGGGGTCAAGCTCTCCTTCATGCCGTTCTTCGCGAAGGCGACCTGCGAGGCGCTCAAGGCATTCCCCAACGTCAACGCGTCGATGGACATGGAGGCCGGGACCGTCACCTACCACGACGGCGAGCACCTCGGCGTGGCCGTCGACACCGAGCGCGGACTACTGGTCCCCGTGATCCACGACGCCGGGGACTTGAACATCGCCGGGCTCGCCCGGAAGATCGCCGACCTCGCCGAGCGCACCCGGACGAACAAGGTGAGCCCCGACGAGTTGTCGGGTGGGACGTTCACACTGACGAACACCGGCAGTCGGGGGGCTCTGTTCGACACCCCGATCATCAATCAGCCGCAGGTGGGCATCCTCGGTACCGGAGCGGTGGTGAAGCGTCCGGTGGTGGTCTCCGACGACACCGGTACCGACGCCATCGCCATCCGGTCCATGGTGCTGCTCGCCCTCACCTACGACCACCGGCTCGTCGACGGCGCCGACGCCGCTCGTTTCCTGTCGCTGATGAAGACCCGGCTGGAGGCCGGCGAGTTCGACGCCGACCTCTAGTGGTGCTGGTGGTGCCCGGGCACTGAGGGGGCTCGTGGTTAGCGGTTGTGCCGTTGGTGAGCGAAAACACGCGTGTCTTCGCTCACCAACGGCACAACTTCTCACGAACGGCACAACGAAGGTGAATGCCAAGCTATCTGGCGCCTGTGGATGTCCCCGCACGTCACATCAGCCCGCGGGCCCCCCGGGACACCAGGGTGATCGCGATCACGGCTGCCACGGCGCCCATGACCTGCAGTTGATGCCCCATGACCAGGTTGTAGGCGCGCCGCAGTGCCGCCAGCGCCCGGTCGCCGCCGAAACGCACGAGCAACGCCGGGACGGTGACCGGCAGCAGGACACAGGCCATCAGGAACGCCGTGACGAGCGCCTTGGCGGCTATCGGCTCCGCCGAGAGTGTGACGGCGTGCAGTGCGGGGAGCAGCAGGACCAGCGTCGAGAAGTCCGTGACACTCATGTACGCGGCCAGACCGGCGAACACCAGTGCGGAGGCGTGGTCGGCGTAGTCCGTGACCTTGCGCTCGAGCCGCGCGTCGGCCTGCGGGTGGGGCAGCAACAGCCACACGGCCAGGCCCGCCAGGACCAGGCCGGCGACCAACTGGATGACATGTTCGGATCGAGACGGTGCACCCGTCCCGGCATCGGGCAACTGGCTCAGGCCCCCCAGGATCAGCGCGAAGTAGACGCCGAACACCCCGGCGGTGCCGCCGATGACCGCCAGCGCCCGCTTCCGGCTGTGCGGTCCGGAGACCACCAGCACCTGCAGCGCGAACAGCGTCGGGGTGACCGCCGCCCCCACGGCCAGCGGCAACACTTGCAGGATCAACGCCGCCACACACCGACCGTAGCCGTGCGCCCGGTTGCAGTGCAGGTCGGGCTCGGACAGACTGGAAACATGAGAATCGGCATAACGGGCGCATCGGGACTTATCGGTTCCGCCCTCGCCGGCCAGCTGCAGGTCGACGGTCATCAGGTCGTGCGGTTCGTGCGTCACGACACAGATCACCCTGACGAGATCGGATGGCAGCCCGGCTCCAGACTCGACCCGGCGCTGCTCACCGGCCTCGACGGCATCGTCCACCTCGCCGGCGCCGGAGTCGGCGACAAGCGCTGGACGACCCGAGTACAAACGGATCATCCGCGCCAGCCGGGTCGATGGCACCCGCACCATCGCTGCCGCCATGGCAGAGGCCACGGAGGGCCCGCGGGTCCTGGTGTCTGGATCGGCGATCGGCTACTACGGCGACACCGGCGATCGGCTGACCGACGAGACCGGACCGCAGGGCGACGGGTTCCTCGCCGGCGTGGTGCACGACTGGGAGGCCGCCGCGCAGCCGGCCGTGGATGCCGGATTGCGCGTCGCGTTCGCCCGCACCGGACTGGTGGTCTCCTCGCAGGGCGGGGCATGGCAGAAGCTGTTCCCCATCTTCCGGGCCGGCATCGGCGGCAGACTCGGGTCGGGACGTCAGTACTGGTCCGCGATCTCCCTGACCGACGAGGTGCGGGCGCTGGTTTGGCTACTGGAAAACGAGGTGCACGGACCGGTGAACCTGGTGGGGCCGGAAGCGGTCACGAACGCCGAGGTGACGAAGGTCATGGGCGAGTTGCTGAAGCGTCCCACGATCCTGCCCGTCCCCGGATTCGCGCTCAAGGTGGCTCTCGGGGAGTTCGCCGAAGACACCCTGGCCAGCCAGCGGATCGATCCCGCGGTGCTCACAGCGCGGGGCTTCGCCTGGGATCACCCGGACATCCGGTCGATGATCGAAGCCGCTGCCAACTAGCCGCAGGCGAGCAGGTCGCCGGGCATCTTCGACAACTCGGCCAGGTCGGCGCGTTGCCGCCACGCGATCCGCAGGTCCTGGCGGCCGCGGGTTGCGGGGTGATCGGCGAACGGGTCCGCCAACGACCACGAGCAGCCGACCCCCGTCAGGACCACCCGCCCCACGCCATCCAGACCGATCGCGGCCAGCAGATCCCCGACCCACAGCCCCGCCCCATGCACCGCACGCACCGCCCCCGCGACCCCGTCGCAGGCCGGCGGGCACTGGCTCGGTTCGCCGTAGAGCAGCGAAACGGTGTGCCTCCCCGTTGTCACCGTTTCCAGTGGCCGCAGGTGTGGATGGCGCACTGTGAGCAGTGACTGCAGGAGACGCCGGAGCCGGACGTCGAAGGTGGTTGTGGCCTGCATGACCCCACATTGCCGCGACAGGTTGCGACATGGGTGGCTTTGTCCACATTCGAGCCGGACTGGGGATAGCCGCAGACCCGGCGTCGGCTGCGGCGCAGCGGGACGTGACGGAGCTGCGCGTCCTACGCTGGTGGGGTGTCCGTCTCCGCTCCCGCCGCGCCACTGCAGATCCGCCGGCTGGGCACGGTGGCCTTCGCGGAGGCGTGGGAACTGCAGTCGGAGATCCATGACGCGGTCGTCGCCGGCGACATGCCCGACACTCTCCTGCTGCTCGAGCACGAGGGTGTCTACACCGCCGGCCGGCGGACCCAGCCGGAGGACCGGCCCACCGACGGCAGCCCCGTGATCGACGTCGACCGCGGTGGCCGGATCACCTGGCACGGCCCCGGGCAGTTGGTCGGCTACCCGATCCTGCACCTGCCCGAACCCCTCGACGTCGTGGGCTACGTGCGCCGCTTGGAGTCGTTGCTGATCCTCACCTGCGGCCGCTTCGGCGTGACCGGGGAGCGGATCTCCGGGCGCAGCGGAGTGTGGGTGCAGCACACACCCCCGCGCAAGGTGGCTGCCATCGGGGTGCGCATCGCCCGCGCGGTGACCATGCACGGGTTCGCCCTGAACGTCGACTGCGACCTGAGCGCCTATGACCGCATCGTTCCCTGCGGCATCGCAGATGCCGGCGTCACCTCGCTGCACAACGAGACGGGGAGCCCGGTCACCGTCGATGCCGTGGCTGATGTGGTCAGCGAACTGTGCGGCGTTCTGCAGTCGCGGGAAGCCGGCGCGTGAGAGCCCTCGGGATCGTCGTCGCGACCCTCGTCTGGATCACATGCTGGCTGATCGCACCGGCCTCCTGGTGGCTCAACGAACGGATCCTGGACGAGCAGGCGTTCGCAGCATCCATGAAGCAGGTGCTGGAGATCGAGAACGTCGATCAGGAGATCACCGATCGGGCGACCGCACAGGTCATGGACGACGCCCGTGCGTTCGTCGACCGCACCGTGCCGTTCCTGTCCGGGCAGACCGACTTCCTGCTCGACCGCGCCGAGCCGACCGTATCCGGCGTCGTCAACAAGGCCGTGAACTCCCAGCCCGGGGAGAAGGCCATGCTGGCGATGGCCACGCAGGCGCACAACGTGTTCCTCGCGTGGCTCGAGGAGGACTCGCTGGGCCAACCCGGGTTGGAGGCCGACCTCGGCGAGGGCCAGGCACGGTTCGACCTCGACGAGTTGCTGGCCGGACAGAGCGTGGGCATCGGTCCGGTCACGGTCCCCCTGGACGCTCTCGACCTGCCCGGGTTGAGCGTGCCGGTGCCGCTGCCCCCGGACTGGATGCGGGTACCGCTGAACCTGTTGCGGTCGGCCTTGCTCCCGGCGTTGCTCGGGATCGTGGCATCGGCCGTGGCCCTGGTGCTGCTCGATCGCCGTCGACTGCGGGCACTGGCCATCGCCGGCGCCCTCACCGCCACGCTGTGCGGCGTGACCGCTCTGCTCGTCGACGCCTCGTGGACCCTGTCCGGCGCGGACTCCGCTGATTGGACGCTGACCCGGGCACTGGCCGAACTGATGCTGCAGCCGTTGCTCACCGCGTATGCCTGGGTGATCGCGGGCATGGTCGGCATCGCTGTGGGCGGACTGTTGTGGGACCGCTACCGTCTGGCTGTGCCGACCTCGCCCGCGTAGGCTTGCCGCATGGCCACCCCCACCCCCGACGGACGCAGGCTGCTGCGGTTGGAGGTGCGCAACGCGCAGGTGCCCATCGAGCGCAAGCCGCCGTGGATCAAGACCCGCGCGGTGATGGGACCGGAGTACCACCAGCTGCGCAACACGGTCGCCGAGGGCGGGCTGCACACCGTGTGCCAGGAGGCGGGCTGCCCCAACATCTACGAGTGCTGGGAGGACCGCGAGGCGACGTTCCTGATCGGCGGTGACCAATGCACCCGGCGCTGCGACTTCTGCCAGATCGACACCGGTCGCCCCGAACCGCTCGACGTGTCCGAACCGGCCAAGGTGGCCGACACGGTGGCACAGATGGGACTGCGCTACGCCACCGTCACGGGTGTGGCCCGCGACGACCTTCCCGACCAGGGATCGTGGTTGTATGCCCAGACCGTCCGGGAGATCCATCAGCGGGTCCCCGGGTGCGGCGTGGAGGTCCTCATCCCCGACTTCAACGGCCACCCGACACCCCTGGGCGAGGTCTTCGACGCGGCCCCGGAGGTGCTCGCGCACAACGTCGAGACAGTGCCGCGACTGATGAAGCGCATCCGCCCGGCGTTCCGCTACGAGCGGTCGCTGGACGTGTTGACGCAGGCGCGCGCCGCCGGCCTGGTGACGAAGTCGAACCTGATCCTGGGGATGGGCGAGACGATCGACGAGGTCAGGGCGACCATGCAGGATCTGCACGACGCCGGCTGCGACCTGCTCACGATCACGCAGTACCTTCGGCCCACGCCTCGCCACCACCCGGTCGAGCGCTGGGTCGAACCGGCCGAGTTCGACGACCTCGCGGAGGTGGCCGCGGAGATCGGCTTCCTCGGGGTGATGAGCGGACCACTCGTGCGATCCAGTTACCGCGCGGGCCGGTTGTACCGGCAGGCCATCGCCGCGCGCGCCACCACGTAGTCTTGCCCCATGGCACGTAAGGACGGCAAACCCGGGCGTCTGGCGCAGATCCGTCAGACCTACCAGATGACCAAACAGTCCGATCCCCGGATCGGCTGGATCCTGCTGGGCCTGTTCCTGCTGCCTGTGGCCATCGCCGTTGTCGCGTGCCTGCTGCTCAACAACTGGTGGCTGCTGCCACTGGGCATCACGACGGGTCTGCTCATCGCCGCGATCGTCCTCGGCCGCCGTGCGGAACGGGCCGCCTACAGCCAGATCGAGGGCCAGCCCGGTGCTGCCGCCGCCGTGCTGAACACGCTGGGCAAGGGCTGGTTCGTCACCCCGGCCGTCGCCGTGACCAAGAACCAGGACATCGTGCACCGGGTGATCGGACGCCCGGGTGTGATCCTGGTCGGTGAGGGTGTCGGCACCCGGGTCAGCAACGCCCTGCGCAACGAGCAGAAGCGGGAAGCGCGTTTCGTCCCCGACGTCGAGATCCACGAACTGGTGATGGGCCGCGAGGAGGGGCAGATCCCGATCGGCTCACTGGTCAAGACCGTGCGCAAGCTCCCCAAGACCCTCACTCCCGGGCAGGTGACCGAGGTCCGCCGCCGACTGGATGCACTGAGCAACCAACCGCTGCCGATGCCCAAGGGCCCGGTCCCGAAGTCGACCCGGGCGATGCGCCCGCCGCGCAAGTAGCTGGTCGCCGCTTCGCACAACGGGACGCGCCTGGGTCTTGCCCTCGGTTCTGGCTGGCGATTGTCACGAAGGTGCCGCCCCGATTTCTGGCGTGTCACGAAGGTGGCCGGTTTCCGCCCGCAGCCCCGTGCACCTTCGTGACAAGCTTCGGATTCGAGCGGGGAGTCAGGTGGCGCAGGGCGAGCTCGGCGGCCGATCACCGCGAGTGTTGCGCGGTTGCGGTCCGCGGACCACGACTGTTGCACGGTTGTCGGTTCTGCACCCCCGAAACCAGCAACCGCGCAACAGTCGTGGGTCGACAGCCAGCAACCGCGCATCCTCACGCTGCGGATCCCGCGGGGACCGTCAGTGACCCGCGGGGCGTGGGCTGCCGGTGTTGGTGGCTGTTCGTGCGAGTGTTGACGTTCGCGGAACCGCTGAACGTCAACCAACTGCACCGACGCCGATCGAACTGCACGAGCGTCAACGAACCCGTCCGGTCCGACCCCCGGGCACCCACCGGAGGTGTTGTCCCCGAGCCGGCCGCGGCCGCAGCAGCCTCGACCGGCCACCGGCACTGGCAGGACCCCTGTCCCACACCCAGCAGCCGACACCCCCACCGCACACCGCCAAGATCAACCTCCCCGCCCACATCCGAAGCGCCGACAAACCACCGGCGGGGAGGCGCAACGTCGTGTCAATCGCTGCCGGGAGGACCGCCCGATCGGGTACTGCCGCCCCACAGCGCCTCTAGGCGGGGTCCGGCCGACCCAGCCGCACAGCCACCGAACCGGCGGCCTTGTCATGCAGACCCCGCTGGTCGCGGTCGAACACCAGGGGCGGGACGACCAGACACAAGAGCAGCGTCCGCAGCGCCGACCTGGCCGGGTCAAGCCGGCCGTGGGCAAGGCTGACGACCCGGATCCCGAGGATCCGTTGGCCGAAGCTCGACCCCATCAGTGCGGTGAGCAGTGCCACCTCGACGA
The DNA here is from genome assembly GCA_963733395.1 of uncultured Actinomycetota bacterium. Classification (GTDB taxonomy): domain Bacteria; phylum Actinomycetota; class Actinomycetes; order S36-B12; family UBA10799; genus JADKAV01. The sequence goes on from CAVTCZ010000009.1 coordinate 273,610, forward strand.
AGAAGATCACCAGCGGCAGGAATGCGGGCGGCTGCCCGGAGCTCACCAAGTTGGCGATGAGCACGCACGCCAGCCAGTCGATGGTGAGCGCGACGAATCGGCGACCGAAACCCGCCACCGCACCGGGGCCGTGCTCGGGCAATCCGAGGCGCTGCCCCTTGTAGCCGAACTCGTATCCCTGGTCCTCGAGGCTGGCCTTGGGACCCTCCAACCAGCCGGCCACGTCCCGCCGGCTGAACTCCCGGTCCTTGTCGCTCACGTGGTCACGGTAACCCGGCCCGGTGCGACCAGCAGCACATACTCCTCGACCGCGGTCGGTTCTGCGCCCGGACACCCAGCCGGACTCAGCCCGAGCCCGGCAACCGCGGCTGATCGGCGTGCGTGTGGTCTGGCCAGATCCCGCAGGGCCCCCCGGCCGCTGAATCGGTTGAAGATGATCTACCCAACAACGCTTTCCGATGGTCAATTGCCGTGTACTATCGCGAAATAGTCTCCGACCCCCCGAGGAGTTCAGATGGTTGCTGGCCAGTGGATCGACGGTCGCGCCGCCGAAGGATCCGGTGACCGTCTGGACATCGTCAACCCGGCGACCGGCGAGGTCATCGACACCCTGCGCCTGGCCACCGGCGACGACGTGCAGGCAGCCGTTGCCGCCGCCGCGGCCGCCTTCCCCACCTGGTCGAGCGCGACCCCGGCCGAGCGCAGCACGGCGCTGCACGACCTCGCCCGCCGGATGTCTGATCGCGCCGAGGAGTACGCGCAGACCGAATCGGCGCAGGCCGGCAAGCCGATCCGCCTGGCCCGGGAGTTCGACGTGCCCGGCTCCATCGACAACGCCGAGTTCTTCGCCGGCGCCGCCCGCCACCTGCAGGGCTCCGCGGCCGCGGAGTGGGACGGCACCCACACCTCCACGATCCGGCGCGAGCCGATCGGCGTGGTCGGTTCCATCGCACCGTGGAACTATCCGCTGCAGATGGCGATGTGGAAGATGCTGCCCGCGGTCGCCGCCGGGAACACGATCGTGCTCAAACCCAGCGAACTCACTCCGCTGACCTCGCTGATGCTCGCCGCGGACGCCACCGCCGCGGGCATGCCCGATGGCGTGTTCAACGTCATCACGGGCATCGGCCCGGTCGCGGGTGAGGCCCTGATCGGCCATCCGGACGTGCGCATGGTCTCCTTCACCGGCTCCACCCGGGTGGGACACCGCGTCGCCGAGGTCGCCACCGCCGGCCTCAAACGACTGCACCTCGAACTCGGCGGGAAGGCCCCGTTCGTCGTGTTCGACGACGCCGACCTCGAAGCCGCCATCCAAGGCGCGGTCGCCGCGAGTCTGATCAACACCGGCCAGGACTGCACCGCCGCCACCCGTGCCTACGTGCACCGCGACCTGTACGACCGCTTCGTCGCGGGGGTCGCAGCGGTCATGGACACAGTGGTGCTCGGTGACACCGCGGCCGAGACCACCGACATCGGCCCCCTGATCAGCGGTGCACAGCAGCAGAAGGTCGCCGCGATGGTGCAGCGGGCGGTGGCCGACGGCGCCACGGTCGCCTGCGGCGGCTTCATCCCCGAGGGCCCCGGGTCGTTCTACGCCCCGACCCTGATCACCGACGCCGCGCAGGACTCCGAGATCGTGCAGGAGGAGGTCTTCGGCCCGGTACTGGTGGCGTGTGCCGTTCGACGACGACGACGAGGCCCTGCGCCTGGCCAACGACACCCCGTACGGCCTGGCCGCCTCGGCGTGGACCACCGATGTCGTGCGCGCCCACCGCGCCAGTCGCGAGATCCAGGCCGGCTGCGTGTGGATCAACGACCACATCCCGATCGTGTCCGAGATGCCACACGGCGGCTTCAAGCAGTCGGGCTTCGGCAAGGACATGAGTACGTACTCGTTCGAGGAGTACACCCAGATCAAGCACGTTTCCTTCGACATCACCGGAGACAGCCACAAGCCGTGGCACCGGACGATCTTCGCCGGCGACGGCACGACGGAAGGCAGTTAGGTGGCAGTCAACGATCCGCGCACGGAGTTCCTCAAGCAGGCGATGTCGCGCCGCGGCTTCCTGAGTGCGGCCGGCGCGGCCAGCGCGGCGGCGTTCCTGGCCGCCTGCGGCACCCGGGGTGCGACCGGCAACAACCTGCAGCCCCAGGGCGGCGGCGACAGCAAGACCATCGTCTGGGCCAACTGGACGCTGTACCTCGACTACGACGAGGAGGCCCGCGCCTACCCGACGCTGGTGCAGTTCGAGGAGGAGACCGGGTACACCGTCGAGTACCGCGAGGACATCGACGACAACGTCTCCTTCAACGGCAAGGTCGCCCCGCAGCTGGCGAACGGCCAGAACATCGGATACGACATCGTCACCCCGACCGACTGGCTGGTGGCCGAGTGGATCCGCAAGGGCTACTGCGCGCCGATCGACGACACCACGGTGCCGAACAAGGTGAACATCCTGCCCCGGCTCAACGACGTGTCGTTCGACCCCGGCCGCGAGTACTCGCTGACCTGGCAGTCCGGCTTCGGTGGCCTGGCCTGGAACAAGGAGCGCATCCCCAACGGGCTGCGAACGGTCGAGGATCTCTGGGCCCCGGAGTTGAGCGGCAAGGTGGTCGTGCTCTCGGAGATGCGCGACACCATCGGCTTGATCATGTTGTCGCAGGGCGTCGACATCTCCAAGCCGTTCACCGACGAGCAGTTCACCGCCGGGCTCGACGTACTCCAGCAGCAGGTCGATTCGGGGCAGATCAAGCAGGTGAAGGGCAACTCCTACAAGGAGGATCTGATCAACGAGCAGGCCTGGGCGGCGATCGGCTGGTCCGGCGACATCTTCCAGATCAACGCCGAGGAGGGCGACAAGTGGGACTTCGCCCTGCCCGACACCGGCGGGACGCTGTGGAGCGACAACATGCTCATCCCGATCACCGCCGGCAACCCCACCGGGGCGAAGGCGCTGATGGACTTCTACTACCGCCCGGAAATCGCAGCCGAAGTGGCGGCGTACGTGAACTACGTCTGTCCGGTGCAGGGTGCCCAGGAGGAGATGGCGAAGATCGACCCGGAGCTCGCCGAGAGCCCCTGGATCTTCCCGACCGACGAGATCCTCGACCAGTCCTACGTATTCCGCCCCCTCACCCCAGAAGAACAAGCCCAGTACACCGAAGCCTTCGGTCGAGTAATCCAGGGATAGGAACGCCACATGAGCAGAACCGACATCACCAAGGCCGAGGGCGATCTGTACCTCGAGAACCTCACCAAGTCGTTCGGTGACTTCAAGGCCGTCGACGACCTCAGCCTGCACGTCCCGCAGGGGTCGTTCTTCGCCCTGCTGGGACCTTCCGGCTGCGGCAAGACCACCACGCTGCGGATGGTGGCCGGCCTCGAGGCGCCCACCGCCGGGCGCATCCGGATCGGCGACGCGGACATCACCTACGAGAAGCCGTATCGGCGCCCGGTCAACACCGTGTTCCAGAACTACGCCCTGTTCCCGCACATGGACATCGCCGAGAACGTGGCGTTCGGCCTGAAGCGACGGGGCATCAAGGACGCGGACAAGCAGGTGCAGGACGCGCTGGACCTGATCCAGCTGTCGCAGGTCGCCAAGCGCAAGCCGACGCAGTTGTCCGGCGGCCAGCAGCAGCGGGTGGCCCTGGCCCGCGCCATCGTGAACCGGCCCGCGGTGCTCCTGCTCGACGAGCCGCTGGGCGCCCTGGACCTCAAGCTGCGCCGGCAGATGCAGCTGGAGCTCAAGCGCATCCAGACCGAGGTCGGGCTGACCTTCATCCACGTGACCCACGACCAGGAGGAGGCCATGACCATGGCCGACACGGTGGCCGTGATGAACAACGGCGTGATCGAGCAGATGGGCCCGCCCACCGAGTTGTACGAGTCGCCGAACACCGCGTTCGTGGCCAACTTCCTCGGCCAGTCGAACCTGTTCCCGGCGAAGGTCGCAGGCGTCGAGGGTGACAAGGTCGTGCTCGAGGACTCCGACGGCCGCTTCGAGATGCCCAAGGCCCGGGTCGCCGACGGCGTGAACCTCGCCACCGGATCGAAGGTGCTCGTGGGCGTGCGTCCGGAGAAGATCAACATCGAGGCGCTCGACCCGACCAAGGACGCCCCCACCCACGGCAACTTCGTGGATGGCGTGGTCGAGGCCGCGAGCTTCCTGGGCGTGAGCACCCAGTACGAGGTGCGCACCGCCGGGGGCGACGCGATCAGCGTGTTCGCCCAGAACCTCGACGTCCACGGCCTGCAGCCGGTGGCCGCGCGGGTGCGCCTGTCCTGGCAGCCGATGCACGGGTTCGTGCTCGACGGCCACGAGGACATCAACGCCGGGGTCGAGATCGACCCCGATGCCGTGGCGGTGGGCTGATGTCCGTCGAAGCTGCGATCGGGGACACGATCGAGGTTCAGCCGCATCACAACAAGCCGGACAAGTCGGGTCGCTTCACCCCCTACTGGCTGATGCTGCCGGGCATGCTCTGGCTGGCCATCTTCTTCGTGATCCCCCTGGTGACCCTGTTCGGCACCAGCCTGATGACACCGGTGCCCGGCGGCGAGGTCGGCGAGTTCGAGCAGACCTTCCATTTCGCCAACTACATCGACACGCTGACCGACAGCACCTACTACATCCCGCTGTTCCGCTCGTTCCTCTACTCGGGGATCGCGACCCTGTTGGCGCTGGCGATCGGCTACCCACTGGCGTACGCCATCGCGTTCAAGGGCGGCAAGTACCGCAACCTGCTGCTCGTCATGGTGATCGCCCCGTTCTTCGTGTCCTTCATCCTGCGGACCATCGCCTGGCGGCAGATCCTGGCCGACGAGGGCCCGGTGGTGGCGATCCTGCGCTATATCGGTCTCGTGGACCCCACCGGCGGCGTGTACCCGTCGGCCTTCGCCGTGATCATGGGTCTGACCTACAACTTCCTGCCGTTCATGACCCTGCCCATCTACGCGAGCCTGGAACGGGTCGACCACCGACTGATCGAGGCCTCCGGGGATCTCTACGCGAAACCGTTCACGGGCTTCCGCAAGGTCACCTGGCCGCTGTCGCTGCCGGGTGTGGTGGCCGGCACGCTGCTCACATTCATCCCCGCGGCGGGCGACTACGTCAACGCCGCGCTGCTGGGCAGACCCTCCAACACCATGATCGGTAACCGGATCGAATACACGTTCCTGAGCGTGAACGACTACCCGACCGCGGCGGTGCTGTCCTTCATCCTCATGGCCACGATCCTGGTCCTCGTCCTGCTCTATATCCGCCGCATGGGAACGGAGGACCTCGTATGAGCACCGACGTGGTCGAGAAGGCACCGGCGTCGGTCCGGTTCCGGAACTGGTTCGGCAACAACATCCTCAAGTTCTACGCGTTCATCGCATTCGTGTACCTGCTGCTGCCCGTGGCCTACACGTTCGTGTTCTCCTTCAACGACGCCGGCCGCACGAACATCGTCTGGCGGGGCTTCACGTTGGACAACTGGAAGAATCCGTGCGGGGCGCCCCAGGTCTGCGAGTCGGTGGTCAACTCGATCGTGCTCGCCTTCGGGGTCACGGTGGTCGCAACCATCATGGGCACGCTGATCGCCTTCTCGCTGGTCCGCTTCCAGTTCCGGGGCCGGTCGACCACCAACCTGTTGATCTTCCTGCCGATGGCCACCCCCGAGGTCGTGCTGGGTTCGTCGCTGCTGGCGCTGTTCCTGAACATCTTCGTGCCGCTGGGCTTCTGGACGGTGTTCATCGCCCACGTGATGTTCTGCATCAGCTTCGTGGTGGTGACGGTGAAGGCGCGACTGGCCAGTCTCGATCCGCGCCTGGAACAGGCCGCGATGGACCTGTACGCCAGCGAGCGGGAGGCCTTCCGGCGGATCACGCTGCCGCTGGTCATGCCCGGCATCGCGGCCGCAGCGCTCCTGGCGTTCTCGCTGAGCTTCGACGACTTCATCATCACGAACTTCAACTCCGGGCAGTTCACGACGTTCCCGAAGTTCGTGTACGTGTCGGCCACCCGCGGCATCCCCGCGCAGGCCAACGTCATCGCCTCGGCCATGTTCTTCATCGCGTTGGCGATCGTGCTGGTGGCGCAGGTCCGGAACAGTCGGCGCAAGGAAGCCTGATGCCCTTCGCGCAAACGGCGGGCGAGCGGGCTCGTGCCGCGCTCACCGACGCGCGACACGAGCCGTACTGGCTGGCGCAAGCGGCTCGCCCGGCAGCGCGGCCACCCCTGGACGGCCACACCACCGCCGACCTGGTCGTGGTCGGGGCGGGCCTGTCCGGGCTGTGGACCGCGGTGCGCGCGAAACAGCGACGACCCGACCTCGACGTGGTCCTGCTCGAGGGTGGGCGGATCGCCGGCAGCGCCTCGGGACGCAACGGCGGCTTCGTGGCCGCTTCCATCACCCACGGACACCTCAACGGCATCGAGCGCTGGCCCGACGAGTTCGCGCTGCTGCACCGGATGGGGATCGAGAACCTGCGCGGCATCGAAGAGACCATCGAGGCGTACGGCATCGACTGCGGCTACCGGCGGTCCGGGGAGCTCCAGGTCGTGACGGAGGCCTACCAGGTGGCGCACGCCCACGAGCACGTGGCTGCGGCGACCGGGTACGGCGTGGACGTGGCGTTCTGGGACGGCGAACGCACCCGCGACGAGGTGCACTCCCCCCTCTACGCCGGCGCGATCCACGACCCGGACGTGGGCATCGTCGACCCGGCGCGACTGAGCTGGGGGCTGGCCCGGGTCGCCGAGGAACTCGGGGTCCGCATCCACGAGCACAGCGGCGTCGAAGCCCTGGAGCCCTCCGGCGCCGGCATGTCCGTCCGCACGTTCGGCGGGCGCGTCGAAGCCCTCCGGGTGGCACTGACGACCGCCGCCCACGCACCGTTGCTCAAACGGCTCAACGCATTCGTCGTGCCGGTGTTCGATCACGTGGTGATGACCGCTCCGCTCCCCGCCGACGTGCGCGCGGCGATCGGGTGGCAGGACCGGCAGGGCATCGGCGACTCGGGCAACCAGTTCCACTACTACCGGCTCACCGAGGACGACCGGATCCTCTTCGGCGGCTACGACGCGGTGTATGCGGCCGGACAGCGGCCGGGCTCCCACCTCGAACGCGACGACGAGCTGACCGCCCGGCTCGTGCAGCACCTGCACGACACGTTCCCGCAGGTCGCCGACGTCCCGATCGAGTTCGCCTGGGCCGGAGCGATCGACACCTGCTCGCGGTTCAGCGCCTTCTGGGGTTCGGCGTACTCGGGCCGGGTGGGCTACGTGATCGGTTTCACCGGTCTCGGCGTCGGCGCCTCGCGATTCGGCGCGGACACGATGCTGGACCGACTGTTCCGCGAGGACACCGAGCGCACCCGCTTGAAGATGGTGCGCAGCAAGCCCCTTCCGTTCCCGCCGGAGCCTGCGCGACAATTGGTCATCGACATGACCCGGCGCTCGTTGGCGAAGGCCGACGCAAGTGATGGGCAGCGCGACCTGTGGTTGCGCACCCTGGACCGCCTCGGGCTCGGTTTCGACAGTTAGACCACCGGCTACCGGCCGGACGACACAGGAGAGATAACCATGGCAACGACCGAACGCATCACGCACTGGATCGACGGTCACGCTTGGGAGGGCACGGCACAACGCCACGGCGACGTCTACGACCCCGCCACCGGCGAGATCACCAAGACGGTGGACTTCGCCAGTGTCGACGACGTCAACACGGCGGTGGCAGCTGCGAAGTCCGCGTTCGACACGTGGGGGCGCGCGACGTTGGCCAAGCGCATGGATGTGCTGTTCCGCTTCCGGGAGCTGCTCAACGCGAACAAGGGCGAACTGGCCGAGATCATCACGGCCGAGCACGGCAAGGTCGTCGCCGACGCCCTCGGCGAGGTCAGCCGCGGCCAGGAGGTCGTGGAGTTCGCCTGCGGCAACGCCCACCTGCTCAAGGGCGGGTACTCCGAGCAGGTCTCGACCGGTGTCGACGTGTACAGCCTGCGGCAGCCGCTGGGCGTCGTCGGGATCATCTCGCCGTTCAACTTCCCGGCGATGGTGCCCATGTGGTTCTTCCCGATCGCCATCGCGGCCGGCAACACCGTTGTCCTGAAGCCGTCCGAGAAGGACCCCAGCGCCGCCATGTTCCTGGCCGACTTGTGGAAGCAGGCGGGACTACCCGACGGGGTCTTCAACGTGGTGCATGGCGACAAGGTCGCAGTCGACACGCTGCTCACCCATCCCGACGTCGCCTCCATCTCCTTCGTCGGATCCACACCGATCGCCCAGTACGTGTACGAGACCGGCACCGCCCACGGAAAGCGGGTCCAGGCCCTCGGCGGGGCCAAGAACCACATGCTCGTGCTCCCCGACGCCGACCTCGAACTGACCGCCGACTCCGCGGTCAACGCGGGGTTCGGTTCCGCCGGCGAGCGCTGCATGGCCATCTCCGTGATCGTCGCCGTGGAGCCCATCGCCGACGACCTCATCAAGGCGATCGAGACCCGGATGGCCACCCTTCGCACCGGTGACGGCCGCCGCGGTTGTGACATGGGGCCGTTGGTCACCAGGGCCCATCGGGACAAGGTGGCGGGCTACGTCGACGCCGGCGTCACGGAAGGGGCGACCTTGGTGGTCGACGGACGGACTGGTGCAGCCCGACGGCGCCGCCGACGGCTTCTGGCTGGGACCGACGCTGTTCGACAACGTGACCCCGGATATGAGCATCTACACCGACGAGATCTTCGGCCCGGTGCTTTCGGTGGTGCGCGTCGAGTCCTACGAGGAGGGCATGGCACTGATCAACTCCCACCCCTACGGCAACGGGACCGCGATCTTCACCTGCGACGGCGGTGCGGCCCGCAAGTTCCAGAACGAGGTGCAGGTGGGCATGATCGGTATCAACGTGCCGATCCCGGTGCCCATGGCCTACTACTCGTTCGGCGGCTGGAAGGCCTCGCTGCTCGGTGACACCCACGCGCACGGCGCCGAGGGGTTCCACTTCTTCACCCGCGGCAAGGTCGTGACCAGTCGGTGGCCGGACCCGGCCCACGGCGGGATCAACCTGGGGTTCCCGACCAACGCGTGATGGCAAGGCGCCCATCTGAGGATGTGAGCCGAAGTCATAGTTGTGAGTCAGAATCCGGCTGATTCTTACTCACAGCTGCGACTTCGGCTCACGCCTTTCCCGGGACGAGTCGGCTGAGGGTCGACCGAGTCGCCGCCACTGGCGGTTGGGCTGCGCCGCGTACCCTTGCCCATGTGGGCACAGACGTAGGTCGCAGGCGATTCCTCGGCGCGCTGGCAGGCGCCGCGGCACTCGCCGGCTGCGGCATCCGGGGCCCCTTGCCCGGCAGCGTTCCGAGCCAGGACCCCAACGACCGCAGCATCGTGTGGGCGAACTGGACCCTCTACCTCGATTACGACCGCAAGACCCGCAGCTTCCCCACCCTGGACCGGTTCATGGCCGAGTCGGGCTTCACCGTGGACTACCGGGAGGACATCGACGACAACGTCTCGTTCAACGGCAAGGTGGCGCCACAACTGTCGCGGGGGATGGACATCGGCTACGACCTCGTCACACCGTCCGACTCGCTGATCGCGCAGTGGATCAAGAAGCAGTGGGCGTCACCGCTGGACAAGGCGAACATCCCCAACGCCGCCAACTTGCTGCCCGCGCTGGAGGATGTGGCCTTCGACCCCGGCCGGGTCTATTCCCTGACCTACCAGTCCGGCTTCGGGGGCTTGGCGTGGAACCGGGAACGCGTTCCCCAGGGCCTGCACACGATGGACGACCTGTGGGCACCGGAACTGCGCGGCAAGGTGGTGGTGCTGTCCGAGGTCCAGGACACCGTCGGGCTGGTGATGCTGGCCCAGGGCACGGACATCGACACCGACTTCAGCAGCGACCAGTTCCTCAGCGCCCTGGCCGTCATTGACGAGCAGGTGCAATCCGGCCAGATCAAGCAGATCAAGGGCAACTCCTACAAGGAGGACCTGATCAACGAGCAGGCCTGGGCGGCCATCGGCTGGTCGGGCGACATCTTCCAGATGAACGCCGAAGAGGGCGACAAGTGGGACTTCGCCCTGCCCGAGAGCGGCGGCACGTTGTGGTCGGACAACTTCCTGATCCCCTACACAGCCACGAACAAGGCCGGCGCCGAGGCGTTGATCGACTACTACTACCGCCCCGAGGTCGCCGCGCAGGTCGCCGCCTGGGTGAACTACATGTGCCCGGTCCAGGGTGCCCGGGAACAGATGGAGCGGATCGACCCGGAGCTGGCTGAAAGCGAGTGGATCTTCCCCAGCGACGAGCTACTGGCCAAGGCCCAGGTGTTCCGGGACTTCACCGCCGAGGAAGAGGTGGCGTACAACGAAGCCTTCGGCCGGGTGATCCAATCCTGATGTGGGGTGGCGCGCCGACTGTTGCGCGGTTGCTGCTCCCAGCCGCCGACTGTTGCGCGGTTGCTGGTCTGGGGGCGCGGAAACCGCAACCGTGCAACACTCGCGCTCGGCAGACCGCAACCGTGCAACACTCGCGCTCGGTGGACTCCCGAGCAACCCCGACTCCGCGCCCTGGAGCGAACTCGGCCCTAGGCTGTGACCCGTGTCGGACCCAACTCAGCGCGACACAGCCTTGGCCCTCGACGAAGCTGATCCGCTGTCGCAGTACCGGGAGCAATTCCAGATCGGCGACCAGGAGGTCTGCTACCTCGACGGGAACTCGTTGGGCCGGCTGCCGCTGGCCACGATCTCGGCGGTCAGCGACCTCCTCACCCAGGAGTGGGGCACCGAACTCGTCGACGGCTGGTCGCATTGGCTCGACGAGGCGCAGAGCACCGGCGACCTCCTGGGCCGCGCGACGCTGGGTGCCGGACCGGGTCAGACTCTGGTCCAAGACACCACCTCGGTGAACTTCTACCAGTTGTGCGTTGCCGCGATCACGGCCCGGCCGGGCCGGCGCACGGTGATCATCGACGCGGCGAACTTCCCCACCGACCGCTACATCCTGGCCGGAATCGCACAGGCACTGGATCTGCGGTTGGTGACTCTGGACAACGACGGTTCCGGCGGACCGGGGGCTGTGGCAGTCGAGTCGGAATGCGAACTGATCACACCTGCCGAACTCGAGAAGCATCTGGATGACGACGTCGCCCTGGTCACTCTGCAAGCGCTGCAGTACCGATCAGGGGCGCGACAGGATATCCCGGGCATCACGGAACTGGTCCGGACCCACGGCGGTTTGGTCGTGTGGGATGCGTCCCACGCGGGCGGCTCCGTGGATCTGCGCTTCGACGAGTGGGGCATCGATCTGGCCGTCGGCTGCACTTACAAGTACGGCAATTCCGGGCCCGGATCGCCAGCCTGGCTCTACGTCAACCGGTCCGTGCAGGAGCAACTCCGGGTGCCCATCCAGGGATGGTTCGCGAACAGGCAGCAGTTCGAGATGGGCCCGGCCTTCGAACCCGCCGATGGGATCCAGCGCTTCCAGGTGGCCACGCCGGCGATCGCTGGATTGCGGGCCGTGCAGGCCGGCTACCGCATGATCGAGGACGCTGGAATGGAAGCGATCAGCGCGAAGGCCGCCCAGGGCACCGAACTCATGATCGCGCTGTTCGACGCATGGCTGGCCCCGCTGGGGTTCACGCTGCTCACACCGAGGCAGTCGCATCGCCGCGGCGGTCACATCACGATCGCGCACCCCGAGGCGAAGCAGATCGCCACCGCCATGCGCACCCTGACCAAGACCATCCCCGACTACCGGGTGCCGGACAGCATCCGGCTGGCCATCTCCCCGCTGCCCACCAGCTACGCGGAGGTGTGGGAAGGGATGGACCGACTGCGGCGCTTGGTCGAAAGCGGGCAGTACCGCTCGGTTGCGCAGCCGGCCAGCCGGGTCACCTGAGCCACGCGGCGCGACCTCACACCACCTGCGCCACGGCCTCCTCGAACAACCGGCTGTGCAGGTCCACGTCGGCCTCGGTCGTGTCCGGACACATCAGCGCCATGTTGTGGAACGGCGTGATCAGCACGCCCCGGTTGGACAAGTAGAGGTGCAGGTACTCCTCGATGTCGTCGTCGTGCGCCGCCGCGGACTCCGTGCCGTTGCGCGGGGCCGGGCGGCAGAACCGATACTCCGCACGCGCCCCGAGTTGGGCGATCGACCACGGCACGTCGTACTTCAGCAACACCGCCTCGACGCCCTCGCGGAAGCGGGTGGCCAGGGCGATCATGTGCTCGAAGTTGGCTGGCGTCAGCACCTCGCCGAGCGTGGCCCGCATGGCTGCGGTCGACAGGACATTGCCCGCCAGCGTGCCGCCCACTCCCCCGACGTCCACCAGGTCCGCCTCCGGGTGGTTGCGCACAGCCTCCGCGACCGCCTCGGTGATGCCGTACGCGCCACTCGGGATTCCGCCGCCGATGCTCTTGCCGATCACGAAGATGTCCGGCTGCAGGCCCCACGCCGCCGTGCAGCCACCGGGACCCGCGGAGATCGTGTGGGTCTCGTCGATGAGCAGCAGCGTCCCGTACTTGCTGCACAACTCCCGGACCCCATCCATGAAGCCGGGCTCCGGCAACACGATGCCGATGTTGGTCAACGCCGGTTCCATGATCAGAACGGCCACGTCACCGTGCGCCAGACCTGCCTCCACGCTGGCCAGATCGTTGAACTCCGCCACTCGCGTGGTCTCGGCGACGGGGTAGGCGGGACCCACATTGCCGCCCCGCGGCGCGGTCCCGCCGTCCGGGCCGGCGATCACGAAGGTCTCGTCGACCGAGCCGTGGTAGCAGTACGAGAAGGCCATCACCTTCGGCCGGCCGGTCACCATCCGCGCCACCCGCAGCGCCCATCGGTTGGCGTCGGTCGCGGTGAGACTGAACGACCACAGCGGCATCCCGAAACGCCGGCTGAGATCCGCGGCCACCCACTCGGCGTCCTCGCTGGGCATCATCGTCGTGATGCCGCCCAGTTCCCCGATCCGGCGCTGCACCGCGGCCACCGTCGCGCCCGGCGAGTGCCCGGCCATGGAACCGGTGTCCCCGAGTGCGAAGTCCACGTACTCGTGACCGTCGATGTCGACGACCCGGTTGCCGTGCGCCGTCGCCAGGTACAGCGGATAGCCGCCGGCCCACTTGTTCATCCAGGTCATGGGCACCCGGCCGAACAGGTGATCGGCGGCGTCGAATGCTGCTCGGGACGCTCCTGTCCGTTGCCCGTGGGTGGCCCGTTCGGCGACGAGGGCAGCATCCAGCTTGTTGCGGTCGATGGCCATGTGACTCCTGTTCATCGGCGGTCCTGCAGCGCGAAATACCTTCCCACCAGGGGCAGGTAGCTCGACGACAACGGTTTGAAGGGTATGGCCCGGTGGGTGAGTTCGGCGAATGCCGGCGGCGGCGCCTGACCGGTCACGACCTGGCCCAGACGATGCCCCAGCCACCCGTTCAGGCTCACCCCGGTGCCGTTGCAGCCGGTGGCGTACCAGGCACCGTCCACGGTGCCCACGTGTGGCAGCCGGTCCAGCGTCATCGCCACGTACCCCGTCCAGGCGTAGTCGACGGCGACACCGGCCAACTGCGGGTGGATGCGGATCATGTTGTCGTAGAGGAACTCGCGGGCGGCGGGCACGTCCACCGGATCCAGGCGGTTGCGGCCCCCGAAGGCCATCCGTCCGTCCGGGGTCAACCTCCAGTAGAACAGGAGGTTCTTGCTGTCGACCATCATCTGCGGCCCGATCAGCGCCTGCTGCTCCTGGCTCAATGGCTGCGTGGCGATGACGTAGGAGTTGATCGGCAGGATCCGCTTGGCCAACTCGGGCACCGCGGCATCCATGTGGGCGTTCGTGCCGATGATGACCTGGTCGGCGCGAATCGGCCCCCGGGTGGTCTCGACGATGAAGCCGGCGCCGTCGGAGTGCAGCGCAGTCGCCCCGGTGCGGTCGTGGATCTGCGCGCCGGCAGCCACTGCTCGTCGTGCCAACCCGTCGTGGAACTTCGCGGGATGCAGGCCGCCGACCTTCTCGAAGAAGACGGCCGAGTCGAACGCATCGCTGCCGATGCGCTGGCGCACCTCGCCGCGGTCGGCGAAATGTACGTCCTGACCGGCCCGCTGCAGCTCAGCGGCCAACTCCCGCATGTGCGCGGTGTGGTGCGGCGTGTGGGCCAGATACAACTGCCCGCTGCGCCGGTAGTCGCAGTCGATCTCCTTGACCAGCATCTCGGTGTGATCGAACGCCTCGTCCACCTCTGCGTACAGCCGGTGGCCGAGATCGCCGTGCTTCTTCGCCAACTTGTCGGGGCTGGCTTTCAACTCCGGGATGACCATGCCGCCGTTGCGACTCGAGGCGCCCCATCCCAGCGGCTCCTTGTCCAGCACGACCACGCAGGCACCGGCCGAGGCCGCGGATTCCCCCGCGCCCAGCCCGCAGTAGCCGGCCCCGATGACCACCACATCCACGCGATCCGGCAGGTCCACCAGCGGTCGCTGCGCGCGCGGCACCTGGTCCTGCCACAGACAGACTTCGCGGTAGGTCGTCGACAGGATCGCGGGCATGAGAAGACGATACTTCAGCCGGGCGGCCCGTCGTGCTGTTTCCGAATCACGGTGGCCCGATGCAGCGACCAAACCGTACTCTGGACTGCATGGCTGATTCTGATTCCGTCGTGACGAGCAACTCGCACGCGTTCGACCTCGACCGCGCCCACGTGTTCCACTCGTGGAGCGCCCAGGGTGCGCTCAAGCCCTTGGTCTTCCAGTCCGGCTCCGGCAGCCGACTGTGGGACTTCGAGGGCAACGACTACCTCGACTTCTCCAGCCAACTGGTCAACACCAACATCGGCCACCAGCACCCCAAGGTGGTGGCGGCCATCCAGGAGCAGGCCGCGGTCCAGGTCACCCTGGCCCCACAGCACGCCTCGCTGGTGCGCGGCCAGACGGCCAAGGCCATCCTGGACGTCGCGCCCGCCGGGCACAACAAGGTCTTCTTCACCAACGGCGGTGCCGACGCTGCGGAGAACGCGATCCGGATGGCCCGGCTGCACACCGGCAAGCACAAGGTACTCAGCTTCTACCGCAGCTACCACGGCAACACCGGCGCCGCGATCAACGCCACCGGCGATCCGCGCCGCTGGCCCAACGAGTTCGCCTACGGACACGTCCACTTCTTCGGCCCCTACCTCTACCGCTCCTCGTTCTGGGCGGCCGACGAGCAGCAGGAGTGCGAACGCGCGTTGGCCCACCTCGAGCAGGTCATCGCGTTCGAGGGCCCCGGGACCGTTGCAGCCGTCCTCATCGAGTCCGTCGTCGGCACGGCCGGTGTGCTGGTCCCGCCCCCCGGATACCTCGCCGGCGTGCGGGCGTTGTGCGACAAGTACGGCATCGTCTACATCGCCGACGAGGTGATGGCCGGCTTCGGCCGTACCGGCGAATGGCTGG
Organism: uncultured Actinomycetota bacterium; assembly: GCA_963733395.1. GTDB lineage: Bacteria > Actinomycetota > Actinomycetes > S36-B12 > UBA10799 > JADKAV01. The sequence goes on from CAVTCZ010000009.1 coordinate 289,027, forward strand.
CCGTCGACAACTGGGGCGTGAACCCCGACTTGATCATCTTCGCCAAGGGCTCGAACTCCGGCTACGTCCCGCTCGGCGGCGTGATCATCAGTGAGGAGATCGCCGCGACCTTCGACGAGCGGGTGTTCCCGGGCGGATTGACCTACAGCGGACACCCGTTGGCCTGCGCCTCTGCCCTGGCCACCATCACCGCCATGCGGGAGGAGGACATCGTCGAGCACGCCAAGAAGTTGGGCGAGACGGTGCTCGGACCCGGACTGCGGGCGCTGGCCGAGAAGCACCCGGTCATCGGCGAGGTGCGCGGCTTGGGCGTCTTCTGGGCACTGGATCTGGTCACCGACCGCGCGACCCGGGAACCGCTGGCCCCGTACGGCGGCACCAGCGAGGCCATGGCAGTGCTCACGAAGGCGTGCGTCTCCCGCGGACTGCTCCCCTTCACGAACTACAACCGGATGCACGTCGTGCCGCCGTGCGTCATCACCGAGGACGAGGCCGCAGAGGGGCTGGCGATCCTGGACGAGGCGTTCGGCGAGATCGATGGCTACTACACGGGGTGAACCGAACGCAACCGGGATTCGGTGGAACGGCCCTCGGGTGGGTGTTGGGGATTCGTCTGCGTGGGGGCGGGAACTGGGCCGACTGAACCACGCGTTGGTTGCCGTTCGTGCCGTTCGTTGACGTTCGTCGCGCGACCAGCAGCCACCAACTGCACGAACAGCAACGAACAACCCGGACACCGACGAACAGGCCCTCACCAGTTGACCCTGCGGGTCGAACCCCGCTCTGGCCAGCGGTAGTCAACCCCACCTTCGCCCACCGGTGCCACCGCAACGGCGACAAGCGCGCAAGCAGGGCTTGATCAGCCTGCGCGGTGCATGTTTCGGAACAGAATCGCCCCCGAGGCCTAGCTCAGTTGGGGAAATGACTCATGAGGTGGCTCGTACCTGGTGCGCCAGACCCCGGTGCGTCGGCCGCCGCGACCCCGCGTTACATCCTTGAAACAACCGGTTGACCGCCGGGAAACGCACAACTCGTAAGGTCGAGGCAGACGCGAGCCACTGGCGAGCGCAAGACACGGTGGGGGTTCACTCCGCCACGACTACAAGGGAGTCTGATGTTCAGCAATCCTGACGAGGTAATGCGGTACATCCAGGAGGAGGACGTCAAGTTCATCGACGTCCGGTTCTGCGACCTACCGGGCGTCATGCAGCACTTCAACGTCCCCGCCGAAAGCGTCGACGAGGAGTTCTTCGCCAACGGCCAGATGTTCGACGGTTCGTCGATCCGCGGGTTCCAGGCCATCCACGAGTCGGACATGAAACTCACCCCCGACCTCGGCAGCGCCTACCTGGACCCGTTCCGCGCCGAGAAGACGCTCATCATCAACATGTCCATCCGCGACCCGTTCACCGATGAGCTCTACAGCCGCGACCCGCGCAACATCGCCGCCAAGGCCGAGGCCTACCTGAAGTCCACCGGGATCGCCGACACCGCGTTCTTCGCCCCCGAGGCCGAGTTCTACATCTTCGACTCGGTGCGCTTCGAGACCAAGCAGAACGCGAGCTTCTACTTCATCGACTCGATCGAGGGCAAGTGGAACTCCGGCCGGGAGACCGAGCCGGACGGCACCCCCAACCGCGGGTACAAGACCCCCTACAAGGGCGGCTACTTCCCGGTGCCGCCGGTCGACCACTACGCCGACCTGCGCGACCAGATGACCCTCACACTCGGCGAGGTCGGCCTGAGCGTCGAGCGCGCCCACCACGAGGTCGGCACCGCCGGCCAGGCGGAGATCAACTACCGCTTCGACTCGCTGGCCAAGGCCGCCGATGACGTCATGAAGTTCAAGTACGTCATCAAGAACGTGGGCTGGGCAGCGGGCAAGTCCGTGACCTTCATGCCGAAGCCGATCTTCGGCGACAACGGCTCGGGCATGCACGTGCACCAGTCGCTGTGGAAGGACGGCAAGCCGCTGTTCTACGACGAGCTCGGCTACGCCGGTCTGTCCGACATGGCGCGCTGGTACATCGGCGGTCTGCTGGCCCACGCCCCGGCCGTGCTGGCGTTCACCAACCCGACGATGAACTCCTACCACCGCCTGGTTCCCGGCTACGAGGCGCCGGTCAACCTGGTGTACTCGCAGCGCAACCGCTCCGCGTGCATCCGCATCCCGATCACCGGGAACAACCCGAAGGCCAAGCGCATCGAGTTCCGCGTGCCGGACCCCTCGAGCAACCCGTACCTCGCCTTCTCCGCGATGCTGATGGCCGGACTCGACGGCATCAAGAACAAGATCGAGCCGGTCGAGCCGGTGGACAAGGACCTGTACGAGTTGCCGCCGGACGAGGCCGCCAACATCCCGCAGGTGCCGAGTTCGCTGGAAGGCGTGCTCGATGCGCTCGAAGCCGACCACCACTTCCTCACCGAGGGCAACGTCTTCACCGACGACCTCATCGAGACGTGGATCGACTACAAGCGGACCAACGAGGTGGACCCCATCCGCCTGCGCCCGCACCCGCACGAGTTCGAGATGTACTACGACATCTAGGCCCACAACTGCGCCGAGGCCCCCGGAATCCCGCGAGGATCCGGGGGCTTCGGTCGTCCGTCGACTGTTGGACCGGCATGTTCTTGCTCGCGGCTGCCAATCGCGTGGCACCGGTGACAATGCGTCGGGCGTTGGCGTACGCAGTTCGCAAGAATCATGGAGCGCAACGACGCCCACCGATGGCCGGACCGCTCACGCAGCGGATAGTTCGCGCCCCTTCCCCGGGGTTCCCGGCGGCGTCTGCCCACGAGTGGTACGGCCGGGTCCGTCCGCCCGGCCGCTTGAGGTGCCTGGTGAGCAGTTGCGGTCCTGGTGAGCGAATGCACGCGTGTCTTCGCTCACCGACGCCACAACTTCTCACAAACAGCACACCCTCTCACGGCGGGATGCGACCGCACGGATGGACTCACTCCCCCGGACCACCTGCCAACCAACGGCAACCTCGACCCCCGTGTGATCTGCGACGCCGGGCGTTCAGCGAGGGTCGCGCCGGGACTGCTCGACGAGGTCGGCCACCTCCGTTTCGCCATCGGCTCGCAAGCCCGCGACCACGCCGTCGATGTCGGCCTCCGGGCGGTTCTGGCTCATCTTGACCTTCGCCTCGACACCGGTGATGACGATCTCGATGCCGACGATCGCACGCAGTTGGCCGGCATGGAAGCGTTCGGGGGCGTCGTCGACCCGCCAGGGCTGTGCGCGGCCCGACTCGTGCCGATCGGTCAGCCGCCGCACAACGTCGTCAACCCAGTCGGGATCGTCGTGGACGACGAGATCGCCGTGGACGTGCAGGGTCGCGTAGTTCCAGGTCGGAACCACCCGCCCATGATCGGCCTTGCTCGGGTACCACGACGGGGAGACGTAGGCGTTCGGGCCGTGTGCGATGACCAGTGCCTGTCCGACCGGTGGGAGGCGCCACTGGTCGTTGGGCCGGGCAACGTGCCCGAGCAGCGCACCCTGCGGCCCGCGCTCGACGTCGAAGATCAGCGGCAGGAAGGTTGCCAGCAACCCGTTCTCGGTGCAGGTGACGAGGTCGCCGGCCACCAACTCCGTCAGCATCCGGGCAGTGGTCGGCTCGTCAACGGCGAAATGGGCAGGCGTGTACACCGCATGATTGTCGCAGTGGTTCCGCGACAGGCTCGCCTTGGCGCAGCACGAGCGGGTGACGAATCGGCACCCGGTCGGCCGCCCTTCCCCTACGCCGACTCCGCCAACGCGTCCGTCAACAAGGTCACGAGCGCCTCGAGCTGCACGTCGACCGAGGACGACACTTCCTCGTCGGAACCGTCCAGCGCCCGGGCGGCGAGCCCCGCTTTGCTGTCGATGAGCTCCGCGATCCTCGCGTCGATGGTCTGCGCGGCGATGATGCGCCACGCGGTGACCGGTTCGGCCTGGCCGATCCGGTGGATCCGGTCGATGGCCTGGGTCTGCTCGGCGTCGGTCCACGAGAGTTCCGCGAGCACCATGTTGGAGGCGACCTGCAGGTTCAAGCCCACTCCGGCCGCCGTCAGCGAGCAGACGATGACAGCGACGTCGGGATCGTTGACGAACGCGTCGATGCTCTTCGCACGGGCCTTCGCGGTCTGGTCGCCGCGGATCGACGAGTAGGCGATCCCGCGCGCTGCGAAGGTCTCCTCGGCGATGTCCATCACGTCGATGTGCTTGGCGAAGAAGACGACCTTGCCGACGTTGCGCGCCAGTTGGGCCGTGTAGTCGGCGGCCAGCCCGGCCTTCGCCTGTCCGATCCGCCGCATCATGCCGAACACGTTCTGGCCGGACTTCGCCGTGGTCGCCTCTTCCCGCTCGGAGGCGGCAACCCTGCGCACGAGATCGTGGTCGATGCCCTCCTGGACGCCAGCGGACGTCGCGGCTCGCCAGCGCCGTCTCGTACCGGGCCACGAGGCGGCGCGCGAGGTCGCGCTCAGCCTCCCGGATCGAGCGACCGGCCTCGTCGTCGAGTTCCACGGGCAGGTCTGCGACCCGGCGAGCGGGAATGCTGGCGGCCACGTCGACCTTGCGCCGGCGGACGATGCCGAGGTTGATCACACAGGAACGCGCGGCGCGGTAGAACCCCGGATCCTCCGGCGTCAGGCCGGTCTCCTCGAGGGCTGCCATGAGTTCGGCGCGGGGGCGCTTCTCGTCGATCCAGCCGAGGAACTGCCAGATCGCGCGGAAGTCCTCGATGTCGTTGATCAACGGGGTCCCGGTGAGCGCCATCAGCAGGGGTCGCGCCGTGCGGGCACGGATGCGCTCGGACAACTCCAGCACGTGCTGTGAGCGCTGCGACTTCTTGTTCTTGATGAAGTGGGCCTCGTCGACGACCATGCCGCGCAGTCCGAGGTCGCCGAGCCACCCGATATGGCGGTCGAGCACCTCGTAGTTGACGATGACGATGTCCGCGAAGCCGTCGATCGTGTCACCGTCACCGTGGATCACCGTGGCCGGGCGGTGCGGGGTCCAGAGGCTCACCTCGTGGGCCCAGTTGGTCTTCACGACGTTCGGCGCCACAACCAGCAGCGGATAGGCGTCCGCCGCCTGTGCGGCGAGCAGCGCCTGCGCGGTCTTGCCCAGTCCGGGCTCGTCGGCGAGCAGGAAGCTGCGGTGTCCGGACACCGCAGCGGCGACCACCTGAGCCTGGTGCGGCATCAGTTCCCGACCGCCCGGCGCCAGCAGCGAGCCCGGCGGTGGCAGGGGCATACATGCCGGGGCGCCGTCGCTGGCCTCCTCGAACGAACGGAAGAGCGGTCCGAGCAACTCCCAGCCGGCCAGGCGATGCGAGCGGGCCTTGCTCTGCTCCACGGACGAGAAGTCCGGAGCCATGAACGGATTCGCCAGTTGGCGGGCGATGACCGACTGCGGCACGACCTCGCGCGTGGCCGCGGCTGCCTCCGGCTCCTCGGGCGTCTCGATGTCCGGGGCCGGCTCCATCCCCGCCTCGATCTGCATGTCCCGCTTCAGCGACTTGGCGGCATCGGAGACGACGGCGTCATCTGTGAGCAGCTTCAGCAGCGAGGTGTCGCGGGCGGCGGTCTTCGCGAGGATCATCGCGATTCCGTCGAGGCGCTTGAGCTGCCCCGCCCGGTGGGTCTCGCTGTCGACGTCATCGGCCATGACATGGGCGCGCTCCTCTCGGACCAGCAGGGCCACGACCTGGAACTTGGTCCTCACCGAAGGCTTCGCGTGGCCGCGCTCGACGGCGGCCTCGACCTCACGCACGGCGCGCGCGAGTACCGGGATGATGCCCTCGTTGTCGGCATCGCTGACGCGTCGCCGGTTCCGCTGGACGGAACGGCGAGCGCCCGATTGACGCTGGCCTCGTTTGGCCACTGACTCCTCCTCCGGAGTACCCAAAACGCTGGTGGCGGCGATCCTCGGCTTCGATGCCGTCAGGCATCAAGGCCGCACGTCCCAGCGGGCGTCCGAAGACTCCCGCGACGGACTGGCGATCGCCGCTTCCAACCGAGCGAGCCCCCACAACAGATCACCGGAACCCGTCCCCACGACGACCCCGGGCTGCACTGCGACATCGAGGACCACCGGCCCTGGATTCCTTGGGAACCCGCCCCGACCAGAGTACGCAGTCCCCCGGCAGTTCACAAGCACCGAGAGCCGGGTTCCGAACCCGGCATCGTTCAATGGCCAGACACTGCTGTCCTGACGGGTCAGTGGTTCACTATCCCCATGCCAGCCGACCTCGTGATCACCGGCGCCCGGATCTGGGGCAGCAGCGCGCGCGCCATCGGGGTGTCAGGCGCCTGGATCGTGCCCCCGGAGATCGGCCCGGAGACCGAGGTCATCGACGGCACCGGCAAGACCGTGCTCCCCGGATTCCAGGACGCCCACGTGCACACCCCGTTCGCCGGGCTGAACCGGCTGCGGGTGTGGCTCAACGACGCTGCGGGCCGCGAGGACTACCTGCGGATCATCTCCGAACATGCCGCCGCGCACCCCGAGTCCGCCTGGATCACCGGCGGTGGCTGGTCCATGACGGCATTCCCCGGAGGACTCCCGCGCAAGCAGGATCTCGACGCGATCGTGCCGGACCGCCCGGTCTTCCTGTTCAACCGCGACGTCCACGGGGCGTGGCTCAACTCGGCGGCATTGGCGGCCGCCGGGATCACCGCGGACACCCCCGACCCGGCCGACGGACGGATCGAACGCGACCCGGCCGGCGATCCCACCGGCGCCTTGCACGAGGGCGCCGCGTACTGGGTCAATGAACACGTCGTCCCGCGACCATCCCCGGCCGAGTGGGAGGCCGCCATCCGCACCGGGCAGGAGCACCTGCACTCCCTGGGGATCACCGGCTGGCAGGACGCCTGGGTCACGCCCGAGACACAGCGTGCGTACCGCAGTCTGGCGGACTCCGGCGAACTGACCGCCCGGGTCGTGGGCGCCCTGTGGTGGGACCGGCACCGCGGCCTCGAGCAGATCGATGAGTTGCTCGAACGGTCCGGGCTCGATGCGCCGGGGTTCCACCCCACGACGGTGAAGATCATGCTCGACGGCGTCCTGGAGAACTTCACGGGCGCCCTGCTGGAGCCCTACTGCGACGGGTGCGGCGGCCACACGGACAATCGGGGGCTGTCCTTCATCGACACCGACATCCTCGACCGGGCTGTCACCGTGCTGGACGCCGCGGGCATGCAGGTGCACATGCACGCCATCGGCGACCGGGCCGTGCGGATGGCCCTGGATGCGGTGGCCACCGCGCGCGCAGCCAATGGCATGACCGACACCAGGCACCACGTGGCACACCTACAGGTGGTTCATCCCGAGGACATCCCGCGCTTCGCAACCCTCGGCGTGACCGCGAACTGCCAGATGTACTGGGCCTCGACCGACCCGCAGATGTCCGAACTCACGATCCCTTACCTGGGCCGGGAACGCGCGGGCATGCAATACCCGTTCGCCTCCCTGCAGCGCTCAGGCGCGCGCCTGGCCATGGGCAGCGACTGGTCGGTCTCGACCGCCAACCCGCTGACGCAGATCGAGGTCGGGGTGACCCGGGTGGATCCCGGCGATCGGGACGTCGAGCCGTTCCTGCCCGCCGAGCGCATCGACCTGGCGACCGGCATCGACGCCTTCACCGCGGGGTCCGCCTACGTGAACCACGACGACCGCGCTGGTTCGCTGGCCCTCGGCAAACGCGCGGACCTGGTCCTGCTGGGCGGGGAACTGTCCGGTGGCCGCGGACTGGCCGACATACCGATCGAACTCACGGTCGCTGCCGGCCGCATCGTGCACTCGGGTCTGCGGTGAACCGTCCGTCACTCGCCGGGTTGATCGGGGCGATCATCGGCGCCGCGCTCAGCGTGACCCCGTCGCTCATCCCCCGCGCCGCGGTGATCCAGGGCCTGCTCATGGGCGTGCTGGCCGTGATCGGGTACGGGATGGGGGCGGTGGTGGCCTGGACTGCGCACGAGCTCACCCGAGGGTCTGCGACGGTAGTGCCCGCGACACCCGGCGTGTCGGGTCAACACCGTCAGAGAACCCCCGGGAAAGGGTCGACGCCGGCGCTTGGGCCTTGCCCTTGTCGGCGCCGCGGTTCTGCTCGTCGCCCTGTTCGCCGGCCGCCACTGGCAGGCCGAACTGGCCGGGATCACCGATGTCCCGCCGCCGGGGGCCACCTGGATCCCGATCGCGCTGGCCACGGCCGCCGTCGTGTTCGTCGTGCTGCTGCTGGCCGCACGGGGCATCCGCTGGCTGACCCGCCGCCTGGCCGCATTGCTGCAACACGCCGCCCCGCCCCGGGTTGCCATGGCCGCGGCGGTGACGATCAGCATCCTGGTGGGGGCAGTGGCGATCGATCGGTTCCCGACGGTCGTGGTGGGTGTGCTCCACCCCTTCTTCGAGAGGGCGAACGCCGCCACCCCGGCAGGTGTTCAGCCACCGACCAGCGCCGTGGTCTCCGGGGGTCCCGACTCCACCATCGCGTGGGCCGATCTCGGGAGCCAGGGCCGGGCCTTCGTCGCGGGGGTCACCTCGGCCCCGGAACTGCAGGCGTTCTCCGGCACCCGGGCCCTCGATCCGGTGCGGGTGTTCGTGGGGGTGGATTCCAGCAGCACCGCGCAGGGACGGGCTGCCCTGGCCGTGGCAGAACTGGAACGCTTCGGCGCGTTCCAGCGATCCGTGATCGCCGTGGGCACCAGCGCCGGGTCCGGGACGGTCGACCCCGGCGAAGTGGTTCCGTTGGAGTACCTGTTCAACGGCGACGTCGCCACGGTCTCCACGCAGTACTCGATCCTGCCCAGCTTCCTGTCCTTCCTGGTGGACCAGCCGACGTCGGTGTCGGAGTCACAGGCCCTGATCGCCGCCGTGCGCACCCGGTTGCTACAAGTCCCTGCGGCACAACGCCCGCGACTGGTGGTCTTCGGGGAGAGCCTGGGCGCCTACGGATCGAGCAGCGCCTTCGACGGACCTGCCCGACCTGCTGGCGCAGACCGACGGGGCCATGTTCCAGGGCCCTCCGAACTCGAGCCCGCTCTGGCGCCGCTACACCGACGAGCGGGAACCGGGGACCCCCGAGCACCTGCCCGTCTACGACCGCGGCCGGCACCTGCGCTGGGCGAACCAGCCCTCCGACCTGTCCTCCCCCGCCCAGCCGTTCGAGGCGCCCCGAGTGGTGTTCCTGCAGAACGCCTCGGACCCGGTGGTCTGGTGGTCGCCGCACGTGGCCTGGAGTCGGCCGGACTGGCTGGCCGAACCACGTGGCCCCGGCGTGCTGGCCTGGCCGTGGCTGCCACTGGTCAGTTTCGCCGGGCTGACCGGCGACATGATGAACAGCCAGGGTGTGCCCGCCGGCCACGGCCACGTCTACGGCACCGACCCGGTGGTGGCGTGGGCGGACATCCTGCGGCCCCCGGGATGGACCGCAAGCGACACCGAACGCCTGCAGCAGCACCTGGGGGGTTGAATCAGCACGCAACAACGCCACCCCGCAGGAGTACGCTGGACGTGGTATCCCAGCCAACCCCGCTTGCCGGAGGGACGCGCCTGGCGGCCTCCGCTCTCCAGGCTGGTCGGGTCGACTGGCGTCGGCTGAGGAGGGACCATGTTGCTCGCGACCACATCCCAGACCACATCCCGCAGGTTCGCGGTCGGCAGCGCTGCCGTGGCCGCGGCCGGCCTCTTCCTCTGGCCCGTTGCGGCACCGCCGCCATCGACGCCGTTGGAGCAGGTACAGGCCTTGGTGCAGCCATCGGTCGTCTACGAGCAGATCACCTGGACCGGTTACGTCTACGACCGGCACAACGACGGGTACTTCACGGAAGACCCCTTCACGGTCTCCTACCAGTGCACGGGCTTCGTCGTGAATCCCGACGGCTACATCGGCACCGCCGGGCACTGCGTCGACTACGACCTCACCGTGAAGAACGACATTCTCAGCCAGGTCGTCGATTGGGCGTACACGAACGGCTACTACGAGGCGGAGCCCTCCACAGAGACCATCGCGACGTTCGCGCGGCACTGGCGCATCGATGGCGCCACGCGCAACGGCCGGCCCGACGTGGACGTGTCAGTCGCCTACGGCGTGAGCGTTTCCGGTGAACCCTCCGGCAAGGCCCTGCCAGCACGCGTGGTGGGCGTGCGGCCGATGGATCAAGGTGACGTGGCCCTGCTGAAGATCGAGGCCAAGGACCTCACGGTGCTGCCCCTGTCCGACAACGCCGAAACCGGCGTGGGCACCCAGATCGTCTCCGTCGGCTACCCGGCCTCCGTGGATCTCGTGACCGACGCCAACTTCAACCCCAGTTTCAAGGAGGGGAGCATCAGCGCGGAGAAGACCATCGAGGGCGGTCTGCTGCCGGTCTACGAGATCAGCGCGCCAGTCTCCGGCGGCATGAGCGGAGGCCCCACCACGGATCTGCAAGGGCGCGTGATCGGAGTCAACAGCTTCAACATCAGCGGCGAGACGCAGCCCTTCAACTTCGTCCAGCCGGCCGCGAACCTGCAGGAACTCATGCGGGCCGAAGGGGTGGAGAACACCCTGGGGCCGGTCACCGAGGACTACCGCGCCGGGCTGGCCGCGTACTACGCCGGCGACCGCGACGCCGCCATCGATGACTTCGAGCAGGTGCTGGCGACCGTTCCCAGCCATCAGTTCGCGCAGGACTACCTCAAGAAGGCGCAATCGCTTACCGCGTCCGGATTCCCGCTGTGGATCCTCGGTCTCGCCGCAGTCGCCCTGTTGGCGGTGGCTGGCATCGTCGTGGCCGTGGTCCTGACCCGCCGGCGCTCCTCGGCCGGCGTGACGCAGCCGACCCCAGTCGCGGTTTCGTACCCGAGCCCGCCGGAGCCGGTACCGCCCGCGCCGCCGGAGCCGGTACCGCCCGCGCCGCCGGAGCCGGTCTCGTACCCGCGCCCGCCGGAGCCAGTGGCGGAGCCGACTCACGAGCCCGCACCAGGGGCCCCCGAGGAGGAACGGTTCTGCCCGCACTGTGGCCACGCCCACGAGCCCGACGCACAGTTCTGCCCGCACTGCGGCCATCACCTGACGCCATAGCGCAGACTGCCCACCGGGGTGGCCTACGGCGCTGCCACCCCGGAGCGGTTGTGCATGAGCAGCGACAGCAGATCCTCCGGGGGCCCGACCACGTAGGCATCGTCCCCGGCCTGCAGAGTGGTCTGGCTGCGTGGCAGATGCTCCAGACCGCCCTCCCGGAACAGTGCGATCACCCGGGCACGCATCGGCAGGTCGAGCATCGACACCCCCGCCAGACCGCCATCGGCGCGCACGGTCAACCGGCCCGCGATGAAGGCCTCCTGGTCGACGGCGAAGGTGGCGATCACCTCCAGGCCCAAGGCTGCGGCCACGAACCACGGGGCACTCACCGCGGAGACGCTGCGGACGTGGTGGAAGTGCAGCCGCTCCTCCAGGTGCGGCCGAGCCGCCGGTCGAAGACCCGCATCACGACCGGCACGTTCGGCGCCCGCTGCCCGAGGCTGTCCCGGATCGCCAGACCGGTCTCGATGTTGGCGTACTCGTCGGAGGTGAGAACTGCCACGCCCTGTGCGTCCTGCAGGTTGGACGCCAGCAACGTGTCCGCCTGGGTGGCGTCCTGGGCCAGCACCGGCACCCCGAGTGCGCGGGCACGGCCGATGTGGCGGTTGTTCGGGTCGCGCTCGATCACGACCACCTGCTGCTTCATCGCCACCAACTGCTCGACGACGGCGATACCCAGCGATCCGAGTCCGACGACGAGCACATGATTGGTCATGCCCGTGACGCGCACCAGGCCGAACGTCGCGGCGATCCGCCGACTGACCAGGAACTCGGTCACCAGGGCGTAGAAGGTCGCGAGCAGCACGATGGTCGCGATCATGACCAGGATGGCCACGACCCGCAGGTACGCGGGCTGGTTGTCGAAGGAGAAGTCGCCGTACCCGATGGTGGCCATCGTCTCGATGGAGAAGTACACGGCATCCAACGGGTCCATGTTCTCCGTGGCGGAGTTGACGAAGCCGATCATGAGCGTCCCGGCGAACACGGCGGCCAGCAGGAGCCAGGCAGCCACGGTCCACTTCAGGGCACTGTTCGCCCCGTACGAAAGGTTGCTCGCAAGGGTCCGCAGCGGATGCCGGCTGTACCCGCGGGGCCGGGCAGGCGTGCCCAACGGCTCCGCCGGCAGCCCATCGAGGTCCATGAGTTCGGATTCTGAGCCCACGAACGCGACCAGGTCGCCACGCTCGACCGTGGTGTCGCGGCTCGGACACACCGACTGCGTGCCGTCCTCATGCATCACCAGGATCGGAGCCAACTCCCCGAACAGGTCCTGCAGCCTGCCGGCGGCGGTGACCTCCACCTCCCGCACGACGAAGTTGTCGTCGGCGATGGGCATCCGGTGCAGACGCTCGTCCAGCACGGACTCGACGAACGTCGGGGCAGCGAGTTCGGCGGGATTGACCACCCAGCCCTTGATGATGGCCGAGCTGACCGCGCGACCCACGGCCGGGTTGGATTGCCGCACGATCACCCGCTTCTGCGGGGCGAGTTCCTGGACCAGCAGAGCCGACTCGAGGCAGCGCAAGTCGTCGTCCTCCACGCAGACGACGCACATCGCCCCGGCCAGACCGGCCGCCCACAGGCTGTCCGGGTGCCGCGGGCTGCCCGGGATCCGGGGGACGTCGAGCGCCTGCACGGCACGCAGGTGGTGGTCCTCTGCGACGCTTCCCACCACGACCACCCGGATGTCCGCCGATTGCAGCAGCTCCACGACCCGCACGCCGAGGCCCTGCAGCCCGCACACGATGACGTGGCCGCTCCAATCGCGGGTGTCCGATGTGTCCATAGCGTTCCGCACGTTACTGGTCGAGCCGCCCGTTGGCAGCGAATCGCACCCGCCGCCCGAACCAGCGTCGGCCGAAAGCTGCCGCGGTGGCCGTAACGGGATCGAGATTCGTCCCGGCAGTGCGCGTCCCGACCGAACAGCGGCCGCCGTCAGCATGCACGCAACGTGACCGTGAGAGTACCGTCGGTAAGGCCGTGACAAGGAGCCGAACGTGAGCCGCAAACTCGGGGACATCCTGGTGGCGGGGGGATCGATCACCCCCGCCGAGTTGCAGCATTGCCTTGCCGTGCAAGCTCAGGAACCACCGCGGCGCCGGCGGCGATTGGGCCGGATCCTGCTGGATGAGGAGCGCATCACCGAGAACACCCTGGCCGCGGCGCTGGCGCAGTCCCACGGCCTGCAGGCCGTCGACCTGTCGCAGGAGGAGATCGATCCGCAGCTGGCACGCTCGATCCCACAACTGGTCGCCAAGCGGGCCCTTATCCTGCCGCTGTCCCTGACAGATCAGACACTGCGGATCGCCGCTGCCGACCCCGTCGACGTCGTCGGGCTCGATGACGTCCGCCTGCACCTGCAACGCAAGTACCGGGGCATGCGCGTGCAGGTGGTGGTCGCCCCCGAGAGCCAGATCCGGCGCCGACTGGCGTCGAGTTGGAGCGAAGCGAACGCGGTCGAGGCCCTGGAGGGGTTCGACGCGGAGAGCACCGGTGCCGCGGCCGAGGAGCAAGCCGACAGCGGGGACGCCGGAGCTGTCTCGGCGGTCCACCAGATCCTGGCCACGGCGATTCGCATCGGCGCCAGCGACATCCACATCGAGCCGCTGGCCAACGAGGTACGGGTACGCATGCGCGTGGACGGCTCGCTGCGCAAGGTGATGGCGTTGCCCAAGTCCGGCCAGGCCCCGCTGACCTCCCGCGTCAAGATCATGGCCAACATCGACATCGCCCAGAAACGCATTCCGCAGGATGGCCGCGCGCGGATCTCGCTGGACGGTATGGGCCGCAACATCCGGGTCTCCACGCTGCCGACGCTGCACGGCGAGAAGGTGGTCATCCGGCTGCTCACGGATATCGGGGAACTGCCCGCCCTCAAGACTCTGGGTATCCCGCCGCGGGGACTGCAGGTCGTCCATGAGGCACTGCGCAGTTCCCAAGGACTGGTCCTCATCACCGGCCCCACCGGATCCGGCAAGACCACGACCCTGTACTCCGCGATCAACGAGGTCGTCACCGGGGACCGCAATCTCATCACGCTCGAGGAGCCCGTCGAGATCGAATTGCCGGGCGTGAGCCAGGTCCAGATCGACGAGAAGGTGGGTATGACCTTCGCCGCCGGGCTGCGATCCGTGCTCCGACAGGACCCGGACATCATCATGGTCGGCGAGATCCGCGACAAGGTGACCGCAGAACTGGCCATCCGGGCGGCCCTCACCGGGCACCTCGTGCTCGCCACGGTGCACACCAACGACGCGCCGTCAGCAGTGATCCGGCTGGTCGACATGGGCGTTCCGCGATACCTGGTCGCATCGTCGATCAACCTGGTCATCGCACAACGCCTGCTGCGCCGGCCCTGCCCGCATTGTCTGCAACCGCAGCTACCGGACCCGGAGACCCGGGAGCGGCTGCACCTGACTGACGCACAGGCTGCCGCGATGGTGGTGGGCCGGGGATGCGAGAAATGCGAGGCGCACGGGTATCGCGGCCGGACCGGTATCTTCGAGGTCTTGCCGGTCAGCCGGGCGGTACGCAGCGCGCTGATGGCCGGTGGCGACGAGGAGGTGCTCGCAAAGGCCGCCCGACCGGAGGGTTGGCAGCCGCTGGTCGAGGCAGGCGTAGACGCCGCCACCCACAGATTGACCACGGCCGGAGAGGTACTGCGCATCCTGCAGGCCGCGTCGCAGTGAACCGAACGGAGTCACGCCCGGCGTGCCGGCAGACGCCCGGGACCATCACCATCGGACGGCGACCGTCCGTGCGCAGTTGCTCGATGCTGAGTCCTGTGGTGACAGCACGCGGCCGCACAGCGCGACACCAGTCCTGGCGACGCGCGCTACCCCGCCAGTCAGGTTCGACGGTTGTCCGGATCCGGGGTTCCCGCCGACTGCCACCGGATCAAGCACCGGTTCGCTCTGCGCGACCCACCCGGGTGAGCCGAACGCGCACTGCCACCGCTGCCGCCACGAGGTCGCTGCGGCCACATCGCGGCCGATCGCGTAGAACTCGTGCCACGCGACCTTGACCGGGTTGTGGGTCGTGATGTTCTTCGTCAGCCCATAGACGGCTTGGTCCTGCTCCTCCACATAGGAGCCGAAGATCCGGTCGAACACGATCAGGATGCCGCCGTAGTTGGTGTCGAGGTACTGCGGGTTGGCGCCGTGGTGGACCCGGTGGTGGCTCGGGGTGTTGAACACGAATTCGAACCAGCGCGGCATCCGATCGATGCGCTCGGTGTGGATCCAGTACTGGAACAGCAGGTTCAGCGAGTGCATGAATGCCCATTGCGCCGGGGAGAAACCGACGAGCATCACGGGCACGTAGAAGATCCACGACGTCAGCGGCGTCCAGGACTGCCTCAGCGCGGTGGACAGGTTGTAGTACTGCGACGAGTGGTGGGTGACGTGCGCCGCCCAGAAGAAACGCGACTCGTGGTGCACCCGGTGGAACCAGTAGTAGCAGAAATCGTCGAGCAGGAAGAGCACGAGGAACGCTCCTGCCATGGCCAGCCCCGACCCCGCGGCGAGCACCGCACCGAGATCGAGTGCAGCGAACTGCGCGAAGAAGCTGAGGAAGGCCAGTTGCACCCCCGCCAGAAGCGCACCCACCACCAATGACCCGAGACCCATGAGCAACGACGTGCGCGTGTCCACGGCCGAGTAGCCCTGCTGGCCGGGAACAGGCCGCCGCCAGTGCCGGAAGACCTCCAGCGACATCGTGAGGATGTACAGCGGGATCGCGACAACCGTCAGGTCAGGCATGCTGTCGAGCATTCACAGCCCCGACACGGCCACCGGCCGCAGTGAGGTGGTCGTCGTTCCGGAACCGAGTTGGCCGCTGCCGTTGAAACCCCAGCACTGCGTCCCGGCTGCGACAACTGCGCATGAGTGGTAGCCGCCGGCCGCGATCGAGGACGCTGTGGTGAGTCCGGTGACGCGGGTGGGCTGCAGTCGGTCGGTGGTGGTGCCATCTCCGAGCCGCCCGGAGCTGTTGCGTCCCCAGCAGCGCGCGATCCCGCCGGTCAGCGCGGCGCAGCTGTGATAGGCCCCGGCGGACACCGCCGTCGCGGACAATCCGAGCGGCGTGGGGGTCAGGCGATCCGAGGTGGTCCCATCCCCCACCTGGCCGTAGTCGTTGCCACCCCAGCACGAAACGGACTGGTCGGCGAGCAGCGCACACGTGTGGAAGACACCCGTGGTCATGGCAGCGACCGGGCCGAGGACCGGACGCACAACAGTGCTGGAATCCGTGCGGGAGTTGACACCCAACTGCCCCCGGTCGTTGCGCCCCCAGCAGCGGATCGAGCCGCCGGTCAGGACCGCACACGTGTGGGCGTAACCGGCGGTCACCGACACCACGTTCTGGAGTCCCGCAACGATCACCGGCGTGTCCTCATACTCCGACTTCGTCACCCCGAGTTGGCCGTGGTCGTTGCGCCCCCAACAGCGGACTGAACCGCCGGTCAGCACCGCACACGTGTGGTCGCCTCCCACGGAGACATCAGTTGCGCCGGGCAATTCCACCTGCGCCGGAACCGAACCGTCGGAGGTGTTGCCCCGGCCCAGTTGCCCGTAGTCGTTGCGCCCCCAGCACCACACGCCACCTGTCTGCTGGCGGGCACACGTGGTGTCACCACCGGCACTGACCTCGACCACATCCGCCAGGTCGACGCCGACCGGCTCGACGGCATCCGCAGTGCTCCCGTCCCCGAGTTGGCCGTGGGCGTTGTCACCCCAGCAGTCGACGAGGTCGGGGCCGACGGTCGCAGAAGGGTCCGGACGCCAGCCGGTGTCCTTGAGCAGGGCGCACGTGTGGCTGTTACCAGCGGTGATGGCTGCCGCCTGTCCGGACGTCCGGGTCGTGACGGAGGCCGGCTTGCTCGCATTGCCGGCGACGTCGACCATGAACACGCTGTAGCTGTACGTCGTATGCGGTTGCAGACCGGCATCCGTCGCGGTGGTGGACATCCGATCGATGTCGACGTCTTGGCCCTCGTCGAGGGAAGCAGGCGCCTGCGACCCCTGCTTGCGCCGAACCTCTACATCTTGCAGGTCGGGGGCGGTGCCGTTGGTCCATTTCAACGCCACCGAATCCTGCCCGCGGTCGGTCACGGAGAGGTTGCTGGCCGGCCCCGGTGGATAGCTGTCGTTCTTCGGGTTCCAGGAATAGGTCAGTCGCAGTACGGCGGGCTTGCGCACACGCACCTTCACCCGCACCGGCAGGTCCGGCACGGCTGCCGTGCCCCCGTCGGAGACGATCGGAGTCGCCCACACCCGGTATGTGCCGGGACGCAGGTTTCGCAGCTTGCCAACCCGGGGCACCTTCTTGCGGTACTTCTTGCCCGCCACGGTGATCTTGGCCGACCGGCCCTGCGGCACTCCGTGGGCCACGACGCGCAAGGAACCACGATCGGATCGGCTGGGCACCACGACCGCAGCCGGGGCAGCCGCTGCCACAGAGGACGGCGTGACCGCGGCCATCGACGGCGTGGGCAGCACAGCGACCAGCGGTGCCACAACGGCGACCACCACCACCGCCCTGCTCATGTCATCCACCTGTCTGCCGGATCGAACCACGGTAACCGCACTGACAACCCGCGCGCCTCACTTGTCGGACCGCCCACTCATGCGTGTGGTGAGGAAGTAGCCGGCCCCCGCGCCCGCACCGGCGGCGATCGCGACCGAGGACAGCGTCGGGCTGTCCAGCATCCGCCCGAGCACCCAGACGATGATCGCGCAGACCACCGCGACCAGCACGGATACCAGGATCGACCTTCCCATCCCGCGAGCCTAAGTCACTGACACCGAGGACTGCGGCAACACCCGCTCAGATCTCGGCGTTTCCACCGGACACGGACCATTCGACGGCGCCGGCGAGTCCACGGAGTCGTCCACCCGGTCACTGGGGTTGCTGGACACTCCGGAAGCCACGCAGCCGCAGGCTGTTGAGCACGACGAAGACCGACGAGAAGGCCATCGCTGCTCCCGCCACCATGGGCGTCAGCATCCCGGCCATGGCCAGCGGGATCGCCGCGCTGTTGTAGGCGAACGCCCAGAAGAGGTTCTGCTTGATCGTGCGCAGGGTGGCCCGACTCAGCCGGATCGCGTCCACGATCGCCAGCGGGTCGCTGCGGACCAACGTGATATCGCTGGCCGCAATGGCGACGTCGGCGCCGGCGCCCATCGCGATACCCAGGTCGGCCTGCGCCAAAGCTGCGGAATCGTTCACCCCGTCACCCACCATGGCGACGCGCCCGCCCGCCTCCTGCAGGCGGGCCACCGCTTCCTGCTTGTCCAGCGGCTTGACCTCCGCGACGACCTCGTCGATACCGACCTGCGCCGCCACCTCCGCCGCGGTCGCCCGGGTGTCGCCGGTGAGCAGCACGGTACGCAGTCCGAGATCCTGCAACTGCGCCACCGCCGCGGCACTGCTGGCACGCAGGGTGTCGGTGATGACTATCCGTCCCCGCACCTGACCGTCCCAGGCCGCCACCACGCCTTCCTCGGCAACCGTGAAGCCGCAGTTCGCGCAGCCAGCCCGGCGTTCCTGCCACCACGTCCACGCCGTCGACGGTGCCCTTCACGCCTCGTCCCGGAACTGCTTCGAACTGCTCCAGGACCCCCCGCTCCGGCAACGCCTGCGCGATCGCCCGCCCGATCGGGTGCTCGCTGCCGGACTCCAGGGTGCCCACCAAACGCGCGAAGTCCGGTGCAGCCGAATCCACCTGCACCTCGATCCGGCCCTGCGTCAGGGTGCCGGTCTTGTCCAGCACGACGGTGTCGATCGCGCGGGTGCGCTCCAGGATCTCCGGCCCGGAGATGAGCACACCCAACTGCGCGCCTTTGCCGGTGCCCACGAGGATGGCCGTCGGCGTGGCCAGCCCGAGGGCACAGGGGCAGGCGATGATCAACACGGCCACTGCCGCAGTGAAGGCATCCGTCCAGCCGGCCCCCGTCAGCAACCAGCCGGCAGCGGTCAGCACCGAGAGCACGAGGACGACCGGGACGAAGACCGACGACACCCGGTCGGCCAGCCGTTGTACCGGGGCCTTGCCGGTCTGTGCCCGCTCCACGGCGGCGGCGATCTGAGCCAACTCGGTGTCACCACCCACTCGCTCGGCTCGTGCGATCAACCGGCCGTTCTGGTTCACCGCGGCGCCGATCAGCGGATCACCCGGAACCACCGTCACCGGCACGGACTCGCCGGTGATCAGCGCGTTGTCCACCGAGGATGTACCTGAGACCACGACGGCGTCGGTCGCGATCTTCTCCCCGGGTCGTACCACGAACTCGTCGCCCACCCGCAGTTCGGAGATCGGCACGAGCACCTCCTGGCCATCGCGCAGGACGGTGGCCTCCTTGGCGCCCATCTTGAGCAGCGCGGTGACCGCCTCGCCCGCCCGTTCCTTGGCCCGCGACTCCGCATAGCGTCCCGCGAGCAGGAAGGTGGCGACGGTGACGGCGACTTCGAAGTAGATGTGACCGCCCGTGAACAGCGACACGATCGACCAGCCGTAGGCGGCCAGGATTCCGAGACTCACCAGCGTGTCCATGGTGGTCGTGCCGTGGCGCGCCGCATTGAAGGCCGCGCGATGGAACGGCCACGCCGACCACGCGACGACCGGTGTGGCCAGCACAGCGATGAACCACATCATCAGCATCGAGTCGGACATGGCCATGGACAGGATCACGACCGGCACGGCCAGCACCGCGGCCACGATGAGACGTCGCAGCAGGGTGGGGTCGGTGTGATCGTGCTCGCTGTGCTCCTGGTGCTCCGCGGCGGCGTACCCCGCCTTCTCGACCGCGGCGACGCAATCGTCCACGCTGACTCCGGACGGGATCTGCACGTGTGCGGAGTGAGTGGCGAAGTTGACCGTCGCCGCCACTCCGGGCAGAGCATTGAGCTTCTTCTCGATGCGGGCCGCGCAGGACGCGCAGGTCATACCCTCCAGATCGAGATCGACATGGGTGCTCACACCCACTCGCAACGACGAAGACCCCGTGGGGTATTCCTCAGGCGTTGCGCACGAACAGCCCGAGGACGGCCGCCAGCGACAGCACCGAGCGTGGTTCGTAGGCGGCCCGCCACAGCCCGCCGTGGTTGGCGGCATCGGCGAACAGGTCCATCGGGTTGTGCAACTGGCGACCGGGATCGGCCGCCGACTGCGGATCGCGCAGGTCGCGTACCAGCAGGGCCGCCATGAGGGTGTTGGCCGTCGCCGGGGAGAACACCTCGACCCCGAACTGACCCGCGCCCGCGTAGGCCGCCGCCAGTGCCCGGTTCTTCACCACCGACCTGGTCCGGGTCGCCGGCGCCACGTTCAGTGAGACCCGCTGACCCTGGCTGCGGGCCACCAGCGCCCGCCATCGCTGAAGCCGCTTGGCCAGGGCGTAGTTGGGGCCTTGCTGGGGCACGAGGCAGTCGGCGATGCCCACCTCGCGGCCGGTGTCGTCGATGACGGTGTCCTTGTAGGCGGGTTCGAACAGATGCGCCAACTGCAGCGGGGCTTGCAGGACCCGCCGGGTGCGCCGCCGGTTCCACCGATCGCGGGCCATCGCCACCGCGTCCTGCGGTACCGCGAACACGTCGGTCGGCGTGGCCAGGAAGGCCAGGCAGACATCCTGGGTGCCGCGTGCCAACAGGACGCTGAGCGCATCGATGGCCATGGACACTCGAACGTGCAGCCCGCCATCGGCGTAGGCGTAGTTGCCCAGGGTGAACGGGCCATCGATCTCGCGCAGCCAGGACAGCACCGCATCGGTCTGGGAGATGACGTCCAGGCCGGCCACCTGCGCCACCCGCGTGTCGGGGGCGGTGTCGAGGTTCACCGAGCCCCGCGGCACCGGGACGGCCATGCGACCCGCGGAGTCCTTCGCGGTGGCCATGATCCTGTTCCACAGGTCCTGGTTCGGGAGGTCGACCGCGTAGACCGTGGCCCCCCAGTCCAACAGTTGCCGCAGCGGACCCATCTCGGCGCCGGCACCGAGCACGGCCACCTGCAGATCTCTGAGGTCCAGCCACTCCGGATGTGCCATGAGCGCACGTACTGCGTCCGCGAAGGACGGTTCGGCGATCCCGCGTGCCACCCAGTCGTCGAGTTGCCGGTGCAGGTCGTCGCCGGACAGCCGGTGTCCCTTGTACGGCACGGAGAACTCGGTCCGGCGCTCGTTGCGCCCGATCACCTCGAAGGTGTCCATCCCTTCGTGATCGCTGACTGCCAGCGCCGCGAGCAGCGGTCGGTCACTGTCCCCGGCACTCCACACGAAGCGCTCGTGCAGCGAGTCGAGACCCGACTGGGAGACCGTCAGCGCTGCCTGCGGGTTGGCGACCGCGGTCACAACCAGGTCCCGGATCGCCGGCAGATACCCCGTGCGCCAGTCCTTGATCACCTCAACCCGGCGCGCCGCGGCTGGGTCGACCCCCCGCAACGAGTCGGCGATGACCGCCCGACCCGTGGCCGTGGTGCTGCGGGCCCCGTTGTTCGCGGCGGGGAAGTTGACACCGGTCTGCATGGTGGATCAATGTACCGGCGATAACGCGGATCTTCGGATTTCAGCGGGGAGTCGCCGGGGAAACGCCCAGGGTTGGGTTCGCCGGGTGGTGCGACTGAGGTCCACAACTGCTCGGCGGGTCACCGTAGCTGCGCCCCACCGGCGCTCGCCGTGTTGAGGGTGCGGGCCGGTTGTTGCTCGTGGACCGCGACTGTTGCACGGTTGTCGCCCGCGGACCGCGACTGTTGCGCGGTTGTCGGTTTCGCACCCCGAAAACCAGCAACGGTGCAACACTCGCGTCCGGCCACCAGCAACGGTGCAACACTCGCGTCCGGCCACCAGCCACCCCGACCGGCACTGACTCCCTCAGGGAATCCGAAGCGTCAGGAAAGCGGGGATCGACCGGCTGTGGACCCGACGCCAGCGGGGTTGCGGTCACGGCTCGGTGCTGATCGCGCCCATGGGTGTCGTTTCTCCCTGGGCTGTGCGGCTGGTGGTCGCCGGGCGGGTGGATCCGCAGACTCCCCGCTCAAATCCGAAGCGCCGGTAACGCGCCAACGAGGTTCAGCCCGAGCGCCCCCATGCCCAGCCGATTTCGGCGGCAGTTGTCCCGTTCGTGAACGAAGACACGCGTGCATTCGCTCACCGACGGCACGAACCACTCACCAAGTGCCCCAGAAGGGCTGCGGATCCGAACGCTCCGAAGACCGGCGACCGCCGTCACCTCAGCCCAGCCCGTAGAACAGCCGTTCCATGACCTGTCGCGCCCGACGGGTCAGACGACGGTAGTCCTCGGGCATGGCACCCCGGTTGTCGGGCGGGTAGTTCAGCAGGTGAGCCACCCGGGCCAGGGTCCGGTAGTCCGTCGGCACGGAGTCGCTCGCGCGGCCAGCACTCAGCATGATCGCGTTGCGGATGCTGGAGGCGAGCCGCCAGGCGTCGACGAGTCGCTCGCAGTCGTGTTCCTGGATCAAGCCCAACGTCGCCGACTGCTCCAGGACCGACACCGTCTGGGTCGTCCGCAACTGCTCGATCTCGTGACCGTGCTGCAACTGCTGCAGTTGCGCCACCCACTCCACGTCGCTGAGGCCACCGCGGCCGAGTTTGACGTGCAGCGCGGGATCGGCGCCCCGCGGTAGCCGCTCGGCCTCCATCCGGGCCTTCAGCCGTCGCATCTCCAGCAGGTCCTTCGAGCGACACCCCGCGCGGCCGGGTACCGGATCGGGTCGATCAGCGCCACGAATGCGTCCTGCAGGGGCGGCGATCCCGCGACCGGTCGCGCGCGCAGCAGGGCCTGCGCCTCCCATGCCGCCGACCACCGCTCGTAGTAGGCCTCATACGACGCCAGCGACCGTACCAGCGGTCCGTTGCGGCCCTCGGGACGCAGATCCGCGTCCATGTCGATGGGCGGGTCGGGGCTGGGCAGCGCCAGCAGCCGCCGCAGTTCGTTGGCCACCGCCAGCGCGGCATCCGAAGCCACCGCTTCATCGACACCCGGCCGGGTGCGGTAGACGAACATGACGTCGGCATCCGACCCGTAGCCCAACTCCTGGCCACCGAACCGGCCCATACCGATCACCACGAACTCCACGAGGTCCTCAGCCTGCCGGCCGTCCACCTGCACGGCCGCCGTCGCCACCGCCAGCGCCGCCTGGATCGTGGCATCGGCGATGTCGCTCAGCGCCGGCCCCACCTCGTCGATCGTGAGCAGTCCCAGGCAGTCGGCGGCGGACACCCGGAACAACTCCCGCCGGCGGGTTGCCCGGATGGCGGCGATCGCCGCCTCCGGGTCGGTCTGCCGCAGCCCCGCCGCCAGGGCCTCGGCCGCGATGTCGGCAGCCGGCCGCGGCCGCCGGTGATCCTCCTCGGCGAGGATCTGCACAGCATCCGGCGCCCGCAACAACAAGTCGGTGGCGAAGCGGGAGGACGCCAGCAGATGCGCCATGCTCTCGGCTGTCTGGGACTCGTCACGCAGCAGTCGCAAGTACCAGGGGGTGGAACCCAGAGCATCGGAGACCCGCCGGAACCCCAACAGGCCCGCATCCGGGTCCGGGCAATCGGCGAACCAGCCGAGCATGACGGGAAGCAACGTCCGCTGGATCGCTGCCCGCCGACTGACGCCACTGGTCAGGGACTCCAGATGCCGCAGGGCACCGCGCGGGTCCTGATAGCCCAAGGCGCGCAGCCGCTGTTCCGCGGCTTCGGGGGTGAGCCGCGCCTCGCCCGAATCCAGCCGCGCCACGGCGTTGAGCAACGGCCGGTAGAACAGCTTCTCGTGCAACCGCCGCACCTGGCGGACCTGCTTGGCGTAGGCCGACTCGATCTCGGTGACCGGGTCGTTGCGCATGCCCATGGAACGGGCGATGACCCGCAACTCGGACTCGCGCTCCGGGAACAGATGGGTGCGCCGCATCTGGCGCAACTGCACGCGGTGCTCGAGGATGCGCAGGAAGCGGTACGCCGCCCCCATCCCGGCCGCATCCTCCCGGCCCACGTAACCCCAAGTGGCCAGCGCCTCCAACGCCGTCAGAGTCGCACGGGACCGCAGTGTGACATCGCTGCGGCCGTGCACCAACTGCAGCAATTGGACGGCGAACTCGACGTCCCGCAGGCCACCCCGGCCGAGTTTGATCTCCCGGTTGACCTGCTTCTCGGGGATGTGCTGCTCGACCCGGCGACGCATGGCCTGCACGTCGTCGACGAAGTTGTCGCGGTCGGCGGCCGACCACACGAAGTCGGAGACGGCATCGACGTACCGCGCGCCCAGGTCGGGGTCACCGGCCGCCGGCCGTGCTTTCAGCAGCGCCTGGAACTCCCAGGTCTTGGCCCACTTGCGGTAGTACGCGACGTACGAGTCGATCGTGCGCACCAACGCGCCGGCCTTGCCCTCCGGCCGTAGCGCCGCGTCCACTTCCCAGATCGAACCCTCCGAGGTCGCGGCGTTCGCGATCTGCATGAGCCTGCTGGCGATCTGCTGGCCGACCCGCATCGCCACGTCGCTCGGCACGTCCGCCGACCGGGGCTCGGCGATGAAGACCACATCGACGTCGGAGATGTAGTTCAACTCCTGCGCACCGCACTTGCCCATGGCGATCACCGCCAGGTCCACCTGCCGCGCCGGTTCGCCGATCTCCTGGACCGCCAGTTCGTAGCATCCCTGCAGTGCGGCATCGGCCAGCGCCGTGAGTTCGGCCATGGTGACTTCCAGGCTCGCCTCCCCCGACAGGTCCCGCGCTGCCACTCCGAGCAATTCGCGACGGTAGGCCACGCGCAGTCCCAGCATCGGCTGGTCCTCGTGGACAGCTCGCCAGGATCCGCTCCCGGGCCCCGGTCAGGTCATCGGCGGCTACGGCGTCGACCATGGCTGGATAGCGCCTCAAGAAGCCGCCGAGGCTCTCTGACAGGCCCAGCAGGGACAGCAGGCGGGACTTGTGGTCCGGTTCGCCGAGGATGCGCCGCAGGCCCGTCGGGTTGTCGCGCTCGAGGTCCACCAGCACCTCGAGGGCGCGATCCGGGTCGGCGGCCAGACCCAGTTCCAGCGGATCGAGGACATCGTCGAGACCGGCGTCGGCCAGCCCCTGCAGTTGCTCGACCGCGGGAGCGACGTCGGTGAAGCCGATCCGCACGAGATCGGTGCGCAGACTCGCCCGGCGCGGACTCATAGCGACAGGTACCGCTCCAACTCGAACCGAGTGACGTGCTTCTTGTAGTCGGCCCACTCCGCCTTCTTGTTCCGCAGGAAGAAGTCGAAGACGTGTTCGCCCAGCGTCTCCGCAACCAGTTCGGAGTTCTCCATCGCGGTGACCGCCTGCGCCAGGCTGCCGGGCAGCGGCCGCAGGCCGAGGGCCCGGCGCTCACCGTCGGTCAACGCCCATACGTCGTCCTCGGTGGCCGGCGCGAGTTCGTACTTCTCCTCGATCCCCTTGAGCCCCGCAGCGAGGATCAGGGCATAGGCCAGGTACGGATTCGTGGCGCTGTCCAGCGACCGGAACTCAATGCGCGTGGACTGCCCCTTGGCCGGCTTGTACATGGGGACACGGATGAGGGCGGACCGGTTGTTGTGGCCCCAGCAGATGTAACTCGGGGCCTCCATACCGCCGGCCAACCGCTTGTAGGAGTTGATCCACTGGTTGGTGACCGCCGTGATCTCCGGGGCGTGATGCAGCAGTCCGGCGATGAACTGACGTGCCAGCACCGACAGTTGCAGGTCGGCACCGGGCTCGAAGAACGCGTTGGCGTCGCCCTCGAACAGGCTGACGTGGGTGTGCATGCCCGAGCCGGGGTGGTCGGTGAACGGCTTGGGGATGAAGGACGCCACCACCCCGTGCTCGAGCGCCACCTCCTTGACCACCAGCCGGAAAGTCATGATGTTGTCCGCGGTGGTCAGCGCATCCGCGTAGCGCAGATCGATCTCCTGCTGGCCGGGGGCGCCCTCGTGGTGGGAGAACTCCACGGAGATGCCCATGTGCTCCAGCGTCGAGATCGACTGCCGCCGGAAGTCCTGACCCGCCGGGTGCGGGCTGTGGTCGAAGTAGCCGACGTTGTCGACGGGAACCGGATCCCCGCCGTCGGTCGGCATGTCGTTGAACAGGAAGAACTCGATCTCCGGGTGGGTGTAGAAGGTGAAGCCCAGTTGCGCCGCCTTCGCCAGTTGTCGCTTGAGTACCCAGCGTGGGTCGGCGTACGAGGGCGAACCGTCTGGCAGCAGGATGTCGCAGAACAGCCGCGCGACCGGCATGTCGTCACCGCGCCAGGGCAGGATCTGGAAACTCGACGGGTCCGGCTTGGCCAGCATGTCCGACTCGGTCACCCGGGAGAAACCCTCGATCGCCGACCCGTCGAAGCCGATGCCCTCCGCGAACGCGCCTTCCAGCTCGGCCGGAGCGATCGACACCGATTTGAGGATGCCCAGCACATCGGTGAACCACAGCCGCACGAAGCGGATGTCGCGTTCCTCGATGGTGCGCAGCACGTACTCGGTCTGCTTGTCCATGTCCCCATCCTGCCGTATGACGGCGGCGGTCCGGGGCCCGCAGGCGCAGTGCTGGTCCGGGTTCTGTGACGAAGTCGCAGCAACACGTCGGCGTGTCCGTGCGATTTCGTCACAGAAGCCGAGCAGCGACTAGTGGAACCTCCAGCAGAACCTCTTGCCCAGCCGCTTCCACGTCTGCTGACCGACCTTGCCGTCCACGATCAGATCCTGCCGTTCCTGGAACCGGCTGATCGCCTGCGCGGTGCGAGGGCCGTAGGACCCGTCCACCACGACCAGCCGACCGGCGTCGTCACGGATCTCGACCGCGCGCAGCACTGCCTGCACGGAACGCACGGCCTTGCGGACCTTTCGGTTCGTGGTCCCCGCCAGCGCCGTCGACAGCAGGAAGTCGAAGGGATACTTGGTGTTCGCCTGCGGCACGCTCGGGTCGTCGAAGTTGCAGACGGTGTACTTCGACGCCGACGGGACAGGGACCCGGGCCTGCGCCGGTGCCAGCGGAGCCAGCATCACCGCCGCGGCCATCGCCCCAACCAGGGATCTGTGCATGGCGACCTCCTCGATCGGACGATCCGAGGCTACTCGCGTCGGCGGCCAACCGGAAGATGTTGCGGTTTGCCAGACTGAGGCCATGGCAACTCTGCGGATCGCGCTGGCACAGGTCAACCCCACGGTCGGTGATCTCTTGGGCAACCGCGCTCTGGTGGTCGAGGGCACGGCGAAGGCCGCCGCGGCCGGCGCCGACCTGGTCGCCTTCCCCGAGATGATGCTGTCGGGTTACCCGATCGAGGACTTGGCGCTTCGCCCCAGTTTCCAGTTCGCCTGCGCGCAGTCCCTGCAGACATTGGCGGCCGACCTCGATGCCGCCGGCCTCGGTGAGACCGCAGTCGTCGTGGGCCACTTGGCCCCCATGCCCGCCGATGCGCAGGATCGCCGCGGCTACAACGCGGCCGCGGTCCTGCACGGCGGCACGATCGTCGCGGACTACGCGAAGCACCACCTGCCGAACTACGGGGTCTTCGACGAGCAGCGGTACTTCCGCTCGAGCGACCAGCCGTGCCGCATCAGGGTCGGAGGCGTCGACGTCGCGCTCGCGATCTGCGAGGACATCTGGGTGAGCGCCGGCCCCCTGACCCAACTGCGCGAGCAGCCACCCGGGGTGCTGCTGGTGATCAACGGCAGTCCCTACGAGCGCAACAAGGATGATGTCCGGTTGCAGCTGTGTTCCGAGCGCGCCCGGCAGGTCGGCTGCACGCTCGCGTACGTCAACATGTGGGGCGGCCAGGACGAGCTCGTCTTCGACGGCGATTCCATGGTGGTCGACGCTGCGGGTGATGTCTTGGCCCGGGCACCACAGTTCGTGGATCACCTGCTGGTGGTCGATCTGGACGCCCCCGAAGCCACAACTGAGCCCACGGTGGCGCTACCGGCCGCACACCCGGGGCAGCTGGTCACCCGGCACGTCGCCGAGCCACTCAGCGACGCCCGGGAGGTCTACCTGGCGCTGGTGACGGGGTTGCGCGACTACGTGCGCAAGAACGGCTTCCGCAGCGTGGCTCTGGGCATGTCGGGCGGGATCGACTCGGCATTGGTCGCCGCCATCGCCTGCGACGCGGTCGGTCCGGAGAACGTCTACGGGGTCCGGATGCCCAGCGAGTACTCGTCGGAGCATTCGCTTGCCGACGCCGCGGAGTCCGCGGCCCTCACCGGCATGAACCTGCGCACGATCCCGATCACTGACATGGTCGATGCCTATCAACGCAATCTGAACCTCACCGGATTGGCCGCCGAGAACCTGCAGGCGCGGGTGCGCGGGGCGATCCTCATGGCCATCAGCAACTCCGAGGGCCACTTGGTGCTGGCCACCGGGAACAAGAGCGAACTCGCAGTCGGCTACTCGACCATCTACGGCGATGCGGTGGGTGGTTTCGCCCCGATCAAGGACGTCCCCAAGACCCTGGTCTGGGAGATGGCACGGTGGCGCAACGAGTCCGCGGCGCGCACCGGTGAGACCGCACCGATCCC
Source organism: uncultured Actinomycetota bacterium (assembly GCA_963733395.1). Lineage (GTDB taxonomy): Bacteria > Actinomycetota > Actinomycetes > S36-B12 > UBA10799 > JADKAV01. Next base: position 317,586 of record CAVTCZ010000009.1, read on the forward strand.
GCCGAACAGCATCGCCAAACCACCCTCGGCGGAGTTGCGTCCGGGGCAGCTGGACTCCGATTCGCTGCCGGACTACGGGCAACTCGACAGCATCCTGGAGGACTATGTGGGCGGCGACATGGGAGCCGGCGAACTGGTTGCCGCCGGGTACGATCCGGAACTTGTCGCCCGTGTGGTGCAACTGACGGACGCCGCCGAGTGGAAGCGGCGCCAGTACCCGCCCGGCACCAAGATCACCTTCCGCGCCTTCGGCCGGGACCGGCGGCTGCCGATCACGAACCGGTGGCGCGAGCCCCTGGACTGAGCAGCCCCGTGAGCACCAGATCCACCACATCGGGGATGGCCACCTCGCCCGGCCGGTAGCCGCGCGCCCGGTGCATCCCGACAAGGATCGCCGGCGCACTCAGGCAGGTCGTAGCGACCTCCAGGTCCACATCCGGGCGCAGGTACCCCTGCTCGCGGCCCTGGTCCAGCACGGCGCGCAGGGCATCGCGACGGGGCCCGACGACCTTGGTCATGTAGAGGTCCTTGAGTTGCGGCCGCTGCTGCATGGCCAGCAACCATGTGGGCGTCATCCCCGCTGCGTGCGCACCGGCGACCCACTCCAGCAGGCGGATGAGGGCATCGCGCACCGGCAGTCCACTGACGTCGGGCATGTGTTCGTTCACTGCGGCGAACCCGGCGTCCAGCAACTCCTCGCGGGAACGGTACCGGCGGTAGATGGCCGCCTTGCCGACCCCGGAGCGCGCGGCCAGTTCGTCCACGGAGAACCCGTCGGGCCCGCGTTCGGCCAGAAGTGCCACCAGGTGCTCGGTCAGGGCCTCGTCCACCCGCGGGTCGCGCGGCCGTCCGAGCTGCGTCGGATTCATGTCCGTTCGGGTGCCGGATCGCCGACATCCTCCGGCTCGCCCTCGAACGCATCCGGGGGCAGCGCCGGGTCCACTTCCGCCTGGCCGGAGTGACCACCCCAGGCAGCGTGCTCGGGTTCGGCGGGCAGCCGGGTCAGCAGCACCACCAGCGCGATGAGGATCAGCAGTGCCGAGCCCAGCGCCGCCAGATGGAACGCCTGCATGAAACTGTCGACGGCTGCGGACTGGATCGCCACCGCCTGCTGGGCCTCGAGGGCCCCTGCGGCAACTGCGCGCCCGGTGGCCTCGTACGCCCCGCCGATCGAGTCGGTCACCGGCACCTGCAGTTGTGCCGGCAGCGCCGCGATGCCCGGCTTGTCATCCATGGTGTTGCTGTAGGCCACTGCCACCACCGAGGACAGCACTGCGATGCCGATCGCCGCAGCGACCTGCCGGACGGTGTTCTGCACCGCGGACCCCGCGCCCGACTTCTCCGGCGGCGTGGCCAGGGTCATCCGGGTGGTGGCCGGGGCGATCACATTGCCGAGCCCGAAGCCCAGGAAGAACCACGTCACGAGCAGCACCCACGCGGGAGTCTCGGGCTGCAGGAACATGATCGACACGAACACCCCGCCGGCCAGGACGAGGCCGAAAGTGATCACCTTGCGCGCGCCGAACCGCTCCACCATCTTCGCACTGCGGGGTGCCGCCAACAGCTGTCCCACGGCGACGGGCAACGTGAACGCACCGGCCTGCAGCGGGCTGTAGCCGCGCACCAGCTGCATGTAGAACGCCAGGAAGAGCAGTGAACCGGTCATCGCCGCGAACGTCAGCGACACCGTCGTCAGGGAGGCGGAGAACGAGCGGATGGAGAACAACGACATGTCCAGCGACGGATGGTCGCTGCGGATCTCCAGCCAGATGAACGCGATCAGGATCGCCAAACCCCCGACGATGCAGCCAGCCACATCCGGGCTGAACCAATCCTGTGTGTCTCCGCCCTGCTGGATCCCGTACACCAGAAGCAGCAGCCCGGAGATGCTCATGAGCAGGCCCAGCGGGTCGAGTCTGCCGGGATTCGGGTTACGCGACTCGGGCACCAGGATCAGGATCCCGATCACACCCGCGATGACGATCGGGACATTGATCAGGAACACCGAACCCCACCAGAAGTGCTCGAGCAGGAAACCGCCCAACAGCGGCCCGATCGCCACCGCGCCCCCGACCGCGGCGGCCCACATGCCGATGGCCCGGCCCCGTTCGTGTGGCGGGAAGACGACGGTGATGATGGCCAGCGTCACCGGCAGGACCGAGGCGCCGCCCACCCCCATGAACGCGCGGGCGAGGATCAACTGCATCGGGTCGGTGGCGAAGGCGCTCAGGGCTGAGGCGAAGCCGAACAACAGCAGGCCGATGACCAGGATCTTCTTGCGGCCGTAGCGGTCGCCCAGCACACCCCACGTGAACAGGAACGCGGCGAACACCAGCGTGTAGGAGTTGATCGCCCACACGATCTCGTTCTGGGTGGCGCCGAGATCCTCTTGGATCGTCTTCAGCGCCACGTTCAGCACGGTGTTGTCCAGAACGACCACCAGGAGGCTGACGACCAGCACCCCGAGGATCTGCCAGCGGCGCGGATGCCCGGCTTGCTTGTCCATTGTCAGCCTTTCGGAACGATGTAGTTCCGTATCTTACGCCGACTGTGATTGAGCGTGCAACCACCTACGTCCGTGCCTCTAGGCGAATGGGCCCCCGGTATGTCACCATGAAGTCGTCCGGGGACTCACCGTGAGCCTCGAGGCTGGAGGTTACTCCCGATGTCCGAATCCCTTTACGGCCCCGCCACTGGTCGTCGCGTGACGACCAAGGACCTCGCCGCCGCCAAGGAGCGTGGTGAGAAATGGCCGATGATCACCGCGTACGACGCCCTCACCGCGGGTCTGTTCGACGCCGCCGGCATCCCCGTGATGCTCGTGGGCGACTCAGCGGCCATGGTCGTGTACGGCCATGATTCGACCATCCCGGTCACCGTGGACGAACTCATCCCGCTCGTGGCTGCCGTGGTGCGCGGATCGCAGCGGGCGATGGTGGTGGCCGACCTGCCGTTCGGCTCGTACCAGGAGTCCCCGCAGCAGGCGTTGGCCACCGCGATCCGCTTCATGAAGGAATCCGGTGCGCACGCCGTGAAACTGGAGGGCGGCGAGCGGGTTCTGCCGCACGTCGAGTTGTTGACCAGCGCCGGCATCCCCGTCATGGCCCATCTCGGACTCACCCCGCAGTCGGTCCACCAGTTCGGTGGGTACAAGGTCCAGGGCCGCGGCGAGGCCGGCCAACGGCTGATCCTGGACGCCAAGCACATGGAGCAGGCGGGAGCGTTCGCCACCGTGCTCGAAGTGGTTCCGGCCGATCTCGCCGACGCCGTGACCCGGGCCGTCTCGATCCCGACCATCGGCATCGGCGCCGGTCCGCACACCGACGCCCAGGTGCTGGTGTGGCAGGACATGGCCGGCCTCACTCCGGGCAAGCCGCCGAAGTTCGTCAAGCAGTACGCGGACCTTCGCTCTGTGCTCACCGATGCCGTGCAGACCTGGGCCGGCGAGGTGGTTGCCGGCACCTACCCCGGCCCGGAGCACCAGTACTCCTGAGGCGGGGTTGCCCCCTCGCAGCGAGTGTCGCGCGGTTGCGGGTTCGGCAGGGGTCCAACCGACAACGGTGCAACAGTCGGGCGGCTCGGGCCACAACGGTGCAACAGTCGCTACCCCTCAGCCAGATCGCAATGCAGCCGCATCGCTGAGAGACCGATGGTCGACCCGCGCCCGAGCATCAGGGCAGGTCCGTGATCCGGACGCCGGCGTGGACCTTGTAGCGCCGGTTGATGGAGATGAGGTTCGCGGTGAGGGCCTCCACCTGGGCCGCGTTGCGCAGGCGCCCTGAGAACACCCCGCGCATCCCCGGCACCCGGCCGGCCAGGTCGATGACCTCGTCGGCAGCCTCCCGGTCGTCGGCCAGCACCATGATGTCGATGTCGAGCTCGTGATCGAGGTCCGCGAGCAACACCGCACTGACGTGGTGAAACGCCGCGACCACCCGGGCTTGTGGCGCCAGTGCGGCCGCCTGCTGCGCGGCCGAGCCTTCCGGCACCGCCACCGGGAAGGCGCCCTGCTTGTCGAAGCCGAGCGGGTTGACGCAGTCGATGAGGATCTTGCCCGCCACCGCCTGCGCCACCTCCTCGAGGGTGTGCGCATGCCCCGCGAAAGGCACCGCCACCAACACCATGTCAGCTTGTGTGGCCGCGTCGAGGTTGCCTGCCCCGCGCACGCCGATCTCCGCGGCCGCCACCTGCGCCCGCTGCGGATCCCGCGAGCCCAGCACCACGTCGAGCCCGGCCGCCGCCCACCGCGCGGCCAATCCCTTACCCTGCGGTCCGGTGCCGCCCAGCACTGCAATCGTCATGGCCGTCAGTCTGCCAGCCTGCAACATGCCGCCTGCGGGGACGCCCAACAAGTCGGCTCAACGGTCACTCCGGAGCGCCAGGTATGGACGCTGCGGAACGTCGCCCTCGTGGACTGTCAGTCGACGTCCTCGGCGGCGTCGCCCTCGCGACCCTTGACGTTGCCCTCACTCCACTCCCGCTCGCCGGCATCCCACTCCTCGTTGCGCTTGCGGGCGATCTCGAACGCATGGGCGGCCTGGTCCTCCGACGTGTAGGGGCCAAGGCGCTCGGAGTTCGCGCACCCCTTCTCGGGCTCCACGCGGTTGTGCACCAGGCAGTAGTACCAGCTCATCTCAACCTCCGAGGTTGGGTCCGTTGACATCTTGGCACCTAGACTGGCGCGTATGCCGCTCGCCCCCGGTCGTCTATCGCCGTTGCGCCCTGTGCCCGCAGACATCGAGCGCCCGGAGTACGTGGGCCGCCCCGCGCCCACGCCGTACCTGGGGCCGGAGGTGAAGGACGCCGACACCATCGCCGCGATGCGGGTGGCCGGACGGATCGCGGCGCAGGCCCTGCAAGAGGTCGGCCGGCACGTGCAACCGGGCATCACAACCGACCGGCTCGACGCCGTCGGACACGAGTTCCTGTGCGACCACGGGGCCTACCCCTCGACGCTCGGATATCGCGGTTACCCGAAGTCGCTGTGCACGTCGCTCAACGAGGTCATCTGCCACGGCATCCCGGACACAACCGTGGTCCAGGACGGCGACATCGTGAACATCGACATCACCGCCTTCATCGGCGGGGTCCATGGCGACACCAACGCGACGTTCCTGGCCGGCGATGTGGACGAGGAGTCCCGACTGCTGGTGGAACGCACCGAGCAGGCAACTCTGCGGGCGATCCGGGCAGTGGCACCCGGGCGCACACTCAACGTCGTCGGGCGGGTCATCGAGTCGTATGCGAAACGCTTCGGGTACGGGGTGGTGCGCGACTTCACCGGCCACGGCATCGGCACCTCGTTCCACTCGGGGCTGATCGTGCCGCACTACGACGATCCGGCCGCGACATTCACGCTGGAAACAGGCATGACCTTCACGATTGAGCCTATGCTCACGCTCGGAACCATCAACTACGAGATCTGGGACGACGGCTGGACGGTGGTCACCATGGATCGCAAGCGCACTGCGCAGTTCGAGCACACGATCCTGGTCACCGACGCCGGCTCCGAGATCCTCACGACGCCGGAGGGTTGACATGACCGAGAGCCCGCACGCCACCACCATCTGGCCGCCGGATGTGCTCACGCTGGCCGTCGACGTGGGCGGTTCCGGGCTGAAGGCATCTGTCCTCGACGTGAACGGGCAGATGATCGCCGACCGGGTGCGCATCGAGACCCCGTACCCGTGCCCGCCGTCGCTGCTGGTCGAGAAACTCGCCGAACTGAAGAACCAACTGCCGGACGCCAACCGCGCGTCCGTGGGTTTCCCGGGTCTCGTGCGCAGCGGCCGGGTGCTGAACATCCCGTCGCTGTCACGCCTGGAGTACGGCGGCCCGCGCGACGAGGCCATGGCGAACATGTGGCACAACTTCGACCTCGCCACCGCGCTCGCCGACGAGTTCGACATCCCGGTGAAGGTGGCCAACGACGCCGACGTCCAAGGCTGCGCCGTGGTCGAGGGCACCGGCTTCGAGTTCGTGATGACGCTGGGCACCGGTTGTGGCACGGCGGTCTTCCACGAAGGCGCACTGCTGCCGCACATGGAGCTCTCCCACGCGCCCAGCGGCCCACACGGCGACTTCGACGACTTCATCGGCAACGCCGCGCGCAAGGAGATCGGGAACAAGGCCTGGCGCAAGCGGGTGGTCGAGGCGATGCAGATCTTCGACGAGTTCCTCTTCTACGACAAGATCTACGTCGGCGGCGGCAACGCCAAACACCTCAAGTCCGGTGACCTGGGCCCCAAGGCCAAGATCGTGGCCAACACAGCGGGGATCCTCGGCGGCATCCGGATCTGGGACTTGCAGAAGTAGGGCTCGTCGTCGCGACCGCAGCGCCGGCTCACGACCCCATCACGAGCCAGGCCAGCAGGTAGCCCAGCGAGGTCGCGGTGGCGTGCACTGCCACGGGCACGATCAGGTGGTCGTAGCGGATCCGCAGCAGGCACAGGAAAACCCCGGCCAGACCTGCGGCGACCACTCCGGCAATGGCGGCCCACAGGGGGTCGCTGCCGAGCGTCGAGACCACGGCGGCGTTGCCCGCGGCGACCCCGAGGGCCGGCAGGATGTGCCACGCCCCGAAGGCTGCAGATGATCCCGCGACCGCCCACACGGTCCCGAACCGTCGAGCGAACAGGGCCAGCAGGATGCCCCGGAACGCCACCTCCTCGAAGACCGCCGTGCCCAGCGGTGCGCGGACCAGGGCGAAGTACGCGATTCGGCCGCCGCCCATTCCCGATACCCGCTGGTCCACGAACGCAGAGGAGACGCCGGGCAGGCGGGTGCCCACGAGCATCACAACTGCGGTGAGAGCGGCAAAGGCCAGCGCGGCCAGGGCTGCCCGACGGTGGACCGGGCCGAGTCCCCACTGCTCGCGGTTCAACCCGTCGGCCCGCGCCAGGAGCACAAGACCGATGACTGCCAGGACGGCCCACAGCAGGTAGAGGGCCGGCGCCACCACGTTCCCCAGGATGTTGGCCACGCCCAGCAATGCCAGCGCACCGACGAGCGGTCCGGGACGCGCTGCGTCTGTTGGCGGTGTTCCGCCCACGTTCACTCCTCGAATCACCGAGTCCAGCCGACGGGGCACGCACGACCTGCAGCCGGCCAGCGGGCTGTGCGGTCCCGACATCTTCCATCATCGACCCACCGAAGGCCCCAGCGGTGGGCATCCCAGGACACGAGGACTGGACCTCCGGGTTCCAGCGCGGAACTGGATGCGTCCAACCTCGGTCGCGAGCGCGCCACCCGAGGTTGGACGCCGCTGGCGTCGACCCGGACCACCGCGCGTCGGAACTGCCATCCTGGACACGTGACGAGGCAACGCCGGGCAGGCAGGTCGGCGGCGGAACCGCCCGGCGAGCAGCGTGTCACCCGGGCGGGGCGCAACCGTTACGTCGACCTGGTCCGGCTGGTCGCCATCCTCGTCGTCGTCGTCGGCCACTGGCTGGACACGACCATCCTCATCACCGACGGGAAGCCGGTCGGCGAGAGCGCGCTGGCCGTGGTCGGCTACCTGCGGTGGCTCACCCTCCTGCTGCAGGTCATGCCTTTGTTCTTCCTGGCCGGCGGCTACGCGGCGGCGGCGTCATGGCCGTCGTGGACGGCGCGGGGCGGCCGGTGGGCGGGGTGGACGCACGGCCGACTCGCACGACTGCTGCGTCCGACGAGTTGGTTCGTCGCAATCATGGCGACGCTGGCCGCAGCAGCTCTGTTGCTGCGCTTCGACCCTTCTGTGCTGGCACAAGCCGGGTGGGGGGTGGCCCTGCAACTGTGGTTCCTACCGGTCTACATGCTCCTGCTCGTACTCGCCGCCCCCTTGCTCGCCGCCTGGAACCGGATCGGCTGGCCCCTGCTCGCCATCGCGGTCGGCCTGATGGCGGGGGTCGACGTGCTGCTGCGCACGGGTCACCTGGAGGTCGTGGGCTGGGCGAGCTATCTGCTGGCACCGGCGGCCGGGTTCGTCCTCGGTATGGCGTGGCGTGCCGGAACGCTTCGGAACCGAGCCGTACCGATCGCGATGCTGATCGGCGGCGGGTTGGCCCTCTTGGTCCTGGTCACGGTCTTCGACTACCCGCCATGGATGATCGGGGTGCCCGGCGAGCCGACCTCCAACACCGCGCCGCCGAACCTGGCCCTGATGGCCTATTCGGCTGCGCAGATCGGGGGCGTGCTGCTGCTCGAACCCCCTCTCCGCCGGTGGTTGCAGCGGCCTCGGGTCTGGACCGCGGTGATCCGCGGGAACGCGGTGATCATGACCCTCTACCTGTGGCACATGGTCCCGGTGCTGGTCCTGGCACCGCTGCTGATCGTCGCCCGACTGCTGCCCGGGCCGCAGGCCGGCACGCTCGCCTGGTGGGGTACGCAGGTCCTCTGGATCGCGGCGTTGGCGCTGCTGCTCGCCGGACTGGTCAGCCTGGTGGGGCGCTTCGAGCTTCCACGGCCCGGGCGCGTCGACCTGGCGGGGTGGACGGCGTCCGGACTGCTGCTGGCATGCGTGGCCCTCACCGGGTATGCCCTGTTCCGGCTGGCCATGGGCGGATTCGCTCCGGCCGGGCGCCTGGCGGTCGGCGCTCTGGGCATCTACGCAGCCGGGATGCTCGCGTTCTGGCTCGCGGGACGACCGCCCCCGGGCCGGCCGTCCTGACCGCGTCGGCCGGTCGCGTGCGGTCCGGCCTTCGCGTCATCGACAGGTGAACGAACGGAACCCGCCCTCGGCCGGCCCCCACCGGACATCGACGAAGTCGACCCGGCCGGGCGCAAGCGATGTCTGCGACCCGGTCCCCTGCAGCCAGTCGAGCAGTCTCTGGCAGTCCGACCGCGAGCCCTCCGCGATCACCATCACGTCGCCGTCGGGCATGTTCTGCGCCACACCGACCAACTGCAGCATCTGTGCGTGCGTCATCGTGGCCCACCGGAAGCCCACCCCCTGCACCCAGCCGCTGACCGTCGCGGTCAGCCGGACCTGCTCCCCCGGATCTGCGCTGTGCACGCCCTCACCCTACGGATTTCACCGAGGAGACGGGATGTCGCCGGGTGGCATGTCACCGGGGGCGGTCGGCGCCGTCGCAGCCCTGCGCGAATTGGGCCGTTCGTTAGACGTTGTGCCGTTGGTTAGAGAAGACACGCGTGCATTCGCTCACGAACAGGACAACCGCTCACCAACTGCGGGTGCAGGGTCCGGCCGGGCGGATCCGCGGCAACCGGTCCGGTCACACGCACCGCACACCTCGGTGTGGCGCGAGGAGACCGGCGCGTCGAGGACACCTACGCTGGAGTCATGGCCGGCTCGTGGGCATGGCGAGAGTCCTTCACCGAGGATCCCAGGACGTGGATCCTGCAGGCAGGCGAGCCCGGGGCGCAGTGGCTGCTGCTCAGGCACGTGATGGACCGCGGCCCGGACGACCCGGACGTCATCCGGGCCCACGCAGAGGTGCTTGCAGACCCCGGGGTCCGGGCGCTGATCGACAGGCTGCCCGACTGGGAGGCCGGCGCGAAGTTCGGGGGGCACGACAGCCCGGCCTTCGCGCCGAACCTGCTCACCCTGTTGGCCGACAGCGGCGTGCAGGCCGGGGACGATCCCCGGATCGAGGCAACACTGGACCGTATGCTCGACCACCAGGATCCCGATGGGAGGTTCCAGTCCTACGCTCCCCCGCGCGGCAACGACGACCCGCTCTGGGGTTGCCTGCTGTGCGACACCCACGCGATCACCGAAGTTCTGCTGCGGTTCGGCCGCGGCGACGATCTGCGGGTGCAGCGATCGCTCACCGTCATGCACGACGACCTCGCCGATACCGCGCAAGGCCCGGCCTGGCCCTGCCGCCCGGACCCGACGACCGGGTTCCGGGGGCCGGGCCGCAAGCTGGACTTCTGCCCACAGGTGACGCTCGAGGCGCTGCGGGTCTTCTCCCTGGCCCCCGTAACTCGACACCCCGACCGACTGGCGGACGCGGTTCGGGTCGGCCTCGACGCCTGGCGCGAACGGAGCTCCCACCGGCCTTACATGTTCGGGCACGGGAGACGGTTCAAGACCATCAAGTGGCCGAGCACCTGGTACCGCGTGGACTCGCTGCTGGACGCCGTCGGGCGGTTCCCCGCAGCGTGGCAGGCATCGCCTGAATACCGCCGCGCAGTGGCCGAACTCGCTGCCTGCCTCATCGCCTACAACCTCGACCCAGCCGGACGCGTCACCCCACACTCGGCGTTCCGCGGCTTCCAGGACCAGTCCTTCGGGCAGAAGAAGAAGCCTTCGGCATTCGCGACGGCCCGAGTGCTGGCCGTTCTGCACCGGGTGGACCCGTTGGCGGCGCAAGTGCGAGAGGTCGACGTGCTCAGCCTGCCCTCGTCGATGGGCGGCACCGGCACTGCCGAGCCCCCATCGTGATCGCCGAGCAACGACCAGCAGGCAACCTCACCGCTCGAGCGCGTCGACCAGTTTCTGGCTGATCCGGCCGAGCTCGGCGAACTCTTCCGGCGTCAGCACGTCGACCAGGTTGCGGCGCACGCTGGCCACATGCTTGGGGGCCGCCGCCACCAGGGTCTCGTAGCCGGCGTCGGTGAGAACGGCGAAGAACCCGCGGCGATCGTCCGTGCACTCCTGCCGGTCGACGTGTCCGGCCTTCTGCATACGGTCGATCTGGTGGGACAGCCGGCTGCGGCTCGACAGCGTCACCTCGGCGAGTTCGCTCATGCGCATGCGCCGGTCCGGGGACTCCGACAGCCTGACCATGATCTCGTAGTCGGCCGATGTGAGCCCGCACTCCTGCTGCAGGTCCCGGCCGAGCCGGTCGTTCAGCAGCAGGCTGGCAGCGAGCCACGAACGCCAGTACCCCTGTTCTTCCTGCGAAAGCCAACGCGTCATGCACCGACCATATCTATGCTGGCGACGCCGGACGTGAGGAGTGCGAATGCCGATTCCACAACTGGGCAGCCGCGGTCAGGGCTGGGTGTGGGGCCAGTTCGTGCTGGCGGGATGTGTCCTGGTCGCCTGCGCACTGGGACCTGCCTGGAGTTGGCCCGGACACGCCTGGGTGGGCGCGGCGCTCATCGGGCTGGGGATCGCCGCGGGCATCTGGTCCTTGCGAAGCCTCGGCGACGCCCTGACGCCGTACCCCCAGCCTCGTTCGCGTGGCACCCTCATCGAGCACGGTCCGTACCGCTGGGTGCGCCACCCGATCTACTCATCGATGCTCGTCGCGCTGTTCGGCGCCTGCCTGGTGGGCTCCTGGTGGGGCCTACCCGTGCTCGCGGTGCTGATCCTGTGGTGGCTCGGCAAGGCGCACGTCGAGGAGCAGTTCCTGCGCCAGCACTACCCGGGCTACTCCGAGTACTGCACGCGGGTGCGGCATCGCCTCATTCCCGGTCTGCTGTGACCCGGTCGAACCGGATGATGCTGCTCGCGTAGTCCCCCTGCAGCCAGAGCCGCAATCCGCGGTGCATGAGGTATTCCCCCGACGCCTCCCGCTGCTGCCAGTCGTGGGTGAAGCGGTAGCGGGCCTGCGGATCGAGTCCCTTCAACCGCACCGTTGTCGGCTCATGACCCAGCCGGCTGGCCGGCAGGAAGGCGAACAACACCGCCCCCTCGGGCGCCGAGTACTGGAACAACCGGTAGTCGTTGCCCGACGGGTTCTCCAATCGGTGGAAGTCCTGCATGAGCGGACGCAGTTCCTTGTACTGGGCGACCAGGGCGGCGGACTTCTTCAGTTCCTCCGGACTCATGGCCGTCAGGTCGCACCCGATCCCCAGGCTGCCCAGCATGGCGCTGTGGAAGCGGAACTGCAGAGGAATCGCGCGTTGCGACAGGAAGTTCGGCACGTCGGTGACCCATGCCCGCATCGCGCGTGGTGGATAGACCAGCGAGTAGGCGCGCTGGATCTCGAGGCGGTCCAGGGCATCGGTGTTGTCGCTGGTCCAGAAGTCGTCGAACACGGCCAGCGCACCGAAGTCGATCCGGCCGCCCCCGGAGGCGCATGCCTCCACGAGTACCCCTGGGTGCCGCCGTTTGACCTCGCGCACGATTGCGTAGAGCGCCTCGATGTGCCGGAACCACACGTCCCGGGCAGGACCAACCTGTGACATCGGCCGGTTCGCGTCCCACTTGACGTAGGCGATGTCGTTGTCGGTGAGCAACCCGTCCAACATCTCGACGATGAACTGCTGCACCGCGGGCAGTGTGAGGTTCAGGACGTACTGGCCGCGGGCGCTGTCGATGGCCCGGCCGGGCTCGGCGTAGACCCACTCGGGGTGGGCGGCGAAGAGGTCAGAATCGGGATTGACCATCTCCGGTTCGACCCAGATACCGAACGCCATGCCCAGCCGACGGACCTCGTCGATGACCGGCGTGAGGCCATCGGGGAACTTCTCCGGGTCGACCCACCAATCCCCCAGTCCGTCGGTGATGCCGCCGGTCTCGTTCGGGTTCCGGCGTCCGAACCAGCCGTCGTCGATGACGAACAACTCCGCGCCGAGGCCGGCGGCCGCCCGGGCCAGATCGATCTGGCCTTCGGCGGTCACGGCGAAGTTGGTCGCCTCCCACGAGTTGTACAGAACCGGCCGGACACCGGGTCGCATGAGCGATTCGCCGTAGGCGTGCAATCGTCGGCTGACCCCGCCCAACCCCTCGTCGGTGTGCACCGCCACGACCTGCGGCGTCGTCACCGGCACTCCGGGCTCCAACGGGACCTCGAGGTCGAAGTCGTTCACGCCGAGCTGCAGCAGCGTCTGCCCGTACTGGGTCTGCTCGACCACGACCTTGGTGTTGCCGCTGAACGCCAGCGCCGCCGCCCACACCCGCCCGGCGTCCTCGCCCGCCTCCCGGCTCAGGACTGCGTACGGGTTGTGGTGGTGGTTGGAGACGCCACGTCGGGATTCGAGCACGATCTTGCCGGTCACGGTCCGCACGAGTTCCTGCTGCTCTGCCCCCCATCGGCCCGAGACATTGCGCAGGGTGAGGTCACGGAAGGGCACATGCAACTGCGCTGAGGCGAACGACTCGAGGACGATCCCGGGCACGCTGCTGGTGAGAACCACCCACCGCAAGATGGCATCGAGTTCGGGCAGCACCCGGTAGTGCAGCGCGACAGCCAGTCCCTTCGGATCGTGCAGGTGGACGACCAGGTCCCGGTCCCCAGCCTCGAACCGCTGATACTGCAGGTCCACCTCCCGGCCGCCATCGGGGAAACGGGCCACGAGCGCCTGCTCGTTGTACCGGAACCTCCCGTGCGGTGGGTACTCCTGCGCCGTGATGTCCTGGATCAGGTCGTTGGTGGACAGCTCCCAGAGCGGCTCGACGATCAGGTCGGCAGCGTCGATCCGGCCACCCCAGTGCAAGTGGCGCAACAAGCCTGTCTCGGAGACCGCGAAGACATACGAAGTGGCGTCGGTGTGCAGCGCGAACACCGGCAATGGCCCATCTGACACCTCGACAACTGACATATGCCGAATGTAGCCGCCAGTGGGTTGCGAATCCCCCTGCTGTGGGGGAACCCAGAAGCCCCCGCAGCGCTAGATTCGACTCGTGCACAACACCCGCGAGACTCGGCAGCTCAATGCCATGTCCACCGGGTTCGGCGTCGGCTCCGCCCTCTTCGCGGTCGGCGCGCTGATGTCGGTGATGCAGCTCGATCTCGTGGTGAACAGCATCGTGTACGCACTCGGAGCCGTGTGCTTCACCGCGGCGGCCGGCGTGCAATGGCGACAGGCGGCCGATCATCATCCACCCTCGAAGTGGCAGGACCCGGACTGGATGAGCGCCGCGATCCAGTTCGTCGGAACGCTTGCGTTCAACGTGATGACGATCCGGGCACTGGCCCTGGCCGTGGACCCGACGACGACCTCGTACGAGAACGTGTGGAACCCGGACGTGTTCGGCTCGCTGCTGTTCCTCGTCTCGAGCTGGATCGCGTGGCATCCCATCGCCCGCGAGCACCGGCACCACCTGCTGCACGGACGCTCCCATCTGATCTGCATCTCAAACATGCTGGGCTCGGTGTTCTTCGGCATCTCCGCCGTCGGCGCCATGGCGCTGCCCGACGGGACGCTGAAGAACGAAGGCTGGGACAACTGGGGCACCTTCCTGGGCGCGGCCGGCTTCTTCATCGCCGCGATGGCGCTGCGACCGACCGGTCCGGAACGGCACGAGGCGGTCGCGGCAGCCTGATCGGGGTCAGCCCCGATCCCAGTCCTTGCTCCGCTGGGGGTCGGGCGGCGCCCCGTCCTCGTGCTCCTTGTCGAGCCTGACGTTGGGGTCGACCCGCGGGTCGAGCTGCGCGGGTCCCCATACGAACAGGGCACCCTTCTTGAGACTGTGCTTCAGATCTCTCCAGATGCTCATGGCGCTTCCTGGACGGAAGGCACGGGTGCCAGCGGCACACCGCCCTCGGCGCCCTCCACTGGCAGGTGGTCGGCATCCGACCCGAGCACCTTCCGGGCAACCAATGCTCCCGCGGCCATGGCGGCCACCAGAATCAACAAGCGAATCGCGATCTTCATTTCTCCTCCATCGGGGATACGGGTAGGTGAGTGGACCTGATTGTGGTGCCGGGGGGACGAACAGCCTCATCCGCTCTCGCCGATCTCCTGCGGGGCGGGCTCGCGGGTCTCCAGGCCCGGGGCCGCTGGGGGTGTCTGCTCGCGGCCGGGCGGGGGTTCACCCACGGCGTCCGGCGTCCCGGGCACGACAGGGATGTCCTGCGGCTCGGGCGCCGCGGGCAAGTCGGTGGCCGGACCCTGCGGATCGGCACCGCCCTCAGATGCCCATCGTCCGGTGTCCGTGGCAGTGTCCTTTGTCATGTAAGCCCTTTCAGTGGCGACGAAGCATCTCGACGAGCTCGTCCTTCGTCTTCTCGGAGTAGCCGTGCAAGCCGAGTTGCTTTGCGCGTCGTTTGAGGTCGCGCACGGACCAATCCTCATACGAGCGGGCCTCACCACCTTTGCGTCCGACCGCGGCGCGACCACGGGCGGCCGCTGCGTTGGCGATGCGCGCCGCCTTCTGCTTCGAGGCACCGTCCTTGCGCAGTTCCTCGTACAACTCGGGATCCTTGACGCTGGACATATCGCGGCGTGGCATCGGCTCTCCTCCTTCACTCCACCGGACCAGTGCCCCGTCCCAAACGCTTTAACCCCCGCGGGGCCCGCGAGTCCGATGTCGGCCAGGTCACACGGCACCGCAGGTGTAGCGGCAACCGCCAAGGGTACGTACCGCTCACCGAGAGAAGGGAAGAAGCACATGGGCTTCACTGACAGGGCCAAGGACACCCTCGAGGACATCGGCGACAAGGCCAAGGAGGCCACCGAGGCCATCAAGGACAAGACCGCCGAGGCCGGGGACGAGGTCAGCGACAAGGGCCAGGAGATCGGCGAGAAGGTCGGCGACCGGGCGCACGATGCCAAGGAGACCGCGCAGGAAAAGGCCGACGACGTCAACCGCAACCTCGACTGACCTCACCGACCAGCGCCGCGGCACATCTGCGCATGTGTGCCGCGGCGCTGTTCATGTTCGGTTCACAGCGACGCGAGGAACTCCTGACAGCCCGCCAGGGTCTCGTCGCCGAACACTCCGCAGTGCTCCAGACCGCGCACGAAGTACTCGCCCGCCATGCCCCGTGCCCGGTCGATCGCGGTCTGCAGATCCGCGGCCGGACCTCCGGCCCGCAGTTCCTCGAGCATCGGTCGGTGCCCGGCCAACTGCTCCGGCAGATCGGAGCCATCGAGCAATGCCTGCGCAACCGTCGACAATTCCGTGGCCAGCCGGCCGGGCAAGCACGGCCAGCCCCATCACCTCGATGAGGCCGATGTTCTCGCGCTTCACCGGATGGATCTGGGCATGCGGGTGGAACACACCATCGGGGTGCTGTTCGCTGGTCCGGTTGTTGCGCAGCACGAGGTCGAACCGCAGCCGGTCGTCGACGCGCCGGGCGATGGGCGTGATCGTGTTGTGCGGCACCTCCCCGGTGTGACTGAGCACTCCGCGCCCGACGTCGTTGTACTCCCGCCAGGCGGCCAGCACCCGGCTGCTGAACCGCAGCACGTCGGGGTCGGGCCCTTCGACCCGCAGCACGGCCAGCGGCCAATCGAGCACGGACACCGACACACCGTCCCGGGTGCCGGTCCACAGGGGTCGCGCCCGGTCCATCGCGAACTCGTAGCGGCCGCCCTGGAAGTGGTCGTGGCTGAGGATCGAACCCCCGACGATCGGCAGGTCGGCGTTGGACCCGACCAGGTAGTGCGGCACCAGGGAGGTGAACGCGGCCAGGCGCTCGAGCGCGCCGTCATCGATGCGCATCGGCCGGTGCTGCTCGCTGAGCACGATGCAGTGCTCCGGGTAGTAGCGGTACGGCGAGTACTGCAGGAACCAGGGCTGACCTGCCAGTTCCATGCCGATCAGCCGCAGGTTCTGCCGGGCCGGATGATCCGCGCGCCCGGCATAGCCTTCGTTCTCACGGCACAGCAAGCACTGTGGATACCCACTGGCGACGGACCGCGCCGCCGCGATGTCACGCGGGTCCTTCTCCGGCTTGGAGACGTTGATGGTCATGTCCATGACGCCATACCGCGTCGGTTGCCGCCAGGTGATGTTCCGGTCGGTGCGCCCGACCCGGATGTAGTTGCTGGCCACGGCCTGGCGGTGGAAGGCATCGGTGGCTCGTACCGGGTCCTGGGTGTGGTCGCGCCAGAACCGTGCGGCCACATCTGAGGGCGGGCCGACGAAGCAGCCCATGATCGCGGTGTCCCACAGGTCGCGCTGGGTCGTCGTGTCCGGCTCGATCAGGCCACGCCGGGCCGCGTCGTCCAGCAGCGGCCGCAACAACTCGTCGATCTCGAGGTCACCGGCCGCGGTCTGCGGCGACGGATCGAAGTCCGTGCACGCGCAGCACCTCCAGCACGCGGTTGCGGGTGTACGCCACATCGTCGGAGCGGATCAGCCCGGTACGCACTGCGTAGTCCAGGAGTGCCGCGAGCGCTGGCTCGATCATCGGCCCACCTCGGCCGCCCCGTCGGCGCTGCGCACCTCGTAGAAGGTCGCCCGCAAGCCGGACTCCTCTGCATAGCGACGGCCGACATGGGCCGTGAAGTCGGCGACCGCGCCCTGCTCGACCAGGTTGACGGTGCAGCCGCCGAACCCCGCTCCTGTCATCCGCGCGCCGATCACCCCCGGGGCGTCCCAGGCTGCTGCTGCCATGGCGTCCAACGCCGGCCCGGTCACCTGGAAGTCGTCCCGCAACGATTCGTGCGAAGCCCGCATCAAGGCACCCATGGCCGGTCGGTCATCGTCTCGCAGGGCTTGCGCGAAACCCGCGACCCGCGCCTGCTCGGTCATGACGTGGCGGGCCACAGCACGCAGCCCCTCGGGCAACTGCGCCACCGCCTTGGCGATCTCGGCGGCCGGCACCTGCACGAGCGGTCGACCCAGCGCGGTCTGCGCCTGCTCGCAACGTGACCGCCGTTCGTTGTAGGCGCTGTCGGACAACTCGCGGCGCTGATTCGTGTTCGCCACGACCACCGCGATGTCAGCCGGGAAGCCGATGGGCGTGACGTGCAGCGAACTGCAGTCGATGGCCAGGGCATGGCCCGCCACCCCGGCCGCGATCGCCAACTGGTCCATGATCCCGCAGGCGACCCCGATGAACTCGTTCTCCGCGCGTTGACCGGCCAGCGCCAGCCGGACCGCGTCGAGTCCACCGCCGGCGATCGCAGTCACGGCGGTGGCCATCGCCAGCTCCAGGGAAGCCGACGACGACAGTCCGGCGCCGTTGGGGATGGCCCCCCGGACCCGGACGTCCATGCCCGGCGCTGCGATACCGTCGCGCCGCAGTGCGAAGACCACCGCCACCAGGTAATTGACCCAATTCCACTCCGGGCGCGGCGAGGCGGCATCGATGTCTGCCACCACTTGTCCCACCTCCGGGAAGTTGTCAGAGGTGGCGACCAACAATCGGTCCGTCCGGGGACGCGCCCAGAGGTCGGTGCCGCGGTCGATGGCCATGGGCAGCACCGTGCCGCCCATGTAGTCGATGTGATCGCCGATGAGGTTGACCCGGCCCGGCGCGTGGAAGTGCCGCATGACCCTATTCAAGCCCCAGACAGCCGGCGTTGACCGGTCGATGGCGGACACGCCCGGCGACAGGTCGACATCGCCCCGGCCTTTCCGCCAGATTTGGCACATGAGCCTCAAAGAGTTCGGGGACGACTTCCTGTGGGGCGTCGCCACCGCGGCGTATCAGATCGAGGGGTCTCCGGACGCCGACGGCAAGGGACCGTCCATCTGGGACACGTTCACCCACAAGCCCGGCACGATCGCCGACGGAACCACCGGAGACGTGGCCACGGACTCCTACCGACGCTTCCCCGAGGACGTGGCCCTGGCGTACTCCATGGGCTTCGGTGCCTACCGGTTCTCGCTGTCGTGGCCGCGCATCCAACCGGACGGGCGCACCGTGAACCAGAAGGGCCTCGACCACTACAAGCGGATGATCGACTCCTGTCTGGGCGCCGGCATCCAGCCGTGGGTCACGCTGTACCACTGGGACCTGCCCCAGGATCTCGAGGACCAGGGCGGGTGGACCAACCGCGGGATCATCGACGTGTTCGCCGACTACGTCTCGGTCGTCGGCGAAGCGCTCGGGGACCGGGTCGAGAACTGGATGATCTTCAACGAGCCGCTGACCTTCACGATGCTCGGCTACATGCTCGGCGAGTACGCCCCCGGACGTCGCGGCCTGAACAACTTCTTCCCGGCGATGCACCACGTCAATCTGGCCACTGCCGAAGGCGTCCGGGCCATGCGGGCGGCCGATCCGGACGGGGTCGTGGGAAGCACCGCGTACCTGACCGCCGCCCTGGGATCGGGGCCGGGACCGAATCTGGCCCAGCGCGCTGAGCGCGCCGCCAACGCAATGCTCAACCGCGCGTTCCTGGAACCCGGCCTCGGTCTCGGCTACCCCGTCGAGGACGCCCCGATCCTGCGGATGATGCGCCGCTACATCCGGACGGCGACCTCGAAGCGCTGCGAGGTCGACCTGGACTTCCTGGGCGTGCAGTACTACACCCGACTGCGGGCGCCGTTCCGCCCGATCCCGGGGTCTGTGGACCATCCCCGGCTTCGGCGACGACCCGGACCTGGAGAAGACCTCCATGGGCTGGGAGATCCGTCCGGAGGGCCTGGGGATGGTGCTCGACATGGTGCACGCCTACGGCCGCTACCCCCGCATCGTGGTGACTGAAAGCGGCGCCTCCTTCCACGACGAACTCGTGCACGGCCGGGTGCATGACGACCGCCGGATCGCCTACTACGAGTCACACTTGGCGCAGGTGCGTGCGGCCATGGACCGGGGGGTCCCGGTCGACGGCTACTTCTGCTGGTCGTTGCTGGACAACTTCGAATGGGCGGCGGGTCTCGAACCGCGCTTCGGCCTGGTCCACATCGACTACGAGACACAGCGACGCACGATCAAGGACAGCGGGTACTGGTTCGCGGGGCAACTCGGGGGAACCGCAGTGCCCCCTGGTGAGTAGCCCGGTGCGGCCGGTTGCGATCGCACTCACCGCACTGCTGATGGGCGCCTGCTCCTCGCCGGCAGCAAACGGCGGGGCCAGCCCGCCCCCGAAGCCGAGCCGCTGGACCACGGGAGCGTGGAAGACCGCTTGTCGCTACGACACCTCTGCCCTCCCCGAACTCAGCGGGCTGACCCCATCCGTGCGTCACAAGCACTTGCTGTGGGCACTGAACGACAGCGGCAACGAGCCGGTGCTGTTCGGCATCGACGCCCGGACATGCGCCATCCGGGCGCGTCATACGGTTACGGCCGCCGCTGTCGACTGGGAGGCCTTGAGCAGCGGCCGGAATGCCGCCGGCAAACCCGTGTTGTGGGTCGCGGATGTGGGTGACAACAACCGCGAACGATCCAGCGCCAGCGTGCTCGAAGTCAGCGAACCAGCGCTCGGGACGACCAGTGGTGGCGCCATCCGCCACGAGTTCCGCTACCCCGACGGACCCCAAGATGCCGAAGCTCTGCTGGCTGCCCCCGGCGGCGAGCGTCTGTTCGTGCTGAGCAAGTCGCTGGTCGGACGCATCTTCGAGATCCTGGTCAGCAGCGCCGTGATCGTGGCCAAGCCCGTCGGTTCCGCGCCGGCCTTCGCGACCGACGCCGCCACCAACCCGGTCACCGGCGACTACGTGGTTCGTGACTACGCAGGGCTCACCCGCTTCCGGGGTCCGGTTCCGGGAACTCGACTGGGTCGGACCTCCCCGCCGAGGCAACGACAGGCGGAAGCTGTGGCGTTCAGCCGCTCAGGGCATTGGCTCTACACCGCCTCCGAGGGCGACCCGCGACTGCTGCGGGCGAGGGTGCTGCGCAATTGAGCGGGGAGTCCTGCTGCCGCCGGCCGCTGGGGACCGGTGGCACGGCCCGGAACCCGGCGAGTGTTGCACCGTTGTCGTGCTCGCTGCTCGAGTGTTGCGCGGTTGTCGGTTCCGGGGGCTCCAAACCAGCAACCGCGCAACAGTCGCGGCGGGCGACCAGCAACCGCGCAACAGTCGAGCCCCGATCCGTCAGGCAGAACATCACCACACCCCGCGACGACGCAGCCCAGAGCCTGCGCTGCCGCCGCGCGTTCCACGGCGTCGCCGTCGACTCCCCACCCCAATCCGAAGCGCCCGGAACGTGGAATCACCTACCGCTAACGACAATCATTTTCAGTCACTGGTACGGTTGTCCACATGCGCAGAACCCTCCTCCCGATCGCATTCGGCACCGTCCTGCTGGCGGCTGGCTGTAGTGCTTCCCAGAGCGGCGATGCCGCCTCCCCCAGTACCCCGCAGAGCACCCAGACGGTCGTGGCATCCCACTACCCCGTGCAGTTCCTCGCCGAGCAAGTGGGCGGCGACCTCGTCGACGTCCAGACCCTCACCGCTCCGGGCGCGGAACCGCACGACCTGGAACTCAGCCCGCAACAGGTGGCAGAGGTGCAGGAAGCAACAGCGGTGTTCTACATCGCGGACTTCCAGCCGTCCGTGGACGAGGCGGTCGCCGAAGCCTCCGGGACGACCGTCGACCTCTCCGAAGGTCTCCCCCTGCGCACCGCCGAGGAAGAGCACGCGGGCGAGGAGCCGGACCACGGCGGCACGGATCCCCACGTCTGGCTCGATCCCGTCCTGATGCAGCAGATGGCCGTGACCGTGGCCGACACGCTGGCCGAAGCCGACCCCGACAACGCCCAGACCTACCAGGACAACGCCGCTGAACTCGGAACGGAACTGGCAGCGCTGAACACCGAGTGGGAGGAGGGGACCGCCACCTGCGAGATCCGCACCATGGTCGTCAGCCACGAGGCCTTCGGGTATCTGGCCGACCAGTACGGCTTCGAACAGAAGGGCATCTCCGGCTTGTCGCCCGAGACCGAGCCGAGCGCATCGGCCATCGCCGACCTGGTCTCGTTCGTCGAGGACAACGGCGTCACCACCGTCTACAGCGAGACGCTGGTGGACCCAGCGGTAGCTGAGACGATTGCCGCGGAGGCTGGCGTGCAGACGGCCACCCTCGACCCACTGGAGGGTCCGCCGGCCGACGGTGACTACCTCTCGGCGATGCGGGCGAACCTCGCGACGGTTTCTGCGGGACAATCCTGTTCGTGAGCGTCCTCCGCACGTCCGGCCTCGGGGTCCAGTTCGGACAACCGGTATTGCGGGACGTGAGCCTGGACATCGCGGCCGGCGACTTCGTGGCTCTCATGGGCGCCAACGGCACGGGCAAGACCACCTTGGTGCGCTGTGTGCTCGGCCTGCTCCGCCCGGACGAGGGGCAGGCGTGGCTGTTCGACACCCCCGTGGTCGGGTTCCGCGCCTGGCCCCGGGTGGCTTACGTACCTCAGCGCCTGCTGGCCAACAGCGCAGTGCCCTTGAGTGTCGAGGAGGCCGTGCGCAGCGCCCTGACGTCGGCTCACCACCGATGGCGGCCACTGAACCGGGAGGAGCGCAGTCGGGTCCGTACCGCTTTGGAGCAGGTCGGGCTGTCCGGGCGCACGCATGACCGTCTGGAGGACCTGTCCGGCGGACAGCAGCGACGCGTGATGATCGCGCGGGCGCTGGCCACCCGCGCGGAACTGTTGATCATGGATGAGCCCACGGCGGGCATCGACGCCCGCGAACAGGCCCGCCTGGCCAGCCACATGCGGGATCTTCAGGACCGAGGCGCAACAGTCGTCCTGATCACACACGACCTGGGGCCGGTCGCCTCCTTGGCCAACCGCGCGATCGTCCTCGGACCGCCGAACCTGCCCTCCGTGCGGTATGACGGCCCCTCCCCGCCCCCGCCGCAGTGGACCGAGCATGTCTGGCACCACAGCCAGGACACGCCCGAAGAGCCCGGACTGCTGGAGGGCCCGTGACCTGGCTGGACTTCGACTTCATGCGCCGGGCGCTGCTGGCGGCTCTGGTGATCGGCCTCGTGGCTCCCGCCATCGGCGTGTTCCTGGTACAGCGCCGACTGGCGCTGCTCGGCGATGGCATGGGCCACGTAGCACTCACCGGCGTCGGGCTGGCATTCCTCACCGGGACTGCCCCCGTGCCCACTGCGCTGGCCATTTCGGTGCTGGGGGCGATCGGGATCGAGGTGCTGCGCGCCCGCAGCCGCTCCGCCGGGGACGTCGTTCTGGCGCTGGTCTTCTACGGCGGCATCGCCGGAGGGGTCTTGCTGACCTACCTCGCGGGCAACCGGGCCGCGACCTCTCTCAACCAGTATCTGTTCGGCGCCATCACCACCGTGTCCGCCGGGGATCTGGTGTGGTTGACGGCGTCGGCCGTGGCCGTTCTCGCCGTGCTGGCGGTGTTCGGCCGCGAGATGTTCGCCGTGGCCTTCGACCCCGACGTGGCACGCACCCAGGGGATCCACACCGAGCTCATCAGCGTGCTCACCACGGTTCTGGCGGCGGTGACGGTCGTCATCGGCATGCGGACGGTCGGCTTGCTGCTGGTCAGCGCGATCATGATCGTGCCGATCGCGGCGGCGCAGCAGGTCAGTTCGTCCTTCCGGGGCACTGCCGTCCTAGGCGTGATCATCGGCGTGGTCTGCGCTGTGGGCGGCGTGATCGGCAGTTACTACATCGACGCGCCCTCGGGGGCGACGATCGTGTTGCTCACGCTCGCCTGCTTCCTGGTTGCACTACCCATCGGCTCATTCGTTCGGAGGTCGTCATGACACAACCACGCCGGCGTACCCGGCAGCGGGAAGCCGTCGCCACCTTGCTGCACGAGCGCGAGGACTTCCGCACCGCCCAGCAGATCCACGCCGACCTGCGGGACACCGGTGCTGACGTCGGCCTGACCACGGTCTACCGCACCCTCGCAGCCATGGCGCAGAGCGGCGAGGTCGACGTGTTGCTGGCCGAGGACGGCGAGGCGCGCTACCGGGCCTGCAGCACCGACCACCACCACCACTTGGTGTGCCGGGAGTGCGGTTTCACCGTCGAGGTGACTGCCGCACCCGTGGAGCGCTGGGCGAGGCGCATCGCCGCCGATCACGGCTTCACCGAAGTCACCCACACCGTAGAGGTCGTCGGACTCTGCGAAACGTGCACCCGCCGCAAGGCCTAGCCTGCCCCGCGGGATAACCTGCCAATCGATCCCGGAGGTTCTTCTTCTCATGACCAACAAACTCGTCGCCGAATTCGTCGGCACATTCCTGCTCGTGTTCGTAGCCGTCGGCGCCGCTGTCAGCGGCATCAAGTCCGTGGGCATGCTCGGTGTGGCCCTGGCTTTCGGCCTCGTGCTGGCGGCACTGGCCTACGCCATCGGCCCGACATCCGGCTGTCACGTGAACCCGGCCGTCACACTGGCGTTCTGGCTGTCCAAGCGACAGGAGGGCAAGGAAGCCGGGCTGTACATGGTCGCGCAGTTCCTGGGCGCGGCCCTGGGCGGCTTCGTGCTCTGGGTGCTGGTCAACGCCGGTGGTATCACCGACGAGACCGGCGGCCTGGGGACCAACGCCTTCGGCGGTGACGGCCCCAATGCCCTCGGCGCCTTCTTGGTCGAGGCCCTGCTCACCGCCACCTTCGTCGGGGTCATCCTGCTCGTCACCGACCACGCGGCCGCACCCGGGTTCGCCGGTATTGCGATCGGCGCCGCGCTGGCCATGGTCCACCTGGTCGGCATCCCGCTCACCGGCACATCGGTCAACCCGGCCCGTTCGCTGGGTCCGGCACTGTTCGCCGGCGGCGAGTCGCTGCAGCAGGTGTGGTTGTTCCTCATCGCCCCCTTCGTGGGCGGAGCGCTGGCTGTGGTGATCTGGAAGATCACCCGACCGACTGCAGCAATCCTCAGCGACGAGGGCGAAGAGCAGCTCGGCCGCGAGGGCGGCTGACCGGCGGGTCGGAATCCGACCTGCGATTCGCACGAGGTTAGAGGATGTCCACCGCGTTGGCAAAGACACGCGTGGGTTCACTCACGGCGTGAACATCCTCTAACGCCGACGTTCACGCCGGTGCGCTCAAGCTGCCGGGCGTCCGGCAATCAGCCGCCGAAGACCTCCACCGCGACCGCGGCCGCCACGCCGGCCGATTCGCCGGTCTGCTCACACATGGCGCGCACGAACTCCGGGTCCGCCATGCGATGGTCGCCGAGTCCGTCGAGGTAGGCGGTGTGTTCGGCCAGCGAGGCAACCGCCAGGTCGAGGAAGCCGGTCACGTCGATCGCGTGGGCCGACTGCGGTGACCCAGCAACCAGACACCGGGTCACGGAGTGCGGCGCCCGCCCTAGATCGGGGAAGATCCAGCGGTTCCCCGCATCGCCGGCCGCGTCCAGGGCAGCCTCGCCGACAGCCCGGTGGTCAGGGCTGTTCCGGCTGCCGGGCGAATCCCCAACCCTCACGGTGGTTGAACAGCAGCAAGGTGTCCGGCCGGCAGTCGCGGATGGCAGCGGTCAGATCGCGCCGCAGTGGCAGTCCGTACTCGATGGTGCCGTCCGGGTAGTCCAGGAAGGTCACCTCCTCGACCCCAACGATCGCGGCACTGGCCCGCTGCTCCCGCTCGCGCACCTGAGCCGCTTGCGCCGGCGCCATGGCGTCGATGCCGGCTTCGCCACGCGTCACCAGCAGGTAGTCGACGCGATGACCAGCTGCGGTCCACTTCGCCACCGCCGCTGCCGCCCCGTACTCCAAGTCGTCCGGGTGCGCGACGATGGCGAGCACGGTCCCTGGGTCTTCGTCCCACAACTGCAGTTCCATGCCCTGACCTTAGGCCGCTACGCCACCTTGCTGCGCCAGTCGTCGGTGAACGCCGCTGGACCCATCACGATATGTGGGCTGGCGTCCGCGTCAAGCCAGCCCGCAACGCGCCGCATGGCCGGCCAGGAAATGGCCACACAACCGGCCGTGGGGCGCCCGCTGGTGACGTGCAAGAAGATCCCGCCACCCTTGTGCACACTGGCGGGTCGCGCCGCGCGCCGTTCGCCCGAGGGTGCCGTGTAGACCCCGCGGGGCAGGTTGTACCCGATCACCGCAGCCAGTCGATACTGCCTGCCGTAACTGAGCAAGCGCTCGGACCACTCACCGTCATCGCGCCACCGCGCGGATCCGGCACGACGGCTCTGCAGGACGTTGTACGTGCGGGGATCCCGCGGGTCGTAGGGCCAGTAGGAGGTAGCCGTGACCCGCTGGTAGGGCAGCCGCAGGTCCGGATCCACGACACGCCCGAAGGCACCGGGCACTGCGAACACCCCCGCCGGAGTGGTGCCGGTGTTCTGGCGCCGGCGCTCGGCGCGGACGAAGCCGTTGACGCCTATCCACGCTGTGATCGGGCGGCCGACCTGGACCCAGCCCTGACCGTCGTGACGGAATCGGCGCAGCGTCGCTCGCTGACTGCCCCAGGCCTGTGACGTGACCACGATCGCCTGACTGGGCGGATCCGTGGGCGAGGCGACCACAGCGAGGGCGGCAGCGAGCGCGAGGTCGAGCATGGGTTCAGCGTAGGCGCCCTCGCCCTGGGCCGGGCAGCGAGCCAGGACAGCGCCGCGGGCGGCACTCCGCCACGCTCCGCGGCACTGCGCCCAGTTACCTTTGAAGGGATGGCTGCCACCCGCATTCCCCGGCCCGATGTCGATCCCATCGTGCGCGAGACCCGCGCCGCCTACCGCAGCCTGCTCGGCGGTGGCTTCGCTGACCTGCGACGCATGCCCTCGGAAGTGATCTTCGACGAGCCCAAGTGCACGGTGCACAGATACGAGCCGACCGCCGATCAGGCCCCCGATACCCTGCCTGTGCTGCTCATCCCGCCGATGGCGGCCACCCCCGTGTGCTTCGATCTGCGGCGTGGCTGCTCCATGGTCGAGTTCCTGGTCGATCGCGGCCGGCCGACCTACCTCGTCGACTACGGCGACCTCAGCACGTTGCGGGATCAGGACCTCGGGCTCGAACACTGGATCGACGCCGTGATCCCGGACGCTATCGAGTCCGTGATCGCCGACTCGGGCGCCCGGGGCGTGCACCTGGTGGGATGGTGCCTCGGGGGCATCCTCGAAATGTTCACTGCGGCCGCCCACCCCGACCTGCCCATCGTCAGCGTCACGTCGGTCGCCAGCCCGTTCGACTTCAGCCAGGTCCGGGTGTTGGGGCCGGTCCGGATCATGGAGGACCTCACCGGCGGGATCCTGACTACTGGTCTGGTCCGCACCCTCGGCGGCATCCCGGGCCGGCTCAACGGCTGGATCTACCGATGGCTGGACCCGGTGAAACAGATCAAGAAACCGTTGCTGCAACTGCAGAGCCGGGGCGATCACGACACCCTGGCACAGATCGAAGCTGTCGACGTCCTGATGGACACCATGGAGGCCTACCCGGGCCGCAGCATCTCGCAGATCTACCACTCACTGATCCGCACGAACCGCATGTCACAGGGGCGCCTGCACCTCAAGCACAACCGGGTGGTGGCACTCAGCGACGTCGAGGTGCCGGTGCTGGCCATCGCCGGCACGGGTGACCTGTTCTTCGCACCGCCGGCGTCCGCGCATCACGTGGCGACGCTGCTGACCAAGAGTCCTGAGGTCCGCCTGGAGACGGCACCCGGTGGCCACCTCGGCGTGCTCAGCGGCCGCAGCGCCCGCGACACGACGTGGGCCTTCGTCGACGAGTTCCTGACGGAGAACGACGGGTGACGGATCGGGTCACCGCCGACGTGCCTGTTGGTCGGGGGTCGGCTACCGCCGGGCATCCTCCGACAGCCCGGACACCAAGCCCTTCATCTGCTTCTGGATGAACCGGATCGCTGGGCGCGGCGCGATCCGGATCGCCAGGTTCATCAGGCGGGCGTCCTTGCCGACGAAGATGTACAGACGGTCCCGCTCGATGCCGTCGAGCATGATCGCGGCAGCGCGGGGGGCGCTGGTCATCGGCATCCGGGAGGCCTCCCCCGGCGTCGCCGGCATAGCCACTCCCGAGTTCTCGGTGATGTCGGTCTGGACCGCGCCCGGAATGATCACCGAGACTCGCACGCTCGTATCCAGGAGTTCGGCGTAGAGCCCCTCGGTCAGCAGTTTGACCGCGGCCTTGCTCGCCCCGTAGATGCTCTGCCCCGGGAAGGGGAAGAACCCGCCCATGCTCGAAACATTCGCGATGTGGGCCTCGGGGCGCTCTGACAACACAGGCAGGAAGGCCTTGACCATGTGGATGGTGCCCATGAGATTCACGTCCAGAACCCGACGGATGTCCGCGTAGTCCAGGTCCTGAACTGCGACGAAGGGCTGGATGATCCCGGCGTTGTTGATGAGTCCGTCGACCGCGCCGTGAGCGGCTTCGACGGCTTCCACCAGCGCCGCCACCGCCACTCGGTCGGTGACGTCGATGACGTGAGTGGACAATCGTTCGCCTGCGCCAGCAAGGGCCGCAGTCTCCGTCAACGCCTCGGGACGCACATCCACGGCAGCAACCCGCGCCCCCCGCTCAAGCAACTGCAGAACCAGCTCACGGCCCATCCCACTGCCCCCGCCGGTGACCACCCAGGTCTTCCCGCTCACCTTCATCGGCACTCCTCCACATTCCCTGTTGCGACCTGGACGAAACCGCAGTGGCGTGCTGACCTGACGTCTCAGCAGCCCATCGCCGATACGAGCTCTGCGTAGACCTCCCGCAGGTCCCCAACACGGCTGGTGGGGCCATTCCGACAATCATCCGTCTCACGCGACCCTCCCGTCCTCACCTCCAGCGTAAGAAGCGCCGGGGAAGGGCCGACTGTCGGGCTGCGGCGCTCAGCCTCCGATCACGACCCGGTGCTCGCCTTGCTCGACCCACTTCGCAACCGCCTCGGGCGACAGGCTGCGCTGGCCGCAGTCGCACCACGCAGGCAGCGAGTCCGGGGCATCCACTGCGGAGAGGTCCTCCAACAGGTCCACCCACTGGTCGATACGGCCCGCGTCGTGGCCGGTATCCACCCGGTCCCGTCGGCCGTGTGATCGGGCGCGGCGATCCGATACGTAAACCAGGCCCACCGAGGTCCGGTAGACCTTGGCGACATGGTGGGAGCGATCGCACTGGACGTCCAGAACGGTGCTGGACCGCTTGTCGTCCAGAGACTCGAACGCGGCGCGTGCCGCTGCCATCCGCGCCGAGTGGCTACCCCACGGTGAATCGCTCATGCTTCTCCTTGCCCGAACCCAGGTAATCCGAAGGCACGAAGTGGCCCCTCACGCATCATCGGTGATTCAGCGCCGCCTTGACCAGTCGTGGGGCAACAGGCAGGTCGCTCTGGCTCAGCCGAGACCTGCTCAGGCAGTTCCGTCCCGGAGTCCAACTACTTCCGGCGCACCCGCTCGCAGTCACCCGCCACTCGATCGGACTTGTTCGCCAGGACCAGGTCTTTGCCCGCGCCGTACTTCACGACGTCACGGACCCCACTCCCGCCAATGTTGTGTGGTGGGAGCGGTTGGAAACCGACCTCGCACAACAGCAGTCAGTTGTCTTCTCGCCCGAACCCTCACCTCCAGAAGACTGAAACTGATCAAGGGTTCCCTCGGAATCTGGCCACGCCGCCAGACCTTCGTCAGACCTCGGGGCTAGGGGAATCCCGAGTGCGGCGGCCGGGATTGGAACATAAGCGGGCGCAGGTCGACAACCTCGTCGCTCACACTTGTGCACAACGCCACCCGAAAATGTCGTACCCCTCTTCGTAGCGTGGGGGGTATGGAGGAGTTGGTGGTGGCGGCGGTCGAGGTGATGCTGCTGACTGACGCCGACCCGGTGGCGGTGGCGGCCGCGTCGGAGACGGTGATCGCCTGGGCGCATGCCCGCCAGTTGGAGGCCATGGATCAGGTCGCCTGCGAGCAGCCGGCGTTGCTGGACCCGACCGGCCGGCTGGTCGACCCGGCCCCGGCCGAGATCGCCACCAGCCTGCACTGGTCCACCGGTGCCGCCGCCGCCCGGGTGGACCTGGCCCAGCAGTTGTGCGCGGAGCTGCCCGGTGTGCTGGCCGGGCTGCGGGAAGGCCGGATCGATCTGCCCAAGGCCCAGGAGATCGCTTATGGCACCTGCGAACTGGACCCGGGGGTGCGGGTGCGGCTGGCCGAGCAGGCGGTCGGCTACGCCGAGGGCCATACCCGCGCCCAGCTGCGGGCCTGGCTGACCCGCCGGGTCGCCGCGATCGACCCGGCCGCGGTGCAGCGCCGCCGCAAGAAAGCGGTCCGGGCCCGGCGGGTGTGGATCACCCCGGACACCGACGGCATGGCCACCCTCGGCGCCTACCTGACCGCGGAGGAGGCGCAGGCCTGCTGGAATGCGCTGGTCGCCGGCGCCGCGAACATCGAAGGCGGCATCGACCCGGCCCGCGCCGACCTGCTCGTGGCCCGCCTCACCGGCCTGGAACTCGGCCAACCGGTCCCGGTGCAGGTGCTGCTCACCCCCGGCGGCCCGGAACTGGCCGGCCACGGCCCGCTCAGCCCCCACCACACCGCCGAACTGTGCCAGCACGCCCAGCTGATCGACCTCACCCCGGCCCGGGCCTCCCGCGGCTACCGGCCCGCACCCGGGCTGGCCCGCTGGGTGCGCGCCCGCGACCGGCACTGCCGCTTCCCCGGCTGCCGCCGGCCCGGCGATGCAATGCGATCTGGACCATGTGATCCCCCACCCCGCCGGGCCCACCAGCGAATCCAACCTGGCCGCGCTGTGCCGCTACCACCACCGGCTGAAAACCCACACAGCATGGTCGGTGCGGATGCAGCCCGGCGCCACCCTGGAATGGACCAGCCCCCGCGGCCACATCTTCCACACCACCCTGCGACGACCCCTAACACCCCCCGCCGCCGCGCAAGCGGCACGCAGAATCGAACTTGTGCCAACGGCAGCTCCCCCGTCCCATGGTCATGGGTTCCTCCATGCCGCGGATCCGCTCGGCAAGAGCCGGGCGCCAGCCTGTCGTGGGCGGGTCATCGACCCCGCCCGCACGGGCCATTGGCCGATCTTGCGCACATCACTCGTGTCAGCGTGGAATGATGGCGCTCAGGCAGCGTTGGCGGGCCTGGGACACCGCCTCATCGCGGTTCCCGGCATGCGCCGGGAGGGAGCGAAGATGGCACCGACCACGATTGCGAAACTGTCGGGAGTCACCAAGGTCTACGGCAAGGGCGAGGCGGAGGTCAGAGCGCTCAAGGGCGTCGACTTGGAGTTGTTCGCCGGCGAAGTGGTCGTCGTGCTGGGGCCATCGGGTTCCGGGAAGACGACGCTTCTCAACATCATCGGTGGGATCGAATCGGCGACATCGGGTTCCGTGGAGATCAACGGGCAACAACTCGTTGGCCAGAGTGCTGAGCAGTTGGCCACCATCCGGCGGGACAACATCGCGTTCGTCTTCCAGTTCTACAACCTCATCCCGACCCTCACGGCGGCCGAGAACGTTCGCATCATCCCGGAGCTGACCCACCGCGCGTCCGGCTCCGATCTGACGCAGCGGGTGGACGAGGCGCTGGCCGCGGTCGGGTTGGAAGAGCGCGCGGGGAACTTCCCCGGGCAGATGTCCGGCGGCCAGCAGCAGCGGGTGGCGATCGCCCGCGCCATCGCGACCCAACCGCGGTTGATGCTGTGCGACGAGCCCACGGGTGCGCTGGACCTCGAGACAGGCCGCCAGGTTCTCGAACTGCTGCAACTGACTGCCGGGCGTGACGGTCGCTGCGTGGTCGTGGTCACGCACAACTCCGGGATCGCTACCATGGCCAACCGCATCATCCATGTGCACGACGGAGCCATCGCTGGCGTGGACACCCAGGAGGCGCAACCTGCGAGCCAGGTGAGTTGGTGATGTCCGGTCAACCCACCCTCCGCCGCAAGTTGCTGAGGGACATTCGACGCACATGGACGCTGTTCGCCGCCCTCGTGGTCGCGGTGGCGCTCGGCCTGGGCATGTACGCGGCGATGAACAACTCGTACTTGAACCTGCAGGAATCCTACGATTACGCATTCAGCCAGCAGGGTTTCCCGGACCTCTTCGTCACGATCCCGGATGCTCAGCGCTATGCCGACCAGGTGGCGGGACCTCCGGGGTGGAGCGTGTGCGAACCCGGGTCCAGGCCGATCTGCCGATGACGGCTAGCAAGAGCGGAGGTGACAACTACTCGATGGACGGCCGGATCGTCGGCTATCCAGAAACGGGCACGCCCGACGTCGCCTCCGTCACCTCCCTGTCCGGGGCAGCGAACCCCCGCCCGGGGCACGCCCTGGTGGAGGAGCATTTCGCCGACGAGTTCGGTCTGGAAGCCGGGGAACCGTCACGCTGACCACTGCCACGGGCCAGGTCGAGGTTCCCATCGATGGCGTGGTTGCCAGTGCCGAGTACTTCTGGCCGGCACCGAGCCGCCAGGTGGTCTTCACGCCCCCGGCGTCCTTCGGGGTGCTCTTCGTCACCGAGGACGATGCCGTTGCGTGGAGCGGGGCTGCCGCGAACCAGGCACTGGTGCTGCTGACCGACGCCGAACGCAGTGGTGACAACGCCTCGGCAACCCTGGACACTCTGCGAAAGAAGGCCCTGTCGGACGGCGCGTCGGACGTGTACGACCGCGCGGAGCAGCCCTCCAACTCCATCCTGCAGGAGGACATCGACAGCCTGCACCAGATGGCGGTCTACTTCCCGCTGCTCTTCCTGCTCGCCGCAGGCCTGGCCATCTACGTCCTGCTGTCTCGGCGGGTGGCCGAGGAGCGGCAGATCATCGGCACCCTGCGCGCCACCGGGGTCAAAGCCCGGCCACTGGGATGGCACTACCTGTCCTACGCGCTACTGGCCGGGCTGATCGGCGTGGCCATCGGCGTCCCGCTCGGCACGGCGTTGGCCGGGGCGCTGACCGACTACTACGCGGACATGATCAGCTTGCCGGCGTCCTTGACCGTGCGCGGCGGCCTGCGCGTGTCGACCGTCGTCATCGCGCTGGTGCTCGCGCTCAGCGCCACCGCGTTCGCGGCCTGGTGGCCGGCCCGTCGCGCGATGCGCATCATGCCCGCGGAGGCGATGCGCGGGGAGGTCCCGGCGACGACGCACAGCCGCAGCTGGATGGAGCGCATCGTCCCCGGCTCCCGCCACTTCTCCGCGAAGTGGCGACTGATCCTGCGCAACATCGGCCGCAGTGGTGCTCGCTCCGCGTTCACAGCGATCGGGGTGGCGCTCTCGATCATGCTGGTCCTGTCCACCATCGGCCTGTACACATCGATGCTGAACCTCATCGACGTCGAGTTCGGCACGGTGATCCGCAACGACGGCCAAGTCGAGTTCGCAACCGCCGTCACCGACGACCAGATGCGGCAGGTGAAGGCCGTCACCGACGTGACCGACGCCGAGACCGCCATCAGTGAACCGGTGTCCGTGGCCCACGGTTCGGATGTGTACGCCACCACCCTCACCGGACTCGACAAACGCACGACCATGCACGGTTTCGTCACGAAGCGGGGCGACCCGGTCGAACTGCCGTCGACCGGATTCCTGGTCGACGAGTCCGTGACTGTGCAACTGCCGGATCTCTCCGTGGGAGACGAGATCACGGTCACCCTGACCGGGACCGGTCTGGACGACACGAAGATCAAGGGGAAGGTCGAGGCGTTCGCGTTCGAACCCCTCGGCGCCTATGTCTACGCCGACAAGTCCTGGCTCGCCGAGCAGGCTCCCGACGCCCAGGCCTCCGACGTGCTGCTCACGACCGAGGACGGCGCGGACCAGGCCACGGTCCGCAAGGAGGTGTCGAAGATCCCGGGGGCGCTGGTATACGTGGACACCGCAGCCCTCGAGGACACCGTCCTGCAGTACGAAGCCCTGTTCAACGCGATCGCCATCGTCATGATGGTCCTCGGCGCGATCATGGCGTTCGCCATCATCTTCACCACGATGAGTGTCAGCATCTTCGAGCGGTACCGGGAGATCGCGACGTTCCGGGCAGCGGGCGTGAAGTTCTCCACCATCGCGTCCACCGTGCGGTGGGAGAACATCATCGTCTCCCTGTTCGGGGTGATCCCCGGCCTGATCCTGGGGGTGATCGGCGCCAGCGCGCTGGCGCGGTCACTGTCCAGCGACGAGTACACCCTCGCCCTGTCGTTGTCGTGGCCGGCCGTGCTGCTGGTGGTGCTGGGAGTGCTGCTCGTGGCCTTGTTCTCGCAGTTCCCCGGCATGCTCCGGGTGCGGCACATGAGTGTGGCGGATGTGGTGCGGGAGCGGGCACAGTAGGGGCCGCCCATGACGTGTACGTCCACGCCGGTGCGACTACCTCACCCGAGTTTCAACGTCACTGCCTTGGTCACCTCAGCACCCCCAGCAGGCTGGAAGGTGAGCCGCAGAGTCGCCTTGCCCGGCTTCGGCTTGCCGAATACCTTGATCCGAGCACGATGCTCGGCGCCACACAGGATCCCTGCAAGACGACGAAGGTCAAAGATCCCTACAGCGACAAAGCGATGCGCAAGGCCGCTGGGTCGAAGGGGACCAAGACCACGGCGGCTGGCGACATGTCCATGCAGTATCCGACGTCGCTGGACATCGGGGGCAAGGGAGTCTGGCTGCCGATCAACCTGGATTCGACGGCACCGTCGGGCTACGTCCAGATCGAGCTCACGCAGGGGCCGAAGGATCTGGCCGCGATTGGTGGCGGGACCCCTGCCGGCGAATCCGGCCCGGCCGTAACCGCCGAAATCGCCAATGTAGTGAAGCCGAACATGACGACCACCTCCGGACACCTACAACGCTACTCCTGCCCCAGGGGCGGGAGACCCGCCGACTGCAGCAGTTGCTCCGTTGAGGGTACGAATCGGGGTGCTCATACGACCCCTTTAGGACGACAACCGCCACCAAGGCACCTGGCGGTGTTGTCCCGCTAGGATGCCCACGGATGAAAGGGGTGAGGCGTTGAGCGACTACAGCGGTTTGGTGATCGCCGGGATCGTGGCACCCTCATCCACGAGCTGAGCCATTTCACCGTCCTCGGCGGAACCCAGGACTATGTGTATGGGCAAACCGGGGCGAAGAACCTGGCTGTCACCAATCCGGCCCAGGCGGCGATGAACGCGGACAGCCACGAGTACTTCGTGGAGAACACACCCGTCACCGCCGACGGCCCCGCCTACACCCTGAGTACGACGTCGTTGGACTTCGGTGAACAGACCGCGGGATCGACGAGCGCACCGCGTTCGGTGACGCTGACGAGTACGGGCGATGCCAACCTCGTCATCGGGGCGCTTATCGCAAGCGGGGAGTTCGGACTGGCAAGCGACACCTGCACAGGGGCGACAGTGCCGCCAGCAGGCACGTGCACCTTCGCTGTGGCTTTCCAGCCGACTGCGCCCGGCGACCGGGCCAACTCGATCACCATTCCCAGCGACGCCGCACGGACGACCAACACCGTTTCGCTGCAGGGCACTGGAACCGCCGTTCCTACTCCCCCGCCGCCACCGCCCATCGCGCCAGCGGCTGAGCCCAGCCCGCGTCCCCGACTCCGACCCCCGCCCCCCCGCAAGTCCACAGTGGCAACACTTCGGGCAAAGGCTGGCAGGAGCAGGCTCCTGGTGAAGGTCGAGCCGAGTGTCGGCCCGACCCGGCAATGGCAGTTCCGGATCCAGACCAAGTCGGGCAAGAAGTGGAAGGCCGTCGGCAAGGTGTACCGGACTTCCGGTAAGGCCAATACCCGGATCATCGACCTGCGCAAAGGCGTCTACCGGGTCCAGGTCACGGCGACCGATGGCTACGAGACTTCCTTCTCGAACAGCGTGAAACTCAAGCGGTGACCGGCGATGTCGTGTCAGTGCGATGACCGGGGTTCGAGCCCAACCACGGCGGTCTCGTCAGGCCGCAGCGTGGCGCAGCCGTCGAGGTTCTTGTCGATCGTCCGCCATTTCCGCCAGAGGCGTTCCCGCTCTTCACCGACAGCAGCGTGACCTCCGCACTTCGCGCCGTCCATCGCGAAGGTCGACCACTGCGTCCGGGTTGGCCGGCAGGTTGAGCCACCAGGCGGGCTCACCGGCGCCCACTTGCCAGGGCGTGGGGCCCAGCGCCCCTTCCTCCCCCGGGTCACCCGGTAGATCCCGCGATGCACGTGCCAGGCGGTGACGACGAACCAGCGGGCTGGCACACGTGCCTTGCTTTCCTGGGTGGCCATGGTTGCCCGGCCCTTCACGAGACCGGACCTCAACACTTGCCACCACCGGCAGTGACAGACTGGGAGTCGCGCACCGCCCGAGCAACCTGGAGCAACCGCATGGATCTCGCCATCTACCTGGCCTACGCACCCTGGGTCCGACTCGACGAGCAACTCCAGTTGGCCCATCTCGCCGACGAACTCGGCTTCCACAGCGCCTGGGTGGCCGAGACCTGGGGACAGGACGCGACCGCCGTCCTCGCAGCCCTGGCGGCCACGACGGAAAGGATCCGCCTGGGAGCCGCGATCATGCAGATTCCGGCCCGGCAACCGACCACCACGGCTTCGGCGATCTCGACCATCGACCAGTTGTCCCACGGCCGCGCGATGCTGGGGCTCGGACTGTCCGGACCGCAGGTCTCCGAAGGCTGGTACGGCGTACCGTTCGTGTCCCCGTTGGGCCGGACCCGGGAGTACATCGACATCGTGCGCATGGCACTGGCGCACGAGAAGGTCGAGTACCAGGGCAAGTACTGGCAGTTGCCGGTGCACGACGCCGGCCTCGGGCTCGGCAAGCCGCTGAAGATGATCGGCCGGCCTGTCCAGGAGAACATCCCGATCTACCTGGGAGTCATGGGAGAGAAGACCGTCAAGCAGGCCGGACAGATCGCCGATGGCTGGCTGCCCGCCTTCTACAGCCCTGAGCACGCCGAGGAGTTGAACCGCCCGCTGCTCGACGGAATCGCGGCCGCGGGCCGGTCGCGCGCTGATGTCAACATCTCCCCCACCGTGCCGGTCGCACTGGCCGACACCCGCGAAGCCGCCCGCGACCTGCTGCGGCCGATCCTGACCTGGTACTTCGGGGCGATGGGGGCGAAGGACAAGAACTTCTACATCGAGTTGGCCACCCGGTACGGCTTCGGCGACGTCGCCACAGCCTGCCAGGCGGCATTCCTCGCAGGCGACCACCTGGGCGCTGCCGCCACCCTCACCCCGGAAGTGATCGACCTGGCCGCGATCGCCGCGACTCCCGCGACGCTGGAGGGCCAGCTCGCCGCGTATGCGGACGCCGGGGTCGACACCCTGATCGCGCTGCCCTTCGGGGACCGTCCGCAACTGCTGAAGACGCTGTCCGGGTATTTGCCGTAGCGGGCCTCCGCACCATGTCCAGTGTGTTGAAGCGTCCACCCCGCTCGTCGGGCGCCCTCGTGGTCCTCGGCGGGTACGGCAACGCCGGCCGGCCTATCGTCGAACTGCTGCTGCGACACACCGATCGTCCCGTCGTGGTTGCCGGTCGCAACATCGCCCGGGCTGAGGCCTTCGTGGCTTCCCTCGGCGATCCGCGGCTCAGCACCGCACATGCCGACGCCACGGATGCTGCCACCCTCACCCCCCTGCTCACCGGGGCCGAGGTCCTCGTCGTCGCGGCAGGCACTTCGGCTTCCTGGCGGACGACGGCGCAGGCGGCCCTGGCTGCTGGCTGCCACCAACTCGACATCCAGATCGGGTCGGCGAAGAACGCCGGACTGCGGGCGCTCGACGGCCGTGCGCGCGAGGCTGGCGTCTGCATCATCACGGACTGCGGCTTCCACCCAGGGGTTCCCGCCGCCATGGTGCGCGCGGTCGCCTCCGGGCACTCGCAACTGACCAGCGCCGTGGTGAGCAGCTGGATCGCGCTGGACTGGGCCTCGTTGGGGGTCTTCTCCGACAGCACGGTCGCTGAGATGGTCCAGGAGTTCGCCGACTACCGGTTCGAGGCCCTCATCGACGGCCGCTGGACGGCGCCGCATGGAACTCGCGCGGTGGTGTTCCCGCCGCCGGTCGGACGCCAGCAGGTGGCGGCCATGGGCCTCGACGAGATGCATGCGGTCGCCGACGCCCTCCCCGGCCTGCGCGAATCCGGTTTCTACGTCGGCGGGTTCCCGAACGCGGTGAACTACGGCGTCCTGCCGCTGGTCTATGCCGGCATGCGGGTGGCCCCACGGAGGGCGGCCAAGCCGCTGGGCCGATTGCTGGACTGGGGGCTTCGGCGTTTCAGCAGGCCTCCCTACGCGACGATCCTGCAACTCGATGGGGCTGAGCCTGGCGGGGTGCCACGCCCGCTCATGCGCCTGCGCCACGACGACGCCTACCTGCTCACCGCGGCCCCGGTCGTGGCGACCATCCGGCAACTGCTGACAGGTCCTCCCCGGCCGGGCGTGCACTTGCAGGCGATGTATGTGCAGCCGTCGGCGTTCTTCGCCGACCTCGACGCGATGGGGGTGGACGTCTGGAAGCAGGGGTGACTGCGTCGGCATCGATCCGCGCAGACACGGCGGCACCCGATCCTGCGACACTGAGCGCATGGCTCTGGCGGAGGCGTTGACGTTCCACGATGTCGTCTTCGAGCGCGCCGGGCACCGCATCCTCGACGGCGTCAGTGACCATATCCATCGGGGCGAAACCACCGCCGTGGTGGGATCCAGCGGATCCGGCAAGTCGACGTTCCTGCGCCTGCTCAACCGCTTCGAGGAGCCGACTGAGGGCAGCATCCTGCTCGAGGGGCGGCCATTGGACTCCTACGATGTGCACGCACTGCGTCGTCGGGTCGGCCTCGTCGCGCAACGCCCCACGATGCTGTCCGAGACAATCGGCCAGGAGATCCGCGTGGGTCGTCCCGAACTGGATGATGAAGCGGTGGTCCGACTCCTGGAACGGGTTGCCCTGCCTGACGTAGCACTCCAGGCCTCGACCTCAACCCTGTCGGGCGGTGAGCAGCAGCGGGTCGCCTTGGCCCGCACGCTTGCTCTTGATCCGGAGATCCTGCTGCTCGACGAACCGACCAGCGCCCTGGACGACCGCTCAGCGGAGGCGGTGGACCGGATCATCCGATCGTTGGTCGCGGACGGACTCACAGTGGTGTTGGTCAGCCACGACGTGGACCGCGTCGTGCACTTGGCCGACAGTGTTCTGGTCCTGCACGAGGGTCGCCTGGTCGAGCGCGGCGACCCGGGCGACGTGCGGTACCTGTCGTGAACACGACTCCGCAGATCCCCGACTGGTTGGGAGTCGTCGCCTCGGTGCTGCTCGTGGGCATCGCGATCGCGGTCTCCATGCGTGCCCGGCTGGGCCTGACCCGTGAGTTGCTGATCGCTGCTGGGCGGGCATTCGTGCAGTTGGTTGCAGTGGGGACCATCCTGACAGTCCTGTTCACCCGCGCAGGTCTGCTCGGCGCCCTCGCCTGGGTCGCCGGCATGGTGGTCATCGCCGGATTCGTCGCGGCCGGGCGGGCGAAGGCCCTTCCGAAGGGTCGCTCGATCGCCTGGATCGCCGTCGGCACCGGCACGACGACGACTGTGGGCGTTCTGCTGGCGGTGGGTGTGATCGAGCCGATCCCGTCGGTGGTGGTGCCGGTTGGCGGGATGGTGGTGAGCGGCGCCATGACCGCTGCCATTCTGACGATGCGCCGCTTGGCCGACATCGCGCAGGAACAGCGCCTCGACATCGAGGCCCGCCTGGCGCTGGGACTCACCTCGGAAGAGGCGATGGCCCCGCACCTTCGACGGGCCGTGACCATGGCCCTGCTCCCCGCGATCGATTCGACGAAGGTGGTCGGCTTGATCGCCCTGCCGGGTGCCATGACCGGCCTGATCCTCGCCGGGGTCGAACCGATCGTGGCCGTGCGCTACCAGATCGTCGTCATGTACATGCTGCTCGCTGCCGCTTCGGTCAGCGCCATCGTCGCCTCACATCTGTCCCGGCGGGCGCTCTTCGACGACGCCGACCGCCTGTACCGGGCACCTGAGGCCTCCTAGTGTCGTGCGTCGCTGTTGCCGTGACGGGCTGTCGCCGCGGGCGGTCTTTGTGACGACGTTGCGCGCCTGTCCGGCTGGTTTGTCACGAAGGTGCGGGGTCGAACCGCCCGGCAGCAACGTCGTGACAAATCGCCCTGGCGGACCCCGCAACATCGTCACAGAGGTCCCCCACCAACCCCGGGCCCCGGGCACAGAGCTGACGGGTGAGACTGCCGACCAGGTCGGCACCACCCGTGAACCAACGTCCGACGCGCGACCCCAGCCCCGGACCCTGGCATTCAGTCCGTGGTCGGCGCGGTCTGCGCGGGTCCCCCATGACGAGGTGCTCAGGCGACGCTCCCACGTTGTTCGCGACGCCGCCTAGAGATCCACACAGGTCATGGTCTTCGCGTCCATCGAATCCAGGACGGTGACTGTGCAACCGCTGGTGCCCGATGTGAGCTGCATGACCGTGCCACCCGCAGCCGAGTCCACAGTCATCGTGATTGCGCCGTCCTTCGCCTTCGCCTGGATCGCAGGGTCGTTGCCCGCGGCCTTCAATTGGTCGGGCAGCGACTCGCTGGTCCCGCACTGCAGCGATGCGTAGACCTCGGTGGCCAACGATTGCAGTGCCGCATTCGTCGTGCTGCCGTCTGCCTGCGCGGTGTCACAGTTGCCGTCGGCCGGCTGGGATGCGGCGGCCGACGTCGCAGCGGGCACGGACGGGGACGCTTCACCTGAAGTCGTCGATCCCGAGCATCCGGCCAGCGCCAACACCAGAACGGCAGGGGCAATCGGATAGAGAACTGTTCGTTGCATCGTCACATCTTCCTTCGCTCATCGGACGAAGTGCGCGGGCGACAGGTGTCGGTCTCCCGGACACGGTGAACTACGCGGTACTTCCACCGGTCGACGCGGGTGGCCCGGAGTGGACGGCGAAGCCGCTGGGCCGGATGCTCGACCGGGGTCTTCGATTCTTCAATAGGCCTCCCAGTGCAGCCATCCGCAACGTGATGGTCCCGCTGCCAATGATGCTCCCGGGTCCCTCCGTTCGGCCTCACCGGACCTCCCCATCGGCACCCGAGGCGCTACTCCCGACCATCCGCGAAAGGCTCGGTGCGGGTTGTCCCCAGGGTTCTGCGGGTGGGTCAGAAATGTCGTACCCCTCTTCTAGCGTGGGGGGTATGGAGGAGTTGGTGGTGGCGGCGGTTGAGGTGATGCTGCTGCCTGGCGCCGACCCGGTGGCGGTGGCTGCCGCCGTCGGAGACGGTGATCGCCTGGGCGCATGCCCGCCAGCTGGAGGCCATGGATCAGGTCGCCTGCGAGCAGCCGGCGTTGCTGGACCCGACCGGCCGGCTGGTCGACCCGGCCCCGGCCGAGATCGCCACCAGCCTGCACTGGTCCACCGGTGCCGCCGCCGCCCGGGTGGACCTGGCCCAGGCAACTGTGCACCGAGCTGCCCGGTGTGCTGGCCGGGCTGCGGGAAGGCCGGATCGATCTGCCCAAGGCCCAGGAGATCGCTTATGGCACCTGCGAACTGGACCCGGGGGTGCGGGTGCGGCTGGCCGGGCAGGCGATCGGCTACGCCGAAGGGCATACCCGCGCCCAGTTGCGGGCCTGGCTGACCCGCCGGGTCGCCGCGATCGACCCGGCCGCGGTGCAGCGCCGCCGCAAGAAAGCGGTCCGGGCCCGGCGGGTGTGGATCACCCCGGACACCGACGGCATGGCCACCCTCGGCGCCTACCTGTCCGCGGAGGAGGCGCAGGCCTGCTGGAACGCGCTGGTCGCCGGCGCCGCGAACATCGAAGGCGGCATCGACCCGGCCCGCGCCGACCTGCTGGTGGCCCGCCTCACCGGCCTGGAACTGGGCCAACCGGTCCCGGTGCAGGTGCTGCTCACCCCCGGCGGCCCGGAACTGGCCGGCCACGGCCCGCTCAGCCCCCACCACACCGCCGAACTGTGCCAGCACGCCCAGCTGATCGACCTCACCGCGGCCCGGCCCGTCCCGCGGCTACCGGCCCGCACCCGGGCTGGCCCGCTGGGTGCGCGCCCGCGACCGGCACTGCCGCTTCCCCGGCTGCCGCCGGCCGGCGATGCAGTGCGACCTGGACCATGTGATCCCCCACCCCGCAGGCGCCCACCAGCGAATCCAACCTGGCCGCGCTGTGCCGCTACCACCACCGGCTGAAAACCCACACCGGCTGGACCGTCCGCATGCACCCCGGCGCCACCCTGGAATGGACCAGCCCCCGCGGCCACATCTTCCACACCAGCCTCGACGACCCCTAACACCCCCCGCCGCCGCGAAAGCGGCGCGCCATAACCAGGCTGTTGCCCCGAGAACCGGATGAGCGCCCGGAGGGAGAGCGCTCACCTCAACTCGGCCTCCCACTCATGGACCAGCCGTCCCCTGATGGGACCGAATCAGGCGTAACGTTGGAAGTGGTCCCGCTGAGTCGGGACAAGGTGGGGCCGGAGCCTGTCCATGACGGGAGTGGTCCCATGAAGATTCTCGTAGTTGTCTTCGCCCTCGTGTTGAGCCTCTCCGTCGCCCCGGGCGCGGCCCGGCGGCAACCCCCTTGAAATCCAAGCCGCCCGGTCGATCCCTGGTCCTTGTCGCCAAAGGCGTGCCCGCCAAGACCCGGGCGGCTATCAAGGTCAAAGGGCCGAAGAAGTACCGGAAGACCGTGAAGGTCGCGAAGTCGAAGACGCTCCGGCACCTCAAGCCAGGTACTGTACCGGATCTCGTCGGCCCCGATCACGACCCGCCAGGGAACCTACGAGCCGACGGTCAAGCCCCGCAAGGCGAAAGTGACCCGCAAGGCGGGCGTCCGGGTCGTGATCCGGTACCAACTCAAGCCGTCCGATAAGGGTCCCGGCGACAAGGATGGCGACCAGACCGACCCGACCCCCTTCCCGAACGCCTCGGCCCCGAAGAGCATTGCCTTGGTGTCGGCCACGCCTGCCGGGACTGCGGGGAACGCCCAATCTGGAAGTCCGACGTGGTCCCCTGATGGCTCGGGAGTCGCATTCTCTTCGTGCGCGACGAATCTGGTACCCGCCACCGTCGGCTGCTGGGTCTACAACAGGAAGCTCAACACGGGACAGACCGAACGGCATCCTTCAGCGAATCTGGGCTCGTCTTGGGCCGGTTCCGCGTTGTCACCGAACGGGCAAAGCATCGCATTCTCGACCAGTCTGAAGCTCGCAGTCGAAGGACACGGACCCGTACTCAGATGTGTACGTCGTGCCCGTCGGCGCGGCCAGCCCGATCCAGTGGGTGTCCGCCTCGGCGCTCGGCACCGGCGCCGCGGGCTACTCGTACCCGTTCGGGGCAACTGCCCCGAAGTGGTCGCCGGACAGTGCGCGCGTCTCGTTCCTGTCATCGGGGAAGGCCCTCGTGCCCGGGGACAACGACAGCGTGCCCGATCTGTTCGTCAAGACCCTGGCGGACGGTTCCATCCTGCGGGTGGCACACGGCGAGGAGATCTTCGATGGTCAGTGGTCTTCGGACGGTTCCCGGATCGCCTTCACGTCGGGGTCGTCCTACGACGAGGCTAACGTGTTCCTCGTCGGCGCGAACGGCGTGGGCATCACGCCGGTGACGAACTGACGGGAACTCGTGGGTCCCGAGTTGGGCGACCCGGCGGAGACCGGATCGCCTTCGCGTCGAACTCCGCGAACCTCGTGCCCGGCGACACCAACGAGACCAGTGACGTGTTCGTGAAGGTCCTCGCCAGCGGAGCCGTGAGCAGGGTGTCGGTGGCGGCCAACGGCGCCGAGACCAAATGGGAGTCCTCGTACGGGGTGTGGTCCCCGGACGGCACCCGGATCGCGTTCTCGGCACGAAGCGTCGAAGGCTACGGCCAGCAACTCATGGTGAAGAATCTGGCCACCGGAGCCGTCACTCAGGTGACGACGTTCCCGGGCAATGTGGACTGCGACGAGTATGGGGACTGCAACCCGTTCGCCGCCGAGGCCTTCGGTCCGGTCTGGTCCCCGGACGGGACCCGGCTGGCCTTCATCGCCAACCACCCGAACTTGGTTTCCGGCGACACCAACAACACCTATGACGTGTTCGTGGCGACGCTCTGACCAGTCTCCCGGTGGGGTGTGTAGCGACAAGAAGTCACACCCCACCGGGAGTCCCTCATGTCCCACGCTGATGCTTCGCTGACCGAGTTGGGCCAACTGGATCCGGCCGGGCGTTGAACGATCGTCTCGATCGACGCTCACCTCGAACTCGGGCATGGCCAACCGCTCCGCGTGCTCGATCTGCGCCTTGTTCGGCTCGGCCAGACCAACCGCTCCGCGTGCTCGATCTGCGCCTTGTTCGGCTCGGGCACAGCGCCAACTGCTCCGCGTGCTCGATCTGCGCCTTGTTCGGCTGCGGCTGCGACGTCACCGTGGTCCGGACGGGACACCGGGAACGAGTGGACCACGAGCCGCCGCCGGTCTTGTCACCCGCCTGCTGGTCGCACTGCCCGCCAGCGGTCGACGAGTGGACGACGTACTCGGGGTTGTGCCACGGCTGGGGCTCAGCGGATGCTGGCGCAGCCAGAACGGCCGGGCACGGCCAGGACGGCCAGGGCGATGGTGACCCGGCAGCGGGCTTGGGCCAGGTTCCGGGACGGTGGGGTGCGGTGCGACATGTTGACCTCCGGGAGGGGGTGGTCCCCGGCGTATCCGGGGTGCTGCCCACCCTTCGCGGCAGCGGTATCGCAGGGGGTCATCCCCGCGGTCACAGCGGTCAGCCGCTGGTCACGCGGCGGTCAGACGTCGGGTTCACCTACTGGCTGGGCACGCGTCGACATGCAGGTACTGGCGGCATTCCTGATCGGTGAGACCTGCGGTTGACCTTGGAGGCTGCGATCGCCAGCAGATCGTCGAGGTCCAGTGCCCA
>CAVTCZ010000010.1:0-15045 GCA_963733395.1 uncultured Actinomycetota bacterium
GACATCGGCCAGGTCGGTCTTTACCGCCAGCTCATCGCTGCACAGGATCGCCCGCGTCATCTCATACTCCTCGAAGGCGGGGCTGTGTGCCGAGTCCTGGAACGTGTAGAAGCCGACCTGCGGTGCCCGCAGGTGACTCGCATAGGCCTTGGCCATGGGGTACGAAACCGTGTAGTCATACCGGCCGTGCAGGAAGTAGGCGGGGATCGGCTGCTCCGTGACGCGTTTCGTCAGATCCGTGGCCAGCAGCTGATCCCACAGCCCCGCACGGCGGGAGTAGATCTTGCCCCGCCAGAGATTCACCTTCTCCGGCAGCGTGTAGTCCTGCGACCTCCAGGGGGGC
The DNA here is from genome assembly GCA_963733395.1 of uncultured Actinomycetota bacterium. Classification (GTDB taxonomy): domain Bacteria; phylum Actinomycetota; class Actinomycetes; order S36-B12; family UBA10799; genus JADKAV01. The sequence continues at coordinate 344 of CAVTCZ010000010.1, forward strand.
AGGAAGATCCCCGTGACCACCGAGTGCATATCGCGGGTGGTGCCGACTCCGAGACGGTGCATAGCCTTGTCCCGTATGGCGTCGTAGGCCGAGGGAACGGAGTCTGTGACCGGCGCTCGCGCAAGCGCGCGGACCATGCGCCGGTCCCCGATCTCGGTGTACCTCGCGAGCAGGTACTCGTCACTGCGGCGCTCCGACTCCAACTGGTCGGTCACCTGTGCCATGCCGATGGAGGCATGCACCTGGTCGGCGGCGCGGGCAGCGACCTGCAACCCGACGAAACTGCCCCACGAATGGGCCAGCAAGTAGACCTTCTCGGTGTCGAATCGCCGCCGGAGGTACCGGATCACTTCGATCGTGTCTGCGATGAACTGGCGCTTCGGATTTCATGGGGGGAGTGGGTTGGCTCGGGTGTGAGCCAGTGGTCGCCGGTGCCGACGGTCGTGGCGCGGCCGGCGCGAGTGTTGCGCGGCCGGCGCGAGTGTTGCGCGGTTGTCGCCCTCTCGTCGCGAGTGTTGCGCGGTTGTCGGTTCCGGGCGCTCGAAACCAGCAACCTTGCAACACTCGCGGCCAGAAGCCAGCAACCGTGCAACACTCGCCGCTCGGAATCGGCTTTGCGGATCTCATGGGGAAGTGAGGGTCGGGCAGTGGGCAGAGCAGGGGCCCCACGCGCCGGATTCCCTGGTTGGCGTGGGGGAATCTGCCGCATGCGGTTGGTGAGGCGTTTGCACACGTGTCCTCGCTCACCAACGCCACAACCGCTAGCCAAACGCGTCTGAAGGGGCGAACCGGCCACACCGTCGAGGAGCTGGCCGCACCCGACCCATCACCGCGTCCGGCTCGCACTCCCCCCGCAAATCCGAAGCACCGATGAACTGCTCGACGGTCATCGTGTCCGGTGGGATCTCGCGGCTGAAGGAGAGCCCCGCACCTCGCTGCTCCCACCACGCGACGGTGAAGATCTCGGCCAACCCAGTGGGGTAGCGCCGGGTCAGCCAGAACTCAGGCATCCCCGGGCCACCGTGTATGAACAACAGGACCGCATTGACCTCATCACGGCTCTCGATGAACATCCCCTGCGAGAGCCCATTGATGGGGACGAGGATCTTCTCCACTGCCGGTCCGGTACGCGCAGTCAGGTGGACCCGGCGATCACGCGCCCGCCCTGCATGCCCCGACGCTATCAAGGGGCACAAGTGACCACCGGCTGCACATTCGAGCCATCCCTGAGCCCCGCCGCGGGTTCGTCACGTCGTCGGGCCGGCACCGCGATCCGGCGTGCGGGCATGTCGGGGGTGCTACTTCTTGACCGTCCACTTCTTGGTGAATGAGTAGGCACCGTACTGGCCGGTGGCGGGGGCCGTGAGTTTCAGTGTGACCTTCAACTTCTTCTGGCCGAGAGTCGTGATGATCACCTTGCCCCTGGGCGTCGTGCTCACCTTGGAGTACTTCGTGCCCTTCGGCGACACCGTGACCTTCGACGCGGCCTTCTGCCCGGCGTTCGTCCTCACCGCCTTCTTGAGCAGGACCGTCCGGCCCATGTACGCGATCTTCTTCGGCACCTGCACCGTCGCGGTTTGCTGCACAGGCGCAAGTGTCACGGGCGGCCCAGGTGTCACGGGAGGTGACGGAGAACCCGCTGTCGCCGTGAACGTCGCGGTGACGTCCTGGTCCGAACTCATGGTCACCGTGCACGTACCGGCGCCGCTGCAGCCGCCGCCCGACCAGCCAGTGAAGCTGGCGCCCGCCGTCGGCGTGGCGGTCAGGGTGACCATGGCCCCCGTGGCGAAGAGCGCCGAGCACGTCCCTGGGCAACTGATCCCGGTCCCGGTGACCGAGCCGCTGCCTGCTATCGAAACCGTCAGGGAGTGGGCCCGTGTCCCCACGAACGCGGAGGTCCAGTCGACGGCCACGCACTGCGTGACCGAACTGCAGTCGACATCGTCCAGAGAGGAGGTCCCGGGAACCGGTTCCAGGTGCCAACTTGCGGGCGTGTTCGGGTCGCCCTCGAACACAGGGCTGTTGTGACCGACGGCGGTGCACTGGCTGGTCGACGGGCACGCCACCCCTTCCAGCCATTCGGTGTTGAGCGTTGTGGAGTTGGAGAAGTCACCGGTCGGGTCGAAGGTAACCACCTGGCCGTCGCCGCCGACTGCGGTGCACTGACCGGTCGATGGGCACGCGACCCCCCCGTTCAGGGCGTACGTGCTGTAGTCGGATCACACTCGAGCCGGTTTGCTCCGAGGTGTTCGGGTTGAAGGTCACCTGCTTGCTGTACGAACCGGATTGGTAGATGCTGGTGCACTGGCTGGTCGACGGGCACGCCACGCTCTCGAGCGTGGGTCCCCCGAGGACGATCTCGACGGGGGTGGGGGTGCCCGGCGCGGTCGGGTTGAACGTCACCTGCCGCCCGTCATCATCGACTGCGGTGCACTGGCTGGTCGACGGGCACGCCACCCCTGTCAGCCAATGGCCGGCGTCGATCGTGGTCGGGGTGGGGGTGCCCGGCGCGGTCGGGTTGAACGTCACCTGCCTTCCGTCACGATCGACGGCGGTGCACTGGCTGGCCGACGGGCATGCCACCCCACGTCAGTTCGTGGCCGGCGTCGATCGTGGTCGGGGTGGGGGTGCCCGGCGCAGTCGGGTTGAACGTCACCTGCTGGCCGACAGTACCGACAGCGGTGCACTGGCTGGCCGACGGGCACGCGACATCCACGAGATAGGAAGGCCAGCCGGTCTCATCCAGCACGATCGGCGCAGACCACAACATCGTTCCCACACTCGCCACCGAAACCGCGGCCGACGGACCGGCCAACTCGGCATCCTGTTGAGCGCGTTCAACAACGTCATCAGCGGGCGGCACTGCGCCCACCTGTGCGGCGGGAACCACCAGCACGAAGGCTGCGGAGCAGGTGAGGACAGCAGTGAACCGGAACATGATGACCCCCCTGTCATCGCGGCGGCCACCGAAGGCGACAACCGCCTCAGTTCAAGCGTACGCCCACGGAATGGGGCCCCGATGTGAGACGACGTGGTGCAGCCACAGAGACGACCCGCCATGCTCACCGCGCAGGTGAGGCGCGGCGGGATTCACCTTGGAGAGTCGTCGCGCCACCTGGGCCAGCGGTTGTCGCCGAACTCCGGCTCGTTGCTGCACCACAGGATCTCGCGGGCGACTGTGAACGACTGCCGCCGCTCCTCCGTGGAGTCCGCTGCAACGGGCGCCCCAACCGCGGATCCGAGTCAGCGACCTCCGGCCACCAGATCCCGGGATCCCCACAGCACCAGCGCCACGGCAACGCCCGCCAGCAGACCCAGGCGCAAGCCCCGGGGCGTAGGACTCCACATTCAAGGGCCGCAGAGCCGCAGGCACCTGACCTGTCAGCAGCAGGTCCGCGGTCAGACCGATCACCGCCGCCGGCGCCACCAGTCGGGACGGAGAGTCGAAGCCGGTGCGGCGCAGCACCACCGTCGCCCCGAACGCCAGGCCCATCAGGATCCAGCCGTCCGCGAGCAGCAGGACACGTCGGCGCGCCCGGCCGGCCCGCCACCCAGATCACCAGAACACCGAAGACGCCAGCCGGGACCACCAGACCGGCGGTGCGCGCCACGGTCCGCCAGCGCAAGGTCGCGGACCCCGAGTCGACCACCCCGGCAGCGGGCTCGTCCACGACGCAGGCCGCGGCCGGCACCAGCCCGAACAGCGCATACGCCAACGGTTCCCAGCCGGCGCTCCGGCTGAGTTCCACCACGCCGAACAGCGCACCGAGCGCGGTGCACGCCAGGAGGGGCAGCCACGCGACTGCCCTCCTGGCGTACCAACCGATCATCAGAACAGCGGTGCGTCGACCGGACGACCGGCGTACACGCTGAGTCCGAGCAGCAGCACCGTCGCGGCCGCGATCACCAGTCCGGTCCGCAGGTAGCGGGAGCGTTCCGCGACGTCGGCCACCTTCCACAGGCTGGCGACGACCGCCAGGCCACACAGGCCGAACTGGTAGAGGACGTGCAGCCAGGGGGAGCCGGACATCTGCACGGACGTCGTGCAGCTCGCATCACCGCAGTTGGTCCACATGGTCACCGGGGCCGACAACCGGACCCAGTCCAGCAAACCGTGCGTCGCACCCCCGGCAGCGGTCATGTCGGCGGTTCCGGCCAGCACCCACGCGATCACGAGGATCAGTACGACCGCGGACGCCCCCGGGAACCGCAGCCAGACCCCGCAGAGCACGCCCAACAGCGATCCGCCCAATGCCGTCACCGCCGCGCCGCCGAACACGATCCAGGTCTGCTCCGTGAAGCCCAGGGCGCCCGAGCTCCATTCGTCAGCGGCCAGGACCATGGCGACCATCCGGACCACTGTCCAGACGACGCCGGCGGTGAACGGAACGAGGCACGCCAGCGCGAGCGCCTTCACCTGGGCGGTCGCCGGGATCGGGGAGGCCACCGCCACCTCGCGGGAACGGAACGCCCCCCGGGTCAACCGGTCGGCCGCGAGCAGGCCGAAGCAGCCCAGGAAGAATGCCGCCTGTATCGCGTTGCCTTCCGGGGTCATGTCGGCGCCGCCGCCGGGAGCGGTCACGATCTGTTGGATCAACAGACCGAAGGCCAGCACGAGGCCGATCAGGAAGATCGGGTGCCGGGCGAACCGTTTGGCCTCGATCCAGGCCAGGGAGCGCAGGGCGGTGGTGTCTTTCGGGGATGAGGTCACTGTGTCGGTCATGGGATCCTCCGATGCGGATGGTGCCTTCACCCCACCTGTCGCGCGGCTACGGGCAAAGGGTTCCCGCATCGCCGGATCAGCCGACCACGGGGATGCGCGCGGGCGTCGGCCCGGCCGACCAGCAGCAGGTAGGCGTCTTCCAGCGACGGTTCCACGAGGGCAGCACCGGCGGGCACGATCTCCGCGACCGTCCGGTACTGACCGCTGGCGGTGCGCCACGACGCACGGGCGTCGGGATCGGGGGAGTCCGCGAGCCAGACGTGACCGCGTGCGGAGCCGACCAAATCGGCGACTGTGCCGTCGAACAGCAGGCGCCCGGACACCATGACGATCACCCGGTCGCACAGTGCCGCCACATCCTCCGTCTGGTGTGTGGACAGCACGATCGTGCCCGTCCGGCCCGCGTCGGAGAGCAGGCCGCGCAACTCGGCCCGCTGCTCGGGGTCCAGACCGGTGGTGGGTTCGTCCATGATGAGCAACGTGGGATCGCCGAGCAGTGCCTGGGCGATCCCCACCCGGCGGCGCTGGCCCCCCGACAGACTGCGCAGCTTGCGATCGGCCAACTCGCCGAGTTGCACGGCGTCCAGGACCCGCATCACCTCGCCATGCCGGCGGTCCTGGATCGGTCCACTCCTTCAGGGCCGCCATGTACTCCACGAATCCGAACGCTGTGAACCCGCGCGGATACTGCAACTCCTGCGGCAGGTAGCCCAACTGCCGGCGCACCGCAGCGCGCTCCGCAGGAGTGCCCAGGGACTGCCCGAGCAGACGGATACTTCCTGAGTCGGGGCTCAGCACCGTCGCCAGCATCCGCAGCAGGGTGGTCTTGCCCGCCCCGTTGGGGCCAAGCACCCCGGTCACGCCGGTGGTCAGCTGGACGGTGAGGCCGTCCACAGCGGGCGTGCCTCGATAAGACTTCGTGACCTGGTTCAACTGAGCACTCATGACAACTCCCCTCCCGTGTGCGACCGATAGCGCCGCGGTGCGTCCATCCTCGAAAGCCGAACAGCGATCACCACGGCGCAGATCGCGAATAGACCCAGGCTGAGCAACTGCGTCGGTGCGGCGAAGGCCTGCTCCAACTGACCGTTCACGGCGGCCCAGCCCACGAACACCGCCCAGCCCAGGCCGAGCACGGTCGCCCCGGTCAGGGTCTCGAACCAAGTACCAGCGGCGATCGCAATCGCCGTCATCGCGGCCGCCGGCAGGAGCCAGGCGGTGGGCACCCATTCCGGGGCGGGCAGCAGGAAGCCCGCGATCAGGGTGATCGGGACGGTGGCCAGGATCACGGCGCCGCTGCGGAGCAGGAGCAGCCGCGACTGCGGGTACGGCGCGGCCACAGCCACCTCATGGGCGGGGTCCACCTCGGGACCGTACGCCAGAGCCACGGCGGCCAGCGGCAGAAGCGGCGCCACCAGCAGGAACAGCACGGCCAACTCCCCGTGGCCCGAGCTCAGTGACGCCACTGCTGCGAACAGGGCCGCGGCTGCGATCGACTCGACCCACGCCCAGCGGAACATCGCCGAACCAGCCAGCAACAGCGCCTCGGACTCCGGCATGACCCGGGCAGCCAGCCGCTGCAACAGCCCGGGTTGCGCGGCGTTGACGTCGATCCGGATGGCGTCCCACACATCCGGGGCCTCCACCGGGCGGATCAGAGCTCGGCACTGCGGGCAGGCGTCGGTGTGCGACTCGATGGAGGCACTCATCACGTCGCCGGTGCGACCTTCGGCGTACTCGGCGAGCAACGCCGGTTCCACGTGCCAACTCATGCCAGTCCTCCTGCCAGCTCGTGGCGCAGATGCGCCTTCGCCCGGTGCAACCGGGTCTTGACGGTGTTCGTCGGAACGCCCAGCAGCAGGCCCGCCTCCTTGGCGGTCAACCCGTCCAGCACGCACGCCTGGATGACGGCCCGCATCTGTGGCGACAGGGACGCCAGTGCCGGACCCATCTCGCTGTGCGCCAGGTTCAACATGACCTGGTCCTCGGCCGAGTTCGCCGCGGGTTCTGGCTGCAGCAGAGGCTCACGGCGGCGACCACGAAGCAGCGAGATCAGGCGGCGGACCGCGATCCCCCACATCCAGGCACCCACGTCCCCGGTGCCCTTGTACGACCCCGCTTGCCGCCACGTGGCCACGAACGCGTCCTGCAGAGCCTCGGCCACGAGATCGGGATCAGCACAGCGCCGCCGGAGCCGCGCGGTGAGCCAGCCGGCGTTGCGGTCGTACAGCACGCGCAACGCGGCCTGATCGCCGGCTGCCATCAGGCGAACCAACTCCGCGTCCGTCAGCTCCTCCACACCCTGCCTGTCGCGATGACGCATCGGAATGGTTCCCTCCCCTCAACTCGGTGGGAATCAGGTAACTGATCATGCCCTCGTGGCGGCGGTATTGCGAACCCCGAGCGGCCTCTTGCCAGGGCGGGAAACCATCGGCCCTTGTGGTTCCGGTCGCTATTAACTACAGTCCATATTGTGATAAATACTCAGGCACCAGTATCAGCCGAAGCCCAAGCCTGAGTCCGTGAGGACCGTGCGATGAACGATCAAGACAGAACCGAGGAAGCACTGACCGCCCTCCCCCCGGTGCACGAACCGGGGCCGAGGGGCATCATCCGCCCGGAAGGCCCGTGGGAATTCGAACACTCCCGAGGCGGTCCCACCCACGACGTCCGAGGCGGCGGCAATCCCAGACTCGTCGCCGTCTTCGACGACAGCATCGACCTGAACGAGCGCCTCGGCGGTGATCAAGTCCCGGCGCAGTTCCCGCTGCGACCGGGAGTGACCACGATCGGCAGTGACCCCGCAGCTACCATCGTGCTGCCCCTGACTGCGCGCCACCAAGCCGAGGTGCGCCGCGATGACCGGGACGAGTACCACATCGTGGATACGAGCCCGGACCATTCCAGCACCGTCGACGGCCGGCCCGCGGTGGGGCAATCGCTACACACCGGAAATCGTCTTTCCCTCGGCCCATGGACCTTCATCTACGCCCGCGCTGAGAGCGCGGACCACGGCGAACCTTATGGCGGGCACACCGGGGGGCTGCTGCACGGCCATCCGAAGTGGCAGCCGACACCGCGTCCCCGCGGTACATCGCCGTCCGGTGGTAGCGAGCCGACAGCCGATGACCCCGGTGAGTACTACTGAGGCAGCGCAGCGCTGCGTCGCCCGCGGTCGCAACGCGGTCCTGCAGGTCGTGACCCGCTGCCCCCGCACCGCAGCTCATGACGTGGTCAATCCGAAGCGGACGGCCGCATCGACGGCATGGCCACCAGGGCCAGCAGGGCGACCACCGGGATTGCCGCCACCGCACACAGTGCGGCGTACGAGGACCACAGCACGATGGCCCCGGCAACGGCACCGCCCACCGCGCCGGCCACGTTCATGGACAGGTCGGACAGCCCTTGGATCGACGGCCGGTCGGCTGGATCCACGGCGTCGGTGAGCAGTGTCGACCCGGCGATCAGGGTGCAGGACCAGCCGAGGCCGAGCAGGAACAGCCCGATGCCGAGGACGAGCACGTTCTCGGCGGGCGCCCAGCCACTCACCGCACAGGACACCAGCAGGATCAACGCCCCGAGCACGATGACCGGGGTCCGACCGAAGCGGTCGACGGCCCACCCGACGACCGGCGAGAACGCGAACATACCCAGCACGTGGACGCTGATGACCAGGCCGATGAGTTGCAGGGAGACGTCCACGTGCGCCATGTGCACCGGGGTCATCACCATGACCATCACCATCACCACATGGCCGATGGACACCGCGGTGATTCCCAGGACGGCCGGGCGGTGGCCCCGCAGGTGGGCGAGCCCGTCACGCAACCTGGGGTGTTCGCGCGGTCCCGACTCGGCGTGCGCGAGGGATCGGGCCAGCAGATAGGGGTCCGGGCGCAGCCTCACAGCCAGCACCAGGGACGCCACCACCAGCACAGCTGCCGCGAGCACGAAGGGACCGGTGAGCTGCGGCAGCCCGAGGCGCAGCGCCATCGCCCCGGAGTACTGCAGCAGGTTGGGGCCCACGACTGCGCCGATCGTCCCCGCCCACACCACGATCGACAGCGCCCGTCCCCGGTGTTCGGGTGCGGCCAGGTCCGTGGCCGCGTAGCGCCCTTGGTAGCCGGCCGCGGTGGAGACCCCGAGCAGCAGGCATCCGAGCAGGACCACCCACAGCACCCGCCCGGCACCGCCGATGACGACGATGACTGCCCCCAGCGAGCCGAGCGCGTACCCGCTCGACAGAGCCACCCGCCGTCCCCGGGTCAGCGCGAGCCGAGCCAGGGGCAGGGCCAGCAGCGCAGCGCCCAAGACACCCGCGGTCTGGGCCAGTCCGGCGGCCCACTCGTCGGCCAACGAAGCCGCGATGAGGGCCCCTGCCGGCAACGAACCCGCCACTGCGACGCCACTCATCACCTGGGCGACTGAGAGCGTGGCGACCGTCCGCCGCTGGACCGCGGGGACATCCACACCCGCGAGGGTGCGGAGGTCGGCGGTCATGGGGTCAGGGTAGTCGCGGGCGCGAACCCGCCCGCCGTCTCACTCGGCACGGGGGGTTGTGACGATGTTGCGGGGTCCGCCAGGCGGTTTGTCACGACGTTGCGGGCTGCCGCGGCGGTTCGACCGCACCTTCGTGACGAACCAGCCGAACAGGCACGAAACATCGTCACAAAACCGTCCGCGGCAGCAGCCCGCCAAGGCAACAGGACGCACGACACTCAAAGACAGGTCGGTGATACGCCGTGACTCACCCCCTGACCTCGTCGCACGGACCGAACCCCGCGGCCTAACCGGACCGATCCGGCAGCGCCGCCGCCATCGATGCCAGCGTTTCGGCGCTCGTGTAGCCAGGCCGCCAACCGAGTTCGCGTTTCGCCTTGCCCGTGTCCATGACCACCGAGGCCCGCCCGACATGGACCCACTCCGCAAGCCACGGAACGCCTGGCACATGGGTGACCAGATCTGAGGCGGCCACCGCTGCAACGTGCGGGACCCGGACCCCACGTCCTCCGACCGCACTCGCCACGTCGCTGAGTGTGATCTCCCCGTCGCCGGCCAGGTTGTAGGCACCCGGGCTGCCCCGGCCCAGCACCGCCGCCACGATCGCCGCGGCGACGTCATCGTGGTGGACCAACTGCAGCTTCACGCCGGGATCGGGGAACAAGGGACGCAGCGCCGGGAACATGTGCCCTGCCGCGCCGGCCAATCCGGTCAGGGGCTGACCCAACCGGTTCCAGGGCATGAAGTCCGCGAGCAGAGTGGCCCGGGGACCGGCGACGATGCAGGGCCGCAGCACGTACACCGCCACGTCCGAGCCGGCTGTCGTCTGCTCCAGCAAGGCTTCGAGGTCGGCCTTCTGCCGGGAGTAGGACTGCTGGCTGGAGCCGCGGGCAGGGACGTCCTCGGTCAGCGGCAAGGGGTTGTCCCGGTGGTAGCCGTAGGCAGCCACGGAGGAGGTGTAGACCAGTCGGCGCGGCCGCGACTGGGCCACGACCGCCTCGAAGACGTTACGCGAGCCGGCCAGGTTGACCTCTCGGGTCTGCCCACCACTGCCCATGATGAGGAACGCCAGGTGCACGACCACATCCGCCGCAGCCGCCAGCGCGTCCACCGCATCGCGGTCCAGGACGTCGCCGCGGAGGTACTCGGTCTTGCTCCAGCCTTCGCGGGCCGGATCGAACGGTCGACGTGCCATCCCCAGGATCCGCTCCACCTCGGGTTCGCGCTCCAGCGCCGACACCGCCGCGAGCCCGATGCCCCCGGTCGGGCCGGTGACCGCCACAGTGATACCCACGACCCGATCCTGTCACCGCAAGGGGTGGACACGTTGCACGGACCGACAGGGGGTGTCGGAGGAACTTCGGGCCGAATCCGGCCATCGATGGCCGGATTCGGCCCGAAGTTCCGTCAGGGCGCTACCAGCGCCGGAGCCAACCTTCCACGCTGACACCAGAACCTTCCGCAGTTCTCGGCGAGCCTCCTCCGCTGCGCCCCCAACCGGATGGGCGCGCGAGGAAACTTCACGGTGACCGATCGGCGATTCGGGGAGGACCGGGCCATGAAGACGTCAGCCGGGATCGTGTGCATGACCGCCACTCTTGCCCTCGCGGCCGGATCGGCGACTGCGGCGACGCCCACAACAGCGGCGCTCAGCGGGAAGACGTTCACGGTCACCTCACCCGCATGCAGCGGGGCGGGCTCGCTGCAGAAGGCGATCGCCGATGCCAACGCAAGCCCCGGGGCCGATGTCATCAGCTTCGCCAAGGGCCTGGTCGTCGACGTCTCGGGGTGCTCGACCCCCGGATCGACATCGACCAAATACTTCGTGGGCACCATCCAGGACGCAGTCACGTTCGACGGCAACGGCGCGCGACTGCAGGGTCTGCAGAGTTGGATCAACTCCGGCGGGGACGTCAACCCCATGGACACCTGCCCAGCGCAGGCGCCGAACATCATCCTCAGCTCGACGCCCGGCTTCCTGAACCTCGCCGCCAATGCGAAGGTGACGGTGCAGGACCTCGCGCTGGACCAGATGGAGGCCGTCGCCCGAGTTGCTGCCGGAGCCAGCCTGCAACTGACCGATGTGACCGCGACCCGGATCCGGCCGATCGTCCACTGCGACACCCCGGCCATCCTCAGTGACGCGGCCACCGTGAGCCTGCTGCGCAACGCCTGGAGCCAGGTCCAGGGGTGGGCCGGATCGCCGGCCGTCGTCGCCACCGGCGGTGTGCTCACCGGCGACAACGGCGGGACCCTGGCGGTTCAGGACTCACAGTTCCAAAGCGTCGACGACGACGGTTTCATCGTCTGGATCGGTGGCCGGGTGGACATCGTCACCACCCGCGCGTTCGACGTGGCCGGCATGACCGCGACCGACGCGACCGTCAACATCGTCAACACGTTGTGGATACCCACCAGCACGACCGGCACCCCCGGAACCCGCGATCGCATGTTCAACGCCTCCACCTCCGGTTCGCGGTGGACGGTGAAGGCTTCGACCTTCCTCTACTCGACGGTGGACTGCTCGGGTGCCTCGTGCCCGGCGCCGCGCAACGTGGGATGGTTCACCACCGACGACGGTAACCCGGCCGGCTTCTCGGGGGTCATCGAGCTGAAGCAGACCGCGGTCGGCGCCTACCTCAACTCGACGCAGTCGGCGCCGAATCCCTCATGGCTCACCGGGCGATTCACCGCCGACCCCTACACGTGGCTGCAGGGCGATCTGGGGCTGAGCCCGACCGAGCTTGCGGCGCTGACATCCCAGCCGAACCTGCTCACCCAGGTGCCGGGGTTCCCGGCCTTCCCGGACGCCATCACCTCCTTCGCCCAGTGGGGCACCCCGAACCTCTCGGGCGTCCTGGTGGATGCGATACCGGACGCCAACGGGGCGAATCTGCTCACCAACCCGATCGACGGCTCGCCGATCACGAAGGACGCGTTGGGCAATCCACGGGTGGACGCCAACGGCCGCCGCAACGTCGGGGCCGTGCAGCAGAGCCTGGCCCCGTTCATCTCGGTCACCGAGGAGCGCAAGACGTCGATCACGGTTGCGTGGAGCAGGCCGCTGGATCCGGCGTCCGGGCCCATCACCGGATACCGGTTGTTCTACCGGCAGGTCGGGCAGAGCACGTGGACCCGGATCGATGTGGCCGGCGCGGGCACGCTGTCGCTGAAGGTGACGGGTCTGACCCCGGAGACCCGCTACGAGTTCAAGGTGGTCGGCGTCAACCAGGCCGGCGACGGCCCGGCCTCGAACATCGCCGCGGGTCGGACGTCGGCCGATGCGGCTGTGGCCTACCCACAGGGCAAGGGCCGGGTGGGCGAGAAGCTCGACCCGATGAAGGCGCACGTTTCCGGGTTGTCCGGGCCGTGGCGGTTCTCGGTCACGAAGGGGAATCTGCCCAAGGGCGTGACGCTGGACGAGAACACCGGGGTCATCAGCGGCACGCCCCAGGCCAAGGGCACGTTCCCGTTCACAGTCACCGTGGTCGGCGCCGGGGGCTCTGCCGACACTCAGGTGACGCTCCAGGTGGTGGCTCGCAACGCCCCGCGGGATCCGCACCTGGACTACCCCCGGGGCACCGGGTACGTGGGCAAACGGTTCCACCGGTTGTCGCCCCACACCCGCGACGTCGACGGGCCGCTGAGGTTCTCACTGGTGAAGGGCAAGGTGGCGCCGGGGCTGCGGTTCAGCGCGAAGACCGGAGTGTTCACCGGCACGCCATCGAAGACCGGGACCTTCAAGGTCACGGTGAAGGTCAAGGGCTCGGATGCCAGCGCCACCAGCAAGGTGACGATCCACGTCAAGTCCGGGAGCAACGGCAAGAAGACCCAGAGGGCCACCACCGCGAACACGGTCCAGGTCTCCGGCAGTCGGGCGGTGGTGACCCCGGGGCGGACCAACGCCGGCCGCCAGATCCGGGCGCTGGTCACCTGCGTCCCGGCCAGTGCCGGGGCCGCTGGACAGGCCCGCTATTGCTCGGTCACCGGCAGCCCCACGGGCAGGATCACCGTGGTGAACCGCTACGGGGTGCCCGTGCGGGTCACCGTGCGATACGCGGCGCCGGCCACGAAGACGTACACGGCCTACCGGGACACCGACACCTTCATCCTCCGGTAGCTGGGCGCGCTGCCGGCCGCGTGCGGGGGGGGCGGCCGGCAGCGCGTTCCACACCCGGAAGCGCAATCGCCCTCATAGGGTTGGTGCCCATGAACGAACCACCGCGCGGTCCGGCAGCGCACGCCCTCTCGTCGCGGATGCGCAGGGTTGTCGGACCTTCCACGCCGTGGCGCTCGCCGCAGGGCCCGGTCATCGACATGCCGGTGGTCTTCGACCTGGTGATGACCGACACCCGCACCGGCTCGGAGGTGTGGCGGGTGGAAGCGACCATCGACGTGCCGGACCAGGGGCAGGACCCGGTGGTTGTGCAGATGCTGCTGGAGGCCGGCGCGGGGCTCAACCTCGAGCGGTTGCAGCGCGAGTTCCGCTGGGCCAGCCCACTGGATGCGGTCACCCGACTGGCACCGCAATTGATGCTCCACGGCCGCGACCCCTACGCCGAGGAGTTCCCGGTCGACGGATACCCGGACAACACCCGCGACGAAGTGGTCGTGCGACGCCTGACCGATGAGTTCCTGGAAGATGTGGCCCGCCAGTACGTGATCATCGGTCGCGGCTACTCCAAGGCTCTCGCCGAGCGCTACCAGGTCACACCGCGCACCGTGGTGGGCTGGATCGAGAAGGCGCGCGCCCGGGGCATCCTGTCATCGACCAGCAGCGGACGAGCCGGGGGCGAGGTCGTAGCGCGGTCGAAACGGTAGGAAGCACGTCCGCACGACCGGGCACCTGCAAGTATCGGTTGGGCATGGACTGTGCAACGTGCGGGGGGTAGCGCCGCGAAGGGAGCGACATGACAATCAAGGACAACGGACCCGAACCCAGCGTCTTCGACCTGGAGACGGCCACCACCAACAACGAGACCTACCGCACCGTGGCCTGGACCGGCAGATACTTGCAGGTCACCCTCATGTCCATCCCGGTCGGGGAGTCCGTCGGCCTGGAGACCCATCCCGAGACCGATCAGTTCCTGCGCCTCGATGCGGGCAGGGGCCGGGTGCTGATGGGGCCGACCGCCGATGAACTCACGTTCCAGCAGGATGTCGAGGACGGTTGGGCGATCACGGTACCGGCCGGCACCTGGCACAACGTCGTCAACACCGGTGACGAGCCGATGCAGCTGTACGCCATCTACGCACCGGTGCATCACGCGCAGGGGATCGTGCAGCCCACCGCGGCCGATGCCGAGCACGATGAGGCCGAGGGCGCAGACGTACCGCCCGCGTGGTCGGTACAACCGGTTCCGTCGGAGCCAGACCAGCACGCCGGGTAGGTCGCCGTCGCACACAGCGGTTCTGTGAAGTTGTTGCCCGACACGGCGATGCGGAGGGCAACAACTTCACGAACCCTCGCGGCGGGCGAGTA
>CAVTCZ010000011.1:0-32500 GCA_963733395.1 uncultured Actinomycetota bacterium
GCCCGTCGAGCCCCGACCTCTCACGAGATCCGCCGCGACCATAGCAGGCGAGCAACGGCGTAGGCAGATCGGAAGTCCTCCGACCTGCGGCAAGTCGGCGCCTGTGGTCCTCCGCCGGCACAACGCGTCCCCCCATTTCGGGGCTTGAGAATTCGAGGCGAAGAAGAAATGCCCCGTGGGCGTCCCACTTCGGTGGCGATGACCGTTGAAGCACTAGTGGCGCACCCGCACCTCACGGCCTTGTCCGAGCAAGGATGACGGGGCCGGCTGTTCACCAAAGCCGCCCAGGAAGCAGTGCGCAACCACGCACGAAACCAAGGAGCCTGACCCTTGGCCCCGGCTTCCCGCACCCGCGGGGCGTCGGGGCACCCGAGTTTCCTCGTTCGGGGCGCTCACATCGCATCACTCCTTCGAACAGTGGTTTGCAGGGCTAGCCGGCCCGGCACCATTGCCTACCGACAGGGAAGATTGCGATGCCCTCATATCGGAAGAACGCGATTGCGGTGGGAGTTCTGTTCGGGCGAATCACTGCGGCCGGGACCGTCACCGAATACCCCCTGCCCACCACCGGTAGTGGCCCGACCGGGATCGCGGCCAAACCGCCGACAGTGCGCATTCGTACCGGAGAGTCAAGGGGTGTCAGGCGCAATGCAGACTCTTCCCACCGTGCCATCGCCGCATCTCTGGAGGGATCTGGAGGCCCCGCAGGTCGCGCCCCGTTGGCGAAGGCTTCGACGACTTTCGCGCGTTTGAATACGGCGACCGCGCAAAACGCCACCGACGGTGGCGTCGGCGATACCGGTGACCTAATCCCTTCCAGGCCCGACCACGAGCCGCACAAGGAAGACCCCCAGCACGGACATCCCAATGGACA
Source organism: uncultured Actinomycetota bacterium (assembly GCA_963733395.1). Taxonomy (GTDB): domain Bacteria; phylum Actinomycetota; class Actinomycetes; order S36-B12; family UBA10799; genus JADKAV01. The sequence continues at coordinate 875 of CAVTCZ010000011.1, forward strand.
GCAAAATGGCCCCCGTTCCACCGCCGACCTGGAACGGCCATTCCGCATCGATGCTCCAGCCCGCGAAGTACCCGATCCAGTACCCGAGGTATGCCCCGACGACCCCGCCGAGCACCATCAGCAACACGCGCACCCATGCCTTCATGGTGACCTCCAGCCCCTACCCCTCCACGGTACGCCGCTAGTCGCCCCCCTGGGCGTGTCCAATGGTGCGGGCTTTGACGCACCTCCGCAACCCTTTCCCCAAGTGCGTCGCAGACACACACCGTCGCGCGATGAAGACTCGCGAAGATACCCAGCGCCGTCGTGCAGCCGACCACCGCATTTCAGGGTTCGATCCGAACCAGACAACGACTGAGTCGACGGTTTTAGCCCTGCAGCCGCCTGGTTCCTGCCCTCCGGAGATGCAGGAGGACATCCGAAGGGGGACCGTGGCGTTGAAGCGCTGGCGAACCGAGACGCGTGAAGAGAGGATCGCGTGGCCGCGATGGGTCTTGTCTGCGGCCACGTTGTCGTCTTCTTCGGCGGCGGTGGTGGTGGTGGTGGTGAAGAACCCGTGGAACCGCCAGGTGTCGAACAAGGTCTGTTGCCCGTCCTTGACGCCGGGGTTGAGGTCGGGGATCCGGCGCACCACCAGTCGTCCGAGCACGTGGTTGGTCTTCTTCTGTGCGGCGAAGGCGACGAAGGGAATCTCGGCGACCTCCGCGCGGGAGACCCACCGGCCGGACTGTTCGTCGTAGACGGCGTCGGTACTCGATCGTGGTCCGGGCGTCGTCGGGAATCGAGGAGATCGCGGTTTGATGCTGGCGTCCAGGCGCTCGGAGACCGAGACATCCGCGCCTGACTCGCGCCGGTCTCAATCGCCGGGCCAAATGGCTGTAGTCATGCCGCACAGCCCACTAGCGGGCTGTGCCGTGTTCCAGGGATTCGTCGTGGATCTTGCGTGCGAAGTAGATCTGCTCGAAGACCCCGGCTTGCTCGAGGTGCTCGACGAGTTCGCCTCCTTCATAGTGTTTGAGATCCACCAGCGCGGAGACGCGCAAGTAGCCGCCTGGGTACCTGATCAACTCGCCCACGGCACGCTGCCAGCCCTTGGCGAAGTCGAGCATCTTCTGCGTGACCAGCGTCTTCTGGCGGGTGTACGTCACCACGTAGCGCGTGTCGTCGTCGCGATAGTCGAAGCAGATCTCCTGCGGAACGGGCTTGCCGGTGTGTTGATCGATGTCGCTGCCGGTGGTGGTGAAGGTCACCTTGGACCCATCGTCCGCGATCACCTTGCCGTCACGGGCGATCATGAACCAGTCAAACGGAGTCAAGCCGTACTTCTTCGCAGCTACAAGGTGCGCCATGATGAACGTGTACGGACCGACGTCCCCCTTCGCCCACCACCAGTGGTCGAGGAGGTGCGACATCTCCACGTTCATCCAGTTGTGATCGTGATAGCCCGTGCCCGTCGCCTGGTGCACCTCGTCACCGATCTTGTAGGTCGCAGTCACCTTGCCGAACGGCACGAACGGGGACCAGGCGAAGAAGGCTTCGTCATCCGGGCCGAAGAAGAGGTGGCCCGTCTCCGGCCGCCATGATTCGGTCAGACCCTCGAGCTTCACCTCGGCCCAGAGATCCTCGGCCGCGCCCGTGATCGTGTATTCGTGCAGGTCGCCGGTGAAGCGGTACGGTCCGATTCGCACGTCGCAGCCATCCTTGGACGCGCTGAACTCCTCGGCCTTGAAATAGCCGTACTTCATCATCCTGCGGCCGTCCGGCAGGTCGAGGTCAATCTCGATCAACGGCTCGAGCGGCTGGTTGCGCCGGGAGGTGTCCTTCGTGCAGAAGATGACGGCAAGCTTGGCGCCGTCGTCTAGGTCGGTGTCGAAGTACCACCACTCGATGAATGGCGCGCCGGTGTCGACGCGGATGCCGTCCTCCCATTCCTGGATATGGCGTCTCTCGAGATTGAGTCGCGCATAGTCGTCGGGCTTGTCAGCAAGCCTGCATGGTTCGGGGTGCATGGTTGTTCTCCCTATCCTCCAGAGCGGGTGACCAGACTGGAACCGAGACAGACAGGTTCACAGGTCGAGTCATCAAAGACCGCCAGTTGCTTCTCGTCGTCCGAAACCAGCCGGTGACCTGGCCCTCGGTGACCGCACACATCACTACCCCGGAGGTGTCCCATTGTTGCCGGACAACCACGCTCACAGGGATGCGTTCGTTGTGGAACATGACCCACCCCCTCGTGCGGATCGACCCCGGCCGTGAGGGGTTCCGCGCGACCCACGGGCCGTCACCACTACCAGACTACGCCCGCCGGAAGGGTATTGAGGTTCTCGACGATGGATCGCGACGGTGGACCAGCGCAGCCGTGGGAACACACACTCGACTACCGCCAGACCGTTGTTTCCCGCCGGCTTGCCACTACCCCAGCCGGAGACCTGCCACTGGGTCTGGAAGTGGCGATCCTGCTCACCGGGCTGCTCACCCCCGAACAGCCCCACACCCCCAGGCCTCGCACGCCGAGGCCGTACGACCCCGAGCCGGAGTACGACTCCTACCCGGTCGCCCGAAGAACCGGCGGTTCTCCCCCGCCGGCTGCCGGCTCGCTGTCGGACCGGCTGCACTAGCAGCACCACATCCTGCTGCCGCCTTGTTGGGCCATCCGGCTACCGGCGCGGCACCAACCCCAATCAGGCCTGCCGCAATCCTGCGGTGGGCCTTCCTCATGTTGAAAGGAACACACGATGTCCATTCCTGTTGATGGCACCTATTCGGTGCCGGTCAGCGGCCCGTCCCAGCATCTGGCGATGCTGCGGGCACCGCTGCTCAAGCTCAGTGGCGCGGCGCGCAGCACGTGGTCGCATACCCGCACTACTTTGCGGTTCGCCGGGCACCTGCCCACGTCGGTGGCGGCGACAGTGGCCAGCCATGCTGTCCACCCAGACCGGCTACGCGGCGCTCACCGGCGCCGTCCGCGCCGTGGCCCGTGGCCCGTGGCGCCTGGAAGGCGGTCACCACCGTGGCACGCAGTGTCGGCAAGGCGGCGCGTTTCGGCGCGGGTCTGGTCACCCTCGCCATCGGCTACGTGTCGGCCCCAGGGGCTGACTCCACCCTGCGGCTGGCCGACGCGATTGCCGACCCGGTGGTGGGCACCTGCCGGCGCATCGACGGCTGGGTTAGCGGCCTCGGTGACCTGGCGTGGGCGTTGGCGCACACCACCATGGTGCGCACCACCGTCACGCTCAGCGCATCGATCGCCTCCGGGGTGTTCGTCGTGCACACCCTCACCCAGGGGCTGCTGGCAGTGCGGATCGTGAAGGCGATGCCGTGGCTGATGACCGCCATGGTGTGGGCGACCAACCCCTGGCGCACCCTCGCCCTGGTCGGCGCGGCCGGGGCAGCCGCCATGCTGATCGCGCTGGCACGGCTCATCCACTCCACGCAAGGCAACGACGCACCGGACCCGGAGCCGCCCGCGGCGGCTGCGGGCACGCGCCCGGTCGTGGTGGCTCCTGAGCCGGCACCGGCGCCCATGCCGTTGATCGACTGGGATGCCGTCGCCGCATCGGTGCGCATCGAAATCAGCAACGACGGCTCGGTGGTGGTGCGCGGCATCCCGAACTGCATCCCCACCGAATACGGGGAGGTCATCGCGTCGATCGCCACCGACGCGGCGTTGAAGCACTGGCGGCGCACCCGCACCTCACGGCCCTGCCCCAGCAGGGACGACCGCAGGCTGTTCACGAAGGCGGCGAAGGAAGCAGTCCGCAACCACGCACGCAACCAAGCAGCCTGACCCAACTGGCCCCGGCGTCCCGCCACCTGCGGGGCGTCGGGGCCACCAAGGTCCTTTCTTCGTTTGGGTCACGCGCGCCGCGCAACACCCATTTGTCATGCCTCAAGGACCGGGTTTCGATGCGTGGGTGATCGTGATGCTGCGGGCGTACCCTGAAGGGGCAGCGGCTCCATCGCGTTGGGGGCATCATGGACGTGCGCATCTCATCAAAGACCTCGGTTGTCGTGGCGATCATCGCGGCGGTTCTGGCGGTGTTGTTGGCGCCGGTGGCGGCGGCCCCGCCGGGCGACATCACCGAATACCCGGTACCCACCGCCGACACCTCCCCATGTGGCATCGCTGCCGGCCACGACGGCAACACTATGGTTCACCGAGGATGGCGGGAACCGGATCGGGCGGATCACCCCCCGCGGTCGCATCACCGAATACCCTGTGCCCACCGCCAGCGGGCGCCCTCACGGGATCGCGGCCGGCCCGGACAGCAACATGTGGTTCACCGAGGTCCACGGCAACAAGATCGGGCGGATCACCCCTCGCGGTCGCATCACCGAATACCCCGTCCCCACCGCCGGCAGCTCCCCCTGTGGCATCGCGGCCGGGCCGGACGGCAACCTCTGGTTCACCGAGGCCCACGGGAACCAGATCGGGCGGATCACCCCGGCTGGCGCCATCACCGAATACTCTCTGCCCACCGCCGACAGCAACCCCTACGGGATCGCGTCCGGCCCGGACGGCAACATGTGGTTCACCGAGACCAGGCGCGAACAAGATCGGGCGGATCACCCCCAACGGCACCGTCACCGAATACCCCCTGCCCACCGCCTACAGTTACCCCCAGGACATCGCGGCCGGGCCGGACGGCAACATGTGGTTCACCGGGCTATCCAGCGAACAGGATTGGGCGGATCACCCCCGCCGGCACCGTCACCGAGTACACCGTGCCCACCGCCGGCAGTTGGCCCGCCGGGATCGCGGCCGGGCCGGACGGCAACATGTGGTTCACCGAGGTCCGCGGGAACAAGATCGGGCGGATCACCCCGACTGGCGCCATCACCGAATACCCCGTCCCCACCGCCGGCAGTCTCCCTTCCGGGATCGCGGCCGGCCCGGACGGCAACCTCTGGTTCACTGAGTGGGACGGCAACAAGATCGGGCGGATCACCCCCGACCGCCACTCCCACGATTGTGAAGAAGCCCTGCCCGATCAACGTGACCCTGCACAAGCCGACCCCGACGACGGTCGGCAGCCGGATTCTGACCGACACGATCACGACCAACACGTCCTCCTGTGTCCTGCTCAAACCGGTGGTGCTCTGCCGGCCGCTGGCCAGCACGACCGCCGGCGAGCAGGCCTTCTGCGACACGAAGGTCACCAAGCGCGGCACGATCCGCGTGAAGACCCAGGGTTACGAGGCTGTGCGCGTCACGGTGATCGTCCGGGCCAAGCCCAAGCCTGGCTTCGCTGACACGTGGAAGCCGGACACCTGGCGCAAAGCCTGGCGCCTGCGGTGACCGGTCGAGTAACAACACAGGGCCGCATACCCATCATCGGTGGGGGTCACTGCCCACATCGCCACCGAGGCGGCGTGGAAGCACTGGCAGCGCACCCGCACCTCCCGGCCCTGCCCCAGCCGTGACGACCGGCGGCTATTCACCAAAGCCGCGAAGGAAGCCGTGCGGAGGTACAGCAAGAACCAGGCGGCCTGACCAAATTGGCCCCGACGTCCCGCACCGCGCGGGCGTCGGGGTCCCGGGGGCTTCTTGCGTTCTGTGGACGGCTGAGTCAGAGTGGCACCCGAAGGCCACAGAACCGCCCTTGTGAAACTGCTCAGAGCGCGGCTGGCCGCGACGGGCTTCTTTCGTCACACCTCCGGGGATCGAAATCAAGAACCAGACAGGGACAGATCGGCCACTTTGGCGATCGCAAGGGGCACGACACAACCGCCGGAGGGGCACGACACAACCGCCGGACCGCAATCCACGGTCCGCACACCGGACGCCGAGCCTGTCCGCCTCCTCAGTCCGGGCCCTTCGCGCTGGTTGGCGGGGGGGTCGAGTGCGGTACAGCGAACGCCCCGAGTCTCTGCGCCGGTGAATAGCCCGCTAATCGGGCCATACGCCGATTTGGGAATCTGTGATCACTTCTGGTCTGCCCTTTCCCAGTTCTGGAGTGCGCATAGTCGGACAGGCTCATTTCACGCGCCAACTGCGCGACCAGGTCACCGGCGTCACACCGGACCCCGAAGCCGTGATGCGCACGGACACCTTGCCCTTCGGCGCGTGCTTGGTGCGGATCCTCACCGTGGTCGCGGTTCTGGTCACGCGGCTCCTCTTCCTGAGCTTCTTGGGAGTACGCGTGACCCTGATCGATGCCGACTGACCCGGCCCGACCACGACCCCCCTGACCAGCTTCACCCGGCCCATGCGCGGGATCGGCTTCGTGGCCGCGCGGGCGGAGACACGCAGCGTGGCAGCGGGTGTGACCGTCACAGGCGGCCCGGGAGGCGGGCCGAACACCACGTACACCGCACCCGAATCCACACCAGCGGTGTCCGCGCCCGGGGCAGCGATCGCTAGATCCTGCCCCCCGTCACCGTTGAAGTCCCCGACTCCCGCCACAGCGAATCCGGCATACGGTTTGGTCAGCGCATCGACGCCGCCCGGACCGTTCACCCGGTAACCCACGGCTCCCACATCCGGGATCACGGCGCCGCTCAGAACGGCTGAACCACGCAAGACGTACGCCGCGCCCTTGCCGTCCGCACTGCCTGGGGCACCGACGACAAGGTCGCCATAGCCATCGCGATCGAGGTCCCCGGGAGAGGCCACGCTCACCCCGAAGGCCTCGTCGAGGGTGCCGACGAACCGGGTCTGGCCGCTGACGTCGACCAGTTTCAGGCTCGCTGCGACCGGGTGCCGGGCCAGGACCCGCACGGACGAGTCCCGGGACCCAGGGCTGTAGGTCCCCACGACCAGGTCGGGGTGGCCGTCACCGTCCATGTCCACGGCGTTCATCGGGCCCATGTAAGCGCTCAGTCCGGTGGTGTCGACCATAAAGACCCCCGGCGAGGTGTCGACCAAGCCGGCCGACACCAGGCCACTTCCGCCGCGCACGACGAAGCCGTGCGACTGCCCCGGGCTGTGGTTGAGCTCGGCGCCGATCAGGACGTCCATCACCGCGTCGCCGGTGACGTCGCCCAGCGACAGCTGGGAGCCGACGTCGGACGCGCCCGTGAGCCGGATCGCTGTGCTGATGGTCTGAAGGTCGAGATCGCCGAAGGCCGATCCCCCGCGGACCACTGTCACCCCGGCGTAGTTCGAGGGGTTCGGCGAACCCAGCACGAGGTCGTCGATGCCGTCGCCGGTCACATCCCCGCCCACCATCGCCGTACCCATGCGGTCGTCGTCCTTCGCGCCGCCGATCAGCCACCACCTGGGTGTCGGGCTGATCAGGGCCAGGTCGATGCTGGTCATGGCCGGGCCGCCCTTCACGACAACCACCTGCCCGGCGTTCGCGCGGGTCTGGTAGGTCAGCGCGTCGCTTCCAATCGCCAAATCCTCGTACCCGTCGTGGTTGAAGTCGCCGGAGGTCAGCGCCCGCCCGAGTAGCCCGTTCCCGACATCGCCGTCGATGCGGATCGCGGAACTCCCGGCGAGTTGGCCGCCCGTCGGGTGCGGTCCGCCGAAGACGATGAAGACGCTGCCGGCCCAGGTGCGGTTGTGCGGGCTGGCCAACGGGAAACCGACCGCGAGGTCATCGTATCCGTCCCCGTTGACGTCCCCGGCCCGGCTCACCTGCATGAAGCCCCCGAGGTTGCTGGCCGGGCCGTCGAAGTGCACGAGGTCCGGCCCGAGCGTGATGTCGGCAACTGCTGGGCCGGCGGTGAGTGCGGCCAGTCCGAGGGTTGCGGCAGCTGCCAGTGCCGAGATTATGCGGGTCGTCACGGCGACCACCCCCGCTTACAGGATAGACCCGGGATGACTCGCGTCGGCGATTCGCGGCGTATCGGTGCCGGTTCAGCCCGCCAACTTCGCCGCGTGGGGCTGCACGCCCGGTGCTGGCCCCAAGGCGTCGGGGCGATCCGGCAGCCGTGCTCGGACAGCACCCTGCAGAAGCCGTCGCTGACGCTCCTCCCAAACTCGACCCCGAACTTCATCCCGGTAGTCGGTGATGAAGCGACCAAGGCGTTCAAGACAGAAGTCAGCGAGCTGCGTAGGGCCAACGGATCCTCAAAGCGGCCTCGGCTTCCTTTCGCGGCGGAGTTCGCCCGCCCACGGAGGTACCTCTCGAATTCATGGGCGATCCATATGGAGGCTCGGCGCACTGGCTATCACGGGCGAGTTCAGCTATCAAACGATCACACTGCTGGTATCCACCCTGTTCGTGGAACCGTTGCTGCGCGTGCTGCTGGCACAATTCGCTGCCACCGCCACCGTTTCGAAGTTCCTGCCGGGGGCGGCGGGCGAGGCCATCGCCGGCTCGAGCCTGTGTGTGAGCTCGGGCATGGCGAATCTGCTGCAGCCATGAGTGGGAATGCTCGTGCTGCTCGCCTACGCCGTCGTCTTGGCCCCGTGGGCCAGCTGACGACCTTTCGCCGGGATATCGGCTGGTTTCGGGACGTCAAACCCATCCGCGAACCCCCGGTGCGGCCTGCGGGATCGGCGTCGGATCCTGATACGTTGCAGGTGTCCTTGACTGATTCGGTATTCCACAGGAGTCGCAGTGTCAGAGGAACGAACACCGTCCGAGGCCACGTCATTGGCCCGTCTTGATGACCTCTTGCACAGCGATGTCGACCCGCCGCGTCCCGTCAGCACTACTCCGGCGCCCCGCGAGCAGTCCGCAGTTCCGGACACTTCGCAGGAACGACCCGCCCGCGGCAGATGGCGGGACCGGGTGGCCCATTGGACCGGGGTGGCTGAGGTGGAGGCGCCGGATGTCACCGCGCTGGCCGAAAGCCAGGAAGACCAGATCGCGGCAGCCCACTGGCCCCGCCCGGTGAACATCGCTGTGCTCAATCTCAAGGGGGGCAGCGGCAAGACGCCGACTGCGCTGACTTTGGCCGGGGTACTCGCCCACATCCGCGGCGGCGGGGTGGCGGTGCTCGAAGCCTGCGAGACTCCGGGCACTCTGGCCCACCGTGCCGAAGGCTCAGCACAGGCCGGACTCTCGGAACTGCTCGACCGCGACGAGGACGTGCCGAACGCCGTAGCCCTGTCCACCTACATGCTCCGGCAGACCTCGCACGCCGACGTGCTGGCGAACTCCGACCGGCAGGACCGTGTGCTCACCGCCCGGGACGTCATCACCGCCCGGCGCGTGATCGACCACTTCTACGCGATCTCAGTCACCGACTCAGCACTGAATCCGGCCAGCGGCGCCTGGCAGGCGGCCGTGCGCACCGCCGACGTGGCGGTCCTGCCGGTGACGTTCTCCAGCGACGCTGTCAACGGCGCTGCCCGCGTCCTGGAACTGTTCGGTAAGGCCGGCCCCGAGTTCGCCGAGCCTGAGCATGGGCTGATCGCCCGCACGGTGGTCGTGCTCAGTGACGCTGGCATTCGGACGTCCCCGTCGCACACCGAGGCCATCAAGACCGCCCTGAATGCCCTGTCGGTTCCGGTACTTGAGGTTCCGTTCGAGCCTGCGCTCCAGGACGGTCGCATCTCGATCGGCGCGTTCAGCGACGCGTCACAGGCCGCGTGGACGGCCGTAGCCGCCGCAGTCGTCGACATGTGCGGTCATGCGGACGTTTCGACCGACTTGGTGGATGCTGGGTTCAGCGCTGCAGAAGCCGGTATGGGTTCCTGACACAGCGACTGCCTTGCCCGGTGCGGCGAGTCTGGTGGTGTTCATCAGGGCTTCGGCGGGCTGGATTTCGCGTGCACAGGTACTCACCTCGAAGATCGGTGACGGTCGCGGGAACGCCGGGGGTCGGAGCTTGCCCCTACCCAGCAATCGCACAACTTTCGCCCGCCTCCGACCGGCATGGGCTCCGGCCGGGAAACTCGACGACCTTCGACCAGGCTCGCGGTGCTCACGCAAGGTGCTCAGCCCCAGCCACAAAGCCTTCGCGGTCAATCGCTGCCGTTAGCTATCCTGCGATACAGCCAGACAACTTGAGAGCAAGGTGACCCCTTGCCTGTGCCCGACGAGAGCCCCTACGGCAAGCTGATTTCAAGATCACGAATTCGCCGGAATATCTTGTCGCACAGCGCACCCCCATCCCCTCGTGACGCACACCGTCACAGGGTGAACACTGGCGAAGATGCCCGGCAGGTTGAGCGTGAACCTGAACGATTTCTTGACGACAGCTCTGACGACAGTTCACCCTGCAACGACCCGGTACGCAGCGGTACGAAAACCTCGCTTCTAAGCACGAAACCGGGACGTCAGGGCACACCCAGGGACGCATTCGACGAACCGGTTGGTTGGGGGTTCGAATCCCTCCGGGCGCGCCTCGACATCCAGCATGAGCGACTTTGGGTCCACTCGTGGGTCGACCCCACCCCGGACATAAGAAACCCCTGACCAGAATGTGCTTCTGATCAGGGGTTTCACCCGTCGGGCTGACAGGATTTGAACCTGCGACCCCCTGACCCCCAGTCAGGTGCGCTACCAAGCTGCGCTACAGCCCGCCACACGCGTACGCGTGCTTCCAAAGAATACCGGTGAGCCAGGCGAGTCTTCGTGGTACCCCCGCGAGGATTCTGCTTTCGCAACGCGGCGTGAAACCGGTGTCGTGGCGAAGGGGCCGAACTGACCTAGAAGATATGTCGGTGGTCCGTCATACGGTCTGGCCATGGGCCGTATGCGCAAGTACACCGACGGCCAACTGGCCGAAGCGATTGCGGTATCGACTTCATGGAGAGGTGTGCTGCGTGAGCTGGGACTGGCAGCAACCTCGTCGGGAGTGATGAGATCCGTGCGCTCCCATGCCGATTCTCTGGGCCTCGACTTGACCACTTCCGGGGCGGACGTCGTTGGACAGAAGGCAGCCTTCGGGCCGTCATCGCGCATGGCAGCACGTGGTCCGAGGTGGCCGGAATCCTAGAACTGCACGACACTTGCGACATCGAGACATTGAGGGGGCACGCGGCTCGACTGGACTTGGACGTCGCACATCTAGCACCCATGACTACAACGTCAACCGATCAGAACCTCAAACCCTCGATCGCGCACCTCGATCGTGCGGGTTCACTGCTCGCCGCTGCCTGGTTCACACTGAGTGGGCTGGCTGTGTCCTGGCCGCTCGAGCCGAGCCGTTACGACCTGCTTGTGGGCACTCCTGTGGGTATCCGCCGAGTTCAGGTCAAGACGACGACGGTGCGGGTGGGGCACACCTGGAAGGTCTATCTCTCAACCTGTCGTCGCAGACGTAGAACGTACAACCCCGACGAGATAGACGACTTCTTCATTATCGATGGCGATCTCAGCAACTATCTGATCCCGGTCGCCGTAGTCGGTGGCCTGCATGCGATCCACCTTGCCGCTTACGAGCAGTACCGATTGCCGCGGATCGCTGGAAGGTGACCGAAAGGGCGCGAAGTCCGCAGGCGTTCGGCAATCGCGAAGCTACCCGTTCAATCACGCGGCGCCGGCGCTTCTCCCGGATGCGCAGGTTGATCCGGATCGGCGTGCCCACGAAGCCGAACTCCTCGCGCAGCCGCCGCTCGATGTAGCGCCGGTAGCCCTGCTCGAGGAAGCCGGTGGTGAACAGTGCGAACGTCGGCGGCTGGGTTGCGGCCTGTGTGCCGAACAGGATCTTCGGCTGCCGGCCACCGCGCACCGGGTGTGGGTGCGAGGCGCCGAGTTCGGAGAGGAACTTGTTGAGCCGGCCGGTGCCGACCCGCGTCTGCCATGAGTTCAACGCGGTTTGCAGGTGCTTGCCGATCCGCTCCACCCCGCGGCCGGTCTTGCCGGAGATGTTGATCGTCGCGGCCCAGGGCACCCCGACCAGATCCAGATCCATCTCCCGGGCCAGTTCCCGGCGGCGCTCGTCGTCCATCAGGTCCCACTTGGAGAACGCGATCACCAGGGCGCGCCCGGCGTCGACCACCATCTGCACGATGCGGATGTCCTGCTCGGTCACGGGCTCGCTGGCGTCGATGACCACCAGCGCCACCTCGGCGCGCTCGATCGCCCGCTGGGTCCGCAGGGACGCGTAATACTCGTGGCCGCTGGCCTCCTTCACCCGGCGGCGGATACCGGCGGTGTCGACGAACAGCCACTGCTTGTCGCCGATGGTGACGACCTCGTCCACCGGATCCACGGTCGTCCCGGCGACGCTGTCCACCACCGCGCGCTCATGGCCGGCCAGCTTGTTCAGCAGCGACGACTTGCCGACGTTGGGCCGCCCGACGATCGCCACCCGGCGGGGCCCCACGATGACCTCGGCCGACCCCTGGTCGGGCAGGCGGGCGACGATCTCGTCCAGCAGGTCCCCGCTGCCCCGGCCGTGCAGCCCGGAGACGGGGTACGGCTCGCCCAGGCCCAGCGACCACAGCGCCGTGGCGTCGGCTTCGGTCGCGGCGTCGTCCACCTTGGTCGCCGCCAGCACGACCGGCTTGCCCGCCTTGCGCAGGATCGGTACGACCTGCTCGTCGGCGTCGGTGGCACCGATGATCGCGTCGACCACGAACATCACGACGTCGGCCTCGTCGACGGCCCGCTGCGCTTGCGCCGCGATGTCCGCCCGCATGCCCGTCGCGTCGGCCTCCCAGCCGCCGGTGTCGATGAGCTGGAACTCCCGGCCCGCCCACTCGGCGGTGTAACGCACGCGATCGCGGGTCACCCCCGGGACGTCCTGCACGACCGCCTCGCGACGGCCGATCATGCGGTTGACCAGGGTGGACTTGCCGACGTTGGGCCGACCGATGACCGCCACTACCGGCAGCATCGGCTCGGTCGGCTCGACGATCTCGATCTCGCCGTACTCCTGCGCCGCCACCGATTCGGCGGCCCTGGCCAGCGCCTCGACATCGGAGTCGTCGCCGGCGAAGTCATCGACGTAGACCTCGTCGCCGGGGATCTGCTCGCTCATCGTCGCTCCTCGACCAGGGCGGTCACGTGGTCGATCACTTCGTCCAGGGTCATGAAGGTGGCATCCACTTCGATCGCATCCTCGGCCAATTGCAGCGGCGACACCGCACGGCCACTGTCGGCGGCGTCGCGCGCCGTCAGCGATTCGTGGGTGTCGGCGACGTCGCCGGCGTGTCCGCGCTCGGCGTCCTCGGCGGCACGACGCGCCGCCCGCGCGGCCACGTCAGCGGTCAGGTAGACCTTGAGGTCGGCGTCGGGGAACACCACGGTTCCGAGGTCCCGTCCCTCGGCGACCAGGCCCTTCCCGGCGGCCGCGGCCACGGCCTGCTGCTGAGACACAAGCGCACGCCTCACCTCGGGCACCGCGCTGTACGCGCTCACGGCCGCAGTGACCTCCGGCGTGCGAATGGCCTCGGACACGTCCTGGCCGTTGACGGTGATGACCGGACCCGACGGGTCGGTGCCGCTGACGATCACACAGTCCGCGATCCGGTCGGCCGCCTGCTCGTGCCGACAGCCCGTTCTGCAACGCCCACCACGTCACCGCCCGGTACATGGCGCCGGTGTCCAGGTACTCGTACCCGAGGCGTTGGGCCACTCCCCTGGACACGCTGGACTTCCCGGATCCGGAGGGGCCGTCCACGGCGACGATGACAGCGGGCATGGGTGAGAGCCTATCGGTGGGTGTCGGCGCCGCAGCCTCGCCGCGCGCCGGCACGCCCGAGCGCTGCTGGACTCAGCCTCGGCGGCCACCGGCACAGGCGTGAGCCAAGACGCACTAGGCGTGAGGCAGAATCCTCCCGATTCTGGCTCACAGGTAGCGACTCTGACTCACGCCTTCGCGCGGCCACCGCACCTAGCCCCGCAACCGCCAGCCGCCCTCGATCAAGGAATCCCGCAGTCGCTGCTCGGCCTCCGGGCGCACCACCAAGTGCGCGATGGCCCGCAGCCGGCCGAGCGTGTGCTCGATCCGGACGTCCTCGAGGTTGACCCCGGCCTCCCCCGCCCGCAGGAACAGCGCAGCGAGTTGGCCGGGGGCGTCCTCGATCACCACGGACACGGTGGCGAAGGCGGCCGCCTCACCACCGTGCTTACCCGGAAGCCGGCCGCGGCCGGCGGCACCGTCGGCCAGCAATTCCCGCACACCGGCGACATCGTGGCCCGCCAGCGCCGATCGGAACGCCGCCACATCGTCGCTGAACCGCGACAGGTAGCCGTCGACGTGATCGGCGTTGGCCAGCAGGATCTGCGCCCACAGTCCGGGGTCGCTGGCGGCGATCCGGGTGGTGTCCCGCAGGCCCGGTCCGGCAACGCTGACATCGGCCGCTGATGCTCCGACGAGCTGTGCGGCCAGCAGCGACGCGACCACCTGCGGCGCGTGTGAGCACAAGGCCACCGCCCGGTCGTGCTCATCGGGATCCATCAGCCGCACGACCGCCCGCAGGCTCTCGGCCAACTCGGTGATCTGCACCAACCTGTGGGGCTCGGTCTGCGCCGTCGGCGTCAGGATCCAGGGCCGGTCCTCGAAGAGGTCCCCGCGGCCGGCAGCAGCCCCGGACACCTCCCGGCCGGCCATCGGATGACCGCCCACGAACCTGCCCAGATCCGCCCCGTTGCGCCGCGAGTTCGGCGATGGGTCCGGCCTTCACGCTGCCGACGTCCGTCACCGTCGCAGCCGGGAATCGTCGCAACGCCAGGCCGACCTCGGCCGCTATCTGATCCGGCGGGACGGCGACGATGACGACGTCCGGGTCCTGGCAGACTTCGTCGGAACCGGCACCCATCCCCACGGCCGTGGCCACGGCGAGCGGGTCCAGATCCTCCAGGAACACCCGGGCCCCGGTCTGCGACAGCGCCAGGCCGAGGGAGGTGCCGAGCAGCCCGGCACCCCGGATGAGCACGTCAGTCATCGGCGGTCGCTTGTCGCAGGCTTTCGGTCCCGCGCAGGTAGACGTGCTCACGTCGGCGCGAGCACGGTCCGATTCGACGTGCGCCATGACCCGGACCACCCGCGGCATGGCGCCCGGGACGGCGACCTCCTGTGCCGACAGCAGCGGGACGTCCTCGAGCCCGGCCAGGCGGGCGGCGGTGGCCGGATAGCAGGAGACGAGGTCGGGGGTGGAGGTGAGGATGACGCTGATCACGTCGGCCGGCTCGATGCCGTTGACCGCCAGCATCTCGGTCACGAGCTCCCCGACGGCTTCCATGATCGGTTCCCGTTCGTCTGCGGACACCTGCGTCGCTCCGCGCACCGCTCGTACATGCCACATCCGAAAGACTACAAGCCGACCTCTGTGTACAGACTCTGCAGTTCCTTGCCTGTGACCTCGCGCAGTTGGCCGCTCGCCAGACCCCGCAGGCGCACCGGTCCCACCTGCGTGCGGACCAGTCGTTGCACCGGATGCCCGAGCGCCTCGAACAGCCTGCGCACGATCCGGTTGCGGCCCTCGTGCAGCGTCACTTCGACCACGCTGCGCTCCTCGGCGGTATCGACCACGCGGCAATGGTCCACGGTCACCGGGCCGTCGTCGAGCTCCACCGGCCTGCGCAACCGGGCCCGCAGCCCGGGGTCCACCCGCCCGGCGACGGTGGCCACATACGTCTTGGCCACCCCGTGGCTCGGGTGGGAGATCCGGTTGGCCAGTTCCCCGTCGTTGGTCAGCAGCAACAGGCCCTCCGTATCGACGTCCAGCCGGCCCACATGGAACACCCGCTCGGACCGGTCGGCCACGTAATCCCCCACGCACGGGCGGCCTCGGGCATCGCTCATGGCCGACGCGACGCCGCGGGGTTTGTGCAGGGCGAGCACCACATGCTCGCTGCGCGTCGGGATCCGGGTGCCGTCCACGTGGATGACCGCGGTCTGCGGGTCGACCCGGGCGCCGAGAATGGCAACCTGGCCATCGACAGTGACCCGGCCTTCCGCGATGAGCTGGTCGCAGATGCGGCGGCTGCCGACGCCGGCGGCTGCAAGCACCTTCTGGAGGCGTACGCCCTCCACCTAGATCTCGCCGGTCAGTTCCGGGGAGTCGAGGTCGTCGAGGTCCGGCAGGTAGTCGGCCACCGGCGGCAACTCGTCCAGCGAAGCGATGCCGAGACGCTGCAGGAAGTACTCGGTCGTCGCGTACAGCACGGCACCGCTCTCGGCGTCGTGCCCGACCTCGGTGATCAAGCCGCGGGTCACCGAGTGTCTTCATCACACCGTCGACGTTGACGGCACGGATGGCGCTGACCCGGGTGCGCGAGACCGGCTGCCGGTAGGCCACGACGGCCAGCGTCTCCATCGCCGCCTGCGAGAGCCGGGCCGACTGCCCGTCCTTGACGTAACGACTGACCAGTTCCGAGCAGTCCGCGGCGGTGACGTAGCGCCAGCCGCTGGACTCCTTGCGGAGGGTGAAGCCGCGCCCGGAGGTCGAGTAGTCGCTCTGCAGCGACTCGACGGTGGCGGTGATGTCGTCCGGCGGGGTGTGCAACACCGTGCCCAGGTCCTCGGCCGACATGGGTTCGTCGGCGATCAGCAGCAGCGCCTCGACCGCGGCCGCCAACGACGGTGCCCCCAGATCGGGCGTCGGCTCCTCGACCTCCGCGGTGCGCGCACCGAGTCGGTCCGTCAGGTCAATCACCCGATGGGTCACTGTCGTCCTCCCACACGATGGTCAACTCGGCCAGGGCCTTCTCCTGCTCGAAGCGCACTGTCCCGTCGCGGTACAACTCCAGCAACGCGAGGAAGCGGCCCACGACGACCATCCGGTTGTCCGCGTCGTCGATGAGCTCCCGGAAGGTGGCCATCCGCTGGAGCTTGAGCCGGTCGAACAGGATCTCCTTCTGCTCCGCAACGCTGACGGTGGGCGTATGGATGTGTCCGGTGGCGACCTCGGGAACGGGCTTGGGGGTCAGGGCGATGGCCGCCATGGCCGCGAACGCTTCCGGGCCCAGCCCCAGGACCACGTCCGGCAGCAGCCCGTGCAGGTCCGGGTCGAGACCCACGGTGCGTGGCTGCATCAGCGGCGCGTCGGCCATCAGCTGCGCGAAGGTTGCGGACACGTCCTTGTAGGCGCGGTACTGCATCAGCCGGGCGAAAAGCAGGTCCCGGGCCTCGAGCAGCGCCAGGTCCTCCTCGTCCTCGAGTTCGGCGCCCGGCAGCAGCTTGACGACCTTCAGGTCCAGCAGCGTGGCGGCGACGACCAGGAAGTGGCTGGCCTCCTCGAGGTCCCAGCTCTGCCCCTGCTGGCGGATGTACTGCAGGAACTCGTCGGTGACCTGGCTCAGCGACAGTTCGGTGACCTCCAACTTGTGCTTGGAGATCATCTGCAACAGCACGTCGAACGGCCCCGAGAACTCCTCGAGGTGCACGGCGAACCCGGAAACGGGCTCCTCGTGCAGGGGCGCGGCTGTCACCAAGCCACCGTAACCCGCTCACGCTCGCAGACCGGGCAGCCACACGCCGGGGTCGGGGTGGGGGTGGGGCGGCGAGCGCAGACTGATGCCGGAGCAAATTGCGCAACAAGCAACAAACTCGCCCCGCACGCAATCTGCCGCCGGCGTCCGCCGAAGTCGGCCAACCGCAGCCGGAGCAAATTGCGCACAAGCAACAAACTCGCCCCGCACGCAATCTGCCGTCGGGTCGCCGCAGTCGGCCAGCCGCAGCCGGAGCAAACTGCGCACCAAGCAACAAACTCGCCCCGCACGCAATCTGCCGGGTCGGCAAGGGGCCGGGGTCGGCATGGGCCGGGGTCGGCATGGGCCGGCAGCAGCACCCGAACGCCGGCACCACCAGCCACCCTCACCGCAGCGCCCGAGGGTGCGAGGCGGCGTACACCTCCCGCAGGCGGTCGATCGTCACCTGGGTGTAGATCTGCGTGGTCGTCACCGAGGAATGTCCCAGCAACTCCTGCACCACCCGCACGTCGGCACCGCCCTCCAGCAGGTGTGTGGCGAAGGAGTGCCGCAGGGTGTGCGGGGACACGTCCGGTACACCCGCTCGGGCGGCTGCGGCCGACACGATGCCGTAGGCGCTCTGCCGCGAGAGGACCCCACCGCGGGCGTTCAGGAACAGTTCGCGCGGCGCCTGGCCCTTGGTGCGTTTGGCGGCCAGCGCGGGGCGGGCCCGGACGAGATAGGCCTCGAGCGCCTCCACGGCATACCGGCCGACAGGTACCAGTCGCTGTTTGCCACCCTTGCCGCGCAACAAGACCGACCGCCGCTCGAGGTCCAGCGCGTCGCCGGTGAGTTGGACCGCCTCGCTGATGCGCGCGCCGCTGCCGTAGAGGAACTCCAGCAGCGCCCGGTCCCGCAGACCCAGCACGGTGTTCGGGTCGCACGACTCCACCATCGCGACGGTGTCCTGGACCGAGATGGCCTTGGGCAGACGCAGCGGCACCGAAGGCGAAGCCACGTCCTCGGTCGGATCGACGTCGATGAGCCCCTCGGCCCCGAGATAGCCGAACAATCCGCGGATGCTGCTCACCACCCGTCGCACGGACGTTCCGCTCAGCCCCTCCTGCTGGGAGGCCCAGGTCACGAAGTCGCCCAGGTCGGCGGCGGTCAGCGCCGACAGGTCCGCATGCCCGGTCTGTCCCAGCCACGCGGCGAACCGATCGAGGTCGCGCCGGTAGGCCGCCACCGTGTTCGCCGACAGGCCCTTCTCCACGATCACGTGCTGCATGTAGGCGTCCACACTCGGCGCCACCGGCACGCTCACGGCGCTCAGCCGAGCACGGATTCCAAGGAGACGCTCGGCAGGTCGAACGCGTCCGCAACGGCCTTGTACGTGATGTCGCCGGCGTGGGTGTTCAGCCCGAGCGCCAATGCGTGGTCCCGGCGGCACGCCTGTTCCCATCCGAAGTCGGCCAGATCCAGCAGGTACGGCAACGTGACGTTGGTCAAGGCCCAGGTCGACGTGTGCGGAACGGCACCGGGCATGTTGGCCACACAGTAGAACAGGCTGTTGTGGATCTCGTAGGTCGGATCGGCGTGGGTGGTCGGACGGGAGTCCTCGAAGCAGCCGCCCTGATCGATCGAGATGTCGACGAGCACCGATCCGGGCTTCATGCGCGACACGAGTTCGTTGGAGATGAGCTTGGGCGCCTTGGCGCCGTGCACAAGGACGGCTCCGATGACCAGGTCGGCCTCTGTTACACAGCGTTCGATCTCGTAGTGGTTCGACGCCACGGTCTGCATGTGGCCCTGGTAGATCGCATCCGCCTCGCGCAGCCGGGCGATGTCCCGGTCGAGCAGCAGCACCTCCGCCTGCATCCCCAGAGCGATGACCGCGGCGTTCTGACCGGCCACACCGGCACCGATGACGACAACATTGCCCGCGTGCACCCCCGGAGTGCCGCCCAGCAGCACCCCACGACCACCGTTGGCCTTCAGCAGAGCCTCCGCGCCCACTTGCGGCGCCAGCCGACCGGCCACCTCGGACATCGGCGCCAGCAGCGGCAGCGTGTGGTCGGGCAGTTCCACGGTCTCGTAGGCGATGGACGTGGTCTTGCTGGCCAGCAGCGCGTCGGTGCATTCCCGCGAGGCGGCCAGGTGCAGATACGTGAAGAGCAGGAGGTCCTCGCGCAGGAACCCGTACTCGCTGGGCAGCGGCTCCTTGACCTTCACGATCATCTCGCTGGAACCCCAGACATCCGCAGCCGTCGGCAGGATGCGGGCACCGGCGGCCTCGAACTCCTCGTCGGGCAGCGACGACCCGCGACCGGCGCCGGACTGGACGAACACGGAATGGCCATGCCGCACCAGTTCCTGCACCCCGGCCGGCGTGATGGCTACGCGGTACTCCTGCTGCTTGACCTCAGACGGAACACCAACTCGCATGACTCATCCGATCCGCGCTACCCCGGTGGTGTGCGCACGTTCCCCAGCGATTCGACCCAGTTTCGCACAGGCCAGGGCGCCTCAGCAGATCGAAGATCCGCCCACCCCCGCGCCTTGGCGGCGGCCGCGGCCAGGATGCCGTTGGTGGCGGTGGGGTTCTGGATCTTGCCGGACAGGACCAGTCCGACGGCCTCGTCGAGATCCACCCAGGCCTGCGGCAGGTGCGCCTCCTCGGCCTCACCGGTGTGCTCCCGGCCGTCCGGCAAGTGCTCCAACCCGCGGGCCAGGAAGCAGCGCAACGTCTCGCTGGTGCCGCCCGGCGAGTTCAGGAAGTCGATGAGCACGTGCCACACGTGCGCGCGCAGGCCCGCTTCCTCCGCCAGTTCCCGGCGGGCACAGGTCAGCGCCGACTCCTTGTGAGTGTCCAACAGTCCCGCCGGCGGCTCGAACAGGAAACCCCCCACCGGGTGCCGGTACTGGCGGATGAGAAGCACACGGTCGTGCTCGTCGAGCGCGAGCACCCCGACCGCCCCGGGATGGACCACCAGGTCACGGGTGACCGGATGCGTTCCGATCAGCACGTCGTCGGAGCGCACGTCCCAGACCGCACCGCTGAACTGCAGCCGTCGTCGACAACCTCGTGCTGCTCGAATGTGTCCGCGACCGGGCCGCGCCAGATCTCATCCATCGGCTTGCCGGCGCAGCGCGGCACGCACCAGGCCGGAGAACAGCGGGTGCGGCCGGGTCGGCCGGGACCGGAACTCCGGATGGGCCTGGGTGGCCACGAAGTACGGGTGCACCTCGGCCGGCAGTTCCACGAACTCCACGAGCCGACCGTCCGGCGACGTGCCGCTGAAGACGAGCCCGGCTTCGGCCAAGGGCTCGCGGTAGGCGTTGTTGACCTCGTAGCGATGGCGATGGCGCTCGTCCACGGCGGTCTCCCCGTAGGCGCCCGCCACGACGCTGCCGGGAGTCAGATTGGCCGGGTACAGGCCCAGTCGCATGGTGCCCCCCATGTCCCTTTCACCGCTGACCACATCGGTTTGGTCGGCCATGGTCGACACCACGGGGTGGGTGGTGTCCGCATCGAACTCCTGGGAGTTGGCATCGGGCATCTCGGCCATGTTGCGGGCGAACTCGATGACCATGCACTGCAGCCCCAGGCACAGGCCCAGTGTGGGGATGTTGTTCTCACGCGCATAGCGGATCGCGCCCAACTTCCCCTCGATCCCGCGCACCCCGAAACCGCCCGGGACGCACACGGCGTCGACGTCGCCGAGAGCCTCTTTCGCCCCCTCCTCGGTCGCGCAGTCGTCGGAGGCCACCCAGCGGATCCGCACCGCACTGTTCTCCCCGAACCCACCGGCGCGCAGCGCTTCGGTCACCGACAGGTAGGCGTCGGGGAGGTCGACGTACTTGCCCACCAGGGCGATCTCCACGGAGTGGGCCGGGTTGTGCACCCGCTCGAGCAGCCCGCCCCACGAGGTCCAGTCCACGTCGCGGAACGGCAGGCCCAGCCGGCGCACGACGTAGGCGTCGAGGCCCTCGCCGTGCAGGACCCGCGGGATGTCGTAGATGCTCGGGGCGTCGACGGCGGCGACCACGGCCTCCTGGTCCACGTCGCACATCAGCGACACTTTGCGCTTGATGCTGTCGGGCACCTGGCGGTCGGCGCGCAGCACCAGGGCATCCGGCTGGATACCGATGCTGCGCAAGGCTGCCACCGAGTGCTGCGTGGGCTTGGTCTTCAATTCCCCCGACGGCCCGAGGTAGGGCAGCAGCGAGACGTGCAGGAAGAACGAGCGGTCCCGGCCGACGTCGTGGCGGACCTGCCGGGCGGCTTCGAGGAACGGCAAGCGACTCGATGTCACCGACCGTGCCGCCGATCTCGGTGATCACCACGTCCACGTCCTCGGTAGCCATGGCCCGGATGCGGGACTTGATCTCGTTGGTGATGTGCGGGATGACCTGCACCGTGTCGCCGAGGTACTCCCCGCGCCGCTCTTTGGCGATCACCTTCGAGTACACCTGGCCGGTCGTCACGTTGGCGATGCCGGCCAGGTTGCGGTCCAGGAACCGCTCGTAGTGCCCGATGTCCAGGTCGGTCTCTGCGCCGTCGTCGGTGACGAAGACCTCGCCGTGCTGGAAGGGGTTCATCGTCCCGGGATCGACGTTGAGGTAGGGGTCGAGCTTCTGCATCGTGACCCGCAGGCCACGAGCGGTCAGAAGTTGTCCCAGCGACGAGGCCGTGAGCCCCTTGCCGAGCGAGGAGGCGACGCCTCCGGTGACGAATATGTGTACGGCAGACCCTGGGCTATCCACGGGTGACCAGACTACCGCGTACCTGGCCATCGCTGTGGCGACACTCGCACACCGACCCGCTCAGGAACCCATCGCCAGCAGTTCCCGCGCGTGCTCGCGGGCATGCGCGGAGTCCTCCTGCCCGGCGAGCATCCGGGCGATCTCGATCACCCGTTCGTCGGGATCCAGCGTGCGCACATCGGACACGGTGACGTCGGCGCCCTGCTCCTTCAGCACCCGCAGATGCGTCCCGGCGAAGGCGGCGACCTGCGGCATGTGGGTCACGACGATGACTTGGGCCCGCTTGGCGAGTTCGGCCAGCCGCCGGCCGATGGCGGTGGCCGCGGCCCCGCCGACGCCCGCGTCGACCTCGTCGAAGACGAACGTCCCGACGGCATCGGTGTCCGCGAGCACCACCTCGAGTGCCAGCATGATCCGGCTCAGTTCCCCGCCGGAGGCCGCTCTGGATACCGGGGCAGGCGTGGCCCCCGGATGGGCGGCGAGCAGGATGGCCACCTCGTCGGCACCCTCCGGTCCGAGTTGGCCTGCCTGGACGACGACCGTCAACTCGGCATTCGGCATGGCCAACTGCTGCAGTTCCGTCGTGGCCTCGTGCGTCAGCCGGGCGGCCAGCGCCCCCCGGGCATCGGTCACCGCCGAGGTGAGCTGCTCCAGATCCACGCGGGCGGCCTGCTCCTCGGCTGCCAGCGCCTGCAGGTCCTGCCCCCGCTCCAGCACCGAGAGTTCGGCAGCCGCCTGCTGCGACCAGGCCAGCACGTCGTCCTCGGTCGCGCCGTAACGGGAGCGCAGCACGCCGAGGTCGTGCAGCCGCTGGTTGATCCACTCGAGCCGGCCCGGCTCGTCCTGGAGACCATCGGCGAAGGAGCCGAGATCGCGGGCAACGTCGGTGGCCTCCTCGGCCAGCGCCACGAGCCGTCCGTACAGGGGGCGCAATTCGGGGTCGTCGGTCGCGTTGAGATCACGGGCCGCGGCGTGCAGCAGACCCGTGGCACCGGCTGTGTCGTCGTCCCCGGACAGGGCCGCAGCGGCGGCCGCGGTGGCCGAGAGCAGGTCGGCGAGATTGGCGAGGCGGTGGTGCTCGGCCTGCAGGGCCGGCGTCTCCCCCGGCTGCGGATCCACCTTCTCGATCTCCTCGAGGGCGGAGGTGAGGAAGACCATCCGCTGCTGGTTCTGCTGCTGACCCTCGTGGGCGGTCCGCAACTGTTCGGCCAGGTCCTGCCAGCGCCGGTAGGCAGCCCGGTGACGCTCGATGAGTGCCAGGTGGGAGGGCCCGCCGAACCGGTCGAGTGCCTGCCGCTGCGCGGATGGGTTGCGCAGCCGTTGCTGGGTGGCTTGGCCGTGGACGGTCACGAGCCCCTCGCCGATCTCGGCCAGCAGGGACGCCGGCACCATCCGCCCGCCGGCGAACGCCCGCAGCCGGCCGTTGCTCGCCGAGCGGCCCAGCAGCACCTCGCCGTCGTCGGCGACTCCCCCAGAGTCGCGCACCTTGGCCAGGGCGGGGTTGTCCGGGTCCACCTCCCACACCCCCTCGATGTTGGCGCCGTCGGCGATCGCAGCGTCCACCCGGCCCCCGAGCAACATCTCGAGGGCCGTGAGAACCATGGTCTTGCCGGCGCCGGTCTCGCCGGTCAACGCCGTGAAGCCAGGACCGGGTTGCACGCACGCAGACGCGATCACGCCGAGGTGCTCGATCCGCAACTCGCTGATCACACGCGGCCCCGCCCGCTCCAGCCCTGCACCGGCAACTGGAACTTGGCCACCAACCGGTCGACGAACAGGGAGTCCCGCAACCGTGCCAGGCGAACCGGGCGCGCACCCCGCACCACCTCGACCCGGTCACCGGGTTCCAGGGGGATCAACCGGCGCCCATCGCACGACAGCACCGCGGAGGGCGATCCGGGAAGCACCTCCAGGGCCAGCAGCGTGGCCGAGGACACCACCATCGGGCGGGCGAACAGCGCATGGGCCGACACCGGAACCAGCAGCATGGCGTCCACCGTCGGCCACACCACCGGACCTCCCGCGGACCAGGCGTAGCCGGTGGAGCCGGTGGGGGTGGCGAACAGCACGCCGTCACAACCCCACTGGGACAGCGGCCGGCCGTCGACCTCGACCACGACTTGGATCATCCGCTCCCGCGCCGACTTCTCGATGCTGGCCTCGTTGAGCGCCCAGGAGGAAGACACCACCTCACCGTCGCGCAGCACCTGCACGTCGAGGGTCATGCGCTCCTGGATGGTGAGGTTGCCGGCCGCGATGTGCTCGACGATGTCGCCGGCTTCTTCCTCGTCGAGTTCGGCGAGGAAGCCCACGTGCCCGAGATTGACCCCCAGCAGCGGCACATCGTGGGCGCGCGCGATTTCAGAACCCCGCAGGATGCTGCCGTCGCCGCCGAACACGACCACCAGGTCGATCGGCTCGGAGCCATCGCCGCGGGGTACGTCCAGACCGGGCGGCGCCTCCTCCAGCGCGACCACCTGGATACCCCGTTGCGCCAGTCCGCGGGCGCAGGCCGCTGCCATGTCCAGGGCCGCCGGGCGTCCTGGATGCACGACGAGCAGGACTGTCTCCGGTCCGGTCATGTCGACACCACCTCCTCGACGGCCTCGGCGGTCAGTGGTTGCGCGTCGCTGCGCAACCACACCACGAACTCGATGTTGCCACTCGGCCCGGGCAACGGGCTGCGTTGCAGGCCAGCCACACCGAGTCCGAGTTCCGCGGCAGCCGTCGCCACCTGCTCGATCGCGCCAGCATGAGCCTGCGGATCCCTGACCACGCCGCCCTTGCCGACCTGCCCTTTGCCGACTTCGAACTGCGGCTTGACCAGCAGCACGAAGTCGGCTGCCGGCTCCGCCACGGCGCGCAGGGCGGGCAGCACCTTGGTCAGGGAGATGAAACTGAGGTCGCCCACCACCAGATCCGGGGCATACGGCAGGTCGGCGGACGTCAGGTGTCGCACGTTGGTGCGGTCCAGCACCGTGACACGGGGATCCTGCTGCAGGGACCAGGCGAGTTGCCCGTAGCCGACGTCGACGGCCACCACGTGCGCCGCCTTCGCTTCGAGCAGCACCTGGGTGAAACCGCCGGTCGAAGCACCCGCGTCCAGCGCATGCCGGCCAGCCACCTCGAGACCGAAAGCGGCCAACGGCTCGATCAGTTTGTGTGCCCCGCGGGACACATACTCGTGCTCCGCGGCGCTCACGAGGATCGGCGCGGCATCATCGACTTGGGTAGCCGCCTTCGTGGCGACCATGCGGTTGACGCTCACCTGCCCGGCGGCGATGAACTCGGACGCCTGCTGCCGGGACCGCGCCAGGCCGCGGCGGACGAGTTCAGCGTCCAGCCGCCGTCGGGTCACTGTCGGTCTCGGACAACGCAGCGCGCAGGGCATCGTGAATGCCCACCAACTGCAGATACCGGTCGCCTTCGGCCGTGGTGGCCTGCTCAACCATCGCGGTCAACTCTTCGAGATCGGCCATCATGAACCCTTCTTCGGGGTGCTCTTCTTGGCAGGGGCTTTCTTGGTGGCCTTCTTCACCGGCGCGGGGGCCTGCGTGGTGGCCTTCTTCACCGGCGCGGGCGGTTTCGTCCCACCCGTGGCGGACCGGGCGGCGGTGCGGGCGCCGCCGGCAGCCGCCTTGGACGCCTTCACCGCGGTGTCTGTGGCCACGGCCGCGGCGTGTCCTGCCACCTTCGTCGCGGCTGGCACCGCCGCGGTCGCCGTGGAGACCGCCAACGTCGCCGCCGCAGAAGCCTGGTCGCCGCGCTGGTTCAGCTGCCGTTCCAACCGCTCCACGTGTTTGCGGACCGCGGCGAGTTCCTCCTCGCGCACGAAACCCATCCGACCGACAGTGCGCTCGACCTCGGTGCGGACCAGCCCCACCATCAGTTCCCGGTTGGTCCGGCCCTGTTCGATCAAGTCCTCGGCGATGCCCTGGACCTGCATCGAGACCACCTCGGGACCCTTCTGACCGGCCTCCACCCCCTGGTTGAGCAGGTAGGCCGCGGAGTCCTTGGCCATCTCGGTCGTCGATTCCAGCAAACCGGCAGCCAATTGCATGTAACTTCGTAGAGTCTCGATCACGTGTCGGCCTTCCCTGGGGGCGTTGCACCCAACGCTACTTCAGGGGTCATGTCAATCCCGGCAGGGACATGACCCGGCAGGTACCGTCGCCTCGTGACCAGTATTCAAGGGAGTGTGCAGATGGCATCCGTCGAGCAGTGTGAAGCTGCGCTGGCGGAACTCGCCGACCGTCTCGATGGATACCCGCACCAGCAGCGGCGCGACAACATTCCCGATCGCACGGTTGAACTGACCCTGCTGGACCTCGACGTGAGTTTCAACGGCCGCCTGCACGACGGCCAGCTCGTGGACATCAACCGCGGCGGCGTCTCCAAGCCCAACATCCGGTTGACCATGAACAGCGACGACCTCATCGACCTCACCGATCGGCGGTTGGCTTTCTCGCACGCATGGGCCACCGGTCGGCTGCACCTCGACGCGAGTCTGCGCGACCTACTGCGCCTGCGCAAACTGATGTAGCCGCACTTCGATCTCGGACACATCGGCCCCCGCCCGCAAACCCCGCAACAACTCGTCCAGCGCCCGGGTTTGGGCGTCTTCGTGACCTGCCATGACCCGCAGATCGGGGGCGACCCGGGTGGGGAGTTGCTCGACCGGCAGGTTCACGAGGTCCTGCCAGGTACTGACACCGGTGAGCACCAACAGCGAGTCCATCCCCGCCGCGTGAGCGGCTGCGATGTCGGTGTCGAGCCGGTCACCGATCACCAACGGCCTGGACGCATGCGCACGCGAGCGGGCCAACTCCATGATCGGGTCGTACGGCTTGCCCGTGACCACCGGCTGCCGGCCGGTCGCGGCCGCAACCGCTGCCACGAACGTGCCGTTCCCCGGGGCGATCCCACGCGCCGTCGGCACCGACATGTCGGTGTTCGACACCACCCAGGGGATCCCCCGCGCCAGGGCATACGACGCCTCCGCCAAGTCCTTCCACGCCAACGCGGGCGAGTACCCCTGAACGACGGCATCAGCCTCATCAGCCGAGGTGACCACTCGCAAGCCGTTCTCCCGAACCGCCTGGACCAGCCCATCGCCGCCGGTCACCAGGACCGGGGTCCCCGCCGGCACGAGCGTGGCAAGGTGCGCAGCCGCCGACTGCGCGGAGGTCACCACGTCCTCCGGACCCACCCGCAACCCGTATCCCGCCAGTTGCGCGGCGACCGTCTCGGGCGTGCGACTGGCGTTGTTGGTGACGTACAGCACCCGTCCGGGGAAAGCGCTCAACGCGTCGACCGCGTGCGGCACCGCGTGCCGGCCTCGGTAGACCACGCCATCCAGATCCACGAAAAGGCAGTCGTACCCGTCTCTCATCGCAGCCCCTCAAGGACCTCCGCAGCGTCGGTCCACGCTGAATCCTCGTCGATATCCACCGCTGACTGCAGCCACTTCCGGGCTTGCTCGGTGTCACCGGTCGTCGAGAGCAGGTGCCCGAGGGCGAACCGGGCCCGTGCGGCAGCCATCGGCGATTTGGCCGCGCGCACCGCCTTCTGGAGTAGGACCCGTGCCGCGTCGGTGTCGCCCAGGTCCTCGCGCGCCCCGCCGGCCACGATGAGTAGTTCCGTACGGGTGTCGCTGTCGAGCTTCTCGCCCTCGAACTCGGTCATCATCGCCAACGCCCGCTGCGGTCGCTGAAGTCCACGCTCGCTGTCGGCGGCGATGGGCACCAGGTCGAACTGGCCGCTGATCCTGCGATACGCCGCTTCCTCTTTGACCGCTTCCTTGAAGCGGCCAGTGCGGTAGGCGGCGATGCACGCGGTTTGGCGGGTGAGCGCGGACCTGGGGACCCGATCGCGGATGCGGGCAGCATGCAGGTACGCCGTCTCCGGATCGCTCTCGGCGAGGACCTGCACACTCAGCAGGTGCTTGGCCAGCGTCTCCGTGCGACCACCGAAGGCCTCGATGTCTTTGAGCACTTCCGGCTCGAGCTCGAGCTCGAAGATCTCATCGGGCCATGGCAGATCGTTGGAGGTGTCGCGTTCGTCGACGAAACCGCGCGGCTGGGTCCGGTCCTCGCGTGGCCGGCGCTCATCGGAGCGGCCACGACTGTCCTGCGTCCGAGCGGCCCGAACCGGGCTTACCACTCCAGGAACGCGGCTTGTCACCGGGCTTCGCGTCGCGGCGCTCATCGGAGCGGCCACGACCATCACCCGACCGGCCCGACCCAGTGCGACTGTCCCCCGAACGGCCCGAACCGGGCTTACCACTCCAGGAACGCGGCTTGTCACCGGGCTTCGGCGTCCCGAGCGCTCATCGAGCGGCCACGACTGTCCCCCGAACGGCCCGAACCGGGCTTACCACTCCAGGAACGCGGCTTGTCACCGGGCTTGCGAATCGCGGCGCTCATCGGAGCGGCCACGACTGTCGCCCGAACGGCCCGAACCGGGCTTACCACTCCAGGAACGCGGCTTGTCACCGGGCTTCGCATCGCGGCGCTCATCGGAGCGGCCACGACTCGATCGCCCCGAACGGCCCGAACCGGGCTTACCACTCCAGGAACGCGGCTTGTCACCGGGCTTCGGACGCTCATCGGACGGCTCATCCCGAGCGGCCACGACCAGTCGACTGTCCCGAACGGCCCGAACCGGGCTTACCACTCCAGGAACGCGGCTTGTCACCGGGCTTGGAATCGCGGCGCTCATCGGAGCGGCCACGGCCATCGCCCGAACGGCTGCCGGACTTCGCGTCCCGACGCTCATCAGAGCGACCGCGGCCATCCCCGGACCGACCGGACCCCGGCTTACCACCAGGTCGACGCTCGTCAGAGGCGCCCCGACGCGGCGGCTTTCCGCCCCCGGCCGGCTTGCCCGACGAACCTTGAGGCTTTCGTTGAGGTTTCGACTTTCCGGAAGATGCCCCGGAACGGGGGCCTTTGGATGCGGGCTTGCGGCCGGCACCACCTGAACGGCGGTCGCGACTGTCATCGGCCATGAAAACCTCCACAAATACGTCGATGGCGGGCCAGTCACCTGGCCCGCCATCGGAAAGAATGTCCGGCGGCGTCCTACTCTCCCACCCCGTCACCAGGGCAGTACCATCGGCGCAGAAGGGCTTAGCTTCCGGGTTCGGAATGGGACCGGGCGTTTCCCCTTCGCTATTGCCGCCGAAACTCTATGGAGATATCAATCGTTCCCGACCGTATCTCGGGAACCGCATAGTGAACGCGTAGCAGAAATATATGTGAGTCAAGTCCTCGGCCTATTAGTACCGGTCAGCTCCACACATCGCTGTGCTTCCACCTCCGGCCTATCAACCCAGTCATCTAGCTGGGGGCCTTACCAGGTTAACCCTGTGGGAGCCCTCATCTTGAAGCGTGCTTCCCGCTTAGATGCTTTCAGCGGTTATCACTTCCGAACGTAGCTAACCAGCCGTGCTCCTGGCGGAACAACTGGCATACCAGAGGTTCGTCCATCCCGGTCCTCTCGTACTAGGGACAGCCCTTCTCAAGACTCCTACGCGCGCGGCGGATAGGGACCGAACTGTCTCACGACGTTCTAAACCCAGCTCGCGTGCCGCTTTAATGGGCGAACAGCCCAACCCTTGGGACCGACTCCAGCCCCAGGATGCGACGAGCCGACATCGAGGTGCCAAACCATCCCGTCGATATGGACTCTTGGGGAAGATCAGCCTGTTATCCCCGGGGTACCTTTTATCCGTTGAGCGACGCCGCTTCCACTTGCCAGCGCCGGGTCACTAATTCCGACTTTCGTCCCTGCTCGAGCCGTCACTCTCGCAGTCAAGCTCCCTTGTGCATTTACACTCGATACCTGATTGCCAACCAGGTTGAGGGAACCTTTGAGCGCCTCCGTTACATTTTGGGAGGCAACCGCCCCAGTTAAACTACCCACCAGGCACTGTCCTTGATCCGGATCACGGACCTAAGTTAGACAGCCAGCACGATCAGAGTGGTATTTCAACGATGACTCCACATGGACTGGCGTCCACGCTTCACAGTCTCCCACCTATCCTACACAAATCGAACCGACCACCAATACCAAGCTGTAGTAAAGGTCCCGGGGTCTTTCCGTCCTGCCGCGCGTAAC
Organism: uncultured Actinomycetota bacterium; assembly: GCA_963733395.1. Taxonomy (GTDB): domain Bacteria; phylum Actinomycetota; class Actinomycetes; order S36-B12; family UBA10799; genus JADKAV01. Next base: position 30,967 of record CAVTCZ010000011.1, read on the forward strand.
GAGCATCTTTACTCGTAGTGCAATTTCGCCGAGTCTGTGGTTGAGACAGCGCCCAAGTCGTTACGCCATTCGTGCAGGTCGGAACTTACCCGACAAGGAATTTCGCTACCTTAGGATGGTTATAGTTACCACCGCCGTTTACTGGCGCTTAAGTTCTGAGCTTCGCGACCGAAGTCGCTAACCCGTCCCCTTAACGTTCCAGCACCGGGCAGGCGTCAGTCCATATACATCGTCTTGCGACTTGGCATGGACCTATGTTTTTAGTAAACAGTCGCTTGGGCCTGGTCTCTGCGGCCAACCGGTGCTCAGGGAGCAAGTCCCGTCACATCAATCGGCCCCCCTTCTCCCGAAGTTACGGGGGTATTTTGCCGAGTTCCTTAACCACAGTTCTCTCGATCGCCTTGGTATTCTCTACCTGACCACCTGTGTCGGTTTGGGGTACGGGCGGCTGTACAACTCGCTAGAGGCTTTTCTTGGCAGCATAGGATCACTCACTTCGCCTTAATCGGCTCGGCGTCAGATCTCAGGCATGTGAGACGCGGATTTGCCTACGCCTCGCCCTACATCTTTACCCCGGGACTACCATCGCCCGGGTTGAGCTACCTTCCTGCGTCACCCCATTGCTTGCCTACTACAGATTCGGTTCGCGTGCTCCTCCGCCTTGACCCGAAGGTCGCAGCGGATTCGGACGCTTAGCATCCTCTGCCTCGGCAGGGTCGCGATACAGCCGGTACGGGAATATCAACCCGTTGTCCATCGACTACGCCTGTCGGCCTCGTCTTAGGTCCCGACTTACCCAGGGCGGATTAGCCTGGCCCTGGAACCCTTGGTCATTCGGCGGACTGGTTTCTCACCAGTCTTTCGCTACTCATGCCTGCATTCTCACTCGTGTGGCATCCACGGCTAGGTTCCCCTGCCGCTTCACTCGCCACACGACGCTCCCCTACCCATCCACACGCTTGGACCACGAAGGCCTAGCAGATGTGTGAATGCCACAACTTCGGCGGTGTGCTTGAGCCCCGCTAAATTGTCGGCGCGGAATCACTTGACCAGTGAGCTATTACGCACTCTTTCAAGGGTGGCTGCTTCTAAGCCAACCTCCTGGTTGTCTATGCGACTCCACATCCTTTCCCACTTAGCACACGCTTAGGGGCCTTAGTTGGTGGTCTGGGCTGTTTCCCTCTCGACTACGAAGCTTATCCCCCGCAGTCTCACTGCCACGCTCTAACTTTCCGGCATTCGGAGTTTGGCTGAGTTCAGTAAGCTTGTAGGCCCCCTAGCCCATCCAGTAGCTCTACCTCCGGAAAGAAACACGTGACGCTGCACCTAAATGCATTTCGGGGAGAACCAGCTATCACGGAGTTTGATTGGCCTTTCACCCCTACCCACAGCTCATCCCCCAATTTTTCAACATTGGTGGGTTCGGGCCTCCACGACGTCTTACCGTCGCTTCACCCTGGCCATGGGTAGATCACTCCGCTTCGGGTCTAGAGTGTGCGACTGAATCGCCCTATTCAGACTCGCTTTCGCTACG
>CAVTCZ010000011.1:37500-139821 GCA_963733395.1 uncultured Actinomycetota bacterium
GCGAACACCGCCGATGCCACACCCATGACCTGGGCGATCCGGCCGCGGACCGGGTGCTCGCTGATGTGCGGTACTGCGTGTACCACCAGGTAGGTGCCGAGCAGCAACCCGGCGGACAGCACCGCGGGCACCAGTGCCTGCAGGACCTGCCCGAAGTCGGACCAGACCTGCGAGGCGATCACCACCACCCCGAGCACCGCCAGGCCCGCACCCACGTAGCCCGCCAGTTCGGCCAGGCGCTGCTTGACGTCGATCGGTGGATGGTGCAGTTCCCGGCTCAATTCCTGCGCCACCTCGGGCGTGATCTGGCCGGTGTCCACAAATTCAAGGATTGTGCGATCAAGGCGATCAGTCATCACAACCACCCCGCTTACCAGTCTACGCCGGATCCGCCGCTTACCAGAGGCCGCGCGATCCCTCCCGCTGACCCGGCTGCTGTGACGCAGTGTGTGGGTTCGTTGGGTCGGGAACACCATCGGGTCCAACCCCGTCTGCGGACCGCGGCCGTGCGCTGCGGAATCCGCAGGCGGCAGTGAAAGGGTTGAGCCGAACCACCCACCCATGCGTCCCTAGTGACGGGCCCTCGCCGCGGGCGGTCTTTGTGACGACGTTGCGCGCCTGTCCGGCTGCTTTGTCACGAAGGTGCGCGGTCGAACCGCCCGGCAGCCCGCAACGTCGTGACAAACCGCCCTGCGAACCCCACAACATCGTCACAAACGCCCCGCGCCGGCCCGAGGAGTCCGCCACCTGCCGAGGGCAACAACGTCACAGAAGTCGCCGCGGGCAACGCCACGCGAAATCCAACTACCGGAACGTGCCCAGCACCTCCCTGGCCGCCGCCAACTGGTCGGCCACTGCCTGCGGTGCGGTACCGCCTTTGTGTGCCCGGACCGCCAGTGCCGCATCCACAGTGAGCGCCTGGCGGGCTTCGTCGGACAGCGCGGGATCCACGCTGGCCAGATCCAGCTCCCACAGCGGCACACCGGCGGCGTCTGCGGCCTTCACCGCCCGGCCCGACACCTCGTGGGCCTGCCGGAACGGCATCCCCCGGCGCACCAACCAGTCGGCCAGTTCCGTGGCCAGGGCGTGGCCGTCGGCGGTCCCGGCACCGGCCGCGGCGGGCAGGAACGTCAGCGTCGCGACCGTTCCCGTCATCGCCGGCAGCACCAACCGCAAGGTCGCTATGGCGTCGAAGACCGGCTCCTTGTCCTCCTGCAGGTCGCGGTTGTACGCGAACGGCAGCCCTTTGAGCATCGTGAGCACCGAGACCAGGTCCCCGATCAGCCGGCCGGACTTGCCGCGGGCGAGTTCGGCGGAATCGGGGTTCTTCTTCTGCGGCATGATCGAGGATCCCGTCGAGAACTCGTCGTGCAGCCGCACCCACCCGAACTCCGTGGTCGCCCACAGACAGATCTCCTCCCCCAGCCGCGAGAGGTGCACGCCGATCATGGCGGTCACGAACAGGAACTCCGCCACGAAGTCCCGATCGGTCACCGCGTCGATCGAGTTGGCGAAGCTCTCGTCGAAGCCGAGGTCCGCCGCAGTGGCGACGGGATCCAATCCGAGCCCGTTGCCGGCCAATGCCCCCGCGCCCATCGGCGACACCGAGGTCCGCCCGTGCCAGTCACGCAGGCGCGACAGGTCCCGCAGGAAGGGCTGCACGTGCTTGCCGATCTCGTGCCCGAGGGTGACGGGCTGGGCGTGCTGCAAGTGCGTGAAGCCGGGTGCGGGATCGGCATGGTGACGCTGTGCCTGGGTGAGCAGCGCGTCGCACAGGTCCACGAGATCGGCGCTGATGGCCGACGCGACGTCGAGCAGCAGCAACCGCAGGTCGGTGGCCACCTGGTCGTTGCGGCTGCGGCCGGCCCGCAGCCTGCCACCGGCGTCCTCCCCGACGATCTCGATGAGCCGCCGTTCCAGCGCCCCGTGCACGTCCTCGTCGGAGGCGGCGGGCTGGAAACTGCCGTCGCGGACCTCCTCGGAGAGTTGCTGCAGCCCGGCCAGCAGGGCGGCGTGCGTCGCCTCGTCCAGCAGCCCGGCCCGCAGCAAGGCATTGGCGTGCGCCCGGCCCTGCTGGATGTCGTAGGGCGCCAGCGCCCAGTCGAAGTGGGTGGACTTGCTCAGCTCCACCATGGCTTCGGCCGGCGGTTGTCGAACCGGCCGCCCCACAGACTGCCCTCCCCGGTGCGGCCCTCAGCCATGGATGCGGTTGTCGCGTGCGTACGCCAGCCGGCTGGGCAGGCCCCACAACTCGATGAAGCCGTGGGCCAGGGACTGGTCGAACGTGTCGCCGGAGTCGTAGGTGGCAAGCCCGTAGTCGTACAGGCTGGCGTCGCTGCGCCGGCCGGTGACCGTGGCCTTCCCGCCGTGCATGACCATGCGGATCTCGCCGGTGGCCGCCTCGTTGACCTCGTCGATGAGGTTGTTGAGGACCTTGCGCAGCGGGCTGAACCACAGGCCGTCGTAGACCAGTTCCGACCACCGCTGGCTGACACCGCGGAAGTAGCGGAGCAGTTCGCGCTCGGTCGTGACGTGCAGCAGTTCGCTGTGCGCCGCGATCAGCGCCATCGCCCCCGGGCTCTCGTAGATCTCCCGGCTCTTGATCCCCACCAGCCGGTCCTCGACGGTGTCGATCCGGCCGACCCCTTGAGCTCCTGCGCGGTCGTTGAGCACCTCGATCGCCTGCAGCATGGTGATCTTCGCGCCATCGATGGCGACCGGAACGCCCTTCTCGAAGGTGATCACGACCTCGTCGGGCTCGCGCGGGGTCGCGGGGTTCTGCGAGTAGGTGTAGAGATCCTCCGACGGGCCGTTCCAGATGTCCTCCAGGAAGCCCGTCTCCACGGCCCGGCCCCACACGTTCTGGTCGATCGAGTACGGGGACTTCTTCGTCACGTCGATGGGCAGGCCCTCCCGCTCGGCGAACTCGATGGCCTTGTCCCGGGTCAGCGCCAAGTCGCGCACCGGAGCGATGCAGGTGAGGTCCGGCGAGAGCGCCCGGATGCCGACCTCGAACCGGACCTGGTCGTTGCCCTTGCCGGTGCAGCCGTGGGAGACGACGTTCGCGTTGTGCTTGTGCGCGGCGGCCACCAGGTGCTTGACGATGACCGGTCGCGAGAGCGCCGAGACCAGCGGATACCGGTCCATGTAGAGCGCGTCGGCCTTCAACGCCGGCAGGCAGTAGTCGTCGGCGAACTCCTCGCGGGCATCGGCCACCTCGGCCTCGACGGCACCGCAGGCCAGCGCGCGCTTGCGGATGACCTCCATGTCCTCGCCGCCCTGGCCGACGTCGACGGCCATGGCGATGACCTCGGCGCCGGTCTGCTCCTTGATCCACCCGATCGCCACCGAGGTGTCCAAACCGCCGCTGAAGGCGAGCACCACTCTGTCTGACATGTCGTTCTCCTCTATCGACGGTTCTTGATGAGTTGTTGCAGGCGGTCGGCCACTGCCGCGCCCGTGCTGGTCTCCGCGACGACCAGCATGATCGTGTCGTCGCCGGCGATCGTGCCGATGACGTCCTGCAGGTGGGAATGGTCGAAGGCACTGGCCAGGTACTGGGCGGCCCCCGGCGGGGTGCGCAGGACCACCAGGTTCCCGCTGTGCCGGATCGACACCATGGTGTCCTCAGCCACACGGATCAGCCGCTGGTTGATGTCCTCGAGCTCGTCGGCCTGCAGCCTTTCCTCCCCACCTTCGGCGGGAACCCCGTAGAGCAGCCGGCCGTCGGCGGACATCGCCTTGACCGCGCCGAGCTCGTCCAGGTCGCGCGACACGGTGGCCTGGGTGACGTCGATCCCGCGCTCCCGCAGCAGTTCGACGAGATCGGACTGCGACGCCACGGCGCCACCGCGGATGATGTCCACGATGAGTTCCCGGCGCGCGGCCCGGGTGTTCAAGATGCTCATCCGGCGATCGCCTCCGCCAGCACCGTGCAGGCCTGGTCGGCTTGCTGCTCGGTGAGGATCAACGGCGGCACCAGTCGGATCACCTGGTCGCCGATCGCGTTGACCAGCACCCCCGCCTGCCGGCAGCGCACCTCGACGGTCTTGGCGTCCGGCCGATCCAGGACAACACCGAGCATCAGCCCGCGTCCGCGCACCTCGTCGACCCCGGCTGTCGCGCCGAGGGTCGTGCGGATCCTCTTCCCCACCGTCGTGACGTGCCCGAGGAGGTCCTGCGACTCGATCTCGTCGAGCACCGCCAGCGCTGCGGCGCACGCCACGGGGTTGCCGCCGAACGTGGATCCGTGGTGCCCCGGGGCCAGCAACTCGGCGGTGTCGCCGAAGGTGAGCAGCGCACCGATCGGCAGCCCGGCGCCCAGACCCTTGGCCAGCGTGACCATGTCCGGGGCGATGCCATCGCGCTGGTAGCCGAACCACGCCCCGGTGCGACCGATACCGGTCTGGACCTCGTCGACGATCAGCAGGGGCGCCAGCTCGGACAGTGCCGCCAGGTAGCCCGCGGGCGCCGGGATGACACCCGCCTCCCCCTGGATCGGCTCGACGATGATCGCGGCGGAGTCGGGCCCGGGCTCCGGCAGGTCGCCGTACTCGTAGAACTGCACGCCGGGAACCAGGGGTTCGAAGGGCTCCCGCTTGGCCGGCTGGCCGGTCAGGGACAACGCACCCATGGTGCGGCCGTGGAAGGAACCCTCGGCGGCGTGGACTCCTACTTTGCCGGTCAGGCGGGCGACCTTGAACGCGGCCTCGTTGGCCTCGGTGCCCGAGTTGCAGAAGAACACCCGGCCCGGTCGGCCGGCCAGTGCGATCAGTCGTTCGGCGAGTTCGACGCCCACCGGGTGGATGGCCAGATTGCTGGTGTGCCCGTACGCCGACATCTGCTCGGTCACGGCCTGTTGCACCGCGGGATGCGCGTGGCCCAATGCGTTGACCGCGATGCCCGCGACCATGTCGAGGTACGCCCGGCCGTCGGCGTCCCAGACCACAGCGCCCTCGCCGCGCACGATCGTGACCGGCGGCGTGCCGTAGTTGTTCGACATCACCGCCTGCCAGCGATCGGTCCACATCTGAGAGGCACTCATGATTCGTCCACCACCATTGTGCCGATGCCGGAGTCGGTGAAGACCTCCACCAGCACCCCGTGCGCAATCCGGCCGTCGACGACGTGCGCCCGGGTGACACCACCGTCGAGGGCAGTCAGGCAGGCTTCCATCTTGGGCAGCATCCCGGTGTCCAGTTCGGGCAATAGGGCCCGCAGCTCATCCGGGGTGATGTGGGACACGAAGTCCTCGCAGGTGGGCCAGTCGCGGTAGAGCCCGGCGACGTCGGTGAGGATCACAAGTTTCACCGCGCCCAGGGCCACCGCCAGCGCCGCTGCCGCGGAATCCGCGTTGACGTTGTAGGTCCGCCCGTCCTCACTGCGGCTGACTGTGGAGACCACCGGGATGAGGTCATCCTCGAGCAGGGTGTGGACGAATTCTGGACGCACCTCGGTGATCTCCCCGACCAGGCCCAGCGCTTCACTGCGGGCCTCTGCTGTCAGCAGGTGCGCGTCCTCGCCGCTGACGCCGACCGCGTAGGGCCCGTGGGCGTTGATCAGGCTCACCAACTCCCGCTGCACCTGGCCGATCAGGACCATGCGCACGACGTCCATGACCTCCGGGGTGGTGACCCGGCGACCGTCCACGAACTCGGTGGGAACATCCAGCCGGCTGAGCATGTCGGTGATCTGCGGACCGCCACCGTGCACGATGACGGGCTTGATGCCGGCCAGCTTCAAGAACACGACATCCTCGGCGAAGGCCGCGCGCAGGGCGTCGTCGGTCATGGCGTTCCCGCCGTACTTGATGACGACGGTCTGTCCGTGCCACCTCTTCAGCCACGGCAGAGCTCCTGCCAGCGTGGTGGCGGTTTCGATGTCGGTCATGTCGAGTACGCCGAGTTCTCGTGCACGTAGTCCGTGGTCAAGTCGGTGGTCACGATGGTCGCGGTGGCGGCACCGGCGTGCAAGTCGATGACCACCTCGATCTCTCGCGCGGACAGGTCGACCAGGTCCCGGGGTTCACCGGGCCCGGAGTCCCGGCACACCTGCACGCCGTTGATGCCGACGTCGATGCGCAACGGGTCGAAGGCGGCGTCCGTGGTGCCGACAGCCGACAGCACCCGGCCCCAGTTGGGGTCCTCGCCGAACATGGCGCACTTGAACAGCGCGCTGCGGGCCACGGCCCGGGCGGCGGATTCCGCATCGGACTCGGAGGCTGCCCCGACGACGGTGACGTCGATGAGCTTGCTGGCACCTTCCGCGTCCGCCGCCAGTTGCCGGCTGAGGTCTGCGCACACCGCCAGCAGCCCGGCGGCGAAGGCCTCGTCGGCGGGCACGCCACTGGCTCCGCTGGCCATGACGATCACCGTGTCGTTCGTGGACATGCAGCCGTCGGCATCCACGCGGTCGAAGGTCTTGGCCACAGCCGCCCGGAACACCTCGTCGAGCATCGCGGCGTCGATGACTGCGTCCGTCGTGATCACCGAGAGCATGGTCGCCATCCCCGGGGCGAGCATGCCCGCACCCTTGGCCATCCCGCCGATGCGGTACCCGGCCTCGAACGTGCTCGTCTTCGGCACGCTGTCGGTGGTCATGATCGCCTCGGCAGCCGATGGTCCGCCGGTGGCATCGGCCACGGACAGGGCATGCTGCAATCCGGCGAGCAGTTTCGGCATGTCCAGCCGCTCGCCGATCAGCCCGGTGGAACAGACCGCCACGTCGATGGGTCCGATGTCCAGGGCAGCGGCTGCTGCTTCCGCTGTGTGGTGGGTATCGGCGAATCCTTCGGGACCGGTACACGCGTTGGCGCCGCCGGAGTTGAGCACCACGGCCCGCAACCGGCCGTCGGCGAGGACCTGCCGTGACCACAACACCGGCGCGGCCTGGATCCGGTTGCGGGTGAAGACCCCGGCCGCGTCCCAGCGCGGACCGTCGTTCACCACCACTGCCACGTCGGCCTTGCCAGATGCCTTCAGTCCGGCCGTCACGCCGGCCGCCCGGAAACCGCGCGGGAACGTCACGCTCATGGCGCCACACCGTTGACCGTCAGGCCGGTTGCTTCCGGCAGGCCGAGCATCAGGTTGGCGTTCTGGATGGCCTGTCCGGCTGCGCCCTTGCCGAGGTTGTCGATGGCGCTGCACACGATCACCCGGTCCGCATGCTCGTCGTGGGCCCACTGCAGGACGGCGGCGTTGGTGCCCAGCGTCATCTGTGTGGCGGGCCACTGGCCCGGCGGAAGGACCCGGACGAAGGTCTCGTCGGAATAGGCATCGGCCAAAGCCTGCCCAACAGCGGCCGGATCGGTGTCCGGGGCCAGCGGGGCGGTGACGGTCGCGAGGATCCCGCGGGACATCGGGGCGAGCAGCGGCGTGAAGCTGATGCGGGCGCCATGGCCGAGGGTCTGCTCGATCTCGGGGGTGTGCTGGTGCACGCCGCCCACCTTGTACGCCCGAACGCCGGACGTGACCTCGCTGGCGAGCAGCGGCACGCTCGGGCTGCGACCGGCACCACTGGTGCCACTGGCCGCGACCACCACGATCTGGCTGCCATCGATCACGCCGGCGGCCACCAGGGGTGCGGCCGCCAGGGCGATCGCCGTCGCGTAGCACCCGGGATTGGCCACGGTCTTGGAGGAGGCGATGAGGTCGCGCTGGCCCGGCAGTTCCGGCAGGCCGTAGGTCCAGGTGCCCGCGTGCGCGCCACCGTAGTAGTGCTCCCATTTCTGCGGGTCGGCGAGCCGGAAGTCCGCACCCAGGTCCACGACCGGCGTCGACAACATGGCGGCGTACTGCGCCGACTGCGAATGGGGCAGAGCCATGAACACGAAGTCGACGGCGACCGCTGCCGGGTCGAAGGCCTCGACCTGGAGGTCGGACAGGTCCGCCACATGTGGGTGCAACGCACCGACCGTCTGTCCGGCGGAGGCATTCGCCCACACCTGCTCGACGTGCAGTTCCGGATGGTCGGCGAGCAGCCGCAACAGTTCGCCGCCGCCGTAGCCGGAGGCACCGAGCACTCCCACCGAAACCATGTGCCGACTCTATACGCATACACGCATAGATGCGGTGGCGGCCCCCGGAACCCGCTGCGCCAAGATGGTCGCATGCGTCCCCTGGACCCGCTGCGCAGCGTGGCCGACGCCGCGGACATCGCGAAGGCCGGAACGTTCGGCGCCCTGCGGTCCGGACTGGCCCGCCCGCGCAACCCCGTGATCGCGACCCGCATGCTCGGGGCCTTCCGCAAATGGGGTACGACGCCGGCGCTGGGATTCTCGCTGGGAGCGGTACGTGACGCCGAGGCCGTGGCCATCGTCGACGTCGACGACCCGCAGACCGAGGAGATCACCTTCGCCGAGGCCGAGTACCGCACCACGGTGCTCGCCAACTCCCTGCTGGACCGCGGCGCGCAACCCGGCACCACGGTCGGGATCCTGGGCCGGAACTCCCGGGCGTACGCCGAGACGATCGTCGCGGTCTCGCGCACCGGCGCCGATCTCGTGTACCTCAACACCGGCTCGACCCCGGAACAGGTCAGCGCCGTCTGCGCGGCCCATGACATCACGATGTTGATCCACGACCGCGAGTTCGACGGCTTCTGCCCGGGCGATGTGCTGAGCCTCGGCCTGGACGACCCGGCCGGCATCCCACTGCTGGACTGCATGCCCTGGAGCGGTGACGTGACGCCGCCGCGAAAGGCCTCGAAACACGTGATCCTGACCAGTGGCACCACCGGCGGACCCCTGCGGGGCGCCTCCCGGACAACGGCTCCGCTCGACTCGGTCGCGGCACTGCTGCATGCCTTCCCGACCCGCCTGGGATCCACGACGCTGATCGCCGCGCCGATGTTCCACGCGTGGGGCTGGATGCACCACCGCATGGCCACGGTCATGGACAACACCCAGATCCTGCTGCGGCACCCCGACCCCGAGCGGATCCTCGCCCTCGCCCAGGCCTACGAGGTCGAGACCCTCATCACCGTGCCGGTGACCCTCAAGCGCATGGTCGACCTGCCGGAGGCGACGAAGCGCGCCTACGACTTCTCATCGGTGCGCTGCGTCGCCGTGTCCGGCTCTGCCATCCCCGGGAACCTGGCCACGCAGTTCATGGACGATTTCGGAGACGTGCTGTACAACCTCTACGGGACGACCGAGGCCGCATACGCCACGATTGCGACACCCGAGGACCTGCGCGACGATCCGCAGACGGCCGGACGCGCGATGCCCGGGGTCCGGGTCGACGTCTTCGACCGGAGGGGCCGCACAGTGCCGCGTGGCACCGACGGGCGCATCTACGTCCGCAGCCGCACATCGATCCCCGAGTACGCCTCGGACGGTTCCCGCGGGAGCGTCAAGGGCATGGTTGCGACCGGGGACATCGGCTGCATCGACGACCAGGAGCGTTTGACGATCAAGGGCCGGGCCGACGACATGGTCATCACCGGTGGCGAGAATGTGCACCCGACGGAGGTCGAGTCGGTGCTCCGCGAGCATCCCGCACTGGCGGACGTGGCCGTCACAGGACGACCCGACCCGGTCTACGGGTCGGTGCTGATCGCCCATGTCGTGGTCATCGACGAGACGCTGGCCGATGAGGAACTGCTCGAGTGGGCCCGCGAGAACCTGGGGCCCCACCACCGCCCCCGGGAGGTGCGCCGCATCGACGAGTTGCCGCGCAACGCCACCGGCAAGATCCTGCGCCGGGTTCTCGCCGGCGAGGTCACGATCGAGGACCTCGACGAGGAAGAGCTGCTGTAACCGGGCTTGCGCTACGGCGTCCAGCGGATCGCGACTATGCCCACAGTCGTCCTCACGAACGCCACCTGACCGTCACCGCTGAGGGCCGACTTGGCGTCCGAGTGCCCCCAGACGAAGCCGTTGCCCACAGCCCCCGCGGTGGAATCCAGCGCGTAGCCGGCGGCTTCCAGCGCCGCCTGCAGGTCGTAGTCGATCGCCGATGTGCGGTCACGGATCTGCAAGGGTGCGACGTAGTCCTGCTTCCAGAGCACGTACCGGCCGTCCCGCGATGAGTTCTTGAGGTTCATCCGCAGAGTCGGCGGGTCAGCCGGGACACTGGTCCCGGTCGCGACGTCGTACCACGCCACTCCCACCGGGGTGCCCTCGTCCGTGCCCGTGAACGCACCGTTGATGGTCAGGGTCAGCCCATCGCGGGTCATGGTGTTGCCGACCCCACCGATCTCGACCAGCCGGCTGCGGTCGAACAGCGCCCGGCCCGGCTCCCAGGTGTTGCCGTCCTCGTAGGACACCAGCCGACCGGCCAGCAGGATCGTGTTGCCGTCCTCGGACACCGTCGGAGCCTGCACGTACTCGGTGTCACCCTCGGCCACCAGGGGCTGGCAGGCGCCCTTGAACGACTGCAGGCGCTTGCTGCGCAGGTCCTTGACGTACAGGTCGATCCGGGCAGGCTTGCGGAAGTTGGCGCAGAACGTCACGTACCGTCCGTTCCCGGAGATCTGACCCCCGGCCAACTGCGGGGAGTAGACCAGCTTCTGGTCCTCCTCACACAGGGGTTCGGTACAGCGGTTGCGCCAGGAGGGACGCAACGTGGAGCCGTTGGTCTTGGTCGTCGCCTCCTTGGTCCGACCGGTCCGCCGGTCATAGACCAGTACCTTGCGGCGCCCCCAGTCCCCGACCGGCAGCGAGTAGGACACGTAGCGGCCGTTGTCGCTCATCGACGGTCCGCCGGCTCCCTTCGGCAAGCGCTTGATCAGGGTGTCCGTCTCCAGATCGCGCAGGTGAACCCGGCCGTACTCCACCGGGGAACCGAGGATGTAGCGGCCGGTGCGTGACACTGCCGCCACGATCTGCAAGCCGGTGGGGCTGACGGAGACCGTGACCGGCGCCGCCAGCGTGTGCGTCGGCCCGGAGTCGGCGGGCGGTACCGCCAGGCCCGGAGATGAGCCGACCATGCCGAGCAGGGTGATCGCACTGATCGCCAGCGATCGATGGAACCTCATGACGCCTCCCCGCACCGACTCGGTGGTCGCCGGTGGCATCCACCCGGCCGTGTTTCCCCGGCCGTCCAGTGTGCACCTCCAGAGTACCGCCGACGGTCCTGCGAGGCCGGGGTCGGCCGCCGCGGTTCACCCCGGCGGAGGGGTGCGGCCGGCGGCGAGGGGTGCGGCGGCACGGCCCCAGGCGGTTGGTTAGACGTTGTCCCGTTGGTGAGCAAAGACACGCGTGTTTTCGCTCACCAACGGGACAACCGCTCACCCGGCGCTCCGGCGCCGTTGACCCGAAGCCCGTCAGCCCCGCAGGACCGCGCCCAACGCCCCGGCAGCGGCCAAGGCACCCTCGCGCACCGCCGCGATGTCCTCGTCGGTCAGGGTCCGGTCGGACGCCCGCAGCCGCAGCGAGAACGCCAGCGACTTCTTCCCCTCCGGCACCTGCGGTCCGGAGTACATGTCGAACAGGCGCACACTCTCGAGCAAGTCGCCGCCGCCGTCGCCCAGGGCACGCCGCAGCGACTCGGCGCTGACCTGTTCATCGACCACCAGCGCCACGTCCTCCTTGGCGACCGGGAAGGTCGACACCCGCGGCGCCGGGGCCACCGGCGAGGCCAACTCCAGCAGCACCGAGAGGTCCAGTTCGGCCGCGCTGCTGCGCGCGGGCAGGCCGTATGCGGCCACGACGTCGGGATGCAGTTCCCCCGCGTGGCCCACAGTCAGGCCGTCCGCCGACAGCCGCGCACACCGTCCCGGGTGCCACGGAGCGTGCACATCCTCCGCGACCTCGAGGGTCACCCCCACGGTCTCAGCCACCTTCTGGCTCAACCGGATCGCGTCCGACCAGTCGGCGGCCCGGGCGGGGCCCCACCAGCCAGCCCGGGACCAGTCGCCGCACAGCAGCAGGGCCGCGTGCTCGGGCTGCCGCGGTAGCGCCGAGAGCATCGCCTCGAGCACGTCCTCAGAGGGCCGGCTGCCGGCTTGGGCGACCGGCGCGCTGATCTCCGCGACGTCCCGGAACACCTGCCCGTACTCGTACAGGTGCAGTGATTCCGTGCCGCGTGCCACGTTCCGGCGCGCGGTGTTGAGCAAGCCGGGCAGCAGCGTCGTGCGCATCAACGGCTGTTCGTCGCGCAGCGGGTTGGCCAGTCGCACCGAGACCCGGCGCGGGTCGTCGGTCGGCAGACCCAAGCCATCCAGTTCCGACTCCCCGACGAACGGGTAGCTGAGGACCTCGACGAGGCCGAGCTCAGCCGGACGGCGGCGCACCTGACGCAGGAGGCGATCGTGTTCACCCAGGCCCGCACCCGTACCCATGGCCGGCCCGCGGGACGGGATCTTGTCGTAGCCGACCACCCGCGCCACCTCTTCGACGAGGTCGATCGGGGCGGTCAGGTCCGGGCGCCAGGTGGGGACCGTCACCGATTCTCCGACCACGGTGCACCCGATCCGGGCCAGGATGCCGCGCACCTGTTCGGCCGGGATCTCGACGCCCACGATGCGGGTCGGCAGATCCAGCGGCAGCGTGACGGGCTCGGATCCGGTGCGGCGATCGATGTCGACCAGCCCGCCGATCGTGGCCCCGGCGAGTTCCGCGAACAGGGCCGCCGCGCGGTTCGAGGCAGCCAGCGCGAGGTCGTCGTCGATGCCGCGCTCGAATCGCCGGGACGCCTCCGACGACAGCTTGTGCCGGCGGGAGGTGGCCGCGACCTGGGTGGCGGCGAAGTGCGCAGCCTCCAGCACCACGTGGGTGCTGTCGTCGTCGATCTCGGTGGTGAGCCCGCCCATGACGCCTGCCAGCGCGACAGCACCGGAGTCGTCGGCGATCACGATGTCGTCGGCATCGAGATCACGCCGTACGTGATCCAGTGTCTCGAGGTGCTCCCCGGACGCCGGACGCCGGACCTGGATCGCCCCGGCGAGTTTGTCCGCGTCAAAGGCATGCAGCGGCTGCCCCAACTCCAGCATCACGTAGTTGGTGATGTCCACGGTCAGACTGACCGGGCGCATCCCGCACTGGTTGAGGCGCCGCACCATGTACGCCGGGCTGGGGGCGTCGGGGTTGATCCCGGACAGGGTGCGTGCGGTGAACCGGTCAGCGCCGAACTGCAGGTCCACCGGGTGCTGCGGACCGTCGGCCGGCAGGTCCGGCACCAGCGACACGGGGTCGGTGAAAGCGACGTCGAAGGCCAGCGCGGCTTCCCGGGCGATCCCCCGGATGGACAGGCAGTACCCGCGATCCGGGGTCACGGCGATGTCCAGCACGGCGTCGTCGAGGCCCAGCACCGGGCCGGCATCCTGGCCCACCTCACCCTCGGACAGCACCAGGATCCCGTCGTACTCGTCGTTGATCCCGAGTTCCCGGCCGGAGCTGAGCATCCCGTCGCTGACGTGGCCGTAGGTCTTGCGGGCGCTGATCTCGAAGCCGCCGGGCAGCACCGCCCCGGGCAGCGCAGCGGCCACCAGGTCACCCACGGCGAAGTTCGTCGCCCCGCAGATGATTCCGCGGACCTCGTCCCCGACGTCCACCTGGCAGTACCGGATCGGCTTCTTGAACTCGGCCAGTTCCTCGATCTCGAGTACCCGTCCGACGAGCAGCGGGCCGGTGACCGTGACCTCGTCGACGGTCTCGACCTCCAAACCGACACCGATCAGCTTCTCGGCCACGTCGCGCGCCGTCACCCCGTCGGGGAGCGCAGCGTATTCCTTGATCCAACTCAGCGGTGCGCGCATCAGCTGTCCATCCCGAAGGCCGTGGTGAAGCGGACGTCGCCCTCGACGAGGTCGCGCATGTCGGTGATCCCGTGGCGGAACATCAAGGTCCGTTCGATGCCCATCCCGAAGGCGAAGCCGGTGTACTCGTCGGCGTCGATGCCGCAGGACTGCAGGACGCGCGGGTTGACCATGCCGCAGCCGCCCCACTCGATCCAGCCCTCCGAGGAACATGTCCGGCACGGGCGGTCGGGGTTGCCGACGCTCTCACCCCGGCAGGCGAAGCACTGCAGGTCGACCTCGGCGCTCGGTTCGGTGAAGGGGAAGTAGCTCGGACGCAACCGGGTCACGATGCCCTCCCCGAACATCGTGGCCGCGAACCAGTCGAGGGTGGACTTCAGGTCCACCATGCTCAAGCCCTTGTCCACCGCCAGCCCCTCGACCTGATGGAAGACCGGGGTGTGGGTCGCATCGAGTTCGTCGGTTCGGTACACCCGCCCGGGGCACACCACGTAGACCGGTGGCGCCTGGTCGAGCAACGTGCGGATCTGCAGCGGCGAGGTGTGGGTGCGCAGAACGGCGCCGCTGTCCGGCGCACCGACGAAGAACGTGTCCTGCATGGTGCGCGCCGGGTGGTCGCGGTCGATGTTCAGCGCGTCGAAGTTGAACCACTCGGATTCGAGTTCGGGTCCCTCGACGACGCCGTACCCGATGGAGATGAAGGCGTCCGCGATGTGCTCGCTGATGGTGTGGATCGGGTGGCGGGCGCCGACCGGCTCGCGGTCGTTGAGCATCGTGACGTCGACCCGTTCGGCGGTGAGGATGCGCTCGCGCTCCGCCTGCTTGAGTTCGGCCTCCCGCGCCTTCAACGCCTGGTTGACGGCCCCGCGTGCGGCCCCAACCGCCTTGCCGGCCTCAGCCTTCGCGCTGGGTGGGAGGGCACCGATCTCACGGTTGGCCAGCGCCAACGGCGAGCGGTCTCCCGTGTGCTCGATCCGGACCTGCTTGAGGGTCGCCAGGTCGGCAGCGTCGGCGATGGCCGCAAGCGCACGGTCGACCTGGGTCTGCAGGTTGGCGGGGTCGAGCGCGGCGGGCATGACCGGGTCGAAGTTCTTGTTGGGAGCGGACACCCCTCGATTCTATTGGTCGGTCACAACCGGCTTTGCGGGTGCAGGATGGCCACATGCACGCGGACACGGTCGACCTTGGAAACGACGTCTTCATGATGGACACCCGGATGGGCGGCTACGAGTCGATCACGTCGTCCTACCTCATCCGCGGGTCCAAGCCGTGCCTGGTGGAGACGGGCACCGCGCGCTCCGCGCCGATCGTCGTTGAGCAACTGGCCCGGCTCGGGATCGGCCCTGAGGATCTGGCGACGATCGTCGTGACCCACATCCATCTGGACCATGCCGGCGGCGTCGGGGACCTCGCGGAGGCGTTCCCTCATGCTCACGTAGTGGTGCAGGAACGCGGCGCGCGGCACCTTGCCGACCCCAGTCGCCTGGTGGCGAGCGCCCATCGGGTCTTCGGGGACATCATGGATCGGTTGTTCGGGGATCTGCGGCCGACCGACGCCGCCCGCATCGTCGCGATCGGTGAGCGGGGGTCGGTGGACCTGGGAGACGGCCGCTCGCTGGCAGCGTTCCACAACCCGGGACATGCCTCGCACCACATCGGGCTGGTGGACTCGGCGACCGGCGACCTCTACACCGGCGACGCCGCAGGGGTGTACGTGCCTGAGACCGCAGACGTCCGTCCGGCGACTCCCCCGCCGGACTTCGACCTCGACCTGACGTTGAGCTCGCTGGCGGCGATGCGGGACGTGCGGCCGACCCGTTTGCTCTTCAGCCACTTCGGTCCGGTGACCGACATCGACGAGACGCTGGATGCCTCAGTGGACGAGTTGCACGCCTGGGTGGATGCCGTGCGCGTGGCCCGGGCGGTGACGCCCGACATGGATCACGCGGTGGCGATGGTGGCCGAACGTGACCGCGCCCGGCACCCGCGTTTGTACGCCGAGCAGGAGTTGCTCGCCAAGCAGGAGGCGCTGTCAGGGACCCAAGCGAACGTCGCGGGGATCATGCGGTGGCTGGATCTGCAGGAGGAGGGCTCCCGCTGACCCGGGGCGGTTCGCGGCTGGCGGTCGCCCCCACCGCGCCGCGACTGTTGCGCGGTTGCTGGTCACGCCCCGTTGGGTGGTCGGCGGCTTGGTGCGGCCGGGCCGCTCGCGTTAGTCTCGCGGACAGGCGTTAGCGCAAAGGACAGGCGTTAGTCCCAGACACGGACTTCCGACTAACCGCTGGACCCGAGACTAACGGCTGTCCTCGCCGCTAACGCGGATTGCGGCGCCAGCGGCTCATCACCGACTCTGGGCCAAGGCGCTGGCGTACAGGCAGACCGCGGCCGCCCTCGCCAGGTTCAGCGACTCCGCAGCGCCGAAGATCGGAATCGACACGGTGGGAGAGCCCAAGTCCGGCAGGCCGTGCGCCTCGTTGCCGAAGACCCACGAGCGTCGGCAGCGTCAGATCGACATCGCGCAAATGCCGCTGGCAGCCCGCACTGGAGGTCGCGAGGACCTGCAGACCCTCGGTGGGGATCTCCTCGAAGGCACAGACCGTGAACGGCACGTGGAACAACGACCCGGCGGTGGCCCGCACGCACTTGCCGTTGTACGGATCGACTGAGTCACCGGTGAAGTACACCGCGTCCGCACCGGCGGCGTCGGCGGTCCGCAGGATGGTGCCGGCGTTGCCCGGGTCACGCACATCGTGCAGCACGACGACCAATTGTGGCTCAACCGGGGCGGTGAACGGTAGGAACCGGCACACGGCAAGCACACCCTGCGGATTGACGGTTTCGGACATCGCGGCCAGCACGTCCTCGGGCACCACCGTCGCGCCGGCCATCGGTTCCACGCTGTACACCGTCTCGACGGCCTCGGGATGCCAGGCCAACGCCTCCCGCACCCCCTGCATGCCCTCCACCAGGAAACGCCCGGCCTTCGCCCGGCCCGACCGTTTCCAGAGACGGCGAACGGCCCGCACCCGGTCTGATCTGACCGAGGACGGGCCGTTCGTGGTCATGCGCCTCAGGCCGCGGAGGGCAGAGCCGCCTTGGCGGTCTCCACCAGCGTGGCAAAGGCCTTCTCGTCGTTCACCGCGAGCTCGGCCAGCATGCGCCGGTCGACCTCGACACCGGCAAGGCGCAGGCCCTGGATGAACCGGTTGTAGGTCATGCCGTTCGCGCGGGCGGCGGCATTGATCCGCTGGATCCACAGGCGGCGGAAGTCGCCCTTGCGGTCCTTGCGGTGGTCATAGGCGTAGACCCCGGAGTGAAGCAACTGCTCCTTGGCCTTGCGGTACAACCGGGAGCGCTGCCCCCGGTAGCCACTGGCCTTGTCCAGGGTTTCGCGACGCTTCTTGTGCGCGTTGACTGCGCGCTTCACACGTGCCATCTGTCATTCCTCCTCAGCGCTGACCCAGCAGGCGCTTCACGATCTTGTTGTCGCCCGGGCTGAGCGTCTGGTCGATGTCCAGACGACGCTTGCGGCGCGAACTCTTCTGCTCGTACATGTGCTGGTTGTTGGCCTGCTCGTGCATGATCTTGCCCTTGCCGGTCTTCTTGAAGCGCTTCTTCGCGCCACTGTGGGTCTTCATCTTGGGCATGTTCTCTCCTATGTCCTCAGGCCTGCTCGCCTCGACCGGTCTTCTTCCGGTGCGGGGCGAGGACCATGATCATGTTGCGGCCGTCCTGCTTCGGCGCTGCTTCTACGAATCCCAACGATTCAACGTCGTCCGCGAGGCGGGTGAGGAGACGGAACCCCAGTTCCGGACGGGACTGCTCCCGGCCCCGGAACATGATGGTCACCTTGACCTTGTCGCCCTGACCGAGGAAGCGCTCGATGTGACCCTTCTTGGTCTCATAGTCGTGCTTGTCGATCTTCGGCCGGAGTTTCATCTCCTTGATGACCGTGTGGGTCTGGTTGCGGCGGGCTTCGCGTGCTTTCTGGGCGGTCTCGTACTTGTACTTGCCGTAGTCCATGAGTTTGCACACGGGCGGTTTGGCCATCGGGGCCACTTCCACCAAGTCGAGGTCGGACTCCGCTGCCAGTCGCAGGGCGTCTTCCACTCGGACGATGCCGACCTGCTCGCCGGCCGGTCCGACCAGGCGGACTTCCGGAACCCGAATGCGGTCGTTGACGCGTGGTTCTTCGCTGATGAGGCGCCTCCTTCGTTGCGTTGGCAAACGGAAAGGCGCACCTGAGGATCAGGTACCCGCATGACCACCGGACTGCGATCCGGGAGGTGGGAACGGACGTTCCGCTTGCACAGGTGTCGAGGTTTCGACCTTCCCAGGCTAGCAGGAGTGCGCCGCAGAACCCCAACCGCGCCTCGAAGAGGGGCCACAAGGCGCAGTCGGGAGCTCGAAACCGGAACGACGTCCGCTCCCCAAGAGCGGATCAATCCTTCGGACCCGGCCGCTGGCGAGGCGCAGCCACGACCTGATGGCGCAGACTGGACTGGGAGGAGTCATGAGAACTGCAGTCATCATCTGCGCCGTCGGAGCGGTCCTGGCCCTGACCCCCGGCCCGGCCACCGCGTCGACGCTGAACCCGGTACTGAGGATCTCTGCAACCAGCGCACCGGTCGGCGAGGACATCCCGTACACGATCACGGTGACGCCAGCAGCAAAGGCGCAGGGCAAGCGGGTTCGCATCCAGGTGCGGGGCTACGCCGCCTGGGTGGGCTTCGATACGTTCCGGGTGCCCAAGTCGGGGAAGATCACCGACGACGTCGAGGGCTACCAGCCCGGCCTCGGGCGCTACCGGGTGCTGGTGCTCGGCGAGACCGGCGGGGTGATAGCCAAGTCGCCGGTGGTCAGCGTGAGTTGGACCGCGGAGCAGAAGGCTCTGATCAGCCCGCGGCTCCGCCACTGCGACCAGTTGCCGGCGCCGTCTCGAACACGCACGAAGACCCGTCCTGACCCGGCGACCTTGACGGCCTTGCGGAACTTCACGACCTTCGCCTTCTTCTTCGGCTTGCCCGACCGAAACCTGCATCGACGCGATGCCCGACTTGTTGTCCTTGGCGCTGCACCCGCAGCGTCCGCTTGAGCCGCAGCCAGCGTCGCTGTCCCGGAACCACCCAGCGACGCCGACACGACCTCGGGCTTGACCGTGTCCAGGATGATGTCGTCGGAGTAGGTCTGCTTCTGCCAGCCACTCGGCAACGTAGTGGTACTTCACGTAGACCGTGCGAGGGATCCGTTCGGCCGCCAGCTCGACGAGGGTCCAGTCAAGCGGGCCCCTCTCGCGAAGCTTGATCTCCTTGGTCTTGGACGGCGCGAAACCGCCGTCGTTGGAGACCTTCACCCGATCCACAAGACCGTCCCATCCCAGCCACAGTCTGACCCTTGGGGTATTGGCGAAGTCAGCGCCATCATCGATGGAGATGCCCGCCGGTCGTCCCGGATCAGTGGACGGCGGAAGCACGACAACAGGCAATGTCCAGGTTGCGCGTCCCCAGCGGCCCGCATTCCAGTCGAGATCGATGCCGTGTAGTCGGCCGGCATTGGCCGTGATGCTCGGTGAGAGCAGCGCCTTCAATGCAGGGTGCCTCCCTGCTTGCGGAGGTCAGCGGCAGTCAAGGTTGATCCAGGGATTCATCCATGAGGCGCCTGCGGCAGCGCGGGGCTCCCGAGTACAGCGGCGCGACCGTCGACAGCCGCACTCGACGGCGGCACGACTCCGGCTGGTCCCCGGTAGGCGCACTGCTCTTGGCAGCACCCACACATCAGCCGCCGCCGATCGAGAGACCCTTCGACCATGTACCAGCCGACCTCCGTGTCGAGCATTCTTCAGTGCTCCTGGTGGGATTTCGCGACCACGGCGATCTCGCCTATCACGGCCGAGACTCTGAGTCGGCGCTGAGGCATCCAGAGGTACGCGTCAGTGATCGTGCCCGTGTAGACCGGGGCGGGTCCGCTGCGTGGGCGGTTGAGGCGACAAGCCCTGACGCCAGGGCGAAGGCCAGACCTCCCACGACGACCGGACGTATCAACTTCGCGTTCATGGACTTCGTCATGTCACTCCCCTCCACTTCGACCAGTTGCCAGCGCCATCCCGAACCCGCACGAGCAACCGTCCCGAGTCGGGCAGCCGCCCCAAAGCGCCACCAATCACCGCTGCTCTGACTCGCATGTCGGACTCCCCCATTCCCCGTAACGTGGCCCGAGCCTACTCCCTCCGTCAGCCCCACCAAATGGTCCACCGTGCGGTTGATCCGCTTCAAGTACGGCAGGTCGAACGCGGCCCCGAACACCAGTTGCATCCCCACCCGGTCGAAGGACTGAACCCGGAACTCCGCCGCGGCAGCCCGGGCGTACACCTCCGGATCCACGGGCATGCCGTTGTCGGCCAGCGCCTGCCAATGCACAGCCAGCAGGTGCAACAACTCGTCGATCGGCGTGTGGGCGTCGAGGGTGAACGTCAGCAATTCGGCGACGTCTCGCTGCGGAGTGTTCACCCGGGCCAGTTCCCAGTCGAGGACCACGACCTCCCCGGAATCGCGGAACCCCACATTGCGCTGGTTGAAGTCGTTGTGGACCAGGCAACCGGGCATGACGTCCTTTGCGGGGTGCCACCGCGAGATGGTGTCCACGGTTTCGAGCCGCTGGGCCAGGGCCGCCGGCGGCAGGATGTCGGGGAACCGGGCGGCCGCATCGGTCAGGAGCGCGCGCCACAGAGCGGTATCAGCCAGCATCGTCGACGTGCTCGGCCGCTGGATCGTCCAGGCGTAGTCATGGCCGGCGGTGGCGGCGTGGAATCCAGCCGCGGCCCGCAGCGCCTTCTCGATCTGCTCGGTGGGCCAGCGATCGATCGAGCCACTCGGGTCCAGGCCCGCGATGTCGCCGAGGTCCTCGAGCACGAGGGCCGTCCGACCGTCGGCTTCGAAGCGCCCCAACTCCGCCGGGAGAACCCCCTGCAGGGCGGGCAACAGGTAGGCGGCTGGTTCCCGCTGCCCGGTGTCACTGGTCTCCGCGGCCGCGGCGAACGACCCGTACGCCGCAGGCAGCGCGATGCCGCGCTCGCTCACGATCCAGGGAATGAGGGTCTGACCGATCCCCCGATCCGGGTTGACCTTGACGATGACGCTGCGCCCGGGACGCTGCGCGCGAAGCACGCCGAACAGGTGCCCCGCCTGCCCGCCGTACTTGACGCTCAGCCAGGGCTGGCCCGACTCGATCGGGCACCTCGAGGTCCACCTGGTCCACGCCGCAGCACCCGCCGAACACCCTCGACACTTGTTCAGCGAGCAACTGCCCGCAGCGGTCAGATCAGTCGTTCGGAGGTTGTTCACCGCGTTGGAGAACCCGCGCGTGTCTACTCCATCGCTGGTGAACAACCTCTCACCTCGCGCGGATCGTGTCCGACGAACCCAGCGCACGCCTGGCGCAGGACTGCCCGCAGGCACCAACGACTGGGACCGCCCGTGACATCCTGATCTCCATGGATCCCACCGCCGCCGAACGCGACATCGCCGACGTACCCGCCGTGGAAGTCGTGTCGACCGTGGCGGTGCACCTCATGACCGCGGCTGCTGTGAAATGCGGGCTCGGCGAGGATCCAGATGAGATCGACCTCGACGAGGCGCGAACCCTGATCGAGTCCCTCGCGGGCCTGTTGGTGGCGGCGACCCCGTACCTCGGCACATTTCATGCCAAGCCGCTGCGTGATGGACTGACGTCGTTGCAGCGGGCATTCCGGGAAGCATCCATCGTCCCGGATCCACCCGGCAAGGGGCCGGGCGAGAAGTTCACCGGTCCTGTAGCCGGATCTCCAACCGGCTGACCCGGGCCCGGACCGCGGGCGCCTCGCTCAAGGACCGGGCCAAGGCTTGCGCCTTCTGCAGGTCCGGCGCCTCGAGTACCAGCGCCACCCCGTCGACTGTGGAGGGGTCCACCTCGAACGAGCCGATCAGGCCGCTTTCGGCCAGTGCCGCGGACAGCGCATCAGCGACTTCGGGCTCGTCCAGCGGATGGCGCCACGGACCTCCCGCCGCCAGTGCCCACAGGCCGGTCCCGGCCAGCGCGTAGCGGGTCGGGCCGGCCATGTCGATCAGCAGTGCGGTGCAGTCCTCCTGCAGCGCGGCCTGCGCCGCCTCCACCCCGGCCACCGGGATCGGCCGGGCATCGGCGCGCCACAGTGCCACGGAGTCGACCCCCGTGAAGCACAGCAGGGCTTTGTGCCCTTGCTCGTCGGTGATGGTGACCGTGGCCATGTGGCTGTGCTTGTCCGCGCCGGCGGCGTCCTTCTCGTCCAGATTGGCCACGACCGGGATCAGCAGCCTGCCCTGCGCGAGTCTGTCGACGAGTTCGCGCTGGGCGGCATAGGTCTCCGGGTCGCCGATCAACACGCGTACGCGCGGGTCGGCCTCCCCGGTGTCCCCCTGGAAACGGGTGACCAGAACGTCGGCACCTTCGAAGTCCGTCATGCGCGGTCCAATCACGAGCGATCACGTCCGCGACTGCGGCGGGAAGGTCCGTGCCCTCACCTGCGACGACGTCGACCACCCCCGCGTCGTGCAGGGCCAACGCACCGACCCCCTGCGCCCGCGACATCTCGGCGGCCCGATCCGGTGTGCTATGGCTGATGACCGACGCCCCCTCGGGGGGCAACGGCGACACCCAGCCGTTCTCCATGCAGATCACAGTGCGCGCGGGGATCAGTGCCAATGCGGCCCCACCGCAGCCCTGCCCCATCACGCAGGACACGGTCGGGACACTCAGGCCTGCCAGCATCTGCAAGGTCCTCGCGATCTCGCCGGCCATCGCGGCCTCCTCGGCCGGGCCCGAGAGCTCGCCACCGGGCGTGTCGACGATCGTCACCACCGGCAGGCCGACCCGCTGGGCGAGCCGCAGACCTCGTTGCGCGAGCCGCAGATCCTGCGGGGACACCGACCGTCGTGCCTGCGCCACGACCACGGCGCGGCGCCCCCGGATCCGGCCCAACGCGACCCGCACGCCTGTCCCCGTCTCGCCGGTGTGGGTGCCGTGCAGTTCCGTGCGGTCGGTGAGCAGGTCCAGGACCGCTTCCGGGCCGGGGCGTGCCGCATCCCGCGTCAGGGTGATCGCATCCCAGGCGTCCACCTCACCGGCGGGCAGCGGGCTGCCGATCGATTCCGCCGCGTCGACGCCGTCGGTGACCGAGAGGATCCGGGTCACCCAGGCGCGCAGATCCTGCAGTGCGATGACCTGGTCGATCACACCCACCCGGGCGAGGTTCTCCGCGGTCTGCACCGGCGGGAAGGCCTCGTCGTGCAGCGCCTCGAACACCTTCGGACCCAGGAAGCCCAGCAGCGCCCCGGGCTCCCCGGCGGTGACGTCCGCGTATGACCCCCACGTCGCCTTGACACCGCCGGTGGTCGGGTTGCGCAGCCATCCGATCCGCACTGCCCCCGAGGCGAGGTGCTCGTGTGCAGCCCGGGCGATGTCGGTCATGCGGAAGAACGCGGCCGTGCCCTCCTGCATCCGGGTGCCGCCAGAGGTCGGCAACGTGATCACGGGCAGCCGTTCCGCGGTCGCGCGCCGGTATCCCTCGACCACCCGATCGGCCGCGGAATGACCCACGGAACCGGCGAGGAAGCCGAACTCACTGGCGATGACGAGCACCCGATGACCGTCCACTGCTGCCACCATGATCTGCACCGACTCGTCGACACCGCTGCGCTCGCGGGCGCGCTCGAGGCTGGCGGCGTACTCTCCCGAGGCGGGGCGCAACGGGACGGCGATCGGTTCCACAGACCCAGGGTCCACGAGCGCGTCGAGCGTCTCGGCGAGTGTCGTCATAGGCGGCAGGCGTGGATGTCGGTGACGAGGATGGCACGGCCGCCGAGTTCGAACAGTTCGTCCATCACCTGGTGGACCCGGATCCGCTCGACCATGGCCCGCACCGCGACCCAGCCCGCCTCCCGCAGCGGCGAGACCGTGGGCGACTCCAGGCCCGGCGTGATGGCGGACGCGGCGTCGAGCAACTCCTCAGTGATGTCGTACTCGACCATGACGTAGGCGCGCGCGACGATCACTCCCTGCAGGCGCCGGATGAACGTCTCTTCGGCCGCGTTGCCGTGCGTGTGGGCGGGCCGCACCAGCAGCGCCTGGCTGCGCAGAAGTGGATCCCCGAGGACCACCAACCCGGCCTGCCGCAAGGTGTTCCCGGTGTCGACCACATCGGCGACGGCGTCCGCAACACCGAGTCCCACGGCGTTCTCCACCGCACCGTCGAGCTTGATCACGGAAGCCTCGGTTCCGGTGCGCTCCAACCAGTCGCGCAGCAGACCCGGATACGACGTCGCGATCCGTTTTCCGCCCACCGCACTGACGCCCTCCGGGGCTGCCAGCCGGAACGTGGAGTGGCCGAAGCCCAACTCGATCACCTCGGTGACCGGCGCACCGGAGTCGACCAGCATGTCCCGGCCGGTGATGCCGAGATCCAGCGTCCCCTTGCCCACGTAGGTGGCGATGTCCTTGGGCCGCAGAAAGTAGAAGTCCACCTCGTTGTCGGGGTCGTGGACCATCAGCTCCCGCTGCCCGGCCGAGCGCAGATAGCCGGCCTCGCGCAGCATCTCGCGCGCGGGCTCGCTGAGTTGACCCTTGTTGGGGATCGCCACCTTGAGGGTCACAGGTACCGCCCCACGTGCTCGGGCGTCACGCCGACGGCGAGCATCATGGCCTGCACGTGGTAGAGCACCTGGCTCAGTTCCTCCGCAGCGCGCTCCGGCGTCTCGTGCTCGGCGGCCATCCACGCCTCGGCGGCCTCCTCCACCAGCTTCTTGCCCACCTCATGCACCCCGGATTGCACGAGGCGCACGGTTCCGGAGGACGGGTCGGCGGTGGCGACCTTCTCGGACAGTTCGTCCCAGAGGCCATCGAAGGATTTCACGGTTATCAGGGTAGTTGGGGTGTCCGTGACGGGATCTGCCTCCCCGTCCGGCGACCACTGGCGCCAGCGGTGGCGGCTCAAACCCGATTCGTTAGACGTTGTCCCGTTGGTGAGCAAAGGCACGCGTGCCTTCGCTCACCAACGGGACAACTTCTCACCAAGTGCCCCGGCGGGGCGGACAGCACCCGGCGACGGCCAGCCGTGACCTCCCGGGGAGAATTCGCCGTCCCGTCGCAGCATGCTGGGTGAGTGAACATCGTGTTCGTCGAGCCCCGTTTCCCGGACTATCAACGCCGGTTCGTGCTGGCACTCAAACGGGTCGGCGCTCGCGTGATGGTCATCAGCGAATACGACTACGACCACTACGACGACGAGTTGCGGCAAGCGATCGACTGGCACTACCGCGTCGGTTCGGTCACCGATGAGGCCGCGCTGGAGTACGCGGTGCGGATGGCGCAGGCCGAGTGCTGGGTGGATCGGCTCGAGGCGACGATCGAGTCGCACATCATGCCCACGGCCCGCGTCCGGGAACGCTGCGGGATTCCGGGGACGTCGGTGCGGGCGGCCTGGCTGTGTCGGGACAAGCCGTCGATGAAGCAGGCCCTGCGGGAGGCCGGCATCCCCACTGCTGCCTCGGCTGCAGTGTCGTCCTACGAGGAGGCGAAGGCCTTCGTCGAAGAGGTCGGCTACCCGGTCATCATGAAACCCCGCGACGGAGCCGGGGCGGCCGCCACCTTCCGGATCGGCCGTGAGCCGGAGTTGCTGCAGGCCGCCGCGAGCTCCGGGCTGTTCGACGGCAATTCGGTGGCCATCGAGGAATTCGTGCTCGGCCATGAGGGCTTCCTGGACACCATCACCGTCAACGCGGTGAGGTGCAGGCCGAATTCGTGTCGCACTACTTCCCGAACGTGCTGGCGGCGATGCGAACCCGGTGGATCTCGCCGCAGATCATCACCACGAACAGACTGTTCGAGCCGCAGTACGAGGAGGTCCGGCAGATGGCCCGGGACGTGATCGGCGTGCTCGGGCTGGACACCTCGGCAACCCACATGGAGTGGTTCTTCGGCCCCAAGGGGCTGCGGTTCTCCGAGATCGGGGCACGCCCGCCGGGGGTCGGCCAGTGGGATCTGTACGGCGAGGCCAACGATGTGGACGTCTACGAGATGTGGGCGAACGCGCTCGTGCACGGTGACGTCGGACTACGACCGTCCTACCGCTTCTCCTGCGGGATCGTCGCCCTGCGGCCCAACCAGGACGGCCGGATCACCGGCTACACGGGCGTCGAGGAACTCCACGCGCGCTACGGCGAGAACATCACCGCGGCCCACCTGCCACCGCCCGGGACCCCCACCCAGGAGATCGAAGCCGGCTACCACGCCAACGCCTGGGTGCGTGCCCGGCACCCGGACTTCGACACCACCAAGGGGATCCTCTCGGACATCGGCGAGACGTTGAAGGTGTGGGCGGGCTGAACGCAGGGGCGATCCGGGCAACACAGGTGTGCCGCCCGAGTCGCCCCGGGCGGCACACCTGATGTGCGACTAGCGCTTGACGCTCTGCAACTTCTTGGATGCCAGGTTGCCCCAGACGATCGTCTTGCCGTTGTAGGCCACCGCAGGGTGGCACACCGAACTGGCGAGCTTCTTGCCCTTGGTCCACGAACCGCCGGACAGCACAGACGCGCTCACAGCGCAGGTGTACTTGCCGTTCTTCCAACCGATCGAGCCGTAGGCCAGTGTCTTGTTGGTCATCACGACGAACGCGTTGTAGCCGTAGAACACCGTGCCAACGGTCTTGGCCGTCGTCCACCTGTCGGGCAGACGTGAACTCATCTCAATGTCACCGCTGCCTGTGGACCATGCCATGTACTGGCCGTTCGGCGACATCGCCGCGGCGTTGGTGTCATCCACGGTAGCCATCACCGGAACCGTCCAGCCGGTGCTCGCCGCGCGTCGATGTCAAGATGCCGTCGGTGCCACTGCGGATCCACATCACCGAGGTGCCGTCGGCCGAGAGGCTCAACTGCGACAGACCTGCGTAGTCGGTGTACTGCTTGACGATGCCGGTACCGGTCCAGGTGCCGTCCGGTGCCAAAGCCGCGCTGCGCAGGGCGTGCGTCTCGTCCAACCAGACGACACTCTTGCCATCCCGCGACAGCGCACTCGCAGCGCTCAACTTCGGACCTGCTGGCCCGTAGTCGCTGTACCTCGCCTCAGGGCTCACCTTGCCGACGAGGACCGGGGCACTCCACGTGTCCGTCGCACCGCGCACGATGGCCTTCAAGTCACCCGGGGGCTCCTCAGCCGGGTACGCCAGGAACCCGGATCGGCCCAGTCGACCCACGTGATCGTCGTGGCATCGGCGGACATCTGCCCAGCGGTCAGCAGGATGCCGGTGACGACAGGCTGCGCCGTGGCCCAGTTGTTGGTGTTCGTCCGCTTGGCCAGGGCGTACCCCGAGGTCCCGCTCTCCAGGAAGGCATAGCCACCGTCACTGCTGAGCATCAGCCGTGTGGTCTCCGTGGAACCGGGCATCGCGGCCGAGGAAGTCCAGCCCTTCTTCTTGCTGATGTAGTACGACGACCGCACCGGCCCGCCAACGCCCTCCATGAGGCGGTTGGTGCGAATCCACACCGCCACCTTGCCGTTGTCGGACAACTGGATCTCACGGCCGTACTTGGTCGACACCTGCTGCGGCTTCGACCATGTGTTGCCGGCCTGCGCAGGTACGGCGAGCACGCAAAGCCCGCCGACCAGGCCGGCCGTTGCCACCATTGACAATGTTCGTTTGAACATGACCCACCTTCACCTTCCCCCGGGATGGCTGGTCGCCGACGCACTGCCAGGGGTCCCGGCTTTCGCGACCCCCTTGAACGGCCAGTGCCGCTCGGTGGCTAGTCGACCCGATGAGTACACCTTCAGTGTATTCCCGGCACCGGAAAACGCCTCACCCCAAGCCGGTGTTGGCCGAATCGTGACCGGGTGGGGGCCGTTCGGGTGAGGCCCGCGCACGCCCGTCGCGCACGCGGTCCTCTCCGGGCCGCCTCAGAGACCTTGGAGCACCTGCCAGGTCTCCACTGCCGCCGACGCCGCCTCCCGGCCCTTGTCCTCACTGGCACCCGGGCCACCCGAACGATCCAGCGCCTGCTCGACGGTGTCGCAGGTGAGGACGCCGAATCCGACCGGCGTCCCCGAGTCCAGTGCCACTCGGCCCAGGCCGTCTGTGATGGCGTTGCAGACGTACTCGAAGTGAGGTGTCCCGCCGCGGATGATCACACCGAGGGCCACCACCACGTCATGGGTCCTGGCCAGGCTGGCGGCCACGACCGGGATCTCGAAGGAGCCCGGCACCCGGTACTCGTCAACTGCGGCGCCGACCTCGGCAAGGTAGTTGCGGGCACCTGTGAGCAGCCCGGCCATCACCTCGTCGTGCCAACTGGCGGCCACCACGGCGACCCGCACCCCTGCTGCGGAGGTGTTCGCCTGTGTCGCCCGGCCTTCGCCACTCATGTGCTCTCCTCGTACTCGTGTCCCATCAGATCGGCCT
Organism: uncultured Actinomycetota bacterium; assembly: GCA_963733395.1. Taxonomy (GTDB): domain Bacteria; phylum Actinomycetota; class Actinomycetes; order S36-B12; family UBA10799; genus JADKAV01. The sequence goes on from CAVTCZ010000011.1 coordinate 65,666, forward strand.
TGGCGGCCAGATAGCGCTCGTTGTGCGGGTTGGGGGTGATGGACAGCGGCACCCGGCCGGTGATGACGATCCCGAAGCCGTCGAGGCCGGCGCGCTTGGCGGGATTGTTCGTCAGCAGCCGCATGGATCGCACCCCGAGGTCTGCCAGGATCTGCGCGCCAGTGCCGTAGTCGCGGGCATCTGCGGGAAGGCCCAGGGCCAGGTTCGCCTCGACGGTGTCGGCCCCGGAGTCCTGCAGCTGGTAGGCCTGCAGTTTGCTGAGCAAGCCGATGCCCCGGCCCTCGTGCCCTTTGACGTAGAGGATGACGCCCCGGCCCTCTTCGGCGACTGCGGCCATCGCCGCGTGCAACTGCGGGCCGCAGTCGCAGCGCAGCGACCCGAAGACGTCCCCGGTGAGGCACTCGGAATGCACCCGCACGAGCAGATCCTCGCCGTCACCGATGTCGCCGAGGACCAGCGCGAGATGTTCGGTCGGCTCGATCAGGCTGCGGTAACCGATCGCCCGGAAGGTGGCGACATCGGTCGGGATGACGGTCTCGGCGACCCGTTCGATCTGCTGCTGGGTGTGCCGGATGTGGGCGATCAGATCGGCGATGGAGATCATCATCAAGTCGTGCTGGTCGGCGAAGACCCGGCACTCCGGGGCCCGCATCATCGAGCCGTCGTCGTTGACCAGTTCGCAGATGACACCGGCAGGCGTGAGCCCGGCGAGGTGGGCGAGGTCCACGCTGGCCTCGGTGTGGCCGGCGCGCTGCAGCACCCCTCCGGGCACGGCGCGCAGCGGGAAGACGTGCCCCGGCCGCGTGATCTCCCACGGCTCCGTGGCGGAGTCCACCAGCGTCCGGATCGTCTTGGATCGGTCGGCGGCGCTGATGCCCGTGCTGATGCCGTCGCGAGCATCGACGCTGACCGCGTACGCGGTGCCCTTGCGGTCCTCATTGACCATCGTCATCGGCGGCAGGTGCAACCGGTCGAGTTCCTCGCCGCGCATCGACACGCAGATGACTCCGCTGGTGTGGCGGATCATGAAGCCGACCAACTCCGGCGTCGCTTTGGAGGCGGCGAGCACGAGATCCCCCTCGTTCTCCCGGTCCTCGTCGTCCACCACCACCACCGCCTTGCCGGCACGGATGGCCTCGATGGCATCTGGAATGGGGTCGAACCTCATAGGTAGCCTCCCAGCAACGACTCGACGTACTTGCCGATCACGTCCACTTCCACATTGAGCAGCGTCCCGGGCGAGACATCGCCCAAAGTGGTGGCCTGCAGGGTCTCGGGGATGAGGCTGACCTCGGCACCGGTGCCGGACTTGGCCGACACCGTCAGCGACACCCCGTCCAGGCAGATGGAGCCCTGGGCAACCACGTACTTGCGCAGGGACTCTGGCACGTCGAAGGCCACCACCTCCCACTCCGGCTCGGCCCTGCGGCCGGTCACCCGGGCCACACCGTCCACGTGCCCCTGCACCAGGTGCCCGCCGAGCCGGTCCCCGAGGCGCATAGCGCGCTCGAGGTTGACGCGGCGGCCCGGCTCCAGAGCGGCCAGACTGCTCAGTGCCAACGTCTGGGCCATGACATCGACGGCGAACCAGTCGTCGCCGGAAGCCACGACGGTCAGGCAGACGCCACTGGTGGCGATGCTCTCCCCGTGCGCGTAGGGCTCCCAGTCACGATCCGGGCGGATGACCACACGTACGGTCGGGCCGGCGACCACTTCGGCCACAGTGCCCATCTGCTGGACCAAACCGGTGAACATCAACGCCTCCTACTGCGGATCAACACGTCATCCCCGACCTGTTCGATGCCTGTGATCTCCCACGTGAGCGCCTGCTCGATGGCGGTGACACCCAGGTCGGCCACGGCGCGGGTCCCGGCCCCCAGCAGCTTCGGGGCGCTGAACCAGACCAGGTCGTCAACCAGGCCGGCGGTCAGGAACGCGGCGCCGACGGTTGCTCCGCCCTCCAGCAGCAGGTGCCGGACGCCGGCGTCGAACATGTGGGCCAGCGCCGCTGCTGGGTCGTGGCCGGGGATGGCCTCGAACCCTTCGGCGACCGCGCAGGCACCGAGCACGAATCGCTGCGGCTGCTTGACCACGTCGATGCCGCGCACGGTCAGTTGCGGGCCGGTCGGCGCGGTACGTGGTGGACCCCACCGCGATGGCGTCGACCTCCGCCCGCAACTCGTGCACCCAGGCCCGCGCCTGCGGACCCGTGATCCAGCGACTCGTCCCGTCGGCGGCGGCGATGTAGCCGTCCAGGGTGCTGGCGACCTTGTAGGTAACGAACGGCCGGCCGTTCGTCACCGCGAACAGCCACGGTTCCAGGAAGGCCTGCGCCTGCTCGGTCAGCGGTCCTTGATGCGTCGCGATCCCGTGCTCGCGCAGGGTGTGGGCACCGCCTGCGGCCGGCGTCGGATCTGCCACCGCGTAGTGGACCTCCCCGATGCCCGCGGCGATGAGCGCCTGGGTGCAGGGCGGGGTGAGGCCGTGGTGATCACACGGCTCGAGGGTGACGTACGCCGTCGCGCCGCGGGCCGCGTCCCCGGCCTCGGCCAGGGCAACGACCTCGGCATGGGCGGTTCCGGCCCCGAGATGGGCGCCGCGTCCGACCACCGACCCGTCGGCGGCCACGATCACGCAACCCACTCGCGGATTCGGTCCGACCGCACCCTTGACGGACGCGGCGAGGGACAACGCCTGCGCCATGTACTGCTCGGGCACCCGCCCTCCTTCCGCAATGCATGGGAGGGCACGCCGCATACGGCGATCGGCGCTTCCTCCCATCCGGACTTTGACCGTCGGCCCCGGAGTTCCACCGGATCCACCGCTTGCGCGGGTCGCGGGCTCTCACCGCCGGCTCGGAGTTTCACCGACCCTGGAAACGTCAGTCTCCATGGTGTCACACCGGTGCGTCACGTCAGTGTCAAGGCGGCGTCAGGTGCGAGGGGTGGGGCAGGACCGTCATCCGGTGCAGGTGGCCCGCGCTTCGGACCCCGCTGCCTCGATGGTCATCAGCGAATACGACTACGACCACTACGACGACGAGTTGCGGCAAGCGATCGACTGGCACTACCGCGTCGGTTCGGTCACCGATGAGGCCGCGCTGGAGTACGCGGTGCGGATGGCGCAGGCCGAGTGCTGGGTGGATCGGCTCGAGGCGACGATCGAGTCGCACATCATGCCCACGGCCCGCGTCCGGGAACGCTGCGGGATTCCGGGGACGTCGGTGCGGGCGGCCTGGCTGTGTCGGGACAAGCCGTCGATGAAGCAGGTCCTGCGGGAGGCCGGCATCCCTACTGCTGCCTCGGCTGCAGTGTCGTCCTACGAGGAGGCGCAGGCCTTCGTCGAAGAGGTCGGCTACCCGGTCATCATGAAACCCCGCGACGGAGCCGGGGCGGCCGCCACCTTCCGGATCAGCCGTGAGCCGGAGTTGCTGCAGGCGGCCGCGAGCTCCGGGCTGTTCGACGGCAATTCGGTGGCCATCGAGGAATTCGTGCTCGGCCATGAGGGCTTCCTGGACACCATCACCGTCCGCGGTGAGGTGCAGGCCGAATTCGTGTCGCACTACTTCCCGAACGTGCTGGCGGCGATGCGAACCCGGTGGATCTCGCCGCAGATCATCACCACGAACAGACTGTTCGAGCCGCAGTACGAGGAGGTCCGGCAGATGGCCCGGGACGTGATCGGCGTGCTCGGGCTGGACACCTCGGCAACCCATATGGAGTGGTTCTTCGGCCCCAAGGGGCTTCGGTTCTCCGAGATCGGGGCACGCCCGCCGGGGGTCGGCCAGTGGGATCTGTACGGCGAGGCCAACGATGTGGACGTCTACGAGATGTGGGCGAACGCGCTCGTGCACGGTGACGTCGGACTACGACCGTCCTACCGCTTCTCCTGCGGGATCGTCGCCCTGCGGCCCAACCAGGACGGCCGGATCACCGGCTACACGGGCGTCGAGGAACTCCACGCGCGCTACGGCGAGAACATCACCGCGGCCCACCTGCCACCGCCCGGGACCCCCACCCAGGAGATCGAGGCCGGCTACCACGCCAACGCCTGGGTGCGTGCCCGGCACCCGGACTTCGACACCACCAAGGGGATCCTCTCGGACATCGGCGAGACGTTGAAGGTGTGGGCGGGCTGAACGCAGGGGCGGTCCGGGCAACACAGGTGTGCCGCCCGAGTCGCCCCGGGCGGCACACCTGATGTGCGACTAGCGCTTGACGCTCTCCAACTTCTTGGATGCCAGGTTGCCCCAGACGATCGTCTTGCCGTTGTAGGCCACCGCAGGGTGGCACACCGAACTGGCGAGCTTCTTGCCCTTGGTCCACGAACCGCCGGACAGTACAGACGCGCTCACGGCGCAGGTGTACTTGCCGTTCTTCCAACCGATCGAGCCGTAGGCCAGTGTCTTGTTGGTCATCACGACGAACGCGTTGTAACCGTAGAACACCGTGCCAACGGTCTTGGCCGTCGTCCACTTGTCGGGCAGACGTGAACTCATCTCAATGTCACCGCTGCCTGTGGACCATGCCATGTACTGGCCGTTCGGCGACATCGCCGCGGCGTTGGTGTCATCCACGGTAGCCATCACCGGAACCGTCCAGCCGGTGCCGCCGCGCGTCGATGTCAAGATGCCGTCGGTGCCACTGCGGATCCACATCACCGAGGTGCCGTCGGCCGAGAGGCTCAACTGCGACAGACCTGCGTAGTCGGTGTACTGCTTGACGATGCCGGTACCGGTCCAGGTGCCGTCCGGTGCCAAAGCCGCGCTGCGCAGGGCGTGCGTCTCGTCCAACCAGACGACCGTCTTGCCGTCCCGCGACAGGGCACTTGCAGCGCTCAACTTCGGACCTGCTGGCCCGTAGTCGCTGTACCTCGCCTCAGGGCTCACCTTGCCGACGACGACCGGGGCACTCCAGGTGCCCGTCGCACCGCGCACGATGGCCTTCAAGTCACCCGGGGGCTCCTCAGCCGGGTACGCCCAGGAACCCGGATCGGCCCAGTCGACCCACGTGATCGTCGTGGCATCGGCGGACATCTGCCCAGCGGTCAGCAGGATGCCGGTGACGACAGGCTGCGCCGTGGCCCAGTTGTTGGTGTTCGTCCGCTTGGCCAGGGCGTACCCCGAGGTCCCGCTCTCCAGGAAGGCATAGCCACCGTCACTGCTGAGCATCAGCCGTGTGGTCTCCGTGGACCCGGGCATCGCGGCCGAGGAAGTCCAGCCCTTCTTCTTGCTGATGTAGTACGACGACCGCACCGGCCCGCCAACGCCCTCCATGAGGCGGTTGGTGCGAATCCACACCGCCACCTTGCCGTTGTCGGACAACTGGATCTCACGGCCGTACTTGGTCGAAACCTGTTGTGGAGACGACCACTTGCTGCCGGCCTGCGCCGGTACGGCGAGTGCGATCAACCCGCCGACCAGGCCGGCCGTTGCCACCATTGACAATGTTCGTTTGAACATGACCCACCTTCACCTTCCCCCGGGATGGCTGGTCGCCGACGCACTGCCAGGGGTCCCGGCTTTCGCGACCCCTTTGAACGGCCAGTGCCGCTCGGTGGCTAGTCGACCCGATGAGTACACCTTCAGTGTATTCCCGGCACCGGAAAACGCCTCACCCCAAGCCGGTGTTGGCCGAATCGTGACCGGGTGGGGGCCGTTCGGGTGAGGCCCGCGCACGCCCGTGGCGCATGCGGTCCTCTCCGGGCCGCCTCAGAGACCTTGGAGCACCTGCCAGGTCTCCACTGCCGCCGACGCCGCCTCCCGGCCCTTGTCCTCACTGGCACCCGGGCCACCCGAACGATCCAGCGCCTGCTCGACGGTGTCGCAGGTGAGGACGCCGAATCCGACCGGCGTCCCCGAGTCCAGTGCCACCCGGCCCAGGCCGTCTGTGATGGCGTTGCAGACGTACTCGAAGTGAGGTGTCCCGCCGCGGATGATCACACCGAGGGCCACCACCACGTCATGGGTCCTGGCCAGGCGGGCGGCCACGACCGGGATCTCGAAGGAGCCCGGCACCCGGTACTCGTCAACTGCGGCGCCGACCTCGGCAAGGTAGTTGCGGGCACCTGTGAGCAGCCCGGCCATCACCTCGTCGTGCCAACTGGCGGCCACCACGGCGACCCGCACCCCCACTGCGGAAACGGTCGCCTGTGTCGCCCGACCTTCGCCACTCATGTGCTCTCCTCGTACTCGTGTCCCATCAGATCGGCCTTGGCGGCCAGATAGCGCTCGTTGTGCGGGTTGGGAGTGATGGAAAGCGGCACCCGGCCGGTGATGACGATCCCGAAGCCGTCGAGGCCGGCGCGCTTGGCCGGGTTGTTGGTCAGCAGCCGCATGGATCGCACGCCGAGGTCTGCCAGGATCTGCGCGCCAGTGCCGTAGTCGCGGGCATCTGCGGGAAGGCCCAGGGCCAGGTTCGCCTCGACGGTGTCGGCCCCGGAGTCCTGCAACTGGTAGGCCTGCAGTTTGCTGAGCAAGCCGATGCCCCGGCCCTCGTGCCCTTTGACGTAGAGGATGACGCCCCGGCCCTCTTCGGCGACTGCGGCCATCGCCGCGTGCAACTGCGGGCCGCAGTCGCAGCGCAGCGATCCGAAGACGTCGCCGGTGAGGCACTCGGAATGCACCCGCACGAGCAGATCCTCGCCGTCACCGATGTCGCCGAGGACCAGCGCGAGATGTTCGGTCGGCTCGATCAGGCTGCGGTAACCGATCGCCCGGAAGGTGGCGACATCGGTCGGGATGACGGTCTCGGCGACCCGTTCGATCTGCTGCTGGGTGTGCCGGATGTGGGCGATCAGATCGGCGATGGAGATCATCATCAAGTCGTGCTGGTCGGCGAAGACCCGGCACTCCGGGGCCCGCATCATCGAGCCGTCGTCGTTGACCAGTTCGCAGATGACACCGGCAGGCGTGAGCCCGGCGAGGTGGGCGAGGTCCACGCTGGCCTCGGTGTGGCCGGCGCGCTGCAGCACCCCTCCGGGCACGGCGCGCAGCGGGAAGACGTGCCCCGGCCGCGTGATCTCCCACGGCTCCGTGGCGGAGTCCACCAGCGTCCGGATCGTCTTGGATCGGTCGGCGGCGCTGATGCCCGTGCTGATGCCGTCGCGAGCATCGACGCTGACCGCGTACGCGGTGCCCTTGCGGTCCTCATTCACCATGGTCATCGGCGGCAGGTGCAACCGGTCGAGTTCCTCGCCGCGCATCGACACGCAGATGACTCCGCTGGTGTGCCGGATCATGAAGCCGACCAACTCCGGCGTCGCTTTGGAGGCGGCGAGCACGAGATCCCCCTCGTTCTCCCGGTCCTCGTCGTCCACCACCACCACCGCCTTGCCGGCACGGATGGCCTCGATGGCATCTGGAATGGGGTCGAACCTCATAGGTAGCCTCCCAGCAACGACTCGACGTACTTGCCGATCACGTCCACTTCCACATTGAGCAGCGTCCCGGGCGAGACATCGCCCAAAGTGGTGGCCTGCAGGGTCTCGGGGATGAGGCTGACCTCGGCGCCGGTGCCGGACTTGGCCGACACCGTCAGCGACACCCCGTCCAGACAGATGGAGCCCTGGGCCACCACGTACTTGCGCAGGGACTCTGGCACGTCGAAGGCCACCACCTCCCACTCCGGCTCGGCCCTGCGGCCGGTCACCCGGGCCACACCGTCCACGTGCCCCTGCACCAGGTGCCCGCCGAGCCGGTCGCCCAGGCGCATGGCCCGCTCGAGGTTGACGCGGCGGCCCGGCTCGACCGCGGCCAGACTGCTCAGCGCCAACGTCTGGGCCATGACATCGACGGCGAACCAGTCGTCGCCGGAAGCCACGACGGTCAGGCAGACGCCACTGGTGGCGATGCTCTCCCCGTGCTCGTAGGGCTCCCAGTCACGATCCGGGCGGATGACCACACGTACGGTCGGGCCGGCGACCACGTCGGCCACAGTGCCCATCTGCTGGACCAAACCGGTGAACATCAACGCCTCCTACTGCGGATCAACACGTCATCCCCGACCTGCTCGAGGCCAGTGATCTCCCACGTGAGCGCCTGCTCGATGGCGGTGACACCCAGGTCGGCCACGGCGCGGGTCCCGGCCCCCAACAGCTTCGGGGCTGCGAACCAGACCAAGTCGTCCACCAGGCCGGCGGCCAGGAACGCGGCGCCGACGGTTGCTCCGCCCTCCAGCAGCAGGTGCCGGACGCCGGCGTCGAACATGTGGGCCAGCGCCACTGCTGGGTCGTGGCCGGGGATGACCTCGAACCCTTCGGCGACCGCGCAGGCACCGAGTACGAATCGCTGCGGCTGCTTGACCACGTCGATGCCGCGCACGGTGAGTTCGCGGCCGGTCGGCGCGGTACGTGGTGGACCCCACCGCGATGGCGTCGACCTCCGCCCGCAACTCATGAACCCGGGCGCGCGCCTGCGGCCCGGTGACCCAGCGACTCGACCCGTCGGCGGCGGCGATGTAGCCGTCCAGGGTGCTGGCCACCTTGTAGGTCACGAACGGCCGGCCGTTGGTCACCGCGAACAGCCACGGTTCCAGGAAGGCCTGTGCCTGCTCGGTCAGCGGGCCTTGTTGCGCCGCGATCCCGCGCTCGCGCAGGGTGTGGGCACCGCCTGCGGCCGGCGTCGGATCGGCCACCGCGTAGTGGACCTCCCCGATGCCCGCGGCGATGAGCGCCTGGGTGCAGGGCGGGGTGAGGCCGTGGTGATCACACGGCTCGAGGGTGACGTACGCCGTCGCGCCGCGGGCCGCGTCCCCGGCCTCGGCCAGGGCAACGACTTCGGCATGTGCGGTCCCGGCCCCGAGATGGGCGCCGCGTCCGACCACCGACCCGTCGGCGGCCACGATCACGCAACCCACTCGCGGATTCGGTCCGACCGCACCCTTGACGGACGCGGCGAGGGACAGCGCCTGCGCCATGTACTGCTCGGGCACCCGCCCTCCTTCCGCAATGCATGGGAGGGCACGCCGCATACGGCGATCGGCGCTTCCTCCCATCCGGACTTTGACCGTCGGCCCCGGAGTTCCACCGGATCCACCGCTTGCGCGGGTCGCGGGCTCTCACCGCCGGCTCGGAGTTTCACCGACCCTGGAAACGTCAGTCTCCATGGTGTCACACCGGTGCGTCACGTCGGTGTCAAGGCGGCGTCAGGTGCGAGGGGAGGTGCAGGCGCGTCATCCGGTGCAGGTCAACCGCGCTTCGGACCCCACTGCCCCGCGGACCGCGGCACCCGTCGCTCAAACGCAACGGCGCGCGCCTCATCAAGGGCTACCGGGAAACTTGTGGCCGATTCCGGCCATCGGTGGCCGGAATCGGCCACAAGTTTGGCCAGATATCGAGTTTCCGCGGGTGGCCCCGGTGCGGGTGGCCGCTCCGGGCACCTCCGGGGCGCTTGGTGAGAAGGGCACAACCGCTCACGCCGACTGCGAGCGCGCGGACCGCTGGCCACCGGGCCACAGCCATCCCGGCTCCCCGTCAGCCGCCGACGCCGCCGCCCGCAACCGGTCCACCGCGACAGCCGGGTCGTCGGCACCATAGACGGCTGAACCGGCGACGAAGACATCGGCTCCGGCCTCGGCGCAGATCTCGATGGTCTGCAGGTCGACTCCGCCGTCCACCTGCAGCCAGACGTCGCCGTCGCCGATGATCTGCCGGGCGCGCCGGATCTTCGGCACCACGACGTCGAGGAACTTCTGGCCGCCGAACCCGGGCTCCACGGTCATGATCAGCAACATGTCGAACTCGGGCAGCAGGTCGGCGTAGGGCTCGACGGGCGTCGCCGGGCGCAGGCCCAGGCCGGCGCGAGCACCGAGGCGCCGCAGATCCCGGGCGAGCTTGATCGGCGCCGTCGCCGCCTCCACGTGGAAGGTCACGCTGCCGGCACCGGCCTCTGCATAGCCGGGCGCCCACCGGTCGGGGTCCTCGATCATCAGGTGGCAGTCGACCGGGGTGTCGACGGACTTGAGCAGCGACTCCACCACCGGCAGGCCGATGGTCAGGTTCGGGACGAAGTGGTTGTCCATGACGTCGACGTGCAGCCAGTCGGCATGGCCGGCCACAGCCTGGCACTGCGCGGCCAGGTTGGCGAAATCCGCGGACAGGATGCTGGGCGAGATCTGGATTCCCACAGGTCGACGCTAGTCGGTGTCGGAGGTCTTGCGCAGCAGCGCCAAGTACATGCCGTCGGTGTCGTGCCGGTGCGGCCACAACCGCACGGCCTTGCCGTCGACGGCCCGGGGCACCTCCGGCAGCAGTGCTGCGGCATCTTCTTGCACGACATCCCCGCGCTGCGCAAGCACGTCCTCCACGATCAGGTCCGTCTCAGCCAGGTGCGGGGAACAGGTCACGTAGGCCACGACGCCACCGGGCCGGCACACCTCCACGGCATGATTCAGCAGCCGCTGCTGGATCGCTGTGAGCTGCCCGATGTCACCGGCGGTGCGACGCCACCTCGACTCGGGTCGCCGGCGGAGCACCCCCAGACCGGAGCAGGGCGCGTCGAGCAGCACCCGCGAGAACGAGCCCGTCACCGTGCCGGCGTCCGCCACTTCCACGTGGGCATCGCCGGGGGTTCCCCGCAGAGCCGCGTCGACCAGCCGGGCGCGGTGGGCGTGCTGTTCGACGGCGAGCAGGCTGCCGGCGTCGGGCAGCAGGTCCGCCAGCAGCCCGGCCTTCCCGCCAGGACCGGCGCACATGTCCAACCAGGCGTCATCGGCTCCGGCCACCTGCGCCCTGGTGAGGGCCAGCACCATCAGCTGGCTGCCGAGGTCCTGCACCCCGGCCCGGCCGTCCCGGACCTGTGGCAGCGAGCCGGGGTCGGTGCGCTCCAGGTACATGCCCCAAGGGGACCAGGGGGTGGGCTCGCCCGGCAGCTCGTCGCGGTCGAGTCGACCGGGCCGGGCTGCGAGCGTGACGCGGGGCGGCTGGTTGTCCGCATCGAGCAGGGCCGGGAGTTCCTCGGACCCCAGGACGTCGCGGAAGGCTCGGATGATCCATTGCGGGTGGGAGTACCGCACGGCGAGTTCGGCATCTCCGGTCAGCCCCCGGGTGGCATCGGCGAGCAACTGCTCAGGGGTGCGACCGGTCACCTTGCGCAGCACGGCGTTGCTGAATCCGCGGGCAGATCCGGCACCCACCGACTGGACCAGGTTGACGGCGCTGTCGACGACGGCGTGCGCCGGCTTGCCCAGATACATGTGCTCTGCCGCCGCCATCCGCAGGATGTCGAGCACCCGCGGGTCCACGTCGACAAGCGGTCGGGTCACGACCGTGCCGAGCACCGCGTCCAAGGTCCCCTGGCGGCGCAGTGTGGTGTAGACGAGGTCGGTGGCCAGACCCCTGTCCGCCCGGGACAGGTCGCTGCCGGCCAACTGCTTGGACAGGGCCAGGTTCGCGTACGCCCCTTGCGCCCCCACCTCGTGCAGCACGTCGTAGGCGGCGCGACGTGCCGGGCTCGGCTTCACTGGAAGACCAGGTCGGCGCCGTGTAGCCCGCGAGCCCAATCCGCCGCCGCCATCGCCTTCTTGCCGGCCGGCTGCACGGTCGACAGTTCCACCGCGGTGGTCAGGGTACCGACCAGCACCCGCCGGCGGTCGACGCGCAACTCGCCGGGGACCAGTACGTCATCGGCGTGCGTCACCGGCTGCAGTTTCACCTTCACATCACCGAGCATCGTCCAGGCACCCGGCGCCGGCGTGCACCCGCGGATGCGCCGGTCCACCGCGAGCGCCGGCTCATCCCAGCGCACCCGGGCATCGTCGACGGTGATCTTGGGCGCGAGGCTGACGTCATCGGAGGACTGCGGGACGGCCTGCAGCGTCCCCTCCTCGATGCCGTCGAGAACCTTGACCAGCAGGTGCGCACCGGAATCGGCCAGGCGGCCCAGCAGGTCCCCGGCGGTGTCCCGCGGGCCGATGCCCTCGGTGACCACCCCGAAGACCGGGCCGGTGTCCATCCCCGCCTCCAGTTGGAAGACGGCGGCTCCGGTCACATCGTCGCCGGCCATGATGGCCCGCTGCACCGGGGCAGCCCCGCGCCATGCGGGCAGCAGCGAGAAATGGAGATTCACCCACCCCTTCGCGGGGATGTCCAACACCGACTGCGGGATGAGCGCCCCGTAGGCGACGACCGGACAGCAATCCGGTGCCAGTTCGGTGAGGGTGTCGATGAACTCCGGATCGCTGGGCTTGGTCGGGGTCAGCACCGGTATCCCCCGCTCCGAGGCCACGCGGCTGACCGGGCTGGGAGTGAGCCGGTGACCACGGCCGGCGACGGCATCCGGCCGGGTGACCACCGCGAGCACTTCGTGGCGGGAGGCGAGTACCGCCTCCAGACTGGTGACCGCCACTTCCGGGGTGCCGGCGAACACGACTCTCATCGGGATGTCCTCTGCAGGTGGGGGCTGGTCTTGACGATCGTGTCCGGGCCGAACCACTCGGACTCGCGGATCATCTTCATGGCTTCCTTGCGCCGTGCCGCATCGAGCCGATCGATGAACAGCACCCCATCGAGATGGTCCGTCTCGTGCTGGACGCAGCGCGCCAGCAGGTGGGTGCCTTCCACGGTCACCGGGTCGCCGTACATGTTGAACCCCTTGGCCACGACGCCGAGCGCGCGCGTGGTCGGGAAACGGATGTCGGGCAGCGACAGGCAGCCCTCGTCCTCCTCCTGCGTCTCGTCGGTGAGGTCGAGATCCGGGTTGATCAGATGGCCGAGTTCGCCGTCGACGTAGTAGGTGAACACGCGCAGTCCGACCCCGAGTTGCGGTGCGGCAAGCCCGACGCCGGGGGCCTTGAGCATCGTGTCGGTGAGGTCCTCGACCAACTTGCGCAACTGCCGGTCGAAGTCCACGACGGCGACTGCCGGGGCCCGCAGGACGGGATCCCCGAAGAGCCGGATGTCCACAACTGACACGGTTGCCTCCTCGGCCTTCGAGTCTACGGGCGCGTGCCGGCGGCGCCCGCGGGCTGCTCAACCATCGCCGAGATCCACCGGATCGACCCGCACTTCCACCACCGGCTCGCCGGCCTTCGATCGATGTGCCTGTACCTGTTGGACGTGGCGCAACATGGTCGACGCCCGGTGCCGGGGCGCCAGCAGGATCGCTGTGCTCCCAGTGGTGGTCTCCAGTGGCCCGAGGACCTCGCCCTGGTAGCCCTCGAGCCACGCCTGCACGGCACTGGGCTCGCCGCGCAGGCGCACGCAGCGGTAGGCCGGCGGCATGTGGGCCGCGGCCCGCTCGACCAGTTCGGTCTCGGCGAAGGCAGCGACATCGTTGCGCACCAGGGCCTGGACCACCGGCAGATCCTGGGCGGCCACCACCAGGCTCGTCGCATCGGGTGCTGTCCTGGCGATCGCGGCCAGCCACCGCCGCATCGCCTCCTCCCGGGCCCGCAGGGCCGGCCGGGCCAGCAGCACGTCGGTGTCCAGGATCACCAGCCCCGCATAGCCACCGGGCACATCCGGCTCGGAGCCCGGGGTGGCCACGACGATCCCGTGCTCGGCGTCGACCTCGTCGATCACCCCGGCCTCGGCATCGCTGCGCACCACCGGGAGATGGGGGAAGGCCTTGGCCAACTCCTCCGCGCTGCGCCGGGAGCCCGCACCCACGCCGATGAACTCCTTGCCGCCGCAATTCCCGCACGCCCCGAACGGCTCGTGGCAGAGCCGGCATCGGGGCTGACCGCTTCGATCCGTGCGGACGCCGCCACCGCACCGGGCACATCGCGCGACGTGCCCGCACTCGGCGCAGAGCAGGCCGGTCGCCCCACCGGAGCGCGGCACCTGCACCAGCGCCAGGCCGGTCGCGGCCGCGGACCGCACGAGCGCGAACGCGCGCCCGGGAATGCGGCGCCGGTCTGCTGCCGGTTCCACCAGCGCCTCGACGCGATAGCGCCGCGCCCGCGAATGCTCCCGGTCCAGCTGGGCCGCGTGGGCGGTTCCGTCCGCCACCCACTGCGCCGTGGCGGCGGTGCGGGTGTAGCCACCGACGATGAGCCGACACCCGGACTGCCAGGCGCGCAGTGCCGCAACCTCACGGGCATGCCAGCCGGGGGTCTGCGGCTCGACCAGCACGTCGTCGCCGTCATCCCACACGGCGATGAGCCCGAGGTCGGGGACCGGGGCGAACACCGCCGAGCGGGTACCGATGACGATCGGCCGGGCACCGGCCAGCACTTCCAGATGCGTCTTGTACCGCAGTCGCGTTGAGGCCTCCGCCGAGACGACCGCCACTGCGTCCGGGGCGGCCAACTTCAGGCAGGCAGCGTGCAGTGCCCGCACGTCGCGGGCATCCGGCACCACCAGCACTGCGCCGCGGCCACGGGCGGCGACATCGACGGCTGCCGCGGCCAGCATGGCGAACGGGTCGTCATGCGGGTGGCAGATCCAACTGGCCGCACCCTCCCCCGGCATGCCGTACGCCGCCCAATCCGTCATGTCCGGGGCTGGCGGTGGCTCCGGCCTCGGCGGGGGCTCCTGCTTCTCCACGGCCGCGACCCGCGAGGGCACGGCGAAGCGGAGAACATCGGTCAACGTGCCGGCGTACCGGTCGGCCACCAGGCGACTCAGCCCGGCGATCTCGTCGGTGAGCACGGGCGGTCCCGAGACCCGTTGCAGCGGCTGCAGTGCGCCCTCGAACTCTCCGGGACCACGTGCGATGAGCCACCCGCCCACCCGGCGGCCGTGGAAGCGCACGCGCACCCGGCAGCCCGGCTGGGCCGGCGCATCCAACTCCTCCGGGATCGCGAAATCGAACAGCCGGTCGAGATGCGGCAAAGGCGTCTCGACCGCGACCCGGGCGACGTCTGTCACTACTCGGCGGCAGCCTGCAGCGCCGCCACCCGATCCGTGCGCTCCCAGGTGAAGTCCGGCTCCTCCCGCCCGAAGTGACCATACGCCGCGGTCTGCGTATAGATGGGTCGCTTGAGATCCAGGTCCCGGATGATCGCCGCCGGCCGCAGGTCGAACGACGCCAGAATCGCATCCTCGAGTTTCTCGTCGGGCACCACGCCGGTCCCGAAGGTCTCCACGAACAGGCCCACCGGATGAGCCGTCCCGATCGCGTAGGAGACCTGGACCTCACAGCGTGTCGCCAGGCCGGCGGCGACCACGTTCTTGGCGACCCACCGCATCGCGTAGGACGCGGACCGATCCACCTTCGACGGATCCTTGCCCGAGAACGCGCCACCGCCGTGGCGGGCCATGCCCCCGTAGGTGTCGACGATGATCTTGCGCCCGGTCACGCCGGCATCTGCGGCCGGCCCGCCGGCCACGAACCGCCCGGTCGGGTTGACCAGCATCCGGACACCGGTGACGTCGAGGTCCAGGCCTTCCAACTCCGGCCGGATGACGAACTCCTCGATGTCCGGGGCCAGCAGGGTCTCGAGGTCGATGTCCTCGATGTGCTGGCTGGACACGACCACGGTGTCCACGGCCACCGGCGCCGCACCCTGGTACTGGATCGTCACCTGCACCTTGCCGTCGGGCCGCAGGTAGGGCACGACCGCCTGCTTGCGCACAGCCGTCAGCCGCCGGCTCAGCCGCTGCGCCAGGGCGATCGGCAGCGGCATCAACTCCGGGGTGTCGACGCAGGCATAGCCGAACATGAGCCCCTGGTCGCCCGCCCCTTGGGCATCGAGCGGGTCGGCGCTGTGCTCGTTGCGCTCCTCCCAGGAGTCGTCCACACCTTGCCGGATGTCCGAGGACTGCTGCCCCAGCGACACGGAGACGCCACAGGACTGCCGCATCGAACCCCTTGTCGGAGGAGTCGTAGCCGATCTCGAGGATCCGTTCGCGCACGACCCGGGGGATGTCGACGTACGTCTGCGGTGTCCACCTCGCCGGCGACGACGACCAGACCGGTCGTGACCAGCGTCTCCACCGCGACGTGCGAATCCGGATCGTCGGCCAGCATCGCGTCCAGGATGCTGTCGCTGATCTGATCGGCGATCTTGTCCGGGTGTCCCTCGGTGACGGATTCGGACGAGAACAGGCGCTTGGCCACGGGCCCTCCCTTGGTTTCTGCGCCTGAGTCTACGGACGGGTCCGACATCGGCGAGCCCGGACGCACACGTTGGGGACGCACCCTCGGTCACCGGACTCACCGCCGACCCGGGTTGCCCGGATCGGAGCCTCGAATGTCGGCTGTGGCAACCCCTGCCCGGGAATCACGGTTGCCCACATGTCCTGGTGTCGTGCGTCGCTGTTGCCGTGACGGGCTGCCGCCGCGGGCGGTCTTTGTGACGACGTTGCGCGCCTGTCCGGCTGGTTTGTCACGAAGGTGCGCGGTCGAACCGCCCGGCAGCCCGCAACGTCGTGACAAACCGCCCTGCGGACCCCGCAACATCGTCACAAACCCCGGGCCGGCCCGGGAGTCCGCCACCGACCCCGGCGCCACCCGCAAACCCACTTCCGACGCGCGACAGTAGCGTGGAGAGAATGCCGCGACCCTCGACCAAGGATGGACTGCTGGCGGCCGCAGCGTCCGAGTATGACCATCTATTGCGAGCCCTGTCGGACTTCCCGCCTGGCCTTCGCGAGGACATCACCTGGCAGGCGCCGATCGAGGACCAGTCCCGCAACCCCCGGGATGTCGTCGCGCACCTGCATGCCTGGCACCTGATGACCATGCACTGGTGCCGAACCGGCGACGCGGGCGGAACGCCGCAGGTCCCGGGCCCGGGGCGCACCTGGCGTGACACACCCGCGATCAACGCCGAGATCTGGGAGCGGTTCGCCGCCACCCCGTATTCCGACGCCGTGGACCTCCTGGATGGTTCGCACTCGGAGATCGTCGAACTGATCGCCGAACACACCCAGGAACAACTCTTCGACCGGGGCACCTACGCATGGACCAAATCCACGACGCTCGGGGCGTACTTCGTCTCGGCCACCTCGAGCCACTACCTCTGGGCCATCAAGACGCTCAAGGCGATCCGCCGCCACATCTGAGGCTCACCCGACGGCAGCCCGACTCCCGGTCCGACCGTCTTCGGCCGCCGAGAGCCTGGCCGCAGCCGCGGAGCCTCGACGACAAGGCCCTGCATCAGGACCGGCCGCGGCCCGAACCGGTCGATCAGCCAGCCCACCACCGGCGTGAAGCTGGACTGCACCGCCGCGATCCAGGCCACGACCATCCCGGCTGTGGTGGTCGGGATCCCCCGGATCTCGTGCAGATACACGATGAGCAAGGGAGGTGTCAGCCCGTTGCCCAGGGCGGAGAATGCCAGGCCCACGAGCAGGCGCATCAGGCTTACCCGCACCCGTCGAGGCTACGACCGCGGACCGCACCCGGTCCTCAGGGTTTCGGTTCATGTCGATCAATCGACGGCGACAACCAGGACCCTTCACGGTCGGGCGAACGTGTGCCCACCCACCACCGCGACCGGCGTCCCCGTGTCGTGGTCGCTGATGTTGTCGTCACCCAGCGTTCCGTAGTCTCCGTAGCCCCAGCACCAGGCCTTGCCGGCGTTGTCCAGCGCGCACGTGTGGTAATCGCCGGCGGTGATCCTGCTGACGGTGTGGCCGCCCACGACCGCGACCGGTGTCCCCGTGGCGTGATCGTCGGCGTCGCCGTCACCGAGCTGCCCGTAGGAACCCCAGCCCCAGCACCAGGCCATCCCGGCTGCGTCGAGCCCGCACGTGTGCCGGTAGCCGGCGGTGAGCCGGCTGAAGGTGTGCCCGCCCACGACCGCGACCGGCGTCCCCGTCGTCGTGGTCGCTGCTGTCGCCGTCACCGAGTCGCCCGTCGCTTCCCACGCCCCAGCACCAGGCCTTCCCGGTGCTCGTCGATCCCGCAGGTGTGGACGGTGCCGGCGGTGAGCTGAGGTGAAGGTGTGGCCGCCCACGACCGCGACCGGCGTCCCCGTGTCGTGGTCGCCGCTGGTGCCGCCGTCACCCAGCTGCGCCGCACTGCCCGCAGCCCCAGCACCAGGCCTTCCCAGCGTCGTCGATCCCGCACGTGTTCGGTATCAGCCGGCGGTGAGTGAGGTGAAGGTGTGCCCGCCCACGACCGCGACCGGCGTCCCCGTCCGGTGGTCGCTGCTGTCGCCGTCACCCAGCGTGCCCGAGTCCGTCCCGAGGCCCCAGCACCAGGCTTGCCCGGCGCCGTCCAGCCCGCACGTGTGATCGTCGCCAGCGGCGAGTTGGCTGAAAGCGTGACCGCCCACGACCGCGACCGGCGTCCTCACCGTGTGGTCGCTGGTGTCGCCGTCACCCAGCACTCCGCCGTACCCGTCGCCCCAGCACCAGGCCTTCCCGGCGTCGTCGAGCCCACACGTGTGGTAGCCGCGGGCAGTGAGGGAGGTGAAGGTATGGCCGCCCGCGACCGCGTACCGGCGTCCCCGTGTGGTGGCTGAAGTCGAACACGTCACCCAGTTGCCCGGACGATCCGTCGCCCCAGCACCAGGCCTTCCCGGCGACGTCCAGCCCACACGTGTGTATGTAGCCGACGGTGATCGTTTCTGGCCGGATGGGTTTGGGTACCAGTTGGGGTACGGGGGTTGGAGGCGGCGTCACCGGCGGGGGTGTGACTTTGGTGAACCGGTAGATGATGCGGGCGAAGGCGCCGCGTCGGGCGGTGACGGCGACCCTCACCGTCTCCGCGGTGGACCGGCCAGCCGGTGTGGTGATGGCCCGGGGCACAAGCCGGTACCGGCCAGGTCGCAGGTTCTTCACCCGATTCGGTCTTCTCGACCTTCACCACTCTGCTCACACCGTCGGCCCGGCCTTTCACACCGACCACCCGGATCTTCGCCGGCTGTCCGAGCCGGTCACCGGCCAGCACGATCCGGATCTGATGACCAGGCACTTTCGTCTTCTGCTTGACCGCCGCGACCGCTGCCGCCGGACGGCCCACGTCCGGGCCAGCAGCCCCGCCGTAGCCGGCCAACACGCCAGTCACCAGACCGAAACTGAGTGCGATCCCAACTGCTGTCGATGATGTACGCATGGGGACCTCCCCGGGCCTGGACCATCGACCAGGCAAAGGCCTCATCTAACTGTCCGGGCGGTGGTCGCCACCTACGTTCAGTCTACGCCCGATACCCCCGAGGTGGGACCCCGAAGCCGCCGTCTGGGTCGCATCTGCCGGGGCCCTCGCCGCGAGCGACCTGTCGACCACGCCGGGACCGACCACCTGGCGTACGGCCTGGGCCGACGCGGAGCTCGGGAGCCGCAGACTGGCACGGTCGGAGCTGATCGTCGTCGCACGGTGCCGGCATCACCGGGTGGCAGGCCTGACGACACCCGCAGCGGCACCAAACCGTGGATGCGAGCGCCGTCACACGGCGCCACCGTTCTACCCTCGAAGTGTGCTCGACTACCTCCTCGACATCCAGCGGGTCCGGCAGTACCTGAACTGGCCGGTGCGGGCAGGAATGGTCTGGAACGCCAGCCGCAGCGACCTCACCTTCCTGAAGCAGATGCGCACCGGGTTCCTCCCCCTGCCGACGGACCGGCCCGCGGAGTTCGTCGACCCGTTCCCCGCCTTCCACCGGCGCCGACTGCGCTCGCTGGCGGGCAAGCGCGTGGCCCTCATCGGGACCGGCGGCAGCGGTGCGCTGGCGGCGATGATCGGGGTCGCCCGGGTGCTCGAGGAAGCCGGCATGCGACCCGTCGGCCTACGGCGTCTCCTCGGGGTCGGCGTTGTTCGGGATCCCACTGGCGGCAGGCTTGGGCCCCGAGGAGGTGGCGCGCGCGACGCAGGGGCTGACCGCCCGCGACTACCTCGACCCGGATTGGCTCGGATTGGCGGCCGCCCCGTGGAAACTGCTGCGTGGCTGGTCGGGCGTCGTCCGCGGCGACAAACTCGAGGCCACCTACCGGGAGCTCCTCGGTGACGTCACCCTCGGCGAGTTGCCGACACCGGTGTGGATGCCGGTATGGAACATCGAGCGCAACCACCTCGAGTACCTCGGCCCCGACACCCATCCGGATCTGCCGGCCGCGCGGGCGGTCCGGATGGCCGTGGCCCTGCCCCTGGCGCTGCAGGCGACGCAGCTCGACGACGGCTATTGGCTCGATGGCGGGATCGTCGACATCCTGCCCGCGCAGCCGTTCATCGACAACGACGTGTGCGACGTGGCCATCGTGGTCAATGGCTTCTACGCGCCCGGCTTCGCCTCCGACGAGGAGCCGCGGTGGCGCGAGCGCCCGCTGAGCATCCTGCATGTGGCCAACCAGACCCGGACCATGCAGCACCTGATGCTGGCCCGGCGTTCCTTCGCCGACCTGCGGCGCGCGGTACCGGACGTCATCGAACTGAACCCGGTCTCCTACGACAAGGTCCACGGGGCGGGTCTGTACGGGCAGTTCCTCGACACCGCGGACTGGCCCGGCTTCATGACCGACGGCTACAACGCCGCCGCACAGGCGCTGCCGCGGTTCCGGCCGGCGGCCGCGCGGGCCACCTGACGGGAGCCAGGGCCGATCCGGAACCGACCATCCGGGGAATGACCAACCGGAGCCGCTACGCCTCGATCCACCGATGGGGAGTGGTCGGGGTGTTGTGGGTCGGGGCGTTCCGCTGGTCGAGGCTGGGAACCGCCGAGTGTGGCCGCCCGTTCTGTTCGTGGACGTTCGTGCAGTCTGTGGCCGTTCGTCGCGCGACGAACGTCCACCAACTGCACGAACGGCAACAAACAGCCACCAGGGCGGGTATGACTAGCCGCGGAATGCGCTTCGATCCGACTGTGCGCGGCGCATCCGGCGGATATGCCTGCGTTGGCGGCACCAGGGGCAGTCGGTCAGGCGGGTCCGTCGGTTCCCAGCTTGAGGCTGACGGGCATCAGTGAGGGTCCGACCGTGAACCGGTTCCGGGTGCTCAGACCAACCGGTCGACGACCGCGTCCAGCACCCGGTGGGACAACTCGACCTTGCCGGTCCCCGGGTATCTCCTCGGTGACACCGCCGCCCAGGAGCAGCACCGCTTCGTTGGTGTCCGTGCCGAAGGCGCGGTCATGACCGACCGGGTTGGCGACCATGATGTCGCAGCCTTTCGCGGCGAACTTCTGCTCGGCGTGCTCGAGCCAGGTGCCGTTCGCGTCGCCGGTCTCGGCGGCGAAACCCGACCAGCAGCGGCGCCTTCCCCGTCCGCTCGGCGACGAGTGTGGCCAGGACATCGGGGTTGTGCACGAGGTTCAGGTTGAGCGTGGAGCTCCCCTTCTTCTTGATCTTCGCGTCCGGCAGCGTCTCGGCGCGGAAGTCGGCGATGGCCGCGGCCATGATGATGGCATCCGCAGTGGGTGCCAGCGCGCGGGCGGCGTCCAGCATCTCGTCGGCGGTCAGGGCGTCGATCACTTCCACACCGGCCGGGGTGGGCACATCCACGTCGCCGCGGATGAGGCTCACCCGGGCCCCGCGCGACATGGCTGCGGCCGCCAGCGACATCGCCTGCTTGCCGCTGGAGCGGTTGCCGATGTGCCGCACCGGATCGAGCCGCTCCCGGGTGCCACCACCGCTGATCACGACGTGGCGGTGGCGCAGGTCAGGCGTGAGGCCCTGCTTGGCCAACGCCGCATGCACGATCCAAGCGATGGCCTCGGGCTCGGGCAACCGTCCGGGGCCTGAGTCCAAGCCCGTCAGCCGGCCGGAGTCGGGGTCCACCACCAGGACCCCGCGGTCCCGCAAGGTCTGGACATTGGCGCGGGTGGCGGGGTGCTCCCACATCTCGGTGTGCATCGCCGGGAACATCACGACCGGGCAGTGCGCCGTGAGCAGGGTGTTGGTCAGCAGGTCGTCGGCGAGTCCGTACGCGGCCTTGGCCAACAGGTTGGCGGTGGCGGGGGCCACCACGACCAAGTCCGCCTGCTGCCCGATGCGGACGTGGGGCACTTCATGGACGTTGTCGAAGAAGTTCGCGGTCACGGGGCGCCCGGACAGCGCCGACCACGTGCCGACCCCGACGAACTCCAGAGCGGTCTTCGTCGGGACGACCGTGACATCGGCGCCGAGGGCCTGAATCCGGCGCAGAACCTCAGCCGCCTTGTAGGCGGCGATGCCGCCACCTACGCCGAGAACGACCTCGGGGCTCAGGCTTCGGTCTCTTCAACCGTGACGTTGCTGGTCTCCAGCAGTCCGTCGTTGATCTCACGCATCGCGATCGACAGTGGCTTCTCGTGCTGGTAGGTCTCCACCAGCGGGCCGACGTGCTCGAGCGCGCCCTCCGAGAGTTGGCTGTAGTAGGCGTTGATCTGGCGAGCGCGGCGGGCGGCCTCGATCACCAGGGAGTACTTCGAATCGGTCTTCTCGAGCAACTCGTCCAATGGTGGGTACGTGATGCCCTCGGCACGACTTTCGACAGCCACAGGGGAACCTTTCGTTTGCAAACTCTCCCCAGGGTACCGGATGGCTTGAAGATCGCTCGCCTGCGCATGAATTGGGGGCGAAACGGTGACTGACCGCGAGTGTTGCACCGTTGCTGGCGCCAGCGCGCGAGTGCTGCACCGTTGCTGGTTTCGGGGGCCCCAAACCGACAACCGCGCAACAGTCGCGGCGGCGCAACCGCGCAACAGTCGCGGCCGACTACCGGATCAGCCCGGCCAACTCCTCGGCGGCGCGGTCCACCTCGTCGTTGCGTACCACGAAGTCGAACTCCCCCTGCGCTGCGAGCTCCGCATCGGCGCGGTCGAGGCGGGCTCGCACCGCGGCGTCGGTCTCGGTGCCCCTACCCACGAGCCGCCGCTTCAACTCCTCCGGACTGGGCGGGGCCAGGAACACCAGCACACAGTCCGGCATCGCGGCGCGGACCTGCCGGGCGCCCTGCAGTTCGATCTCGAGCAGCACCGGACCCTCGGCGAGGTGCTCCTCGACCGGGCCCCGAGGGGTGCCGTACGAGTTGCCGGCGAAATGGGCCCACTCCAGCAGACCCCCTGCGGCGGCCCGTTCCTTGAACTCAGCCTCGGGGACGAAGAAGTACTCGCGGCCATCGCGCTCGCCAGGCCTTGGGGACCTGGTCGTCGCCGACACAGACAGCCAAATGTCCGGGCGAAGCTCGAGCACGCGGGCCACCACGGTGGACTTGCCGACCCCGCTCGGACCCGAGATCACGTACAGCCGGCTCACCGCGCGAGGGCTTCGCTGAGGCTGGCGATCTGGTTCGGCCCCAGCCCGCGCAACCGGCGGGTCGGGGAGATGTGGGCACTCTTCATGAACCGGTCGAGCCGCTGCGGCCCGACGCCGGGCAGGCACAGCAGCGCCTCCTGGACTCGCAGGGCCGCCACCACGTCGTCAATGCGGGCAAGCGCCACCAGTTCCTGCCAGGACAGGTGCCCAAGGCGCAACTGCTCCTTGACCTCGGCCCGTCGGCGCCGGTTGGCGACCGCCTTGGCACTGGCGGCCGAGCGCTGTTCGCTCGACAACGAGGGGGGCTGCACGGCGTCGACCCTACCGAACGCCGGCGAGCGCCTCCACCGCTTCCCCCGCGATCGCCCGAGCGGCGGTACGTGGGTCCTCGGCGGCGGTGACCGGGCGACCCACCACCAGGAGGCCGGCACCGGCGGCGATCGCATCGGCCGGGGTCACCACCCGCTGCTGATCGGCCCGCTGCGCACCCGCCGGCCGGATACCAGGGGTGATGAGCAACGGCCCGGGCCCGAGCAGGGCGCGCAACGCCGACACCTCCTGGGCGGAACTGACCACCGCCCGCGCGCCGGCGTCGACAGCGAGCCGGGCCCAGCGCATGACCACCTGCTCGGGCGTCCCGGAGACCCCGAGTTCGGTGAGGTCCAACGTCCCGAGGCTGGTCAGGACCGTCACGGCGGCGACCCGGACGTCTGCGGCAGCGCTTCGGCGACCGCCCCGATCCCGGCGGCACCCGCGGCAGCGTGGACGGTGAGGATGTCAGGCTCCAGACCGGCGACCGAGCGCGCCGCCCCGGCCATGGTGTTGGGGATGTCGTGGATCTTCAGGTCCAGGAACAGGGCGCATTCGGGAGCGGCGGCGCGAATCTCGGCGACTCCCAGCGCACCGTCGCGCAGATACGTCTCGAGACCGACCTTGACGTGTGAGAAGACCCCGTTGACCGCGTTGGCCCACCGGCAGGCGGTGGCGAGGTCCGGCGCGTCGAGGGCGAGGGCGATGGGGGCGAGTTCAGGCACGAGATCACTCCAGTCTTCTCATGCGACCGCGGCCGGTGAGCAGTTGGGCAGTTCGTGAGCAGTTGGGCAGTTCGTGAGCGAAGACACGCGTGCAAACGCTCACCAACGGCACAACCTCTCACCAAGTCTCGCACGTCGAATCGCACGGCCGGACGCCGCGCAGGCGCAGCCGGCAGCCCGGGTCACGTCAGTCCTCCCCGGTGTGCGATGCCGACGGCGTCGGCGACGGTGGCGAACCCGCGCTCGTCGAGCAACTCCAGCAACTCCGCCTGCACGCGCAGCGGTGCGGACGGGTCGTGGAAGGTCATGGTCCCGACACTGACGGCCGACGCCCCGGCGGCGATGAACTGCAGAGCGTCGGCGCCGGTCGCGATCCCGCCCATGCCCAGGATCGGCACATCGGGCAACACCTGGTGCACCTGCCAGACGCAACGCACCGCCATCGGCCGCACCGCCGGGCCGCTCAGGCCGCCGGTGACACCGCCGAGGATCGGGCGCAACGTGTCGGTGTCGATCGCCATGCCCAGTGTCGTGTTGATCATCGAGAAGCCATCGGCGCCGGCGTTGTGACAGGCCAATGCGATCTCGGCGATGCTCGTGACGTCGGGTGACAGCTTCGCCAGGATCGGGACGCTGGAGTTGGTGTTGCGGCGCACCTGGTGGATCACCGACGAGGCCGACATCACGTCGCAGGCGAAGACCTGGCCGCGGCTCTCCACATTGGGGCACGAGATGTTGACCTCGATGGCCTTCACCGCCGGCTCGTTGCGCAGGATCCGCGCCAGTTGCGCATACTCCTCCACAGCCTCGCCGGCGATGGACACGACCGCGGCCACTCCCCGCTCGGTCAACCACGCCAGGTCGTTGGCCAGGAACGATTCGATGCCGGGACCCTGCAACCCGATGGAGTTGAGCATGCCGGACGGGGTCTCCACCATCCGCGGGGTCGGCCGGCCCGAGCGCGGCCGCAGCATGATGCTCTTGGTGACCACGCCGCCGATCTGTGTGAGGTCGAAGAAGGTCGCGAGTTCCTTGCCGGCCGCCGCGCACCCGGAGGCGGTGAAGGCGGGCCCGGCGAACTCGACGCCGGCCAGAGTCACGCGGGGATCAGTCATCGCGGGGCTCCGGTGCGCCCAGCGTGCCCGCCGGCACGGTTCCGACCTCGGCCCATCGCACCCGGTCGCCGAAGAACACCGGGCCGTCGGTGCACGAGCGGACCATCCGGGTGACACCGTCCTCGCCGATCACCGGCAGCACGCAGGTCATGCAGACCCCGACCCCGCAGGCCATGGACTCCTCCACGGCGCACTGGGCGACCGCCCCGAATTCGGCACTCACCTCGGAGACGGCCTGCAGCATGGCCATCGGCCCGCAGGCGTACACCGCCGGATGCTGACCCTCGGCCAGGATGCGCCGCAGCGGATCGGTGACCCGTCCCTGCTCGCCGGCGGACCCGTCGTCGGTGGTCACGTGCACCGCATCGCTGACCCGGCGCGCCTCGACCACCCCGTGCAGGCGGGCGGCATCGCCGGCTCCCACGATGATCTCCACGGCACAACCCCGGGCACGCAGTTGGGAGGCGAGTTCGAACAGCGGCGCGACCCCGTAGCCCCCGCCCACCAGCACGCACGGCACGGGCTCGGTGGGCAACCGGAAGGGCTGACCCAGCGGCGCGATGACGTTGATGATGTCGCCGGGCCGGCGGGCGACCAGCCACTTGGTGCCGGGGCCCTTCGGCGACACGATGATCTGCAGGGCACCCCCGGCCTTGGTGGAGGCCGACCGGATCGAGAACGCCCGGCGCAGGATGTGCGCGTCGTCCACCGCGATCGCCACGAAGTGCCCCGGCCGGAAACCGTCGGCGATCCCCGGGGCCGCGAACGACAGGTGGTAGTACGCCCCGTCCCGGCGCACGCTCAAGACCTCGGCGTCGGCCTGGGTGGTCATTGCGCAGCCCACAGTGCCGCCAGGTCGGCCTGGTGCTCCTGGATGCTGCGCACCCCGATCCGTCCGGTCTTGAGCGCCTCGATCCCCTGCACTGCGGCCCCCAGGCCCTGCACGGTCGTGATGCACGGGATGCCCTTGACCACAGCGGCCGTGCGGATGTCGTACCCGTCGACCCGGGCGCCGGTGCCGAACGGGGTGTTCACGACCAGGTCCACGTCGCCGGCCAGGATGCTGCCGACCGTGGTGGGCTCGCCGTTCGGTCCGACCCCTTCGGCGTTCTTGCGCAACACCGTGGCCGTGAGGCCGTTGCGCCGCAGGACGTCCGCGGTGCCCTGCGTGGCCAGGATCTCGAATCCGAGGTCGGCCAGTCGCTTGACCGGGAAGATCATCGAGCGCTTGTCGCGGTTGGCCACGGTGATGATCGCCCGACCGGACAGCGGCAGGCCCGAGGAGTAGGCACCCGACTGGGACTTCGCGAACGCGGTGCCGAAGTTCGGCGTCGATACCCATCACTTCGCCGGTGGAGCGCATCTCCGGACCGAGGACGGTGTCGACGCCGTGGAACCGCCCGAACGGCATCACGGCCTCCTTCACCGACATGGCCGCACCGACGGGCAGTTCCGCCCCGTCGCGGGTGGCGGGCAGCAGACCGTCGGCGCGCAACTGCGCGATGCTCTGGCCGACGGCGATCCGGGCGGCGGCCTTGGCCAGCGGAACGCCGGTGGCCTTGGACACGAACGGCACCGTCCGCGAGGCCCGCGGGTTCGCCTCGAGGACGTACAACCGGTCGCCGGTCAGCGCGAACTGGATGTTCAGCAGGCCCCGGACACCGACCCCTTGGGCGATGGCCAGGGTGCTGGCGCGGATCTGGTCGATCTCTTGGCGGCCGAGGGTCATCGGGGGCAGCGCGCACGCGGAGTCACCGGAGTGGATCCCCGCCTCCTCGATGTGCTCCATGATCCCGCCGAGGAACAGATCCGTGCCGTCGTA
Source organism: uncultured Actinomycetota bacterium (assembly GCA_963733395.1). Classification (GTDB taxonomy): domain Bacteria; phylum Actinomycetota; class Actinomycetes; order S36-B12; family UBA10799; genus JADKAV01. The sequence continues at coordinate 92,695 of CAVTCZ010000011.1, forward strand.
CAGTGCGTCGACGTCGATCTCGATGGCCTCGTCGAGGAACTGGTCGACCAGCACCGGGTGCTCCGGGGTGGCCTGGGTGGCGCGCTCGATGTACTCGGCCAGGATCGCGGCGTCGTACACGATCTCCATCCCGCGCCCGCCCAACACGTAGGAGGGCCGCACGAGGACCGGGTAGCCGATCTCCGCGGCGATGGCCTCGGCCTCCGCCACGCTGCGGGCCATCCCGTGCTTGGGCACCGGCAGCCCGGCATCCTTCAGCACCTGCCCGAAGGCGCCGCGCTCCTCGGCGAGGTGGATCGCCTCCGGGGTGGTCCCCAGCAGCGGCACCCCCTCGGCCTTCAGCCGCGCGGCCAGGCCCAGCGGCGTCTGCCCGCCCAGCTGGCAGATGACCCCGGCCACCGGACCGACGGCTTGTTCGGCGGCGATCACTTCCAGGACGTCCTCGAGCGTGAGCGGCTCGAAGTAGAGGCGGTTGGCGGTGTCGTAGTCGGTGGACACGGTCTCCGGGTTGCAGTTGACCATGATCGCCTCGTACCCGGCCTCGCGCAGGGTCAGCGTGGCGTGCACACAGCTGTAGTCGAACTCGATGCCCTGCCCGATGCGGTTCGGCCCGGAGCCGAGGATGATCACCGCCTCCTTCTCGCGCGGCTCCACCTCGGTCTCGGCGTCGTAACTGGAGTAGTGGTAGGGCGTATACGCCGGGAATTCGGCGGCACAGGTGTCCACGGTCTTGAACACCGGCCGGATGCCCAGTGCGTGCCGGACCCCGCGGATGACGTCCTCCCGGCTTCCCCGCAGCGCCGCGATCTGGGCGTCGGAGAATCCGTTCTGCTTGGCCCGCCGCAGCAGGCTGGGCGAGAGCCGGTCGGCGTCGGCGACCTGATCGGCCACGACATTGATCGCGGCGATCTGCTCGAGGAACCAGGGGTCGATCGCCGTGATCTCGTACAACTGGGCCACGGTGGCGCCCTGCCACAACGCCTGCTGCACCTTCTGCAGCCGGCCGTCGTGCGGCCGTGCCACTTCGGAGAGCAACTCCTCGATCGGGCGCGGGTCGGCGGGCCAGGAGAACTCCGAGCCCTTCTGCTCGATACTGCGCAGCGCCTTCTGCAGGGCCTGGCCGAAGTTGCGGCCCAAGGACATGGCCTCACCGACGCTCTTCATGGTCGTCGTCAGGGTGTCGTCGGCGCCGGGGAACTTCTCGAAGGCGAACCGCGGGACCTTGACCACGACATAGTCCAAGGTCGGCTCGAACGACGCCGGTGTCTGCCGGGTGATGTCGTTGGGGATCTCGTCGAGGGTGTAGCCGATGGCCAGTTTGGCGGCGATCTTCGCGATCGGGAAGCCGGTGGCCTTCGATGCCAGGGCGGAACTGCGGGACACCCGCGGGTTCATCTCGATGACGATGATCCGGCCGTTCTCGGGGTGCAGCGCGAACTGGATGTTGCAGCCGCCGGTGTCGACGCCCACCTCCCGGATGACGTCGATGCCCACATCGCGCATCCGCTGGTACTCGCGGTCGGTCAGCGTCAGCGAGGGCGCGACGGTGATCGAGTCACCGGTGTGCACGCCGAGCGGGTCGAGGTTCTCGATGGAGCAGACGACCACGACGTTGTCGTTGCGGTCTCGCATGAGTTCGAGTTCGAACTCCTTCCAGCCCAGGATGGATTCCTCGAGCAGCACCTCGGTGGTGGGACTGGCCGCCAGCCCGGTCCCGGCGTAGCGCCGCAGGTCCGCCTCGTCGTAGGCCATGCCGGAGCCCGCGCCACCCATCGTGAAGGACGGCCGGACCACGACCGGGTACCCGAGATCCTCGACGGCCTCGAGACAGTCCTCGAGCGTGTGGCAGACCGCCGAGCGCGCAGACTCCGCGCCCACCTTCGCCACGATCTCCTTGAACAACTCCCGGTTCTCACCACGCTGGATGGCGTCGATGTCCGCACCGATGAGTTCCACCCCGTAGCGCTCCAGCACGCCGTTCTCGGCCAGCGCCACCGCGGCATTCAGCGCGGTCTGACCGCCCAGGGTCGGCAGCAGCGCGTCGGGCCGCTCCTTGTCGATCACCTTCTCGACGAACTCGGGGGTGATCGGTTCGATGTAGGTGGCGTCGGCGAACTCCGGGTCGGTCATGATGGTCGCCGGGTTGCTGTTGACGAGGATGACCCGCAGCCCCTCTGCCCGCAGCACGCGGCAGGCCTGGGTCCCGGAGTAGTCGAACTCACAGGCCTGACCGATGACGATGGGGCCGGACCCGATCACCAGGACGCTGGCGATGTCAGTGCGTTTCGGCATCAGTCCTGCCCTCCCATTACCGCTGCGAACCGATCGAACAGGTACGCCGAATCATGCGGGCCGGCCGCAGCCTCCGGGTGGTACTGGACGCTGAAGGCCGGGACGTCGAGGCACTGCAGCCCCTCCACCACGTCGTCGTTGAGGCAGACGTGACTGACCCGGACCCGACCGAAGTCGGTCTGGACCGTCTCGTCCAGCGGCGCCTGCACCGCGAAACCGTGGTTGTGTGCCGTCACCTCGACCTTGCCGGTCGTGCGGTCCTGCACCGGCTGGTTGATCCCGCGGTGCCCGTACGCGAGTTTGTACGTGCCGAACCCGAGCGCCCTGCCCAGGATCTGGTTGCCGAAGCAGATGCCGAAGGTGGGCAGCTGGTCGGCCAGCGCCGCCTGCGCCAACGCGACCGCATGGTCGGCCGTCGCCGGGTCGCCCGGGCCGTTGGAGAAGAACAGCCCGTCGGGGTTGAGCTCCCGGATCTGTTCGTAGCTGCTGTCGGACGGCAGCACATGCACGGTCATCCCTCGCTGGGCCATGAGTGCCGGCGTCATGCGCTTGATGCCGAGGTCGAGGGCGACGACCGTGAACAGGCTCTCCCCCACGGCGGGCACCACGTACGGCTCGGGCGTGCTCACCTGCGCCGAGAGGTTCGCGCCGAGCATGCCCGGGGACGCCTTGACCTGCTCCAGCATGGTGCCGGCATCGGCCAAGGCGTCACCGCTGAACAGCCCGACCCGCATCACCCCGCGCTCGCGCAGGTGCCGGGTGAGTGCGCGGGTGTCGACACCGCGGACCCCGACCACCCCGGCTGCCGCCAGACTCGCGCCCAGGGTCTCGTCGGCCCGCCAGTTGCTGGCCACCGGGCTGAGATCCCGCACGACGAAACCGGCCGCCCAGATCCGGTCGGACTCCGGGTCCTCGCCGTTCATGCCGGTGTTGCCCACATGCGGTGCGGTCATGATGATGACCTGCCGGTGGTACGACGGATCGGTCAGTGTCTCCTGGTAGCCGGTCATGCCGGTGGCGAAGACCGCCTCCCCGAACACACTGCCGCGGGCACCGAACGCCTCGCCGCGCATCGAGGTGCCGTCCTCCAGGACCAGTAGCGCCGGCTCACCTGCCCCCGCATCCGGATCCTCGAGCATCGGGATGGTGAAACTCATCGGCTCTCCTCACGTGCGAACAACTCACGACTCGTCTGGAACAACTGCACGACGTCCTCGGCGCTGTCCGGGCGGAACCCGGTCTGCAGGGCCGTGTCCCCGGCGGTCCAGAACCACAGGACCAGTCCGTCCTTCTCCGTCACCTGCCCGGCGACCCCGCGGCCGAGCTCGACGGCGGTGATCTGTGCGGCCGGGATGAACACGCCCGACTCCCCGATCCGCTCCAGCCGCACGCCGCTGTCGGCGACGTCGGCGGTGGCGTTGCCCGGGGCTCCCAGACCTGAGGCCACCACCCGCTGCATCCAGTCCGCGGCCGGGGCGGTTCCCACGTAGCGACCCGGGACTTCGAGCAGTGGTACGTAGCCGTTGGGCACGCCTGCCATCGGCAGATCGACCGCGGCCCGGCGCTTCCAACTGCGCCACATCCCCCACACCGCCAGCGCTATGACAGCCAGCATCCCGACGGTGAGTGCCAGTCGCTGCGGCCACATGGTGACCTCTTGCGACTGGGCTGCCAGCACGATGCTCATCAGATGGTTTCGTACTCCAGGATCGCGCCGTCGAGTACCGTCGGCCGGCCCCGCAACCAGGTGCCGCGCACCGCGCCGTGCAGCACCATGCCGGCGTACGGGGTGTTGCGACTGCGGCTGACCATGTCGGCGGCGGACACCACCCATTCGGCGTCCGGGTCGAACAGGGTCAGGTTCGCCGGCTCACCCTCGGCGATCGGGCGGCCGTGGTCGGACACCCGGCCGATCTCCGCCGGGATGGCCGACATCCGGGCGGCCACCTCGGTCCAATCCATCAGGCCGGTGCGCACCATCGTCTCGTTGACCACGGGCAGGGCGGTCTGCAGGCCGAGCATCCCGAAGGAGGCAGCAGCCCACTCGCACTCCTTGTCCTCCATCGCGTGCGGCGCGTGGTCGGTGGCCACGATGTCGATCAGCCCCTCGGCCAAGCCCTCGCGCAGGGCCATGACGTCGTCGGCCGAGCGCAGGGGCGGGTTGACCTTGTAGAGCGGGTCGTAGGTGGTCGCGAGGTCGTCGGTGAGCAGCAGGTGGTGCGGAGTCACCTCGGCGGTGACGCCGATCCCCCGGCTCTTCGCCCACCGCAGAATCTCCACCGATCCGGCCGTCGACACATGGCAGACGTGCAACCGGGACCCGACGTGATCGGCCAGCAGCACGTCCCGGGCGATGATCGCCTCCTCCGCCACCGCCGGCCAGCCGCGCAGACCGAGTTGTCCGGACAGCACGCCCTCGTGCATCTGCGCACCCTCGGTCAACCGTGGTTCCTGCGCGTGCTGGGCGATGACGCCGTCGAAAGCCTTCACATACTCCAGCGCCCGGCGCATGAGCAGCGCATCGGAGACGCAGTGCCCGTCGTCGCTGAAGACCCGTACCCGGGCGGCCGATTCGGCCATCGCCCCCAGTTCGGCCAGGCGCTTGCCCTCCAGCCCGAGGGTCACCGCCCCCACCGGGCGGACGTCGGCGTACCCGGCTTCCAGCCCCAGCCGCCACACCTGCTCCACCACACCGGCGGTGTCCGCCACCGGGTCGGTGTTGGCCATGGCATGGACGGCCGTGAAACCACCCGCGGCCGCGGCACGGGTGCCGGTGGCGACGGTCTCCGCATCCTCGCGGCCCGGCTCCCGCAGATGCGTGTGCAGATCCACCAGCCCGGGCAGCAGGATCGCGCCGGCGCCCTCGACGACCTCGGCGTCGTCCAGACCGGTTCCGATCTCGGCGATCACCCCGTCCTCGATCCGGACGTCCACGGCCTCCGCGCCCAGCGGCCGCACGTTCTTCAGCACCGTCATGCTTCTTGCCCTCCCAGCAACAGGTACAGCACAGCCATCCGCACGAGCACACCGTTGGTGACCTGGTCGAGGATCACCGAGCGGTCGGCGTCGGCCACGTCGGCGGCGATCTCCATCCCGCGGTTCATCGGTCCGGGGTGCATGACCAGAGCGTGGTCGGGCAGCGTGGCCATCCGCTGCCCATCCAGCCCGTAGCGCCGGGAGTACTCGTGCGCACTGGGGAAGAACGCCGCGTTCATCCGCTCCATCTGCACCCGCAGCATCATCACCACGTCGGCCTTGACGATCGCCTCGTCCAGGTCGTAGCTGACCTGGCACGGCCATGTGTGGACACCGACCGGAAGCAGCGTCGGAGGTGCCACGAGAGTGACGTTGGCACCGAGGGTGTCGAGCAACCACACGTTGGAGCGGGCGACCCGGGAGTGCAGGACGTCGCCGACGATCACCACGTTCAGGCCCTCCAAGGAACCCTCGTTGCCTCGCAGGTGGTCGCGCATGGTGTACGCGTCCAGCAGCGCCTGCGTCGGATGCTCATGGGTGCCGTCGCCGGCATTGATCACCGCGCCGTGGATCCAGCCGCTGTTCGCCAACCGGTGCGCGGCACCACTGGCGCCGTGCCGGATGACCACCGCGTCGGCGCCCATCGCCTGCAGCGTCAGGGCCGTGTCCTTCAGGGACTCGCCCTTGGACAGGCTCGAGCCCTTGGCGGAGAAGTTGATGACGTCCGCGGACAGTCGCTTGGCCGCCGCCTCGAAGGAGATCCGGGTGCGCGTGGAGTCCTCGAAGAACAGGTTCACCACGGTCCGGCCGCGCAGCGTGGGCAGTTTCTTGACCGGGCGGTCGGCGACCAGCGCCAGTTCCCGGGCGGTGTCCAGGACGGACAGGGCCTCGGCCTGGCTCAGGTCGGTGGTGGACAGAAGGTTGCGCATCAGTTGCCTCCCGCGCGCACGAGTCGCACCGAGTCGGTGCCGTCGATCTCGGTCAGGGTCACTTGCACGTCGTCCTCGCGGGCGGTCGGCATGTTCTTGCCCACGTAGTCCGCGCGGATCGGAAGGTCTCGGTGGCCGCGATCGACCAGGACCGCCAACTGCACCGATGTCGGCCGGCCGATGTCGGACAGTGCGTCCATGGCGGCGCGGGTGGTGCGGCCGCTGAAGAGGACGTCGTCGACGAGCACGACGGTCTTGCCGGTGAGGTCGCCGCCGGGGATCACCGTGGGGTGCAGCGCCACCGTCGGCCGCAGCCGCAGATCGTCGCGGTACATCCCGACGTCGAGGGCGCCGGCGAGGACCTCACGCTGCTCGATGGCGGCCATCGCGGCTGCGATCCGCTTGGCCAAGGGGACGCCGCGGGTGGGGATCCCCAGCAGGACGACATCGTCTGCGCCGCGGTTGCGTTCGAGGATTTCGTGAGCGATGCGGACCACCGCTCGATGGATATCAGAGTCGGTGAGGAACTCCTGGTCAGGCGTCATCGCGTCCAACCCCCCTTCTCCGCCTCGCTGGACGGTGGTTAAAGGAAAGGCTTTCGTCTGCGACGGTAGCACCCGGGTTCGGGCCGATTGTGCAGGCGGTTGCGGCGGGTTGGGAGTGGCGGGCGGGACCTTTCGGGTGGGGTCTTGCGCCGCCGCCCGTCGCTGAGCACATCCGCTGGGGCAACGGTTGGACCGCAGACTCGCGGGCGTGAACCCTTGGCCCCGCAGCCGTTAGTCCCAAGGACAACCGTTAGTCCCAAGGACAACCGTTAGCGCCAGACACGGGTTTCCCGCTAACGCCTGTCCTTGGGACTAACGAATGGCCACCGAACTAACGCGGAGCGCCGGCCTGAACCGCCGCGGTCCTGCGTCTGCGCCACACACCAGCGGCCCCGCCCTGCCGATAACCGAGAGCGGATTGTCCACATTGCCGGTTCCGCCGAGTTGCTAACGCTCCGTCACGCTCCGTAGCCTCACACCTGACGGTCGAGGGAACGGAGCGGGCAGCCCATGGCAACGGAGTATGCGCGGGCCCTCGGCGCCAAACTGCGGTCCATCCGGCAGCAGCAGGGTCTGTCCCTGCACGGGGTGGAGGAGAAGTCGGAAGGCAAGTGGAAGGCCGTCGTCGTCGGTTCCTACGAACGCGGCGACCGGGCCGTCACCGTGCAGAAACTGGCGGAATTGGCGGAGTTCTACGGCGTGCCGGTGGCGGAACTGCTGCCCGACAGCACCCCGGGAGCGGCCGCTGAGCCACCTGCCCGACTGGTGCTCGACCTGGAACGGCTCGGCCAGGTCCCGGCCGACAAGGTCGGTCCGCTCGCGCGCTACGCGGCGGCGATCCAGGCACAGCGCGGCGACTACAACGGGCGCATCCTGAGCATCCGGCAGGACGACCTGCGGACACTCGCGGTCATCTACGACGAGCCCCCGGGCGTGTTGGCCGACCAACTCGTGGCGTGGGGCGTGCTCAACCCCGAGGCGCGCGGGAAGCTCGACTAGCCGGCTACTCGACCTGCGGCTTCCCCGAGACCGTGATCGTCACGGCGCCGCCGGTTTGACCGCTGGGCCACGACCCCCTGGCAGGAGAACCGGAAGGAGTCGTGTCGGCCCGAGCAGCCTGGCATGGTCTCTTGCCGTTCGTGAGAAGAGCCGCGGATCCGAACCGCCCGGCCTGAACACGTCCAGGGCAGCGGCGGAGGCGAACGGCAGGGCGAGGGCCGCCGGCGCGTTGTGCCGGTCAGACCTGCGTGGCGACTTCGGCTTCCTCGGCACGGCCCCCGGAGCCCGATCCGACCAGATGTACCCGCATGCCGTTGGTCGTGCCCGGGATGCCCGGCGGGACCCCGGCGATGATGACCACCTTGTCACCGGGCGAGGCCAGTTTCAGCTGGGAGATCCGCAGGTCCACATGCTCGACCAGTTCGTCGGTGTGCCGGACCTTCTTGCCCGTGTAGGGGGTTATCCCCCACACCAGGGCGAGGTAGTTGCGGACATGGTCCGCCGGGGTGAAGCACAAGGACGGGATCCGCGAGCGGTGGCGGGCGACCAGTCGTGGTGTCAGCCCGGTCTCGGTGAACGAGATGATGAATTTGGCGTTCACCTCGTCGGCCACTTCGCACGCCGCCCGGGTGATCGCCCGCGCGGTGGAACCGGTGCGGTTGTCCGTCGTTTGCGACAAGGTACCGAGGGCCTTGTCCTCGACGTACTCGATGATGCGCGCCATCGTGCTGACCACGAGCTCGGGATGGTCACCGACGCTGGTCTCCTGGCTGAGCATCAGGGCATCCGCACCGTCCAGCACGGCGTTGGCGACATCGGAGGCCTCGGCCCGAGTCGGCCGGCTCGACGTGACCATGCTGTCGAGGATCTGGGTGGCGACGATGACCGGCTTGGCGGCCGCACGGGACAGTTCGATGGCCCGCTTCTGCACCAGCGGAACCTGCTCGAGCGGAAGCTCCACACCCAGGTCGCCGCGAGCCACCATGATCCCGTCGAAGGCTTCGATGATGGCCGAGAGGTGATCGACCGCCTGCGGCTTCTCGATCTTGGCCAGGATCGGGCGGTGGATGCCGACCTCGTCCATCACCTTGCGGACGTCGTCGATGTCCTCGGGCCGCTGCACGAAGGACAGCGCCACGATGTCCACGCCCGCACGCAAGGCCCACCGCAGGTCGTCCACATCCTTGCCCGACAGCGCCGGCACGCTGACCACCACGCCCGGCAGGTTGATGCCCTTGTTGTTGCTGATGCGCCCGCCGATCAGCACCTCGCACACGACGTCGGTGTCGGTGGTCTTCAGCGCCCGCAATGTGATGTGGCCGTCGTCGATGAGGATCTCGTCGCCCTCGTGCACGTCGTCGGGCAGACCCTGGTAGCTCGTGGAACAGGCTTCCGCGTCCCCGGGAACCGGGCGGGTCGTGATCGTGAACCGCTGCCCGGGCACGAGGTCCGCCGGCCCGTCCGCGAACGTGCCCAGCCGGATCTTGGGCCCCTGCAGGTCGGCCAGCACGGCGATACCGACACCGGCCTCGTCCGAGGCGCGGCGCACCATGTCCAACCGGGACTGGTGCTCGGCGTGGCCACCGTGGCTGAGGTTCAGCCGGGCAACCGACATCCCCCGGCTGATGAGTTCTGCGATGGTCTCGTCGGAGTCGGTGGCCGGACCGAGAGTGCAGACGATTTTGGCGCGACGCACCACTGCAGAGTAACCAGTCATGGCGATCGGCGCACAACCTCGGCCACCTGCCCCCGACAGCCGCGGGTCGTTTTGTGACGTCGTTTCCCCGACACGCCGAACTCGCAGGGCAACAACGTCACAGAACGCGGCGTCTCGTGGCCGCAGACGGTCGGAACCCGGGTTTCAGGCAGTCACCTGACGGGCCGAGGCGGGTAGTGGCTTCGGCAGGTTGGTCTCCCCCACCAGGTACTCATCCACCGACGCCGCCGCGGCCCGGCCTTCGGCGATGGCCCACACGATCAACGACTGGCCACGGCCGGCGTCCCCGGCCACGAACACCCCGGGCACATCCGTGGAGTAGTCGTCGGCCCGCACGAGGTTCCCGCGGGCGTCGCGCTCCAGGCCCATCTGGTTGCAGAAGGCGTCCGCCTCCGGCCCGACGAAACCCATGGCCAGCGTGACGAGGTCCGCCGGGATGACCCGCTCGGTCCCTTCGACCTCGACCGGTCGGCCGTCGATCCACTCGATGTCGACCAACTCCAGCCCGGTCACCCTCCCCTGCTCGCCCAGGAAGCGCTTGGTCGACACGGAGAACATCCGCTCGCCGCCTTCTTCGTGGGCCGAAGAGACGCGGAAGATCATCGGATACGTCGGCCAGGGCTGCTCATGGGGCCGAGCCTGCGGCGGCGTCGGCAGGATCTCCAGCTGCGTGATGCTGGCGGCACCCTGCCGGATCGCGGTGCCGAGGCAGTCCGCGCCGGTGTCGCCACCGCCGATGATCACGACGTGCTTGCGGCGGGCATGGATCGGCGGATCGTCGAGGTCGCCCTCCTGGACACGATTGGCCAACGGGAGGTACTCCATGGCCTGGTGGACGCCGGCCAGGTCCCGTCCCGGGACCGGCAGTTCCCGCCCGATGGTCGAACCCACCGCGACCAGCACCGCGTCGTACCGGCGCCGCAGATCCTCGGCGGACACGTCCTTGCCGATCTCGATACCCGCCCGGAACTTGACGCCCTCGGCCTCCATCTGCGCCAGCCGTCGGTCCAGATGCCGCTTCTCCATCTTGAACTCGGGGATCCCGTAGCGCAGCAACCCGCCGATCCGGTCGGCTCGTTCGTAGACGGCGACGGTGTGTCCAGCACGGGCCAACTGCTGGGCGGCGGCCAATCCGGCCGGCCCGGAACCCACCACGGCGACGGTCTTCCCGGACAGCCGCTCCGGCGGTTGCGGCTGCACCCAGCCGGAGTCCCAGGCACGGTCGATGATCGAGACCTCGACCTGCTTGATGGTGACCGGGTCCTGGTTGATGCCCAGGACGCAGGCGGTCTCACACGGCGCCGGGCACAGCCGGCCGGTGAACTCCGGGAAGTTGTTGGTCGCGTGCAGGCGCTCGATGGCTGCCCGCCAGTCCGCGCGGCGGGTCAGATCGTTCCACTCCGGGATGAGGTTGCCCAACGGACAGCCGTTATGGCAGAACGGGATGCCGCAGTCCATGCACCGGGCCGCCTGGGTGCGCAGCTTCGACTCCCCGAACGGCTCGTACACCTCGTGCCAGTCCTGGATCCGGATGTCCACCGGACGCCGGGTCGGCAGTTGCCGTCCGGCCTTCAGAAAACCTCTGGGATCAGCCACGGCTCGCCTCCATGATCGCCTCGTCCACGTTCCGGCCTTCGCTGCGCGCCAGCGCGATCGCATCGAGCACCTTGCGGTAGTCGCGCGGCATCACTTTCGCGAATCTGCGGACCGCCGCCGCCCAGTCGTCGAGCAACTCGGCAGCCACGGCGGATCCGGTCAGCTCGAGATGCTCGGTCAGCACCGAGTGCAGCCAGTTGGCGTCCTCGGCGTCGAGGTCCTCGAGGGCCACCATGTCCTGGTTGATGTGGTCGAGGTTGGCGTCGAGCAGGAATGCCGTGCCCCCGGACATGCCGGCGGCGAAGTTGCGCCCGATCGGCCCGAGCACCACCGCGTGCCCACCGGTCATGTACTCGCAGCCGTGGTCGCCCACGCCCTCCACGACCACGGTGGCGCCACTGTTGCGCACGCAGCAGCGTTCGCCGACCTTGCCGCGGGCGAAGATCCGGCCGTCAGTCGCGCCGTACGCGATCACGTTGCCGGCGATGATCTGCTCCTGCGCGGTGAACGGCGCCTGGCGGTCGGGGCGCACCACCAACGTCCCGCCGGACAGGCCCTTGCCCATGTAGTCGTTCGTGTCACCCTCGAGCCGCAGGGTGATGCCACGCGGGACGAAGGCCCCGAAGCTCTGCCCTGCCGAGCCGGTGAACGTGATGTCGATGGTGCCCGGCGGCAAGCCCGCGGCACCGTAGCGCCGGGTGACCTCGCTTCCCAGCATGGTGCCCACCGTGCGGTTGACGTTGCGGATCGGCACCTGGGCGACGACGGCCTCACCGGAATCGATCGCCGGCCGGCAGATCTCGATGAGCTGCACGTCCAGCGCCTTGTCGAGCCCGTGATCCTGCGAGGTGACGCAGCGCTTCGGGGCCTCGGAGGCCGGCTCGGCCAGGATCGGCGAGAGGTCGAGACCGTGCGCCTTCCAGTGGTCCACCGCCGGTCGCGCGTCCAGCAGATCGGACCGGCCGATCACCTCGTCGAGGCTGCGGAAACCGAGCGCTGCGAGGTACTCGCGCACCTGCTCGGCGATGAACTCGAAGTAGTTCACGACGAACTCGGGCTTGCCGGTGAACCGCTGCCGCAGGACGGGGTTCTGCGTCGCCACCCCCACCGGGCAGGTGTCGAGGTGGCAGACCCGCATCATCACGCAGCCCATGACCACCAGCGGGGCGGTCGCGAAGCCGTACTCCTCGGCGCCGAGCAGGGCGGCGATGATCACATCCCGGCCGGTCTTCAACTGCCCGTCGGTCTGCACCACCACCCGGTCGCGCAGGCCGTTGGCGATCAGCGTCTGCTGGGTCTCCGCCAACCCGAGCTCCCAGGGGCCGCCGGCGTGCTTCAGCGATGTGAGCGGCGAGGCACCGGTGCCGCCGTCGTGGCCGGAGATGAGGATGACGTCCGCGTGCGCCTTGCTGACCCCCGCGGCCACGGTGCCCACCCCGACCTCGGCCACCAGCTTCACGTGGACGCGTGCCCGCGGGTTGGCGTTCTTGAGGTCGTGGATGAGTTGTGCCAGGTCCTCGATCGAGTAGATGTCGTGGTGCGGCGGCGGGGAGATCAATCCCACACCGGGCGTCGAGTGCCGGGTCTTGGCCACCCACGGGTAGACCTTGTGCGCGGGCAACTGGCCACCCTCACCGGGCTTGGCCCCCTGCGCCATCTTGATCTGGATGTCGTCGGAGTTGACCAGGTACTCGCTGGTGACGCCGAACCGGCCGGAGGCGACCTGCTTGATCGACGAGCGTTTGGAGTCGCCGTTGGCCAGCGGCACGAAGCGCTCGGGGTCCTCCCCGCCCTCCCCGGTGTTGGACTTCGCGCCCAGGCGGTTCATGGCGATGGCCAGGGTCTCGTGGGCCTCTTTGGAGATCGACCCGTAGGACATCGCCCCGGTGGAGAAGCGCTTCACGATCTCGCTGACCGGCTCGACCTCGGCCAGCGGCACCGGCGGCCGGTCGCCCACCTGCAGGTCGAACAGTCCGCGCAGCGTCATCAGGTGCTTGCTCTGGTCGTCGATCGTGTCGGTGTACTGACGGAACACGTCGTAGCGGCCCTCACGGGTCGCATGCTGCAGGCGGAAGACGGTCTCGGGGTCGAACAGGTGCGGCTCCCCCTCCCGGCGCCACTGGTACTCCCCGCCGATCTGCAGTTGCCGGTGCGCCGGGGAGATGCCGGTGAGCGGATAGGCGACGTCGTGGCGGCGACGCACCTCGCTCTGGATGACGTCGAGGCCGATGCCGCCGAGCTTGGTCGTCGTGCCGGTGAAGTGCTGGTCGACCAGTTCCTGGCTCAGGCCCAGCGCCTCGAACACCTGGGCTCCGCGGTAGGAGGCCACGGTCGAGATGCCCATCTTCGACATGACCTTGAGCACGCCCTTGCCGAGCGCCTTCACGAGGTTGCGGACGGCCTGCTCCGGCGAGATGTCAGTGATGGCGCCGGAACGGACCATCGACTCGACGGTCTCCATGGCCAGGTACGGGTTCACCGCCGCCGCGCCGTAGCCCACGAGCAGCGCGACGTGATGGACCTCGCGGACGTCCCCGGCCTCCACGAGCAGCGAGATGAGCGTGCGGGTCTTCTGCCGGACGAGGTGGTGGTGCACGGCCGAGGTCAGCAGCAACGACGGGATGGGCGCGTGGTCGAAGTCGGAATCCCGGTCGCTGAGCACCAGGAAGCGGACGCCGTTCTCGATGGCCTCGTCGATCTCCGCGAAGATCTCCTCCAGGCGGGCCTCGAGGGCCTCGGTGCCACCGTTGATGTCGTAGAGCCCGGAGACCCGCGCCGCGGCCAGTCCCGGGAAGTTGCCGTCCTGGTTGATGTTCAGCAGTTTGGCCAGCTCGTCGTTGTCGATCACGGGGAACGGCAGCAGGATCTGCCGGCAGTGCGCCGGGGTGGCATCCAGCAGGTTGCTCTCCGGGCCGATCGGGCTGCTCAGCGAGGTGATGATCTCCTCACGGATGGCGTCCAGCGGCGGGTTGGTGACCTGGGCGAACAACTGCGAGAAGTAGTCGAACAGCATCCGCGGGCGGTCGGACAGCACCGCCACCGGGGTGTCCGTGCCCATGGACCCCAGCGGCTCCATGCCGTTCTGGGCCATGGGGGCCAGGAGGATCCGCAGTTCCTCCTCGGTGTAGCCGAAGACCTGCTGGCGGCGGGCGATCGACATCGGGGTGTGCACGATGTGCTCGCGCTCGGGCAGCTCCTCGAGGTGGACGACACCGGCGTGCAGCCACTCCTCGTACGGACGCTCCGCGGCCAGTTGCGCCTTGATCTCGTCGTCCTCGATGATGCGCCCGCCGACGGTGTCGACCAGGAACATCCGGCCCGGCTGCAGGCGGCCCTTGCGCACCACTGTCGCGGGGTCGAGGTCGAGCACGCCGGCTTCGGAGGCCAGCACCACCAGCCCGTCGTCGGTCACCCAGAACCGCCCCGGGCGCAGACCGTTGCGGTCGAGCACCGCGCCGATGATCCGGCCGTCGGTGAAGGAGACGCTGGCCGGACCGTCCCACGGCTCGGTCAGCGACGAGTGGTACTGGTAGAACGCCCGGCGGGCCGGATCCATCTCCGGATTGTTCTCCCACGCCTCGGGGATCATCATCAGCACCGCGTGGGGCAGCGACCGGCCACCGAGGTAGAGCAGTTCCAGGACCTCGTCGAAACTCGCCGAGTCACTCGCGGTCGCGGTGCAGATCGGGAACAGACGGTTGAGGTCGCCGGGGATCAGATCGCTGCGCAGCAGGGCTTCCCGGGCCCGCATCCAGTTGCGGTTGCCCTTGACCGTGTTGATCTCGCCGTTGTGGGCGATGAGCCGGAACGGATGGGCCAGCGGCCAGCTCGGGAAGGTGTTGGTGGAGAACCGGGAGTGCACCATGCCCAGCGCCGACGCGGTCCGCGGGTCGGACAGATCGGGGAAGAACGGCTCGAGTTGAGCGGTGGTGAGCATGCCCTTGTAGACGATGGTGCGGGTGCTCAGGCTCGGGAAGTAGACCCCGGCGTCGCGCTCGGCCCGCTTGCGCAGGATGAAGGCGAGCCGCTCGAGGTGCAGCTCGTCGTCACCTTCCGGACCCGTGACGAAGATCTGCCGGAACGTCGGCATCGCGGTGCGGGCCGTGCTTGCCCACCATCGAGCGTCGGTCGGCAGTTCCCGCCAGCCCAGGACGGTGAGTCCCTCCTCGGCGGCGATGGCTTCGATGGCCTTGACCGCGACATCGGCCTCGCCGGGTTCGGTCGGCAGGAACGCCGTGCCCACGCCGTAGCGGCCGGCCGGCGGCAGCTCGAAGCCCACGACCTCCCGGTACAGCGCGTCGGGGACCTGGATCAGGATGCCGGCACCGTCGCCGGAGTCGGGCTCGCTGCCGGATGCACCCCGGTGCTCGAGGTTGCGCAGCGCGGTCAGTGCGTGCGCAACGATCTCGTGACTCGGCTCGCCGGTCATGGTCGCCACGAACGCCACGCCACAGGCGTCGTGCTCGAACGCCGGGTCGTACAAGCCGGAGGTGGGGATCATGCGCACTCCTGGATCGTTGGGTCTACCGTCTGGAACGCACGCTTGCGCGCGGCCCGCGGGACGCCGTTGGCCCGAAGTGGGTTCAGCATAACGCACGGCATGGATGACCCCGGCGGGGTTCCCGGCCCCGGACGATTGTCGCCGGGGAAGGCGCGGTGCGACGTGCCGCTCCCGGGAGTATTCGCTCCCGATAGCTGGCGATGACCGCCGTCCGCGGCGACTGTTGCACCGTTGCGGCCCCACCGCCGCGAGTGTTGCACCGTTGCTGGAATCGGGTGCCGCAAACCAGCAACCGCGCAACACTCGACGCCCGAGACCGACAACCGCGCAACACTCGCGCACCGAGGACCACCACCACCCCGCCGACGTGCACACTGGGACCTGTGACCGACTTCACCGTGCGCAGTCCCGACGGTACGGTCATCGCCGCGTGGCACAACGGTGGCGGTGGGATACCCCTTCTGATCTGCAACGGCCTGGCTTCAAGCCCGGCTGCATGGCCGAGCTTGCGCGATCCGGACTGCGGTTTCGACGCCCGGACCTGGTACCACCGCGGCATCCCGCCCTCGGAGGCCCCGCACGGGACCTATGAGATGGCCGACCATGTCGCCGATGCGCTGGCGGTCGTGGAAGACGCCGGCTGGGACGAGTACCTCGTCGTCGGTTGGTCCCTGGGGGTGAACATCGCCCTGGAACTGGCGGCCGCCGACGACCGGGTGGCCGGCGTACTGGCCCTCGCGGGGGTGCCGGGCGGGACCTTCGATGCCATGCTGCCGCTGCCGGCGGTACCCCGCGACGTCGCAGTATCGCTGGTCGGATTCACCACCGCACTGCTGCAGGCGACCGGGTCGCGACTGGGTGCCCTGGTCAATCACATCGGCCAGATGCCGGCCACCGCCGACCTGCTGAAGTCGACCGGAGCCATCGGCGCCAGCGCCGACATCGGTCACGTGCGGGAATTGGTCCGGGACTTCCTGGCCATGGACGTGACCTGGTACGGCCGACTGGCCGGTGCGCTGCGCCGGCACCGCCCGATGGACGTCTCCGGCATCTCGTGCCCGGTGGTCTACGTCAGCGCCGGCCAGGACTTCGTGACCGACCCCGATGCGGTGGAAGCGGCCGCCCGCATCACGCCGGCGGGCCGCGCACAACGGTGGGATGCCACCCATTTCCTGGTGCTCGAGCACCCGGACCGGGTGCGGGAGACGCTACTCGGGCTCGCCGCCGAGGTCGGACTTGCTTGACGCCGCCACCGGCTCCCGATCAGCCCGGTACACCGATTCCTCGCGGCCCGGGGCGTAGCGGCGGGAGATCACGATGTAGAGCACGGCTCCCAGACCGACCAACACCGACGTGAAGACATTGACCCGGACGCCCAGGATCCGGGTGGCGTCGTCGATCCGCAGCAACTCCCAGAAGAACCGGCCGAGGCAGTAGAGCGCCACATAGGTGGCGAAGACCCGGCCATGGCCCATCCGGAATCGGCGGTCCAGCCACCACACCACAGCCGCCACCCCGAGACACCACAACGACTCGTAGAGGAAGGTCGGGTGGAAGGTCGCGAACTGCTCGTAGCCGGCCGGCCGGAAGGCGGGGTCGATCTGCAGGCCCCACGGCACGGTCGTCGGCTCGCCGAAGAGCTCCTGGTTGAACCAGTTGCCCCACCGCCCGATGGCCTGCGCCACCGCCAGGCCGGGTGCCAGCGCGTCCCCGAGCGGCGGCAACAGGAAGCCGTAGCGACGGCAGGCGTACCACGCGCCGAGCGCACCGCCTGCCACCCCACCCCAGATCCCCAGGCCGCCCTGCCAGATCTTCAAGGACGCCACGAAACCCAGTCCGCCCTCGCCGTAGTACGTCGACCAGTCGGTCAGGACGTGGTAGACCCGCGCACCGATGATGCCGGCCGGCACGGCCCACAGGGCGACGTCGGCGATCTGTCCGGCCTTGCCGCCGCGGGCCTGCCAGCGCCGATCGGTGATGTAGACCGCGACGAAGATGCCGACCAGGATCGCCAGCGCGTAGGCCCGGACCGGGATCGGTCCCAACTGCCACACCCCCTGCGCCGGGGAAGGCAGGTAAGCCAGGGTCACTGGGCCGGGTTCGTCAGCGCCTCTTTGAGCGCCTTCTCGCTCTGCAACGCGGTGCTCGGCAGTTCCTTGCCGTCGACGTAGATGGTCGGGGTGCCGGTCACGCCGGCGTCGAAGGCGGCCTCATTCGACAGTTGCGCCCACCCGGCGTAGGTGCTCTCGTCGACGCACTTGTCGAACTGCGGTCTTCGCGTCGCCGCTCAGCCCGGCATCGGCGCCGAACTGCTTGAGTTGCTCATCGGTCCAACCGTGCCTTCCTGTTGCGGCTGGTTGGCGTAGACGATGTTGTGGTACGGCTCCCCCACACCACCGGTGATCGCACAACCGAAGGCGCTGGCCGCGCGCAGCGAATGGTCGGTGTTCAGGTTGTTGTCGAGGAACACCATCGGCCGGTAGGTCAACTGGATGTTGCCGTCCGCGGCCTCCTGCTGGATCATCGGGCCGTAGGTCTGCTCCAGGTTGGCGCACGCCGGGCACTGGAAGTCCTCGAAGATCTCCACGCTCGGGGCGCCGGCAGCCGTGTTCACCTGGAAGCCGTAGCCGTTGTCGGCGCTGATACCGGTCGGCAACGCCGAGTCGGCGCTGGCTGTCGGCGTATCGCTCTTGCGCGACTGGATCACGCCGATCGCCAGGATGCCGACCACCACCACCAGCACCGCGATACCGCCGACGATGCGGATGGTGCGTTCGCGCCGGCGTTCCGCGGCCTGGGCGGCCTGTCGCGCCTCCGCCGCCTTCTCGCGGGTGCTCTTCGCCGATTCATTCTTCTGCGCCATTGAGCTCAGACCTGCCTTTCCGAGTCTTCAGAGTAGACGTCATTGCCGACTGGATGGTTCACCGGCACGCGGTCCAGCGACCACAACGACCGCGGACGCACCACCAGCCACGCGGCCATCCCCGCGAACAGCAGATCCCGCAGGATCTCGGAACTGTAACGCCACGTGCGGCCGTCGGCCGTGATGTCGCCACCACCGCCGAAGCAGCCGCAGTCGATCGAGTAGCCGCGGATCCAGACGCTGGCGATCCCGGCGATGAAGGCGGCCATGAGCAGGCCGGACACGAGCGCTGCCCACCGGGTGAACAAGCCCACCAGCAACAGGATCGCCAGCAGGATCTCCAGAGCGGGCAGCGCCCAGCCGAGGAAGCCGGTCCAGCCGACCGGGAAGAGCCGGTAGGCCATGACCGCGGTCTTGGCGCCGTCGGTCTCGAACATCTTCGTCAGGCCCGCATACCCGAGGATGCCGGCCAGCACGAGCCGGCACACCAGTCCGACGATGTCCTTGAGCCGGGTGCTCATGCCCCGGAACCTGCCCCGCGCCGGGCAGTGCGGACAGCTGCCGCCATGCCTGCGGAGAGGCGTGCCACCTCGGTGGCCGCGGCAGCCGGCGAGTCCGCCTCCAGCACGAGCCGGACGAACGCGGAGCCGACGATCACACCGTCCGCGTACCGCGCCACCTCCGCCGCTTGCTCGGGTGTGGAGACCCCGAGGCCGACACACACGGGCTGGGAGGTGACCCCACGGGTGCGGGAGACCAGGTTCTCGGCATCCACGGAGACACTGGTCCGGGCCCCGGTCACGCCCATGGTCGAGGCGGCGTAGACGAAACCGTTGCTGATCTCGGCCACCCGCCGGATGCGGTCCTCGGGCGACGACGGCGCGACCAGGAACACCCGGTCGATCATGGCTTCGTCGGTGGCCCGCACCCACGCGGCCGCCTCCTCCGGGATGATGTCCGGGGTGATCACACCGGCCCCGCCCACGGCCGCCAGATCCTTGGCGAACCGGTCGACCCCGTAGTGCTCGATCGGGTTCCAGTAGCTCATGATCAACGTCGGCGCCCCGGTGGCGGCGATGACCTCGACGGTGCGCAGCACGTCGGAGATCACCGTGCCCTGCGCCAGCGCCCGGTCGGCGGCGGCCTGGATCACCGGGCCGTCCATCAACGGGTCGCTGTAGGGCAGCCCGATCTCGATGACGTCCACGCCGTTCTCGACCATCGCCGACACCACGGCCACGGCGTCGACCCAGGTCGGGAAGCCAGCCGGCATGTACCCGATCAGCAGCGCGCGGTTCTCCGCCTTCGCCGCTGCGAAGGCCTCCTGCAACCGGCTCACACCGCCCCCAGTCCGAAGTAGGCGGCGGCGGTGGCGACGTCCTTGTCCCCGCGGCCGGACAAGTTGATCAGGATCGTCGCGTCGGGGCCGAGGCTCCGGGCCAAGCGGTGGGCGCCGGCGACAGCATGGGCACTCTCGATGGCCGGGATGATCCCCTCGGCCCGGCAGCACAGTTCGAAAGCCGCCATGGCCTCGCTGTCGGTGACACCCTCGTAGACGACCCGCCCGGAGTCGCGCAACCAGGCGTGTTCAGGACCTACCCCCGGATAGTCCAGGC
This sequence comes from uncultured Actinomycetota bacterium, assembly GCA_963733395.1. GTDB lineage: Bacteria > Actinomycetota > Actinomycetes > S36-B12 > UBA10799 > JADKAV01. Next base: position 112,729 of record CAVTCZ010000011.1, read on the forward strand.
CGGCGGAGATGGAGTGGCTCTCCTGGGTCTGGCCGTTCTCGTCCTGCAGCAGGTAGGAGCGGGTGCCGTGCAGCACCCCGATCGAGCCGGCCGTCAGGGTGGCCGCATGACGCCCGGTTTCGATGCCGTCGCCGGCGGCCTCGTAGCCGTACAGGCCGACCCCGGCGTCGTCGAGGAACTCGTAGAAGATGCCGATGGCATTCGACCCGCCACCGATGCAGGCGACCACGGCGTCGGGCAACCCACCGCGGTCCAGGCACTGCTGCCGGGCCTCACGGCCGATCACCCGGTGGAACTCACGGACCATCTCCGGGAAGGGCGCCGGTCCGGCCACGGTGCCCAGCAGGTAGTGGGTGGTCGCGACGTTGGTGACCCAGTCGCGCATCGCCTCGTTGATCGCGTCCTTGAGCGTGCGACTGCCCGAGGTGACCGGGACGACCTCGGCGCCGAGCAACTGCATCCGCGCCACGTTCAAGGCCTGCCGGCGGGTGTCCTCCTCGCCCATGTAGACCACGCACTCGAGTCCCAGCAGCGCTGCCGCCGTGGCCGTCGCGACGCCGTGCTGACCGGCGCCGGTCTCCGCGATGACCCGGGTCTTGCCCATCCGCTTGGTGAGCAATGCCTGACCCAGGACGTTGTTGATCTTGTGGCTGCCGGTGTGGTTGAGGTCCTCGCGTTTCAGGTACACCTGCGCGACCCCGAAGGCCCGGGCCAGTCCGGCGGCCGAGGTCAATGGCGTGGGCCGGCCCGAGTAGTCGTGCAGCAGGGTGTCGAGTTCGGCGTGGAACGCCTCGTCGACCCACGCCTTCCGGAAGGCGTCGTCGAGTTCGTCGAGCGCGGCGACGAGCGCCTCGGGAACGAACCTGCCCCCGTACTGTCCGAAGTGCCCCTGAGCGTCGGGCAGACCCACTGTGCGGACCTCCTAGTCGGCGTGACGGACGGCTGGGTGCTCCCCTGCGGACACCAGGTCCTGCACGGCGGCCGCGGGATCGGCCTGGGTGACCAGCGCCTCGCCCACTAGTACAGCATCCGCTCCGGCCGCCGCGTACGCCAACAGATCCTGAGGGCTCTTCACCCCGGACTCGGCGATCCGCACGATGCCCTCCGGGATGGCGGGGGCGACGCGTTCGAAGACGCCAGGATCGACGGTCAGGGTGCGCAGGTCGCGGGCGTTGACACCGATCACCTTGGCCCCGGCGTCGACCGCCCGCGCGACCTCGTCGGCGTCATGCACCTCCACCAGCGGCAGCAGGCCGATGGACTCGGCGCGCTCCACCAGCGAGACCAGGGCGGGCTGCTCGAGGGCGGCCACGATCAGCAGCGCGAGGTCCGCACCGTGGGCACGCGCCTCCCACAGTTGGTAGGAGGTGACGATGAAGTCCTTGCGCAGCACCGGGACGTCCACCGCGGCACGTACCGCGGCGAGGTCCTCGAGACTGCCGCCGAACCTGCGCTGCTCGGTGAGCACGCTGATGCAGCGGGCGCCACCGCGTTCATAGGCCTGAGCCAACTGGGCGGGGTCGTCGATGGCCGCCAGCGCACCCTTGCTCGGCGAGGACCGCTTGACCTCGGCGATGACGCCGACACCACCCTGCCGCAACACGGCCAACGCGTCGATCGGATCCGGAACGGTCTCGACGCGACGTTTCAATTCGTCGAGCGGAACCTGCTCCTTGCGCACCGCAAGGTCTTCCCGGACACCGGCGATGATGTCGTCGAGCACGCTCACACAGTCAGACTAACCGCGCCGCCGACAGCCTCGGCCACCCCCTCAGGCAGAGGAGCCCAATGGCATTCCCGGCAGGTTGCGCACCACCGTGAACGCCACCAGTAGCACTGCCGCGGTCGCCGTCGCCCACACCGGGAAGCGCATCTCGAACTCCTCGTCGCGCCAGGTCCGGTAGGTCCACAACGCGAAGATCACCAGCATCGCCGGCAGGACCAGGAGCACCGTGACGGCGTTGAGGTCCAGGGCGCCGACCAGATTCCCGTGCATCAGTTCGTGGGTGGCTCGCAGGCTCCCGCAGAACGGGCAGTCGAGACCTGTGAGCACCTTCGTCGGGCAGGGTGGGAAGTGACCCGGCTCGGACGGGTCGAAGGCGAAGACATACCCGCACGCCGCCAGCCCCATGCCCGCGACGGCTGCTGGCTTCCACATGCGACTGGCCATGGGTCGAGGGTACGGGTAAGGCGGCCAAATGGCCGGATTCAGGCCAAGGATGGGCCCGCGTGGCGCTGGGCCGGCACAAGGCCTTGCGGACCATCGGATTTCAGCGGGGAGTTGGGGAGAACCCCAGGTCTCGCCGGCGACGACTGTTGCGCGGTTGCTGGTGCCGTCCCACGACTGTTGCGCGGTTGCTGGTTTGGGGGTGCAGAATCGACAACCGTGCAACAGTCGCGGTCGGCGGACCGCAACCGCGCGACACTCGCGGTGATCAGTCGCCGAGATCGCCCTGCGCCACCCGACTCCCCGCTGAAATCCGAAGCACCCCTTTTGCGGACCATCGATGGCCCACGAGGTGGGAGAACCAGAGTTCCCACCGGTGCAGTCCGCACCCCGCGCACTGCCGCACGAAACCCCTACGTGGTCGCCGGGAAGGACACCCGGAAGCACGCCCCGCCCTCGGCAGCGTGTCCAGCCTGCGCCCGCCCGCCGAGCCGATCGGCGAGCCTGCCGACCAGCGCCAGCCCGACCCCGGTTCCCACCTGCCGCAGTCCCCGGTACCGGCTGTACAGCTCCGCCGGTTCGAACGCCACCTCGAGATCGCTGTCGGACAGGCCCGGCCCGCCGTCGCGCACCTCCAGGTAGCCGGTGGGCGGGTCCAGCGCCACCTGCAGCACGATCGGTGCGCCGGCCGGCGTCACCCGAAGCGCGTTGGCCACCAGGTTGTCGATGATCTGTCGGACGCGCCGGGGGTCGCACCGGACCGACACCGGTCGGGGCGGCACCTCGCAGACCCAGCGCACCCCCTCCGCCGCACAGCGGTCGGACCAGACCTCGTCGGCGGCGGCCGCGACGTCGCGCAGGTCCACGTCGATGATGTCCACCGGGAACTCCACCGCGCCGAGCCGAGCCAGGTCCAGCAGGTCGGCGATCAAGGCGTCGAGCCGATGCGTCTCCGAGAGCATGGTGCCCGCGACCCGTTCGACCTCACCGTCGGGAACGACGCCGTCGGCCAGCGCCTCGGCGTAGCCACCGATGGCGGTCATCGGCGTGCGCAACTCGTGGCTGACCGAGAGCAGGAAGTCGCGCTGTCGCGCCTCACTGGTGGCCAAGCCGTCGCCGAGCTGGTTCAGCGCCACCGCCAGTTCGGCGATCTCGGCCGGCCCCTCCGGTTCGAGTCGCAGGTTGCGGTCACCCTGCTGCAGCCGGCGGGCGGCGTTGACCAGTGTGCGCAACGGCCGGGTGACGCGTCGTGCCAGCAGTGCGCCCGCGATGGCAGCAAGGACACCACCGATGACGATGGCCATGCCGATCCGGCCCCACAATTCGCGCAACCCGAAGCCGGACACCGACGTCGGCTGGATGAGCAGCAGTCCCGTGTCATCAGCGATCAAGCGACCTTCGACCATGTACGACTGCCCGTCCACCGAGTAGGTGGTGCTCAATCTGCCGCCGGTCCACAGCGGGCCGACCTGACTCGTACTCAGCCCCTGCGGGGTCTGACCGTCCTTGGCGACGAGGGCCAGACTGACCTGCTCGCTGCGCAAGGTGCTGATCAGCCGCTGCTGGATCTGGTCGGTCAGCGGCCCCGAGGTCTGGGTGGATGCGGCCGCGGCGTCCGCCAACTGCGACAACTGCCGGCGCTGGTCGCGCAACTCCGCGTCCCGCAGCAGGGGCAGCGCTGCCAACCCCGTCATCAGCACCGCGAGCAGGGCGACCAGCGTCGTCACCAGGACGGTGCGCAGGCCCAGCGAGGAACTGCGGACCTTCGTCGATGGTGCGCGGGCGGTCAGGACCCCGTTCGGTGCATCACTGGGCATCGGGGCCGGGCTCGCTCGATTCGGCGCCGTACCCGACACCGCGCACGGTCCTGATCACGTTGTGGTCCCCGAGTTTGCCCCGCAACTGCGCGACGTGGACGTCGACGGTGCGGGTGTTCACCATGGCGGCGTACCCCCACACCTCGCTGAGCAGTTGATCCCGGCTGAAGATCTGGCCCGGGTGGGTCATCAGGTAGAACAGCAGGTCGAACTCGGTGGCGGTCAACTCCACGGTCCGACCGGCCACGGTGCACTTGCGGGTCATCGGATCCATCTCGACCTTGCCCAGGCGCACGGACTGGTTCTGCGCCTGCGGACCGCGCGCCCGCCGCACGACGGCCTTGACCCGGGCCACCACCTCGCGCGGGCTGAAAGGCTTGGTGATGTAGTCGTCGGCACCGAGCTCGAGGCCCAGGACGCGGTCCACCTCGTCGTCACGAGCGGTGCAGAACAGCACCGGCGTCCAGTCCTGGGCAGCTCGCAGCTGCCGGCAGACGTCGATCCCGTCCATGCCCGGAAGGCCGACGTCGAGCAGGATGCACGACGGCCGATGATCGGCGACGGCGGCGAGCGCCTGCTGACCGTCGGTCTCCACCAGCACCTGGAAGCCCTCCCGGCTCAGGTACATGCGGAGCAGATCGGCAATGGCCGGCTCGTCCTCGACGACGAGCACGACCCCGCGGGTGGAAGTCACGCGCTCGCGTTGTCCTGGGCGGACTCAGGCTGCGGCGCCCGGCCGCCGGCGTCCTTCTGCGGCTGGCCCATACCGGCCATCGCCATCGCCTTGCCCACGATCGCGCCGATCGGGACCAGCGCCACGCCGACCCAGAACAGCCAGGGTTGCGCGATCGTCAGGGCGATCGTGCCGACCAGGAACCCGATCGTCACGATCGTAGTGCCCGTCCACATCGCAGTCGTCCGGCCGTGGTGGTTTTGTACATCGGCATCGGTGAACCTCCAGATTCGCTCTCGTGAGTCTAACCAGTGCCATCGTCGGTGAAGCCATCGCTGGGCCGTGTCGGGTCGAGGGGGCCGGTCTGGGCAATCCTCCGCGGGGTGCGAACCTTGCGGTTCATGTGGCTCGGTTGGGCGGCTCCGGTTAGTCGCAAGGACGGACGTTAGCCCCGAGGAAAGCCGTTAGCCGGAAGCACGTGCCTGCGGCTAACGCCTGTCACTTCGACTAACGGCCTTCCACGAAGCTAACGCCTGAGCCAGCAGGACTGGGGTCCGGTTGCGCGGCGCCTCGGTAGCCGAACGCACGCACGGCCGCTAGTGTCGTGCGTCACTGTTGCCTTGACGGGCTCCCGCCGCTGGCGGTCTTTGTGACAAAGTTGCGCGCCTGTCCGGCCGGTCTGTCACGAAGGTGCGCGGTCGAACCGCCCGACCGACGGCAACGTCGTGACAAACCGCCCCACGGACCCCGCAACATCGTCACGAACCCCTCGTGCCGGCCCGAGGAGCCCGCCACCGACCCCGGTCCCCAGGCACAGGGCCCACGGGCCAGCGCCCGCATCGGCGACCCCGTGGACCGCTACTCCCCCTCCGACGCCTCGTCGCCGTGCCGGGTCGGATCCTGCCCCCGGTCCAGGCTCTCCCACATCAGCCGCGGGCTGATCGTCTCGTCCTCGTCCAGATCGTTCGCGCGGGCATACCGGCTCGACCAACCGGGCCAGCCACGACCCTTCGCCACCACGATCCCGGCGCCCGCCACACCGGCAAGGCAGGCCAGCACCACAGCCGGGGAGACCCCGATCGCCAGCGCCGTCGCCACCAGCCAGAGCACCTCGCTCAGCACGCCCAGGACCAACCGCACCCGCCCCGACGCGAGCCAGATGGCGGCGATGGCGAGCAGCGCCCCAGCCAGCCCGGGGGCCAGCACCACCTCGTCGGAGGCGAGGAACAACAGCGACCCGCCGGCAAGCACCGTCAGCAACAGAGCCAGGGTGCGGCTGCTCATGACATCTCGCCGGCGATGATCAAGGCCCGCAGGACGGCCGCTGCCTTGCTCTGGCACTCCTCGTCCTCCGCGGCGGGATCGGAGTCGGCCACGATCCCGGCGCCCGCCTGCACGATCGCCTCCCCGCCGCGCAGCACCGCCGTGCGAATCGCAATGGCGGTGTCCATGTCCCCGGCGAAGTCGAAGTACCCGATGCAGCCGGCGTACACGCCGCGGCGCACGGACTCGAGCTCGTCGATGATCTCCATGGCCCTGGGCTTCGGGGCGCCCGACAAGGTCCCCGCGGGAAACGTTGCGGCCAGCAACTCGTACGCGGTCATCCCCGCCTGGAGCCGGCCGACGACGGTCGACACGATGTGGTGGACGTGGGAGTACTGCTCGACCTGCATGAACTCCAGCACATTCACCGTCCCCGGCCGGCAGACGCGGCCCAGGTCGTTGCGCCCCAGATCCACGAGCATGAGGTGTTCCGCGCGCTCCTTGGGATCGGCCAGGAGGTCGGCGACCAGTTCGGCGTCCTCGTCCGGAGTGGTCCCGCGGGGCCGGGTCCCGGCGATGGGATGCAGCATGGCCTCGTCCCCGGTGAGCTTCACCAGGGCCTCCGGGCTGGAACCCACGATGCTGAAACCGGGCTCGTCCATCCCGCCTGCGCCGGGCAGGTTCAGCAGATACATGTACGGGCTGGGGTTGGTCATGCGCAGCGCCCGGTACACGTCCAAGGGCGGCGCCTCGCAGGGCCGGATGAACCGCTGCGACAGCACGATCTGGAACGCGTCGCCGGAGCGGATGTACTCCTTGGCGACCTCGACGGCCCGCCGATAGTCGGCGTTGACCCCCGGAGCCGGGCGCCCGGCAGGTGCGACGGCGTTCACGGCCGGCGGCGTCGCTGCGTGCAGGTCCGCCGCCATGCGGTCCAGCCGGGCGACGGCGTCGTCGTAAGCCCGGTCGACCCGCTCGTCGGTGTTGTCGAAGTTGACGGCGTTCGCGACCAGCCACACCGATCCGTCCGCGTGGTCCATCACGGCGAGGTCGGTCGCGAGCAGCAGCGCGACTTCCGGCAGGCCCAGATCGTCGGGGTTGTCGTCGGGCAGCCGCTCCCAGCGCCGCACCGCGTCATAGGAGATGTAGCCGACCAGCCCACCGGTCAAGGGCGGCAGGCCGTCGGGCTGGGGGGTTCGCAGCGACGCGAGGCTGTCTCGCAGCGCCGCAACCGCCAGGCCCTGCGTGGGAAGGCCCACCGGGCGGTTTCCGACCCAGGCCACGTCGCCGGCGGCCTCCGTCAGCATCGCGGCACTGCGCACCCCGATGAACGAGTACCGGCTCCAGGTCTGCCCGTTCTCGGCGGACTCGAGCAGGAATGTCCCGGGGCGGCCGGCGGCGAGTTTGCGGTACAGGCCCACCGGCGTCTGGTCGTCGACGAGGAACCGCCGCACCACCGGGATGACGCGGCGGTCGGCGGCGAGCCGGCGGAAGTCGTCGGGGGTCGGCGCGGTGATCCCACTGGGCGTCGCGCAGGCGGCGTAGGTCATGCCGACTCCGGCGTCACGCTGAGGGTGTCGAAACAGGAGCGCAGCCCGGTGTGACAAGCGGGACCCGTCTGTTCCACGAGCAGCAGGATCGCGTCACCGTCGCAATCGACCCGCAACTCCTTGACCCGCTGGGTGTGTCCCGAGGTCTCCCCCTTGACCCAATACTGTTCCCGCGAACGCGACCAGTACGTCCCGCGCCCTGAGGCCAGCGTCCGGCGGACGGCCTCAGCATCCATCCACGCAAGCATCAGCACCTCGCCGGTGTCCCACTGCTGCGCGATGGCCGGCAGCAGGCCGTCCGGGCCGAACGACAGCCCGGCCACCGTGTCCGCGACGCGCGAAACCTCACCCATGGGGCCATTGTGCCGCCGCCTTCCCGTGCGACCATCTAGGTATGGCGACAAGGGGTGCCCGCTGGGCTGCTGCAGGCACCGTCGTCGTGGTCGCTGGCATGGTCGCGGCCGCCTCCTTCTGGATGATCCAGAACGCCCCTGACACCTCTGAGGACGCGGCCGACACGATTCCCGGCGTGCGTCCCATCGCCTCCCTGCAGTTCGCCGACTGCTACGCCATCCCGCGCGACGCCCGCGGCGAGATCATGACCGCCGACGGGGTGTACCTCGTCAGCTGCGACGAGGAGCACGACGGCCAGATCCTCGACCAGGTCGACCTGGAGAATCTGGACTGGGCGGGGTCGGTGGCCATGAAGGCCTCCGCCCAGAACCAGTGCTCGACGGCGTTCAACCGCTACCGCGCCACCTACGACGACCCCGAGTCGCTGATCCCGGGCTACTTCCTGCCCAATGAGAAGCAGTGGGACTCGGGCAACCGCACCATCACGTGCACCTTGACGATGGAGGCGCCGTTCACCGGGCCGCGGTTGTAGGGTTCCCGGGCCCTCCCGGCGGGGGTGACGGGAGGCTCCCGAGAACCTCCACCATTGTCGAACGTCTGTTCGAGCCTGTCAACCCTGCTGACTCACAACCTGACAGTGAGACCCGCGTCGGCCATGGCCTGCTTCACCTCGTGGATGCTCAGTTGCCCGTAGTGGAAGACGCTGGCGGCGAGCACGGCATCGGCCCCGGCAGCCACTGCGGCCACGAAATCGGCTGGCGCCCCCGCTCCCCCACTGGCGATCACCGGGACGTCCACGGCTTCACGCACCAGACCGATCAACTCCGCGTCGAACCCCGACGTGGTGCCATCGGCGTCCATGCTGTTCAGCAGGATCTCCCCGGCACCGAGCCGGGCACCGTTCTGCGCCCAGGCGATCGCGTCGATGCCGGTGCCCTTGCGCCCCCCGTGGGTGGTGATCTCGAAACCGCTGGTCGCACTGCGGGAGCGCCGCGCGTCGACGCTGAGGACGACGCACTGGTTGCCGAACCGGCGAGCCGCCCGGGTCAGCAGGTCCGGGTCGGCGATGGCGCCGGTGTTGACCCCCACCTTGTCCGCACCGGCGCGCAGCAGCGCGTCGAAGTCGTCGACCTTGCGCACCCCACCACCCACGGTCAGGGGGATGAAGACGGCGTCGGCGGTGCGACGGACCACGTCGATCATGGTCGCGCGGCCGCCGGAACTGGCCGTGATGTCCAGGAAGATCAGCTCGTCGGCACCCTCGGCGTTGTACCGGGTGGCCAGTTCCACCGGATCGCCGGCGTCGCGCAACCCTTCGAAGTTGACGCCCTTGACCACCCGCCCGGCATCGACGTCCAGGCAGGGGATGACCCGCACGGCCAGGCTCATCGCACGGCCGCCAGCGCCTCCGGCAGCGTGAAGGCCCCGGCGTACAGCGCCTTGCCGACGATGGCACCCTCCACGCCGTCGACGCCGGCGATCGCCTGCAGGTCGGCCAGCGACGACACGCCACCGGAGGCCACCACCGGGCCGGTCGGTGGCGTCGCAGACGTCGCGCAGCAGGTCGAGGTTGGGCCCGGTCAGCGTCCCGTCCCGGCGGACATCGGTCAGCACGTAGCGCGCGCAGCCCTCGGCGTCGAGGCGGGCCAGCGTCTCGAACAGCTCGCCACCCTCCTGCGTCCAACCGCGGGCGGCCAGGGTTGTGCCGCGCACATCGAGCCCGATCGCCACCCGGTCGCCGTGCTCGGCGATGACCCGGGCGCACCATTCCGGCTGCTCGAGGGCGGCGGTGCCGATGTTCACCCGCCGGCAGCCGGTCGCCAGCGCCGAGGCCAGCGATGCGTCGTCGCGGATCCCCCCGCTCAGTTCGACATCGACGTCGAGTGCGGCCACGACCTCGGCCAGCAGCGCGGCGTTGCTCCCCCGGCCGAACGCGGCGTCGAGGTCCACCAGGTGGATCCACTGCGCGCCCTGTTCCTGCCACGCCAGGGCCGCTGCCAACGGGTCGCCGTAGTCGGTCTCGGTGCCGGCCTCGCCCTGCACCAGGCGCACGGCCTGGCCGTTGGCGACGTCGACGGCGGGGAGCAGTTCCAAGGGCATGATCGAGGGTACTGAGGGGAATCCGGGCGACCGGTGGCGTCCCCCAAACCCCGAGTGCCACCTGCTTGCTGGATTCGGCAGCTGTCCGCCATCGCAACAGACCGCGTACGACCGTCGCAGCCGGTTGTGGCGAGGTGCTGCCATTGTGCGTCGAGTGCTGCAAGGGCGCAGCGACACGCCAGCGTGTCCGTGCGCTTTCGCAGCACTCGACGAACGCGGCCAGCAACAGCGCGACATTCGGCGCCAGGTCACCCCAGCCCCAGCACCCCCGGGTTCATCAACCCGTCGGGGTCGAGGTGGCTCTTGATCGCACGCAGCAGGTCCATCCCCGACTCCCCGATCTCGGCGGGCAGCCACGGCGCGTGGTCGCGGCCGACGGAGTGGTGGTGGGTGATCGTGGCGTCGGTGTCCACCAGCGCCTGGGTCGCGGCCTTCTTCGCAGCCCGCCACTGCGCCACCGGGTCCTCGGCCAGTGGCGTGATCACCGTGAAGTACAGGCTCGCGCCGGTCGGGTAGATGTGCGACAGGTGGGTGCCGATCAGCGGCTCCCCCAACGCTCCCCGCAGGCCCGCGTGCACGGCGTCGTAGGTCGCGTCCAACTGCGCCCACTCGTTGGCGGTCTCGAGCGTCTCCACGAGGTAGCCGGCGTCGAGCAGGTCGTCGCGCAGGTACGGCGCGGCGAAGCGGTTCTTCTCCCACGAGCGCCCCACACCGGAGCCGAGGCCCACGCCGCCGAACTGGCGGAAGACCTTGTGGGCGTGCGCGCGGCGGGCCTTCACCATGTCCGCCGGGCCCTCCCAGCCGACGATGGCCAGGCACCCGCCGGCGACCTTGCGCCACGCCGATGTAGCGGTCGAAGGCCTGCTTCGTGAACCCCGCGATCCCGCTCATCGCGAGGTTCACGGCACTCTCGTCGGCATCCGACAGCCGCATGGCGTCGGCGGGCACCCGATCCTGCGCCAGTTTCCGGAACGCCCGCTTGCCCGCAGCGAAGGAGGGGAACATCAACCCCTCGTACACCCGCTTCTCCGGCAGCGGCCGCACGCGGACAGCCACCTCGGTGATCACGCCGAGACGACCCCTCACTGCCGAGGAACACCTCCCGCAGGTCCGGACCGGCAGCCGTTCCCGGCGCCCGGCCCAACTCGAAGTCGGCGCGCGGAGTGGCCACCCGCAGTTTCGTGACGGTGGCGTCGGCCCGACCGAAGCCGGTGGAGGTCTGCCCGGCCGAGCGGGTCGCGACGTAGCCGCCGACTGTGGCCCGCTCCCAGGACTGGGGGATGTGGCCCCAGGTGAACCCGCGCGCCTCCAGCCACCGCTCCAACTCCGGGCCGGTGATGCCGGCCTGCACGCGCACCTCGCCGGTCTCCGGGTCCAGGTGCTGCACGGCGTTCATCTCCCAGAAGCCCACACCCACGGTCAGACGGTCGGTCACATCCACCCCGTCGACCACCGATGTGCCGCCCCCGAACGGCACGACTGCCCAGCCCTTGGCCCCGGCGAGATCGAGGATCGCCCGGACCTGGTCGTGGTCGCGCGGCAGCAGCACCGCGTCGACGACCGGCAATTCCTGTCCCGGCCAGCGACGGTTGCACAGGTCGATGAAGGAGAACCCGCCGGAACAGCGCAGCCGGACGAGGTCATCGGTGTCCCACTCGCACGTCAGCCCGGCAAGGTCCGCCTCCGCAATCCGCCCGGCCCGGACCGGCACCGCCGCCATGTCGACTGCCGGACGCGGCTCGACGCCACCCATCCCGCGGTCGGCGAGGAACTCCTGCAGGCTCAGGGGCACACCGTGCCCACCGTCGCCCCACCGCTGCACCATCTCCGTCGACAAAGCCATGCGACCTCCAAGTCCGTGATGTTACACTAACACCTATGGTGTCACAGCCGCTCAGCGATGAGGTGAGCAATCGCTTGCTCGACTCCGCGTCGGAACTGATCATCCAAGGCGGGCCCGCGGCGGCCACCGTCTCGGCCATCGCCACCGGCGCCGGCGTCTCCCGGATGACCGTCTACCGCAAGTTCCCGGACCGGCACGCGATCATCGCCGCGCTGTTCAACCGCGAGTTCGGCGCCATCGTCGCCGAGACCAGCAGCCTCGAGGCCCCCGACCAGCGCACCCGCATCGTCGAGGCGGTCGCCCTCTCCGTGGAGCGGATCAACAACCACCCGTTGATGCAGGCGGTCCTGCGTCACGAACCGACCGAACTCACCGAATGGATCACCGGCCGGCTCGGGGCCACCCAGCGTCTGGCCCGGTCGGTCCTGCGGGAACTCGTCGTCGCCGGTCAGCCCGACACCGGCGACGGCAGCGTCCGGGCGGGCGACTCCGACGCCATGTCGCTGACTCTGGTCCTGGTCGCCCAGACCTTCGTCTTCGCCCACCAGATCGGGGGCTCGGACGCCGAACTGCGTCTGCTCGTGAAGGGATACCTCACATGATCCGCCCCGGAGATCCGAGCAGTCTGCTCAACGCCGGCCGCCGCACGGCCGCCGTGGCGCGCCTGCGGCAGTCCCGGCACACCGAGGTGCTCGTGGTGGGCGGTGGCATCACCGGGGTCGGCGTCGCGCTGGACGCCGCGGCCCGTGGCATGCAGGTGACCCTGGTGGAACGCCACGACCTGGCCCACGGCACGAGCCGCTGGAGCAGCAAACTCATCCACGGCGGCCTGCGGTACCTGGCCTCCGGCCACATCGACGTGGCACTGGAGAGCGCCAAGGAGCGGCACCTGCTCATCACCACGATCGCGCCGCACCTGGTCCGGGCCCTGCCCACGCTCATCCCCAACTACGGTGGCCGCGACATCTACATCAGCTACGCGGGGCTGGTCGCCGGGGACATGCTGCGCCGCTTCGCCGGCACCAAGCGCGACACCCTGCCGCGCGCACGCTTCGTCGATGCGGCGACCGCGCTGAAGATGGCGCCGGCCCTGCGCACCGAAGGACTGAAGGGCGGCATCGTCGGCTGGGACGGGCAGGTCGAGGACGACGCCCGACTGGTCGTCGCGGTGGCCCGCACCGCGGCCGCCTACGGAGCGGACATCCTCACGCACGTGGATACGACCGATGTCGGTGACGGCCGGGCGACCCTCCGGGACGAGGACGGCGAGTTCACCATCGAGTGCGACAACATCATCACCTGCACCGGCGTGTGGACCCAGGAACTGAACCCGGAGATCCCACTGAGCCCGAGCCGCGGCACCCATCTGGTCGTGCGCTCCGAACGGCTGGGCCATCCGACGGCCTCGATGACGGTCGGCATCCCCGAGGAGTTCGGCCGGTTCGTCTTCGCCGTCCCGCAGCCCGACGGCCTGACGTACGTGGGCCTCACCGACATCGGCACCGATTCGCTGCTGCCCGACCCGCCCGAACCCGACGAGGAGGAACTCGCCTGGCTGCGTGAGCGGATCTCCGCCGCGCTGGCCGTACCGCTGCGCGCCGAGGACGTCGTCGGCACCTACAGCGGCCTGCGGCCCCTGGTCAGCGACACCCATGCCCAGACCGCGGACATCTCCCGCAAGCACCTCATCGCCCGGCAGCCCAACGACGTGATCGCGGTCACCGGGGGCAAACTCACCGCCTACCGGAAGATGGCCGAGGACGCCGTCGACCTCATCAGCAGTCAGCCGTGCCCGACCGCCGGGATCCCGCTGGTCGGCGCCCCGGGCGACAGCCGCAGCCGCGACCGGTTGACGCGGCGGTTCGGGTCGGAGGCGCCCGCTGCTGCACGAGGCGATCGAGCGGGACCCGCACCTCGGGGAGCCGCTGGACGGGACGCACGCACTGGCCGCCGAAGTGATGTGGGCGAAGCAGGCGGAGGGCGCGCTGACCCCGGCGGAAGCAGCCGAATCGCGACTGAGAGTAACCATGGACGAGACCGTGCGGGAACCGGCGGTGGCGGCGGTCGAGGCGGCCTGGACGCTGGTCTGAGACGACCGAAAGGCGCGCGCGAGCCGTAGTAACGCTGCGCAGAGACGCGTAATTACCCTGAAAATACAGGCACTTCCCGCTGTGGACTGCCGCAAACTCACCCGAACGAAGGATGTAAGGTCGCCCTAACAGGGAGTTACCCTGTATCAGCCGGATGGATGAGGGCACACCGCTGCAACGGGGGGCGAAAGGAACCGTTGTGGACACTCAGCGTGACCTTTCGCTCACCGTCGCGGACCTGCCCCTGACTGGCACCACCGGCGTTCTGGATTGCCTCGGTCCAACTCGGGGCTTCATCAATAGGGAGGCAACAACGTGCTAGGTAAGAAGATCTTGGGGGCAGTCACATCCGTGGGGGTGATGGCAAGTCTGATGACCGTGGGGGCGGCGAACGGCGTCGGCAACTGTCACCCCACCACCACCCGCCACAAACCCCAAAATTGAGGGCTGCGGCATTCCCGTCACCCTCGTCATGGACGCATCCGGCTCGATTGACGGCGACTGAGATCACCGCGATGAGGAGCGCCTCGACGGCATTCCTCAATGGACTGAACGACACCGGGTCCACAGCTCGGATCGTGGAGTTCGCACAGACGTCCAAGCAGTTGATCGAGCGCAAGAGCATCGAAGGCCAGGGTCTGGCGGACCTCCTCGCCGCAGTGGCCTCCTACAAGTCCGGCGGCCTCGGTAATACCACCAACTGGGAGTCCCCGCTGTGGCGGACTTTCGACGAGCCGATCCCGGGCAACAAGGGGTTGGTGGTCTTCATGACCGACGGCGACCCGAACACCGTCGGGGACGTCAACGGCAGCCCGACCTCGAGTCCGGGAACCCAGGCATCCGCGGACGCCGCCGAGAAGTACGCGAACGACCTGAAGAACGCGGGGAACCGCATGCTGGCGGTGGGAATCGGCACGACCAATGACGGCCAGAAGGCCCGCCTGAAGCAGATCTCCGGGCCGAATCTCGTGACACCACCATCCCGGCCAACGCCACCATCAACGACTTCGACGCGGTCGTCACCAACAGCTTCGACGACCTCACCGCCGCCATGAAGCGCGTCGCCGCCTCGCTGTGCGGGGGTTCGGTCACTGTTCGCAAGTACGCAGATGCCGACAACCCCGGCGACTTCCAGCCAGCAGGCGGGTGGAAGTTCGACGCGACCGTCAGCCCCGGGACTGTTCCGGACGACTTCACCTGGGTGCAGCCGGCCGGCGAGACCAGCAACACGGCCAGCCTGACGACGCAGAGCACCCCCGGCGTCCCGGCAACCGATGGCGTCGCGCAGTTCCAGTACGCGCCGAAGAACACCACCACCCGCACGGTCCGGATTTCCGAGACCTTGAAGGCCGGGTACATCCCGAACTACTACTCCTGCACCTTCAAGGGCCTCAAACCACCGGACGATCAGTCGGGCGGCATGACCGCAGACGGGAACACGGCGTACTTCGAGGTGACTCTGAAGTCCGACGAGTCGGTCAGTTGCGATGTCTACAACACCCGCGGTCTGGGAGAGTTGAAGCTCGTCAAGCAGGTCGAGGGCAAGGACCCGAACGACTGGACACTGACCGCGAAGGCTGACGCGCCCAATGACAAGCGCAACGTGTCCACGCCGGGTGGGCTCGGGGCAGTTCGAGACCGTGTACTCGGGCATCGAGTACACCCTGGGCGAGACTGGCCCAGGCGGGTACTCCCCGAGTGACTGGGTATGTGTGAACAACCCGCGCGAGGAGAGCGCGCCTGCTCAGACCCAGCAGGAGATCAACCTGAAGGGCGACAAGCTCACGCTGGAGCCTTGGCAGCGGGTGACCTGCACGATCACCAACACCCGGGACAAGGGCTCGTTGACGATCACCAAGGAATTCAACCCGCAGGCCTCCGGCTACACCGGCACCTTCGACATCAACTACACCTGTGTGGATGGCGCCGACAAGGTCAAGGAAGGCACGGTCAAACTGGCCGCAGGCAAGTCCGAGACCATCTCGGGTCTGCCGACCGGCACGGTCTGCACCGTGACCGAGCCGACGTTGCCGGCCAACCCGAGCGGGCTGGACGTTCAACCCGCCGACGTTCAGCCCGGCCGACGGCAAGGCGACAGTCACGACCAAGGACCAGACCGCGTCCGTCACCGTGACGAACTCAGTGGCCCAGGTCAACCCGATCGTGGTCAAGAAGATCTGCCCGATCGACGTGACGCTGAACAAGCCGACGCCGAAGAAGGTCGGCAACCGGACCTTCACCACCAAGATCAAGACCAAGAAGCTCCTCCTGCGTCTTGCTCAAGCCCGTGGTGCTGTGCCGGCCACTGGCAACCACCACTGCCGGTGAGACCGCCTTCTGCGACACCAAGGTGACGAAGAAGGGCCGGATCACGGTCAAGACCAACGGCTACGACGCCGTCAAGGTCACCGCGATCGTGCGGGCCAAGCCCAAGTCCGGGTTCTCCGACCAGTGGAAGCCCAACACCTGGCGGAAGTCCTGGGTCCTGAGGTAACGATCCAGTAACCGCTGAGGGCCGTACTCCGCAAGGGGTGCGGCCCTCAGCGCTGCGCGGGGGCCTTCGGCATCTGACCGGCGGGCGATCTACGTCAGTCATCTTGGGTCCTGGCGGGCCGCCATTCAGTCGGGAAAATGGCACTGGCCCTTGACCATGGCCGAGCACAGGGCCGGTTTCGGACCGTCGGTTCGCACGACGCCTGCCGGTGCAGTTGAGTCGCTCCAGGGCCGTCTTCGGACCAGAGCCTTGCCGGCTCCCCGGCCCGACGGCACGCGGTTGGGTCTCGGAAACGGCCCTGCTCAGGGGGTTTCGGGAGGTTCCGACGACCACTCCCCAGGCCGATTCGCTCTAACGAGCGACAAATGCCTGCAGCCACGCGGTGTAACCTGGAATCAGCCGGATAGCCGATGGCCCATCCGTCCATCGGACGGCCGGGAGGCAGTAATGGCTACCATGAGTCACTTCGTGCCGGCCCGTTACGCGGTCCTCGCGCACCTCGCCGTTCTTTCATCCATTTCACCCACGACGCCGGTGACGGCGTCTGCCCTGCCCAACACGCAGTGCTGTGTAACCGGGAGGAACCATGTATAGGAAACTGATCGGTGGCCTCGCATCCACCTCGCTGATTGCGGGACTGGTAACCGCCGGGGCTGTAGCCGGTGCCGTAGCCACGGCTACGCCGGCGCTGGGAGCCGGCAGTGATGTCAACCTGGGCGTGGTCGACTCGCGGATAAGTGACAACTACGGGACCGACGCCAATGGCAATGGACAGGTCACGGCCAACAACTGCCTGACCTACGCGCCCACCGGTGGGTCCGGGTCGTCGGCCACAAGCACGAACTGGGTCACCTCCACAGAGGAGGCCCGGGCGGGACACGGCACCAAGACCGGGACCTGTCCGAGCACGCTGAGCACCGACATCCAAAGCGTCATCGGATTCCGGCCGACCGCCACCAGCACGGTCCAGACCGGCAAGTCGTTCCTGCTCGGCCAGATCACCCACTACAACCAGCCGATCAGCGTGAACAGCCGCTACTTCAAGGGCAATGTGAACCTGCGGCTCGGCGGGCCCGGCCAGACGTTCGTGTTCCCGTACCTCCTGGACGAGACGCCGAACACAGCGACTCCTGAGACCAATCCCATCAACGACGACATCCTGAACATCACGACCCAGATCTCCAGTGTCATCACGGTCGGCGGCTTCCAGTACCGACTGGTGGCCGACGGATTCGTCCAGGGCGCCGACGCGTTCCTGAACGGGACCTGCAAGGCCGAGCCGCCCACGGGCGCGACTGTCAACAACAAGTTCGTGACCACTGAGACGAAGACCACGAAGGGCTGCCTCTACGGCACGCTCACACAGGTCCGGACCCTGAAACTGGTCAAGAAGGTGCAATGGGACCCGAACGTGAGCGCACCAGCGAGCATCCCCGAGTTCAGTTTCGCCTCCACGAGCAGCCTGCAGGGCTCACCGTGGCAGACGAGCTCCGGTCAAGCTGACGCCACCGAAGAGCAACGGGGGCACCGCGCAATACCCGCCGCTGCCCAGCACCGGCAACCAGTTGCTCGCCATGGGCGAGACAGTCACCCTGACGGAGAACGCTCCCGGCAGCGCTTGGGAGCTGACAGGTATCCAATGCAGCGACTCGGCAGGGGCCGTTGGGACTGTTGACGTCGCTGGTCGCAAGGCAACCTTGGCAGATGTCCCTGAGGCCACGACGACGGCTCAACTACCGATCACCTGCGAGTTCACGAACACCTACACCCGCAGCCAGTTGACGCTGGCGAAGGACTGGGGTGCGAACGCTGTCCCGGGTGACAAGGCCGATCTCAAGATCCAAGGCGGGATCACAAACCCGGCGACCGTGACCTCGACTGCCCCGGTCGACGGCACCAAGGTCTCCACCGATGCACAGTGGGGTTCGGCCATCACCGTTTCCGAGGACTTCCGGGCGGGCAACATCAACACCTACGACAAGTCCCTGAAGTGTGTGAAGGCCGGCACGACCGAAGAGGTGGCAGGCAGCGCCGACGGCACGTTCACCATGCCGAAGTACCCGGTGACCTGCACGTACACCAACGACGGGAAGCCGCTGCAGCCGGGCATCGACGTGGTGAAGAAGGCTGATCCGGCCGGGCCGGTGAAGCCGGGCACCGAGGTGACCTACACCTACACGGTGAAGAACACGGGAGACACCCCGCTGCTGAAGGTCGCGGTGACAGACGACAAGTGCGCCCCCGTGGAGTACACGTCCGGTGACACCAACAGCGACTCGAAGCTGGACATCACCGAGACCTGGATCTTCACATGCAAGG
Source organism: uncultured Actinomycetota bacterium (assembly GCA_963733395.1). Taxonomy (GTDB): domain Bacteria; phylum Actinomycetota; class Actinomycetes; order S36-B12; family UBA10799; genus JADKAV01. The sequence goes on from CAVTCZ010000011.1 coordinate 131,399, forward strand.
CCATACTGAACGAGACCACCAAGAACGTGGCCACCGCCACGGGCGAGGACAGCCTCGGGCAGAAGGTCGAGGACACGGACACCGTCACGGTGATCGTGCCCAAGCCCGGGATCAAGGTGGTCAAGACCGCGTCTGCGGCCCAGGTGAACCCCGGTCAGAGCGTCACCTACACCTACACGGTGACCAACACCGGCGACATCGAGTTGCTCAAGGTGACGGTGACCGACGACAAGTGCGCCCCCGTGGAGTACAAGTCCGGTGACACCAACAACGACAGTGCGCTGCAGGTCGACGAGACGTGGGTCTTCGAATGCACCACCGTCCTGACCGTGGCGACCACGAACACCGCGATTGCCACCGGTGAGGACAAGACCGGCCAGGAGGTCACCGCTCAGGCCACCCTCACGGTGCCTGTGGTCAGCCCGGTCGTGGCGAAGAAGATCTGCCCGATCGACGTGACGCTGCACAAGCCGCACGCCGAAGAAGGTCGGTAAGCGGACCTTCACCGACAAGATCAAGACCAAGAAGTCCTCGTGTGTCTTGCTCAAGCCGGTGGTGCTGTGCCGGCCGCTGGCAGCCACCGCCGCAGGGGAAACCGCCTTCTGCGACACCAAGGTGACCAAGAAGGGCCGGATCACGGTGAAGACCAAGGGCTACGACGCCGTGCAAGGTCACCGCTTGGTGCGCACCAAACCGAAGCCCGGATTCTTCGACCAGTGGAAGCCCAACACCTGGCGGAAGTCCTGGAAACTGAAGTAGCCGGGTAGCCGGTCGGGAGGGCCGCACTCCGTAAGGGGTGCGGCCCTCTTGCGTGGCCGGGACGCGGGGGTGATGGCTTGCGGTGAGCGACCGAGGGTGTCTCTGGAATTACGGAGAGTAACCACTGGTGTCGGGTGGTGCGGCTGCGGTTGGCTTGCACCTGGCTTCGAGCATCCGGTAGTCGGACTCTGCAGGACGGTAGACGGGTATGCACACTCTTGGAGGGAGACACGCATCACAATTCGAGGCGTTCCGGATCGTTTCGCCTATGATGCCGGCCGCGGATTAGCCCGTATGGGGGATATATGCTGATGGCGACGCAGCGTTACGCTGGGATCAGCCGGATAGCCGATGGCTTCTAGATCCATTGGGCGGCGAGGAGGACGCAGTGACTACTCAGGGTCATTCCTGCCGGGGCCGGTTTACGGCCTCTTCTCACTACTTTGATCTGGCTCTTACATCTGTCCCGGTCTGCGGCCGGGGTATCTACGGGAGGCACCACCATGTTTAGGAAACTTCTTTCTGCGGTCACGTCCACTGCTGTGGTGGCCGGGTTGGTGACGGCGGGCGCTGTGGCGACGGCGACGCCGGCGGCGGCGACGGTGCCCCCGCCGGAGTCGGGAAAGGCAGTGGTGTCGGTCAAAGTGGGTGGAGACCGCACTGGGATCAACGGGGTTGCTCGCACCAAAGACGTGCAGTTGCAGCTGTACCGCAACAACAGCGGCGCCCCTGGCACGGCAATTGCCGACGCCTGGGGGACGTGTATCTCCGATGGCGATGGGGACTGCAGTTTCCAGGTGCCCATTGGCACGACCGGGATCACCGCGGGCAGTTCTGTTTGGGTGAAGTTCAAGTCAGCACCGACCGGCTGGTACGGCATTGATTCACTGCGCGTGGGATCGATCCCGACGCCGGGCACCCCGGTCGCGTACCAGTTCCAGACACCCGGCTTGCAGAGTGGGTCGACCTACCGGTCCGGAACGCAGTTCATGACGGACACGGGACTGACTAGCAACACGGCGTCTGGCGGGATCTGGCAGATTTCGCGCAACAACCCGGCGTTCCCCCCGAAGTGCGGCATCAAGGTCGCGCTGCTTCTGGACGTTTCCGGTTCGGTTGGCTCCAACTTGAAGAACCTCAAGAACGCCGCCAAGACCTTCGTCGATTCACTTGTCGGTACTCCCTCGCAGGTCGCTCTCTACACCTTCGCGCAGAATGCACCATCCAACAACACCAACAACCAGAACCGGCCGTTGACGCCGGTCCTCAATGCGACGGGCCCCCAGAGCGCTCAGACGGTCAAGGACTGGATCGGGACCGGCAACAATGGCGACCCCGGGCAGGACTGGACTGACATCCGGCGGCTCCACCAACTGGGACCGCGGTCTGGCCCAGATCGCCGAGAGCAGCAACAACTATGACGTGACAGTCATGATCACCGACGGTGATCCGACGGTATACAGCGACCCGGCCACTGGCCCTGGCGATCGTACCCGGTTCATTGAAATCGAGAATGGTGTGTTCTCCGCTAACGCGGTGAAGAAGGAAGAGCACCCGGATCATCGCGTTTGGCGTCGGCACCGGTGTCAGCGGTGACGCAGCCAACCTGAAGGCCATCTCCGGCACCCAAGGCCAAGGCCTGAACGTTCCGGTCGAGACCGTCGACTACTACCAAACTTCCGACCTATACCGAGGCTGGTGCGGCGCTGAAGAAACTCGCCGAAGCCAGTTGTCAGGGCGCCATTACCGTCGTCAAGAAGGTCCTCCCCTGGGATGGCCAGGGACTCGCTGGGGCCACCGACGGCGGTGCCGGCTGGGTTTACAACGCGGTCGAAGAAGAACGACGGAGACCAGGTCACCGTCACCGGATCGCCAGCCACGACCGATGCGACAAGCGCCACCTCCGTGTCTGTCGCATTTGCAAACTCATCCATCAACAGCGCCCCGATCAACGTGACCGAAGGTCTCCAGCCATCACAGCGGGGTACACGCTCGTGCAGCAAGGGCGGACAACCTCAACGCCACGTGTGTGAAGTCCGGAACGACAGAGCCAGGGTCCTCGGTCGCCAACAACGGCGCACTTGGCTGGACTGTCGACGCCCTCCGCTCGGGGAGCGTCACTTGCACGGTCTACAACCGACAGCCACCGCCACCGGCGTCGTTGAAGGTGGTGAAGAAGGCTGCTCCGTTGACCGACCCGGCCACGAAGTTCTCGTTCACCGTGGCAGGGACGGCGAGCACCGGGCACGCCGGGCACTTCAACCTGGCCCCGACCACGGCGGCCGGCGCCGAACCAGGACGGTCGGCGGTCACCCCGGCGGTGGGCGGCACCACGTACACCATCACCGAGGCCACCCCGGCCGAGTGGAAGCTGGACAAGTTGGACTGCATCGGCGCGTCCGGCAAGACCATCACCGCTGGACCAGGGCAAGGCCGAGGTCACCATCAAGCCCGGTGACAACGTGACCTGCACCTACGAGAACAGCCGCAAGGCGGCGTCGTTGAAGGTGGTGAAGAAGGCTGCTCCGTTGACCGACCCGGCCACGAAGTTCTCCTACACCGTGGCAGGGGGCGGCACCCCCGCCAGCTTCGACCTGGCCCCGACCACCGCGGCCGGCGCCAGCCAGGACGTCGCGGTCACCCCGGCGGTGGGCGGCACCAAGTACACCATCACCGAGGCCAGCCTGGCCGAGTGGAAGCTGGACAAGTTGGACTGTGTCGGCGCGTCCGGCAAGACCATCACCCTGGACCAGGGCAAGGCCGAGGTCACCATCAAGCCCGGTGACAACGTGACCTGCACCTACGAGAACAGCCCCAAGGCGGCGTCGTTGAAGGTGGTGAAGAAGGCTGCTCCGTTGACCGACCCGGCCACGAAGTTCTCCTACACCGTGGCAGGGGGCGGCACCCCCGCCAGCTTCGACCTGGCCCCGACCACCGCGGCCGGCGCCAGCCAGGACGTCGCGGTCACCCCGGCGGTGGGCGGCACCAAGTACACCATCACCGAGGCCAGCCTGGCCGAGTGGAAGCTGGACAAGTTGGACTGTGTCGGCGCGTCCGGCAAGACCATCACCCTGGACCAGGGCAAGGCCGAGGTCACCATCAAGCCCGGTGACAACGTGACCTGCACCTACGAGAACAGCCCCAAGGCGGCGTCGTTGAAGGTGGTGAAGAAGGCTGCTCCGTTGACCGACCCGGCCACGAAGTTCTCCTACACCGTGGCAGGGGGCGGCACCCCCGCCAGCTTCGACCTGGCCCCGACCACCGCGGCCGGCGCCAGCCAGGACGTCGCGGTCACCCCGGCGGTGGGCGGCACCAAGTACACCATCACCGAGGCCAGCCTGGCCGAGTGGAAGCTGGACAAGTTGGACTGTGTCGGCGCGTCCGGCAAGACCATCACCCTGGACCAGGGCAAGGCCGAGGTCACCATCAAGCCCGGTGACAACGTGACCTGCACCTACGAGAACAGCCCCAAGGCGGCGTCGTTGAAGGTGGTGAAGAAGGCTGCTCCGTTGACCGACCCGGCCACGAAGTTCTCCTACACCGTGGCAGGGAGCGGCACCCCCGCCAGCTTCGACCTGGCCCCGACCACCGCGGCCGGCGCCAGCCAGGACGTCGCGGTCACCCCGGCGGTGGGCGGCACCAAGTACACCATCACCGAGGCCAGCCTGGCCGAGTGGAAGCTGGACAAGTTGGACTGCTGTCGGCGCGTCCGGCAAGACCATCACCCTGGACCAGGGCAAGGCCGAGGTCACCATCAAGCCCGGTGACAACGTGACCTGCACCTACGAGAACAGCCGCAAGGCGGCGTCGTTGAAGGTGGTGAAGAAGGCCGACTCCGTTGACCGACCCGGCCACGAAGTTCCCGTTCACCGTGGCAGGGGGCGGCACCCCCGCCAGCTTCGACCTGGCCCCGACCACGGCGGCCGGCGCCAGCCAGGACGTCGCGGTCACCCCGGCGGTGGGCGGCACCAAGTACACCATCACCGAGACCACCCCGGCCGAGTGGAAGCTGGACAAGTTGGACTGTGTCGGCGCGTCCGGCAAGACCATCACCCTGGACCAGGGCAAGGCCGAGGTCACCATCAAGCCCGGTGACAACGTGACCTGCACCTACGAGAACAGCCCCAAGGCGGCGTCGTTGAAGGTGGTGAAGAAGGCTGCTCCGTTGACCGACCCGGCCACGAAGTTCTCCTACACCGTGGCAGGGGGCGGCACCCCCGCCAGCTTCGACCTGGCCCCGACCACCGCGGCCGGCGCCAGCCAGGACGTCGCGGTCACCCCGGCGGTGGGCGGCACCAAGTACACCATCACCGAGGCCAGCCTGGCCGAGTGGAAGCTGGACAAGTTGGACTGTGTCGGCGCGTCCGGCAAGACCATCACCCTGGACCAGGGCAAGGCCGAGGTCACCATCAAGCCCGGTGACAACGTGACCTGCACCTACGAGAACAGCCCCAAGGCGGCGTCGTTGAAGGTGGTGAAGAAGGCTGCTCCGTTGACCGACCCGGCCACGAAGTTCTCCTACACCGTGGCAGGGGGCGGCACCCCCGCCAGCTTCGACCTGGCCCCGACCACCGCGGCCGGCGCCAGCCAGGACGTCGCGGTCACCCCGGCGGTGGGCGGCACCAAGTACACCATCACCGAGGCCAGCCTGGCCGAGTGGAAGCTGGACAAGTTGGACTGTGTCGGCGCGTCCGGCAAGACCATCACCCTGGACCAGGGCAAGGCCGAGGTCACCATCAAGCCCGGTGACAACGTGACCTGCACCTACGAGAACAGCCCCAAGGCGGCGTCGTTGAAGGTGGTGAAGAAGGCTGCTCCGTTGACCGACCCGGCCACGAAGTTCTCCTACACCGTGGCAGGGGGCGGCACCCCCGCCAGCTTCGACCTGGCCCCGACCACCGCGGCCGGCGCCAGCCAGGACGTCGCGGTCACCCCGGCGGTGGGCGGCACCAAGTACACCATCACCGAGGCCAGCCTGGCCGAGTGGAAGCTGGACAAGTTGGACTGTGTCGGCGCGTCCGGCAAGACCATCACCCTGGACCAGGGCAAGGCCGAGGTCACCATCAAGCCCGGTGACAACGTGACCTGCACCTACGAGAACAGCCCCAAGGCGGCGTCGTTGAAGGTGGTGAAGAAGGCCGATCCGTTGACCGACCCGGCCACGACGTTCTCCGTTCACCGTGGCCGGGGGCGGCACCCCGGCCAGCTTCGACCTGGCCCCGACCACCGCGGCCGGCGCCAGCCAGGACGTCGCGGTCACCCCGGCGGTGGGCGGCAGCAAGTACACCATCACCGAGGCCAGCCCGGCCGAGTGGAAGCTGGACAAGTTGGACTGTATCGGCGCGTCCGGCAAGACCATCACCCTGGACCAGGCCAAGGCCGAGGTCACCATCAAGCCCGGTGACAACGTGACCTGCACCTACGAGAACAGCCCCAAGGCGGCGTCGTTGAAGGTGGTGAAGAAGGCTGCTCCGTTGACCGACCCGGCCACGACGTTCCCGTTCACCGTGGCAGGAGGCGGCACGCCGGCCAGCTTCGACCTGGCCCCGACCACGGCGGCCGGCGCCAGCCAGGACGTCGCGGTCACCCCGGCGGTGGGCGGCACGCAAGTACACCATCACCGAGACCACCCCGGGTGATGGTTCTTGGACAGCCTGGACTGTATCGGCGCGTCCGGCAAGACCATCACCCTGGACCAGGGCAAGGCCGAGGTCACCATCAAGCCCGGTGACAACGTGACCTGCACCTACACCAACAAGCCGAAGGGTGAGTTGATTGTGAAGAAGGAGACCGATCCGAACGGGTCGGACAAGAGCTTCACGTTCACCCCGACGGGCTGGAACGGTGGTAGCACGTTCCCGCTGAAGGACGGCGAGCAGAAGGCCAGCGGCAAGGTGCTACCAGGTGACTATTCGGTGGCCGAGACTGTGCCGACCGGCTGGGACCTGTCCAGCATCGACTGCGACGCTGGCAACCCGCGCTTGGATGGCAGCAAGGTCACCGTGACGGTGGGCGCCGGCCAGACCGTCACCTGCACCTTCAACAACACCCGACAGAGGAACAAGGTCGAGTTGGTCAAGGAATGGGTGAACTCGAAGGCCGTCGATGAGGCCGGCGTTGGAGATCACCGGTGGGATCACCGTCCCGACCACGGGCACAGCAGTCGCCCCGGCCGGTAAGACGATCAGCACCGACGCCTACTCCGGTGAGACGGTCACGGTCAAAGAGAACCTCACCGGCGGCTACTACGACCAGACCCTGGTCTGCAAGGCCGACGGCCAGAAGTTCGAGGTCGCCAGCGACGGCAGCTTCACGATGCCGAACGAGCCGGTGACCTGCACCTTCACCAACACCCGCACCACGCTGAAACTGGTGAAGCAGGTCGAGGGCAAGGGCGACCCGAACGACTGGAAGCTGACCGCGACCGGCTGACGGGCGCACCGTCGGTGGAGAACCTCGGCGGACAGGGTGTGCCGACCAACGTCAAGCCCGGCGTCGAGTACACGCTCGAGGAGGATGGCCCTGCTGGCTACACCCGCGGCACGTGGGTGTGCGAGGCTGCGAAGGACAACACCAGTCCGGTGACAGCGGCTGACCTGCAGGAAGCCCTCAACGATGGCATCGGCGAGTACACCCTCGAGAAGGGCGCCAACATCGTCTGCACCATCATCAACACCCGCGACCTGGGTTCGTTGGAGATCGTCAAGAAGTTCGACCCGAAGACGTCGGAATACGACACGGCGTTCACCATCGACTACAAGTGCCAGGGCGAGGCGCAGGGAACGGTGTCGCTCAAGGCCGGGGAGTCACGACTCATCAACGGCATCCCGACCGGTACCGAGTGCACCGTCTCGGAGGTCAAGCCGACCGATCCGCCCAAGGGCTGGTCGTTCTCCGACCCGACCTACGACCCGGCCAACGGCACGGTCACGGTGGCCGAGAAGGGCCAGACGGTCACCGTCACGGTCACCAACGAGATCCTCAAGCCAGGGATCAACATCGTGAAGACCGCGTCGGCGACCCAGGTGAACCCCGGTGAGCTCGTCACGTACACCTACACGGTGACCAACACCGGCGACACCGACCTGCTGGACGTCGTGGTCGAGCGACGACAAGTGCTCCCCGGTGGAGTACCAGTCCGGGGACGACAACCCCAAGGACAAGAAGTTGCAGGTGGCCGAAACCTGGATCTACACCTGCAGCCAGCCGATCGAGGTGGCGACCACCAACGTCGCGACCGCGACCGGTAAGGACAAGAACGGCCTGAAGGTCACCGACCAAGACACCCTCACGGTGGCCGTGGTCAGCCCGGTGGTCGCGAAGAAGATCTGCCCGATCGATGTGACGCTGCACAAGCCGCAGCCGAAGAGGGTCGGTAACCGGATCATGACCGACAAGATCAAGACCAAGAAGTCCTCGTGTGTCTTGCTCAAACCGGTGGTGCTGTGCCGGCCGATCGCCAGCAGCGCCGCAGGGGAAACCGCCTTCTGCGACACCAAGGTGACCAAGAAGGGGCGGATCACGGTCAAGACCAAGGGCTACGAAGCCGTGCGCGTCACCGTGCTCGTGCGCACCAAACCCAAGCCCGGATTCTTCGACCAGTGGAAACCCAACACCTGGCGCAAATCCTGGAAACTCAAGTAACCACCAGGTAGTCGCTGAGG
>CAVTCZ010000012.1:0-84475 GCA_963733395.1 uncultured Actinomycetota bacterium
CCAGTTCGTCGATTATGAGCAGGGTGGGTCCGGCGTAGAACCGCATGGTGGTGGCCCACCGTCCCTCGATGGCCGCGCGGTGGCAGCGGGCGGCCAAATCCGCGGCGGTGGTCACGTAGGTGCGGTAGCCGGCGTGGACCGCGGCGCGGGCCAGACCCACGGCCAGGTGAGTTTTGCCGGTGCCGGGCGGGCCGACCAGCAGTACGTTGGTGGCCGATTCCAGATAGCGGCAGGTACCCAGTTCGCGGATCAGGGCCGGGTCGACCCCGGACGCGGCGTCGGTGTCGAAATCCTCGAGGGTGGCGTCGGTGGGCAGGCAGGCGAACCGTAGCCGTCCGGCCAGCCGGCGGGCGGTGTCGGCCTCGACTTCGATGGCCAGCAGCCGTTCCAGGGCGGCGGTCAGCCCCCACCCCTGGTCGCTGGCCTGGTCCAGCACGCCCGGCAGGGCTTCGGCGGCGGCGTGCAGCTTCAGGGCGGCCAGATGTCCGCGCAGCTGCTGGTAGACCGTGGCGGCGGCCATCGTGGACGGTTCGGGGATGCGGGAGGTCGGTGGGAGTCATTGAGGGGTTCCTTCAGGTCCGTGGGGTGAGGGTCGGTCCAGGTGGTGCGGGTGGCGGCGGCGCGGGCGTAGACGGCCAGGTCGATCACCACACCCGGGTCGGGATCGGGGGTCTGCGTCGGCGCGTAGCAGGTCGGCGGCGGCCAGCGCGACCGCTCCGGGTGGGATGCGCTGTTTGCGGCGGTGGGGTTTGCCCGGTGAGCCCGCGGTCATCGCGGCGTGGTTCAGGGCGAGCACGTGCCCGTGGTCGCGGACCGTCACCCCGGTGCCGGGGGCGGCCAGCCGGTGCCGGGCGATCACCGTGGGCACGGACTGCCCGGTGGTCAGGATGTCCAGGTGGGTGGCGCCCAGACGGATCTGGACGGCCACGGTGGCCCCGGACAGTTCCGGGGGCACCGAGTAGCGGTTCCCGGCGTAGGCGACCAGGGCCTGCCCGGACACGGTGCGGGTCACCTCGATGACCGCCGGATACGGGGCCACCCCGGCCAGCCCGGCCAGGGGTTCGGCGGCGGCCATCGCCGCCACCGTGGACCAGCCGTGGGAGTCGCGGCGTTTGCGGGTATCACCGCGGGTGGTGCACCAGGTGTCCAGGCGGGCCTGGGCCGCCTCGACGGACAGGTCGTCGGGCAGGGTCCGCCACCAGCGCTGCGCGGCGGTGTGCACCGCCTTCTCCACGACCCCTTTGCGGTTCCCGCTGCGCGGCGGGCAGATCCGTATCTGCACGCCGTAGTGGGTGGCCACCGCGGCGAACGACGCGCTGACCTGCCCGGTGGACGGATGACACACGGTGGCCATCCGGTCGAACCGCCAGGCCCGGGTGGTGCCGCCCAGGCCCCGGCAGATCCGGTCGATCCCGTCGATCAGGTGCGGCTGGGTCTGGGCTTCCAGCAGCAGCCCGCGCCACCGTCCGGAATGGGCCAGCACCCCGACCAGCAGCCGGGCGGTCGGCCCCCAGCCCCACTGGGCGGGGGCGTCGGGCAGATCCACCCAGTCCCACTGGATCTCATCACCGGGCGGGTGCTCGATCACCGCGGCGGCCCGGTCGCCCACCCTGGCGCAATCAGCGCAGACCGGGCGCAGCCCCCGCGTGCGGATCTGGCGGGTCAGCGTCGGATACGACCCGGTGAACCCCAGCTCGCGCAGCTCGTCGAACAACGTGGTCGCCCACAGATGCGGGTCCTCGGACAGCCGGGCGGCCACGTAGTCGGTGAACCGGGCGAACCCGTCCGGGCCGGCCGGTCTGCGCCGGCCCGGGGTGCGGCTGTCCGCCAAGTAGGCGCGGATCGTCTTGCGGTCGCGGCCCAGATGCCGGGCAATCGCCGAGATCGTCCAACCCCGTTTGCGTAGGGCGTGAGCGTCGATGTTTTCCTCCCATGTGAGCATGAGCAGAAGGGCTCCTTCCAGGTCGGTGAGCGGTCAGATGCCGCCATCCTGGAAGGGGCCCGCCTGCATCCAGCGGAGCCACACGGGTGGGGAATTTCAATGAGCAGGTCTGGGGAGATTCAGATGAGCGTCAACAGGGGCCTCCTCGTTCAGCCTCGACGCGCTCACCGGGCCGGGAACGCAGGCGGATGATGCTTGATCAGCACCTCACCGACGATGACATGCCCCTGTTCACCAGGCTGCGGACGACCGCGTTCGGAGAAGCCGTCATCGACATCGCCAACGACCCGAAATGTGACGAGTGGACGTTCTCCCAGAAGATCCGGCACGCTCTGGAACGAGAGACCGCCGCCCGACGCGAACGGCGCATGCTCAAACTGGCTCTTCAGACTTGGGAGGGCTCCGGAGTCTTCCGTCTTCCTGACATGACTACCTCCTGCACGAGGTGTCCGCCGAACGGGGGGAACTTCACTCTCCGCGCCAACTCTCAAGCGCGGAGTGAGCAACTTCCAAGACTCGGTCCATGTAGGGTTCCAGCCCGACCCACAATGGTAGCCGAACGAGTCGGTCGGCTACTTCGCATGTGACACTCAGGTCGCCGCTCTGGTGGCCGAACCTGCGACCGGCGGGCGAGGAGTGCAGGGGCACATAATGAAACACTGCTCCCACCCCCGCGTTCTTGAGATTCTCGATGAAGGAGGTCCTGTGCTCCAGGGAGGGCAATAGCAAGTAGTACATGTGAGCGTTGTGTCTGCAGTCTCCCGGGACAACCGGGCGACGCACCGATCCCGCGGCCTCATGGCCTTCGGCCCACGAGTGGTACCTCTCCCAAATCGCGAGTCTGCGATCGGTGATGGCCTCAGCGTGCTGCATTTGAGCCCACAGGAAGGCTGCAGTGAGTTCGCCAGGCAAGTAGCTCGAACCCTTGTCCACCCACGTGTACTTGTCGACTTGACCTCGGAAGAAGCGACTCCGGTTCGTGCCCTTCTCCCTGAGGATCTCGGCGCGATCGAAGTAAGTGTCATCTCGGCATAGCAGTGCCCCCCCTTCACCGCTGATGATGTTCTTGGTTTCGTGAAAACTGAGAGTGCCCAGGTCCCCAATGGTCCCTAACGGCCGACCTTTGTAGGTTGACATGACGCCTTGCGCAGCGTCCTCCACCACGGGTATGCCGTATTGTTCAGCGATCCTTACAATCTCGTCCATCTCTGCCGCTACGCCTGCGTAGTGCACCACGAATATGGCTCGGGTCCTATCGGTGATGGCCCGTTCAATCTGCGTCTCGTCCAAGTTGAGCGTGTCTCTCCGAACATCGACGAAGACCGGAACCCCACCTCGGCTCACCACCGCATTGGCCGTCGAGACGAAGGTGTACGACGGCATTATCACTTCGTCCCCTGGCGCAAGATCGAGAAGGAAGGCGGCCATTTCGAGAGCCGCAGTACAACTGTGAGTCAGCAAAGCGCCACGGGCTCCGGTCTTCGACTCGAGCCATCGACTGCAGCGCCTGGTGAATTCCCCGTCACCAGCAAGATGCCCCAGATCGTGCGCTTCTTTGATGTACGCGAGTTCGCTGCCGGTCATGTAGGGCCGATTGAATGGAATTCGGTCCACGTGGCGGTTATCTGTAGTCACAGGTAGATCCCATCCCCCGGCCGCTCCCCCATCTATTCCGAGGGGATCGCGACGGCAGGTCATGGTGTGGCCAAGTGGCCGCCCTCAGGTCACCCCGCATCGGGCAAAACCACCGCGGGCGACCGTCGGAAGCCGGACGATTCAGAGCGATCACAGCAGGGCCCTTGAAGGGAGTCGCTACTGCGAAGTGGAGGTGTCCCAAAGGTGTAGATTCCAGGACTTGGGGCAGTTCGGGAACACCGACGAAGGCGGATATCCGGACCAAAGCACCTGCAGGACATCGATGAAGATGCCCTTCATCACGATCCCTCGAAAGTGGGCGGACCTGAGCTCTGCTCATGTGAACAGCCCCGAGTCAGTGAGCCGGCGCTGCAACTGGTCCAAGGTATGACGTTTGGCTACCCGCTTCTGGAGTGCGGCACCTCGAAGGGCTCCCCTCACGGGTTCTAGAGCTTCTGTGAGTGCTGCCACGTACTCGACCGGGGTAGCTGCGAGATCAAGGAGCCACCCGGTCCGTTCGTCGATCAACTCGCGCAATCCGCCCGCGCTACTTGCCACTATGGGCAGCCCCATGGACCCCACTTCGATGGGAACGTTGGGAAGACCCTCATAGGCGGAGGTGAAGAGGAGTGCACCGAAGTCAAGAGGGTCGAGCATGCCAACATCCTGAATCGGCCCATGAAGGACGACGTTGGGCTTTCGCAGCCGGAAGCGGTCGATCGTCTCGCCATCTATCGGACCTCCGTAGACGTGGAAGGTCCGCTCGGGCATGAGTCCGGCCACCTCCGCAAGGAGGTCCGGCCTCTTCTGAGGATGTATGCGACCGAGCCAGAGGACGTTGCCAGTGCTACGTGACTCCATCGGGAGATCCCGGACGGCGAGGTTGCAGGGCTGGTAGGCCACGTGCATCTTCGCGGCGTCGCGCTCGAGCAGTCCGAGTGAGTCGACCAAGTCCTGCTTGAAGGTCGCGTTGTCCAGCATGACGAGGTCGAGGGAGTCGATCGTGTCCCTCAGGAACTCATCACCGTATCCGCCGAACCCCCCGTAGTCATGGAAGTCGCGGCAGAACTGAGTAGCCATGAGCCGCATGTACCGGCTCAATTGCTTCCCATGGTTTCGATAGGCGAGCCATCCCGCTCGACTGTTGATGTTCAGCACAGCTCTCGGACGACCAGCCATCAACAGGTCTGCGACGAGCTTGCCGAGTTCCTCCTCGTCGAGCTGGTTCTCACGGCTGGTCTGCATGACTCGGACGGTGACATCAGGAGGGAACCACTTCAGGGATGCCGTATCACCACGGTCGGTCGACACGACGCAGACCTTGTCGGGGCCGAGAACCTGTGCGGCCAACGTCGCCACGTTGGCCGCAACCCTGTCCGCTCCCCCAGCATGAAGTGTGGAACGAGGATCAGGAAGGAGTCCTCCACGAATCCGTCCAACACCCTCTCGACGTACCTCTGGAGGTACGTGCTGTGCGTGCCGCGTACCTCCTGCAGGACGTGTTCCGGATTGATCGCGGCCAGTTGCGATTCCACTTCCCAACTCTCTGCCAGCGCGTCCACCAGCCATGCTGAGTCGGTCGTCTGCAGACCGGCGCACCGCTCTTCCCAGGCCTTGGCCGTCACGGACAGGATGAAAGGTTTGGGAGGGACGATGGCACGTGCGAGACGTGGAGTGAAGTCCTGACGAGGAGAGCGGCCTTCCTGTTCGCCATGCAGGGCGTAATGATCGAAGGCGCCTTGGCCGGAAGCGGCTACGTCAGGGTACTCACGCCAATACCAGGCGGGGTCAAGCCACGGACCAGGTGAGAGGTTCGCCGAGCGACCTTTCGTCAGGAAGTGCGTGACGGCTTGTGCGCGCTCGTATCTGCCGCGTGGGAGCTGTTCTGCGTACCACGAATGGTCGAAGAGGGAAGGGTTGGCTTCCAGCGCTTCACGCAGGCGTTCCTCCAGCGAGAAGTAGACCCGGAAGTCAGGATCTGAGAGCAGTTCTTCCCAAGTGGCGGCAGTCCGCTGCAGAGGGGGAGCCTCGGAGGAGGTTGCAGTGCTGACGTCGAGCAGGAGGTCCGGTTGCGGCTTCCTGCCCTCCTTCTCGCCATGGAGCGCGTAGTGGTCGAACGCACACTGGCCGGTGGTGGCCACGTCGGGATACTCCTGCCAGTACCAGTCAGCGTCGAGCCACGGCCCTGGTGAGAGGTTCGCCCGCCGGCCTTTGGTGAGGAAGTGATTCAGGGCTTGCGCCGGTGTGCATTCACCCTCGGGCAGTTGCCGGAGGTACCAGGCCGTGTTGAACAAGCAGGTGTGCCGGCGCAGCGCCTCTCCCAGTAGGCGTTGCTTCTCAGCACGCAAGCGGGCGCGGTTGCGGATCTCGAGCAACCGGCCCTTCCTCCTTCCCAAAGCCATCCCTAAACCCCCGAAGCGGCGTCCAGCTCGCGAACCCGCGCCGTCGTCAGATCGTGAGGGGCTGTCAGTGCCCCCGAATCGGAGCTCACGGAGTTACGCGAGTGAGGCTTCTTTCGCACGAAGTGCACGGTTTGCGGAACGATGCGATGGTGGACGCCCGCGGCGACCGTGTCGCAGTTCCACGTCCAGTCCTCGTATCCGAAACTGCTGGCATCCTCAAGGGCGACGTAAGGGAAGCGTCTGAACAACTCGGTTCGTGCCAGGGCGAGGCTCGTCCAGCAGTTGTCCACCAGTAGACGGGAATGCGAGAAGGCGGGGTCCTTCATGTCCGGAGACTGCCAGACGTGTAACTCAGGGAAGGTGACGATCACCTGAGCATGAAGTACGGCGCTCTGCTGGTCGCTCCCGAACTCGAGTCCACGGCGAAGCCATTGCCGGCCCCAGACGTCGTCCCCGTCGAGGAGGCCAACCCATTCGCCGCGGGCCCGTTCGATACACGCATTCCTGGATCGGGCGGGGTCCCCGAAGTCGACTTCCTCAGTCAGGACGCCCTCGAACAGAGGGCCCTGAGAGACCTCACGTGTGACCTCGTCGGGCCGGTCGAGGCTGAGCAGGATCTCCGAATCAGAGCCATCCAGTCCGGCGCATGCCAGGGCATTCCGCACACTTCTGATCGCCGCACTCAAGTAACGACCCTCCCGGTGTGCCGTCACCGCCACTGAAACGATCACGAATGCCCCCCTCCCTCGTCTCTGGATCCGAGAAGGCGGGTGAACACCCCCGCGGGCACTTCGGCCTGCGGGAACCGATGGTCTATCGTGTACCACTCGCCTCGTACCAGATTCGGGTTCACGTACGGATCGTTGAGCAGGATGTCTCCCCAGCGTTCTCGCATGTACCGCCGCTCGAAGGTCTCGAGGTTCAGGCGGCGCGAGGGCGATTCGAGATGCAGGAGCACGGCGTAGGGTGTGTAGACGCTGAACAGTCCGCGCTCCCGCAGGCGCAGGCAGAAGTCCACGTCGCCATAGGCATTGGGCACCCACTTCTCGTTGAGCCCTCCCACCTGCTCGAAGGTCGACTTACGGACGCACAGGCAGGCACCGGTCACGGCGATGGCCTCGTGCACGGTGTTGATGAGGTGGATGTACATGGGGTCGTCGGAGGCCCGGTGCCGCCCGCTGTGTCCGGCGATGACGTCGCCGAGACCGACGATCCCGGCATGCTGAACGTGACCGTCCTCGTAGAGCAACTTCGCCCCTACTGCGCCGCAGCCGGGGAGTTGGGCCAGACCCACCATGGCCTCGATCCAGCCCGGTGTGATGATCTCGGTGTCGTTGTTGAGCAGCATGACGTACTCCCCGCGCGCGTGCTCGACCCCGAGGTTGTTGAGGCGGGCGAAGTTGAAGTAGTCGTGTGCCGGCGACCACCCGCGCGTCAGTGGAGTCTGCCAGCCCGTCCAAGTAGGCGAGAGCGTCTGGCTCATCGCTGCCGTTGTCCACGACGACGAGTTCGTAGTTCGTGTACGTCGATCTCGTGCGGATCGACTCGATGCAGCGGCGCAACAAGGACACGGCGTTGCGGGTAGGGATGACGATGGAGACCAAGGGCTGCGGTGACCGGATGTGGTAGTCGACGCGGTAGTGGCCGGTCGCGGGCTCGAACGTCACCTCCGCGGGGGTGCCACGTCGTTCGCACGCCTCGGTCACCGCCCGGACGCCGGCGATCGCCGCGTGTGGCTTCGCGTCGAGGGACTTCGCGGTGCTCTGCTCATGGGCCCGCCACTGATAGAGCACGGCGGGGATGTGCACGACTGGCTCGCGTGCCGCGCCTCCACCGCCCGCAGCATCAGGTCGTGGTCCTGCGAACCCTCGAAGCCCTGTGCGGAATCCGCCGATCTCCTCGAGCAGCGTCCTGCTGTAGACGCTCAGGTGGGTCGTGTAGTTGACGCTCAGGTGCATCAGTGGTGACCAGTCGGGCTTCATGAAGGGGTCGTTGAGGCCCTGGCCATGCTCACCGATGACCCGTTCGTCGCTGTAGAGGATCTGCGGGACGTTCCCGATTCCTCCGCGGTCAGGTTGATGTGACGCACGACCTCCGCTAGGGCGTTCGGGTAGAGCCGGTCATCGTGGTCCAGCAACGCCACGTAGTCACCGGTCGCCAGCCGAAGGGCCGCGTTGGAGGCCCCCGAGATGCCCTCGTTCTGGTCCAGGAAGCGCACGCGCACGCGATCGGGGTGACGCTTCTGGAAGTCCTCGATGATGCCGGAACTGACTGGGTCCTGGGAGTGGTCATCAGCAATGCACACTTCCCAGTTCGGGTACACCTGCGCGGCCACACTGGACAACGCCTCTTCGAGGAAACGCGGTGGGGTGCGGAACACGGGGACGACCACGGAGATGGTCGGCTGCACGGGGAGCGTGGGCACGTGGTCGGCGAGGAATCCGTAATACGCCCGCAGCAGTCGCTCCTGCTCGCCGCCTCCGCTGCGCGTACCGTGTGCTGTTCTCCGGGATGCGCGCGTACACACTCCACAAGAAGGGAAGTCGGCGTTCATAGGCGTTGATCTGATGCATCGTGGCCCGCGCGGCGACCTTGCCGACGGTGGGATTGGAGAGGAGCCGTTTGGCCATTCTCCGCGACAGACTCACAAGCCTCCAGCCCCCGTATGAAGACCGGCCTGCCAGCACTCGACTTGCGGGACCATCCTGAGCGACCTAACACCGCCGGGACGTTCGCACTCGTGCGGTCCGCAGCCGACGGCGGCCGTGTCTGCTACACATGGACCTGTGTTCGATGACCGATCGGTTGCCGTGGTGATCCCGGCCTACAACGAACAGGACCTGATCTCACAGACCATCAAGGGAATCCCCGACTACGTCGACCACGTGATCGTGGTCGACGACTGCAGTTCCGACGCCACCGCAGAGGCCGCCCGTGCAGTGGCCGGCCCGAAGGTCGTCGTGGAGCGGCTGCCTCAGAACCAGGGCGTCGGCGGCGCGATCATCCATGGGCACAAGATCGCCATGGATCGGGGCGCGGACATCATGGTCGTCATGGCCGGCGATGACCAGATGGATCCGGACGCCCTGCCCAGACTGCTCAAACCCATCACTCAAGACGGCTACGGCTTCGCCAAGGGCAATCGGTTCTTCTCGACGTCGAGCTTGGCCGGCATGCCCCGCCACCGCGTGGTCGGGAGCATGATCCTGACGTTCCTCAACAAGGCCGCCTCCGGGTACTGGCACCTGGTCGACCCGCAGAACGGCTACACGGCGGTGACCCGCGAGGCCCTCGAGTTGGTCCCGTTGGACAAGGTCTCGAAGCGCTACGAGTTCGAGAACGACCTGCTCATCTGGCTGAACATCGCGGGTGTCCGAGCGATCGATGTGCCGATCCCTGCGCGCTACGGACTCGAGCAGTCGACGATCAAACTGCGCAGCGTCGTGCCGCGTCTCTCGTGGTCACTGTTCAACGGCTTCTGGCGGCGGATCTGGTACAAGTACGTGTTCTGGTCCTTCTCGCCGATCGCCCTGCTTCTGTTCTCGGGTCTGTTGTGTCTGATGGTGGGCATCGGCGTGGGCCTGTGGGCCACTTACGAAGCGTTCAACGGCAACAGCCCGACGGCGGGTACGACGGTACTCAGCCTCGTTCCCTTCATGTGTGGCTTCATCTTGCTGGTCCAGGCGTTCGTGCTGGACATCATGGAATCCCCGGACTAGATCTCACAGACGCACGTAGGCGTACAGGATCCCGAGCACGATTGCGGCGGTGACCAGGGCGAACGGCCACGCGCGGCGGGGCCGTTGGGAGGCCCACGCCAGAGCCAGTACCGGTAGCACGACGAAGCTGTAGCGCTGCGGGTAGGGGAAGAAGGCATTCGACAGGTACTGCCCGACATAGACCAGAGCCGGCGTCGCCACCAGCCCTAGAGTCCCTGCCAGGCCGAGGGCGAAGGACCGACTTTGACTCGGTGCGTGCGCGAGCGCACTGATGGACCCCGAAACCAGGACCACAGTGGCCACGGCGGCCAATCCCACCAGGACGGTCTTCTCGAAGAGGTCGACCGGTGAGGGCTGGTACATGGGGATGAAATTCCGGAGGATGTCGTCGAGCGCCTGTCCGATCGGCCAGGCGGTGCCTTCGGGCAGCGTGGAGTTGACGATCTGGGGCGCTTCCTTCACTCGGCTATCGGTCAAGTAGGCGGGGATCATGGTGGCCACGAAGGCAGCACCCGACACGACCGCGGCGAAAACGGCTGCGCCGAGCCGCCTGAGACTGGCGGAGTCCCGATCCCGCCACCAGGCGAGCGCCAGCAGGACAATCGGAACGACTGCGAGAACGACGAAGTTGGGCTTCACCAGGACGGTGAGTGTCACCGCGAGGCCCAGGACGAGTGCGACCCGCAGGGGTGACCTGCCGACTGCCCCGAGCGCGAGTGCAGTGATCGTCGTACCCGCGAGCAGACTCCACGCATCGGGATTGACCGTGATCCCTTGCGACAGGACCGGAGGCAGCGCGCCGCACAGGATCCCCAGCGACACCGCCAGGACAGGCGACAGACTCAGCCGTAGGCAGGCCCACGCCAGCAGCGCAGCACCCATCGCGAGGCTCAAGAGGCTGACGATTCGTGCTGACACGAGGAATCCTGCGCCCGTGACGGCAGAGACCGCACGTCCCAGGTAGCCGGTCACGACGTAGTAGAGGGAGGGTCTCCCGGCGGCCGTGTTGATCCCGAGTTCCTGGAAGTCGCCGGGGTCGAAGGTGGGTGTTGTGCATGGGGGGGTCGGCCAGCCGGCATCGATGCCATCGCAGGCCTGGATTCGCATGGCCTCTTGTCCCACGTATTCGCCCGCCGGGATGTACCAGCGTCCCTGCGACGCCTTGATCGAGGAATCCACGTGCTGCAACTCGTCCACGGGCGAAAGACGGGGGTAGGTGCTGAGGACGAGCGCTCCGAGGATCAGAACGATGAGTCCTGCAGCCAGGGGAACGACCCACGGTGCTCGTCCCGGCTTGCTCACCCGGTGAAGGTATCAGTGTCGTGGGGAGCGCCTGTGGTGAGGTCGATGCGGAGATGGGAAGTGGCAGTATGGAGGCCATGCGAGTCCTGATCGCGGTGCCCGCTCTGAACGAGGCGGAAACCGTCGGACGAGTCGTGGCAGAGGTCAGGGAGGCTGTCGAGGCGGATGTCCTGGTGGTGGATGACGCGTCCTCGGACGCCACCGCGCTGGCCGCACATGAGGCGGGTGCCCGAGTATTGCGGATGCCCTTCAACGTTGGTGTTGGAGGGGCCATGCGTGGAGCCTTCTGTTTCGCCCAACGGCACGATTACGACGCTGTTGTGCAGGTCGATGCCGACGGTCAGCACGACCCCTCTGACATCCCGGCGCTGCTGGATGCACTGGAACAGGGCGGGGCTGTTGTCGTTGGCTCCCGTTTCGACCACGACTTCGCCACGACCCGCATGCGGCGACTCGCGATGCGCATGCTTGCCTGGGGGGTGCGACGCCTTACCGGCTGCAGCCTCACTGACACCACATCCGGCTTCCGTGCCGCTGATCGCCGTGCCATCGAACTGTTTGCACGCCGCTACCCTGCCGAGTACCTCGGTGATACCACTGAATCGCTGGTGGTCGCATCAAAGGCGGGTCTGCCACTTGTGGAGGTACCAGTGAGGATGCGCCCTCGCCAAGGCGGGCGGGCCAGTCAGCGACGCGGACGGTCGGCTCTGTACTTGGGGCGCGTGATGATGGCCCTCGCAGTCGCGGGACTCAGCAGTCGGCGCGCGGAAGCGCCATGACCACGACCTACGTGCTCGGAGTGGTTGCGTCGCTCGCGACCCTGGTTTTCGTGGTCGAACTCCTTCGCCGAGGAATCCTCAAGGAGCGGTTCGCGGCGCTTTGGGTACTCGTCGCAGTAGGGCTACTGCTCCTGGCGATCTTCCCGGGGGTCCTCGAGTGGTTTTCCGATGTGGTGGGGGTTGCTGTTCCCGCGAACCTCTTGTTCGTTGCGGGAGGCTTCCTGCTCCTCGTCGTCAGCGTCCAACTCAGTTATGAGATCAGTGCTCTCGATGCTCGGTCACGCCGCCTGGCTGAGGAGGTTGCACTGCTGAGGTTCGAGATCGACGAGATGCGTGAGGGCCCGGGGAAGGGCGTGGAGCAGGGCAGGCCTTAGTGCGCGCCCTTACCCGTGGCCACGGCCTTGAACGTCTTCACCAGGATCACCAGGTCCAGTGTGGGTGACCAGTTCTCGACGTAGCGCAGATCCATCTGCATCCGCTCGGGCCACTCGACTTCCTTGCGTCCGGCGACCTGCCACAGCCCTGTGACGCCGGGCTTCGTCAGGTGGCGGCGGTGGTCGGACGTGCCCAGCAGCGGCAGCTCCTCCACGAGCATCGGTCGCGGACCCACCAGGCTCATCTCACCCTTGAGGACGTTCCAGAGCTGCGGCAGCTCATCCAGGGACCAGCGGCGCAGGAAGCGGCCGAACGGCGTGATGCGTGGGTCGGACTTGTACGAGTCCGGGTCACCGGCGATGCTGCCGAGTACGTCTTCGCGGATCTCGTGCGATCCCTCGTACATCGTGCGGAACTTGACCAGTCGGTAGACCTCACCAGCGCGCCCCACCCGCTCCTGGATGAACAGCGCCGGCCCGGGGGAGGTCATGCGAATGACGATGGCTGATCAGCAGCATCACGGGGGAGATGAGGACCAACCCGACGGCCGACACCAAGGCGTCGGTCGCGCGCTTCAGCAGAGCCTGCGGGCCGGTCAGTCGCGGCTCCTCCAGGTGCATCAAGGGCAACCCTGCCGCGGGGCGGATGTTCAGTCGAGGACCCGTGACATCTCCCAGGGCCGGTGCCACCAGCAGATCGATGTTGGGTCCCTCCAGGCGCCAGGAGAGTCGCCGTACGACCTCACTGGTCATGTTCCGGGTCTGGCTGATGGCTACTGCGTCAACCTCGTACTCGTCCAACGCTGCACTCGACCTGATCCAGCCAGCCGTCGAGAGAATCCGCCGCCGCGGGACCGCGCATCTCCGAAACCACCTTGAAGCCGGTACGGGGGTCTCGGGACAGCCCCGCCTCAAGTTCCAGCAACGACGGCCCCGACCCGATGACGAGAGTCCGCCGCATGAGGTTGCCCTTGCGTCGCTGGTTGAACACCCAGACGCGCATGGTGCGCCGACCCAGCGGCAGCAGGATCGCCCCGGCCAGGAAGGTGCCGAAGATGAACTTCCGCCCGTCGGTGATCTCCAGCACGAAGCCGACCGAAGCGAAGAAGGCGAAGGTTCCGACCGTCGCGGTCAGGACGTTCTTGAACTCGTCGGAGCCGACTCCGATCCGGCTGCTGTCGTAGGCGCCCCGGATGGCCAGGACCGCCACCCACACGGCCAGGATCGCGAGCGCCGCCTTCCATGGGTACTGGCCATTGCCGCGTGCCAGGAACCCGACAAGGACGGACAAGGAGATCACGAGTGCGTCGACGCAGATCGCCACCACGGAGATCGAGCGCAAAGGATCGGCGCTACTCCTGGCGTCATCCTGGGCGAAACGGGCCAGGGCCTCCGGGAACACTTGACGTGAGGCAGAGCGATCGACGTGCTGAAGCGCCATGTCAACCCTCCGCCGTGTGGAATCTCCCCTCCCTGCAGAGTGGCATGTCGTCATGCATGGGCGCTAAGTCGGATCACCCTTCGTGACCGATTTGTTACGTCGTCGTCACAGCGTGCACATCACGGCAGGACGGCTTGCAGCCGGCGGTTCAGCGATTCGAAGCGACCCGAGGCACCTAGGCGAACACCTGCAGCATGAACATGGCTGCCCATATGACGCCGAGTGCCTGCAGCACGCGGTCGCCCCACACGAGATCCTCGGGCGCCTCGGCCGTGCCCGAGTCCACGTCGCGGGCGTACCGCAGCAGCAGCAGCACGAACGGGATCACTGACAGCCGGGCCCACATCGCGCTGCCGCCGTTGCCCAACTCGGCGGCCCACAGCCCGTAGTACACGACCGCGATCCCGACCGACACGCCCCAGACGAAGCGCAGGTAGCCCTCGGAGTACTCGCGCAGTCCCTGTCGGGTGCCGCTCTCATGCCCGTGGGTCACCAGTTCGCTGTACCGCTTGCCGGACACCACGAACATCGCCGAGGCTGCCGTGACGGTGAGGAACCAGGTGCTGACCGGGATACCGACCGCGACCCCGCCGGCCACCGCCCGCAGCACGAAGCCCGCGGCGACGCAGGCGAGGTCGAGCACGGGCTGGTGCTTCGCCCAGGATACGTAGACGACCTGCAGCAGCAGGTAGGCCAAGATCAGCAGCGTCAGGTGAGGGACTGCCGAGCAGGACCGGGAGCACCAGTGCGGCAACGGCCAGCAGGGCCGGCAGTGACGGTCGCCGCGCGCACCGAAACCCGCCCGGAGGCGATGGGCCGGTCGCGCTTGACGGGGTGCCGGCGGTCCGCCTCGCGGTCGAGGATGTCGTTGGTCAGGTAGACCGCGGCGGAGGCGGCGCACATGACGACGAAGGCCAGCGCCGTCTTCGCGATGACGCCGGGCTCCAGGAGCCGTCCTGACGCCAGCGGCACCGCGAAGACCAGCAGGTTCTTGATCCACTGCTTCGGGCGCATGGAGGCGATCAGCCCCGCGGCCGGCGAAGCAGCAGTCGATGCAGCCACCCGCCTGCTCCCTCCGCTCGGTGCCCTGAGTCTAGCCGCGACCACGGGGGTGCAGGTCGTCGGGATGCCGGCTCAGCACCCGCCGCAGCAGCACCGGTTGTCCGTCGACGACCAGATCCGCGCGTGCCCTCCGTGCAGGTCCCGTCGACCCGGCACACCTGCAGGCCGGTGGCATCGACCGACCCCGCGCCCCACATCACCGTGAAGCCGCGGCCGTCGGCGCCGGTGAAGTGGCAGCGCCGCAGCCCGTCGGCGTCCTGGCAGCCCGCCGGGCCGCGCACCGGTCAGCCAGTCGCGCACGGTGAGGAAGGCGCGGCCGGCGGGGGTGATCCCGGCGGCGTCGGTCATGTCGATGCCCAGCACCGACAGGTCCCAGCCGTACCAGTAGGTGCGGGCCACCCCCAGCGTCGCGCTGTCCAGGTAGGTGCGGGCCACGTACGTGGCGGCGGTGGTCGGGTCCGGCACGATCTGCGGCAGCCCTGGCCGCCGGTCACCGTAGTTGACCTCGGTGTCCCACAGCGGCCGGTCGATCCCGACCTTGTTCAGGACCCGCTGCGCGGCGCGGATGCTCGCCACGCGGGCGTCCGGGCCCTTGGTGGTGTCCACCGGGTACAGGTGCACGGCCATCGCATCCACCGGGTCGCCGAGCCTTGTGCAGGGCGCGGGCGTAGCGGACGAAGAAGCTCTCGGTCGCGAACAGGTCGTCCGGGATGACGGTGCTGGACGCCGCCACCACCAGTGCCGGCGGATCGGTGATCTTGATCGCGTCGTACGCCCGGCGGGTCAGTTGCGCCAGCGCGGTCCAGTCGCCCTCGTAGAAGCTGCGGGTGTTCGCCTCGTTCCAGATCTGGTAGGCGGTGATCCGGCCCTCGTAGCGCTTGGCGACCTCGCGGACGAAGTCCAGGTAGTCCTCGGGATCGGCCGGCAGGGACGTGCTGCCGGGTCCGTACAGGCCCGGCAGGTCGGGATTGCGCGCGGCCCACCGCGGCGTCGACCCGAGCACGTACAGGATGTCCGTCGCGCCGGCCGCCCGGGCGTTGTCCACGGCGGCATCCAGGGCGGTCCAGTCGTACTGGTCGCGGGCGGTCTCGATCTGGTCCCAGCGCACCCCGGCGTCCCACAGCCGGACCGAGGTCAGCTGGACTGTCGGCGGGAGCGGCCTGCGCGATCCCGCCGACGTGCTGGCCGAAAGCCGTCGCCGGGATCGGCAACCCCGGCCCCACTCCGCCGATCACCAAGCGCCCCCAGGACGGCCGCTGCACCGATCACCGCGCCAGACTCTCGCACAGAGCCGTGCGTAGCCGTCGATCACGTCCTCCCAGCGGTAGGCGGTCTCCGCCCGCTGCCGCACCGCCGCGCCCCGGTCGTCGGGTGCCTGCTCGTCGGCCTCGACCGCCGCCGCCACCCCCGCCTCGTCGGTGAACCAGCGGGCGTGGCCGGCCGTGACCTCGCGGTTGAACACGCAGTCGTAGGCGGTGATCCGGGTGCCGGCGCCCATCGCCCGCAGCAGCGACGGGTTGGTGCCGCCCACGGAGTGGCCGTGCAGGAGGCTGCGGGACCCGACGTACAACTGGTCCAGCAACTCCTGGTCCCACACCGACCCCAGCAGCCGGATCCGGTCGTCGCCGGCAGCAGCCTGCGCCACGGCCTCGGCGTATTCGTGGGAGTAGCTGGCCGCCCCCACGACGACCAGCGGCAGCCGGGCCGCGCTGCGCCGGTAGCCCGCGCACGATCTCGAGCACGTGGTTCTCCGGCTCGAAGCGGGCCACGCTGAGGTGGTAGCCGTCGGCGTCCAGCCCGAGTTCGGCCAGCCGCGGCGCGGGCGGGTCCACCAGCGGTGCGCCGTAGGGCAGGTAGACGCTGTCGCGGCCGTACCGGTCCCGCACGTAGTCGCCGATGGCCCGGGCGTCGGCGATGATCGCGTCGGCGTGCCGGACCGAGGAGCGCTCGGCCCACGCGTAGTACTTCGCGCCGAATCCCTCCCACTTCGCCCGCTGCGCCTCCAGGCCGTCGATGTGGACCGCCACCGGCATGCCGCGCATCTTCAGCGGGGCGACGAAGGGCGCGTTGCCGCTGTTGAACACGATGGCCACGTCGAGGTGCTGGAACAAGGCGTGCCCGGCGGACAGACCCGTGTGACTGAGCGTCTCGGCGGTCTTCAACCGCAGGGCGGGCAGGTTGACCAGCCGGGTCCCGCGGTACTGCGCGCAGCGTCTGGCCCGGATTGCGGCAGTAGACGGTGACGTCCCAGCCGCGCTGCGACGAGCCCGGGCCCGATGAACTCGCACCGCGGTCTCGAAGCCCCCGTGCTGGGCGGGGATGCCGCGGGTTCCCAGCAGGGCGACCCTCATGGGTGGCCGTGGCGCGAGTGTTGCGCGGTTGTGGATGTGGCGCGCGAGTGTCGCGCGGGTGCTGCGTTCTGGGGTCGCCAAACCGACAACGGTGCAACACTCGGCGGCGGGTGACCCGCAACGGTGCAACGAGTCGCGGCGTCACGACAGGCGGATCGGGGACGCCGACACCTTCACCGTGGTACCCACCGGCGCGCAGGCCCCCGAGAGCTTGCAGACCTGGGTGACCCCGGCCGGGCGGCTTGATGCTGGTCGACTTCGCGCGCGTACAGGATGCGGGTCTTGCCGACGGTGCAGGTGACCACCGCGGACCCCTTGCAGCCCTTCCAGGAGCCGGCGAGCAGCCAGTCCCGGGTGGTCAGGTAGGCCTGGCCGGCGCGGGTCACCGAGCCGTCGCCGTTGGTCAGCGAGACGCCGAGGACGTTGATGTCCCACCCGTACCAGTAGGTGCGGGCGATGTCGTAGCGCGCGGAGTCGAGGTACGTGCGGGAGACGTACGCGGCGGCCTTCTTCGGCTTGGGCACGACCTGCTGGGCGGTGCGGCGGTCACCGTAGTTCACCTCGGTGTCCCACAGCGGCTTGTTCAAGCCGACCCTGCGCATGACCTGCCGCACCGCGGCGATGCTGGCGACCCGGGCGTCCGGGCCCTGTTTCGGGTTCGACCGGGTAGAGGTGCACGCTCAGCGCGTCGACCTTCGCCTTCTGCCTCTTGAGCTCGCGCAGGTAGCGGAAGAAGAAGCTCTCGGTCTGGAACTTCGGCGTCGGGATGACGGTGCTGGATGCGGCCACGATGTCCGCGCTCGCGATCGACGGCGCGGATGGTCTTCGAGGCCTGTCTTGGTCAGCGCGGCCAGCTTGATCCAACCGTCGTACTTGCCCCCGTTGTAGAAGCTGCGGGTGTTCGCCTCGTTCCAGATCTGGTAGGCGGTGATGCGGCCCTTGTAGCGCTGCGCGACGGCCTCGGCGTAGTTGAGGTAGTACTTGCTCTTCTTGGGCAGGGATGCCGTGCCGGGCCCGTAGAGGTCGGCGCTGGAGAACGTGCTGGCTGCCCACTTCGGGGTCGAGCCGAGCACGTAGAGGATGTCCGTGGCGCCCGCGGCCTCGGCTGCGGACACCGCCCGGTCCAGCGGCGCCCAGTTGTACTTGCCCTTGGCGGTCTCGATCTGGTCCCAGCGCACGCCGGCGTCCCACAGCCGCACGGCCCGCACGTCGATCGACGGCTTGCCGCCGGCGCCGAGCGACGCCACGTGCAGACCGAACTGCTCGGGCGCGACTGGCTTGGCCGCGGCGACAGTCGGCACTGCCATGAGGCCGGCCGCCACGACGGCGGGCATTGCAGTCCAACGGAACATTCGGATTCCTCCCATACGGAACCTACGGAACGAGCAGGACGGGGGCTTGTGTGACGCGCAGTTCGCGGTTCTTCAAGGCGGTGCACTCACCGTCGAGGGTGCACACCTTGCGGACGTCGAACTGCGCCCGGGGCAGCGTCACCGTCCGGGTCTTGCCCAGCGGCGCGTACAGGATGTACTGCCGCTCGCCGGCGCGCTTCAGCGAGCAGACGGTGACGCGCTGGTCCGAGCAGGCGCCCCACTTGGCGCCGTCCAACCAGTCCTGCACGGTGAAGAACGCCTGCCCGGGCGCGAGGATGTCGCCGCTGACCGCCCGGGTGGTGCTGATGCCCATGACCTGCGACTCCCAGGCGTACCAGAACACCTTCGTGACGCCGTAGCGCAGACTGTCGACGTAGGTCCGGGCGAGGTAGGCGCTGCCCACTTTGGCGCCGAAGGCCTCCTCCGGATGGCCGTTGTCGCGACGGTTGCCGTAGTTGACCTCGGTGTCCCAGATGGGCACCGTCGACAGCCCGACGTCGGCCATGACCGAGCGGGCCATCTCGAGGCCCTTGAGCCGCTCCGTCGGGGTGCCGCCGCCCGGGCCCTTGGTGGTCCACGGGTAGAGGTGGACGGTGACGGCGTCGAGCTTCACCTTGCGCTTGGCCACTGAGCGCAGGTACCGGTAGAAGAAGCTCTCGGTGGCGAACTTCTTGCCCTGGATCACGGTGCTCGACGCGCTGACCACCTTGGCCTTCGGGTCGATCGCGCGGATCTCCTCGTGCGGCGATGTCGGTCAGCAGGGCCATCCGCTTCCAGTGCTCGGGCCGCTCGGGCGCCCAGAACGACGCCAGATTGGCCTCGTTCCAGATCTGGTAGCTGGTGATCCGGCCCTTGTACCGGGTGGCGACGTCGCGCACCCAGTCGCGCCAGTAGCTCAGCTTCTTCGGCTCCGAGGCGGTGCCGCCGCCGTAGTAGTACACGTCGGGCTTGACGTTCGTGGCGGCCCACTCCGGGGTCGAGCCCAGGACGTACATGATCTCCTTGGCGCCGGCCTTCTGCGCGGTCGCGACCGCGGTGTCGAGCTTGTCCCAGTCGTACTCGTCCTGCTGCTTCTCGATCTGGTCCCAGCGCACGCCGGTGTCCCACAGCCGCACTCCGCCGAGCCGGCCGGGGAAGTCCTTGCCCGCGCTCAGCGTCGACACGTGCATCCCGAACAGGCCCGGGTCGGCCTTCGTCCAGGGTGCCTTCGGCGGCGGGGACACGGGTCCCACGGCGGCAGCGGCCGGGCTCACCGACAGGCCGGCGGCCACGGCCGTGGCCGCGAGCACGCGCGCGATCACCGGGCACCGAACCCGAGTGCGAGGGTGGTCGGTTCGGTCACCGGGAATCGGGTCGTCGCACGGTTGCCGTTCACGTCCCAATCCCCTTCCAGCGGTCGCGGTTGCGAGGGTCCGACGACATTCACCGTCAGATCCACGTCGTTGATGGTCAACTGATGTTCGACGCCTGCACGGTATTCCAGGTTCCCCTGGGTACCAAACGTGCCGTCCGGTAAACGGTAGGACACCGTGATGTAACTGCTGCCGCCGGGCGGGATCCACCGGCCCACACGCACGGCTTTGCGACCGTCGACGTCGGTGAACACCCGCGGGTCGGCCTTGATCTCGCCCGGGTTGGCCGCGAGTCTGACGTCGGTGGCGCCCTCGGGAAGCAGCACGATGTTCCAGTGGAACGCCCAGCGGGTGGTGTAGCCGATGCGATCGTTGAGCGGGGACGCCGCCCTCTGCGGGCGCGTCGTTGGTGACCTTGGCGGTCTGCACCACGGAGGCGGACCCATCGGCGTCGAGGTACACGTCGTGCACCAACTTCCGGGTCTGGAAGATGTCCACCTTGGAGGCGTTCTGGTTCTGGGTGTAGAACGCGATCCGGTCTGGCTCCGGTGCGGCTTGGGCGCCGTCCGCACGCGCCTCGTGCAGTGCCTTGCGCATGCGGCCGTCGGACAGGTGACACCCGGATGTGGTGCCCGGGCGCGGTCGCGAAGATCGCCCGGCCGATGGTCAGCGCAGCGTTACCGTCCTGCATCCGGGCCAGCATCTCGTCGATGAGTTGCTGGTTGACCTCTTGGCGCCTCGCCTGCGCCGCGGGATCCTCGTTGTAGCCCTCGAAGAAGAGCTTGCTCCACAAGGTTGTCCGCGGTGATCTCACCGTAGAGCTCCGACTGGATCGGGCCGGTCGCCGCCACCGCCGCCTGCAGCGCCACCGGGTCCAGCGAGATCACGCCGTCCACGGGCTGCCCACCGTTGGCCTCCCAGGAACGGATCATGTCCTCGCCGGTCACCCGGTAGTCCTGGTGCAGGTTCGACCACGCGAAGCCGTCGGTCGCGTCCGTCTCGGCGTAGTAGGGCCCCTTGGCCACCGGGTCCCACGGGCACGCTCGGGTTGCCGGGGAAGAAGTGACTGCTCACCGCGCCCTTGTCGACGACCTCCATCTTCCCCTGGTCGAACTCGACGAGTGCGGCGTTCAGGGCGGCCCCACCCCCGGCGTACAACTCGCCGGGGTTGTGGAACACGACCAGGTAGGTCGCCGGCGAGTCCTCGCCCAGCAGGGTGGGGAGCTCGGGCAGCATCAGGTCGTAGATCCGCAGGCCCTTCTGGATCCCCGCGACCTGGTCGGAGGCCTCGTCGACGTAGCCGCGCAACAGCGGCGAGACGTCCGCGGGAACGGTCTGCAGGAGTTCGTCGGCCTGGCTCAGGTTGTCGTTCATCTGCGCGATCTGCGGTTCGATCCCCTGCAGTGCGGCGATGTTGATGGTCCCGTCGGCGAAGGCCGCCTGGCCGCTGCCGTCGCTGCCCGAGAGCCGGGCGTAGACGTCGTTGGTCACCGCCGCCGCGTCGAGCACCTCCTGCGCGGCGTCCATGAACGTGTTGGCGCCGGTGAGGTTGGTGTGGAAGTAGGGGACGACGTTCAGCGCGGAGACGGGCAGGGAGGTGACTGCCGCCTGCACCTTCTGGGTGTTCGATCGCGCCTTCTCGATGGATGCGGCCGCCGCCTGCGGGTCACCCGCGGCGATCTGGTCGGTCATCGACTGCAGGGCGGCATTGGCCTGTTTGGCGTGCCATCCGGTCAGAGCCAGGCTGCCGAGGAACCAGAGAGCGAGGGCGCCGACGACCAGCAGGATCCAGGTACTCGGCCGCCGCCAGCGGGAAATGCCTGGGGCGCCATCCTGTGACTCGCTCACGACGCTCCAATCCGCTCATAGGTACCGACGACCAGTGCGTCGTGGGGGTTCCGGTGATTACGCGCTGTCACCGATGATACGTGCCGCTGACATTCCGCTACGGGACTCCAGCACCGACAGCGCCTGCCGTGCCCACGCGATGTTCTCCTTCTCGAACCGCATCCCGCGCAGCAAGGTGAGGTACGGCCCCACCTCCGGGTTGCCCGTCAGGTAGGCCTGCTCGTCGCGGCCGTCCAGCATGCGTGTGCGCAGCGTCTCGTAGCCGCGAAGTTTCGACTGCGCAGCCTCGAGCCGCCGGCGCAGGGCGTCCGACCACGGCTGCGGCGTCACCGACGTCGACCGCCTGCACCTTGACGAGTAGCTCGTCCTTGATCGAGGTGTCCCGGCTCGGTGTCCGGGTGTAGTCGGCCAATGCCTGGCGGCCGGCCGGGGTCAGCGAGAAGAGCCGCTTGTTCGGTCGGCGCTGCTGCTCGATGAGTCTGCCCGTGATGAGGCCCTCGGACTCCAGACGCTCCAACTCCCGGTACAACTGCTGGGGGGTCGCCACCCAGAAGTTGCCGACGGAGGCGCTGAACGACTTGGCCAGGTCGTACCCCGAAGCCTCGCCGGACAGCAGGGCAGCGAGGGCAGCGTGACGCAGGGACATGTCTTCAGCTCTACCAAGTGAATAGTCACAGAGTTGACTATCATTGTGGCGGTGGCCTAGAGTCAAGTTAGTCAACAAAGTGAGTAGGTGACTCATGCAGACGTACGACGCCGTCGTGATCGGTGCGGGCAACGCGGGCTTGACCGCGGCCGCCACCCTGCAGCGGGGCGGGATGCGGACCCTGCTGGTGGAGCGCCACAACGTGCCCGGGGGGTGTGCCACTTCGTTCCGCCGCGGCCGGTTCGAGTTCGAGGTCGCGCTGCATCAGCTCTCCGGCGTCGGTTCGCCCGACCAGCCGTTCAGCATCCGCGGGTTGTTCGAGGGGCTCGGCGTGGCCGACCGACTGGAGTTCATCGAGGAGCCGGACCTCTACCGCGCCGTGGTCCCCGGACGGCTCGACGTGACGATCCCGGCCGACTGGGCCGGGGCCGTCG
The DNA here is from genome assembly GCA_963733395.1 of uncultured Actinomycetota bacterium. Taxonomy (GTDB): domain Bacteria; phylum Actinomycetota; class Actinomycetes; order S36-B12; family UBA10799; genus JADKAV01. The sequence continues at coordinate 22,661 of CAVTCZ010000012.1, forward strand.
ATGTGCTGGAGGCACAGTTCCCCGGCAACCGCGAGCGGCTCGAGGTCTTCTTCGAACTGGTCAAGACCACCGCGTTCTGGCAGATCGCCGCTCGTCGCGGCATGCCCGTCGAGCAGATCGACCCTGACTACTTCCGGATCGCGCTGCACCCGGTGAAGCAGGTCATGGACGAGCACTTCGACGACGACGGCCTCAAGCAGGCCCTGACCACCTACTGGACCTACCTCGGGCAGCCGCCGTCGGTGCTGGCCTTCCAGGACTTCGCGCTGACCCTGTTCGCGTACTTCGAGTTCAAGCCGTGGCACGTGCGCGGCGGCTCGCAGGCGATGTCGACTGCGATCCTGGACGCGTTCCTCGATGCCGGCGGCGAGGTGGTGTTCAACACCGAGGTGGTGCGCATCGCGCAGCGGGAGGGCCGGGTGGCCGGGCGTGGTGCTCGACGACGGCCGGGAGATCGCGGCAGCCGAGGTCGTCTCCAACGCGTCGCTGCCGGTCACCTACGGCATGCTCGCCGACGTGCCGCCGGAGGTCACGGCGGACCTGGCGACGCGGCGGGTCGGCATCTCCGGCTTCATCCTGCACCTGGGCCTGGACGCGACCGCCGAGGACTTGGGCTTCACCGCAAGCACGATGTTCATCAACAAGGACACCGACGACGACCACACCTTCGCCTCGTGGCGCACCCTGGAACCGGCCCGGGGGGTGTGCGTGACGTGCTACGACGTGGCGCCCATCGGGTTCTCGCCGCCGGGCACCTGCCATGTGTCGCTGATGACGCTGCAGTACGCGGACGTGTGGGATGCCGTGGCGCCGCAGGACTATGCGCGCACGAAGTTCGCCTACGCCCAGACGCTGCTGGACCTACTGGAGACCACCGTCCCCGGGGTGCGGTCGGTGATCGAGGAGGTTGATGTGGCCACGCCCTTGACGCTGGAGCACTACCTCGGGCATCCCGGTGGCGCCTTCTACGGCTATGACCAGGACCCCACGGAGAGCTGGCTGTTCCGCAACTCCGAACGGGAGTCGCAGGTCCCCGGCCTGCACCTGGCGGGCTCCTGGGCGGGCATGGGCGGGTTCCAGCCCACGCTGGAGGCCGGTGCCCGGACCGCCCGCCGCATCCTGCGCCAGACGGCGGGGGTGTGACCATGGCGCACAGACTCGCCCCGTTGTACGACCAGTACGCCGAGATCTCCGCCGAGATCGACGACCGCCCGGCCGACACCACCGATCACGTCGCAAGGACGGCGCGGGACATCGCCGCCCACCACCCGCGGCGACTGCATCTGCGCGTCGCGGAGGTCATCCCCGAGACGGCCTCGACGGCCACGTTCCGGCTGGTGGCCGAGGACGGGTCAGCCCTGCCGGTATTCCTGGCCGGGCAATACGTCAACGTGTTCTACGACGGCACCAGCCGCCCGTATGCCATGTCGTCCTCGCCTTCGCACCTGGACCACTACGACCTCACCGTCCGCCGGGTCCCCGGGGGCCGGGTCAGCAACGCCCTGCTGGACCGGGTGGCGGTGGGCGACGAGCTGGTGACGACCGGGCCGATGGGGACGTTCCACCACAACCCGCTGTTCCACGGCGACGACCTGGTCTTCATCGCCGGCGGCTCCGGGGTGGTCCCGGCGATGAGCATGATCCGGGAGATCGTGGACGGCGACCTCGACCGGAGGTTCCACCTCGTCTACGGGTCGCGCAGTGCCGGCGACGTGATCTTCGGCGAGGAACTGGCTGCGATCCACCACCCCGGCATCACCGTCGACCACGTCATCCAGGAGTCCGACGGGTTGATCACCGCCGACGTGATCACGCAACGGGTGGGCCCGCTGGCCGGCCGGATGGTCTACGTGTGCGGACCCCAGGGGTTGTACCCGTACGCGGTGGCGCAACTGTCGGCGCTGGGGCACCCGCGCCGCCGGATCCGGTTCGAGGCCAACGGCGCCCCCACCGACCCGACCGCGCAGGCGTCGTGGCCGGCAGGCGTCGACCCGCGGGCCGAGGTGACCGTGACGGTCGGGGACGCCAGGTTCCGCACGACGTGTGGCCGACCGCTGCTGGATGCTCTGGAGGACAACGGCTTCACGCCCGAGGTGGGCTGCCGTTCCGGGGAGTGCAGCCTGTGCCGCGTGCAGGTGCTCGACGGCCAGGTGCACAGCGCCGACGAGGCCCGTCTGCGGATGTCGGATGAGGCTGGCGGTTACGTGCACAGCTGCGTGGCGTACCCGATCGGTGATGTGACGCTGCGGGTGTAGGGGGTCCGGTGCCGCGAGGCCTTCGTTGCGGTTCGGGTCGTGTTGCGATGGCGTTCGCGCCCTGCCCGCGGTGTGTACAGGCTGCATGAGCGGGCGCTTCCCCCGACGTGGAACGCCTCCCAGAAACACGAGAACCTCCCCGTAGGGAGGTCTCGCACTGGTGCGCGAGGGGGGAGTTGAACCCCCACGCCCTTGCGGGCACACGGACCTGAACCGTGCGCGTCTGCCTATTCCGCCACCCGCGCGCCTCTCAAGGGTACATCAGGGCTCGGAGCGCACATTGATGTGCATCCGCAGGGGTTCCAGCGGCAGGACCTGGGGTTCGTCGGCGAGGACCTGCGTGAGTTCGTTGATGAGAACGGCGAACGGTTGTGACGACCGGTGCTTGTCCTGGCCGTCCTCCCCGCTGAACCACTCGAACAGCCACACCGCGTTGGCCTCCTGCGGATCGAGGCACATCACGAACGCCTCTGTCTGCGGCTCGGCGTCCACCAGTTCGTCGGCGTAGCGGTGCAGCGCGTCCAACAGCGACGGGCCGTCGTCCAGGCTGCGCGAGCAGGCGGACCATGAGGCCCTGCCGACCGGGGAGGAGATCCTGCAGCGGGTCGGTCACGGGATCGAGCGTATCGGGTGGCTGCGGCCGCCGGTGGGTCGCTTTGGTGGGGGCAGGTTGCGTGGCGGGCGCTTTTGTTGTCGTGTGCGCAATCTGCCGGGTGCGTCGGGGTGGTTCGGCGGGTCGGTGGGCGTCACAGGCGGGGGCAGGTTGCGTGGCGGGCGCTTTGTTGTCGTGTGCGCAATCTGCCTGGGGGCGCTGCCGGGCGAACGGGCTACAGCTCCCGGCTGGCCGGGCCGTGCCACAGATCCGCCGGCGAGTACACCCGCAGTGCGCCAGCCTTGCCGGGGAACGAGTACCGGCCGTTGCGGTTGGTCTGCGTGGTGTCGATGGTCTTCCAGCCATTGCCCGCGCGCCGCTGCAGCTGCACCTCGCTGGCGGCCTTGCTGGGAGTCACCTGACCGCTGATCCGCCCCGACTGCTTGGCGGTCACGGTGGTGTTCACCCACTGTGACTCGCGTGCGCTGGCTGCGTTCCAGAAACCCGGGGCGAGCAGCGTGAACTGGTAGTGGAAGGACCACCGCAGGTCCCGGACCATGAACGAGTCGGGGCCGTCCGCGTCGGGGATGAACCGCCGGACCTTCTCGGCGGCACCGCCCTTCTGCGAGGTCAGCTGCAGCGGCCAGCCGCCGATGTAGCCGAAGGTCGGGACCTGCACCCCCACCTCCACCTTCTGCTGGCTGTTGCGCGGCACGGACTTGGATCCGGTCAGCGTCCACTTCAACGGCCGCACGGTGGCGATCGCCCGGGAAGTCCCGGACGGGCCCTGGGTGAAGACGGCGAAGGCGTAGTTGGTCTTGGGGTTCTTGCCCGGCACGTCGACGGTGACGGGCTGATCGGCGCCCGCGCCAGAAGCGACGCGGCTGCCGCCGTAGATCCCCACCGGGGCCTTCTTGCCCTTCTTGAACTGCACTGCGTAGGTGGTACCGGCAGCCGGCGTGAACGTCACCCGGGCGATCCCCTCGGGGGTGCCGGTGGCGGCGATGTCGCGTGGCATGCCGGGGGCACGGCCTGCACCCAACTGCTCGAGCAGCGCCGCCGGGTCCACCACTCCGGCACCGTAGTCCGGGTCGGAACCCGCTGCGCCGAGGTCGCGCGACGTTGCCATGATCTGCTGCAGCAGCGGCTCGCCGCCGGCGCCGGGGGAGTAGCTCATGGCCAGCGCGGCGATGGCGCTGACGTAGGCGGTGGACATCGAGGTGCCGGAGGTCCAGGTGTAGTTGCTCGTGTTGAACGTCGAGAGGATGCCCTGGCCGGGAGCGGCGACGTCGATGTGCGAACCGCGGTTGGAGAACGAGGCCCGCTTGTTGTCGAAGTCGGTCGCGCCGACACCGAGCACCCCCGGGTAGCCGGCCGGGTACATGACCAGGCGCGCTCCCTCGTTGCCACCGGCGGCCACCAGCGTCACCCCGGCTCCGCGGGCGTAGTCGATGGCCTCGGCCTCCACCCGGTTGCTGGAGTCGGCGCCGAAGGACATGTTGATCACGTCGGCGCCGTTGTCGACGGCCCAGACGATCCCGCGGGCGATGTCGTCGGAGTCGCCCACCCCGTCGGCGTCGAGCACCTTGACCGGCAGGATGCGGGCGCCGGGGGCCAGTCCCGAGACCCCGCCGTTGTTCACCTTGGCGGCGATCATGCCGGCCAGGAACGTGCCGTGGCCGTTGTCGTCGGTGCGGGCGCCGGGCTTGTTGGTGATGGCGTTGAAGCCCTTGGCGACCTTGCCCTTGAGATCGGGGTTCGAGGCCTTCACGCCGGTGTCGAGGACCGCAACGGTGATGCCGTAACCGGTGCTGCGCTGCCACAGGTCCTCGGCCTGCAGGCGGTTCAGACCCCACTGCAGGTCGCGGCCGGCGTCGTCGGCGGGCACGGCCATGGCGTAGCGGGTCGACGGGGTGTCGACTGCGAGCACGGTGTCGTCGGCGGTCTGCTCGGCCAGGGCGGCGGCGTCGGGGGCGGTGGCGACCTCGACCGTGCCTTCGTCGGTGCGTACCAGCGCCGAGACGCTGTCCGCGGGCGGCACCTCGGTCACAGGTACCTCGGGGCCCAGCGTCGGCACCTCGGGCACCACCGGGGTGTCCGCGACCGGGTCAATCGGCGCGGGCGGGTCGTCAGCTCCCAGGGCAGGCGTCAGCGGCGCAAGCAGCAGTGCCGCGGCCAGCAGGCCGGCGGCGAATCGGCGTTGTGTCACTGTCCACCTTCCTCAAGTACTCACCATAGGACGTCACAACCGGTGGTCGCGGTTCCGCTGCCCCCGTCACTGGCATCCGGCCACGCCCCGCGTCAGTATCGGAGCATGCCGGAGTTGCCAGAAGTGCAGGCCATGGCCGACGTGCTCGCCGAACAGTTCGCAGGCATGTGGATCGCCAAGGCCGAGCTCGGCAGCCTGTCGGCGCTGAAGACGTACGACCCGCCGCTGTCGGCATTGGCCGACGCCACCCTGCTGGGCACCGACCGCCGCGGCAAGTTCCTGATCCTGCGCCTGGCCGACAGCGCGGGAGAGCCGCTGGACCTCGTCGTGCACCTGTCCCGGGCGGGCTGGATCCACTGGCGGACGTCCGCGAAGCTGGCGCCACTGCGGCCCGGCAAGAGCCCGGTGGCGATGCGCCTCACGTGGCGCGACGAGGCAGGGGAGACCACGGTCCTGGATGTCACCGAGGCCGGCACCCAGAAGCGCCTGGCGATCTATCTGGTCCGTGACCTCGGCGAGGTGCCGGGCATCGGGCGGCTCGGCCCGGACGCCCTGTCCCTGAGCGCCGACGACCTCGCCGCTTTGCTGGCGCAACAGGGCAAACGGCAACTGAAGACGCTGTTGCGCGAGCAGCAAGTCCTCTCCGGGATCGGCAACGCGTACAGCGACGAGATCCTGCACGCGGCGCGCCTCTCGCCCTATGCGCCGGCGGACTCGTTGACGCCCCAGCAGGTGACGGCCCTGCAGGCCGCGATCCAGGAGGTCCTGTCCGAGGCCACCACCCGCACCCGGTCGGCGGAACTGGGGAAGATCAAGGCCGAGAAGCGCGCCGGCCTGCGGGTCCACAACCGCACGGGCGAGCCGTGCGACGTGTGCGGTACGCCGATAGCCCAGGTGCGACTGGCGGACAGCTCCTTCCAGTACTGTCCGACGTGCCAGACCGGCGGCAAACCGCTGGCCGATCGAAGGATGTCGAGGTTGTTGAAGTGACCGATCTAGCCGGGATCGTCGGGGCCGACCACGTGCTCACCGATGAGGGCCTGCGACAGGGGTACGAGACCGATTGGACGGGCCGTTTCAGCGGCCCGTGTGAAGCTGTGGTGCGTCCCGCCGATGCCGCCCAGATCGCCGAGGTGCTGCGCTGGGCCGGCGACAATGGCCGGGCGGTGCTCGTCCAGGGCGGCAACACCGGCCTGGTGGGCGGGTCGGTGCCGGCGGTCGGCGACCGACCCGTGATCATCCTGTCCACGACCCGGCTGCGGCAGCCCTGCGAGGTGGTGGGGCGCAGCGCGGTGGTCGGTGCGGGCGTCACCCTCGGCGACGTGCAGCGACTGGCCGCCGAGCACGGCTTGGTCTACGGCGTCGACCTCGCAGCCCGCGACTCCGCCACGATCGGCGGCACGGTGGCCACCAACGCCGGGGGTATCCGGGTCTGCCGGTACGGCATGACCCGCTCGCAGGTCGAGGGCATCGAGGCGGTGTTGGCCGACGGCACGATCGTGCGCCGCATGAACGGCCTGGCCAAGGACAACACCGGCTTCGACCTCGCCGGGCTGCTGACCGGCAGCGAGGGCACGCTCGGCGTGATCACGGCGGTGCGGGTGCGGTTGCACGACCCGGCAGCGGAGTCGGTGGTGGCCGTCTTCGGCGTCGACTCGCTGGCCGACGCACTGGCGCACGCCCGCGCCCAGGGCGCAGGTCTGCAGGCGGCCGAAGTGGTGGACCAACGGGCGTGGGCGCAGGCCGGCGGCCCCGACCTGGGCGAGCACCCATGGGCGCTGCTACTGGAGTCGGATCTCGAGACCGCGGAGATCCCCGACGAGGCGCTGGTGGCCACGGAAGGCCCGGACCGCGCCCGCCTGTGGCACTTCCGGGAGTCCCAGTCCGAGGTGGCCCAGCAGATGGGGGTCAAGCAGAAGGTCGACGTGGCGCTGCCGCTCGAGCGGCTCGACGAGTTCACCGCCGCCGTCTTCGCCGCGCACCCCTGCACGATCTTCGGCCATGTCGCGGACGGCTCGCTGCATGTGGAGCTCTTCGACACCGGCGAGGACGAAGTCCTGGACACCGTCGTCGCGATGGGTGGGGCGGTGTCGGCCGAGCACGGGGTCGGCCGGGTGAAGACCAAGGCCGTGGTCGATGACCGGGGCGAGGCCACGATCGCCGCGATGCGGGCCATCAAGGACGCCCTGGATCCCAACGGCGTGCTGAACCCGGGGGTCCTCTTCTCGGCGGCCCGGTGATGGCCGCCGGCGGGGGTCCGCTGGTGATCGCCCACCGGGGGTCCTCGCAGGTGCACCCGGAACACACCCTGGCGGCGTACGAGCAGGCCATCGCCGAGGGTGCGGACCTGTTGGAGTGCGATGTCCGGCTCACCGCCGACGGCCATCTGGTGTGCGTGCACGACCGCCGCATCGACCGCACCTCCGACGGCCGGGGGGTGGTGTCGACGAAGACGCTGGACCAACTGCGGCGTTGGGACTTCGGCACCGGCACCGGACCGGCCTCCGTGCTGCGGCTCGAGGAGTTGGTGGAACTGGCACTCGGTGCGCCGCGGCCGGTCGGTCTGGCGATCGAGACCAAACACCCCAACCGCTACGCCGGACTGGTGGAGCAACGGGTGGTGGAGATGCTGCGCGAGTTCGACCTGCTGCCGTCGCGGTTCGACCCGCAGAGCCGGGTGTACCTGATGTCCTTCGCGGAGCTGGCGCTGCGCCGGTGGCGCGAGATGGCCCCGGGCGCACCGTCGGTCTTCCTCATGGAGCGGGTCCCGTTGCGCTGCCGGAAGGGGTGGTTGCCGTTCTCGGCGCGGGCGGCGGGGCCGTCGCTGGAGATCCTGCGGGCGCACCCGGAATACGTGCGCCGCGTGCACCGGGCCGGCGGCAAGGTGTTCGTCTGGACGGTCGACGAGGTGGCCGATGTCCAGTTCTGCCGGGAGCTGGGTGTGGACGCCGTCATCAGCAACCGACCGGGGGTGCTGGTGGACCATCTGAACTCGTCCGCGCCCGATGCGGCCGACACGAATCCGTAGGCATCCGTGACGCACTGGTCCCATATCGGTAGTCCGATTGGGTGAAGGATACGGATAGCGCAGAATCCCCGGATGTGATTGACGACACACATATTGCCGTGGCGCTTGTATCCACGGGGTCCAAGTGCTAGTTTTTCAAGTGTTCGGACGTCACTGTCTCCCCCGTCGGTGGCGTCCGAGCCTTTTTCCCTCCGGACCCCTCAGTCCTGGTCTCGCGCCCGTTCAGCCGCGTCTCTGAGCACCTCACGAATCGGTGAGCCCGTGCTCTGCGCCACCGCCCGGACGTCGCGGTACTCGGGCTGCAGCGTCACCACCTCGCCGTCGAGCCAACCGCGCTTGACCCGCACGGGTTGGCCCCCCACCTGGACCTCGACGAAATCCCGCTGCAGGCTCTCGCGGGCCACGTCGGTCAGGCGTACGCCCAAGGGTCGTGGTGTGCCGGAACAGACACGTGGTCACGGCTGTGACGGCCGTCGGCGGGGCCAGCGCCGTGAGCACCACCGCGGGCCGGCCGTGCTTCATGACCACGGGTGTGAGCCAGCCCTCCAACGCCCCGGCCGCCTTCGCCGCGTCGAGGACGTCGGGGTACAGCCGCGGGTCGAGGTCGTCGATGGTGGTCTCGACCAGGACCAGGTGCTCGGTGGTGGTGTCAGGTGTGTCCTGCCCGACCAGGATCCGCAGCACGTTCGCCTGACCGGGGGTGTCCCGGCCGCCCGCGCCGATCCCCACCTCGGCCACGGTCATGGTGGGCTGCGGCCCCCAGTCGGTGGCCAGGAACCGCAGCAGGGCGGCGCCGGTGGGGGTGCAGGCCTCGTGCGCGACCCGACCGGCGAACGTCGGCACCCCGCGCAGGAGTTCGACCACGGCCGGGCCGGGTACGGTCAGCGTCCCGTGCGCGGTGTCGACCGTGCCCGATCCGACACAGACCGCGGAGACACCGACGCGGCCCGGTGCGAGTTGTCGCCAGAGGCTCGTGACCGCCACGATGTCGGCGATCGCGTCCAGCGCCCCCACCTCATGGAAGTGGATGTCCCCGGTGGCGATGCCATGCACCGCAGCCTCTGCGACGGCCAGCAACCCGAAGACGTCGGCGGCCGCGTCGAACCCCGCCAGCGCCGGCTCGATCTGGGCCCACGTGCGTTGGGTGGTGGTGTCCCGGCACTCGACGACGGCGCGGGTGGCTGCGAAGCCGCCCCGGCGGGTGGGCTCGTGACGGATCGTGACTTGGCCGGGCGCATCCAACCGCTGCAGGACCGTGTCCACGTCCGCCTGTGCCGCGGGCAGGCCATCCGGGGCCAGTGCCAGCGAGTGCGCCCAGCAGCATGTCACCGCTGGCGCCGGCACCGGCGTCGATCCACCAGGTCATGGCCGGGCGTTCCGGGCGATACGGGAGGCATGCACCGCCGCCCCGAAACCGTTGTCGATGTTGACCACGGTCACCCCGGGGGCGCAGGAGTTGAGCATGGCCAGCAGTGCGGCGAGCCCGCCGAACGAGGCGCCGTAACCCACCGACGTCGGCACCGCCACGATCGGCACGCCGGTGAGGCCGCCGACGACACTCGGCAGCGCACCCTCCATGCCGGCCACGACGATCAGGGCGTCCACTTCGTCGAGCCGCTCGCGCACTGCCAGCAGCCGGTGCAGCCCCGCGACCCCGACGTCGCTGATGGTCTCGGCCGACGCTCCGAACACGCGGGTGGTGGTGGCCGCCTCCGCAGCGACCGGAAGGTCCGACGTGCCGGCGCAGACCACCAGCACGGTCCCGGACGCCTCGGGCAGCGGGCCGAGCACCGCGGTGCGACCCAACGGGTCGACCACCGTGCCGGGCAGTCGGGCCTGGAGGGCGTCGCCGGTGGGCCCGTCCACCCTGGTGGCGAGCACCGCCCGTTCGGGATGGGCGTCGTGCAGCGTGCGCATGATGTGCAGGGTCTGCTCGGGGGACTTGCCCTGCGCGAACACCACCTCGGGGTCGCCGGTCCGGTGTGCGCGGTGGGTGTCCACCTTCGCGAAACCGAGGTCGACCAGGGGATCCTGCATGCCCGCGACGATACACGCGCCCGGACGTCGTACCCGTTGCCCGAAAGCGCCATTGCGCCGGGTGCATACCCTCTAGGTGTGACACCCATCGGATACCTCGGCCCGGAGGGGACCTTCTCCCAGGCCGCGCTGCTGCAACTGCTGGAGGCACAACACCTGCAGGTGCCCACGTGCGCGTTCGGGTCGGTCACCTCCGCCCTGCAGGCGGTCCGCGACGGTGAGGCGCGTGCGGCGTTGGTCCCCATCGAGAACTCGGTGGAGGGATCGGTGCCCGGCGACGCTCGACGAATTGGCCAGCGGTGACCCGCTGATGATCGCCGCGGAGATCACGCTGCCGGTGCAGTTCCACCTGTGGGTGCGCCCGGGAACGGCGCTGGATGACATCAAGCGGATCACCACCCATCCCCACGCCCAGGCGCAGTGCCGCAAGTGGCTGCACGAGAACCTGCCCGAGGCGCAGGTGGTGCCGGCCATGTCGACGGCGTCGGCAGCCACGGCCGTGGCCGACGAGCACCATTTCGATGCTGCCATCTCCGCACCCTGGGCCGGCGGGCCGCTGGGCCTGGTGGCCGCCGCCGAACAGATCGCCGACAATCCCGATGCCACGACCCGGTTCGTCCTCGTCGAACCGCACGGCCGGCCGCCGGCCCCCACGGGTGCGGACAAGACGACCCTCGTGCTGTTCATGCGGCAGGACCATCCCGGGGCGCTGCTGGAGATCCTGACCGAGTTCTCCGTGCGGGGGGTGAACCTCACGCGCATCGAGTCCCGGCCGACGAAGAAGGTGATGGGCGACTACTTCTTCACCGTCGACTGCGAGGGCCATGTCGACGACGCCCGGGTCGGCGAGGCACTCGCCGGCCTGCACCGGCTGTGCGCGCAGGTCCGGTTCCTCGGGTCCTACGCGCGCCACGACGGCAAGGCGCCGGTGATCCGGGCGGGGACGACCAACGCCGACTTCTCGGAGTCGGTGCAGTGGCTGGGCAGCATCCGGGGGCAGTGAGCCGCGCCCGAGCGCCCGGTGCACTTGGTGACTGGATCGCGTCTCCAGCAGGTCCGTCGATGCGGTTGCGCCGTTTCCTCCTCAGCGCCACGATCGGACTGCGAGTGCGTCCCTTCGAGCAACCACCTCCAGGCTGTGCCTGCGCCCAGCACGTCATCGATCACCAAGTGGCCGCCAGGCCATGCGGACTCTCACCAACGGCTGCCCCCAGCAGACCGCCGGGGCCGGCAGCGGCACCGGCCGGGTACCCCCGGATCAAGCTGCCGCAGCAGATTGCGCAACCGGCGAATTCCTTGCCTGCGGCGCAATCTGCCCCTCGGGGCGACCGCCACACCGCCGGCACCCGGGAACTTGCGTCCGAATCCGGCCACCCATGGCCGGATTCGGACGCAAGTTTCCGGCCGGCCCCTGACGGCATCCATCGGCCACTTCTCCTGGTCGGTGCTATGGCCGGTGGCCGGCCCGCCCGTCAACCGGGCCCGGAAGTCCCTATGTCGCCATCACGACCCCGGTCCATGCGGCGGTCGCGGACCGTTGACCGCCAAGCCTGTCGCCGCGGGTTCTGTGCCTGTGCACAGGGTCGTCTCGACGCCGCCGGAAATGTCGTACCCCCTGTTTAGCGTGGTGGCTGTGGGAAGGGGGTGTGGTGGGGTTCTTCGAGGTGTCGCGGGGTGCGCAGCGGCGGGCGCGGATCCGGGCGAAGTTGCCCACCGAGCACCCGGCGGTGTTGGACGCCATCGATGGGCTGCTCGATGGGCTGCCGGATCCGGAGCTGTTGTGCGCTGAGCAGCGGGCCGGGGCGTTGGCTGCGCTGGCGGCGATCGGTAACCGGCTGGACGCCTATCTGAGCGCGGTGGCCGGGGCCGCCGACAGCCACGGCGATTCCCGGGTCTTGGGGGCGGGGACGACCGGCACGCTGGTGGCCGCGGCGACCGGGTCGACGGTGGCGGCCGGGTCGGCGATCGTGGCCACCGCCCGGGAGCTGGCGGCACTCACCACAGACGGCATCCCCACCATCACCGCGCAACCGAGGACCGCACCACGCCCCGCCACCGGCTGAACGCCGGAGCGCCGGGGACCGCAACTCTGGGCACCTGGCGCTGCACCACCGGCCGGGACCACCGGCCGGAGGAGCCGCGATCGCCACCCCGGCCCACCAACGGTGAATACGCGTCTCCAACAGCCCCATGGATGCGGTTGCGCCGTTTGATCCCCAGCCCCACGATCGGGGCTGGGGCGGGCCAACGGGCCCGGCTCCACGGCGGGCCTCCGGTTTCCCCCGGCCCGCGCCTCACATGCGGGCACGCCGGCGCCTGGCGAGCGTGCGAACGACTCTGAGTCGGAATCGTGGTGGAACCGGAACACCCTCAGAACTGGGGGATCGTGGGGTGCTGCTGCCCAGTTCTGAGGGTGTGGTGCTCAGCCCTCGATGATCCGCCCGGCGCCGGCGAAGCGGCCGCGCCAGTAGCCGTTGTTCACGCTGTCGATGCGCACGTCGGTGCGGGGGTTGGTCGCATGGACCATCTTGCCCTTGCCGATGTACATGGCCACGTGCTGCGAGCCGCCGGGACCGAAGAAGAGCAGGTCGCCGGGCTTCATGCGCTTCTTGCCGACGCGGCGGGCCTTGTTCATCTGGGCGCCGGAGTAGTGCGGCAGGTACTTGCCGGTGGCCTGCTTGTAGACGTACTGGGTGAAGCCGGAGCAGTCGAAGCGGTTCGGGCCCGCGGCACCGGCCACGTACTGCTCGCCCCGCTGGTTCAGGGCCACCCGGACCAGCGAGGAGCGGGACCGGTTGGCGCGCTGCTTCTGGCGCTGGCGCTTCTCACGCTGCTTCTTGGCCTTGATCTGCTTCTTGGTCAACTTCGGCTTGGTCGGGGCCGGCGCGCTCTGTGGGACCACGGAGGTCACCACGGGCTCGTCGACGGCCTGTACGGCGGTGGCGGTGATCAAGGGAAGACCACCGGCGAGAACGGCACCGGCGGTGAGGGCGGCGGCCGTGCGGGCACGGTTCTTCTGCGCAACTGGGCGCATGTGTATCTCTCCTTCTCATTCCGCCTACCGGGTTAGCTGCCGGGCTCGGGCAGAGAAGTGCCCTACCGCGTGTGCGGATTCGCCCCAATTACCTGGGTCCCCGGTGCATCTACGTGATGCTTCGGCGGTGCCCGGTCGTCGGATGGTCCGACGGGTTGTTCCCGGGCGTCGCTTCACGACGGTACCCCGCATTCGCGGCCTGTGAAACCAACTGTGAACGACCTCACTGGGCTGTGAGTTGGCTCACAACGACCCGTGCGCCGCCAATTCCTCGAGCAACTGCGCCACCCCGTCGTCGTCGGGTCCGGGCAGCACCCGGTCGGTGACCTCGCGCAGCCACGGGTGTCCTGTGGCCACGGTCATGGGGATGTCGGCACCGCGCAGCATGGACTCGTCGTTGGGCATGTCGCCGATCGCGATCAGGGTGTGCTCCGGGCCAGCGCTGCTCGCGCAACCGCTGGACGGCGTTGGCCTTCGTGACTCCGCCCGGCCCCATCTCGATGAGCAAGTGGCTGTGGGTGGAGTGCGTGGGTTCGACGAGGTGCCCCGCGGCGGCGCGCACCTCCTGCAGGACGGTGTCCGCGTGGCGCTGGTCGACATCCGGCAGGACCGCCAGCAGTTTCAGGGTGTGTCCGCGCCAGGTCTCCGACCGGAAGACGAAGTCCGTGCGCTGCTGCAGCAGGACCTCCCGCACCTCTTCGGCCACCTCCTCGGGGATGGCCTCGACATGCAGGGCCTGGTCGCCGTGCAGGGTCAGGGCGCCGTTCGCGCACACGGTGATGGGGCGGTAGCCGGTGGTTTCGTAGACCGCGGCCAGCCAGCGCGGTGGGCGCCCGGTCGCGTACACGACCTCGACCCCGGCAGCCGCGGCCGAGACCAGCGCCGCGCGGGTGCGCTCCGACACCGTGAAGTCCCGGCGCAGCAGCGTGCCGTCCAGATCGGTGGCGACCAGGAACGGCATCAGGGAACGGGTGTGAGCTCGGTCCGTCCGCCCAGGTACGGCTGCAGTGCCGCCGGGATCGCGACCGAGCCGTCGGCCCGCTGGTGGTTCTCCAGCAGGGCCACGATGGTCCGGGTGATGGCCGTCAGCGTGCCGTTGAGCGTGGCCACCGGCTCCGTGCCCTTCGGCGTCTTCGTCCGGATCCGCAGCCGCCGGGACTGGAACGTCGTGCAGTTGGAGGTCGACGTGAGTTCGCGGTAGCGCTGTTGGCTGGGGATCCATGCCTCACAGTCGAACTTGCGCGCCGCGCTCGCTCCGAGATCCCCGGTCGCCACATCGATCACCTGGAACGGGATCTCGAGGGCCTCCAGGAAGGCGATCTCGTGGCTGAGCAGTCGCTCGTGCTCGGCGAATGCGTCCTCGGGGGCGCAGAAGACGAACATCTCCACCTTGTCGAACCAGTGCACGCGGAAGATGCCGCGGGTGTCCTTGCCGTGGGAGCCGGCCTCGCGGCGGAAACACGGGGAGAAGCCGGCGTACCGCAGCGGCAACTCGGGCAGGATCTCCTCGCTGTGGTAGGCGGCCAGCGGCACCTCCGCGGTCCCGACGAGGTACATGTCGTCCTGTTCGAGGTGGTACACGTTCTCGGCGGCCTGTCCCAGGAACCCGGTGCCGTCCATGGCCTGTGGGCGCACCAGCGCCGGCGGGATCATCGGGATGAAGCCGTTGCGCTGGGCCATCTCCATGGCGAGGTTCACCAGCGCCAACTCCAGCAGCGCCCCCTGCCCGGTGAGGTAGTAGAAGCGGGACCCGGAGACCTTGGCGCCGCGCTCGACGTCGATGGCCGCGAGGAGCTCCCCGATCTCCAGATGGTCGCGGACGGTGATGCCCTCGGCCTCGAAGTCCCGGATCACCCCGCGCTTCTCGATGAGCCGGAAGTCGTCCTCGCCGCCGACGGGGGCCTGCATGTCCACGATGTTGGACAGTGCGGAGGCGGACTCATGCAGCTCGGTCTCGGTCGTTCGCACCTGGGCCTCGGCCTGCTTGACCTGCGTTGCGAGGTCCTTGGTGCGGGCCAGCAGCCCCGGCCGGTCCTCCGCGCTGGCGCGGGCGACCTGCCGCCCGAGGTCCTTCTGCTCGGCGCGGAGGCGTTCGAACGCGGTGAGCGCGGCGCGGTGGGCCTGGTCGGCGGCGAGGGTGGCGTCGACGAGCGCGGGATCCTCGCCGCGGCGGGTCTGGGAGGTGCGGACGGCTTCCGGATCCGCACGCAGGGTATGCAAGTCGATCACGTGTCGAGACTAGCGAGCGGCCGCTGGAAGGTCAGGCCCGTCCCGTCTGCTGCAGCCACTCGTGACTGCGGCGCATGCCTTCCGCCAGCGGCACCTGCACCTCCCAGTCCAGTTGCTGGTGGGCCTTGTCGGTGGGGAACTGCAGGTCCCGCAGGTACTGTCGCAGGCGGTCGCGGTCCAGCGGGATGTTCAGCGGCAGGATCTGGGATGCCAGCGCGATGAGCCGTGCCGCGGCCACGGGGATCCGACGCGGCGCCCGTCCGGCCATCTGCGCGTAGTAGCCGAAGAACTGCGGCCAGCCGATGCTGTGGTCCACGCAGTTGTACGCCTCGCCCGCCGCCTCCGGACGCCAGCCGCAGCGCACCAGCATGTCCACCACGTCGTCGACGTACACCGGGTAGGCGTGGCCACCGGAGCCGAAGAGCACCGGCGTGCCCTTCTTGACCAGCCGGTACATGCCCAGGGTCCACCCGGTGGAGCCGGGTCCGTAGACCATGCCGGGCCGGACCACGGCCAGTTCCACCCCGGCCTGCTCGGCGGCGGAGCGGGCAGCGATCTCCCCCAGCGCCTTCGTGCGTCCGTAGGCGTCCTGTTGCGTGGTGTCCAGCGGGGTGTCCTCGGCGATGACGTCGTGGTCGGGAAGTCCGTAGGCGGCCACGCTGCTGACCAGCACCACCCGGCGGCAACCCGCCCGTCCGGCGGCCCGGATCAGCTGGTCGACGGCCGTCACGTTGATCGCTTCGGCTTCGGGGAGGCCTTCGTTGCGCCGCGGTATCCAGGCCGCGACGTGGAACACGACCTCCCGGCCGGCCAACAGCGACTCCAGTCGCTCCACGTCGGCCAGGTCGCACACCTCGTGGGTCACCCCGGTGGGGGCCGGCGTGCGGAACGTGCGCCCGAGGCCGAGCACGTCGGCACCGTGGCGATCGGCCAGCTCACCCGCCAGGTGGCCGCCGATGAAGCCGCTGGCCCCGGTGACCAGCACCCGGGAGCCCTCGAACATCCTCACAAGTACGGTCCGCCGTGCGGCCCGGGCATCTGGTCGCGCGCCTCTGACCCCTCGATCGCCTGCCGCCGCATCTGCTCCAGTTGCGCGCGGGCGGCCATCTGCTGGGCGAACAGGGCGGTCTGGATGCCGTGGAACAGGCCTTCCAGCCATCCGACCAACTGCGCCTGGGCGATGCGCAACTCCGCCTCGCTGGGCACGCTGTCGTCGGTGAAGGGCAGGCTCAACCGTTCGAGCTCCTCGACGAGTTCGGGGGCGAGGCCGTCCTCGAGCTCCTTGATGGAGGTGGCGTGGATCTGCTTGAGCCGCTGCCGGGCGGCTTCGTCCAGCGGCGCGCTCTTCACCTCGTCGAGCAGTTGCTTGATCATGCTGCCGATGCGCATGACCTTGGCCGGCTGCTCGACCAGTTCCGCGACGTTGGCGCTGTCCTCGTCGGGTGCGACCACCACCACCTGGGGCTGGTCGTCTGACTGTTCAGTCACCTGAGAACTCCGATTTCCGGGCCTGTTTGTGCTGTCTGATGGTCACAATCCTGTCCCCCTTCTGCAGGACGCGCAGGCTGTCGGTGTCGAATCGGTACACCTGGTCGCCGCGCTGCACGGCCAGCAGCATCTCCCCCTTCTTGGCCAACTGGTCCGGGGACATCCCCAGCTCGGCCCGCCCGACCTCGCGTTCGCGCACCTCCAGGCCCTCCGAGGGGTCCAGCAGGTCCTCCATCAGCTCGCCGGCGATGGGGTGCACCAGTTGCATGCCGAGCAGCCGGCCGGCGGCCTCCGCGGTGGTGATCACCTGGTCGGCGCCGGACTGCTTGAGCACGTTCGCGCTGGCCTGCTCGCGCGCCGCCGCGACCAGTTGGGTGTTGGGCGCGAGCTTGCGCACCGCCAGGGTGACGAGCACCGCCACGTCGTCCCGGTCGACGGCCACGATGACCTTGCCGGCGGTGGGGACGTCGGCGTGGGTCAGGACCTCCTCCCGGCGGGCGTCGCCCAGGATGCCGGCCACGCCCGGATACAGCCCGGAGTCCGGGTCGGTGGGGTCTTTGCGGGAGGGCCGGGTGGCGTCCTCCACCGCGGAGGCGTCGTTGGCGATGACGACGATGGTCTCCGGTTCGATCTCGTTGTCCAGCAGCATCCGCACCGCGGAGCGGCCCTTCACGCCGTATCCGATGACTACCGTGTGATTCTTCAACTTCTTCCTCCAACGGCGTTCGCGGAACTCGTCGCGGGTGCGGGCGGTCAGGACTTCCAGGGTGGTCCCGACCAGGACGATCAGGAACAGGATGCGCAGCGGTGTGATGAGCAGGATGTTGACCATGCGGGCCTGGTCGGTGGCCGGCGTGATGTCGCCGTAGCCGGTCGTCGACAGCGAGACGGTGGCGAAGTAGAGGGCGTCGATGAAGTTGACCGGGGTGCCGGTGTTGTCCTGGTACTGGGCGCGCTGGATGTAGACCAGGAACGTGGTGGCCGCGATGGCGAAGGCTGCGATCGCCACCCGCACGAGCACCGATACCGAAGGGCTCCAACTGACGTTCGGAAGCGAGAGCCTGCCGCCGAGGCCGGAATCATCCTTGCGCTGGCTCACGCAGCGCAACCTACCAGCAGCCGGTGGCGCTTGACCGCCGGGCGAACTTGACACTAGCGTCAAGTTCATGGGCGCACTTCGTTCGATGATCGACACCGGCTCCGAGCAGTTCACCGGCAACCGCGCGGCGATGCTCGAGTCGCTCACCGAGATCCAGCAGCTGCAAGCGAGGGTGGCCGCCGGTGGCGGCTCGGACGATGCCGAGAAGAACGCCCGCACCATCGCCCGGCACCGCACGCGCGGCAAACTCCTGCCGCGTGAACGCATCGCCTACCTGCTCGACGCGGGGTCGGCGTTCCTGGAGCTGAGCCCGCTGGCCGGGTGGGGCACGCAGGATCCCCTCGGCGCGGGGCTGGTCACCGGGATCGGCACCATCAGCGGCACCGAGTGCATGCTCGTGGCCAACGACCCCACCGTGAAGGGTGGCGCGCAGGGCCCGACCGCGGTGCGCAAGGGGCTACGGGCCATGGACATCGCCCGCGAGAACCGGCTGCCGCTGGTGAGCCTGACGGAGTCCGCCGGTGCGGATCTGCCGCAGCAGGCGGAGATCTTCGTGCCCGGTGGGGCCAGCTTCAAGAACCTGACGCAGCTGTCCGCGGCCGGCATCCCGACAGTGACGATGGTGTTCGGCTCCTCGACGGCCGGCGGTGCCTACGTGCCGGGCATGAGCGACTACGTGGTGCTGCAGAAGGAGGCCGCGAAGGTCTACCTCGGGGGCCCGCCGTTGGTGAAGATGGCCATCGACGAGGACGCCGACGAGGAGGAACTCGGCGGGGCGGAGATGCACGCGCGCATCTCCGGGCTCGGCGACTACCTCGCCCACGACGAGCCGGACGCCCTGCGGATCGGCCGGGAGATCGTGGAGCATCTGCGGTGGCGCAAGCAGGGACCCGGTCCGGATCGCGCACCGGTGGCGCCGCGCTTCGACCCCGAGGAGCTGCTGGGGATCGCCTCGGCCGACGTGCGGGTGCCGTTCGACGTGCACGACGTGCTGGCGCGGGTGCTGGACGACAGCGCGTTCGAGGAGTTCAAGCCGCTGTACGGGACCACCCTGGTGACCGGCTGGGGCCACATCGGCGGCTACCCCGTGGGCATCCTCGGCAACAACGGCATCCTGTTCAGCGAGGAGTCGCACAAGGGCGCGCAGTTCATCCAGATGTGCAACCGGATGGATGTGCCGATCATCTTCGTGCAGAACATCACCGGCTTCATGGTCGGCACCCGCTACGAGCAGGGCGGGATCATCAAGGACGGCGCCAAGTTGATCAACGCCGTGTCGAACTCGACCGTCCCGCACATCACGCTCATGATCGGGGCCTCGTACGGCGCCGGCAACTACGGGATGAGCGGGCGGGCCTACGACCCGCGGTTCGTCTTCACCTGGCCGAACCACCGGATCGCGGTCATGGGTCCGAAGCAGCTGGCCGGGGTGTTGACCATCGTGGCCAAGCAGAAGGCCGGTGATGCCTTCAACGAGGAGGCATTCGCCCCGATCCGGGACGCGTTCGAGAAGCAGGTGGAGGACCAGTCGACCGCGCTGTTCGCCACCGGGCGGCTGTGGGACGACGGCATCATCGACCCCCGGGACACCCGCACGGTGCTGGGGCTGGCACTCTCGGCGGCCCACTCGGCCCCGGTGGCGGGGACGACCGGGTTCGGCATCTGGCGGATGTGAGTCGGGCGCTTCGTGGCGCACAGCGTCGCTCGGACCGGACCGTTTCGCGCGCTGTTCGTGAATGTCCACGAGGGTAGAGAAGACACGTGTGGGTTCACTCACGCGCTGAACGACCTCTAACGCCGCGGTCCGGCTGGTGCGGGTGAGTCGCTCCGAGGTGCACCACCGCTGCCGAACCGGGGGCCCGGCCGCCTACTCCTCCGGCCAGTCCCCGAGGGTGTCGAGGTACATCTGCCGCACCTGCGCGATCCGTTCGTCGAGGTCGTCGCGGGTCCAGTCCTCGGTGGGCACCGGCGGCAGCACGGCGACGTCGACCGTTCCCGGGTGGATGATCATGGAGTGCGCGGCCATGATCTCCCCGCAGTTGCGCATCACGATCGGCACCACGGGCACGGCTGCCTGCATGGCCAGGTGGAACGGCCCCTTCTTGAACGGCAGCAGCCGGGGCGTGGGTGAGCGGGTGCCCTCCGGGGCGATGGCGATGGACCGCCCCTTCTTCAACGCCTCGACCGCCGGTTCCAGACCCTTGCGGGCGGCGTCGGTGTTGCTCCGGTCGATGTAGGCGACGTCGGCCAGGTAGCCGATCGGTCCGAAGAACGGGTCCTTCTCCAGTGACTTCTTGGCCACCCCGGTGAAGTCCTTGCGCAGCAGCGCCGCCAGCACGAACACGTCGAGTTGGCTCTGGTGGTTGAACAAGAAGACCGCCGGCCGGGCGGCCCAGATGTTCTCCTCACCCACCACGTTCAACCGCACGCCCGCCGCCGCCAGCGCCAGATCGGACCCGGTGCTCGCAGCGATGTTGGCGCCCAGGGACCGGCTGCGGTTGAGAATGGCCAGGCCGGTGGCCGCCGCAATGCTGCCGGCGAAGACGCCCATGGCCGCGGCGCTGCGACCGACGTCGAGCAACGACGTCGAGGTGGGCGTCTTCAGCCGCGCCACCGGCCAGCCGCGCTCCTTGGCGACATCCCGCAGTTCCTCGCTGGGGTTCAAGGCGCACGGGTACCCCACCTGCTCGAGGAACGGCAGGTCCTCCTCGCCGTTGGAGTACCCGAAGGACTCCTCGAGGTCGATCCCGGATTCCTCGGCGTACTCCGCGACACCGTCGGCCTTGGCCTGGCCCCACCGGATGTCACTGGCGAGGTCGCCGGTGAGCCGGCCGTCCTCGGCGACGTCCATCTCGGTGCAGATGATGTGGTCGATGCCCAGGTCGTCGGCCGTGGCCTGGATCTGTGGGCGGGTGGCTGAGGACGCGACGACGACGGTGTGCCCCTTGCGCAGGTGGGCGTCGATCAGCAGGCGGGCATCGGGGTAGATCATGCCGGCGATCTTCTTGCTGAACACGTTGCGTGCCCAACTGTCCATCTCCTCGGCGTCGCGGCCGGCCTGGCCCTGAACGCCGACCCGCATCATCTCGGAGACGTCGTGGCCACGGTGTTCGATGTTGAGGCTCTCGGCGACGGTCTTGACGACCTCGCTGACTGAGATCTCGCCGCGTCGCAGCCGGTACTTGAAGAACGCGGCTGCTGAGTACCCCGCGATCAGCGTGCCGTCGAAGTCGAAGAAGGCGCCGATCTCCGGGCCC
Source organism: uncultured Actinomycetota bacterium (assembly GCA_963733395.1). GTDB lineage: Bacteria > Actinomycetota > Actinomycetes > S36-B12 > UBA10799 > JADKAV01. The sequence goes on from CAVTCZ010000012.1 coordinate 43,889, forward strand.
TCGCTCGCGTTCTCGATCTGCTCGATGAGCCACTCGATGTCAGCCATCGGACTCTCCCGTCTGTGCGCGCTCGGTGAGGACCGGCTGGCCGAGCTCGGCGGCGATCCGTCGGAGGTCGTCCACGCGGCGCACGATCAGCCGCAGCTCATCGGCGAACTCCTGGCGTCGCTGGGCGAGCCCGGGCTCGGCGGAGGTGACCAGCCCGTAGTTCTTGGCGAGCTGGAAGGCGTTCACGAAGTAGTCCTTCGAGATCGACTCCGGGGTGTGCAGGGTCTTCTGCAGCCACCGTTGACGGGCCAGGCTCAGGCTGGTCGCGACCAGCGCCTTCTGCTCGACCGCAGCATCCCCGGCGGCGGCCAACTCGTCGGCCAGCACGCTGTAGGCCTCGACGAACGGCCCGATCACCCGGTGCGCCAGCACCAGTTCCAGTTTGTGCGCCTCCTCCAGCACCCGCTCGGGGGTGAAGGAGTTCTGTTCCCAGCCCGGGTACATGTGCGAGGCCTCGTCGGCGATCTGGTCGGAGAACTCCCGGGTCGTGGGGAAGAAGAACTCGAACTTCAGCAGATCCTTGAGGCGCCGCGCGTTCTCCCAGACGCCCGTCTGGATGTCGGAGGCCCCGTCCTCGGCGGCCTGGATCACGGCCAGTTCGGTGATGGCGCGGTTGATGAAGAAGTGGATCACGGTGTTGCGGTAGAAGGCGGCTTCGTGCTGGTGGTCCAGCGACACGTAGAACACGCGCTCGGTCGGCCCGTCGTACTGGGTGACGACGCCTTCCTGCACCAGGTTGCGCAGCGTGTCCCGCAGCGGTCCGTGGTCGTCGAGGTTCACCTGCTGGGTCAGGGGCAGGTTGCGCAGCTGGATGTATTTCAGCAGCGGTTGCAGGATCGCCCGGCCCTCCTCGACGGTGATGGCGCGGTCCCCGTTGTCGAGCAGCGCGAAGGTGAGCATGGCGCTCGGGGTCACGGGGGTGACGGCGTTGATGCGGTTGCAGACCTCGAACGCCACCTTGGGCACGGCCAGCCGGGGCCGCGGGTTGCCCTCAGCGTCCTCGGTGAGGGTGATGGCGTCGCTCAGCGACAACGGCTCGCCGAACCGCAGGTGCGCCCGGCCCATCCGGCGCGACTGCGAGCGGGCGAACTTGTAGAGCCAGCTGATGGACTCCGCCTTCTTCGTCCCGCCCATCTCCTCGGCGGAGATGGCGCTGACCTCGTGCTGCTGGTCGTAGATGATCGAGGTCGGCACGATCCGCACGTCACTGTCCGGGTGGTCGGCGAAGGCGTCGACGACGTAGCTGAGGATGCCGTAGCGCGGTGGGCGCAGCTTGCCGGTGCGGGTGCGGCCGCCTTCGATGTACCACTCGAGGTTGTGTTTGTTCTCCATCAGATGGGACAGGTAGGTCTTGAGCACGGCCCGGTAGAGGTGGTCGTCGCGGAACTCACGGCGGATGAAGACGATCCCGTTGCGCCGGCCGATCTCCGACATCGGCCACAACGCGAGGTTCGCGCCGCCGAGGGTGTTGTTGGGCGGGAACCCGTGCTTCTCCATCGCCCACCGCAGCACCAACGGGTCGAGGTAGGAGCGGTGGTTGGGTAGGAAGATCAGCCCGGAGGTCTTGTTCAGTTCCCGCAGCGCCTCGAGATCCTCGGGCACGTAGTCGACCTTGTAGGCCCGCGACAGCCAACGGGTGAACATGTCCCAGCCGGAGACCGTGAGTCCGCCGGGCTTGACGGCCATCTCCTTGAGGTCGGCGCTCGCCTCCTCCCGCAGTTTCGGAATGGGGGTGCCGGTCTCCTCGGACAACTGCGCGAGGGTCCGCACGAAGTCCGGGCTGTCCAGTATGCGTTCCACCTCGCCGACGCTATCCCCGGTGACGGGGTGGACGCCAGTGGTCAGGGGGTCTTGACGAAGATGTCCTCGTTGAAGGCGTTGCCGTCACCTGGCGCGAGGTTCTGCGCACTCGACATGAAGACCACGCGCGTGCCGTCCGGGGACCACACCCGTGGCGCTGAACTGAACACGTTGGAGGCGTTGTCGCCTTGGATCCCGTTGGCGTTGGAGGAGACCAACTGCATCCGCTTCGGTCGGAGTAGGCGTGGGAGGCGCCAGGTACAGCGATGACGATCACCGTCCTCCGAACGGACCATGGCCGTGCCCAGCGGCCTACTGCTCGGCTGCGCCGGCGAAGCCCAAGACGGTGGCAGCCGCCTGCGCCCGGCTGGGTCCGGCTGTGATGCGCAGCAGCAGCAGGCCGTCGATCTGTGCCAGCAGCGCCAGTGCCTCCGCCCGCCGCCGTACCGGGTCCGCAATGTCGAGCCGGGGGTCCAGCCAGGCCAGCCATTGCTCCATCAGAACCGGCACGAGGTCGTCGAAGGGTTTCGTGCCCACCGCGGCCAGCCCGATGACTTCGAAGAAGAGCCGGAAGATGGGCTCTGCATCGGGGTGCGAGAGCGCGGGCCATGCTCGCCGGCCGAGGGCGCGCCGGGACAAGGGCTTGTCGCCGAACGCCTCGGCCAGCAGCGCCTGCAACTGCCCCCCGAGTTCGGCTGTGACAGCGGCTACCAACTCGGTCTTGGTCGGGAAGTAGTAGACGACGGTGCGGTCGTTCGTGCCCAACTCCTTGGCCACCCGTCCGTAGGTGAGGGCCGCAAGCCCGTCTCTGTGGGCGACCGTCACGGCCGCCGCGAGCATGTCGTCGCGCTGGTGTCGGTACCCCACGCCGGGAAGTGTAGCGGCCACTTCATTCATGTCGTAGTGTAGTGACAACTACAACTCTGGAGGTGTTGATGCGTAAGTCAGGCTTTCCGTGGGGCTTCGTGGTCGGGTTGATCGTCGCGGCCATCTTCGCGGTGATCATCAGTCTCGTCCCCGGGTCCGTTTTCACCGACCCGGTCGGGTACGCGGTTCTGCTGGTCGTCGTGGCCGTGGCAGGCCCCCCGACCGTGTGGATGCTGGTGGCGGTAGCACACAACCGCCAGGTCGATCCGGTGTCGACGATCGTTGGCGGGATGTCGGGTGCCCTGCTGTTCGACGGTTTGGCGCTGTCGTACTGGCCGGCCCTGTACGGCCAGACCGGCGAGGCCCTGACGGCAGTGGCGACGATGCTGCTGGTCGCCTTCTCATCCATCGGGATCTCCGCGCACCTGATGGGCTCGCTCGCGGGCAAGAAGGTCATGCAAGACGCTTGACCGGGAAGCAAACTTGACACTAGCGTCAAGTTTGTGAAGATCCTCGTCGCAAACCGTGGAGAGATCGCCTGTCGGGTGTTCCGGACCGCTCGCCGGATGGGCCACGCCACCACGGCGGTCTTCACCGAGGCCGACCGCGGCGCCCTGCACGCGCGCAGCGCCGACGAGGCCGTGGCCATCGCGTCCTACCTCGACGCCGCCGAGATCCTGCGGGCGGCGCAACGGGTGGGAGCCGACGCCATCCACCCCGGCTACGGCTTCCTGTCGCGAGAACCCCGACTTCGCACAGGCCGTGCTCGACGCCGGGCTCACCTGGATCGGCCCCACCCCGGACAGCATCCGGGCCATGGCGCTCAAGGTGGAGGCCAAGGCCCTGGCCGAGAAGGCCGGCGTGCCGATGCTGACCAGTGGCACCGACGTGTTCCCGGTGCTGGTCAAGGCGTCGGCCGGTGGTGGCGGCAAGGGCATGCGCCGCGTCGACCGCCCGGAGGACCTCGACGAGGCGATCGCTGCGGCCAAACGTGAAGCCGCCAGCGCGTTCGGTGACGACACCGTCTTCGTCGAGCGGTATCTCGAGCGCGCCCGGCACGTCGAGGTGCAGGTGTTCGGGGACACGCACGGCAACGTCGTGCACCTCTTCGAGCGTGAGTGCTCCATCCAGCGCCGGCATCAGAAGGTGGTGGAGGAGTCGCCGTCGCCGGGGGTGACGCCGGAACTGCGCGAGCAGATGACGTCGGCGGCGGTGAGCCTTGCCGCAGAGATCGGGTACGTCGGGCGCGGGCACCGTGGAGTTCATGGTCGCCGGCGACGAGTTCTTCTTCCTGGAGATGAACACCCGGCTGCAGGTGGAGCACCCGGTCACCGAGGCGATCACCGGCCTGGATCTGGTCGAGTGGCAGATCCGGGTGGCGGCGGGGGAGTTGCTGCCGAGCAGTCAGGACGAGGTCGTGCGCAACGGGCACGCGATCGAAGTGCGGCTGTACGCCGAGGATCCCGCGAACGGCTACCTGCCCAACACCGGCACGCTGCGGGTCTTCGACCTCGAGCCCGAGGGGGTTCGGGTCGACACCGGCTTCGTGGCCGGCGACACCGTGACCGCGGCCTACGACCCGATGCTGGCCAAGGTGATCGCGCACGCCGATACCCGGCAGGCGGCTGCGGACAAGCTGGCCGGCTACCTGCAGCGCGCCGGTATCGAAGGGGTGGTGACGAACAAGGACTCGCTGGCCGCGATCCTCGGCGAGCCGGACTTCCTCGCCGGCGCCACCACGACCGACTACCTGGACACCCACCCGCAGGTGCTCGCGCCGCCACTTGATCCGGTCCGGCACGCACTGGCGGTGCTGGCGACCCGCGATCTGGACGGCCCGGTGGCGCCCGCCGGCTGGCGCAACGTGCCCGCCGTGCCCGAGTGGCTGGGGGTGCGGGTGGCAGGTACCGAGCTCATGCTGCGATGGACCCGGGAACGCGAGGGCCTGCGGGTGCAGACCGTCGACGGGGATCCGCTGCTGGGCGAGGCGACCGACATCGGGTTGGTCCGGCTCACCAGCGGCAGTGTCGAGATCGACGGGCTGCTCACGCCGGCCGTGGTGCGCGGCGGGGCATCACGGCACGGTGCAGGTGGGTGGCCGCACCTGCGCCTTCGAAGTGCTGCCGCGCTTCGACGAGAACGCCCACCACGCCGATGCTGCCGGACCCACCACCCCGGTGCCGGGGACCGTCACCGACGTGCGCGTGGCCGAGGGCGACGAGGTCGCCGCCGGGCAGATCCTCGTGGTGCTCGAGGCCATGAAGATGGAGCACACCATCACCGCCGACACCGACGGCATCGTCACCGCGGTGCATGTACGGACCGGGCAGTCGGTGGACGCACACCAGGTGGTCGTCGTCATCGAGTAGCGGCCGCGGTCGGCGGTTTGCGACGTTGGTGCCCTCGGGGATCGGCGCAACGACGTCCGGCCGTGCCTTCATGCGGGAGCGCCCTTGACCCGCGCCGAACTTGACACTAGCGTCAAGTTCATGAACCGCCCCGTCCGTATCGCCAATTGCTCAGGGTTCTTCGGCGACCGGTTGGCCGCCGCTCGGGAGATGGTCGAGGGCGGCCCGATCGACGTCCTCACCGGCGACTGGCTGGCCGAGCTCACGATGCTGCTGCTCGCGCGGCAGAAGATGAAGCACGGCACCGGCTTCGCCCGCACCTTCTCCCAGCAGATGGAGCAGGTGCTGCCCACGTGTCTGGAGAAGGGGATCAAGGTCGTCAGCAACGCCGGCGGGTTGGACCCGGAAGCCGCCGCGCAGGCGATCCGCGACCTCGGCACCGGCGCCAAGGTGGCGTGTGTCACCGGCGACGACCTGCTGCCCCGGTTCGCCGAGATCGGCGGCGAGTGGCTCAACCTCGACACCGGCGAGCCGTTCACCGGACACCCGCTGAGTGCCAACGCGTACCTCGGCGCCCGCGGGATCGTGGCGGCCCTGCAGGCCGGTGCCGACGTCGTCGTCACGGGCCGGGTCACCGATGCGGCGCTGGTGATCGGCCCGGCCGCCTGGTGGCACGGGTGGGACCTGGACAGCGCCGAATCCCTGGACCCGTTGGCCGGCGCCCTGGTGGCCGGCCACGTCATCGAGTGCGGCGCGCAGGCCTCAGGCGGCAACTACGCGTTCTTCCGCGAGGTGCCCGGACTCGAGCACGTGGGCTTCCCGATCGCGGAGGTGGCCGCCGACGGCACCAGCGTGATCACCAAGCACGGCGACACCGGCGGCCTCGTCTCCCCCGGGACCGTCACCGCGCAACTGCTCTACGAGGTGGGCGACGAGCACTACCTGAACCCCGACGTCACGGCCCGGTTCGACACCATCGAGATCGACCAGGTCGGCAAGGACCGGGTGCGGCTGTCAGGCACCCGCGGCGAGAGCGCACCGGAGACGCTGAAGGTCGCGATCAACTACCTGGGCGGCTTCCGCAACACCATGACCCTGGTGTTGACCGGCGCCGACTCCGCCGAGAAGGCGGACATCGCCATCCGCACCATCTGTGGCGTCGGGCTGGCTGAGGCGAAGGTGCTGTCCCCGGCCGAGCTCGGGTCGCGCAGCCGACTGGGCGTGCGCGAGTTGAGCGTGGCCTTCACCCCGCCGGCCAGCGACGACCCGCGGGATGTGTCCGCCGCGCAGGGCCGACTGGTACTGACGGCCAAGGACGACGACCCGAAGAAGGTCGGCAAGGCCTTCACCCGCCCGGCCGTGGAGTCGGCGCTGGCGTCCTACCCCGGCATGTTCCCCACGGCACCGCCCGCCGAGGGCACCCCCTACGGGGTCTACTGGCCCTCGACGGTGGCCATCGCGGACGTACCCGTGGTCGTCGAGGTGGACGGCGCGGAGGTGGCGCGGGTCGCCGGCGGCAAGCCGGTTGCCGGCCCGCCGATCGCCAAGGCCGATCTGCCCTCGCCGCCGCAGGAGTCGATCATCGCCGGGCCGTTCACCCACCGCCGGTTCGGCACGTTCGTCGGTGCCCGCAGCGGGGACAAGGGCGGCAACGCGAACGTGGGCTTCTGGATCCGGCACCCCGCCGAGGATGCCGCTGTGGCGCTGGCCTGGCAGGAGGCCGACGCGCTCACGGCTCCGGCGGTCGACGATTTCCACGACACCGCCGAGGTCTGGGCCGCGGACACGGACCTCGACGTGGACCTCGAGGCGGTGCAGCTGGCCGACGCCAGGTACGAGTGGTTGTGCGACTTCCTCACCCGGGAACGGCTCGCGGAGATGCTGCCGGAGGCGGCGACGCTGCCCGTGGAGATCCACTACTTCCCGCCGCTGCGCGCGATCAACGTCGTGATCAAGGGCTTGTTGGGCCGCGGTGTCTCGGAGACGACCCGCAGCGACCCGCAGGCCAAGGGCTTGGCCGAGCAACTGCGCGCCGTCTGGATCGATGTGCCGGAACAGCTGTTGTGAACCCCCGCACCGAGCGTGGCCGCCGCACCCGCACCGCGCTGCTGGAGGCTGCCCGGGGGGCGTTCGAGCAGCGGGGTTTCGACGACTGCCGGATGAACGACATCGCCGACGCCGCGGGGGTCTCGCACGGGACGGTCTACACCTACTTCGAGTCCAAGGAGGAGATCCTCGGGCAGGTCATCGACGAGTTGCTCGTGGAGCTGCAGGACGATCTGCGCACCTCCGCCAAGGACCCGATGGCCCGCATCGAGGAGGCCAACCGCCGCTATCTGCACGCCTACCGGGACAACTCCCGGCTGCTGCAGGTGATCGAGCAGGCCGCAGTCACCACGCCCGAACTCGGGGAGCGGCTCGACGCCTTCCGCCGCCGCTACCACGCGCGGGTGACCACTGCGTTGCGCCGGCTGCAGGAACAGGGCCGGGTGACTTCTGAGCTACCGGCGGACGTGACCGCGACCGCCTTGTGCGCGATGGTGGAGGGCTTCTCCCGCTACTGGTCCCGACCCCTGTCCGACGACATCAACCGCACCCTGACCAGCCTGTGGGTGAACGCCCTGGGCCTGCGCGAAGAGGTGGCGTGAGGGTACGAGCCCGGCGTGTTCGCTGGCCGGTTGAGCCCGCGGCCGTGATGGTGCAGCCGTGCGCAGTCAGGGCTCCGCGGAGCAAAGGCGTGAGTCGAAGTCACAGGTGTGAGTCAAAATCAGCCGGATTATGGCTCACAGGTATGACTTTGGCTCACAACTGCGGGTGAGGCTCGCGCACCACCTCGGTGGCGGTGACCTGGAGGGCGGGGTTCGTGGTCGCCTGCGTGCCGGCGGACGGCTTGACCGACCCCAAAGTTGACACTAACGTCAACTTTGAGATCTACGAGAAGGGGTGGCATGAAATTCACCGAGGAGCACGAGCAGTTCCGCAAGGCCGTACGGCAGGTTGTGGAGAACGACATCAACCCGTACGTCGACGAGTGGGAGGCAGCCGGCATCTTCCCGGCGAAGCAGGTCTTCTCCAAACTTGCCGAGATCGGGGCGCTGGGCCTGGAGTACGACCCCGAGTTCGGCGGCCAGGGTGCCGACCACTCCTACACCCTGGTCTTCGCCGAGGAGCTCGGCCGGATCGACTGCGCCGGGGTGCCGATGGCGATCGCCGTCCAGGCCGGTATGGCCACCCCCTCCCTGGCGTTGTACGGAAGCCCGGAGTTGAAGCGCGCCTACCTCGAACCGGCGCTGCGCGGAGAGATGGTCGCGGCCATCGGGGTCAGCGAGCCGGACGCCGGTTCGGACGTCGCCGGCATCCGCACCAAGGCCGTGCGCGACGGTGACGACTGGGTGATCAACGGCCGCAAGATGTGGATCACCAACGGCACCCAGGCCGACTGGCTGTGCCTGCTGGTCCGCACCTCCGACGAGGGCGGGTATGCCGGGATGAGCCAGATCATCGTCCCGACCTCGACCCCGGGATTCAGCGTGGGCCGCAAGATCGAGAAGATGGGCAACTGGTCCAGCGACACCGCCGAGCTGGTGTTCGAGGACGTGCGGGTGCCGGTGTCCAACACCATCGGCGAGGTCGGCCGCGGGTTCCAGCAGCAGATGGTGCAGTTCCTCGACGAGCGACTCATCGGCGCGTACATGGCCGTGGCCAGCATGCGCAAGGCACTGGACAAGACCAAGGACTACCTGCAGCAGCGGGAGGCGTTCGGCAAGCCGCTGCTGGCCAACCAGTACCTGCAGTACAAGCTCGCCGAGTTGTACGCCGACGTCGATGTCCTGGAGACGTACAACCGGGCGTGTGCCGACCGGTACATCAACGGCGAGGACGTGACCCGCATCTCCACGATCGCCAAGCTCAAGGCCGGCCGCCTGCAGCGCGTGGTGGCCGACACCTGCGTGCAGTTCCACGGCGGCATGGGCTACGCCGAGGACAACTGGCCGGCGCGGTACTTCCGCGACTCCCGGTTGACCTCGATCGGCGGCGGTGCCGATGAGGTCATGCTGCGGGTGCTCGCGCTGCTCGAGGGAATGGGCCGCAAGTGAGATACGAGGTCGCCGACGGGGTTGCCACGCTGACGCTGGACAACCCGGACGCCCGCAACGTGCTCGATGCCGACACGATGGCGGCGCTGTCGGACGGGCTGGTCAACGCCGGCGAGGACCCGGCCGTGCGGGTGGTCGTACTGGCCGCCGAGGGCCGGGCGTTCTGTGCCGGGGCCGACCTGAAGGGGGCGTCGACCGCCGACGCCGAGTCCTTCACCGCGCAGGGGCCGATGGCGCTGGTGGCGGTGCTGGAGAACATCCTGGACTGCCGCAAGCCGACCGTGGCCAAGGTTGAGGGGCACGTGGCCGGTGGCGGCAACGGCCTGGTGGCCGCGTGCGACTTCGCGGTGGCGGCTGACGACGTGCACTTCGCGTTCTCGGAGGTGCGGGTCGGGGTTGCCCCGGCGGTGATCTCCGTTGTGTGCCTGGACCGGATGAACCGCCGCGACGGGATCGAGCTGCTGCTGCTCGGGGAGCGGGTGCCGGCGGCGCGGGTGGCGAAGGCCGGTTTGATCAACAAGGCGGTACCGCGCGCCGAGGTCGACGCGGCGGTGGCCGGCTACGTCGACGCGTTGGCCAAGGGTGGTCCGCAGGCATTGACGATGACGAAGCAGCTGTTGCGCCGGGTCCCTGGAATGCCCCGCACGGAGGCGTTCGAGTGGACCGCGGAGGTCTCCGGACGGATGTTCAACAGCGACGAGGCCAAGGCCGGGATGATGGCGTTCCTGAGCAAACAGCCGGCGCCGTGGGTGGCTGACTGACGTTCCCGGCCGAGGATCGGTCAGCGGCCGCAGGTCTGTTGCTGGTTCTGACCGTTGAGGCGGGCAGGCGGATTGCGCCTGAGGCAACTTTCTTGCCCCGTGCGCAATTTGCTGGGGCAGGGTGGGTTCGACGCGGGTTCGGGCGGTTGGGCGAGGGGGCGGATTGCGCCTGAGGCAACTTTCTTGCCCCGTGCGCAATTTGCTCAGGCGCCCGCGAAACCGGGCAGACTGACCCCATGAATTTCCAGGACACCGTCGCCGCTGACATGCCCCGGGTGCGGTCCGAGCTCGAGGAACTCGTGCGCATCCCGGGCTGCGCGTTCCCCGGCTTCCCCGACGAGCAGATCGAGCGGGCCTGCGCGAAGGTCATGGAGATCCTGACGGCTGCGGGGTACGCAGGCGTGCGCAAGGTGGAGATCCCCGGCGGCAAGCCGGCGGTACTGGCCGAAACCCTGGGGCCGCCAGGGTCCCCGACGGTTCTGCTCTACGCCCACTACGACGTGCAGCCCGCCGGCGACGAGTCGCTGTGGCTCAGCCCGCCGTTCGAACCCACCGAGCGGGAAGGCCGGCTGTACGGACGCGGTGCCGCCGATGACAAATCCGGGGTGGTCATCCACGCCGCTCTGATGCGGGCGTTCGACGGCCGGCCGCCGTGCACGGTGCGGGTGATCGTGGAGGGCGAGGAGGAATGGGGCGGCCCGTTCGAGGAGTACCCGCGCAGCCATCCCGAAGTGTTCGCCGCCGACGCCATCGTCGTGGCCGATGTGGGCAACGCGCGGATCAACGAACCGACCTTCACCACTGCCCTGCGGGGGATGGCAGCGGTGACCGTGGAATGCCGCACGCTGAAGGGCTCGGTCCATTCGGGCATGTTCGGCGGGCCGGCGCCGGATGCACTCATGGCGCTGATCGGGTTGCTCGCCACCCTGCGCGACGCCGACGGCGAGACGGCCGTCGACGGGATCACCGGGTTCGACTGGGACGGTCCCGAGTTCGCCGAGGCCGACTTCCGGGAACTGGCGGGTGTCGAGCCGGACCAACCGCTCACCGGCCAGGGCAGCATCGCCTCGCGGTTGTTCAGCAAGCCCGTGATCAACGTCGTCGGCATCGATGCGCCGCCGACGCAGGGCGCCATCAACGCGGTGATCCCCGAGGCCCGCGCCCGGGTGTCGCTGCGGGTGCCGCCGGGCCAGGACGCCGTGGCCGCACGCGATGCGTTGATCCGCCACCTCGAGACCCACACCCCGTGGGGGATCAAGGTCACGGTGACGCCCGAGGCGGTCGGCCAGGGGGTGCGGGTGGACACCTCCGGCCCCGCGTATGCCGCGGCCCGGCGCGCCATGGAGCAGGCCTACGGCAAGCCGGCACAGGAGATCGGCGCCGGTGGTTCCATCCCGCTGATCGACTCCTTGCGCGCCGCCGTGCCGGCAGCGGAGATCCTGCTCTTCGGCGCCCAGGACCCGATGGCCCGCATCCACGCGCCCAACGAGAGCGTGGATCTCGGCGGAACTGCAGCGGGCCGTCTTGGCCGAGGTGCTGTTCGTCGAGGAGTTCGCGACTGGAGTTATCTGAGAACCCGTCCGATACTGGAAGCGTGAGCGCTACAGAGGAACTCCAGCCGAGCCCGCTCGCTGAGCCTGCCGAGCGCACTGGCCGCCCCTGGGGGTGGCTGGTCGCGGTGGCAAGCGCCGTCGGGGTCGTATCCGGATCGATAACCATCATGGACAAGATCGCCTTGCTGAAGGACCCGGCCGCGGGCTCCTTCTGCGACATCAGCTCCACGGTCGGGTGTACCCCCGTGCTGCTGTCGTGGCAGTCGAGCGTGCTCGGGCCGCCGAACGCGCTGCTCGGCGTGATCATGTTCGCAGTGCTCGGAACCGCCGGCGCGGTCATGGCCAGCAACGGCCGACTGGTCGCGGGATTCCACAACGCGATGCTGGGCCTGTCGGTCTTCTTCGCGCTGTTCCTCACCTGGTACATGTACGAGGTCGCCTACTCGATCGGTTCGCTGTGCCCCTTCTGCACCGTGTGTGCGGCGGCGGTCCTGACGACGGTGGTGGGCACCAACCGACTGGCGGCTGCCAACGGCTCGGGTGGTTTCCAGCGGCTGTCCGCAAGGCTGACCCAGGGTGGCTGGGATGTTCTGATCGCCCTCGGCTGGGGTGCGATCATCGCCGCGATGTTGTTCTCCGGCATCTGGCTGTAGGGTTTCAGGCCCGGTCTGGGAGGGCATAACGCATACATGAGTCGTCGTATCCTGATCGCCCTGGCCGCGGTGCTCGTCGCCGTGGTGGGCGGTTATGCGGCGTACGACTACATGTTCACGACGACCACCTCCTATGCCAACTACAGCGCCCCGGCCTTCGAAGAAGGCGCCAGCGACGAGCAGCGGATCTTCCAGTTGCAGTCCGACCTCGGCAACGCCGCCGCCGAGATGGCGCAGTTGCAGGGGATGGCCACGAAGTTGCAGTTCGGCAAGATGAAGGCGATGGGTCGGCACCTGCAGCAGGTCGCCGGGGAACTCGAGCCCCGCTTGTCGGAGATCGAGGACCCGCAGGCCAAGAAGTTGCTGGCCGACGGCATCGACGGGCTGCGGATGGTGGGCGAGGGCTCCGAGGAGCTCGACCAGGACAAGTCCATGCAGGGCGTCGATCTGGTTCTGGGCTCGTTCGAGAAGCTGAACAACCGCTGACCCTTTGTGGTGTCTGGATTGTCTAATTGATCATGGCCATCGCCGACGTTTCGTGGGGGACGCCCCCGGACCCAGCTTGATCGTTAAGACAATCCAGACAGTGGTCGGTCCGCACTGAGACACTGAGCCTGTGACCACCCTGCTCGTAGCCCTCGCGATCGTCGTCGGGCTAGTCGGCACGATCGTGCCGATCCTGCCCGGCGCGCTGCTGGTCGCCGCCGCGATCGTGGTCTGGGCATTCATCACCGGCGGCACGACCGCATGGGCCGTCGCCATCGGCGCTGTTGCCATCATCGCCGCGGGGCAGTTGCTGAAGTACCTCATTCCCGGCAAACAGATGAAGGCGAGCGGCGTGCCCAACTGGGTGTTGCTGGTCGGTGCCGTGGGGGCTGTCGCGGGCTTCTTCGTCATCCCGGTGGTGGGCCTGATCGTGGGCTTCATCGGCGGGGTCTTCGTGGCCGAAGCCATCCGGCTGCGGACCTTCAAGGACGCCTGGCCGACCACGATGCAGGCGATGAAATCCGCCGGCTGGTCGGTGCTGATCGAGTTCGGGTCGTGTGTGCTGGCAACGGCGGTGTGGGTGGGCGCCGTGGTGTTCGTGGTCTGAAACGCGAACTCCCGCCTGCTGGCCCGGGCGTAGACTGGAAGTGCAGGGGGCGAGAAGGATGGGTGTGCGCCTGCGGGGGTTCTTGGCGGCCGTTGGTGCCGCGATACTGGGGATTTCTGCGCTCACGGCGTCGCCGGCGCTGGCTGCGGCGGGTGACTTCATCAGCACCTGGGACACCACGAAGACGACGTGCGTACTCCAAGACGACCAGTCACGATCAGTCCTGCCGCTGCTGCTCCGACGGCACCTACAACTTCACCGTCGACTGGGGCGATGGGCAGTACCAGATCCGGTCACCGTCTACGGGACCAGGGCTGGACGCACATGTACGCCACCCCCGGCGTGTAAGAGCGATCACCATCTCCGGGACGATCGACTGGCTGGTCCTTCGGCACCGGCGACACGGCGCTGAGGACCGAACCAAGATCGTGAACGTCAGTCAGTGGGGCGACCTGCGGGCTGGGGAACAGGCGGATACGGATACTTCGCGGGCGCGGAGAACCTGAACATCACGGCGACGGACACCCCGGATCTCGCGGGACCGACCAGCATGGTGAAGCGTTCAACGGACGCCGCCGCCCTGACCGGCGGCCTCAGCGACTGGGACATGTCCGGGGTCACGAACATGTGCGGCGATGTTCGACGGGGCCGGCTTCCTACAACGAGAACATCAGCGGCTGGGACACCGGCAACGTCACGAGCATGGGCGACATGTTCCGGGAGCGACGGCGTTCAACCAGGCCGATCGGGGGCTGGGAGACCTCGGGTCGGTCACGGACATGAGTGGCATGTTCGAAGGGGCCACGTCGTTCAATCAGCCGCTGGAGGATGTGGGACACATCGAAGGTGACCAGCATGGCGTCGATGTTCGCCGGAGCCACCTCGTTCAACCAGCCGCTGGCGACGTGGAACACGGGAGCGGTCACCAACATGGCGGCGATGTTCACGGGCGCCACGAAGTTCAACCAGCCCATCGGCGGCTGGGACACCTCCCAGGTCACCGGGATGGGGGGCATGTTCCGGGAGGCGGCGGCGTTCGACCAGCCGTTGAACTGGAGCACCGGCAAGGTCACCTACATGGGCGAGATGTTCAAGGACGCGGCTGCCTTCAACCAGCCGATCGGGTCTTGGGACACCAGCGCCGTGACCTCGATGGAGGGCATGTTCAAGGGCGCCGCGGTCTTCAACCGGGATCTGAACACCTGGGATGTCAGCAAGGTGACCGACATGTCCTACATGTTCGAGGCGCGACCGCGTTCAACGGTGCCGTCAGCAATTGGGACACCGGAGCCGTGCAGTCGATGATCCACATGTTCACGCGGTGCGGTGTCGTTCAACCAGCCCATCGGCGGGTGGGACGTCAGCAAGGTGACCAGCATGGAGGGCATGCTCTGCCGGCGCGCTCGCGTTCAACCAGAACCTCGGGGCGTGGGACGTCGGCCACGTGACGGATCATGAACAACTTCCTGAATGCGGTGAACCTGTCCGTGGCCAACTACAACTCGCTGCTCAATGGCTGGGCTGCGCTGCCCGTCCTGCAAGGGGGAGTGGAGCTCGGCGCCGGGAACAACCACTACACGTCCGTGGCGGCGGCCGCGCACGACCACCTGATCCAGGAGCACGGCTTGGACCATCACGGACGGCGGCATCCTCAACTCCCACATGAACGCCGGGCTGAACCCGACCGACTTCGGTGGGCAGGATCTGGGCTTCTCGTGCGCAGCGCACCGTCACCGTCTCGAGCGGCGGACCGCCCTTCGCGGACTTGATCTTCGGGCCGGACGCAGTGTCCATCACGGGTGCCGGATGCGTCGATGTTCGCCATCGCGGAAGACAACTGCTCCGGCAAGACCATGCCGCCGCTCGGCGATGTGTGCACGGTCACGGTGTCCTTCACGCCGACCTCGATCGGCGCCAAGGCGGCGCAGTTGCGGTTCGTGAGCAACTCGCCGCAGTCGCCGTACATCGTGTCCCTGGTCGGGACCGGCGTCGCTGCGGTCTTCACCGCCGACCCGCAGTCGCTCGCATTCGGCCGGCAACTCGTCGGCACCACTTCAACGGCACGGGTCGTCACGATCGGCAACGCCGGCAACAAGCACATGTCCATCGGCCCGTACAACGTCCGGATCAAGGGCGCCAACGCCGACCAGTTCACTGATCACGGCGGAAACCTGCCGCGGGGCACTGCTCTACCCCGGGGCAGACGTGCACCGTCAGCGTCGTGTTCACCGCGATGGCGGCCGGTGAGCGCAGCGCCTACCTCGAGATCCTCGACAGCGCGCCCGGGACGCCGCACACGGTGGGATTGACCGGGACAGCGTTCTCGCCCATCGTGCCGACTCCCCCGCCGCCAGTGGTGACGCCCCCGGCCGCCCCGACCGGCCTGACAGTGAAGGCCAAGAAGAAGATCGTGAAGGCGACCTGGAAGCCGGTGACGGGCGCGAACGGGTACCGCGCGAAACTCACCGGCAAGACGCCCAAGAACAAGCGGACGAGCCGCATGATCAACGGCACGGCCGGTACGACGGCGAAGTTCGGTCTGAAACTCAAGGCCGGCTCCACGTTCAAGGTGTGCGTCACAGCGTTCAACAGCGCCGGGACCTCGCCCGCGACGTGCACGAAGGGGAAGGCCCCGCGCTGACCTACAGCCGCCGATCCCGCAGCACCGGGAACTCCGCGCGCACCTGGGCCGGCCGTTCGGGATCGAGGTCCATCTGCAGGATGCCCGGCCCGGTGACGTCGGCGATCACCTCGCCCCAGGGGTCGGCGACCAGTGTGTGCCCGCCCATCTCGGTGCCGTTGCTGAGCCCGGTGGAGTTCGCGCCGATCAGCCAGACCTGGTTCTCCGTGGCGCGGGCGGCCGTGAGCAGGTCCCAATGGCCGATCCGGGCCGCCGGCCAGCCGGTGGGTACGAGCACGGCGGTGGCCCCGGCGTCGGTCAGGGCCCGGAACATCTCCGGGAACCGCAGGTCATAGCAGGTCGCCAGTCCGGTGGTGCCCAGCGGCGTCTCGACCGTGACCACCTGCTCTCCGGCGGACAGCGTGACCGCCTCCCCGGTGTCGAAGCCGAACAGGTGGATCTTCCGGTAGGTCGCCAGCACCTCGCCACCAGGGCCGAAGACCACCGACGTGTTGTACAGGTCCTCCCCGTCGCGTTCCAGGAACGAGCCGGCGTGCAGGGTCCGGCCCGGCGCCAGGTCGGACATGTGCCGCACCCAGGTGTCCAGCGGCACCGCCAGATCGAGGTTCTCGGCGACCGCGAAAGGCCCGACCTCCCACAGTTCCGGCAGCAGGATCAGATCAGCGTCGATGTCCGCCACCATGCGCCGGACCCGGTGGCGCCGGGTAGCCGGATCCTCCTCGTCTGACAGGGCCAATTGCACGGCGGCGACGCTGGTCATGGGCTCAGGCTACTTGGCCCGCGTGCGGTGTGCTCACCACTAGATTGGCGCCATGAACACCCTGGTGACGGCGTGGCAGGATGCGATCGACTCCTTCCAGCGCACGGTGGAGCAGATCCCTGACGAGGCATTCGCGCGGCCGTCGCTGCTGCCGGGATGGACGGTGGGAGACATCGTCGCGCACGTTGCGGCGCTCGAGGTGGAGCTGAGCGGTCAGCCCCTGCCCGCACACGAACCCGACTGGGACGCGCTGCCGCACGCCGACAACCTGTTCTCGCGCTACACCGAGATCGGGGTCGACTACCGGCGCGGTTGGACGCCGGCGCATGTGCGCGCCGAACTGGCGGAGGTAGCGCAGGTGCGGTCCGAGCAGTTGACCACCGGGCCGCAGGATTCGGACCGCCGGATGATCGGGGTGGGCGGGATGGAGCGGTCCTTCGGCCGCATGCTCCGGATGCGCTGCTTCGACATCTTCCTGCACGACCTCGACATCCGCGACGCGCTCGGCATGGACGATCCCGAACTCGGGTCGGCGGCCCGGGTCACCATCGGGCTGATGGCCGACGGCCTGGGGTACGTCTGGGTGAAGAAGGCGGGCGCGCAACCAGGCGACGTGCTGCATTTCGTGGTGCCGGAGCAGGTGGATGCCTGGGTCGGGGTGGGCGAGGACGGCCGCGGGGCTCCCGTGGAACCGGTCGCGGCGACGACCAGTGTGACGCTGCCGGCGATGCCGTACATCCGCCTGGCCTCGGGGCGGGGTGGCGACCCCACAACCGCCGTGATCGAGGGCGACCGGGGGCTCGGGGAGGCGACCGTCGCTGGGCTGAACGTGGCGCCGTAGCGCGGGTGGATCCGGTCAGCCGGTCGGCGTGGTTCCACCCGGATGAGAGCTGGGCACTTCGTTGAAGTTGTGCCGTTGGTGAGCAGACACGCGTGCATTCGCTCACCAACGGCACAACCGCTAACCAGGTGCCCCTGACGCGGCCGCGGGGGTCGCCCGACCGCCTACGACCCGTTCAACCCCGGCTTGTGCTCCAGGTGGCTCAGGCCGTTGTAGGCCAGGTTCACCATGTGGGCGACCACGTCCTGCTTGTCGGGCTTGCGGACGTCCAGCCACCATTGCCCGGTCAGCGCGACCATCCCGACGAGCATCTGCGAGTACATCGGCGCGAGCTTCGTGTTGTAGCCGCGGGCCTTGAACTGCCGGGCCAGCAGGTGCTCGACATGATCGGCCACCTCCACGATCAGGCTCGCGAAACTACCGGTGGGGACGGGCGAGTCCCGCACCAGCACCCGGAAGCCGTCGGTGTCGCCCTCGATGTAGTCGAACAAGGCCATCGCCGCCTGTTCGAGCAGCTGCCGCGGGTGGGTGCCGTTCAGGGCCTCGGTCAGTTGCCTGACCAGCGTCTGCATCTCCCGATCGACGATGACCGCGTACAGGCCCTCCTTGCCGCCGAAGTGCTCGTAGACGACGGGTTTCGAGACCTCGGCCACGGCGGCGATCTCCTCGACGGTCACGGCCTCGTAGCCACGTGCGGCGAACAGCGCCTTACCGACGTTCAGCAGTTGCTCGCGCCGCTGCTGCGCGGTCATGCGGACCCGGGTCACGACCCCATTGTGTCGGGTCGGGCGAGTTTGGCCTGAATGCGCTCGGGTTTGGGCCATCTCACGTCGTGCACCCAGCCGCGGTTCTCAGCGAACCTGATCATCGCCGCCGACGGGTCCACCTGGTGGGGCAGGACGCCATGGCGCGCGCTGGTGGGCTCGGCGTGGTGGAAGTTGTGCCATGACTCGCCCATGCTGGGCAGGGCCAGCCAGGCGACGTTGCGGGACTCGTCGCGGGTGACGAACGGCCGCTTGCCCCAGATGTGGCACACGGAGTTGATGCTCCAGGTGACGTGGTGCACCAGCGCGAGCCGGACCAGACCGGCCCAGAAGAACGCGGTCAGTGCGCCCTGCCAGCTCCACGTGAGCAAGCCGCCCAGCACGGCGGGCACCGCGAACGTCGCGAGCACGAACCAGGGGAACAGGGTGCTCAAGCGCGCGGTGAGCGGGCGCTTGAGCATGTCCGGCGCCCACCGATGCGGGTCGATCGGCTCCTGGGCGACCAGCCACCCGACATGTGCCCACACGAAGCCCTTCGTGACCGCCCAGGCCCCGGTGCCGTACCGCCACGGGGAGTGCGGGTCGCCGGCCTCGTCGGAGTTGGCGTGATGCTTGCGGTGACCGGCGACCCACGACGAGACCGAACCCTCGACGGCCAGCGACCCCGCAACCCCGAGGGTCATGGCGACCCAGGGTCGGGCCTTGAACGAGCCGTGGGTGAAGTAGCGGTGGTAGCCGACGGTGATGCCCATGGCGGTGAACACGTACAAGCCCACAGCGAGGAGCACGTCCAGCCACGAGATCCAGTGGTTCCAGGCCACCGGGATGGCCGCGACGACGGCGGCCAGTGGGATGACGATCATGGCCGTGACGGCGGCGCGTGCGGCGACGGTGGGCTCGGGGGATCGGGTGTGCTGCTCGGTCACTGTGGCCACGGATGATGCTCCCTACGTTGGCGTAAGTTCCACTACCGTAACCTACGGTTGCGTAGGTTGACAAGGGGTTCGCCGGCTGCGGGGACCGGCGGCACGCCGCGGAATCCGCCGAGTGTTGCGCCGTTGTGGCGCCCGCGCGCCGAGTGCTGCGCCGTTGTCGGTTACGGGCCTGCAATCCAGCAACCGTGCAACAGTCGCCGCGGGCTACCAGCAACCGCGCAACACTCGAGCGCGGATCCGTGGGGCGCGTACCTCGTGGCAACTTCGCTCGCCGCAGCCCCAGATTCCCGGGAACCGAAGCTGTTCGGTCGGGACCGAGCGACGAGCACATGCCGAGGCGCCGCCCACGATGGCGCGTCAGCTTCGGGTCAGGTCTGCAGTGTGCCGCGTAGCACGGTGACGGTGGAGTGGGTCGGGTCACCATCGAGTGGTTCGTCGGAGACGTCCACCGCGTTGAACGTCTGCAGGTCCACGCCGTCCGGGACCGGGAAGGTGGCCTGCTGCTCCCCCGGACCCAGCGAACCGAGGGCGATGAGACCGGAGTCCTGCTCGTCCAGCAGCCACACCTCGTAGAAGCCTTCCGGACCCGCCACCCCGGACGCCTTCACCGTGACGGTGTACCCGCCGTCGGTGCGGTTCAGGGTGGCTTCGGCCTGCCCACCCCGATCCGGTCCGTCGGGCATCGGGGTGAGTTGCGCGGAGGCCACGACCGACGTGGGTGTGTCCTGGCCGGTGATCACCGCGACGGCGCCACCGCCGATCAGAATGCCGGCCGCGCTCGCGGCTACCAGCCCCAGCCAGCGGGGGCCAGTGCGTTTGGCTGCCGGCCGGGCCAGCGGCACCGGCTCGGTGGCGAGTTGTTCCTGGACGCGCTGCCAGACCTGCGGCGGCGGGTCCACGAGTTGGGACGGCCCACCGGAGGTCTTGCCGGCGACCACCACTTCGCGCAACTGCTCGAGCTGTTGTCGGCACATCGGGCAGGTCGCCACGTGCTCCTGGATTTCGGGGTTGACGGTCTCGCCGAGTGCCACGAGGGCGAGGTCGTCGACGTCACAGTGCTGCATGGGTCACCTCCAATCGGGCGCGCATTCTCAACAGCGAGCGGCGGATATGGCTCTTGACGGTACCCAGCGGCATGTCCAGCCGCTCGGCGATTTGCTGGTGGGTGAGATCGTCGAAGAAGGCCAACCGGATGATCTGCCCGGCCGGTTCCCCCAACTCGTCGATCTCGTCTGCGACCGAGACCTGGTCCGTGACGTCGGGCGGGTCGTCAGCCCGTTCCGGCGCGTGGTCCAGTGGGACTTCGTCTCGGCGCTTGCGGTGGTGGTCGGCGATCCGCCGGCGGGTGATGGCCAGTAGCCACGCCGGCACATTGCCCTTCTCAGGATCGAAGTTGTGCTTGCTGCGCCAGGCGGAGATGAACACCGCCTGGGTCACGTCCTCCGCGTCTGCTGGGGTGGGCAGCGAGCGCAGAGCGACGGTGTACACCAGCCGCGACCAACGCTGGTAGGCCTCCGCCAGTGCGGACTCGTCGCCTGCTGCCAGCTGCCGACCAACCTCGGCGACATCCAGCTCGGGCATATGACGAGTCTCGCACACGGCGGAGGCCCGCAGCGGAGGTGCTGTGAGCACACTCACACCACTTCTCCGATGCCTTCTAGCCCATCAAGCCGGCCTTGGGGACCAGAACTGCGTTGATCCCGTGGGCGATCTGCTTGTTGCCCTTGTTGATGTTCGCCTGGACGACTCGCGCGGTCGGGAAGTCCTTGTTCTGGTCGACCACCTGGATCTTGCCCTTCTTGACCTTGATCGTGAGCTTGCCGCCCTGCGCCGTCTTCAGCTTGGCGCCGTTGGCCTTGGCCGCCTGCTTGCCGGTGATGGTCTTGCCGGCCACCACGTGGTACAGCAGGATGTTCTCGATCTGGTCGATGCTCAGCGCCCCTGCGATGGACTCGAAGGCGACCTGCTCGGAGGTGGCCGGAAGGCCGAGGTCCTTCACCAGCTTGACGAACGCGCGGTCCTGGGGCGCGAAGACGGTAGCCCGCTTCGTGCCATCGGTCAGCAGCGCCACCGGGCTCTTGCTGTCGGCGCCGATGACGGCCAGGGCGGCCTGGGTCACGATGTCGTAGTCCTTGCCGTTGCTGTCGAACTCATCGCCGTCAGCCAGCAGCACGCTGGCCAGCGAGTCGTTGCCCGCCTTGGCGGTTGCGGGGGTGATGGCCAGGCCGAGACCAAGCGCAGCCGTGGCGGCTACCGCGGTTCCGGCGGTGATCTTCTTACTGATTCCCATGGTTTCCTCCTGTTGGTGGGTTACAGACAGGTATTCGCCGGGGGAGGGGCGCTTGGATGCACCGTTTTCGAAACGTTATCTTTCTTGTGTCGGGCACAGCGCGAACCGTGCGGTTCGAGATCGTTCACGAGGTTGGTGAAGACACGCGTGTATTCGCTAACGCCGTGAGCAACATCTAACGCCGCGGTGCCTGCTGGAGCGGCTGAGTCGTTGCCGGCCTCAGCGGGTCTCGAACTCCACTGTCTCGGCCAGCCCGGTGCGCAGGTCGCGGGCGAACCAACCGAGGTCGGCCATGGCCTTCTCGGGGGTGCCCAGGTAGGTGGCCCGGGAGGCCCGTAAGGATTCCGCCCGGTAGGTCGAAGGCACCCGGGCCATCTTCTCGAGCAGTCCCATGACCTTCTCGCTGGACCCCACCATCAGGTCCGGCAGCACGATCGGCCCCTTGGTGCCGGCGATTTCGGCGGTCAGGCGCAGCACCTCCACCAGCGACGCCTGCGGCCCCGCCAGCATGTAGGACTGTCCGGCGACGCCCCGCTCCATGCCGAGCACGTGGCCTCCGGCGATGTCGTCGACGTGGGCCATGCACATGCGCAGTCCGGCCGGTGCGGGCACGCGTTGGCCCCGCGCGGTCTGCCGGATCAACTCTCCGAGCTGGCTGTTGTCGCCCGGGCCGTAGATCCCGCCGGGCATGATCGTGACCACGTCCAGACCGCCCTGCGCGTAGGCCGCGGCGATCTTGTGGGCCTCGGCTTTCGTGTGGTCGTAGACGGACAAGTGCTCGCCGGTGTACTGGAACGTCTCGTCGTACACCTCGCCGTGGGTGTCGCCGTTCACCGCGATCGTGGATGTGTAGACCACCCGCGGCACCTCGACCTCCTGCGCGGCGTCGAGGGCGTTGCGCGTTCCCTGGACGTTGACCGCCCAGCCCTGTTCGGGGTGGTCGCTGCCGAGGTGGTACCAACCGGCCACGTGGAACACCCCGTCGACGCCGCGGAAGGCCTCCAGCAGGGACGACCGCGAGGTCACGTCGCCGGGCACAACCTGCACGCCCAGGGCGACCAGGTCCCCCGCCTTCTCCGGGGTGCGCACCACCGCAACCACCTCGTGACCGGCTGCGCGCAGTTGCCGGGCCAGATGGCCCCCGACGAATCCGGTCGCCCCGGTGAGTGCGTAGCGCATGTGCCTCATGCTGTCACGGCCGTGGCCACCGGGGACACCGGCGTCACACGTGGGCGGCGGCGTGAGCGTGCCCAATTGTGAGGGGAGGTCACCGGGGCGCGAGCCGCAGGACCTGCCCGTCGATCGTGGTGAGCAGCAGCTCGCCGTCCCGGTCGAGCCCGAAGGAGGTCACGCCGTCGGCCTGGCCGAGCCGCACCCGCTGCCCGCCCTGGTAGGCCCACAACCTGCCGCTGACGAAGTCGCCGAACACGTACCACCCCTGCAGCGACCCGATGGCATCCCCCCGGTAGACGTAGCCGCCGGTCACGCTCTCGCCGGTCGCATGGCCGTACGCCAGCACGGGCTTGGTGATGTCGCGGCCGCCGCAGCGATCGCGGTTGTAGGTGGAGAACGCCTCCTTGCAGGACCACCCGAAGTCGACGAGCGGGCCGTCGAGTCGCATCCGGTCGACCTCCTCGAAGGCGTCCTGCCCGACGTCGCCGGCCCACAAGCGCTCAGTCACCGGGTCGATGCTGAACCGCCAGGGGTTGCGCAGTCCGTAGGCGATGATCTGCCGCCGGGGGGATTTGGGGTTGGCCTTGGGGATGCAGTAGGTCTTCTTGGCGCACGTGGGGTCGATGCGCAGGATCTTCCCGCGCAGGTCGGTGAGGTCCCCGGCTGCCCCGAACGGGTCGCCGGACCCGCCGCCGTCGCCGGTGGAGATGTAGAGCAGACCCTTGTACAAGGCCAGTTGACCGCCATTGTGGTTGCCGTACTGGGGGTGCTTCACCCGCAGGATCTTGCGCTCGCCGCCGCCCTTGGTGAAGCGCGACACCTGCAGCGCACCCTTGGCGTCGGTGTATGCGGCGTAGAAACGCTTGGCGTCGATGCGGACCATCGAAAGCAGTCCCCGCTCCCCGCTGGTCGAGACGTCGATCCGGAACCAGGTGCTCTTGGAACCGGCGGGCGTGACCTTGACGATCCGGCCGGCCTTCTCGGTGACGAACAGGTTGCCGTTGGGTGCGGTGATCACACTGGTGGGCTGGTTGAGCCCCGACACGACCGGTTGCAGGTCGACCGGACCGGGGGCTGCGGCAAAGGTCAGGGCGAACAGCGCGGCGGCGAGCATGGCCCCAGGGTAAGCCGGGCCCTCCTACCGGCAACCGCTCACGTCGGGTCGGGTGCGACCGCGGGGATCTTGTGCGCGTTGCGGCGCCAGTACAGGAACGTGAACACACCGAGGAACACCTGCGGCACCCAGGAGCAGGCCCGCCAGACCAGCGTCGCCGCCAGAGCGTCGTTGGGATCCATGCCGAAAGTGACCAGCAGCGCGGTGAGCGCGGCATCCACCGTGCCGAGGCCACCGGGAGTCAACGGGATCATGGTGCCGAGCCGGGAGATCGCGAACGCCGCGAACGCCTCGGCGGCTGTGAGCCCCGACGAGCGGCCGTCGGAAACGGCCCGGATCGACACGAACAGGATCAGGAACTGCCCGAAGATCATCCCGAAGTTGGAGACGGTGATCGAGATCCAGTGCTTGGACACCACCCCGACGATCTGCGACCGGAAGGCGAGAACCTCGGAGACCACGTCGAGGTCCTTGTGGAACCGGTGCATGAAGGGGTTGATGAGCTTCTGGCCCAGGTGCGCCGATCTTGCGGGCGAGTTCCTCGCTGCGCAGGATGAGGGCGAACACCACGACCGCTGCGACGATGGCCACGACCCCCACGATCGCCGCGGTCAGGTACTGGTCGGGGTTCTCGCCGCTGATCAGCAGCAGGACCACGCCGATGACCGGCAGTCCCAGCGTCATGAAGACGCTCCAGACGCTGGTGATCGCGATACCCGTGGCGGCGGCTGCGGAACCCACCTTGTAGGTGGCCAGCATCGCGTACTGCACGCCCAGGCCGACCGCACCACCGGCGGGCACGGCGTTGGAGATCGTGAACGAGGTCTGCCGGACGACGAACGCCGGCTTGTACTTCAGCCCCGGGATGGCAGCCATGAGCGGGAAGACGTAGACCCACAGGTTGACGAGGATCGCCACCAGCAGCGCCGCCTTGTCGACGTTGCTCATGGACTGCACGGCGTCCCAGGCGTCGGAGTAGTTGCCCAACTTCGGCAGGATCCCGGCGAAGACGATGATCAGCGTCACCACGGTGATGACACCGGCGATGATGCTCTTCTTCTTGTCGAGCTTCGGGATCGCCGGCTCGGCGGGGGTGGTTGCGTCGTCGGTCACCAGATCACCGTGCCATATCCAGGTCCCAGACCCGCACACCGCCAAGGATGCCCGCCAGATTGGCGACGACAGTGACGTCGCTGCCGAGGTCGACGGTGAGCTTGGAGGCGTTCCCGCCGCCGACGTAGAGATGGTCCCACCGGAACACCGGTCGCAGGCCGTCCACCGTGGCCAGGATGCGTCGCGACCAGCGCTCGGGTCCCAGTCGCTTGAGCTGCTTCTTGCCCATCCAGGTGTCGTAGGTGAAGCCCTTGCGCACCGGCGCATGGGACAGTTCCAGGTGCGGGGCGAGCGTGCCGTTGTCGTACATGGCGCAGCCGAGGCCGGTGCCGAGCGTGAAGACCACCTCCAGACCCTGCCGGGTGATGACGGCCGCTCCCTGCACCTCGGCGTCGTTGAGCACGCGCACCGGCTTGCCGAAGGCCTGCTCCAGGGCGGCGGTGGCGTCCCAGTTGCGCCAGGCCGCGTCGAGGTCCGCGTCCTTCTTCGTGTACGGCCCGTGCAGGTTCGGGTAATGCGGGGTGACGATGACGACTCCCCGCCGGATCATCCCCGGGATCCCGACGGTCAGGCGGTCGAAATCGGGCATCTGCGAGGCGATCTCCTGCAGCAGGCCCACGAACCGCTCCGGCGGCAGCGGGTACGGGGTCTTGATCCGCACGCGCTCGGCGAGCAACGTGCCCTCGGCGTCGAGCACCGAACCCTTGATGCCGGAGCCCCCGGAGTCGATCGCGAGCGTTCGCATGCCGCTAGCCTGCCCGCCGCCGGACGCTGTCACTGGTCGGACTGCCCTTGCGGGGCGGGGCCGAGGCCGGGCACCCGCCAGGCGTTGACGATCTTGGCCAGCGCGGTGACCAGGAAGAGTTGCCCGACGATCGCCTCGAACACGGCGACGGTCTGGCCCGGGTTGGTCTCCGGCACGAGGTCCCCGTAGCCCGTGGTCGTCAGGGTGATGAAGCTGAAGAACAAGTAGTCGGCGTTGTCGCCGCGGCCGTTCGCCCCGAAGAAGGCAGGATCCGGCTGCCACAGCGAGATGGTGCGGTAGCTGAACGCGAACATCATGCCGAGCATCAAGTAGATGGCCACTGCGCCGAGGATCGTCCGGGCGTCCACCTCCCGCCGCCGGATCAGGTGTCGCAGGATCATGAACGGCGCGAGCAAGTAGAGGGCCACGCTGAGCAGCGACAGGAACCGGATCACCGTCTCGTCGAAATCGAGGACGACGCCGAACACCGCTCCGACCAGCACGACGACCGCGACCACCAAGCACGCGATCCCCGCGATCCGGGATGCTCGGGGGGACTCCGAGGCGGTGAAGGTGATCCACAGGGTCAGCAACTGCACGAGCATTACGGCCGTGGTCCCGCCGGCGCCCTCGGCCATCACCGACGTGATGTAGCAGACGCCCAGAAGCGCCACCACCACGCCGTACCTGTTGGCTGCATCCCGATCCGCCACGGCCGCCACCGGGCCTCTGCGCGCCATGGTCTACAGCGCCGAGGGATCGTCCGGGCGCAGGATCCCCTGTGCCGCTGCTGCACCGCTCTTGGTCGGTGCGCCACGCAGGATCCGCTCGAATACCACAGCGATCATGGCTCCGACCAGTGGGCCCACCAGATATGCCCAGTAGGAGGTGAAGTCCCAGCCGACCAGCATCGGCGCGAAGGAGCGCATGGGGTTCATCGAGGCTCCGCTAACCGGCGCACCCCACACCGACACCAGGCCGATGTAACTGCCCACCGCGATGGCGCCGGCGATCCCGATGTTGCGGGCGCCGGTCGCCGTGCCCAGGATCACGCTCACCAGCCCCAGCGTCAGCAGCCCCTCCATCAGTGCGGCGCCGGCCGTGCTGACACCTGCGGCGGGCAGCGTGGCACCGGCCATGATGTCGCCCAGCGTCCACTGCAGGAACAAGCACGCCAGCGTTGCACCCACGAACTGCGCCACGATGTACCCGGGCACGCGCAGCCACGGGAAGTTGCCGCGCGCGGCGAACGCGAGGGTGACGGCCGGGTTGAGGTGGGCGCCGCTGACGGTTCCCATGAAGAAGATGATGCCCATCACCATCATGCCCGGGGCCAGCGCCTTCATCGCCAATGTCAAGTCGCCGCCGAACGCCTGGGCGCCGACCACCCCGCCACCGGCGGCCACGACCACCAGCAGGAACGTCCCCCACATCTCGCTGAACAGCCGGCGGTACTCCAGGCTGGAGTCGTCGAATTGCTGTTGGTCCAGGTCGGCCGCTTTGTAGCGACGCTCCAGCCACTGGACCAGTGGCTCCCCGCTGTGGTCGTTGCCGGTGTTTTCGGTCATGTGCCAAACGTGGCCCACCTGGTCGTGGGCGGCAAGCATCGATGGGTACGTGTCGGGGACAGGTCACGATCCAGGATCGATCGGGCTGGGACCTTGCTGTTGCCCTGTAGGATCGGGGCTAAGCGAAGGAGTCGATCATGCGCCGCACGTTTGTCACGCTTTCCCTAGTCGCTGGAATGGCCGCACCTGCTGTCCTTGTCGCACCCGCTCAGGCGGTCAACACCTTCCCGCGCAAGGCCGTCGAGCAGGCCATCGAGAGCCAGATCAAGGACGTGGTGAAGCAGAAGGCACGCGTCAAGTGCCCTGCGCGCAGCAAGTGGGTGAAGGGCGCGGTGTTCTACTGCAAGGCCACCCCCACCAACGGCGCGGCCTCCTACCGGGTCAAGGTCACCCTCAAGGACCAGCGGACCCACACCTTCAAGTGGCTGAAGATCGGCTGACCGCCGGACTTCTGTGACGTTGTTCCCCGCGACCCGCCGGTAGCGGGGGCAGCAACGTCGCGAACCTGCGGGCGGGGTGCTTGGGCGCCCGACCGGCGGGGGCAGATTGCGTAGGCGGCACTTTTCTTGCCTGTGGCGCAATCTGCCTGCTGTGCGTCCTGCGGCGGGGTGCTTGGGCGCCCGACCGGCGGGGGCAGATTGCGCAGGCGGCACTTTTCTTGCCTGTGGCGCATCTGCCTGCTGTGCGACCTGCGGCGGGGTGCTTGGGCGCCCGACCGGCGGGGGCAGATTGCGCAGGTGGCACTTTTCTTGCCTGTGGCGCGATCTGCCTGCTGCGAGCCCGCCCGACACAGCAGCACCCCGGCCACCGTGACGGCAACCGGGGTGCTGGCTCGTGGGATCTAGAAGGCGTCCTCGGACAGCTCCATGATCTCGAGGTTGGTCGTCTCAGCAGCGAGACGCTCACCGGCGAGCAGCGGCAGGCGGTTCTGGGCGAACCACTTGGCCGCGGCGATCTTCCCCTTGTAGAACTCCTGGTCCTTCGCGGACGCGCCGGCCTCGAGGGCGGCGCTGGCAACCTCGGCCTGGCGCAGCAGCAGCCAGCCGATGATCAGGTCGCCCACGGCCATCAGCAGCCGGGTGGTGTTCAGGCCGACCTTGTAGATCTCCGGGAGGTCCTTCTGCGAGGCCATGGCCCAGCCACCGAGTTGACCGATGAGGCCCTGGACGTCCTCGAGCGCCTTGCCGAGAAGCTCGCGCTCGGCGGCCAACTGGTCGCCGTCCGCGGTGTTCTTCACGGTCTCGGTGATCTCGGCGGCCACCTTGGTGATCGCCTGGAACTGGTCGCGGACCATCTTGCGGAAGAAGAAGTCCAGACCCTGGATCGCCGTGGTGCCCTCGTACAGGGTGTCGATCTTGGCATCCCGGATGTACTGCTCGATCGGGTAGTCCTGCAGGTAGCCGGAGCCACCGAGGGTCTGCAGCGACTGCGCGAGCATCTCGTAGGAGCGCTCGGAGCCGACGCCCTTGACGATCGGCAGCAGCAGGTCGTTGATCCGCTCGGCCATGTCGTCCTCGCCACCGGTGAGGCGGGCCTGGGCGACCTTGTCCTGCCACATGGCGGTGTACATGACCAGTGCCCGCATGCCCTCGGCGTAGCTCTTCTGCAGCATCAGCGAACGGCGGACATCCGGGTGGTGGATGATCGACACCCGCGGCGCGGTCTTGTCCAGCATCTGGGTCAGGTCGGCGCCCTGCAGCCGGTTCTTGGCGTAGTCCAGGGCGTTCAGGTAGCCGGTGCCCAGGGTGGCGATGGCCTTCGTGCCGACCATCATCCGGGCGTACTCGATGACCTTGAACATCTGCGCGATGCCCTCGTGGACGTCGCCGACGAGGTAGCCGATCGCCGGCTCCTTCTCGCCGAAGGTGATCTCGCAGGTGGTGGAGACCTTGAGGCCCATCTTCTTCTCGACGTTGGTGACGTACGCGCCGTTGCGCTCGCCGAGCTCACCGGTCTCGATGTCGAACATGAACTTCGGCACGACGAACAGGCTCAGGCCCTTCGTGCCCGGCGCCGCCGGCGCCCTCGACGCCCTCGGGACGGGCCAGCACCAGGTGGATGATGTTGTCACTCATGTCGTGCTCGGCGGAGGTGATGAAGCGCTTCACGCCCTCGATGCGCCAGGTGCCGTCGCCGTTGTCGAAGGCCTTGGTGCGACCGGCGCCGACATCGGATCCGGCGTCGGGCTCGGTGAGGACCATGGTGGCGCCCCACTGGCCGTCGATCATGCGCTCGGCCATCTTCTTCTGGTCTTCGTTGCCGAGGTTGTAGAGGATGCCGGCGAATCCGGGGCCGGACATGTACATGAACGCGGCGGGGTTGGAGCCGAGCACCAGTTCAGCGACGGCCCAACGCAGGCTGGGCGGGCAGTTGATGCCGCCGAGGCCCTCCGGGATCTCCAGGCGCCAGCCCTCGGAGTCCATCAGGGCCTGGTAGCCCTTCTTGAAGTCCTCGGGCATGGTGACCGAGTAGGTGGCGGGGTCGTAGACCGGCGGGTTGCGGTCGGCGGAGGCGAAGGTGTCGGACAGGATGCCCGTGGCCAGAGCCTCGGTGTTCTTCAGGAAATCCTTGGCGGTGTCGACGTCGATGTCCTCGAAGGGGGCCGTGCCCA
Source organism: uncultured Actinomycetota bacterium (assembly GCA_963733395.1). GTDB lineage: Bacteria > Actinomycetota > Actinomycetes > S36-B12 > UBA10799 > JADKAV01. The sequence goes on from CAVTCZ010000012.1 coordinate 73,664, forward strand.
TGCGCTCGGCGCCGCCGAAGACCTCGAACAGGTTGAACTCGATGTCGCGCAGGTTGCTCTTGTAGTGGCTCACCGGTTTTTGCTCCCGTTTCAAGCGCCGCCAAAGGGCGGGGCGGGTCGTGTTACCCGTCAGTAACTAATGATGCTACTCGCCGGTAACTTACACAAGGTACCCGGGGTCATCCGCGGGCACGCCTGCCCTGCGCCGACCGGTCGTTGCGGCGCCCCCCTCAAGAGCGCCGCAACGAGGTGAGTTCACGGTCCGGTCAACTCCGCGACCCGGGTGGCTGTGAGGGTCGCGCCGTTGGCCTCGCCCTCAGCGGTCAGCGGAGCGCCGCCGGACGGGTCACAGCGCAGGTAGACCGTGGCTTCCGCGGTGTTGGTGTACGAGCCGGTGGCGGCCAGCGGCACGTCGTAGTACTGCTGGTTCACATTGGCGATCACCGGAACGCTGGAGAGGGTTCCGGTGGTGCTCAGCAGGGTGCAGCGTGATCTGCCGTCGTGGTGGTTCCCAAGCGGTGGACGCTGGTGGACACGTTGACCAGGTAGGAACCGGCCGGGAGGGTCAACTCGAACGACGCGGTTCTTGGGCTGCCCCGTCGGAACCAGCAAGGCGTCGATACCTACGGTCGTGGTGCGGTTGGCCACGTAGCCATTACTGGGTCCGCGCTCGCCCTGCGGTCCGCTCTTGTTGAAGGTGATCTTCTTCTCCTTCTTATTGCACGTCTTGCCGGCCTGCGCATTGATGAAGCGAACCGCGCCGGTCTTCTTGACCATGCATGCTGTGATGACCCCAGTGGTGGAGTCGGGAATCTTCGTGGGGGCCGATGTCGCACTCGCGATGCCTGCGGCAGCCAGGCTGCCAGCGACGAAGCATCCAAGCGCTACCGCCCAGGGCTGCGCCTTCATGGTCGTCTCCTTCGGACACTTTCAGCGTATTGCGACCCGTGGCGTTGCGAAATCCCCGAACATGGCCTGCAACCTGAACTCCACCGAAGTGAGGCCGACGCTCCACCTCAGCCGGTCCCTCTCGGAAACTTCGGGCCAAAACCGGCCATCGGTGGCCGGAATCCGCCCGAAGTTCGCGAAGTCGGGCCCGATTCCGGGCCGAGGGGGGCGTCAGTGGCTCAGCAGGTCATCCAACCCCATGGGAGGCGACACTTGAGGCATGTGCCGACTCTTCGGAATGACCGCCGGGACCCATGAAGTGCACGCCACCTACTGGCTGGTCGATGCGCCCGACAGCATCCTCGAGGAGAGCCACCGCAACCCTGACGGCACCGGGATGGGCTGGTTCGACGCCGACGGCACGGCGCACATCGACAAGCAGCCGAGCAGCGCGTTCAGTGACTCGCAGTTCACCACCGATGCCCGATCGGTGGCGGCGTGCAGTCTGATCACCCACATCCGGGCGGCAACCACCGGCCAAGACACGCTGGTGAACACCCACCCGTTCCTGATGGACGGGCTGATCGTGGCCCACAACGGTGGTTTCGGGGACCTGCCAGCGGTGGAGGCGCAGCTGGGACCGTTCGCGAAGCGGGTGCAGGGCGATACCGACTCCGAGCGGTTCGCGGCCCTGATCGCCAGGCACACCAGCGAGAACGACGGCGACGTGGGGGCCGGCATCGCCGCGGCGGCGGGCTGGCTGGCGGACAACGTGCCGCTCTACTCGCTGAACTGCCTGGTGGCCTCACCGGGGAACCTCTGGGCCTTGCGCTACCCGGACCAGCGCGCGATGCACGTGGCCCGGCGGCGGGTGACCCCGAGTGCCGGCGGACCGTGGCAGGCGGCGTCGGGCACGTCCAACCACCGCATCGAGTCCGATGAGCTCACGGAGGTGGTGATCTTCGCCAGCGAGCGGATCGATTCCGGCGACGACTGGCGGATGCTGGAGCCCGGGGAGCTGATCCATGTGGGCCCGGACCTGGCCTTCACCTCCCGGCTGGCCCTGGACCGGCCACCGGCGCACCTGCACCTGTTGGATGAGCCGGATCCGAACGTCGACACGTTCTGACCCCGCTCGGCCGGGGTCGCCGCCAGCAGAGGATCTCGCGCCCCGCGGTTATCCATTGACGTGGGGGCTACGCCGAGTTCGGGTTGTCCGGGCCGCAGGATGCCCCGCGCTCGAGGTTGCGCCGTTCGTGAGGAGTTCTCCCGCTGGTTGGAGCTTCGGCTCAACCGGTCAAGGCAACGCTTACCAGTGAGTAGCGTTGGTTGGCTGGGGATGTTGAGGCTCGGGATCGGTTCTTGACTTTGGTGTGTTCGAGGATGTCACTGAAGCGGGCTGGGAAGCACCGGCGACCACCCCGCGGGAATCCGAAGCACGTGCTTGTCGGCTTCGATGGCAGCGGGTAGGTTCGTTGCCGGCGGTGCGACGGCGCAGGACCACGATGGGTCGGGAGGTTCCTCAGTGACCGGTGGTGAGGGACCCGGCTCTCGATCAGCCGACCGTGGCCCGGGCATGAGCGTTCAGGAGCGGATGTACCCGGATCTGCCGTGCTTCGGCTGCGGGCAGGGCAACCCGAAGGGTCTTCAGTTGCGCAGTTACCCCGGCGACGGTGGGGTGGTGACAGCCGTGTTCACGCCGTGGCCCGAGCACGACAACGGTCTCGGCTTCCTGAACGGTGGGATCATTTCCACAGTCCTGGACTGCCACAGCGCGGCGGCGGTGATGTTGGAGGCGGAACGCCGCGGCTGGTCACCGCTGCCGGGGGCTGCGTTGCCGTACGTCACGGCGGGGCTGGATGTCAGATTCCTGCGGCCGAGCCCGCTGCACCAGACGATCGACCTCCGTGCGTCTGTGACCTCGGCCGAGGAGTCCGAGATCACAGCAGCGGTGGAGCTCGTGTGGGACGGCAAGGTCCGGGCCGCCGCCACGGCCCACTGGAAGCGCTGGATCCCGCGCTAGTGTCCGGCCCAGCCCCGGCATCAAGGAAACTGATGACGCGCGACACCAACTGCGCCGTCGCACGCCCACCGCGCCTGGCGCCGTTCCAACACTGCCTACTAGCCTCGGTGCCATGCCCGTACGCAAAGTTGCCCTGCTCACCGCCGGGGGTCTGGCCCCCTGTCTGTCGTCGGCCGTCGGCGGCCTGATCGAGAAGTACACCGCCGTGGACCCGAGCATCGAGATCATCGGCTATCTCAACGGCTACCACGGCCTGCTGCTCGGCAATTCCGTGCCGGTCACGCCCGAGGTCCGCGAGAACGCCGCCCTGCTGCACAAGTTCGGCGGCAGCCCCATCGGCAACAGCCGGGTGAAGCTGACCAACGTCGACGACTGCGTCAAGCGCGGCCTGGTCGCGCCCGGTCAGGACCCGCTGCAGGTCGCCGCCGAGCAGCTCACCCGTGACGGGGTCGACGTCCTGCACACCATCGGCGGGGACGACACCAACACCACGGCGGCCGACCTGGCCGCGTTCCTGCACGCGAACGACTACGAACTCACGGTCGTCGGCCTGCCCAAGACCATCGACAACGATGTGGTCCCCATCAAGCAGTCGCTGGGTGCCTGGACCGCCGCGGAGCAGGGTTCGGTCTTCGCGCAGAACATCATCGCCGAGCACACGTCCAACCCCCGCATGTTGATCATCCACGAGGTCATGGGTCGCAACTGCGGCTGGCTGACGGCCGCCACCGCCGTGAAGTACCGCGAATGGCTGGACACCCAGCAGTGGAACCCGGGCATCGGCCTGGACCGCCGCGGCTGGGACGTGCACGCGGTGTTCGTGCCCGAGATGGGTTTCGACATCGCCGCGGAGGCCGAACGCCTGCTGGCGGTGATGGATGAAATCGGGTGCGTGAACATCTTCCTGTCCGAAGGTGCTGGAGTCGCGGAGATCGTCGCGGAGATGGAAGCGCGCGGCGAGGAGGTCGGCCGCGATGCGTTCGGCCACGTCAAGCTCGACACCATCAACCCCGGGAAATGGTTCGGCAACCAGTTCGCCGAGATGCTCAAGGCCGAGAAGACCATGGTCTGGAAGAGCGGATATTTCGCCCGTTCCGCCGCGGCGAACGACGAGGACTTGGCCCTGATCAAGCAGTGCACCGACCTCGCCGTGGACGCGGCATTGCGCGGGGAGTCGGGCGTGACCGGTCAGGACGAGGACGCCGGTGATGAGTTGCGGGTCATCGAGTTCCCCCGCATCCGCGGTGGCAAGGCCTTCGACATCGACCAGCCGTGGTTCGACGACCTGCTGGCCGGCATCGGGCAGGCGAAGGGCGAGAAGGAGCACGTCGAGCACTGACGTGCGCGACGAACTGGCCCACAACCGGGCGCTGTGGACGCTGGTCAACCACCGCCACACCGATGCTGCCGCGTCGCAGATGTGGGATCGCCCGGGCATCCGCTGGGGGTTGTTCGGGATCCCGGAGTCGCAGCTGGCCGTACTGCCGGAGGTGTCCGGCCGGACAGTGGTCGAGTTGGGAGCCGGCACGGCGTTCTTCTCGGCTGCCCTGGCCCGCGCCGGTGCCCGGGTCATCGCGATCGACCTGAACGAGGACCAGTTGGCTACCGCCAGGCGCTGCCAGCAGCAGCGTGGCCTGCACTTCCCGCTGGTCCAGGCGGACGCGCAGTCGGTCCCGCTGCCCGACGAGTGCGCCGACCTCGTCGTCAGCGAGCACGGCGCCAGCGTCTGGTGCGATCCCGCCGCCTGGGTCCGGGAGGCGGCGCGGATCCTGAAGCCGGGCGGCCGGCTGGTCTTCCTGGTCAACAGTGTGCTGTCCACGCTGTGTGTCCCCGAGGTGGGCCCGGCCACCCCGATGCTGCAGAGACCGCAGGCGCAGTTGGGACGGATGGTGCTCGATGGTGTCGAGTACCACCCCAGCCACGGGCAGTGGATCGAGACTCTGCGCGCCAACGGCCTGGTTGTGCAGGCTCTGCGGGAACTGACCGCCCCGCCTGAGGCGCAGGACCATCCCTTCTACGAGATCGCAGATGTCCAGTGGGCTCGCAGTTGGCCGGCGGAGGATCTCTGGGTGGCGGACAAGCAGCCCGTAGGCTCGTAGCCGTGAACGACGAGATGCGGGCCTCCGACGCGGACCGGGACCGGTACGCGACGGTGCTGCAGGAGGCCTACGCGGAAGGCCGGCTGACCCGCGCCGAGTACGACGAGCGGATCGACGCCGTGCTGAACGCGAAGACGTATGCGGACCTGCAACCGCTCGTGGCGGACCTGCCTGCGAACAACCTGCCCGTGCCCAAGCCCGCCGCGCCGCTGGTTCCGACGACTGCGCCGGGACCGCCGATGGTCGCGGTGTTCAGCGCCGTGGAGCGCAAGGGTGTCTGGACGATGCCGGACGACAACTACGCGGTGGCTGTCTTCGGCAGCGTGGAGCTCGATCTGCGGGAGGCCCAGATCGCTGCGCAGGACAACGAGATCCGCGCGGTCGCGGTCTTCGGCAGCGTCGAGATCGTGATCCCGCCCGGGATGGCCGTGGAGGTGTCCGGCGTGGGCGTCTTCGGGGAGTTCAGCCGGGGCAAGGTGTCGGCCCCCAGCCCGGGCTCGCCGGTGATCCGGGTGTCGGGCTTGGCATTGTTCGGCAGCGTGACCGTCAAGGAGAAGCAGTAGTCGGCTCGGCCGAGGCAGGCGCCTCGTTTCGGCCCCGGGGTGGGCGGTTCGTTAGACGTTGTCCCGTTGGTTAGAGAAGACACGCGTGTGTCTGCGCTGACCAAGCGCGGGACAACCGCTCACCAAGTGCCCTCGCAAGGGCGCGGGCGGGCGGATTCAGGGCCTCGAGCCGAGCCACACACCCTGGCCTGGCCAACGCTGCGCTGCAATCCGAGGGTCCCCGAGCGGTCGCGTGGGGCTACGTGGTGGCCGATGACCAGCACCTCCGCGAGGGATGGCCCTTCCGGTGATGCCAGCGGTGTCGATCGGGGCCCTGGCGGAAGGATCCCCCACCACGGGTGATCGGATCCTGGCTAGGCTGCACCGGGAGGTCGAGCATGTTGGCAGAGGCTTCAGATGGTCCTGAACCGGGCGCGGGTGCGATTCCGAAACTGCTCGGAGCCGCCGCGGTCGTCGGCATCGCGGCCGGCGGCGGCGCGGTTGCGTTCCTGGCCGCTGAGCACGCTTTGCAGAAGCTGCTGTGGCAGCAGGTTCCCGACCTGATCGGGGGGACGCCGGGCTGGTGGGTGTTCGTCGTCCTGCTGGTCGGTGCGGTCGGTGTCTGGGCGGCCCTGAAACTCCCGGGCCACGGCGGTCACCGGCCGCTGGACGGTATGGGGGTCAACATCGGTCCGAAGCAGATCGGGTCGGTCGTGGCGGCAGCGTTGATCTCGCTGTCGGTCGGCGCCGTGGTCGGTCCGGAGGCCCCGCTCATGGCCGTCGGATCCGCTATCGGTGGGCTCATCGCGCTGCGGGCCGGCGAGCAGGTGGGCAAGGTCATGATGCTCGCCGGAGCGGTCGCTGCCATCACCATGATCCTCGGCAATCCGATGGTCTCCGCGTTGCTCGTCCTCGAGGCGGCCGCGCTCAAGGGCAGCCCGGGTGGCAAGAAGGTGATGCTGGCAGCCCTGCCGGTGTTGGTCGCGATGGGTTTCGGCTACCTGATCCAAGTGGGTGTGGGCGACTGGGGCGGGGTGGGGCAGTCGAAACTGGCGGTCCCGGGCCTGCCGGTCTACGACAGCGTCCAGACGATCGATCTGCTACTGGCGCTGGTGGTGGCACTGGTGACGGCGGGGTTCGCGGTGTTCTCCATCGAGGCCGGCACGGCCTTCCAGAACCGGATCAAGAACCCGCTGCTGGGCCTGCTTCTGACCGGCGCCATCGTGGCTGCCCTGGCGGTCGGTACCCGAGCCATCACCGGCGAGAGTCTCGACGTCATCCTGTTCTCCGGGCAGGACGCGACCATCGACCGTTCTGGGCATCACCTCTGTCGCCGCGCTGCTTGTCATCGCCGTGGCCAAGACCATCGGCTACGCGGTGTCGCTCGGTGGCGGTTTCCGCGGCGGCATGGTCTTCCCGGCGGTGTTCCTGGGCACCGTGGTGGCCACGGGTACCTCGCTGCTGGTGTCCGGGTCCAACGTCTCGCCGCTGGTGGCGGCCGGGATCGCGGCGGCCGTCGCCGGGGTGCTGCGGCTCCCGTTCACCGCAGTGCTGCTTGCGCTGCTGCTGTGCGCCGGGGCCGGGCTGACGGTCACGACGCCGGCCATCTTCGGTGCGGTGATCGGCGTCCTGGTCCGGGTGATCGCGGACACGAAACTCAACCGGCAGCCATCGGCACCCGACGAAGAAGCGGCGGCCGCTCAGGCCACGTGACTGCCGCGATGCGCTGCCCGGGCCAACCAGCCGACGATCCAGGCGGCGGCGACGGCGTGCATGATCTGCAGGGTCAGCGGTAGGTCCTGCACCGAGGCGAGCAGCACCCCGGCTCCCACGACGCCCACCCACAGGCTTGGGCGCTTCGTCACGCGGGCCGCCGCGTAGGCCGCCAGGGCCGCCAGCGCCGCGACCACCAGGCACACCAGCACCACGCCCAGTGGCTGTACCGGATCCGCGCCGGGTGGGGTGATGTCCCAGCCCTGCGCGCGCGCGACCAGCAGCAGCACGATGTCGCAGCCGGCGGCTGCCAGGCCCGCAGCCAGACCGACCCGCAGCAGGAAGGCCGCGGTGACCGGGCGCCGGGGTCGTGGCGGTGACCCGCCCAATGCCCGCAGTGCGTCGGGGTCGAAACTCACACTCCGGATTGTCCCTTGCGCCGGCGGCGTGGGTCAGGGGGTGTGCTCGCACAAGGTCCGGTATGGGTTCTCCGGCCCGGTGCCCGGCCCGTAGGCATCGCAGCCGATGTGCAGGTGCACGGTGGGTGCGGGCTCACCCAACTCCCCGCGGGAATCCAGTGCCACCACGGTCAGATCCAGGTCCGGGGGGATCGTTGGCGAAGATGATCGGCCCCCGGATCCGCACGTCGCGCTGGTCCGCCCCGTACTCCACATACCAGGCCGATTCCCACGTCTGGATCGTGAAGTCGTCGGTGATCAGCACGTAGTAGCCCGCCACCGGATTGTCCGTGTAGGACAACGGGCGCGTCCCAGGTCACGTCGATGACGATCTCGCTGTGCTTGTCCGGGTTCTGCAGGGCCTGGACACTGGTGATGCTCGGTGGGCCCAGCGTCTCGTTCTCCGCGACCTGGAACATGATCGGCGAGGAGAGGGTGGCCAGGGATTTGGGCTTGCTGGGCGGCGGCACCACCGGCGAGGAGGAACTGCCGGGGTCGAACGTCACCTTCAGCGCGAGGGTGGCCGGGTTCTGACCACCCTTCCTGAGCACCCGCAACCGCAGGTTGAATGTGCCCTTGCACCAGTTGCCGCTGCTGCAGATGGGGTTGATCTGCAGCCGTGCCCGCCCGGTGCGAGCGCTGGTCTTGGTGCGGACGTGGGTCTGCCACTTGCCTTGCTGGTAGACCTCGATCTTCACGGTGTGGCGGGGCCTGGTCGGCCTTACCTGGACGAGGACCGCGATCTGCTTCATCCGGTTCGCGTATTTGCTGCTCCGGAAAGTGCGTTCCTTGGCGACGGACCCGTCGGCCCACTCCCAGCTGTACACCTGCTGGCGGAGGGCCGGTGCCACCGACGGTGGCGAAGCCCCGGCCACGCTCGGGGCGGACATGAATGCGGCCGCCAGGACTGTGGCAGCGACTACTCGCACGATTCGCATGGTTCACCTCGTCGTCGCGGGTGAGGTGATGGGAATGGGCGGTCAGGACGTCGGCAGTCGTCCCCAAGAACCACCACCACTTCCACGGTACGCCGCGGGCTACAGGGCGGGAAAGACCCGGCCGGTGTTCTCCTCGGTCTCGTAGATGTCAGCCGGCGGGCCGACGATCACCGGATCGGGCGTGCCCACGAGTTCGATGTTCTTCTCCGGGTAGTCCAGCTTGCTCAGAACCCACCGCATGGCCTCCAGGCGGCCGCGCTTCTTGTCGTTGCTGCGCACGACGGTCCACGGCGCCCACTCGGTGTCGGTGTACCAGAACATCGCCTCCTTGGCAGCGGTGTAGTCGTGCCACCGATCGAGGCTGGCGAGGTCCATGGGGCTCAGTCTTCCACTGCCGGACGGGGTCGATCCGGCGGATGGTGAAGCGGGTGATCTGTCCTTGCGGGACACCGAGAACCAGAACTTGAACAAGATGATGCCGTCGCGTGTGAGCATCCGCTCGAAGTCGGGGGCTTGCCGCATGAACTCGTCGTATTCGTCGTCGCTGCAGAAGCCCATGAGGGCTTGACGCCGGCGTATGTACCAGGACTGGTCGAAGAGGACGCACTGCGGCGGGTCGGCAGATGTTGGATGTAGCGCTGGAAGGTACCACTGGCCGCGCTCGCAGTCGGAGGGCTTTTCGAGCGCGACGACGCGGGCGCCGCGGGGGTTGAGGTGTTCCATGAACGCTTGATCGCTCCGCCTTTTCCGGCGGCGTCGCGGCCTTCGAAGAGGATGACGATGCCGTCCTGTTCTCGACCCAGCCCTGCATCTTGAGCAGTTCGATCTGCATCAGTCGCTTGGTCATTTCGTAGTCGCGGCGGCTCATCCGCTCGGTGTACGGATACCCCTCCCGGAAACGCTCCACGGGTGTACGAAGCCGGGCCGATGAGGCCCGGGTCGTCGAGTCGCTCCAGGTGCCGGTGGCGGTGAGGCCGTGGCGCTCGAAGGTGTCGTCCTCGAGATCCTGCAGGCTCGTGATGATGTCTGCAGGTCCATCACGGCTTCGATGTCCAGATAGCTGGTCGGTCACGGGGACCATCGTCTCCTGCCCCCCGGTACGCCGCGCTCGCGGGAGGGCGTGATCGGACGGGCGAAGTCCTCGGCAGCCGCGTACAGCTCTCGCGGTTGGCCACCCGGGCCTGCACGGACAGGATCCAGCCCACGAGATCTTTGTTGATCATCGACTCGACCTTGCCGCCGAGCGGCCACGGGACCCCGTGGGTCTTCGTCTCGGTGACGACCAGGTATTCCACGTCGTCACCGTTCTGCGCCAGGGTCGCCTTGCCCGTGCACGTGGCGGCCGGACTGCCGTGCAACTCGACTTTGATGTCCCCGTTGGGCTCGGCGGTGTGCTACTGCTGCCACCACTGCAACTGCACCTCCTTGGGCAGGAACCGCTGCGCCAACGACGGGATGCCGGCCTTGTCGGTGCGGAAGGCCCACGGCATGGTCGCGGCGACCGCCTCGGGCTCCTGCTCGATGTCGATCTCGCCCTCGTGGTCACGCCCACCTCCTCGGCGAAGGCCTCCAGGAACGCGTGCTCGCTCAGCAGCTGCTGGATGTCGATGGTCGTGGATTCGATGACGGCGCGGTGTTCCATAAAGCGATTCTGCCGCGTGAGCGCAGGTGTCGCCCAACGTCGGGAATGCTCGGCCCGTGCGACCATGGCGGGGTGGATATGAGCAGGCGGCAAGTGCTGGCGGCGGGCGCCGGGCTGATGACGGCGGTGCGTGCCTACTGAAGCCGCAGATGACCGCGGTGACCTCGCAGATCCTCCTCGCCATCGACCACGCTGGCGCAGCCGCCGACGCCGACGTCGCCGGCGAGCAGGCAGGTCGCACCCGCCGGGCTGCTGTCGGCGTACGCGAACGACTCGGTGCGTGCCGGGGATTCGTCCTGCAGTTCACACATCTCGGCCGCCGGTCCCTGGGCTGGTCGCGGTGTATCGCATCGGCCATTTCGCGGGCAAGGGCGCCACGAAGGTCGCCGACGTCGCGGGCCCGAAGCGGCTGTTCCGACCAAGCAGGTGGACCCGGGATCGCGGGCGGTCTCCGCCGGTTGGCCGGTGGTGGCCGGGGTGGACACGACCGGCTGGAAGTCCGGGCTGTA
>CAVTCZ010000013.1:0-314152 GCA_963733395.1 uncultured Actinomycetota bacterium
AGACACGCCCTAATCGGCTCTCACGCGTCTGGTGTCGTATGCCCACATCGCGATCTCGACGCGGTTGCGGGCGCCTAGCTTGGTCATCAACGATGCGACGTGGGTCTTGACCGTGCTCAGGCCGACGAAGAGCTCGGTGGCGATCTCGGCGTTGGTCCGGCCCCGTGCCACCAGCGCGAGCACCTCCTCCTTGGCGCGCAGTGAGCGGGTCGATGGGCTGGACCGGTACCACCGGTGCCTGGTCGGCGAAGGTTGCCAGTAGCCGGCGGGTGACGTTGGGGGCGATCAGCGCGTCTCCGTTGGCCGCCGCGTGGATGGCCTGCACGAGGAGTTCGGGCCCGGCGTCTTTGAGCAGGAAGCCGCGGGCGCCGGCGCGTAGGGCGCCGAGGACGTACTCATCGAGGTCGAAGGTGGTGATCACGACGACCGCCATCGGGTCCGTCACGTCTGGTCCGGCCAGGCGCCGCGTCACCTCGACGCCGTCGAGCCCGGCATCCGGATGTTGACGAGCAGGACATCGGGACGCAGCCGGGTCGCCAGGTCGAGCGCTGCGAGCCCGTCTGCGGCCTCTCCCACGACCTCGAGGTCTGGTTGCGCGTCGAGGATCATCACCAGCCCGGTCCGGACCAATTCCTGGTCGTCGGCTACGACGATACGGATGCTCATGTCAGCGCCTCCGCCGGCAGCACGGCCTCGACCACCCAGCCACCCTCGGGCCCCGGCCCTGCGGAGAGCGATCCGCCGAGCAGTGGGCACGTTCGGCCATGCCCAGCAGGCCGAACCGAGGCTCCGGGGCCGGCCCCGGCCCCGGTCTGTCCATCGTCGCTGACACGCAGCCTGACGGCGTCGCCCTCGCGGCGTACGTCGATCTCGACGCGGGTCGCGCCCTTCGCGTGCCGTACCGCGTTGGTGAGCGACTCCTGCGCGAGCCGGTAGTGCGCGGCGTCCACGGGTGGTGCCAGCCGGGTCAATGCGCCGTGCAAGCGAGACCGTGATGGTGGGCGTCGCGTCGGCGCGCGCCAGAGCGGGTAGGTCCGCGACGCCCAATTGCGGTGCGTAGTCGACGGCTTCGTCCTCACGCAGCACCCTCACCATGGATCTCATCTCCGCTAGGGTTCGCGACGCCTCGGACTCGATCGCGGCCAGGACCTCAGCAGCCCTCTCGGGCTGGGTGCCGGCGACCACGCCACCGGCCTGCGCCTGCACCGCGATGGCGGAGACGTGGTGGGCCACGGTGTCGTGCAGTTCGCGCGCCAGCGCCACCCGCTCCTCATTGCGGATCTCGCGCTGTTGGCGCTGCCACAGGTCCGCGCGGTAGCGGAACACCGCCGCGAGGGCGACGATCATCAGCAAGAGGGCGGTCGCGCCGAGGACTTCGGCCCAGCCGGCGGAAGCGGCGTACATCCCCAGCGCGACGACGACCGTCACGAAGGCCGTCCCCAAGACCATCTCCTCGTCCCGAGCCCCACCGCACGAGGGAGTAGAGCAGGATCAGACGGCCATCATGGACAGGAGGCCGAGGTCCCCGCGTCGGTAGTCAGCTGGAGGACCGAGAGCAGTCCGGCGACGCCCCACCCGACCAGGGCGGTCAGCAGCGGGCGGCTTCGCCGCCAGAGCAGGGCAGGTAGCAGCGCCAGGGCGAGCACCGTCACAAGGGGTCGCCAGGCCAGGTCCGGCCGAACGATGCCCTCGATCACGGCGGCGGCCGCGAACACGCCCACCAGCAGCCAGTCGAGACGACCGATGGGCGGGGCGTCAGCAGGCCGCGGCTCGTGCCAGATGGAGCGCCGGACAGTGATCACGGGTCCAGCCTAGGGATCCGCCCGCCTCGGCGTACCCGCCTAAAGAACGAGACGGAGATCATGCCATGGGCCAGGCGAACTCCAGCCTCCGGGCGGATACGCCCGATGCAGGGCCCAGCGATCGTGGAACTACCGATCCTCACAACAACAACGGAGCCCATGATGAGAACACGTCAACCCGCCACCACACTGGAAGACCAGCCGATCCCGGTGAGAGCAAAGCTCGCCGCAGCGTGGACAAGCTTCATGTTCCTGTACGCCTACGTGGACATTCTCAACTTCTACACGCCCGGCACCGTCGACGACATCCTCGACGGCAGGGTGTTCGAGTTCGCCCTCTCCCAGACCTTCTCGACGTCGGCACTGACCCTGATGGCCATCCCGATCTTCATGATCGTGCTGTCGGTGACGCTGCCCGCCCGGGTGAGCCGCATCGCGAACCTCATCGTGGCCGCGGTCTACGTCCCCGTCACGGTGTTCAACCTGGCGAGCGAAACCTGGCTCGTCTTCTACGGTCTTGGCGTCGCGCTGGAACTGATCCTTCTCGCCCTCATCCTGCGGTACGCCTGGACCTGGCCCCGCGCCGCTACCGTCGGCGACCATGACGACCAGCCCGGACCGCGAAACCGTTGGCACCCAGCAGCAAGCGTGAACCCAAGAGGAGTCCCCGTCCTGTTCGGAGTCATCTGCCTCGGTGCCGCGGCGTGGGCCTCCTGGCGGTGGGACACCAACTACCACTGACCTGCCGGTAGGGGCCTTCCAAGGCCCCTACCGGCAGGTCGGGTCATCGGATGCGCACACAGGCCGACCCGCATCGTCGACGCCGACCCCAATCGCGGCAAAGTTGTCGTCCGCGTCACTGGCACCCGCCACAACGAGCGGGCGTATCAGGTCCGCCAGTCCCTACCGAACACCCAAGAGGTCCCCGGTCATGATCACCACACCAACCGTGTCCGGGAAACCGGGTCAGGCTCCCACGGGCCTATCCTGCGATCTGTACCCACTAATCGGCTCTGACAGCACCTGGACCGATCCTCGGGGTCCCGTCGCCCTGGCGGAAGTTGCCGGCTTCGTCCAGACCGGCACCCGGTGGCGGGCGGCCACAGGGTGCCGGTGTACCAGGCGGCCCAGCCGTAGGTGGCGCCCATGAGCAGGTAGGGGGCCAGCTGAGCTGGGTTGTTGCCGTACGTCGCGAGGTTGCCCCAGTGTGGCAGCGCGAAGGCGACCGCGGGCAGCCCGATGATCAGGGCGCGGTACCAGGACAGGTAGGTGCCACCAGCCCTGTGCGTCAGTCAGGCGCGCTGCCCGACCCGGCATTTCTCCTGGTCAGATCCGTACTCCGGCTCGGCTGCACCCGTTTCGGTTCGCCGGGCATCTTCGCCAGTGTTCACCCGGCTGACGGTGTGCGTCATGAGGGGGAGTGGGGCGCGCTCTGCGACAAGATATTCCGGAGAATCTGTGGTGGCGTGCTCCCCCCAGCCTTGCTGTGGGGGTAGGGGTGAGGCATGGTGGTGGATCTGGCCAGGGAACTGAGCCCGGGGGTCGATGTACGGTTACTGGCCGGGTTGCCGAGCAGGACCCGCGCGAGGGTCGAGGTCGCCTCTTCGACTGACCAGTCCATCGTCGCCGCGTCCACGGTGATTTCGGTCCAGGCCCAGCCGGGGACCTCGGCGGGGCTCCAGGGCGGGGTCAGCGCGACGCGTTCCTGCTCCATGTGTGCCACAACCCGCTCGTAGAGGTCTTCGGCGGTGCCCGGGGCCATCAGCCGGAACGCCACTGCGTGCGGTGGGTCGGGTACCACGGCGAAGCCCGCCTGCCGCAGGGCAGCAGCCAACTTGACGGCCCGTTCGTGGTACTCGCCCATCCGGGGGAGTTCCCGGTCAAGTCCGCGAAGCCCGGCCACGGCGTACGGCAGTAGCGAGAACAGCGTGCCGCCGTGCCGGGTGCGCCAGTCGCGGGCCTCGGCGACCGCGTCCTGCGGGCCCGCGACGAGTGCACCAGCCAGCCCTCCGAGACCCTTGTACAGGGAGACGTACACACTGTCGGCAATCGCGCAGATGGTCTCGAGCGGCTGATCGAACCACGGCTGGGACTCCCATAGGCGTGCCCCGTCGAAGTGGATCGCCGCGCCGCGTGCGCGTGCCACGTCGGTGATCTCGATCAGTTGCGGCCAGGTGGGAAGAAGGTACCCCGCGTCGCGCAGAGGCAGTTCGAGCAGCAACGCCCCGAGAGGTCCGGGGATTTCACGGAGGTTGTCGGCGGTAGGCAACTCACGCCCCTCACCGAGCACCTCGAATCGCAGTCCGTGTAGGAGGCGTGGTCCATCCAGTTCGTGGTGCAGCAGATGGGAAAGATCTGGCAGGGCCACGCGTGAGCAGCCCCGCCGGTCACACCAGACCCGCAACATCGCCTGCTGCGCCATCACGCCGCTGGGGAACATCACGGCGGCGGGCTTGCCGACAAGGTTCGCGACCCGGTTCTCCAATTCGGTGACCGGGCCACCCTCCCCGTAGCGGTCCCAGTCTCCTGCGCCAGCACCCAGGTTGTCGAGGTAGTCGGTCAGTTCCCGCAAGTCCTGGACGGGCCCTGAGATCCTTCCCGTGAGGGCTCGGTCGGCCCGCCGCCGAGCAGCGCGTGCGCGCTGCTGCAGCGTCATGGCGCCGTTGATCCGGTCCCTGTTGCATCATCACCCCAGCGTAGGCAGTGCGGTGCCGCTTGTCGGAACGGCAATGCTGGGCGACCTCCCCATTCCTCAGGGCGGGATCGACGACCCCTCGTCACCTGTCATGTCCGGCCTTCCGCGACGGCTGGACCCTGAGCAGGTTCGCCGGGCATCGTCGCCAGTGTCTACGGGCTGACGGTGTGCGACACCAGGGGGCGTGGGGTGCGCTTTGCGACAAAACACTCCCGCGAGTTTGTGGGACTCGACCGAGGGATGTCTGCTGTGGTTGAGTCGCGGCGAGCCCGTTAGATCTTGCGTCTGCCAGATCAAGACGGGTTCAGCCGGCTGAGTTGACCCGGTTCCGCGGCCTCCTGGTGGAGTCTGCCCCGACTCCTTGCGGCCGCGTCGTGCCCAAGCCCCACAACCTGCACAAGTGTCGCGAGCAGTGCGCGCCGGCGTGTCCACCGGCCCGCAGGGGGCCATCATTGTCCAACAGCACTGAGGCCGGAGCGCCCGCCCAAGTTGGCGGTGCTCGCCTCTCCTCTTCGTCTGGCGGGAGTGCCACCGCCGCCACCACCGCCACCGAAGTGGGACGCCCACGGGGCATTTCTTCTTCGCCTCGAATTCTCAAGCCCCGAAATGGGGGGACGCGTTGTGCCGGCGGAGGACCACAGGCGCCGACTTGCCGCAGGTCGGAGGACTTCCGATCTGCCTACGCCGTTGCTCGCCTGCTATGGTCGCGGCGGATCTCGTGAGAGGTCGGGGCTCGACGGGCGCTCTGGGGTCGGCCCGACACCGGGGCTGTGTCGCAGGGAAGGGCATGTGGGTTGTGCGAACGCCTCATCGCATCCTCCGCCACTCGGGGCGTACCTCTGCGTCGTCGCGACGCGACCTGCTCACCGGTGACCAGCGACGCGTACTCGCAGGGGTCTGCATCGTGGTGGGCGCGGCCACCACGGTTCCGGCCAGCTACAACTATGTGGTCGTCCCGATGTTGGAGGGCCTCGGAGCGAGCGAGACGCAGAACTCACTGTTGCGCCAACTCCCCAGCATCGCCGGGCTACTCGTCATCTTTCTCGCCGGCATCCTCGGTCACCGTTGGGGCGAGCGTCGCTTCATCACCAGGTGCGGGATTCTCTTCACCGTTGGAAACGCCGCGGTCGCGGTGGCTCCCGTCATGGCAGTTGCCGTGGCGGGCCTCGTGCTCGAGAGCATCGGCGCTTCGGGATTCATCGTGGTCGCGCTTGCCCTGCTCAGTGCGCGGGTATCAGACGAGGAGGCGCGTGCGTCTGCGTTCTCCACATACGCGACGGTCGGTCCCATCGTCTACCTCGTCATGCCGCTGCTGGCAGGAGTGCTCCTCGACCACAGCAGTTGGCGGATCGTGGCGGCGGTCTGGGCTCTCAGCGGACTGGTCATACTCCTGGCGTCGCGTATGTACCTGCCCCAGGCGGAGGGTCCGCGGGACTCGCGGGAGCTGCTCACGCCCACACTGGCCGGCGTGCTGATGATGGCGTCGGTCCAGACCTTGAGCGCCGCAGACCGGGACGGACTGCTCTCGATCGGGGCGCTCGTCCGGTTGGGCATCGCGGTCCTCGCGTTCGCCGCCCTCTACTGGGCGCTCCGGCGCGCAGAATCCCCATCGCTGTCGTTGGCGGCACTGGGACAGGGCGGGATGTCCCTCCTCCTGATCATCGTCATTCTCATGTCGTTCGCGAACCTGTGGTTCTACATGACCGTCGGACTCCAATACGTGTACGGCCTGAACGCCTTCGAGACTGCGGTGGCGCTGTTGCCCGCTCAGGTGGCGGCAATTGTCGGAGCGGTGATCACCCGCTCGCTACTTCGGAAGCGGGGCATCACCGTCACCGGTTCCATCATGCTCCTAGGTCTCGCCGTGAGCCTGCTGCTCAGCGCTCTGATCCATTCAGGATCACCGATCTGGGTCCCGGTCCTGGTGACCGGCCTCTACGCCGTCACCTCCGTCGGGGCAGGCATCCCCCTCACCAACGCCGTCATGAACCTGGCTCCCCGGGGCGAGGAAGGCAGTGCATCCGCCTTCCGCAGTGCCGCTGGGAACATCGGCGGCGCTGTCGGTGTGATTGTGATGACCACGATCGTGTTCAGCACCTTCTCCGCCTCACTCGCGAGGACGCTCGAGAGCGAAGACCTCAAGTCGCAGCAGTCGGTCCAGATCGCCGAGAGCGTCCGCGAAGGCGTGACGTCCGAACAGGTCGCGGCGAACTACGCGGTGCCGGTCCAGCAGGTCGAGCAGATCGCGGACGCGCAGCGAGACGCCATGGTCGACGGCCTCCGCGCACACGGAGTGAGTGGAGCCGCCTTCACCGGCGTCTGCCTGGTGATCTTCCTCTGGTCCCGTCGGCGGTACGCACACGATTCCGTCCCCGCAGCGGCGGGGCACTGACGCGATACGGGCGGAGGCGACGCTCGCCCCTGTGGCGGGGTTGTCGACCCTGGTCCGAGCGTTGAGCGCGGCGTGCCCTGTAAAACGGGGGCCGCTTTCGTTTCCTTCGTTCGATGGCCGCCAGGGGGTTGCGACGGTTGAGTTGTCGGAGATGGGGCAGACCAGTTCCAGCGGCTCGAAATATGAGTTCGCGAAGTGGCGGGTGGAGAGGAAGCGCAAGTTCCGTATCGATGTGTGAAGTATGTTGCGTCAAGGGGGACATGCCGTGATCAGCATCGACTGCCACCCCGATGAGACGAAGGCGGCGCGGGAGGATGCGCGGAAGACCGGTCTGCCGACTTGGACCGCAGAGGAGTTGGCCACTGCGATGGCGGCCCCGGGGTTCTCCGGGGTTCGCGTCTCCCACGACAAGGCGACGGTGTACGCCACGGCGATCAAGAAGTAGCAGCGGGGAATGCTGCCGCCCGACTGCTCACCGGCTAGGACGAAGCCTGCTGTCGAGGCGTCCTACCTGACGGTCCTGGTCACCTGCGAGCGATCCTTGAGGGTGAACGAGGTCTCGCCGCCGGCCACCAACTTCACATCGGCGACAAGGCGGTACCGACCGCGCGGCAGTGAACCCAGCCGCCATGTGACCGACCGGCCCCGTGCTGGATCGTTCAGACCGGTTGCCCTGTGTGCAACGAGTGCGCCCTTCCGGAACACCCTCAGCACCACGCCAGCCGTCGCCTGGGCCGACTTCCGGGTGATCTGGAAACGCACAGAGGCCTTGGCCGCGTTGCCGGTCTTCACCAACTGCACGTTCCCAACGTGCAGCCGGAGTTGGGGCTTGGCGTGATTCCTCAGCAGTCTGGTCGAGCGTTCACCGTGTGTATCGCGAACGATCAGGGTCACCTTGTCGAGCGACTTCCAACTCGCTGGGACGGCACGCACCAAGTCGCCGTCGGAGACCTTCACCGGCGGGGACACGAAATGGGTGATGCCGTGACGGTCGGCGCTGGTCAACTCGAAGGAGAAGGCAGTCGGGTCGCCCTGGTGCCGGTACGTCAGCGCGTTCCCGAGGCCGACCCGGTCGATGCCGCCCTTGGATGTGTGCGTGTCCAGGCTGGCCGAGCGATGCATCGAACCCTTCTCGCGAGCAAGGTCGAAGTTGAGTGCCCGATCGCGGCCTCCTTCGAAACTGAGCCATCCGGCCCGGGTGGCACCAGTGACCCGGTCCGTCACCCCTGGACCGGTGACCACATCCTGGACGGAGCCGACGAAACCGTCGCCGACGACCGAATCCGAGTAACTTCCCCGGGCGGAACCCCGGACGGTGTGCGCCAACGGCTGCGATCCCTTGCGCACGACGAATCCTGCAGCGCCGGAGGCGGCGACTGAGTCCGTCGCGGGCAGGTAGTCAGCCTCAGGCGGGATGTCCGTCACCGCCGCGGATGAGTCGGGCGATCCGAAGATGACGGCGGTCATGAGTGCATTGACGGACGGCAACGACGGGTCATCAGGTATGGCACTCAAGGCCACCGTGTACCAGTCACTTCCATCGCCGGTCCACGTCGTTGTGTCGTCGAACGGGAATGACCATGATCCGCGACCGGGTGCCACGGTGATGACGCCGCCCAACATCTCGCGCCCGAAGTGCTGCTGTCCGTTGCCATTCTCCGATACCTGGAACGGACGGTTGCTGTCGTACACGTACACCTTGACCGATCCGTCGGGCTGATCCTCGACGTCGTAGGCCGTGACCACGTGGCCATGCAACACACCTCGCCGCAGGGCGATACCCGGGTATCGCCCTGCCGCCAACTCGGTGCGCGCTCGGCTCAGCTGCGCGTCCAGACTGCGATCACGACCCAAGTAGTGCCACAGGTACTCCGCCGTGCCCTGACCGGCGTGACGGCCGTCGAGCCAGGTGTTCATCGCGGCACTCGGACCCTCCGGCGCGGGCAGATCCCAGGGTGCGTCCACCCCGGCGGCGAATCGGCTGTACGGCACCTTCCCCCCAAGCAGTTCCTGGACGGTCCTGTTGATCCCGAAGCAGTGGCCCCCCGACGACCGAAGAAATCCGTTGAGGACCCCCCAGGTGATGTAGGACAGGGGATCCGGAACACCGGTGGGGATGGAGCAGTTGTACCAGGGCCAGCATGGATTGACCTCGATGAACATGTCGCGGATCCCCACCAAGTCGGTCAACTCCCCGAAGGACAGCCACTCGTACGGGTAGTTCCTGAAGGCAAGTCCTTCGCGGTTGCGGAAAGTGCGCACTGTCAACTCGTTGGAGGAGACGGACTGCCAGCCATCCGGGGCGAGTACCCGCACCGGGCCGCTCGTCGCCGGCCGCGGTATCCGGAATGTGAGGCTCCGCCGGTCCGGTGCGACATCGGTGTCGACTTCCGCCAGTTGACTGCCGACCTGCACCCGGGTCCCCGGACAGAACCCGGAGCCGTCGAGACCGATCTGGCTGCCCGGCTGCCCCCGTCGCGGGGCCCAACCGACCTGCGATGCGAGGGTAGCCGCCATGGGGGCGTTGCCCAGGCCCAATCGCAGGGTGCGACTGGGCACTCCGGGGGCTGAGGCGAGCACCCACAGCACCTCGCCGTATTGGAGACGTTCGCTCTTGTGCAGTCGCAGCGTCCGCTGCTCGATCAGCCCGGTGCCGGGCGGCACGGTGGCCGAGGGGAGGAACTCCGCAGTCACAGTGCTGCTTCCGGAGGCCTTTGCCAATGTGACTGTGCCCGTGAAGTCCGCGTGGCGCTGGACCTGCAGGACCACATCGCTCGCGGCGCAGTCCGGGACGTCCACGTTGGTGTCACCGCCGACCACGGAGAGTTCGAAGTTGGCGGCGACGATGATGGGGAACGTTTCTGAGTCCGGCTCCGGGGCGACACCCGCATTGCCGAGCGGATCCCCTGTGACCGTGACGTCCACCGGCTGCACGAAAGTGGCCGCTGTGTCCGCCGCGGTCAACCGCAGCGTGGTCGACTGCCCGCTCCCCATCACCGGGTCGGTGAGGAAGTAGCCACTGACCCCTGCGGGCAAGCCCGAGACCTTCATGTCGATGGGTCCATCCGAGCCGTTGATGCGCGTGATGGTGATGAGGATGTCTTTGTAGCCTGCCTGCAACACGGTGGCCACGCTCTTCTGCACGCTCACGTCGATGTCGGGCAGGGATCCGGCAGGGAAGGTCATCGTGAGGTCGTCGAAGCCCAGACTCGAGTTGATGCCGCCCACTACGGAGAGCACGAAACTCGTGATGTTGCCTACTGGACTGCTGACCGTCACCGGGGTGGTGAAGCCTGCGGCCGAGATGGGAACCGCGGTCCCGACGATCTGCGAGCCGTTCGAAAGGTGGGCGGTCAGCCTGGCGGCGACGCTGCCGCTCGGTGTGCTGAAGAGGCCCGCGTAGACAGTGACCGAAGACGCCGACCGGCTCAGCCGGGCCGTCATGGAGGGCGAGACGAACTCGCACTGGCTGCCATCGTGCGTTTCGGGGTAGCAGACGTCGTAGCCCACGTCGGCCGCCACCGATCCGGACCGGGCCTTCCCGGGGGCGCTGCGGCGGTACGGCCGGAAGCCCGGGTCGGACTCGACGAAGCGCACGAACGAGGAGGACAGGTAGTCGTCGTTGACCGGAGTGCCGAGAGCCGGACCCGTTTCGAAGTTGACCGTGATCACCGTGTCGGCGGCCTGAGCGGCGGGAACGGGGGTGAGCGATGCGGCCAGCAGCCCGACGACGAATAGAAGCGCCAGCCAGAACGGCCTTGATCCGTAGAACACTGAGTCTGCTCGCGTTCCGGCCACCATCTCAGGAACCCCCAACAGCGGCCCCAGCAGCCTTAGGCAGACGGCCTTGACCGCCATCAACCACGCTACGCCGATGGCGGATCGGGATCAAGTTCGGCCGAAGGACTTCGGTGGGGGCTCCAGGGGAACTGGAGCCGCGACTGCAATCGCAGACGGCCTGCCGGGCGCCGTCCTTCTGGCTGGGTGTGATTCCTCGGCCGACATGGAATTCCCTGCTGTCGCAGGAAGTGCCACGCTCACGGTGGACAAGACGCTCATCACACGCAGGAACATCGCCTACAGGTGGGCAGCCCAGGAGACCCCGCAGGCACTGGTGCGCACTGTCTGGTGCGCGGACTACGGCATAGGCCCGCGCGAGCAGGTTGGGCATCCTGAACCTTGGTGGCCGAACACCTTGCCCGGCCTGACTGGATCGAACTTCTATCAGCCCTGGGCCGAGTTGATCGTCGCACGGACGCGGCTGAAGTCGCGGTTGTCGGCTACCCTGACCAGATGCAGTGGCTGGTGCGCGGCGAGTCGCAGGTGCCGGAGGGTCAGCAGTGGTTGACCGGGACCGAGGCCGCGCGGGCCTCCGCAATGCGATTCACCAAGCGCCGCACCGAGTACCTGCTTCGCCGTTACGCCGGCAAGTGCGCGGTGGCTGCCGCGGTCGGGCACGCGGGCGACCCGGTCAGCCTTGGCCGCATCGGGGTCCTCAACCGGATGACCGGTGCGCCCTACGTCGAGGTCGACGGCCGGACCCTCGGCCTGGACATCTCCCTGACCGACCGGGCCGGCTGGTCGGTGTGCCTCGTTGGGCCGGACCTCGGTGCCGTCGGGGTCGACCTCGAGATCGTCGAACCGCGCAGCGACGGGTTCGTCCGCGACTTCCTGACGACCGCTGAGCGCGACGTCGTCGCGACCGCCCCCGGCTCCGACGGGCACGATGCAGCAGCGAACCTGATCTGGTCGGCCAAGGAGAGCGCCCTGAAGGTCCTGCGCACCGGCTTGCGCGCGGACACCCGGACGGTCGAGGTCGTCCTGGAGGATCCGTCGGGCCTCAGCACCGGAGCCGGCCAGTGGCAGCGCCTGAGCGTGGCATCGGGAGCTGGCCGGTTCCCCGGATGGTGGCGCCGGGACGGCGTCTTCCTGCTCACCGTCGTGGCGGCCACCGGCCTGGCCGAGCCCCCGCAGGTGCTGCCGGGCTCAGCCGACCTCTCGCAGGCCGAACCCATCCACTCGTGGGTGAATCAGCCCCTGGTCGAGTAGGGCCCCGGCCGATGCCGCGTTACTCCCGCGTCTGGTCCTCTGGCCATTCCGCGCTCGAGGGCGTCGATGACGTAGGGGCGCAGGTCCGCCGCGGAGATGATCCGGTCCACCGATCCCATCGCCAAGGCCCGGTCGATCGTGTGCACGGCGTCGAACTCGCCCGCGGCCTCGCCGAGCTTCTCCGAGCGCACCTGCTCGGTGATCTCCGCCAACCGCGCTCGCCGCTCGGTCGCCTCGGCGCCGGAGGACTCAGCCAGCAGCTTCTTGGCCGCGACCACGCGGGGATCGGCGTTCACACGTCCGCGAACCTCGCGGGCGAACACCGTCGCCGCAGCCGGGGCGCCCCCGATCACCGACGCATACGAGCCCTCGACCGCCACGACCTCCATCTGGGGGTTCAGGGCCTTGGAGAACACGACGAACGCACCACCGTGGTACCGCGAGATCACGACGAACACGATGGGGCCCTTGAAGTTGGTCACCGCCCGGCCGATCTCCGCGCCGTACTCCAGCTGCCAGTGCCGCATCGACTCAGGTGACCCGTCGAAGCCCGACAGGTTCGCCAGCACGACCAGCGGGCGGTTGCCGCTCGCGGCCGTCACCGCCCGGGCGGTCTTTCGCGACGCCTGCGGGAACAGCGTGCCCGACGTCCATGACGGCGGGCCGTCGGCGGGGACGAAACCGCGTCGCGCGATCGGCCGGGACTCCAGGCCGAGCATGCAGACGCTTATCCCGCCGACGCGGGCATCCCAGACCACGGAGTTCTCGCCCCCGCGCCAGCGCTCCCAGCGCTCCAGCGGCTCGCTGTCCTGATCGGTCACCGACCGCATCACCGACCGCACGTCGAAGGGCTTCTTGCGCTCCGGGTTGTGCTCAGCGGAGAAGACGTCGCCCACGACGGTGAAGTCGCAGTCGGGGACCGCAGCATGCGGGAACGGCCGGACGTCGCGGTTGAACGGGTCGGTCGTCTGGATCCGGCGCGGGAATCGCTCGCCGGGCTTGACGTACGTGTGCTCGTAGTGGTGCAGCAGCAACTCGCATGCGTCGGCCAGCGACGGCGCCCAGTACTGCGCCTGACCGTTGGGGCCCATCACCCGCTCGTAGCCGCCGATGCCGAGGTTGTCGTCGGCGGACACGCCACCGGAGAAGTCCAGCGCCTGCTTGCCGGTGAGCACCATCGAGCTGCCCGGGGTCATGATGAGGATGCCGCGAGTGTGCATGAGCATCGTGGCCTCAGCGTTCCAATAGGGCTGGCCGCCGACGTTGATGCCGGTAACGACGATGTTGATCTCGCCGCCCCCCTGGGTGAACTCGATGATCCGGCGCAGGGTGAGTGCGATCCAGTCCATGTTCTCCGTGCCGGACTCCATCGAGATCAGGGCACCGGAGGAGACCGCGAACCACTCGACGGGCACGCCCATGTCCGCGGCCAGGGCCAGCGCCGCGTTCACGATCCGGCACTCCGGCTCGGCAAGGTTGCCCAACCCGCGGGTCGGGTCGGACAGCATGATCACCCGGGTCATGCCCTCGGGATAGGCCGCGGTGTAGGTGGTGAGCAGCCCGACGACCAGATTGGAACTGTTCAGGCCGGGCTCCCGCGCGACCGGGACCAGGACCTCGCCCGACTCGTCGAGGTCGTGCTCCACGAAGTGCGCCGGAAGGAACTTGCCGACGATGCCGGGCTGCGGGGCGAACATCCGCAGGATCTCGAACGGGTAGGGCACCCCGAACCGCTGCGCGGTGAGCACCTTCTGCCGGTAGCGGGTGAGCGGGCGCACGATGTCGTCGCGGACGGGCTCCTCGGAGACCGTGATGTCCCGGGTGATGATGCCATCGACATTGAGCACGGTGGGCTTCAGCGTCCCGTCGGGCTGGGGGATCGACGTGCGCAGGACCACCAACTCCAAGCCGGCGCCGCCAGCCAGCGGGATCATCATCTCGGCGAGGTCCGACCAATGCTCCCGGGGCACCGTCCAGGGCGGCCGCACGAACAGGGTGATCCGGTTGGCCTGCGGGCGGTCGCGCTCCGGGAACGTGGCCCGGGCCCGGCGCATGGCGATGATCGCCTGTAGGCCCATCCGCCACAGGTTCGGGTAGCCCGGGGTGCCGCCGCGCGAATCGGGAACGACGGTCATGTCGCGGACCTCGGCCAGCGCGAACAGGCGATGGTCTTTGGGGTTGTCGCGAGCCACGCCGTGGAACAGGTACACGTCCTCCATCGAGGGCAGGCGGGTCAGCTCGAAATTCCCCAGGCGCCACAGTTCGAGGCGCTTGGCCAGCATCGGGTGGAGGTTGCGGTAGAAGCGGTCCTCGGCCAGAGCGCCGTCCTCACCCGTGCGGAACGTGAAGTACTGGGTCTGGTTCTCCGGGTCGACGTCGGCTGCCGTGCTGGTCACGGTCACGTCGAGGCGCCAGATCGGTCGGCCCAGGTCCCAGGCGCCGACCAGATCGGCGACCACCGCGGAGAGGTCGTCGCCGTTCGGCTGGCTCTCGGCCCGCCACGTCATGAGGTCGACGACCGGGTTGCGGTTCGGGTCCACGTCGGCTAGGTGGCGGGCAACGGCTGCGCCCACCGTGCGGACGTCTCGCAACGGCGTGAAAGCCAGGACCAGATGGATCGATCGCCCCTCGAAGTCGTAGTCGGCGTGGCAGAGCATGATCCCGTCAACCTCCACGACCTGCAGGTCGCGGATCGGGCGGTTCCGGTACCAACGCCTTGCGCGGATCTCCAGGAGTACGGCCTGCAGGTCTTTGTCGGCGCCAGCCATGCGCCGGCGCAGGATCAGCTGGCGCATCGGCTGGGGGGCTTCCACCAGGGCCGCGATGCGCTCGGCGCGCTCGGGGCGGTTGGGGTCCTCGGCAAGGGCGTCGAGGTGGGCCTCCATGCGGGCCTGTGTCTGGGCGCGTCCGGCCTCCACCACCGGCTCGTCGATGAACCGGAACCGGGCGTCCCGGGCGAGGTCGGCCACGTACTCGAGCTGCTCATGGGTCGATGCGATCAGGCGGTCGTAGCGGGTCCGTGCCGAGTCGTCGACGAACGGCAGGATGCGGTCGCGGTAGCGCAGGCGTCGCTCGAGGATGCCGGTCACGACTCGGGCCAGCTGCGGGCGCCGCGCTTGGGCTCCGAACAGCAGGACGACGGCCTGCTCCAGGTGCGGGTTGCGGCGCAGGTCGGACACGCCGTAGTGGGCCAGGACCTTGGACAGGCGGCGACGCATCTGGACGGGCAGGCCCGCCCGGTCCGGGTCCAGCCACTGGATGTAGCCCAGCAGGTGCTCGCGTGCGGTGGTCACGCGCAGGTCGGACTGGGCGCCGCCCTCACGCTCGGACTGCCAGAGCAGGCCGAGGTCGGTGAACAGGTCCAGGAAGCCGTCCTCGGCCGCCAGCAGCTTGGTGTCGCCGGCGCTGGCGCGGTTGGCGAACGAATGCTGCTCGGCCAGCAGCGCCGAGAGTGCCGCGGGGTCGAGCTCGTAGCCCAGCAGGTAGTCGCGCAGGGCGGCGTAGACCCGCTCGAACGGCGGGCGGCCGGACGTGTCGGACAGCGCCATGCCGACGAAGCTGACTCGCGAGCCGTTGGTCGGCTGGACGTTGCTCGCCGCGTCCCCGCGCGATGCCGGGCGGATCAGGACCAGCGGGGCGCCGGAATACACCTGCTCATTGGGCAGCACTGCCACAGACGTGATCGTTCCGGCGAACGGCGCCCGCAGCGTGGACTCCATCTTCATCGCCTCGACGATGACGAGGGGATCACCCTCGGCCACGTCCTGTCCTGGGGAGACGACGACCGAGACGATGAGGGCCGGCCACTGCGCGCGCACGGTGATGCCCTCGTCGCGGTCGACCCGGTGGGCGATCCCGTCGAGCTCGAGCAGGCAGCCGGTTCCATGCGAGGCGACGACGACGTGGCGATCGCGGCCCGCGGCCGTGACGGTCCACTCGAAGTCGTTGGCCCTGGCGATAGCCACCTCGGCCACGGCGTCCCCCGCGTCGACGCGGTAGGTGCGCGGCCCGGTCTGGAACACCTGCAGGGAGTACTGCTGGCCGTCGTAGTTGAGGCTCGTGGACACTCCGGCTGCGTCAACTGGTTCCGGACGGCCCCGGGCGGCACGAGCGTGGAAGGCCGCCCGCTGGGTGTCGCGCTGGGAGTCGCTGGCCCGCACCGCCGCGACCAGGACGACCACGGGGTCGGACGCCGGGCGCGGCCGCGCTGGAGCGTCGGCCATCTCGGCGGCGACGGCAGCGAGCAGTGCCGGGCGGTTGGTGGCGCAGTTCGCGACTACGACCGCACAGTTGGACAGGGCGTGGTGAAGTCGGGCCAGCGCGGTGGCTCGGTCATGGCCGTGGGCGACGATGCGCAGGACGACGCCCGAGCCGACGGCCGCACCCACCTCGCCGCGCTCGACGACTTGGACTCCCGGACCCTGCGGTGGTCGCAGGTACAGCAGCTGCGCATCATCGGGCGCATCGGCCGCGGACAGCCGCGCCTCGATGGCGTGCCCCGAGGCGGCCGGGGGCTCAGCGTCCCCCAGCTCCGTCAGGTCGACGGCCAGCAGTTCCTCGGCCAGCGCCCACCCATCCAGGGGTGTGCCGACCGGTGCATCGTCGGGGGTGGCCGCCGGGGCCGGATCCACCGTCACCGCCAGGTCGATGTCGTGGCGGCCGGGACCGAGCATCAGCGCGGCCTCGCGGGCCGTCCGGGAAGCCACATCAACCGAGGCGGCGTCGAGCGCTGGGCTCTCCACGAGGGATCCGGGCGCCAGGCCGGCCCCGGTGAGCGTACGGCAGGCTGGCAGGGCCCACGCATGCCCGGACTCCTCGACCAGCACCGGTACTTCGACCTTCACGACCGCCACCTGTTCTGCCTCCGGTGCCTGCATGCCCCTACGTGGTGCGCCCATCGTGTCGTCAGTCCGCCATCACCGCACGGATGGGTGCCTGCACATCATCGGGCAGTGGCTGGGGGAACTCAACGGTGCGGTAACCCTCCAACCGGACCAGGACCGAGCCCGAGGGATCGGTGACGATGCAGTCGAACCCCGCTGGGCCGTGGCTGCGCGGTGACGGTCAGGGGACCCTCGGCAGCCTCGCCCGCCGCGCGCAGCACGACCGCGCGGGTGACGTGCGTGGGTAGGGCCATGCGCCCGTCGCGACCAGCCTCCCAGAGCCCGGCGGCCTGGAAGCACAGCTCGATCAGGCGGGGGGCGGCCTGCGTCGGCTGGTCGCTCGGGGTGTGGTTGGCGGGCAGGTCGGAGGCGAACTGCGCCGCCGAGCGGTCCCCATCGCGCCACGCCGCGCCGACCACCTGGTAGGCGGGGCCGTGGAAGTACGCCGCGTAGACGTCATCCGCGGTGACCTCGGCGCCCTCACGCACCGGTGGGTCCGCGTGCTGTGCCGCTGGCTCCGATCGGGTGAGCCGGACCCGGCCGGTGAAGTGCGTCGTCCGGGTCGGGGCGTCCGATCCGGGCAGCTGGCGCTCGGCCTCGACCCGGCACTCGGCCAGCAGGTCCTCGCCGTCGGGGTGGACCAGCGCGCTGATCGTCAGCGTGCGCGGCTCGTCGCGGTAGAACTTCAGCGGTGCCAGGAAGTCCACGTCCTCGACCGCCGCCAAGGCCCAGTCCGGCGCCAGCAGGCGCGCGGTCTCCACCATGCCCTCGATGCCCATGACAGCGGGCAGCAGGGCGGTGACTCGGTCACTGCGGTGGTCGTTCAGGAACGGCTGCTCCTTCGGGTCCAGTGTGGTGCTGACGACCAGGCCGTCGTTCACGCTGGCCCGAACCACCTCACCGACCATCGGGCCGGCCTGGGCGCAGGCCTCGACGAATGCTTCCGGGTCGACACCGGGTGCCGCGTCGAGCTCCTCAGCCATCTTGCCCAACCTGCCGGCGACGACGACCTCGCCCCTGCCGGGGCCGCTGGTGAGCTCTCGGCGGATCCAGGCGATGCCCGCCTCGGGGGGCAGCATCTGCACGCCGAGGCCCGCCATGATCTTCGGGATCGAGCCGCGCGTGGCCATGCCGATGCCTGCCCACGCTGTCCAGTCCAGCGCGATGCCCCGGGTGTCCGGGCGGGTGCGCCGCATGCCGCTGGCGATGCTGCACAGCAGGTTGTTGGCGGCGGCGTAGTCGGTCTGCCCGGGGTTGCCGAACCGGCCGGCCACCGAGCTGAACGCGACGGTGGCGCCGATCGGCATGTCGCCGGCAGCCTTCATGAGGTTGAACCAGCCGTCGGCCTTCACACCGAAGACCAGCTCGAACTCTGCCCGCTCCTTCTTGGCCAGGCCCTTGCTGATCTCCAGGCCCGCGGCGTGCAGGAGCACGTCGATCCGGCCATGGGCCTCGCGGATCTGATCCATGACTGCGGCCACGGCCTCGCCGTCGCGCAGATCGACGCAGTGGTAGTGCGCTGTGCCGCCGGCGCTGGTGACCGCGTCGATGGCGGACAGCGCCGAGGCCAGCCGCTCGAACCTGGCCAGTTCCCTTTCGATCAGGACCGGGGTCGGCTTCTCGCCGCGGGCGGCGATCTGCTCGGCGATGGTCCCCTTGAGCGAGTTCGGGTCGGCGAGGTAGCGCTGCAGGTCTGCGTCCGCGGGGTCGGGTGCAGGTGCAAGATCCAGCAGGTGGAACGTGCCGCCGGAGTGTGTCGCGAGGTCCGCAGTGATTGCCGAGACGATGCTGCCTGCGGCGCCGGTGATGAGGAACACCGAGTCGGTGCCCAGCTCCATCGCGCCTGGCTCCGGGGAGTCGACCGGCGGGAACGCGACCTCGGCAAGGCCGACGCCCCAGCGCTGGTCGTCGACGCGCCCGATCTCGACGCAGCCGGGGTCGGCCAGCGTCTCATCGACCAGGGTGTCGGCCAGCGCGGCGGTCTTCCGGCTGGCGGGGAAGTCCACAGCCTTGACCAGGACGTCGGGGTGCTCTCGCTTGTACGACTTCGCGAAGCCGACGACAGCACCCCCCAGCGGCGAGGTCGCCCCGGCCGCGTCGTGGCCGTGGAACCCGCCGAGGCGGGAGCCGGTGACGAGGAACGGCTTGGCGTCGATGACCTGGTGGAACAGGGCGTGCAGCGCGACCACGCGACGGCGCAGGGCCTCGCGCCAGCCGGCGAGGTCGAGCTCGCCCAGCGGGCCCTCGTCGTCCAGGGACGGCAGCCAGTAGACGCCCGTGAGCGGCTGCTCGGTGCTCCACTGGGCAACCTGGGCCAGCAGGTCGTCGGTGGCTGTGGCGGCCTCGACCGCCAGGACCTCCGCGCCGCGCTTGGCCAGCTTCTTGACCAGGGCTGCGCCCACACCGCCCTCGTCGAGCACGACGAGGATGCGCGAACCCGCGCCGAGCTCCACGCCGGTCGGGACGCACGCGGCCAGGGCCGGGCGCATCGCCGGCATCGGGACCCGCCGGGGGAGGGCGTCGACGGCGGCGAAGTCGCCCACGAACTTCGGCGCGGTGGCCGACGGCGCGGCGGGGGCTGCGGCGATCGGTTGCCCCTCGGTTGTCGCGGCCGGGGTCGCGGCCGCCGGCTGGATGCCGGTCTTGTCGCGGACCCAGCCGATGACGTGGGTCAGGGTCGGGAAGTCGCGCAGTTGCAGGTTCTCGTCGCGTTCGACACCGAACCGGTCGCGGACCGCGGCGAACACCTCGGCCTGCTTGACGGTGTCGACCCCCAGGTCGGCCTCGAGGTCGAGGTCCAGGTCCAGCAGTTCGGCGGGGTAGCCGGTCATCTCGGCCACGATGGCCACCACGGAGTCGGTGACCTCGTCGCCGGCGGGGGCGCCGCTGACGGGTGCTGCAACCGGGGCGGCGGAGCGGCAGCAGGCGCGGCCGGGGTCGCGGCCGCCGGCTGGATGCCGGTCTTGTCGCGGACCCAGCCGATGACGTGGGTCAGGGTCGGGAAGTCGCGCAGTTGCAGGTTCTCGTCGCGTTCCACACCGAACCTGTCGCGGACCGCGGCGAACACCTCGGCCTGCTTGACGGTGTCGACCCCCAGGTCGGCCTCGAGGTCGAGGTCCAGGTCCAGCAGTTCGGCGGGGTAGCCGGTCATCTCGGCCACGATGGCCACCACGGAGTCGGTGACCTCGTCGCCGGCGGGGGCGCCGCTGACGGGTGCTGCAACCGGGGCGGCTGGAGCGGCAGCAGGCGCGGCCGGGGTCGCGGCCGCCGGCTGGATGCCGGTCTTGTCGCGGACCCAGCCGATGACGTGGGTCAGGGTCGGGAAGTCGCGCAGTTGCAGGTTCTCGTCGCGTTCCACACCGAACGTGTCGCGGACCGCGGCGAACACCTCGGCCTGCTTGACGGTGTCGACCCCCAGGTCGGCCTCGAGGTCGAGGTCCAGGTCCAGCAGTTCGGCGGGGTAGCCGGTCATCTCGGCCACGATGGCCACCACGGAGTCGGTGACCTCGTCGCCGGCGGGGGCGCCGCTGGCGGGTGCTGCAACCGGGGCGGCTGGAGCGGCAGCAGGCGCGGCCGGGGTCGCGGCCGCCGGCTGGATGCCGGTCTTGTCGCGGACCCAGCCGATGACGTGGGTCAGGGTCGGGAAGTCGCGCAGCTGCCAGGTTCTCGTCGCGTTCCACACCGAACTTGTCGCGGACCGCGGCGAACACCTCGGCCTGCTTGACGGTGTCGACCCCCAGGTCGGCCTCGAGGTCGAGGTCCAGGTCCAGCAGTTCGGCGGGGTAGCCGGTCATCTCGGCCACGATGGCCACCACGGAGTCGGTGACCTCGTCGCCGGCGGGGGCGCCGCTGGCGGGTGCTGCAACCGGGGCGGCTGGAGCGGCAGCAGGCGCGGCCGGGGTCGCGGCCGCCGGCTGGATGCCGGTCTTGTCGCGGACCCAGCCGATGACGTGGGTCAGGGTCGGGAAGTCGCGCAGCGCCAGGTTCTCGTCGCGTTCCACACCGAACTTGTCGCGGACCGCGGCGAACACCTCGGCCTGCTTGACGGTGTCGACCCCCAGGTCGGCCTCGAGGTCGAGGTCGACGTCGAGCAGTTCCGGTGGGTAGCCGGTCATCTCCGAGACGATCCCCACGACCTCGGCGGCCAAGGGGTCGACAGCCGGGGCGACCGGAGCAGCTTCGGGCGCCGGCGCAAGTGGCGGTGCCGCGGTGACCACCGGAGCCGGCGCGGCCGGAGCCACCGGGACGGCAGGCGCGGCCGGGGCGACCGGAGCCGCGGTCGGGGCACCCTCGTCAACGATCCGCAGTCGATGGTGGTCCACCTCGAGGGCAGCGCCGGCGCGACCGGCGGCGTCGGCCAGCCAGCGCTCCCACGCGGCCGGGTCGACGATCCGGTAGGCGTATCCGAGCTCGCTGGGTGCGCGCCGACGGCCGTCGGGCATGGGGGTCCAGCGCAGCAGGGTCATCGCGATCTGCGAGCCGAAGCCGGCGGCCAGGCGCAGGGCGTAGTTCACCGGGTAGGCACCGCCGAGGGACAGGTTCAGCGTGCCGAGTTCGGGGTCGGGCTCCTTGTAGTTGGGCACCGGCGGGACGATCCCGGTCTCCAACGCCTTGATCGCCACGACGTCCTCGATGCCGGCGCCCATGGCGTGGCCCGTGAAGCCCTTGGTGTTGGTGATCACGATGGAACTGGCGGCGGCGCCGAACACCCGGCGCAGCGCGTTGATCTCCGCGGCCGCAGAGCCGCCCCGGGCCGGCGTGTAGGTCTCGTGGGAGACGAACACCGTCTGCGGGGCGATCTGCGTGCGGTCGATCCCGCGGGCCTCGGCGGTGCGGATCAGGCTCTCCATGACCTGGCCGACGTGGTCCACGTCCAGGCGCGTGCCGTGGAAGGCACTGTTCGCGGTGACGGATGCGAGCACCTCGCAGATCGGCTGCAGGCCACGTTCGCGCGCGGCCTCGGCGGACTCGACGACGAACGCTGCGGCGCCCATGCCGACAATCATCCCGTGGCGGCGGCGATCGAACGGGGTGGCGACCTCGCTGGCGACGTCCTCGATGGCAGCGGCGCCGGAGGCCAGGAAGCCCGAGCCGACCCAGGGCAGCAGGACATCGCTGCTCACGTCGTCGGCGGACACCACGACCACGCGGCGGCAGCGGCCGGTGCGAATCCAGTCCTCGGCCAGCGACACGGCCTGGGTCGTGCTGGCGCATGCGGCGTTGATCTGGGTGTTCGGCCCGCGGGCGCCGATCAGTTCGGCGAACTGCGAGTGCCCCATCGCCAGGCAGCGGAAGATGAAGCGGCGGTCGTACTCGAAGCGCTCGACCTCCAGCAGGTGGCGCAGCTCTGCGATCCGGCGGTCGACCTCCGCGGCGGCGGGCTCGTCGCCGGTCATGCGTGCCCGGACGGCCTCCAGGGCCAGGACCTGCTCGCGCCGGCCCCGGTCGGTCATGTACTTCTCGATGTCGGAGGCGAACTCGCCATACCCCGGGAAGGCGGAGGCGAAGATGACGCCGGTGTCGTCGCGCATCGACTCGGGCAGGCCCCACTTCTCGGGCAGCATCGTGCCCAGGGTGGTCGACCGGTAGCGCATGACCAGGGGGATGCCCGCGTCGCGCAGCGCGTCGAACCCGGCGCCCAGCGCCAGGCGGGTCGTGCGGTCCAGGGCGGCGTCGCGGGCGGCCTCGACGCCGAACTCCTCGACGACATCCAAGGGCGCGCCGCGGCCGGCCAGTTTGATGACGCCGGCCTCGTCGTCGATGGTCTCGAACACGGGGTCCTGCCCGGCCTTCTTCACCAGGCGGGTGATCCGCTTGTCGACGATCGCCTCGCGGAAGCGGTGCGGGATGACGTCGATGAACTGCTGCCCGTCGAGGATGTGCGCGATGTTCTCGTCGTCGAAGACGCGGTCCACCCCCGGCAGGCCCAGGGCGGCACCCGTGACGGCCACCGGGGCGCTCGAGATCTGCGTCGCGCCAGCGGGGCCAGCGGGTGCGCTGACGGTGCCGGGCTCGCCGGAGTAGACCCGCAGGCCCTGCTCCAGCACGCCGGCGAACAGCCGGCCCAGTTCCTCGTAACGGGCGGTCGACATGGGGATCCTCGGGGTCGTGGCGGAGGGCGCGGGGGTGGGGGTGGCGAGCGTGGGGTTGGCGATGGGAGCCGGGGCCGGCGGCGGCGCGGGGGCGGTCACCGGGGCGAGGCCCAGGCCTGCCGCGTACAGCCCGCAGAGCGCCTGGTTGAACGAGGCGATGTCGCCGAGCTTCGGGTGGTTGGTGAACAGTGCAAGGACATCGTCGTGCTCGGAACCGAGAACCTCCTCGACGAAACCGTGCAGGGCCTTCTTCGGGCCAACCTCGACGAAGACCCGCGCGCCGGCCTCGTAGAGGGTGTGCAGGCCCTTGACGAACTGGACTGGCTCGGCGATCTGCCGGCCGAGGATCTCGAGCATGGTCTCGGTATCCGCCGGCACCGGGTAGAACTCGCCGGTCACGTTCGCCACGATGGGCAGGCTCGGGTGCGCGAACCTGGAGGCGGCGCATCGCGACCTTCAGGGGCCCGCTGGCCCCGGCCACGATCTGCGTGTGGAACGCGTGCGAGACCGGAATGCGCATGGCAGTCATCCCGGCGGCCTGGAACGCGGCCACGGCGGCCTCGACGGCGGTGGTCGCACCGCCGATGACGGCCTGGGTGTTGGAGTTGATGTTGGCCACGACGACGTACCCGTCGACCTCGGCCACGATCCGCTCGATGTCGGACATTGGCCCGAAGACCGCGGCCATCGCGCCGTTGTCCGCCTGCGAGACGTGGGTCATCTCCCGGCCGCGGGCGCTGACGGCCTCCAGTGCTGCGTCGAAGCTCAGCGCACCAGACGCCACCAGGGCGCCGTACTCACCGAGGCTGTGGCCCATGACCAGGTCGGGGGTGATCCCGTAGCCAGCCAGCAGTTGGGCCAGGGCGGCGTCGGTGGTCAGCACCGCGGGCTGGGTGATCTCGGTCTGCAGGAGCTGGGCGTCGAGGCGCGAGACTGCCTCGGGGTCCGCGGAGTCGGCGAACACGTAGTCCGACAGGGGCTTGCCCAGCAGTGGGGTCATGATCCGGTCGGCCTCGTCGTAGACCGCGCGCACGATCGGCTCCTGGTCGCGCAACTCGGCGAGCATGTTGACGTACTGCGAGCCCTGCCCGGTGAACAGGAACGCGACCTTCGGGGCCGGGCCGCGGCCGACGAAGACACCCTGCGAGCGAAGCAGCTTCCACATCGCCGGGTTGTCGGCGCCGAATGCCTGGACGGCCTTGTCGGCCTTCTTGGCCAGGTCAGCCGCGTCGGCGTAGTCGATGGCCACGCGGATGGCGGCGGCCGCCAGCGCGGGGTCCGGTGCCACCTGGGCGGGGGCGCGGCCGGCTGCGGCCTCGGCGGACAGCGCCTTGAGCTGTGCGACGACATCGGCCTCGTCGCGGCCACCGACCACGGCGGCGCCGCGCAGGGGGGTCTTGCGGGCGGCGGCTGTCGCAGCAGGTGCCGGTGCGGCCGCAGGGGCGGCGGGGGCAGCCGTCGTGCCCGCGATGTCGGCGCCGGCGAACACGCGCGCGGCGTCGGGTGCCTTGTGCCGGCCGGGCTCGTACTCCTCGAGGGCGATGTGGAAGTTGGTCCCGCCGAAGCCGAAGGCGCTCACACCTGCGCGCCGGGGTTCCGGACCGGAGTGGGTCCACTCGCGCAGCTCGGTGTTCACGCGGAACGGGGTCGAGGCCCAGTCCACGTTCGGGTTGGGGTCCTGGAAATGCAGGCTCGGGGGCAGCACCTTGTCGTTCAGGCTCATGACGGCCTTGAACATGCCCGCGGCGCCAGCAGCGGCCTTCAGGTGGCCGATGTTGGACTTGACCGAGCCCAGGGCGATGGACCCGGGGGCCACCCCATGGGCGGCGAAGATCTCGTCGAGGGCGCCGAGTTCGGTGGCGTCGCCCACCCGGGTGGACGTGCCGTGTGCTTCGAGCATCCCGATGGAGCCCGGATCGACTCCAGCGTTGCGCCACGCCCGGCTGACCGCGAGCTTCTGGCCGACCGGGTTGGGCGCGGTGATGCCCTTGCCCTTGCCGTCCGACGAGCCGCCGATCCCCAGGATGACCGCATACACGTGGTCCCCGGCCTTCTCGGCATCCGAGAGACGCTTGAGCACGAAGAGCGCAGCACCCTCGCCCATCACGAAGCCGTCGGCGCCCGCGTCGAACGGCCGTGTCCCGGTTGCGGACAGGGCACCGATCTTGCAGAACCTCACGAAGGCGCCGGGTGCCATGTTGTGGTCGATGCCCCCGGAGATGCAGGCGTCGTACTGATGGGCCTGTAGGCCGGCGATGGCGGCGCTCATGCCCGCCAGCGCCGAGGCGCAGGCGGCATCGGTGGTGAAGTTCGGTCCGCGCAGGTTGAACAGGGCCGCGACCCGGCCGGCCAGGACGTTCGACAACTCACCGGGCATGGTGTCCTCGGTGATGATCGGCAGGCCGGAGACGAACCGCTCGCGGGCCTCGGCCCGGATCGCCGTCTGGACGTCCGCCGGTAGTGCCGCGAACGACGGCGATGCCGCTAGCTCCCGGTCGAACTCCGGGTAGGCGATGCGCAGGGTCGTGCGCACGTACTTGTCGCCCCCGAGCGCACTGCCGAGGATCACGCCCACGCGGTCGGAGTCCACGCCCCAGTCCGGCCACCCGGCATCGAGCAGGGCCGAGCGCGAGGCGCTGACCGACCACATCTGGCCCTCGTCGAAGTGCGCGGCCACGCTGGGCGGGATGGGGAGCCGCCACGCCATCGGCTCCCAGGGGAACTCCCGGACCCAGCCGCCGATCTTCGAGTACGTCTTGTCCTCCGGGGTGTAGGGGTCGGCGTCGTAATACAGCTCCGGGTCCCAGCGATCAGTGGGAACGTCGCTGATCGAGTACCGCCCGCCGCGGATGTTGCTCCAGAAGTCCTGGGCGGTCGGCGCGTCGGGCATGATCGCGCTGATTCCGACGATGGCGATCGGCTCGGGCTGGGTCATGGTGTGTCTCCTGGGAGTGTCGCGCGGTGTCAGTGGTCAGGCGTAGAGGACGTCGGACAGGGCTGTCATGTCGGAGATGAGCCCTGCCTGTGCGGCGCGGATGGCGTCCAACCGCAGGGTGGTCGGCAGCGTGGCGGCGAGCCCGAGGGTGGGGTCGGCGGAGCCGATGACCCAACGCATGCCCTCCTCGCCGGCCTTCATCGCGGCCTCACGGGCGAAGATCCGGGCGATGACGCCCAGGGCGTCGGCGTCGAAGCGCCGGTTGGCCTTCTCCACCAGGGTGCCGTCCGCAGCGGCGGCGGCGCGTCGGGACAGCGCGGCTGCGCACTCCACGTTGGCCACGAGCTCGCCGAGGCGGAACAGCACGTGCTGGTTGCGGGTGAGCCGGCCTGCCTGGCAGGCGGCGAACACGCCCGCGAGGGCCTCGAGCGCCAGGGCGCAGATGTCGGCCCCCACCTTCGGGTTGATCGCGTGCAGGGCGTTCATCTCCTGCGCCGCGGTCAGATAGTAGCCGCCGCGGGACTTCAGGTGCTGCTGCCAGCGGTCGCGGGCGATCGTCATCTCGAGGATCTCCGAGGTGCCCTCGTAGATCGTGGTGATGCGCACGTCTCGCTTGATCTTCTCGACCACGTACTCGCGCGTGAAACCGTACCCGCCGAGGGCCTGGATGGCGTCCTCGGCAGCGCGGTTGCCCGACTCGGTGGCCAGGTACTTGGCGATCGCGCCCTCGGTGTTGAGCGCCCCGTCGGGGCCCTCGCCGGCGTCGATGCGCGTCGAGGTCTCCTCGATGAACGCGCGCGCGGCCTCGAGCCGGGCGACGTGGGGGACGATCAGCTTGTGCGTGTAGCCCTGCTTCTGGGCCAGCGGGGACCCGCCGGAGATGCGCGTCTTGGAGTACTCGATCGCGCGGTCGACGGCCTCCCAGCCGCCGCCGAGGCCGAATGCGGCCACCATCACGCGGGTGTAGCCGAAGACCTGCTGGGCCTGCACGAGGCCCCTGCCCTCGACGCCGCCGATCATGTTCTCGAGAGGTACCTCGACGTTGTCCAGGAACAGCGCCGCGGTGTTCGACAGCCGGATCCCGTGCTTGTCCTCGGGCTTGGCGCTGGAGAAACCGGGGGTGTCCTTCTCGAGAACGAACCACGTGGGGCCGCCGGGGGCCAGTGCCAGGATGGTGGTGGCATCAGCGATGGTGCCGTTGGAGATCCACTGCTTCGCGCCGCTGATGCGATAGCCGGTGACCTCGCCGTCGACCTCGATCGGGACGGCCTTGGTCTTCATGGCGCCGAGGTCGGACCCGGCCTCGGGCTCGGTGGCGCCGTAGGCGAACACGATGCCCTCCTCGGCGATCGCGCCCAGCCACTTCTCCTTCTGCTCCTCCGTGGCGCCGACCAGGATCGGGTCGCTGCCCAGGAAGGTGGCGAAGATGGCGGTGGCCAGGCCGATGTCCTTGCGGGCCATGACCTCGCAGAGCAGGTAGGAGTCGAACGCCCCACCGCCCATGCCGCCGTAGGCCTCGGGGACGAAGACCAGTTGGATGCCCAGGTCGGTCGACATCGCACGCACCGTGTCCTCAGGACAGATGTCCTCATGGTCGAGCTCCAACTGGCGCTCGGGCGGCAGCACGCCGGAGAGGTACTCCTTCAGCCCGTCCAACATCTGGCCAAGCGTCTCGGCGTCCAACCCCTGGTCAGCGTTCATTCGTTTCCTCCTACGGGACTCACGCTCAGGCTAGTAGGTACGCGGTGGGTCGCAATGGGTGGTCGCAGTGACCGGTTGGCGGGACCTGGGACTGTTGCCGGCGGTCATGGGTCCCGAGGTCCCGCCAACCGGTGTTTCCCGTCCGGTTCACACCGGGGTGAGTCCGGCGCGCAGGTAGTCCACGACCTCGCGTGCGGGGTACGGTTCCCCGCCCGAACCGTTCGAGGCCAATGCGAGCACCGCCCGGAAGTCGTCGCCGGAGGTCACGATCGCCGGCTCGGTGGATCCGTCGGGACGCTGCTGGGGGAAGTCGGCCGCCGCGAGCAGGGCGTTGCACAGGCACTGCCGGCCTTCGGCGTTCTGGGCCCGTCCACCCTTGCGGGTGTAGACGGCCAGCGGCTCGGCCGGGCAGCGGTAATCGATGTCGCCGTTGGCCTTCTTGTAGGGGGTTCGCAGGGCGCCGAGGTCGCACACGGCCTTGCGGCCAGCGGCGATCTCGGGATCGCTGACGGTGCCCTCGAGTTGGATGACCCGGAACGGGAAGCCGGTGGGGGAGGCGCGCCAGTCGCTGCGGACATCCAGGGTGCCGGCGAGGACCTCGGCGAGGACCTGGCGCTTGAACGAGTCGGCGAGCCCGGACTCCTGGCTGTAGGCGAACGCTGTGCCGACCTGGATGCCTTGGGCACCAGCCGCCCGCGCCTCGGCCAAGCCCGCGGGGGTGCCGTACCCGCCGGCGAGCCAGAACGGCAGTCCGAGGCCCGCGATCCCGTCGAGGTCGGCAGTGTCGCGGTCGTCGTAGACGGGCTGGCCGAGCTCGTCGACCCGTCGTGGGCCGCGCGGGGGCGCGTTGTGCCCGCCGGCGCTCGGCCCCTCGACGATGAAGCCGAACGGGCGGGTCGAGGGGTCACCGGCCAGGCCGGCAGCGAGGTCGAGGGACGCGATGATGGCCAGGAATCGGGGCACGGCCAGGCCGCGACCGGCGTCGCCCAGCAGCTCGGTCGGGCTGCAGCGCACGGACACGGGCGCGTCGTCGGAGCGCAGGCCCTGGGCCCGCACGCCGAACTCGACGTCCTCGCCCCGGGACAGCGCGCGGACCACAGCGGGCATCTCCGAGGGGTTGCCTGCGCCGATCAGGATGTAGTCGACCCCGGCCAGCATGGCCCCGAGCAGGCCGAACGGCAGCGGGATCTCGATCTTGCGCAGGAAGTTGATCCCCACCGGGCCCGTATGCTCCTGCTTGGCCAGCCAGACCTCGCAGAAGGCGCCCACGACAGTCAACTCCTGCAGGGCGACCGGTGGCGTGACCGTGAAGCGCGGGACAGCCCGGAACGCCTCGTCGCCGGCCTTGCCGCCGTGGATGTAGTACCGCTTCATGACCCGCAGAGCCATCGCCGGGATCGGGAAGGCGGCGAGGGCCTGGCGCATGTGCCCACCGGGGTCGCCACTCATCAGGCGCCGGGCGCACACCACGTCCAGGGCGGTGCCGGAGACCACGCCCAGCTCGCCGGTCTGGCTGACTGAGCGGGCCAGCTGCCACCCGGAAACCGCCACCCCCATCCCACCCTGGATGATCGTCGGGAGCATGTCCTGGTCGTTCAATGGCACCACCTGCGTCGTTGCGACTGACCATAGCCTAAGTTGGCGTCGGTAAGCCAGAGGCTGATGCCGTCAGCGTGATCCCCACGTGGCGCCGGTGGCGGCTCTCCGGTGTCTGACTCGTTGTCCGATCAGCCCTTCACCAACTTCCCCGGGATCACGTCAATCTCGAGTGGCGTGCTGATTGTCAGCACCTCTTCGTTGCGCGCGAACTGGGTCTGCTCGTACCGGCCGTCAACCAGCTCGAGGATCGTGATCGACGGCTCGAAAGGGTCGGCGAGCCAGTAGTGGGCAACCCCGGCTTCTTCGTAGAGGCTGCGCTTGCGCCCCTCATCCAGCCACGCGGTGGACGGTGACCGGACCTCCACGACCAGCAGTGGGGCCGTCTGCAGATCTCGCTCGGTGAATGCTGCTCGCGGGGCAACGACGATGTCGGGCTCCACGACGTTGGCTCCGATCACAACGTCGTACGGCGCCATCACCACCTTGAGGTCGGTGCCCTCAGCCGCCGCGTGCAAGGCCCTGGCGAGGGCGAAGGCGAGGTCCTGGTGGGCCATGCCGGGGGCGGGAGTCATCACGAACGATCCATCGATGAGTTCGTGGCGCAGGCCGTCGTCGGGCAGGGCGTCAAGATCATCCCGGGTGAGCATCCTGCTGGCCATGAGAGCCATCGTGCCTCCTTCGATTTCACCAGTCCAGTCTCGGCGGCCAGGCCAGCCGCGCTTCGGTGTTGTCCACAGGGCGCACGAAGTTGGCGTGATCGCCCAGCGGCGTACCGTGGGCAAGGGGTGATACCCATGACCGAACAGCAACCGTACGAAGTGCTCCAGCGGTACCCCGGATTCGAACTGCGGCGGTACCCCGAACACCTTGTGGCCGAAGTGGACGTCACCGGACCGTTCGGCGTGGCGGGGAACCTCGCCTTCCCCAAACTGGCCCGCTTCATCGGAGGGCACAACCGGGCCTCGCGCAAGGTCGCCATGACCGCGCCGGTGGTGCAGGAGAAGGACCCCAGAAGTGGCGTCTTCGTCGTGGGTTTCGTGATGCCTTCCGACCTCGCAGCCGACGATGTCCCGGAGCCTCTGGATTCCTCCGTGCGCACGCGGCGGGTACCTGCGCAGACCGCCGCCGCGTTGACGTTCTCCGGGCGCTGGTCACGAAGCACCTACGAGGCGCGGACCAATGAACTGCTCGACCTGTTGGCTCAGGCGCAACTGACTGTCGTGGGTCGACCTCGGTACGCCCGGTTCGACCCGCCATGGACGCCGTGGTTCCTGCGGAGGAACGAAGTGGTCATCCCGGTCCGGAGTCCTAGCGAGGCCTGACTGCTGCTGGGACCGGTCAGCGAAACCCCCTCGCTGCGGCCACCGCCGAGCCTTACCGTAGGTCCGTGGGTCACGTTGACGTCTCTGGCGTGCGCTACGACTTGCCGGACGGACGGGTCCTGCTCGACGACGCCTCCTTCCGCGTGGGCGATGGGCAGAAGGTCGCGCTGGTCGGGGCCAACGGTTCGGGAAAGACGACCTTGTTGCGCATCGTCATCGGTGACATCGCCGCCCACGAGGGCGCGATTGCGCGTTCAGGTGGGCTCGGGGTGATGCGGCAGTTCGTCGGCCAGGGAGTGGTTGACGAGGGCGCGGCCATCACCGACCCCACGGTGGCGGACTTGCTGCTCTCCGTGGCGCCGCCCCGGGTTCGCGCCGCTGCCCGCGCCATCGAGGCATGCGAATTGGCGCTGATGGACAAGGACGACAACGCCACCCAGATGAAGTACGCCGAGGCGCTGGCTGAGTACGCCGACGCCGGCGGTTATGACGCAGAGGTGACCTGGGATGTCTGCACCACCTCTGCGCTGGGGATGCCCTACGACAGAGTCAAGTACCGTTCACTGCGCACATTGTCCGGCGGGGAGCAGAAGCGGCTGGCGCTGGAGTATCTACTCGCCGGGCCGGACGAGGTGCTGCTGCTCGACGAACCCGACAACTACCTCGACGTACCAGGGAAGGTCTGGCTCGAGCAGCGCATCAGGGAGTCGGACAAGACGATCCTGTTCATCTCCCACGATCGCGAGTTGCTGGCCAACACCGCAACGCGGGTGGTCACCGTGGAACTCGGCGCTGCGGGCAACCGGACCTGGACACATGCCGGCGGCTATGCCTCCTACCACGATGCGCGCAGAGACCGGTTCGCGCGACTCGACGAGTTGCGCCGGCGCTGGGACGAGGAGCACCAGAAGCTCAGGACGCTCGTGAACACCCTGCGGCAGAAGGCGGCCTACAACGACGGGATGGCAAGCCGCTACCAGGCGGCCCAGACCCGGTTGCGCAAGTTCGAGGACGCCGGGCCACCGACCGAGCAGCCGCGGGAGCAGCGGGTGGTCATGCGCCTGACCGGAGGACGGACAGGCAAGCGAGCGCTGGTCTGCGAGAACCTCGAACTGCGGCTGTCCGACGCGGAGTTGATGCGTCCCTTCGACCTCGAGGTCTGGTACGGCGAACGTGTGGCCGTTCTGGGTTCCAACGGTTCCGGGAAGTCGCACTTCCTCCGACTGCTCGCCGCGGGAGGGTCGGAGCCCGACCTCGAGCACTCACCCGTGGGTGACGGCGAGATCGCCCACGTGGCGCACACCGGCATCGCCCGACTCGGCGCTCGCGTGCGACCCGGCTGGTTCGTCCAGACCCACGAGCATCCCGAACTGATGGGACGCACCCTGCTGGACATCCTGCATCGAGGCGACCGCACCGCCGATGGTCGCGGGCGGTCCGGAATGGGTCGAGAGCAGGCCGCTCGCGTACTCGACAGGTACGAACTGGCTCACGCGGCCGAGCAGACCTTCGATGCGCTCTCCGGCGGTCAACAGGCGAGGTTCCAGATCCTCCTGTTGGAACTGTCCGGGGCAACGATGCTCTTGCTCGATGAGCCCACTGACAACCTCGATGTGGAGTCGGCGGAAGCCCTGGAGGCGGGTCTGGACGCATTCGAAGGCACCGTGCTGGCGGTGACACACGACCGATGGTTCGCCCGTGGTTTCGACCGCTTTCTCGTGTTCGGTGCTGATGGGGTGGTCTACGAGTCCGACGAGCCGGTGTGGGACGAGCAGCGGGTTCAGCGCGCGCGGTGAGGGCCGTCATCGCGCGCTCGACGGTCATTCCCCGCGCGCGAGCACCTCGGCGATGAACTCACTCTTGCCTGACAGCGTGATGCCGGCTGGTCGACACAGCCGGGCGAGGGCACTTGCGGCGAGCGGCCACGGAATCACGACAACGCGTTGCCCGGCCGAGGTTTCGTGCTGAGCGGCCGCGGGCGTCGTTCAAGCCGGGACCCGGGGTGGGTCTGGTCGATGATGCAGCAAGGCCATCTGACGCACGCAAACCGAGGCGTTCGACGTCGATCAGGCCGGTGGCGAACCGGACGTGACCCTACGCTTCTTCTGTCGTCGCCCCTGCCACGCGCGTACCCTGGGAGAGGGGGCGGCCGAAACCCCTCGTGCTGCACGGAGGAGAGTCGCTATGACGATCGAATACCCGTACGGGACGACTGAGCGAATCCTGTCGTTCATCCCCAATGTGACCCTCAAGGCCGGTTTCCTCGGCCTCAAGAGCCGCCAGCATTCCCTGGTGATCACCAACAACCGCATCCTCTTCGCCCGAATCACTGGTGGCCCGGATGAAGGAGTTGTCCCAGC
The DNA here is from genome assembly GCA_963733395.1 of uncultured Actinomycetota bacterium. GTDB lineage: Bacteria > Actinomycetota > Actinomycetes > S36-B12 > UBA10799 > JADKAV01. Next base: position 32,831 of record CAVTCZ010000013.1, read on the forward strand.
AGGGCAAGGAGGAGGCCAAGAGCGAGGGCAAGAGCGGCATGGCCCTACGGCTGGCCAATCCGCATGTCAACGACAAGTTGGTGCAGCTCTACCTGCAGATGGGACCGGAGGGGGTCCTCGCGGACAACCGCGCGAACTTCGCGGTCGACCGGAACACCGTGTCCAAAGTGAAACTGAAGACGACCGTCGGGGCCGACGAGGCTGGCGGATCCGACGTCTTGATCCTCAAGACCACCGGAAAGACCTACAAAGTCACGCTGGCAGGTTCCAAGGGGGCGGCTCGCAAAGCACTTGAATCCGCTGGTCTTATGTAGGAGTTGCCTCCGCGGCAGCGGCGGGCCGGCCCTCGTGGCGTGGAAGAACGTGGGAGCGCCAAGGGCGGTCGGCCAGGTGTCGAGATCAGGGGACCGCCGGGATGTGAGGGAGTCAGTCTGAGGACGTCCCGGGCGACTGGATCGGGGGATAGGTCGGGAACGGTATCGTCCCGACCCAGCGCTTCGTGAACGTCACGACCACGTCGTCCTTCACGCAGCGAACAGTTTCGATCTGCTTCTTGTTCCTGATCGGGTGGTAGCCACACCTGAAACCCTTCGAGAACCCTGTGCGCTTCCAGCCCGTCGCGACCTTGCGCGCCGTGGGCGGCGCTGCCGCCGTTCGTGCCGATCGCCACTCAGGGTATCCACGACGCGCTGCACAAGCATGGGTTCGCACTTCGGGGCCGCCACGACATCGCGGTGACGGTGCTGCCGCTGTTCGAGCCGGGGCCTTCCGCTCAGTCGGCCACTGAACAGGCCCGCGCACGTATCGCCGACGTTGTGGGCTAGCTCGCCGGCGTTCAGGAACGCGTGCTGCGGCCGTCGGCCCCGCCCCACCCACCGGTCCTGGACCACATCACTGATCAGGAGTCGTGTCACGGGGTGCTCAGTTCATCTTCGATCGCGGACAGTTCGTCTCCGATGACGCTTCTCGTGCGCGCGACGGTCAGGATCTCATCCTCGACGGTCCTCGGGGGACGGTTGATGCCGGCGAGGTATCCGCCCCTGAGTAGTTCGAGTGCGCAGGCATTGTGAAGGGCCATCGTGGCGTCGAGGTACCGCAGTCGCGTCGGTTCGGCCAGGGCGAAGTTCACGGGCGCCTTGTCGTTGAGGACCGGTCCGGCGGCATGTCCGGGCGAACTCGTCCTCTGCGCCGAGGTTCGTCAGGATGGCGTCGGATCGGATCAGGAGCTCCGCCAGTGGCGCCAGCGCCCCGGGGATGCCAGTCGCCGACACCACGCACCAAGCCTCTGACAGACTCGCCCGCACCGTCTCCTGATCGCCGGCCTGGATGAGTGTGCAGTTGCCAGGAGGGCGCGCGCTCGGGTCGGGATCGACGACCGTGACGTCAGCACCGGCACAACTTGCCTGCCACGCCGCGCCGCGGCCCACCTTGCCGCTGCCGAAGACAACCACGGATCGGCCGCACAGGTCCGAGTGGCCGAAGTGCGCCAGCCCCCTGATGAAGCCGTCGCCGGTGCCAAGGGTGGTCTCGATGAGCTTGATGCGGCTGTCATCGGCCGAAGCGTGCTGCTCGCAGATCCTGCAGGACCTCCAGTCGCTCGACGGTGATCGGTCGGCTGGCTGGCCGAGGAAGAGAAATGACACTTCCCGGCGCATCTGATTGATGCATCAGACTGATGCGACTATGATGCACCTTGTGAGAACGACCGTGGACCTGCCACCCGACGCACATGAGCGCGCCAAGCGGCTTGCCGCCGAACGTCACCAGTCGCTGTCCGCCACGCTGGCCGACCTCATGATTCGGGGCCTGGCATCGTTGGGTGAGCCCGCCACGATCTCCACCGACCCGGTCAGCGGTCTGCCGATGTTGACCCTCGGGCGCCGCGTAACGTCGGACGACGTGGCAGAGGCGCTGGACGACGAGTGAGCCGGACTCACCTGCTGGACGCCAATGCGCTGATCGCGCTGACCCTCAGCGACCACGAGCACCACCAGCGGGTGGCAGCGTGGGCGGCCGGCGTCGACCGCATCGCCGTGTGCCCGATCGTCGAGGGAGCCCTGGTTCGCTTCCTGATCCGCCTGGGGCAGAGCCAGGCGACGGCAAGGGGGCTGCTTGCCTCGTTGCATGCAAGCCCGCGCTGCGAGTTCTGGCCAGACGCGATCTCCTATCGAGACGCGGACTTGGCTCATGTGGTCGGCCACCGGCAGGTCACCGATGCGTACCTGACGGCACTGGCGTCAGGCAACGACGGGCTGCTGGCGACCTTCGACCAGGGCCTGGCACGGGCGGCTCCGCAGCACGTCGTGCTGATCCCTTGAATCGCGGCCACCTATGTCACGGCCGCGGACCTGGGCTACCGGTTGCACAAGCAATACGGCTTGCCCGTCGGCTGCCCGTAGGCCCAGGAGTGCTGGCGTCGGCCATCGTGGACTGCTGACACGCCCTGTCCCCAGGCCGCGCTGGTGGCCCCTGTTTGTCGTACCCCTCTTCTAGCGTGGGGGGTATGGAGGAGTCGGTGGTGGCGGCGGTCGAGGTGATGCTGCTGGCTGACGCCGACCCGGTGGAGGTGGCTGCGGCGCGGAGTCGGTGATCGCCTGGGCGCATGCCCGCCAGTTGGAGGCCATGGAGCAGGTCGCCACCGAGCAGCCGGCGTTCCTCGACCCCACGGGCCGGCTGGTCGACCCGGCCCCGGCCGAGATCGCCACCAGCCTGCACTGGTCCACCGGTGCTGCTGCCGCCCGGGTGGACCTGGCCCAGCAGCTGTGCGCGGAACTGCCCGGTGTGCTGGCCGGGCTGCGGGCAGGCCGGATCGATCTGCCCAAGGCCCAGGAGATCGCCTATGGCACCTGCGAACTGGACCCGGGGGTGCGGGTGCGGCTGGCCGAGCAGGCGATCGGCTACGCCGAAGGGCATACCCGCGCCCAGCTGCGGGCCTGGCTGACCCGCCGGGTCGCCGCGATCGACCCGGACGCGGTGCAGCGCCGCCGCAAGAAAGCGGTCCGGGCCCGGCGGGTGTGGATCACCCCGGACACCGACGGCATGGCCACCCTCGGCGCCTACCTGTCCGCCGAGGAGGCGCAGGCCTGCTGGAACGCGCTGGCCGCCGGCGCCGCGAACATCGAAGGCGGCATCGACCCGGCCCGCGCCGACCTGCTCGTGGCCCGGCTGACCGGCCTGGACCTGGGCACGCCGGTCCCGGTGCAGGTGCTGCTCACCCCCGGCGGCCCGGAACTGGCCGGCCACGGCCCGCTCAGCCCCCACCACACCGCGGACCTGTGCGACCGCAGCCCAGCGGATCGACCTGACACCGCGCCGCCGCCGTCCCGCGGCTACCGGCCGGCACCCGGGCTGGCCCGCTGGGTGCGCGCCCGTGACCGGCACTGCCGCTTCCCCGGCTGCCGCCGGCCCGGCGATGCAGTGCGATCTGGACCATGTGATCCCCCACCCCGCCGGCAGAACCCACGAAGGCAACCTGGCCGCGCTGTGCCGCTACCACCACCGGCTGAAAACCCACACCGGCTGGACCGTCCGGATGCAGCCCGGCGCCACCCTGGAATGGACCAGCCCCCGCGGCCACATCTTCCACACCAGTCTCGACGACCCGTAGTCCGCACCCGCGCCACCCCGGTGGCGCACCCGAAACGCCGCACCCATCCCGACAGCCCCCGGCCGATCGGGACACCGGCGTGTCTCGTGGCTAGCGCCGAATCCTTCCATCGTGCCGCACCGGAGGGCTTCACTGCCGGTATACCGGGGATGGGATTGGTGAGCCGATCCTCACAGGCGTTCGTGCACGGGACCAGGCTGGAATCCCACCACCCGGTGCCTGGACGATCTCACCAACGGCGGCGTGATGTGACTGAACTGCAAGCGGGCCGTTAGTAGTCGTTTGCGTGAGTGCTACCGCGCGCTGCGGCGCCATTTCGCTGCAAGTGCGTTGATGTGGGCGATGAACTCACTCTTGCCGTCTGTGTACGCCTCGCGATCATTAGGGAAGCGTTCCGCCAGCACCTGCTTCAACCGCGCGTACTGTTCCGCAGCCTCGGGGTGTGCGACGAGGTAGTCGCGGAATGCCAGTTCCGCCTGGTACCAGTCCGACCCGGTGGGGACGAGATGCAGATGGTGCGTACGTCGCGCGGGGCTGGGCCGGCAGAACCAATGCATGGTGTCGGGGCGGTAGGGGGCATACCACCAGCCCGCGGCGCTGAGTACGTCGATGCAGGGTCGGCTGTCCGCAAGCGTGGAGACGCCGATCATGATGTCGATGATCGGCTTGGCGATCATGCCCGGAATCGCGGTGCTTCCGACGTGATGGACGCCGCCGGTGATCCACTCTTCGAGCAGCGGACGCAGCGCAACGGCTTCGGTCTCGAAGGCCTCCGGCCACGCTGGGTCGTACTCAGACAGATGAATAGCCTCATCGACCCAGCGCGGGTCCGTGTGGTTGCAACTCACACCGCATGATCGCATCGAGATGAGGCAGAGTCGACGCTGATCTGACCTCGTGATCGGAATGGTGATCCGATGTGCCTGAGGGATCAGGCAATCGGTCCATCGCCGCCCTGAGAATCAGCGCACGGAGGCGAAGATGGTCTATTGCGGCGTGAGGCGGACGCACGTCAGCAACGGCACCCAGGACAGGCCGACGGTTCGGCCCTGAGGGATCCGAGGGCGATTGCGTCAAGGTGGACGTACTGATGTGAACCCCACGGAAGTGTGCGAATCAAGGTGGATCGGCTGTCATGCAGGGGTTGAGTGGGGTGGCGAGCAGGCGTAGCGTTGGGTATGTAGCCGGCGAAGGGTGGCGTCGGCACCCGATGGCAGGATGCCCGGCACCCCCTTAGGTAAGGGTGTGTGCCATGTTCGCTAAGACGTGTGTGGCGGTGCTGGTCGGCATGGCGGTGGCCGGGTCGGTGCTGGTGGCTCCGGGGGTGGCGGCAGCGGAGACCGTTCGTCCGACATTGCCGGCGCAAGCTGGCAGCGCGCACTTCCTCGTTCACTACGACCCCGCGACGGCCAGTGTCGGCTACGTCACCAGCGCGTTGGCAGACTTCGAGGAGTCGTACTCGAGGCTCGTCGCAGGAGGCGGTGGCACCCCCAACGCCGGGCTGCGGCCTCCGGTCAACGACGCGCCGCGCGGGGGTGATGGACGCAGCGACGTCTACCTGATGAGCCCACCCGGGCAGTCGCCGACGTGGGTCGGGGGGATGGCGGAGAGCGACAACGCGACTTACGCCGATGGGCTCGTCGACAGCGGGTTCCTCTACATGACCCCGACCTTGTCCAGGGCGGGATTCCGATTCCGAAGTGCGCACGAGTTCATGCACGTCATCCAGGACGCCTACATCGAGACCTTCGGGCTGTTCAACGAGAGCACGGCGAACTGGGCCTCGGAGCTCGCACTGCCGGATGTCGATCCCGGTGACAGCCAGTTCAGCAAACCGTTCCTGCCGCTGGACTGCTCATACGGCTCGTGGAAGCTGGAAACCTGCGACGGCGGGTACCGGCAGTGGTTGTTCTTCAGGTGGCTTTCTGAGCACTTCGGGGATGTCTTCGTGCATCGGCTGTGGACGGTGCACGCCACCTCCTTCAAGTTCCGTGGTACCACCCCGGGACTTGCTCGGGAGATCCTGACCAAGGCCATCGCCGACGAACCGGGGGACGCGACGCTCGCCTCCATGTATGCCGACTACGCGGCCGCCATGTGGGATCCGACCGTGTGGACCACGACCGCCGTGGATTCCCTGCATCGCGAGGAAGGTCCTCCGATTGCCACTGACGCCGTACTGAGTCGGGCATCACCGGCGACGGGCGTGCGCACGGTCCCGGTCGACCATCTCGCAACGCGATACGTCCGCATCCTGCAGACTGACGCGTCGGCCCCCGGCGATCGCGTGAGGGTTACTGTCACCCCCGGCGCCGGAGTGTCACCGCCGCGATTGCTGTCCGCCACTGGTCCTGGCCGGGCGCGGTCGGTGACGCCGTTGAGCCCGACGGGGGGTGCCGCCTACGAGGCCACGGTCTCTTGGATTCTGCCAATGTGGCCGATGTGGTGCTGCCGCTGACGAACAACACCGCCACCGACGACCTGGCGTTCACCTACAGCGCGGAGTTGCTGCCGGCGGGTGCGGCCACGCCGCCCTCAAATGACCTTCGTGAAAACCCTTTGCGGATCCAACCGCGTACCACCACCATTCTTGACATCGCATATGCCGGAGGCCTCGGCAGCGCAGAGGCCCCAGACTGCGACTCGACGCGTCGGTCCCATCGAGGTGTGTGGTTCGTGGTGTTGGTCGACGGGGTCCGCTCACCATCGACCCGCACGCCTCCGACTTCGACGCGGCAGTGGCCGTGTACGACGTGACCATCCCTGGTGAGCCGCTCCTGTGGGGATGCTCGAAGAACGCGGACCGCGGCTTTGTGACCGGTCAGGCCTTTGCCAGGCAGTACCTCATCTACGTCGGCCGCGCGGCTTCCATTGGAACCGGCCACACGTTGCGACTCAACGTCGACGCGGTTCCCGCCGTCACGCCGGTGGACACACCGCCGAAGGTCACCAGGCTCTCCATCACGCCGAAGCGCTTCAAGCCCATGACGAAGGGCCGCGCCGTGATGCCCGGCGGCAAGGGCCGCGGGGGAGCCCGCCTGAAGTTCACCGTCAACCTCCCCGCGGACATGCGCTTCGGCATCGAGCGGCGCACCACGGGGCGCAGGGTCGGTCGCGCGTGTGTCAAGATCACACCGGCCAACCGTGGCAGGAAGAAGTGCACCCGATACATCAAGGTCACCGCACTGATCGTGCCCGGTATCCGGGCTGGGTCCAGCGTCCTCAGGCTCACGGGCAGGCGCGGTCAAGCCGAGGCCCTGCCAGCCGGTGCCTACCGCCTGGGCGCGACGGCTTTCGATGGGTTGGGGGTGCGCAGTAAGTTGGTCACTGCCACCTTCGGCATCAAAGGGTCGAAGAAGCGCTAGGGCCGCTGGGATCCGAGACGGACTATCCGCCACCGACTGAGGGTCATCCACCCTAACGCGCTTCACCAACGGACATGGGTGACAGTCGGTGGCCGGCTTGAAGCGCCACGGAGCGGGGCGATCGAGTTGGTTCTCGGACCGGTGCCGGCGTCGGTCCGGTGCGCGATCTCGGACTTCTCGACGCCGCTGCCCACCGGCCCCGCGCTGCGCTATACGGACAGGACGCATACCCGGACCTTGATGCGAAAGTTGCCGTCCTGCTGGAGTCAATTGTGCGCAACCACGCTCTGGTGGACGGCAACAAGTGCCTGGCATGGCTCGCGACGGTTGTGTTCCTCGGGCTCAACGACATCCGCCTTGATGCTCCGGACGACCCGTCGTTCGAGCTCGTCATGGCTGTTGCCCGCAGCGAGGTCGACGCAGTCGCAATCGCCGACGCGCTGAAGTCCTGGCACTGAGTTGTTGTTCGCCCGCCGGGACATCGCGACCTGACGCACCGCAACCGGCTCTGACTATGACCGCTCTGCGGTGAGTGTCACGGAGGTCGTGGCCTGCATCCCGGTTTGTCGGAAGTGATCGGCCTGAGTCGCGCGCGGGGGGTGCCGGGTCAGTAGTAGGTTTCAGAGTGTCGGGGGGTGTGCTTCCGGCGTGAGGAGGTCCCGATGGACAAGCCGACGAATCCCGAGCCGGACCCGCAACTGATCGCTGCGGTGACGGCTGACATCCAGGACTCCGAGCGGGACCCTGCCGTCGTCGCTGCCGCTGCGGCAGCAGTGGCACGCGCCATTGCCGGTATCGACCCGGTATTCATCGCAGAGGCTTCGGAGAAGGCCGACGGCTCCCTGCGGGTCGACGTCTGGGAGAGCGCCATGGTGCGGTTCGAGGATCTGCTGCCCGAGGAGCACCAGGAGGCCTGGGAACTGGAGAGCGGAGCGTCCTGGCAAGCGGCGACGAGTGCTCCCACCCATCTGCAGGATGTTCTGGCCGCAGCTGTCGATGCAGCGGTGACGCGCCTGGACTGATGTCCGGGACCGACACGGTGACGGGGGCGTCTTCTTCTGCCGCACTGATGGCTGCCTTCGGACGAACCCCAGCTTCGATGTCGTGCACACCGGACGCACCGTTGGCCATGCCCCTGCCCGGTGATCGTGATCTTCGGACGTGGTCGCCTCGGACTGGACCCGGTGCGCCTGAATGCTGAGTCCACGACCCGATCGGCGGGGGCTGGGTATTCGTGCCATTCTGCCCGCATGACGACGGATCTGATGACGCACCTGTGGCACGTCGATGCCTCGGGTGGGGCCATGCAGTCGCAGGAGGCCCGCCGCCTGATCGCGGTGCTGGACAGCGAGCCTGGGGACAAGCAGTCGGTGACGGCAGCCGATTCGACAGCAGTTGCCAGGAGCTGACCGGCAAGGGCTGGAGTGCGCATCTCTCCGGTGGCTATGGATCGTGAACCGGCTGTTGCGGCCAGCAGCCACACCATGAGCATGGCGGGCACTCCGCGGACTATCCACACCACTGTGACCCAACGCCATGCAGCCGACTCCCAAGCGGTGCCTCTAAGTTTGCCTTGCTCTTTGGCGCGGTCGCGGTCGCGTTTGTCCTCGGTGTCGCGGGTAGCCTGCAAGAGCAGTTTGACCACGGCGACGTCGTCGGGGAAGTGCCCCCGGTCCTTGATGATCGCGCGGAGTTGGGTAGTCCGGGGACTCGATCGCGTCGGTCGTGCAGATGATTCCGCGGACCTCAGCCGGGAAGGCCAGGCACCTGCAGACTGAAGGCCACAGCACCGCCCGGCTCCGGATTCTCCGCCTACACCCACTGCTTCGTGAACAAAGTGAAGTGATCCCAGCGCGCTGGGATCCAACGATTGCAGTGGGCCGGAGCCTTGATCGCCAACGGCGATGCCAGGTAGCGCGCTTGGTACTGTCCGATATGGCCGAGTGGCAGGACGGGATCGACACCTCGACGGATCGCGGCTTGGAGATTGGCGCGCTGCATAATCCCAGGTTCGATAGGAACGACCCCAACATCTTCTTCGTCGATCACACCGACACCGAGTCGCTCCGGTCGAAATACGCCGAGGACACGGACCTCGCTTCCCATCTGGACGATTTGGTCGACGTCGACTTCGTCTGGGGTGCCGATGGCCGCACTTTGGCTGAAGTGACGAAGAACGAGAGCCCCTTCGACTTCGTGTACGCATCCCACGTCTTCGAACACCTGCCCAACCCGGTTGGTTGGCTGGAGCAGGTAGCAGATGTCCTCGAAGTGGGCGGCAAGGTCTCGCTGGTCATACCGGACAAGCGCTTCTGCTTCGATGTGAACCGTCGGGTAACTGAGATCGCCGATCTCGTCGACGCATACCTGTCGGGTCGGGCACATCCGAGCCTTCGCTCCATCTACGACTTCCACAGCAGGATCGTCGCCGTTGACACCCTGGGGCTGTGGTCGGGTGAGGTCGACTACTCGGGCGTGTGGCGCGAGGACAAGGAGCCCGACCTCTGGGCGTACGAACTCTGTCTGAGGAGTGCCCGTGGGGAATACGTAGACACGCACTGCGGCGTCTACACCGCTGAGTCCTTCCTCGGCCTAGTGGAGAAGCTGACCAAACTGGATCTGATTGGCTTCAGGCTGGCGGAGTTCCAGCCGACCCCACTCAACAGCCTTGAATTCAAGGTGGTGTTGGAGAAACTCCCTCCCGATCTGACCGCAGCGCAGCGCCAGACCGCCGTTCGAGATTCGCTGGTTGTGGCACGAGCGCAGTGGGGCTTGGATGACTCCTCGCAGCCCAGTAGCAACCAGTTGGTCCTGGGGCCTCGCGAGTTGGTCCTCATCAAGCGCAAGCGGGCAGCCGTTGACCGGCTACACACCCTGCGCGCCCGACTTCGCGGTCTTCTGATGAACCGCTGAGTCAGGGAAGACTGACCAACTGGCTAGGCGGGCTCCGGGTGGATTGCAGCACTTTCGGCATCAAGCACCTTGAACGGACCGTGATGCGAAGTGTGCAGTCCTGCTGGAGTCACTTGTGCGCAACTGCGCGCTCGTGGACGGCAATGAGCGCCTGGGATGGCTCGCGACGGTTGTGTTCTTCGGGCTCAACGACATCCGCCTTGATGCTCCGGACGACTCTGCGTTCGAGCTCGTCATGGCTGTTGCCCGCGGCGCGGTCGACGCAGTCGCAATCGCCGACGCGCTGAAGTCCTGGCGCTGACGGGCGCCCAGGGTCGGGTCGGACCTGCTCTACGGGGCCAGCGTGCCGCCGAAGACCTGCCATGCCAGCAGGGACTTGGCGACCAGGCTCAGCGTGATGTAGGTGCGCTCGCCGACCAGGTAGTCCGACCAACGGCCGACCTGCTTGTACTGCAGGAACTGGTTGAGCGCGAACACGTTGAAGAACAGGAACAAGGAGATGATGATGCCGTAGACGAAGCCCGGGGGGGAAGCCGCGGAGGCCGACCCCGGGGACACCACGAAGAAGGCGATGATCAGCCACGGGATGATCCCGACGATGCAGCCGAAGATGAAGGGCAACCACCCGCCGCCAGGGGATTCGTAGTCCTCCTGCAGCCAGCCGAAGAAGATCATTGCCGCATTCACCGCGAAGATCGCTGCCAGGGCGGCGACGTCCGTGATGCCGGTCAACTGCGCGATGAGCACAATCATCATCGACGAGGTGAGGGCGTACTCCACCCAGCGCGCACGGTTGCGCGTGCGGGCGAGGTCGGCCGCGTAGCCGGTGTGCCAGACGGTGGCGACGATGAGCAGGGCGACACCGGACAGTGCCAGGAAGCCGGCCACTGCCAACCCCACCGGGGTGTTCAACAGGGTCACCGGCTCTGCCAGCGGGGTTCCGGGCGGACCCTCCAGGTACGAGGCGGTCACTGGCAGGGTGAAGCCGTTGGACAGCACGAGCACCACAACCGCCTGGACGACGAGGATCAGACCGACGACCAGGTTGTAGCGACGCAGCCCGGACAGCCGCGCCGGATCGATCTGGATGGTGCCGTGGGGCGGGATTGTTGCCTCGGGAGGGTGCATAGTCCCAACGTAGTCGCCGTGCGCGAACCCGCCGGTTGGAATCGACGGTGGCCGCGGCAGTGACGTTCCGGGGAACCGCGCTTCCGGGAGTCGCGCCTGTGGACTCAGCGTTAGGCCGAGACGGAAATCCACAGGGCCTACGGCAACCGGGTGCGACACCCCCCTGCGCGCCACCGGGTAACTGTGCGGTGATGCGGGTCCATCGGGCGGGCATCTTCGCGGAGGTTCTGCCGTTGCTCGGACAAGGGCACGCCTGCAACCTCTCAGCGAGCGGCACAGGCGCAGAGGAGACCAAACACGGGTCGTTCGAGAGCCTTGTGCCCCGGCATCAACCGGCGTAGCGTCAGGGGTCTGCCAGGGAGGCTGCCATGAGGAAGTTGTTTGCTTTGGTCGGTGTGACGGGCGTCGCCGCGGCGAGCATCGCGGTAGCGCCGGCTGCGCAGGCGAAGACCGTGAAGGCGTGTGTGAAGAAGTCCGATCGGCACCGTCCGGTTCATCAACAAGAAGAACAAGAAGTGCAAGAGGGGCTGGGTCAAGTCGTCCTGGAACTCCACTGGTCCTACGGGCCCGCTGGGACCGCTGGGACCGCAGGGGCAGGTCGGTCCGCCCGGGCCCAACTGGACGGTGAAGGACAAGTCAGGGCAGACCCTCGGCACGTTTGGCGGGTTCTTCTACGGGGGTTTCCTGCCTTACGTCTTCGTGTTGCTGGATGACGGAGGCAGTTTCTTCTACCGTTCTGACGGGCTCCTCATGAACGACAACGGCATCCTCTACTTCGTGAACAACGGATGCACCGATGCTGCCCTCTATGGGGGCAGCAGTGCGGGGCTGGACCCGTATCTGAAGTCTGCGGGAGGCCCGGGGCGGGCCGTTTTCCAGGTGACGAACGCCCCGACGGCCAACGCGTGGCGGGTGGCCGAGACCACCACCACGACAGTCCCGGTGGCAGCGAACAGTCTGTTCCAGAAGAACTCCACAACGGGTGCGTGCGCCGCGGCCACCCATGTCGCCGGATTCATCGTGCCACTTACCCCGGCGCAGGCGCCGAAGGTGCCCGACGGTTCACTGCGAGTGGTCCGCTAGCCGAGGAGTTGCTCACCCCGCGGGTACAGGAGTTGCCCAGCGACGAGCGGGAACGTGTCTGACTGCGACACCCGGGTGCGGGAGTTCCTCGCAACGACGGACTGGACTGCACCGGCGGAGTACGCTGGGACCAGCGCCGTCGGAGGGTGCTCATGGCAGATGTGGCAGTACTTGACCTCCACGGCCTGCAGAGTCTGATCGACACTCTGCGCGGCCGGGGCTACACGGTCATGGGTCCAACCGTCCGCGACGGAGTCATCACCACCGGGGAGATCAGTCGGCTCGACGACTTACCCCGGGGGGTCGGCGACGAGCAGGATGCGGGGCACTACCGACTGCGCGACCGGGGTGACGATGCCCTCTTCGGTTTCGCCGCGCCGATGCAGTCCGCCAAGCAGGTCTTCTTCCCCGCGGACGAGGTGATCTGGCGGGGTCGGCGCGACCCGGGGGGATTCAGCGTCGAGAGCGAAAGTGCTGAGCCGTCGCCGGTGGCGCTGTTCGGAATCCGGTCCTGCGACCTGGCCGCGGTCGGGGTCCACGACCGGGTGCTGGCCGACCGGGCGTTCCCGGACTCGAGGTACGCCGCTCGCCGACAGGGCACGATCGTCATCGCCGTCGCCTGTGCTGACCCTGCCGGCACGTGCTTCTGCGCATCCATGGGAACCGGCCCCAAGCCGTCGGCCGGCTATGACATCGCCCTGACCGAGATGCTCGACGGCGAGCACCGGTTCCTGGCTGAGGCGGCTACTGAAGCGGGCAGGGAGTTGCTGGCGCTCGAGGCCGCGCAGCCCGCATCCGCGGAGGACCTGGCGGGTGCCGCTCACCTCATGCGGGAGGCCGAAGCGCATATGGGTCGGACCATGCCCACCGAGGGCCTGAAGGAGGCCCTGTACGCGAGCGCCCAGAGCAGCCACTGGGAGGACGTCGCCGCCAGGTGCCTGGCGTGCACGAACTGCACGATGGTGTGCCCCACCTGTTTCTGCACGTCGGTGGAGGACGTCAGCGACCTGTCCGGCGCCGAGGACGTCCGCCACCGCGTGTGGGACTCGTGCTTCTCACAGGAGTACTCGCGCCTGCACACGAACTTCGTCCGGGCATCGACAGGTGCCAGATACCGACAGTGGATCACCCACAAGTTGGCGGCCTGGCAGGACCAGTTCGGATCGTCCGGTTGTGTCGGATGCGGACGATGCATCGCATGGTGCCCCGCGGGCATCGACATCACTGCTGAGGTGGCGGCCCTCAGATCTGCGACACCAACGGAACCACAGGCGTAGGAGGAGTCATGCGAACCATTTCCGAACTGCTCCACGACAGCCCCTTCTTCCAGGGGCTGGAGACTCCTGCGCTGACCGAGGTCGCAGGATGTGCGCGCACCGCGCGATTCGACGAAGGGCAGATCCTCTTCCGCGCCGGACAGCAGGCCAACACCTTCTACCTGGTGCGGCATGGCCGGGTGGCGATCGAACTGCACAACCCGTCGCGGGGAACCGTCACGCTCGACACAGTGCACGACGGCGAGGTCGTCGGATGGTCGTGGCTGGTGCCGCCGTACATGTGGATGTTCGACGCCCGCGCCGCCGCAGAGCACCAGCGCCGTGGCGTTCGATGGTGCGTGCCTGCGCGGCAAGTGCGACGCGGATCCCGCGCTCGGCTATGCCCTGATGCAGCGGGTTTCGCAGGTCATGTACGAGCGACTCCAGGCCGCCCGCGTGCAGATGCTGGACATGTACGGGGCGCCGACATGACGACTGCCGAGAGCCCGGTCCGGACCGTCGATGCGATGCTGCCCAGGCGCTTCCGCGTCGTGGGTTCGCATCTGGACACCGACGACACGGTGACCCTCTCGCTGGAGCCGCTGGAGGGCAGCCCGCTGCAGTTCGCCGCCGGGCAATTCACGATGCTGCACGCGTTCGGGGTGGGGGAGGTGCCCATCTCCATCAGCGGCGATCCCACCTGGCCGGGGCCGTTGGTCCACACCATCCGGGACGTCGGCAACGTCACTCACGCGCTGGTGGCGGCGGAGGTCGGGACGGTGGTCGGGGTGCGTGGTCCGTTCGGTCACGGCTGGGGCGTGTCCGACGGGGTCGGCGGCGATGTGCTGCTGGCCGCCGGTGGGATCGGGCTGGCTCCGCTGCGGCCGGTCCTGTGGGAGATCGCCGACCACCGCGACGAGTACGGCCGGGTGGTGTTGCTCTACGGTGCCCGCTCGCCCGCGGACGTCCTTTTCGGTGCCGATCTGCGGCGTCTGGCCGACGAGTCGGGCATCGACGTCGAGGTCACCGTCGACTACGCGCCCCCGACGTGGGTGGGCAGGGTGGGTCCGGTCACCAAGTTGATCAGTCGGGCCGGGTTCGACCCGCACCGCACGCTGGCCCTGGTGTGCGGGCCGGAGATCATGATGACGCTGAGCGTGCAGGCCCTGCTGGCCCGTGGCGTGGCCGCCGACCGCATGCGCCTGTCGATGGAACGCAACATGAAGTGCGGCGTCGGGCTGTGCGGGCACTGCCAGTTGCGCGACCTGTTCATCTGCGTCGACGGGCCCGTCCTGCCGTATCCGCAGCTGGCCGGGCTCATGGATGTGTGGGAGTTGTGATGACACGCACCGCACCGCCGAAGCTGGCCGTCTGGAAGTTCGCCTCCTGTGACGGGTGTCAGCTGAGCCTGCTGAACTGCGAGCAGGAACTGCTGGCGGTGGCTGAGGCGGTGGAGATCGCCAATTTCCCGGAGGCCAGCAGCGCGGTCGTCGACGGCCCCTACGACGTCAGTCTGGTCGAGGGTTCCATCACGACCCCGGAGGATGCCGAACGGATCCAGCAGGTCCGGGCGCAGTCCGGACGACTGGTCACGATCGGCGCGTGTGCCACCAGCGGCGGCATCCAGGCTCTGCGCAACTACGCCGACGTCGGGGACTTCATCGACGCCGTGTACGCCCATCCCGAGTACATCAGCACCCTGGACAGATCGACTCCGATCTCGGCGCACGTGACGGTGGATTTCCAGTTGCGGGGTTGCCCGATCGACCGCGGGCAGTTGCTCGAGGTGGTGGCGGCGCTGGTGCAGGGGCGGCAGCCGAGGATCCCCACGTACAGCGTGTGTGTCGAGTGCAAACGGCGCGGAGTGGCATGTGTCGCCGTGGCGCACGCAATGCCCTGCCTCGGCCCTGTCACCCAGGCCGGCTGTGGGGCGTTGTGCCCGTCCTTCCACCGTGGGTGCTACGGATGCTTCGGGCCGCAGGACTCGCCCAACACCGCGTCGCTGGCGGACCGCCTGGCGGCCGCCGGCATGGCACGCCGGGATGTGCAGCGGCTCTTCAGTACGTTCAATGCGGGAGCCGAGGCGTTCCGGGCGGAGTCGCAGCGGCAGGAGGGGGGTGCGCCGTGACCCTGCGGAGGCTGGCTGTGAACGCTCTGGCCCGGGTGGAGGGCGAAGGCGGCATGCTCGTCGAGGTCCGGGACGGTCGGGTGAGCAACGTCGCCCTCGACATCTACGAGCCCCCGCGTTTCTTCGAGGCGCTGCTGCGTGGCCGCGACTACTCGGAGGCGCCGGACATCACGGCACGGATCTGCGGGATCTGCCCCGTGGCCTACCAGATGAGCGCTTGTGCGGCCATGGAGGACGTGTTCGGGATCGAGGTGCCCGACGAGATCCGGCTCATGCGCCGGCTGCTCTACTGCGGCGAGTGGATCGAGAGCCACGCGCTGCACATCTTCTTCCTGCACGCTCCGGACTTCCTCGGTTTCGACAGCGGCATCGACATGGCCCGTGAGCATCGGGAGGTCGTGGAGGCCGCGCTGCGGATCAAGGCCGCGGGCAACGACTTGATGGGCGTTGTGGGCGGTCGATCGGTCCACCCGATCAACGTCAAGGTGGGGGGCTTCCACCGCCTGCCGACGGCCGACGAGTTGCGGGGGATCCGGCCGGACCTGGTACGTGCGCTCGACGATCTGCTCGAGGTCGTGCCCTTGCTAGCCGGCTTCGACTTCCCCGACTTCGAGCAGCCCTACTTGTACGTCTCCCTCAGCGCCGCGCACGGTTACCCGCTCGAGTCGGGCGAGATCACCAGTAGCGCCGGATTGCAGGCGCCGGTGTCGGCGTTCTCCGAGCACGTGGTCGAGGAGCACGTCGAGCGCTCCAACGCGCTGCACGCCCGTTTCGACGGCGCACCGTACGTCGTGGGACCGCTTGCGCGTTACAGCCTGCACCGCGCCGCCCTGTCGCCCTTGGCGCTCGAGGTCGCTTCCGGCGCGGGGCTCGGGCAGCAGTGCCGCAATCCCTTCAAGTCGATCCTCGTGCGGGCCGTGGAGTTGGTGTACGCGCTCGAGGAGGCCGTGCGGATCATCGACGGCTGGGAAGGTTCCCCATCGCCTGCCGTTGAGGCGCCGGTCGCTGCGGGGGTGGGTCACGGAGCCACTGAGGCGCCGCGCGGTCTGCTCTACCACCGATACCGCCTCGATGAGGACGGGAGCATCCTCGAGGCCACGATCGTCCCGCCCACATCGCAGAATCAGTCGGCGATCGAGGGTGATCTGCGCGAGTTCGTCCAGGAGCGCCTCGACGTCCCGGATGCCACCTTGTCCCTGCAGTGCGAGACGGCGATCCGCAACTACGACCCGTGCATCTCCTGCGCGACACATTTCCTGGATCTGCGGATCGAGCGCGGGTGAACCCCCTCGTCGTGGGCGTCGGCGCGCGCAGTCGGGGTGACGACGCCGTGGGAATCGAGGTGGCTTCGGCGCTGGCAACCCTCGGGCTTCCCGGTGTCGACGTGGTCGAACAAGCGAGTCCCATGGATCTCGTGCAGATGCTGTCCGTCCGGGACGTCGTCGTGATCGTGGACGCGTTGGTGTCGGGGGCGCCGCCGGGCACGGTTCTGGTGTTCGACGAGACTCCCGCTGGGCCAGGGTTCGGGAACGGGGGCACCCACGGCATCGGGGTCGCGCAGGCGGTGCACCTCGCCGGTGAGCTCGGAGCCCTCCCGCGCCGGCTGTGGTTCGTCGGCGTGGAGGTGGCAGAGGCAGGATACGGCGAGGCACTGTCCGCTGCGGCCAGGTCAGCGGTGCCGAGGGCCGTCGACGAGGTCAAGCGCCTGCTGTTGGGGGCCGTCGAGGATGCGTCTGTCTGAGCCGCCGGTGCTCTGCGGCTGTATACCCCCAGTGGGTATACTCCAAGCATGCCGACATGTCCACTCACCGCATTCGCCTCGTGGTCTGTCCGACGCTGGCTGGTCGCTGCTGGCGTGGCCTTGCTCGCCTTTGCTGCGCTCGGCTTGAGCACTTCGGTCATCCCGAACCCGGTTTTCGGTCGCAGCATTCCGCCGACCAGTTGGGCCATGGAGGTCTTGGTCATCACCTCGGTGTTGACTGGGCTGCTTACGGCGACGTATGTGGCCACGGGGTCAACCGACCCGCAGGGGTTGGACCGGAAGGCAACCGCAGGAGCCTTGTTGTCGTACTTCGCGATCGGCTGCCCGGTGTGCAACAAACTTGTCCTCGTCGCCCTTGGCAGCGCGGGAGCGGTGCAGGTGTTCGCCCCGATCCAGCCCTACCTGGCGTTCGCCGGGATTGCGGTCCTGCTCTGGGCGCTCATGGTTCGGCTGCGTGGGGAGATGACGTGTTCATTCACCCCGAAGATCGAGGAGTCGATCACCGCCGAGCGCGACCGAGTTTGACGGCGCGCGCCGAGGTTGCGTCCCGGCAGGGGGTCAGGGGAGTCGGGCGAGAGTTTCATCGGCCCAGTCCACAGTGGCCTGCGCGTGGTGGATCCCGTAGCTGACGGTGGCCAGCCAGTATTCGGCGTCGGGGTGGGTTTCGCGGGCCACCTCGGCCTGGATCCCGTCGTACTGGGCCAGGGCGACCTGAGCCTGTCGGCGGGCATCCTCGACGAGTCGGCGGGGCATCCCTTCGGGTAGGTGGGCGGCGAAGAACAGTCTCAGGAGCAGCCCGTTGCGGGGCCGGGTCGGTTCGACGGGCTCAGCCAGCAGTTCCGTGAGGCGTTCCAGGCCCGCGTCGGTGATGGTGAACTGGCCGGCCGGAGTGCGGCCCACGAGTCCGTCGGCTTCCAGGGACGCCAGGGTCGGGTAGATCTGACCGAAACTCTCATGCCAGAAGTGGCCGAGGGTCTCGGTGATCGCCTGGCGCACGCCGTATCCGCTCGCGTCCTCGACGGCAAGGGCGCCGAGCACCGCCAGCTGGGTTTGCGACTTCCGTGACGTCATGGGTTGACTATATCTGACAGAGATATATATCTTGTAGATATGAATAGACATCGGGCAAGAGTCACCGCTTCTACGCTGCTGGCCGTGGCGGCCGGGTTCCAGGCGTCCCTGGCCGCGGGGGCGCCGTGGGGGATCGCCGCCTTCGGTGGGGGTCACCCCGGGGTCCTGCCCATGTCCTTGCGGGGTGCGAGCGCGGCCGCCGCCGTGGTCTACGCCGGTCTGGCCCAGGTGGTGTGGTCAGGTCGGTTGCCTGCGCGGGTACAACGACCCGGGTACGCGATCCTCGCGGGTACTTTCGCAGTCGGGACTGCGATGAACGCCGTCTCGCCCTCGGTGGTCGAGAAGGTCATCTGGACCCCCGTCGTCGGCTTGCTGGCCTACAGCCTGTGGCAGGCGCGGCCCGCTTCCGAGCCTGCCGTCGCGGCCGCCCCAGTGGGTCCGGCATGACCGCCTGGTGCTGTTCGGGGTGCCGCACTGGTTCGGGCACCCGGGTCGCCTCCCAGGATTGCTGATGGCCGGCTTCCTCGGCTGGCTACTGGCAACGTCCATGCTCCAGACCGGCGGGATCGCCTGGGCCTGGGGCATCCACTTCCTGCAGGACGTGGTCATCCTGGTCATCCTCATCGCGGGTGCCCACGGTTGCGCTGCACTCGCAGGACGTGGTCCCTCATCGCGGGTGCCCACGGTTGCGCCCCGGCCGCAGTCCGGTGTCGGGAACGACCGACCGAGGTGACGCGACCATCACCCCGCGACGGTGACCGACCTCGTGCCGTGGCGTAGCTGTCGCGGACAAATCCTCGGCCTCGCCACGCTCGAGCCTTCTGTCGGACCCGGGGAGTACCGTCGTGGCCATGAGCACAGCCAGACGTTCGTTCGTGCCGTTGGTCATCGCAGGGCTCATCGGCCTTGCCCTGATCATCGGTGCGCGCGTCCTCTTGGGCGGTGGGGGCGACGATGGCGATGGACCCGTGATCGCCGGCGGTGACACGGACCGCTCGGGTTGCCTGCCCCTGCAGGTCGTGGCCTCCAGCGAGAAGGCGGCCCTGCTTGCCGACCTTGCCGAGCAGTACAACGGTGACGACCCGAGCGTGGACGGTCAGTGCGTGGATGTGAACGTGGTGTCCAAGGCCTCCGGCGGAGCCGCGCAAGCCCTCGCCCGGGGGTGGGACGAGGAAGTGGACGGTCCGCGCCCGGATGTGTGGACCCCGGCGTCGTCGTCGTGGGCGGTCCTGGTCAACCAGGTCTCGGCCAAGGAGGACAACCCGTCACCCATCCCCGACGAGCTGCCCTCGCTGGTGCAGACGCCGCTGGTGATCGCCATGCCCAAGCCGATGGCCGAGGCGTTGGGGTGGCCGGACGAGCAGATCGGGTGGTCGGATCTGGCCGCACTGGCCAAATCCCCGAAGGGCTGGGGATCCGAAGGCCATCCCGAGTGGGGCCGGTTCAAGCTCGGCAAGACGAACCCGAACTACTCCACCTCGGGTCTGAACGCGACGATCGCGTCCTACTTCGCGGCCACCGGTCTTTCCAGCGACCTCACCCTGAAGGACGTCGCCAATCCGCAGACCCGTGAGTTCGTCAAGCAGCTCGAATCCTCGGTGGTCCACTACGGGGACACGACGCTCACCTTCCTGGAGAACATGGCCAAGGAAGCTGCCGCGGGCAAGGGGCTGACCTATGTGTCGGCGGTCACGGTCGAGGAGAAGTCGGTCCTGGACTACAACCAGGGCAACCCCACCGGAGATCCGGCCAAGGCCGGACAGTCGCCGCCGCCCCAGATCCCGCTGGTCGCCTTCTATCCCGACGACGGCACGCTGATATCGGACAATCCCTGGATCGTGCTCGATGCGCCGTGGGTGGATGAGCCCAAGAAACAGGCGGCGAACGACTTCCTGACGTGGTTGAAGCAGCCGGAACAGCAGACGGCGTTCACCGATGCCGGATTCCGCACCTTCGAGGGGCAGCCCGGACCGGTCATCTCGCAGGAGAACGGGATGCTGCCGGCCGGGGCGACGAATGTGCTGAACCCGCCCTCTCCGGCAGTCCTGGCCGCGATCGAGGACAGTTGGGGGCAACTGCGCAAGCGGGCCCATGTTCTGCTGGTGATAGACGTGTCGGGCTCGATGTCCGAGGCCGTACCCGATGCGGGCGCGGACAAACTGACCTTGGCCAAGGACGCCGCGATCAATGCCCTGGAGCAGTTCGCGCCAGATGACGAGGTCGGGCTGTGGGTGTTCTCGACCGGCCTGGGTCAGTCGGGGGAGCCGTTCGTCGAGTTGGTACCGATTGGTCCGGCGAAGGACACCGTCCCGACGATGCAGGCCGACATCGACCGGCTCGTCGCGGACGGTGGTACGGGCCTGTACGCGACGTTGCGGCAGGCACAATCCCGGATGTTGAAGGATCTGCCAGCGGACAAGATCAACGCGATCGTGCTGCTCAGCGACGGGCGCAACGAGAATCCGGACGACACCGACCTCGACGGACTGCTGCGGCAACTCAACGGCGAGAGCGTGGACACCACTGTGCGGGTCTTCACGATCGGCTACGGCGGATCGGCGGACACCGAGGCGCTGAAGGCGATCGCGGAGGCGTCACGCGGAAAGTACTACGAGGCGACCGACCCGGCGAGCATCGAGAAGGTCATGACCAGCGTGCTGTCCAACTTCTGATCCCGGCTCTGCGGCAGACTGGGCAGCGTGTCCGTCTCCGATGAGCTGAAGGATCCCTGGGGCTGGCTGGTCGCCGGGGTCAGCGGAGGGCTGGGCTGGGCGGTGCTTGCGGCCCCGCTGGGTCCGGCCGCGGTCGGCGTGGGTGCCGCGATCGGGGCGGTGGTGCTCGGCAGCAAGGTGGCGTTGGGGGCCATGCGCTCGCCTTCCGCGCCCCCCAGGCAGCGACGAGACAGGTTGCCCGAGGCGCCGCCGCAGTCGCCACAGGGCCAGTTCGTGCTGCGTGCCCGGGCGGCCGCCCAGCAGATCCATGTCCTGGCCGACCGTCCGGCCGATGCCGGGTTGCGCGCAGAGATCGCGCAGGTCGACGAGGAGGCGGGGACCGTGCTGGAAGCGCTGCGCGAGCTGGCCGGCCGGGTCACCCTGGTCGACGGGGCGCTGCAGTCGGCCAACCCCGGACAGGTGCAGCAGGAGGCGGGGCGGCTGCAGGCATTGCTCACGGCCGAAGCCGACCCGCAGATCCGCTCTGAGCGCCAGCGGGCCCTGGACGCGGTGACCGCCCAGTCCGAATCGCTGGCCCGCTTGGCCCGCTTGCGGGAAACGTTGCTGGCGCGCGCTCAGACCGCCGCGCTGGACATGGAGGGGTTGGCCGCACGCACCGGCGAGTTGGTGGCGATGGGGACCTCGGCCTTCGAAGGGGACCCCGCCGGACAGATCCTCGCCGACCTGACGATGAGCCTGGAGTCGGTGCGAACCGGGCTGGCTGAGGCAGAGGAAGTCAGTCGCGGCTGGCAGGGGGACTGACCCTCCTGCGGCACTGTCCCGCGCCGCTGACGTGCCGGTCCGCCGAGGGCCCAACCGCCACGGCAACAAGCCGAACCACTGGGGACCTTCGGATTTCATCGGGGAGTGGGGGTGGGGAGGAGGACGCGGATACGGTGGTTACGGAAGCTGCGGAACCCGAACCAGACCTGATGTCGCGCCACCAGCGGGATAGAAGCCCTGCATCGGGCCATCTCCCGGGTGGAGGTGCCGACCCTGCCGGACGCCAAGGGTCGCCCCCGGCCTGACTCCCCCCCCTTGCTCCGAAGCACCACCGATAGCAGCAACACCACGTCTTGGACTCCATCGGAGTCAGTCAACGTGCTATTCCTGGAAGCAGCAGATCGAGGTCCAGCCGCCGGGCGTCAGCAATGCCAACCCTGCCGGTCAGGCTCCGGCCAGCCACCCACAGACTTACAGTGCGACTCAATTGCGATCGCATTGCAGCCTCGTAAGGGAAGAGGAATCATGATGCGCCGATCCGTGGACACGCGTTCAGAGCAATCGAGCGGGGGGAGTCCCATGCGCTACATCCTTCGCATCGTCACCGTGCTCGCGCTTGCCGCGGCCACGCTGGTCGCGCCCGCCAACGCGGCGCCGCCGGACCACATCGGCCTGGATCAGCTACGGTCGCTCCTGGCGGCCAACCCCAACGGCATCCCGGGCTACTTCCTGACCGTCCCCGGCGGTCCGAGTCTGGCCCAGCAGGATCCGGTGCAGGTGGAGATGACGGTCAAAGCGGTGGCTGATGGCCAGGGTCCGGACGGGGCGTTGATCCTCTTCGAAGCCGACATGACCGACCCCGTCATGCAGGACATCGGAGGTATCGCGGCGGGTATGAGCGGGTCGCCGTTGTTCATCGATGTCGGCGGGTTCAAGATGATCGGCGCCCTGAGTTACGGCGACATCTTCACCCTGAACGGCTTGGGCCTCGCGACCCCGATCGAGTACATGCTGAACACGCAGGCGGAGTGGCCGGCCGTGAACACGGTGCTGAGCCTCGACGAACCCGTAGCGACCGACTCCGGCACGGTTTCGAAGATCCGCCTCACCGACGGCGACAAGCGACCCCAGGTGAGCGCCAACACCGTCAGCATGAGTCCGTTGATCGCGATGCGGGTCAGCGGTATCCCGGCGAAGTCGGCGGTCTACAAGCGGTTCGAGACGTTGGCCGACGACAAGGGTTTGAACCTGCTCACGGCCAACTCGAGCGACTGCACCACCTCCGGATACACCGCGCCCTACACCGACGGCGGGTCGCTGGGCACCTATCTCGGACTCGGCGCGGTCGACTTCGGCGGCTACGGGACGGTGACCTATGTCGATGGCACCGACGGCGATGGGTTACGGGCACCCGATGCTGCACATGGGACAGACCGACCTCTTCGCCACGAACGTGTGGATCGACGGCATCTGGGGCAGCAGTTACGAGCCGTACAAACTCGGCTGTCCGGGCCAGATCCGAGGCGCCTTGACCCAGGACCGATCCGCGGCGGTGGGCGTGAACATCTCCGGGGTGTCGGCGGCCACGCCAGTCACCGCAGAGGCCACCGTCACGACGAACAAGACCCGCACCGGCACCGCGCAGACACTGGTCGCGGCGGGCACCTTCGCCACCGAGTTCGCCGGTCCGCTGGTCGCGGCCGGTGCGACCGAGCCCGTCTACCGCTTGGCCAACCAGGCCTACATGGCTGGCACCTCCCGCACGGTCACCACCTTCAACGTCACCGATGGGGCGAGCAGCAAGACCATCACGCGCTCGAACCTGTGGAGTAGCGGGGATGTCCTGGGGGAGAGTTCGAACGACCCGTACCTGATCGCCGCGATGCTGTATTCGGTGCCGGGGATCACCCCGACGATCACCAGCGTGGACATGAAGTCCGAGGTGGACCAGAGCGTCAACACCGCGAAGATCGTGTCCGCCAGGGGTGGTCCGCTGCAGCCGGGGCCGAACACGCTGACGGTGTCGATCAAGCCGACGGGCAAGCCTGTGGTCACCGTGCCGGTGCAGGTTGACATCCCTGCGAACGCTGCACTGGATGTCGGTCTGTCCGTCACGGGGGGCTACGACGTCGGCACGTCGGAGGACAGCCCGAGTCCGGAACAGCCGGAGTCCTTCGATGCCCTGGTTGCGATGATCGAGGCGCAGCCCACCAACAACGAGATCATCGTGCAGGCCAGCGACGCCAACGGCAACACCATCGAGGTGGGCTCGACGGTCACGGACTTCGTGGTGAGTGGTTCGGCGTTCCCCAGCACGGTCGCCGGGATGTTCACCGCCGACATGTCGGAGGTCCAGCTGGGCAGCCCGGTGAACCTGATGGCCATGCTGCCGGGGGTTCCCAACGGTCAGCAGGTCACGTTCGAGGCGCAGACCGCCGGAACCGGACCGTGGAGCAGTCTCGGAACCGCACCCATCACCACGGGCAGTGACGGCGTGACGGCGGCGATTGTTGAGGCGACACCGAGCGCCAACACCGTCTACCGCGCGTCCTGGCCGGGCAACGACTCCACCCTCGCCTGGTCGGCCACCACCGGAGTCACCGTGATCCCCCCGGTCAGCATCGAGGGGTCTCGCAAGGGCAAGGCCTGGTCGTTGACCCTCAGCAGCGATCCGCAGGCGGTCGGCGCGCAGGTGGTGGCGCAGGCGAAGAGCAACGGGTCCTGGTCCGAGGTGGGTTCGGCGACCCTCGGGGCGGACGGTACGGCGAGACTGAACTGGTCGCCGGCACCCGCCAAGACCAAGGTGCGCGCGGTGATTCCAGCGTCGGCACGCTTCGCAGGCTCCCGCAGTGAACCCGTGACACTGTCGACGACCCAGGTGCTCATCGACACGAGCAGCACGCCGCGGGACGCCGGCAATGTGGTCCTCGGTCTGCGAAACAGCAAGGGCAATCCGATCACCGGCGTGAACTACCGGATCCAGCGCCAGCAGAAGTCGGGTTGGGAGACCGTGGCGAACGGGCAGATGCGACGCAACACCCGGTTGTGGCTGTCCAACGGGGACTACCGGGTGGTCGTGCCCGCGGGCAAGCAGGTGCCGGTGGTCGTGCGCGAGCCCTTCACGATGGACAGCGCGACGGTTCTGATCACGAAGGCGACCGGCAGCAAAGGCCGGGCACGCGTGGAAGCGCTGCCGCCGATTCCGTTGAAGTTCACGGTCCAGTCGCAGCAGGCAGGACAGTGGCGCGACGTCGGCGGTTGGCGTCGCATGTCCCCGCCCAAGTCGCGCTGGACAGGGTCGCTGCGGCCGGGGCGCTACCGCGTGTCGTTCCCCGACCAGTCCGGTTTCGGTGGTGCCAACAGTTCGGCCTTCCGGGTGCGGTGAGGCCCGGCGGCCGCGCTTCACAGCAGCGGCACGAACATGACCCCCAACAGGTCGGTGACCCGTGGCTGCAGATCTGTCGGCTCGACCAGGATGAGGCGTTGCCGACGGTCGCCGAGCGGCATGATCATGCGCCCACCCGGGCTGTGCAGTTGGGCGACGAGTGCGGCGGGGATGTCCCGCGACGCGGCGGCGACGACCACACCGTCGTAGGGCGCGTGCTCGGGCAGGCCCAGGCGGCCATCGCCGATGGTCACGCGAACGTCGGTGTAGCCGAGTCGGGAAAGCGTGGCCTGCGCACGTTCTGCCAGCAGCGATCGGATCTCGACGCCGTACACCCGGAAGCCGCATTCGGCGAGTACCGCTGCCTGGTAGCCACACCCGGTGCCCACGTCGAGCACGGTGCTTCCCTGCGGCAGACGCAGCGTCTGGATCGTGAACGCAACCACGAACGGCTGGGAAACCGTTTGGCCGGCGCCGATCGGCAGCGGTCTGTCCTCCCACGCGTAGGGCTTCTGGTCAGGGGGCACGAACTCATCGCGGGGGACCGTTGACATGGCCGCCAGCACTGTGGGGTCGCTGATCCCCTGTCGGCGCAGCACAGTGACCAGCTCCGATGCCGTCACAAGGCCCAGGGTAGGCGGGGTAACCGTCCGGTGCCCGGCAAACGCGATCTGCCAGAGGGGAACCGCGACCAACCTCGACCTCATGGGGAGCCGCCGCCTCGGTCAGCACCACCCGGCGCGAGTATCGAGATCGGCGCCCAGCGCTGTTTCCCCAGGCCGGTGCTGGTGACTCCTTCTTGATGCTCCTATTCGTGTCAAGGGGTTATGAGGCGGTTTCTTGCTGTTGGAGCCAGTTCCGGTAGGCGGTGGCGAGTTCGGCGTCGTGGTTGGTGCCGCGTTCCAGGCGTGAGACTGCCATGACAGGGGCGTTGATCCCGTCGGCGACCACGCGCAGGGGTTGGTGGATTGCCTGGCGTCGGGCGCGCAGGTCGTCGGTGCGGACGGCGGGCTGGGGGTTGACCAGGTGCCGGTAGATCTGGCGGGCGATGGCGCGTTTGAGGCAGCGCAGGATGGCTTTGTTCGACTTGCCCTCGGTGGTGCGTCTGGCCACGTAGTTCATGGTGGCTGGATCCTGTTGTGACATGCGGACCACGGCGATGCGGAACAGGGCGCTGTTGGCTTGCCGGTGGCCGCCGCGGTTCAGCCGCATGGCGACAGTTTTCCCGCTGGATGCGGAGACCGGTGAGACACCGCACAGGGCCGCGAAGGCTGCCTCGGAGGTCATGCGTTCGGGGTTGTCGCCGGCGGTGGTCAGCAGTGTCGCGGCCACGATCGGGCCCACGCCGGGGACCTGCCGTAGCCCCGGGTTGGCCTGCGTGGTCAGCTGCTCGAGTTCGGCTGCAAGGGACTTGAGGTCGGCAGCCAGTAGTTGGCGTTGCCGGCCCAGGGTCCGTAAGGCCACTTTGGTGGCCGTGGTCACCTCGGCGTGGTCAGTTCCTGGCCGCAGCCGCGCGGCGAGTTCGGCGCGGGCGTGCACGCTCAGCCCGGTGAACTCGACCCGCAGCGTCTCGGGGGCGGTGATCGTCAAGCTGCGGATCCGACCGTCGACCTTTTGCAGGGCCTGCCGGGTGGAGGTGTGGGCGACCTGCACCACCCGGATCGCTTCCACGATCCCGTCATGGGCCTTCGGGACCGCGGTGGCATGCCCGGCCAGCACCGCCCGGGCGGCGGACTCGGCGTCGACGGTGTCGGACTTTCCCTTGGCGCGGCGTAGTTGCCGGTTGGGACGGTTGACCTCGACCACCTCGAGCCCGGCATCGGCCAGGACACGTTGCAGGCCCAGTCCGTAGCTGCCGGTGCCCTCGACACCGACCTTGACCACGCGCCCGTGGCGGGTCAGCCACCGGTGCAGGCCTTTGAGCCCCAGCGGGCTGGTGGGGAACGACTTGGTTGCCAGCAGGGTGCCGATCTCGTCGATGACCGCTGCGACGTGCACGTCCTGGTGGGTATCCACGCCGCCGTAGACGACGCGCTGCTGATGGTTCATGCTGGTCCTGCCTCTCATTGCGATCCGATGGGTGGGCGCCAACCCGGCCCGGGGCACCGGACAGGACAGACATGGTGCTCGGCAAGGCTCCTATGAGGTCACGGACCCCGCGCCAGGTTGGTGTCGTGCGGCGGCAGCCCTGATCAGGGCCGGCAGATCAAATCCAAGACATCCCTGCGGAGTCAGTCGTACCCAGAGCCAGACCCTGACAGTGCCACCGCCGCACACATTCTCATCGTGTCTGTCGTACCCCTCTTCGTAGCGTGGGGGGTATGGAGGAGTTGGTGGTGGCGGCGGTCGAGGTGATGCTGCTGCCTGGCGCCGACCCGTTGGCGGTGGCTGCCGCCGTCGGAGGCGGTGATCGCCTGGGCGCATGCCCGCCAGTTGGAGGCCATGCGATCAGGTGGCCTGCGAGCAGCCGGCGTTCCTCGACCCGACCGGCCGGCTGGTCGACCCGGCCCCGGCCGAGATCGCGACCAGCGCTGGCCTGGTCCACCGGTGCCGCCGCCGCCCGGCTGGACCTGGCCCAGGAGCTGTGCACCGACCTGCCCGGTGTGCTGGCTGGCCTGCGGGCCGGCCGGCTGGATCTGCCCAAGGCCCAGGAGATCGCCTATGGGACCTGCGAACTGGACCCGGGCGGTCGGGTGCGGCTGGCCGAGCGGCGGTCGGCTATGCCGCCGGGCACACCCGCGCCCAGTTGCGGGCCTGGCTGGCCCGCCGGGTCGCGGCGATCGACCCGGCCGCGGTGCAGCGCCGCCGCAAGCAGGCGGTCCGGGCCCGCCGGGTGTGGATCACCCCGGACACCGACGGCATGGCCACCCTCGGCGCCTACCTGTCCGCCGAGGAGGCCCAGGCCTGCTGGAACGCGCTGGTCGCCGGCGCCGCGAACATCGAAGGCGGGCATGGACGCGGCCCGCGCCGACATGCTCGTGGCCCGGCTGACCGGGCTGGACCTGGGCCAGCCGGTCCCGGTGCAGGTGCTGATCACCCCCGGCCGGCCCGGAACTGGCCGGCCACGGCCCGATCAGCCCCAGCCACACCGCGGAACTGTGCGAGCACGCCACCCGCATCGACCTGCACCGCGCCGCCGCGTCCCGCGGCTACCGGCCCGCGGCCGGGCTGGCCCGCTGGGTACGCGCCCGCGACCGGCACTGCCGCTTCCCCGGCTGCCGCCGGCCCGCCATCATGTGCGACCTGGACCACGTGATCCCCCACCCCGCCGGGCCCACCAGCGAATCCAACCTGGCCGCGCTGTGCCGCTACCACCACCGGCTGAAAACCCACACCAGCTGGACCGTCCGGATGCACCCCGACGCCACCCTGGAATGGACCAGCCCCCGCGGCCACATCTTCCACACCAGCCTCGACGACCCGTAGTCCGCACCCGCGCCACCCCGGTGGCGCGAAGCCCGCACGCCGCACCCATCCCGACAGCCCCCGGCTGATCGGGATATCGGCGTGCCCTCTCCGCCCGGGTGGCGAGCGAGGCGGAGGTCACGGCGAGGCATCGTGCGTTGCTGGGTAGCTGCGGACAGGCGGGTGCTGCCCACCAGCGAGAGGAGGCTGGTCAGTGGCGTCCGGCGAATGGTCGCTTCGTTGTGCGCCACGCGCTGGAGTTGAGAACCCACGCTGGGCGGACCGCCTGGTCCTTCGCGGAGGCCTACGACCGACCACTCATGGGTCAGCGGAAACGGGCGATCAGGTTCTTCGGCAGGGTCGTCGCAGCGAATCGCAACTGCTTGACCAGCGGGCCGTAGGCGACGTCGTGGACCAACTGCCGCTGGCCTTCGCCGTATGGAGGGACGATGAGTTCGAACGTGCCGCCGGCCCCCCGCACGAAGTAGCCGCGGGGATTGGAGAACTCCCGGAAGCCTTCCTCACCGTGATGGCGTCCCATGCCGCTGGCGCCGACGCCGCCGAAGCCCATCGAGGGGAGCCCGGCCTGTATCGCGATGGCGTTCACGGCAACGCCGCCGGACTGGGTGTGCTGCGTTATCTCATCGATGAATGCGCGATCGTCGGAGAACACGTAGAGCCCGAGCGGCCGATCACCGGCATTGACCCGGTCGATCACGTCTCTGGTGGTCCGGTAGGTCTTGATCGGCAGGATCGGGCCGAAGATCTCCTGCTGCATGAGGGGAAGGTCGTCAGGCGGGTCCACGACCACGAAGAACGGCATGAGTCGGCCGCCGTCGAGCGTGTCCTGGCCGATCTGGATGACCTGCGCCCCGGAGTCCCGCGCCTGTTCGACGAGTTCGGTGAGGCGGGCGACGTGACGGTCGTTGACGATCCCGCAGGAACCGGCCGCATTGTCAGCCCCGAATGCTTCCCGCATGTAGGCGACCAGCGCGTCGGTGAACTCCGAGAGGCTCTCCTCCGGGACCAGGCAATGGTCCACGGTGACGCACACTTGGCCGCGTTTGAAGGCCTTGACGGAGCTGGAAGGACAACTGCGATGAATCCCATCGGGAGCTCCGGGCAGCCCGCCGATCAAACGCCGCGGGCGTCGGTGCTGAACTCGCCGGCGGCCGGTGACACGCAGCCGTTCGACCCGCTGCGGCTGTGCATCTTCACCACCATCGCCCTGCTCGCCTGGCTGCTGACCCCACCTGCGGTCGTGGTCTGGATGGCCACGCTCGGGCTGATCGGCTACGTGAAGGCGTACCGCGCCGGCTTGACCAGGAGTCGCTGCTACTTGCGCGACGTCAGGCTGGTGCTGCTCTACCTCGGGGCGGCCTGGCTGCTCGGCGCGGTCTTCACGATCCGGGAAGTGGTGAGCTGGATCGGCTGACGGGCCCTGGCCGGGCCTGCCCCCTGCTCAGCGTCACGGATCGATGCCGCGGTTCGTGCGTTCCTCGCCAGGGCTCCGGGGAGGCGGCGAGTGGGTCAGGAAGTTGGCCAGGATCTGGACGACGAACAGCACCAGCAGCAAGATCCCCCGCGCCGTCGAGTCGTACCGCCAGGTCATGACCACGAACCCGTAGTTGGAGCTGATGTAGAGCGCCACGTAGGGCACGAGTTGGCGCCAGTCCATCTTCTCCCGGAATGGAATCTTCAGGACCCAGTCGTAGAGGGCCTCGATTGCCAGGAAGCCCAGGAAGATCGCGAGGAACACCGTGTACCGGACCGACTCGTTTGCCTGCTGAGCCAGCACGAGGGCGTACACAGCGGGTATGGCGAGCAGGAGGTAGAGCCACCCGAAGCGCTGGATCAGGTCGAGGCGCCTGCCGCGCAGCGCAAAGATGGCGATGAGGGCGATGCTGTTGACCAGTCCCAGCGTGAAGAACACGGTTTCAAACACGGCGATACCTCCAGCGCCCCCAATGCCGAGTTGCGGAGGCACCTTCAATCTAGACCCGCATCATGCTTGCCCGGCGCCTCAGCCGGACAGCAGCCGTCCGGCGCGCTTGACCACGAATGTCGGTGGCTCCCGCAGCGTCTGCCCGACGACGCAGTACTTCTCGGTCATCTCGGCCAACCGCTGCAACTTCGCCTCATCGGCGTCCGTCTCGAGTTCGATGGTGACCGTCAGCCCGGTGCATCCGACGGGTGCGTCGCGGGCGACACCGAGAGTGCCCCGCGCGTCGAAGAACCCTTCCGCAGTGATCGCAACGTCGCGGAATTCCAGACCCATGGTGGTCGCGATGCTGCGGAAGGTCACGCCCGCGCATGCCAGCAGCGCCTGCAACAACATGTCGCCCGAGCACGCGTCGCTGCCATCGCCCCCAGTCGCCGGATGGAGTCCCGCCGTGACCGGCCCGGCCCAGGTGTCGACAGTGCAGGTGACCCCGGGTTCCGAGAAGTCGCCCCGCGCTGCCAGCGGGGTCATGGCCGCCGCCGGTTCGTCCCGGTACTGCTGTTTCAACGGCGCCTGCAGCGCTCGCAACTGTGAAGCGTCCATCGAGTACTCCTCTGACCTGGCCAACGGGCCGAACGGACCGCGGGGGTTGCGCCAACCGTAGCCCTCAGAAGTGGTCGGGGCTCGCTCTCAACCGGTCCGGTGCCGGGCGAAGGAACGGCTTTCGATTCCTGCCATCTGCGGGGGTACCTGGCGGCCGGGGCCGGCGACTTGACCGCAGCCGAGCAGCACCTGACAAGGTCGGTGCGGCTTGTGGCCCCGGGGGCGGGTGGATCGAGGCCTTCGCCCACAACGGCGTGATCGTGCGCCGGTCTGCGGTCTCGTTGTCATTTCCCCACCTGTGGACGATTCGAACATATGTCCTACCCTCGTCGTAGAATGCCTTATGGCATCAAGGGTGACGCTGGAGATCATGGACGGCCTTGTCGATGACGTCGAGAGGCGGGAACGGCTCCTGCGGCGTTCGCAGGCGGAGCGACTGATGGCGATCTTTGCCCTGCACAATGCGGTCCCTGCGGACCGGTCATCGGCGGCCATGGACGCGGTGCGGGCGGAGGTCGCCACGGCCCTGAGTGTCTCGATGCGCTCGGCGAGCAGGCTCTACGACGACGCCTATCTTCTGTGCACCAGGGCGCCGCTGATCGAGGCACTGCATGACGGGCGGCTCGACATGAGCCGGGCGAAACTCATCGCCACGCTGCTGCCCACCTCGGACCTGCAGGAGCGGTTCGAGGCCGATGCCATCGCCTTCGGGGCTGAGAACACCGCGCACTACCTGCGCAGGTGGCTGCTGTCGCGTTTGCCCGACAGCGGCGACGAGAACGCCCGTAAGACCGCCTTCGAGAAGCGCTGTGTCGAGGTCGTGCCGGATCGGGACGGCATGAGCGACTTCTACGGATACCTGCCCACTGAGGTCGCCGAGGCGTTGTTCACCGCGCTGGACACCCTGGCCCGGGACAACCGCACCCCGGACGACGACCGCAGCCTGGATCAGCGCCGCGCCGACGCGGTGGCCGACCTGCTGGACGAGCGGACGAACGTGTCCACCACGGTCAGTGTGGTGCTGCCGGCCAGCGGGATCGGCGCCTCCGTCAACGGTTCGCCGCTGCCGTGGTCGACGGCCTGGCATCTGGCCTGCCAGGGCAACCCCACCTGGTTCGCATGGCTGGGCGCCCCGGACGGGCGGATCATCAACACCAGCCCGGGCCGGTACCGGATCTCCGCGGCGTTGGCCCGCACCGTGCGGGCCCGCGACCAGCACTGCCGCTTCCCCGGATGCAGCGTTCCCGCCGCCCGCTGCGACCTCGACCACCTGGTGCCTCATCCGTTCGGCGAGACCACCGACGACAACCTGCATTGCCTGTGCCGGCGGCATCACCGGATCAAACACCAGACCGGCTGGGCGGTGGTCAACCTCGGGAACAACGAACTGGAATGGACCAGCCCCGCCGGACGCACCTACCGGACCAAACCTCCAGATGCGTTCGGGTATGCGGCATAGACTGAACGCATCACCGCGTCCGGGCCGCCGGACTCCACCGCGACACACATTGCACCCTCAGTGCGACTGATCGGCGCGTGTCGTGTCCGTAATCACGTCTACGGTTGGGCCATGCCCATGATCGAAGTGAACGGCGCCCGCTTGCACTACTCCGACCTGGGTTCAGGCCCGCGGACGGTGGTGTTCGGACATGGCCTGTTGTGGAGCGGCGAGATGTTCGGTCCGCAGATGGCGGCGCTGTCCGACCGGTTCCGCTGCATCGCGGTGGATTGGCGCGGGCAGGGCCGCTCAGCGGTGACCGATGGTGGCTACGACATGGACACCCTCACCGAGGACCTGGTGGCACTGATCCAGCAACTGGACATCGCGCCCGTCGACTACGTCGGGCTCTCCATGGGTGGCTTCATCGGGATGCGCCTGGCGGCCCGCCACCCCGACCTGGTGCGCTCCCTGGCGCTGCTGGAGACCTCTGCCGAGCCCGAGCCGGCAGAGAATGTGACCGGGTACCGCCGGTTAGCCCAGGTGGTGCGGTGGCTCGGCCCGCGGCCGGTGGCCGGCAAGGTCATGTCCATCATGTTCGGGCAGACATTCCTGACCGACCCGGGTCGCGAGGCCGATCGCGCAGAGTGGCGCGGCCGACTGGTGTCGGTGAACCGGGTGGGGGCGGTGCGCGCCACCCATGGCGTGATTGACCGCGCCGGGGTGACCGATGAGCTCGAGCGGATCACGGCGCCGACCTTGGTGCTGGTCGGCGACGAGGACGTGGCGACCGTTCCGGACAAGGCCCGGCGGATCCAGGCGGGGATCGCCGGATCGCAACTGGTGGTCGTCCCGAAGGCCGGCCACACGTCCACCATCGAGCAACCGGCGGCCGTCACCGCGGCCTCGAGGAGCACCTCGCCCGGACCTGATCGCGGCCGCCTCGGCGGACATGCGCGGAGAAGCCTCAGCCGATCATCATCGCCAGCACGCCGCCGGCGATGATGAATACTGCCGCCACTGAGGTGCGTACCAGGGTCAGGGACAGGTAGGGCCGGACCGGGAATACCTGGGTGCGTTCCAGGGCGGCCCACTTGTGGACGTCGATCCCAGCTGCCGGCGATACCGACGGCCATACGCAGCAGATCCCTGCGGCTGCGGTAGCGCACCGCTGCCACCTGGTCCCAGACCGGGTCGTCGCCTTCGTTGATGAAGTGCCCGGCTACGACCGTCGCGAACACCGGGTGACTGCCGCGGCGCAGCAGCTGGGGGATGATCGCGCGGTTGTAGCGGGAGTTGGCGGCCATCGGATCGTCGCCGAACTCAGCCGCCAGGTCGGGCGGGTACTTGGCGCGCTCCCGGAAGGCCTGCAGATTGACCATCCAGAACTCACGGCCGTCGTCGCTGCCGGCCAGGTCGCGGAAATGCCGCAGCATGGCCGGTTCGGCCTGCTCCGTCGAGTCGTCCCGGCCCGCCCGTCGGCGCATCTGGCGCAGGAGGTCCTCGACCTCGTCGGGAGCCAACGGCTTTCCGCGGCCCCCGTACCAGAGCAGGAAGGTGAGGTAGAGAACTGCCAGCACCGCGACGATGACCATGGTTGATGTATCCATGTGGGGGCTCCTTCGGGTGGGCGAGCAGAATCCGCTCCACCATGGCAGTGAAGCGTAGTGAGCCATGCGGTGATGCCTGGGGGCATCGCCATGGCGCGGGTGGCAGCGGGGATATGGCGCCGGACTAGGGTGAATGTGGCGGCCGGGCGGCCCGACCGAACCTGACCCGAGGACACCTCATGAGCGATCTGATCAGTTACGAACTCGACGATGGCATTGCCACCCTGACCCTGCACAACGGCAAGGTCAACGCCGTCTCGCCGGACGTCATCGCGGCCTTCAACGCGGCGCTCGACCGGGCCGAAGCCGACCAGGCGATCGTCATCATCACCGGCCAACCCGGGATCCTCTCCGGTGGCTACGACCTGAAGGTGATGACCTCCAGCCCGCAGAACGCGATCGACCTGGTCGCCGCCGGCTCGACCCTGGCGCGCCGGATGCTGTCGCACCCCTATCCGATCATCGTCGCGTGCCCCGGGCATGCCGTGGCCAAGGGAGCGTTCATCCTGCTGTCCGCTGACTACCGGGTCGGGGTCGAGGGTCCGTTCCGCATCGGCTTGAACGAGGTGCAGATCGGGATGACCATGCACCACGTGGGTATCGAGTTGGCACGCGACCGTCTGCGCAAGTCCTACTTCAACCGCTCCGTGATCAACGCCGAGATGTTCGAGCCGCAGGAGGCGCTGCAGGCCGGCTTCCTCGACGCTGTCGTCGCGCCGGAGGAACTCATGTCCACGGCGAGGGCCATGGCCGAGCAGATGAAGAAGCTCAACATGACCGCGCACGCGAACACCAAGCTGAAGGTGCGCAAGGCATTCCTGGAGACGTTGGACGCTGCGATCGAGTTGGACAAGCAACCCATGTGGTAGGCCCAACGGTCTGATCGTGGTCGCAGGGACAGACACCCGGGCGTCGGTCTGCCAGTGTTCATGGTGTTGGTACCTCAACATCGGAGGTCGCCATGCCGGAACCAACCGTTCCAGGTGTGCTGGAGATCCGGGTGCACGGCGTCTCCGGAACCCCGGCGCAGGACATGCTCGGTGTCGGAGCGACCGAAGTCGGCCAGGTAGCAGGCGATCGGTTGACCGGGCTGTACCGGTGCAAGGGCGACGCGACCCCGCACGGTGTGACGGTGCCGCCCTTCGTGGCCGTGGAAGCGTACTCCTGGGGGGCGCTCACCTCGGGGGCCGCTGGATTTCTGGGCTGGGCGCGCCGGGCGGCTTGGCTGACGCTGCTGCCGTTCGCGCTCGGGAACATGGCCTACTGGGCGCGACCCGAACTCGACACCACGGCACCCGTGCGGAAAGCCACCGCGATCGTCGTACGGCTGGCCTGTCTGCTGCTCACGCTGCTGCTGGTCGCCGGCGTCTCCCTGATCGGGATCGACCTGGTGGCCTGGCAGTGCTTCCGGGGCGGGACGCTGGTCTGCTCTTCTCTGCCGTCGGCGCTGCACTTCCTGGACCGACCGCCGTGGGACACCGCCTCCCGCCGGGTGCTGGTCGGCTCGCTGCTGCCGCTACTCGTGCTGGTCGGGCTGTGGTTCCTGTCCCGCCAGTCGCTGGCCCGCTACGAGGAGGTCGTCGCCAAGACGACACCGCGTCTGGGTAGCCAGTTCGTCCTTCGCCGACAGCGGATGTGGGCCGGCGGTGACCGCACCGGACGCCTGCAGTTACTGCACCTGGCAGGCGGGGTCTGCGTGGTCATAATGTCGGGGACCTTCCCGCTGGGCCTGGTCGACGGCTCCGGCCAGCAGTCGGCCCTCGCTGGGCTGGGGGTGGCTGCCGCGGTGGCGGAGATCCTTGTCGCCATCGCGGTCGCCTTGGGCTACAAGGACGGAATCGACTTCCCCGGGACGCAGGCGGGCAACATCGCTCGTGGTCGCCGGTTGGCCCGATTCGCGTGGTGGGTCGTGGTCTGCCTGCTCATCGCGTACGTGTTGCTTCTGGGGACCTCGAGCGATGTGGTGCTGTGGGAGCAGGCGGGCCCCCTCCGCGGTCACAACGTGGTCGTCGGGGGGTTGCTGTTCCTACTGGTGGCCGCCGTTGGCTGGCTGATCTTCGCCGCGGATCATCCCTGGTGGTCCCTGCTCGTCCCCGCCACTCTGCTGGGGATCTCCGGCGCGGTGTTCCTGCGATGGTGGGTCGTGGCGACGGTACTGGTGATCGTGCTGTTCGCTCTCGGGTTCTGGTTCCAACACCGTCGCGCGGACCCGGATGCGGTCAAGCCACGGGCATGGACCGGGGCGGGCACCGCCGTACTGCTGGGAGGGTCGGTCTGGATCGCTGCGGTCTTCACCACTTCGACGGTCGTGCTGGCCGCGGACTGGCTCAACGGGGGCGTCCAGTCGGTCGCGGACCTGCAGTCCGGGTTCCGCGAGGACGCCTCGCCGGGGGCTCGTGCCGCACAGCTACAGGCCCGGAGTCCGGCTCTGACTGCGACCGGCCCGGTGGTCGTACGGGGGGGTGCTGTCAGTGTCGACGACACTGGTGTTGTCACGGTCTACTCGGGCACCGTGACAGCGAGTTCCCTCAGGTCGGTCCGGGTCATCGAGGGGATCAAACATCTCGTGCCCGGACTCGACCTGACGTCCGGCGCGGTGTTCGTCGCGGATCCCCCCGTCACGCTGGTCGACAGTTGCGTGGGTGCCGGCGGCGACGTCCCCTCGTGCACCGATCCCGGCAGCCTGGGAGGCAGGTCTTATCCTGCCGGGGAGTACGTCGCATCCGGCGCGGTCGAGTCGAGTGGGTCGCTTCTCATCCGGGCGGCGGACGACGGTGTCCGGGTGCACGTCGAGACGGAAGATATTCCGCAGGAGCCACTGATCGTGCCGCAGGTGCTCATCTGGTTCGCTCTGGCCATGCCGTTCTGGCTGGTCGCGGTCATCGTCGTCGCAGTGGTCAACTTCCTGGTGTTCCGGCGCCGTGCGCGGACGGATGTGTTCCGGCAGACCAAGGTGGACGGGATCGACAGGCTCCTCGTCGAAGCCAGCGGCAAAGCGCGGATGGCCGCCGGTTTCACCCATCGGACGGAGCGTCTGCTCGGACTGGTCGGCACGGCAACAGTTGTGGCAGCACTGGCTGTGATCGTGGGGGCGTCGACGGGCGCGCCGCCATGGCAGGACTACGGGCGACTGCGGGCTGTGGCGAACGTCGGCCTGTGGCTGGCAGTCGGAGTGTCGGCTGGACTGGTGGCCGTCGGGGCGCGGATGCGCACATCGCAGAGTGCCCGGCGGGCGGTGGGGGTGCTCTGGGACCTCAGCACCTTCTGGCCGCGCGTGGCGCACCCGCTCGGACCGCCGTGCTACGCGGAGCGGGTCGTGCCCGAGGTGGTCTCCCGAGTCAGATGGGCGGCTGCGCAGGGGGCCAACGTCATCTTGTCCGGACACAGCCAGGGTTCGCTGATCGCCGTCGCTGCATCATCACAACTGGGCGATGAACAGACCAAGGGGCTGCGTGTGGTGACCTACGGGTCGCAGGTGCGCACGTGGTACGGACGCATCTTCCCCGGGGTGCTGGGCCCCGCCGCCATCGGGAACCTGCCGTTGTCAGAGGCGGCCGGGTTCGCGACAGCCGCCCCCGATGCCCCCGACCCCGGTGGTCCGGGGAGCGCCTTCCCAGGGGGACCGACCGGTCCGGAGCCGAGTCTGGGGGCCAGGCTGCGGGTCTCCTCGGAATCCCCGCGGTGGGTCAATCTGTTCCGGCGCACAGATCCCATCGGCTTCCGGGTCTTCTCCGATGAACAATCGCGGGTGGATCGCTACGTCAGCGAGTACTCCCCGGGCGGGGCCGGTGACCCCAGCCCGCGCATCCAGACCCACAGCCGATACCAGTTCTCCGCGGAGTACCGGGAAGTGGTCGAGCGGTGGTACGCCGAGCCGGGGTATCCACAGGCCGCGGTGGGGGTGGTGTGCCAGGTGGACTTCCTGGTTCCGGAGTGACCCGGCTCGCTACTGTCGGGTGAAGGATATGGCTTGCTGCGCCTGGTCTGGTCCGCTGCTCTTCCCGATGACACACCTGTCGCTGTCGGAGGCCTGTGCGGGCCGATACCACCCGCGCCTTCCCGTTGGGTGCCAGGGCGATCACGCTGAAGCTGGGCTTGTACAGCCGCCCGGTGATCCGCTTGTACCCTGCCTACCCGCGGTCACCGCCGTGATTGCGGGTATCCCTGGATCCCCCGGCGTCCCGCCGTGCTTCTGGCCCGTCGGGGCTCCACGGGTGCGGCACCAGGGCTTCGGCGGCTTTGAGCAAGTCCGCGGCGTCCACTCGGGGGCTGGGGCTGCGCAGGGTGGCCAGGTCCTCGGCGCCGAGGGTGAGCGCGGAGGCAGGCTGTACGGCAGTGCCGGCGATGATCCCCGGGATGGCGTCGCCCGGGTCCTCCGCTGGTGTCGTCCCGGTCCATGCGGCGCGGGCCGCCGGGTCGCGGTCGAGCAGGAATGCGGCCACATAGGCCAGCGCGGCAGCGTGTTTGCACCAGTCGTAGTCGCACCCGTAGGGGCAGGTGCAGTCAGCGGCGACGCGGTCGGAGCCGGAGATGCTGGTGCGGTCCAGTCGGACCTGGTAGGGCTTGGCGCCGGTGCCCTGGATCTGTGCGGAGAAGCCCTCGTGCTCGACCTGGACTGCGACGACCTGCCCGGCGCGGGCGTAGGTGCGCCCGCGGGCGAGGATCGTCGCGCGGGTTTCCACCTCGGCGGCCGCGATGAGTTCCAATGCCAGCGGGTCGGTGACCTTGCCGGGCTTGGCGACGACCACACCGCCTTCCACCGACCGCCGCGGCGGGGGACGGTAGTAGTCGACCCAGCGCGCGCGGCTCATTCGAGAACCCGCTCGCGGACCAGGCCGACCAGTGCGGACAGGTCGGCGTCGGACAACTCGGTGATGGCCGACTCGGTGGAGCGGACCACGGACGCGGCCAGTTCCCGCTTGGCGGTCAGGGCTTCGTCGATGCGATCCTCCAGCGTCCCGGGGCAGACCAGGACGTGTACCGAGACCTTCTGGTGCTGACCGATCCGCCACACGCGGTCCGAGGCCTGGTCCTCGACGGCCGGGTTCCACCACCGGTCGAGGTGGATCACATGGTTGGCGCGCACCAGCGTCAGCCCGGTACCGCCGGCCTTCAGCGAGGCGATCAGGATCGGCGGGCCGTCGGGCTCACCGAATGCCGCCACAGTCGCCGAGCGGGCCTTCCTGCTGTCGGATCCGGTGAGGGTGGCCACCTCCACGCCGAGCGTGTCGTGCAGGTGGGCGGCCAGATCGGGCACGAACGAGGCGAACTGCGTGAACACGACGACCGCTTGGCCCTCGTCGACGATCTGTGCGCACAAGTCGACCAGCCGGGTCACCTTGCCCGACCGGTCGCCCAACCGACGACGGGATTCGGTGAGCAGGGCCGGATGCACGCAGATCTGCTTGAGCCTGGAGATCCCGCCGAGTACCGTGGCCCGCCGGCCCATCAGCGGGTGCGCCCGGGGGTTGCCCGTTCACCGGCGGCGGCCTGGCGAAGCTCCTCGAGGGTGCCCAGCATGTCGGCGACGACCGCCTCGTAGGCGCCGACCTGTTCGTGGGTCAGGGTGCAGTCCGCGCGGATGACCTGTCGGTCGGGAAGGTCGGGCAGGATGCCGGGATCGGTCTTGACGCGCCGCAGCAGGAACGGTCCGATCACGGCTCGCAGACGGGCCACCTCGTCGGGGTCACCGCCGGCGTAGCGGGTGGTGAACTGCTTGCGGCGCGGGAGCAGCCCCGGCTGGGCGAACGCCATCAGCGACCACAGGTCCCCGAGGTGGTTCTCGACCGGGGTTCCGGTGACCACCAGGCGGTGGGTGGCGGTGAGTGCGCGGGCTGCGCGGGCGGCCCGGGTGTCCGGGTTCTTGATCGCCTGCGCCTCGTCCAGCACGACCCGGTGCCAGGCGACCTCGGCCAGGGTCTCGTCGCGGGCGAGCAGCCCGTAGGTGGTCACCACCACATCGGCGTCCGCCGCCGCCTCGGCCACAGCGCCACGGGCGACGCCGTGGAAGGCGGTCACCCGCAGCCCCGGGGTGAACTGGGCAGCCTGCCGCGCCCAGGTGTCCACCAGCGTCACCGGGCACACGACCAACGTGGGACCCGGGTGGTCGGACTGGATCCAGGTGAGCACCTGCAGCGTCTTGCCCAGACCCATGTCGTCGGCCAGGATCCCGCCGACGTGGTTGTCCGCCAGCCACGCCAGCCAGTCGACCCCGGCGCACTGGTAGGGCCGCAGCGTGGCCACCACCCCCTCCGGCGGTGGGATCGGCCGGGCCGGCTTCAGTCCCTGCGGCAGCACGTGCTCCACGGCGACTTCCATGCCCTCGAACGCCTCGTCGGCCAGCAGGTCGCCGGTGCTGACCGGACGGTGCAGCCGGCGGGCAAGGGCGGCCAATCGCTGGGTGTCCTGCGGCCCGATCCGCAGCCAGCGGCCCCGCACCGATACCAACTCGGATTTCGAGGCCGCGAGGGCGGCGAGATCCTGCGCGGACAGCGGCTCACCGTCGACCAGCACCTCGGCTTCCAGACCCAGCCCGGTCACGCTCAACGTGCCGGTCCCGGACCCGGCCTGGGAGAGTCGTCGCCGCACGGGTGCCGCGCGCAGCAGCCCGCCCGGGGCGATCACGTCGAAGCCGCCGGCCTGCAGCCGGGGTGCGACCTGGTCCAGGAACAGCAGCACCTCCGCGTCGGCCAGCCCGACGACGGCCCCGTCTGCCAATCCGTCCACCAGTTCGGCCAGGCCGGTGCCCCACGCCCGCCGCAGCATCAGCATCTCCGTGGCGCGGAACTGTTGCCACACGTCGGGCGGGACCTCGAACAGGGCCGGGTCCGCGCTGGCCCACGGCAGCCGGGTGGTCGGCTCGTCGATGCGGATCGCCAGCGGCGCCACGGTCCATGCGTCGGGGGTCTTGGGGTCGACGGCGGCTTCGGGATCCGGTGGGCTGAGCACCAGGGCCAGGCGCGTGTTCGCCCCGGCCCGGGCGGTCACATGATCCGCCCACATGGTCGCCCCACGCCGGCCCGATCTGGCCCGCGACCAGTCGAGCGGCACATCGGTCTGCTCCAGCCCGGCAGCGATCCGGGCGGCCACCACGTCGTCGACGAATCCCTGCAGCCGGACCTCTGGCTCGTCGTCGACCACCACCCCCGCCGCGAGGCAGGCCCGCAGGGAAGCGTCCAGCGCGCCCGCCAGCGTCGGCCCGGGGGCCGCCCGCCACCGCCAGTCGGGGCCCTCGGGGACCGGTACCGCGCGGTCGTCCGCGGCACGGATGGCGGCTGCCGCGAGCCGGGCCAGCGCAACCGCACGGCCGGTTGCCGGGCCCGCCGCTCCCGCCGATGCCGGATCCAGCAGGTCGGCCAACCGGGGCCCGAGGTGCGCATCGACGACCACTGGCCAGACCCGCCCGGGGGCCATCCCGCCGGGCAGCGGCAGCGAGCGCATCACGCCCCGGCCCTCGCCGGTCGCTGTGGTCCACAGCCCGTCGCGATCCAGTAGCAGGTCCACGCCGGGCCGGGCGGGGGCGCGCCTACGGGCACTTGACCTCGACGCCGCTGGCTTGGCCACCAGCCCAGGCTAAGCCACCCGTTCTACGGCTCGTTCTCAGACCCGGGAGGGTCCGGGGGTTCAGGAGCGCCCTGCCCGGAAGTCGGCATCCATGGCCACAGCCGCGCGCCGGCCGTCACCGACGGCGGCCGCGATCGTGCCGGCGCCGCGTACGAGGTCGCCGCCCGCGAACAGCGGACCAGCGACCCGCTGGGTGCTCGGATCCGTGGCGATCAGTCCGCCGGGTCCCACCAGGTCCCCGAGGTGGTCGGCCAGATCGGGTGGTAGGCGCTGGCCGATCGCAGTGACGATGAGGTCCGCCGGAATCTCCTCGATCAGCTCGGGATCCAGGACCGGGTCGAACCGCCCGGCCGCATCGAACACCTGCGTACAGGCGGCCAGCACCAGGCCCTCGTCCGAGCAGGCCTGCGGACCGTAGCCGCTGCGCAGGCGGACGCCGGCGTCGAGCAGTTCCTGGACCTCCGTGGGCGTGGCCGGCATGGCAGCTTGCTGTTCCACACACGCCAGGGTCACACTGCTCGCCCCCGCCCGGACAGCAGCGAGGGCGGCGTCCGCGGCCACCGACCCGCCGCCGATGACCACGACATGTTGGTCCTTCGGCGCAGCTGTGCCCGCGTAGACCCCACCGAGGAAGTCGAACGCATCGACGACCTGATCGCCGCGGGCACCCGGGATCTGCAGACTCCGTCCGGACCACAGCCCGGCGGCGAGGAAGACGGCGTCGAAGTCCTGGCTCAGCTCGGCCAAGGAGACGTCAGTGCCCAGTGCAGTGCCCATCCGCAGGGTGATCCGGTCGGATGACATCCCGGCCAGCTCCCGGTCGAGGACGCCGGCGGGCAACCGCTCTTCCGGAACCATGCCCGCGAGCATGCCGCCCGGGCGTTCCCGGGAGTCGATGATCACACTCTCGTGACCTGCGCGGGCCAGGAAATGGGCGCAGGTCAGCCCCGCCGGTCCGGCACCGACGATGGCCACGCGCCGACCGGTCAGCGGTGCGGTCACGGGTGTCCAGCCCGCGGGTCCGGCGGTGCGGGTCGCCCACTCGTGCAGGGATCTGATCCGCACGGACTCGTCGGCGTAGGTCAATCGGTGGCACTGGGATTCGCAGAGGAGCTCGGACGGGCAGATCTGGCCGCAGACCTCCGACAGGGGGTTCATCTCCCGCAACGCCCGGGCGGCTCCGATGACGTTGCCCGCCTCGATCCGCCGGATGAAGCCGGGGATGTCGATCCCGGCGGGGCAGCGGGGCGTGCACGTCGGCGCCTCGCACCAGTCGCACTCGACCGCCGTGCGGGCGGCCAGGTTGGGATCCAGGGGAGTGCCAGGGGCGGGGAGGTCGGTGCGCCGGGAGCCCTGCACGTGGCGCACCACGTTCGGCGCTGAGCTCTTGGAGGCGTAGACCGGATGGCCGAGGTCCCCGAGGACCATGTTCGCTGCGCCGACCGCCGAGGCGGTGACGCTGACGACGCCCTC
This sequence comes from uncultured Actinomycetota bacterium, assembly GCA_963733395.1. Lineage (GTDB taxonomy): Bacteria > Actinomycetota > Actinomycetes > S36-B12 > UBA10799 > JADKAV01. The sequence goes on from CAVTCZ010000013.1 coordinate 75,997, forward strand.
GCCCATCGTGGTGCTGTCACCGACTGCGTACAACCCGGGCACTTCGGTGCGGGCGGCGAGGCGCTTCAGCAGGTGCTGACCCAGTTGCTGCTTGGGTCCGCCGATGCCGCCCTTGGTCTTCAGCGTGAACCGCTCGATGGTGCTCGGGGTGCCCACGTCCATGGTTCGGACGTGCCCGCGCAGGCCGGGGAACCAGAGTCCCTCCAGGATGGCCAGCACCTCATCGGCGAACTCCGCCTTGCGCCGGACATAGTCCGGGCTCTGGTATTCGGGGTCGGTCGGCCGGGGCCAGTCGACTGGACCGGCCGAGCAGAGGATCGACATGCTGTGCGTGCCGGGCGGGCAGATCGAAGGGTCGTCGAGCGAGGGGATGTAGACGAAGTAGTTGTCCCGCTCCAGGACCGTGAGGTCGCCGATGAAGGCCTCGATGTTGCGGGTGCCCGCAGGGATCGCCTCGGCGTCGACGGACAGGTAGATGACCACCGCACTCAGCGTCTGGGCCAGGCCGGCCGCCCACTCGCGGCGTTCCTCGGGCAGATGCTCGGGGGCGATCAGCCGGCCGTACAACTGGAACACGTCTGCGTCCGAGACCACCGCGCGCGCAGCGATCCGGGTGCCGTCATCCAGGGTCACTCCCGTGGCGCGGCCGTCGTCGATCGTGATCTCGGTGACCAGGTGGCGGTAGAGGACCTGCCCGCCGTTCTTCTCGAGGGCCTTCTCCAGCTTGTTGGGCAGCATCTGCGGGGAGCCGGCCGGGTAGCAGGCGCCGCCGTCGTCGCCCCGGACGTCATGGGTGCTGCACACCACCGCCGCGCCGAGCATGAGCGGGGTCTCCTCGATCGTCGTGCAGTAGCAGGAGGCGAGCAGCAGGTCGAAGAAGCCTTCGAGTTCCGGGTCGTGCAGGTGCTTGTCGAACAGGGACTTCAACGACTTGTTCATGATCGACGGCATCCGGGCGGTCACCAGCGGATGGCGCATCAGCATCTTCAGGGCATCGGAGCGTGGCATCGCATCCGGGCTCATCGGCAAGGGCGACAGGGTCATCATGTGGAAGATGTCGAAGCAGTCGTCGTAGAAGCCGTCGATCTGCTCCGCCTTGCCGGGGAAGGCGGCGTTGAGTTCCTCGCGGTAGCGTGCGAAGTCCCGCCAGAAGGTCACCGAGCGGCCGCCGCTGAAGTGCATCCGGTACAACGACTCGTGCGCGATCATGTCGATCGGCTCGGCCAGTTCGTTCATCACGAACAGATGCGGCGATGCGGAATTGGGCGCCCAGCCGAACAGCAGGGCAGCGCCGGCGTCCATCGCGGTGCCATTGCGCTTGATCGAGGTGCACACCCCGCCGGGCAGGTAGTGCTGCTCGACCACGAGCACGGACAGCCCGCGGTTGGCCAGCAGCGCCCCGGCCGTGATCCCGCCTATCCCTGCACCCACGACGACGACGTCGTACTCGTCCTCCACAACCGCGTTGCTCGTGAACGGCATGTGACCCTCCGGAGTGCACGTGCCACCCCGGTGGTCGTCGCCCCAGCGGTTCGAGTGCCACTGCGCGTTGCGAGGGCTACCGGATGACTGCTTCTGACGCTAGCGGAACCGCCGCGCGGATGGCCGTGCCGCGGCTCCGGGGGTGGGGGGTCAGGTCGCGCGAGTGGTGCGCGGTTGCTGGTTCTGCAGGGCCCCCGAATCGACAACGGTGCAACGATCGTGGCGGAGGGGGCGCAACGGTGCAACAGTCGCGGCCCAGGATCCCGGTTTGCAGGTGTCAGGGCCCCGACAACTGACTCCTCCCGCACGCAGAGTTCAGCATCCTCACAATCGCCCGCGACGAAGGGGGCGGGGTCAGCCGCGCAGGCGCTCGTTGCGGGCTGCCGCCTCGGCGATCTTCAAGATCCGGGCGGTCCGGGTGGCCGGCCGCACGGCCATAGCCACCCAACTCAGCAACTGTTTGCGTGCCGATGGTGGGAAGGCGGTGAAGTTGGCTGCCGCGGGGGGATGCGCGGCCAGCGCTGCGGCCAGATCGTCGGGGACCTCGAGTCGCTCTGCGGATTCGAGGATCTGCCACGAACCGTTGGCCTTCGCGCGCTCGATGGCCGCGAGCCCCGCCGGCGCCATCCGGCCCTCCGTGATCAGTCGCGCGACCCGGGCCTTGTTCGACGCCGCCCACACACTGCGCGGCTTTCGCGGCGCGAAGTAGAGGCGCCCGCGGTCATCGTCGTACCGGCCGCCGGTGCTGTCGACCCACCCGAAGCACAGGGCCTCCTCGATCGCGGCCTCGTAGTCCAGGCCGACCCGGCCGGACCGGGAACGCCAGGTCACGAGCCAGGCGCCGCGAGCGGTGGCGTGGTTCGCTGCCAGCCATGCGCGCCATGTGGCACGGTCGTCCGCGTGGACGTGCGGAGCCTCGTCGAGCGCTGACACGCCTGCAGTGTAGGTCGGTGAGACCGTGGCGGCGGGTGCGCCGGGCATCTGCGACCGCCTAGCGCTCGAGCCAGGCCTCATGGGAGGAACACGTGCGTTCGCAGAAGGAGCGGGACCCCAGCTACCTGGACATGCAGGCGCAGATCGGGATCACCAAGCACAACGGCGGCTACCCGGCGACCGATCGCCTGCTGGACATGTGTCGGGCCCGTGGGGCTCGCGAGGTGCTGTACGTCGGGTCGGGTATCGGGGTCGGTCCCAGTTACCTGGCCAGCACGCTCGGATGTCGCGTCGCAGCAGTCGACGTCTCGCCCAAGATGCTGGACTGGACCAGGGTCCGGGTGCGGCGGGACGGTGTGGCGCACCTGGTCGCCCCGATCCAAGCGGATGTGCTAGCCCTGCCGTTCTCGGACGGCCGGTTCGATCTCGTCCTGGTCGAGTCCGTCCTGGCGTTCGTGGCGGACAAGCAACTGGCGCTGGCCGAGTGCGTACGGGTCACCCGGCCCGGCGGCTGGGTTGGCATGAATGAGACCGTTTGGCGGGATGAGCCACCAGCGGGCGACCTGGTACTCGACGCCAACGCGCTCGGAACGTTCCTGCCGACGCAGCGCGAGTGGCGAGCCCTGTGGGCGGACTCGGACCTGGTGGACCAGGCTCATGAGTTCAGCGACATCGCGATCGGCGAGGAGGCCCGCAGCAGGATCACGTGGATCGGCTGGCGCTGGCTGCTGCCCGCCTGGGGACGGGCCATCCGGATCGCTGTGAGCGACGCCGGAGCCCGCCGGGCGCTGCGTGAGCAGATGAGTTACCCACCGTCGCTCGCCGCCCTGATGGGGTACGTGCTCTCGGCGGGGCGTCGCGGTTAGGCGTTAGCAGGCGCCGAACGGAGACCCTGCATCGCCCGTGTCCCCGGGTACGCTGCCAGAAGGTGCGGATGCGGGAGGCCGGATGAGGGTTCGCGGCATGCTGGTCGCCGCGGCCGCCGCGACAGCAGTCGTTGCTGCGGTGGGCTGGCGACTCGGGCGGGCGCGGGCAGGGCGGGAAGTTGCCCAGGCAGCAGTCGAACCGTCGGTCCTGCCGCTGCTCGCGTGTCCGCACTGCCATGGACCGCTGGCCGAGGACAGCGCCGGACCAGGGTTCGAGTGCCCGGTGTGTGCGCGCACGTACCCCGTGTTGGACGGCATCGTGCACTTCATCGAGGCTGCCGAACTGAGCGGCCAGAACCGCCGCTTCGCCCACCTCTACGACTGGTTCTCGTGGGTCTACGCCCCTTCGATGAGGGCGTCCTTCGCGCTCATCGGCATGACCGAGCGGACTGGCCGAAACCAGGTGCTCGACCGACTGACCCCCCGCGGCGGCCGAGTGCTCGAGGTGTCGATCGGGTCCGGCCCGAACCTGCCGTATCTGCTGGATCGTCGCGATGTCGGTGAGGTCCATGGCCTGGACATCTCCATCGGACAGTTGCGTCGCTGCCGAGCCCTGGTGCGACGTCGTGGCTGGTCCGTGCCGCTCTACTTGGGCACTGCCGAGGCCCTTCCCTTCGCGGACAACTCGTTCGACGCCGTCCTGCACGTCGGAGGCATCAACTTCTTCAACGACAAGGCGCGTGCGATGGCCGAAATGGTCCGCGTGGCCAAGCCGGGTGCGCACGTGGTGATCGTCGATGAGAAGGAGCGCGCGGCAAAGGCATACGAGCGCACGCTGCCGGGTTTCAAGACGTCCTTCGCCACTGAACGGGCGGCGGTGAGCGCGCCCGGTCGAGGCGGTACCGCCCGGGATGGAGAATGTCGTGCTCTCGGATCTCTGGCGGGGCTGGTTCTACTGCCTCGAGTTCGACAAGCCGCACCCGTCACCTGACCGGTGAATCCTCCGGACGACCAGCATCATCTGACACCGGCCGCGAGCATCGGTCGCCCCCCGGGACCGGGCGTACGATTGAGGTATCCCGACGAGGTCGGGGAGGAGATGGTCACCATGTCCACCTGGATTGTTGTGGGCGTCATCGCGCTCGTGGTCCTCATCGTTCTGGCGCTCTCGATCAGGATCGTCCAGCAGTACGAGCGAGGCGTCGTGTTCCGGCTCGGCCGGGTTATCGGGGAGCGCACGCCGGGGCTCCACCTGATCATTCCCGTGGTCGACCGCATGCCGCGGGTGTCGCTGCGCATCGTCACCATGCCGATCCAGTCGCAGGGCATCATCACCCGGGACAACGTCAGCGTCGACATCGCCGCCGTGGCCTACTACCGCGTCGTCGATGCCACGCGTTCGCTGGTTGCGATCGAGAACGTCACCGAAGCCATCGGCCAGATCGCCCAGACAACGCTGCGCAGCGTCGTCGGGCAACACACACTGGACGAGACGCTGGCCGAGACGGAGCGGATCAACGATGCGATCCGCGGCATTCTCGACGTGCACGAGACGGACTGGGGCGTGCAGATCCTGATCGTCGAACTGCGCGACATCCAACTGCCGGAGAGCATGAAGCGGGCGATGGCCCGCGAGGCGGAGGCGGAACGCGAGAAGCGGGCGAAGATCATCGCCGCGCAGGGTGAGGCCATGGCGGCCGACTCACTGGCAGCTGCCAGCGACGTCATGATGGCCCATCCCTTGGCCCTGCAACTGCGCAACCTGCAGACCCTGGTCGAACTCGGGGTGGACAAGAACAGCACGGTCGTCTTCCCCGCGCCGCTGATGAGCACCATCGCCGACGTGGGCAGTTTCCTGAGCAGGGAGACGAAGGCCGCGGGGCAGCTCGCCGAGGCGGGTGAGGCTGACGACTTGTTCGTCGGCCTGACCGGGCAGTCTCAGACTGCTCAGCGGTGACGGCTACCGATCAGGCACCGCCCAGCGAGCGCTCGTACTCGGCCACTGCCTGATCGACCTCCGTCAGCAGGGCCAGCCCGGCCTGGGCGGTGCGTTGTGCCTCTTCCAGCCGCTCGGCCCAGGTGTCCACGTGCTCGGGACCCACCTTGACCATCTGGTGCACCACCACGTTGCGGTGCTCAGCCCAGCCCCGGACCCGCTCCGCGAGTTCATCGAAGGTATCGGGATCCAGGGCGCGCGACAGGTGCGCGAGCTGGCCCGTGCTGTTCATGGCCACGTGCTCGTGGTGCAGGCCGAGCAGGTCCTCCAGGCGATCGCTGATCATGGAGTCCTGCAGTGCGACGGCCTCGATGAAGAACCCGGCGGCCATCGCCGCTGTCATCCGCTGCTGGGCCTGGGCGCGCAGGTCGCGACGCAGTTCCGGCTCGTCGCCGGCGGCGGAGCGCAGCGCCCTCACCACGACTGCCGGCCCCCCACTTCCTGCAGCACCACCAGCGACCGCGGCTGGACCGTCCGCGTGACACCGGCCGCCATCTCCACCGGATCGTCGGCGGGTGGCCACTCCGCCGTATCGAGCACGAGCCGCCACTGGGTGTGCGCGGTGCGACCGGGTACCAGGCACTGGGCCGTGACTTCGGAGGCGTTGAAGAACAGCGCGAAGGAGGAATCCTGCAGCGGCTGTCCGAAGCGGTCCCGCTCGTTGAGCGCCGCGCCGTTGAGCACCACGGTCAACGTCTTCGCGTAGCCGACCTGCCAGTCCTGGTCGGTCATCGGCTCCCCGGTCGGCCGCAGCCAGGAGATGTCCGGCACTTCGTCCCACGACTCGATGCGCCTGCCCTGGAAGAAGCGCTGGCGCCGGAAGATGGGGTGGCGCCGGCGCAGCCCGGTGAGCATCCGCGTGAATTCCAGCAGGTCGGCGTCGAGGTTCTCCCAATCCATCCACGCCAACTCGTTGTCCTGGCAGTAGACGTTGTTGTTCCCGCGCTGGGTGCGACCGATCTCGTCGCCGTGCAGGATCATCGGCACACCCTGGCTCAGCAGCAGCGTGGCCATCAGGTTGCGTTGTTGTCGTGCCCGCAGTGCCCGCACCGCCGGGTCGTCGCTCGGACCTTCGGCGCCGCAGTTCCATGACCGGTTGTAGGACTCGCCGTCGCGGTTACCCTCGCCGTTGGCCTCGTTGTGCTTCTCGTTGTAGGACACGAGGTCGCGCAGCGGGAAGCCGTCGTGAGCGGTGAGGAAGTTGATGGAGGCGTGCGGGCTGCGGCCATCGTCGAGGTACAAGTCGGATGACCCGGTGAACCGGCTGGCGAACTCCGGCAGCGACGCGGGCTCGCCGCGCCAGTAGTCGCGGGCGGTGTCCCGGTACTTGCCGTTCCACTCGGTCCACAGGGCGGGGAAGTTGCCGACCTGGTAACCGCCCTCGCCGAGGTCCCACGGCTCGGCGATGAGCTTGACCTGGGACACGACGGGATCCTGCTGCACGAGGTCGAAGAAGGTCGACAGGCGGTCAACACTGCCGAACTCGCGGGCGAGACTGGAGGCCAGGTCGAACCGGAAGCCGTCCACGTGCATCTCGGTCACCCAGTAGCGCAGCGAGTCCATGATCAGTTGCAGCGCGTGCGGTTCGCGGACGTTGAGCGAATTGCCCGTGCCGGTGGTGTCGAAGTAGTGGCGGCGATTGCCGTCCACGAGCCGGTAGTACGTGGCATTCGCGATGCCCCGGAAGGACAGCGTCGGGCCGTTCTCGTTGCCCTCGGCGGTGTGGTTGTAGACCACGTCCAGGATGACCTCGATCCCGGCGCGGTGCAGTTCCCGGACCATCGCCTTGAACTCGTTGACCTGTTCGCCGAACATGCCACTGGCGCTGTACTCGTTGTGCGGGGCGAAGAACCCGATCGTGTTGTAGCCCCAGTAGTTGCGCCGGCCCGATCCCGTCAGGTGGGGGTCCTGCACGAACTGGTGGATCGGCATGAGTTCCACGGCCGTCACGCCGAGCCGCTGCAGGTAGTCGATCATCGCCGGATGCGCCAACCCCGCGTAGGTGCCCCGAAGTACCCGCGGGATGTCCGGGTGGTTGATCGTCATCCCCTTGACGTGGGTCTCGTAGATGACCGTCTCGTTGTACGGCCGAGCCAGGCGTACGTCCCCGCTCCAGTCGAAGTAGGGGCTGGAGACGACCGACAGCATCGTGTGGCCCAGGCTGTCGGTCGTGTCCTGCTCGTCGGGCCGCCCGAGCCGATGACCGAACACGGCCTGCGTGTTGTCCGCCATGCCGATGATGGCTTTGGCATACGGGTCCAGCAGGAGTTTGTGCGGGTTGTACCGCTGTCCGTTGGCCGGATCCCACGGCCCGTGCACCCGGAACCCGTAGCGCTGGCCGGGGCCGACCGTCGGCAGGAACATGTGCCACACGCCGGCGGTCTTGTCGACGACCTCGAGGCGCTGTTCAGCCCCGTGTTCATCGATCAGACACAACTCGACGGCTTCTGCCTCCTTGGCGAAGAGCGCGAAGTTCGTGCCGAAGCCGTTGTAGGTGGCGCCGAACGGGTATGGGCTGCCCGGCCATCGAAGGCGGGCCGTGAGTGGGGTGTTGCCGAAGCCGTCAGGTGCCACAGTGGCAGTCAAACAGCCATGGTGCCTGCGACGCCAACGGAGGCGGCCGGACATCCCGGGCCCTATGCCAGACTGCGCAGCGCCGACGGCGATTCGATGGGCAGGCCCGGCCTGGCGACGACCGTCAGGTCCATCTCGAGCGCCCCGGTAGTGGCCGTGGCAGTCGCGAGCAGTGCGACGTCAGCGGCGTCACGGCCGGTCCCGATCCGGATCATGGAGGCGCGCGGGGCCAGCCGGGTGGCGTCGAAGACGTGCCACACCCCATCGATCGCCGCCTCGAAGACGGCATGGGCTTCCATGGGATCCAACCCCGGGGCGTAGACGGACACGTACCGGGCCGGGATCCCGAGAGCTCGGCACAGCGTGATGCCCAGATGAGCGAAGTCCCGGCATACCCCCTCACCCATCAGCAGCGGGTGCAGGGCGTCGTCGCTGGCGTCGGTGGAGCCGAACCGGTAGGCCACCCGCTCGTTGACCCACTGCGTCACGTGGAACACCTTCTGCGCGTCGCTGGCGTCCGAGCCGAATTCCGAGGTCGCCAGTCCGACAACGGCATCGCTCTTGCAGTAGCGACTCGGGCGCAGGTAGACCAGCCGTTGCTCGTCGGTGACCCGTTCCCGCCCCGCGGGATCCGCTTGCGCCGTCGCGGTGTATTCGACCGACAACGGCCCCTCGGGTGCATCGACCAGGTGCAGCCGAGTGCTGTGGTCCAGCACCACTTCCCGGATCTGCAGGCTCCCTTCCTGCTGGGACGTGGCCCGCAGGGTCTCGGAGCGGGACAGCCCTTGGGCAACCGCCACAGCGAAGGCGATGGACCCGGGTCGCGTCACCAGGACCTCCAGGCGCATCGTGACGTCGACATGCAGCGGTGGGTGCGAGTTGTGTTCGGGTTCCTCCGAGGTCATGGGCTGGCACGCCTCATTCCTTGTGTCCTGGTGCAGGGGCTCCCGGTTGCGACACAACACTACGTCGTGGGGGACGCTTCCGGAATCGGCCTGCCTCGCCGGTGCCGCAGGGAGAAGCCCCGGATGGCGGACGCGGACTCACGGCCGGGTTGTGTTCTGCTGTGATGAGGGTGGTGGCAGGAACCGCGGGGAGAGGGCGGATGGATCCAGCCGAGCGCGCCCGAGTGATCTGCTCGGCTTCCGTGTCACGGTGTTGCTCCTGGTCGCCACCACCCCGCCCACGTCACGCGGACGGCGCCGTCGGATCACCGGACGTCGACCTGGCCGCGACCAAGCGGGGCCGCATCATCCCCGTCATCGGACGCACGGCTCGACTCACGACGGGCAACCCGTTCGATCCCGGGGTCATGCGCCGCCTCGTGCCCGATGTCGCGGACAGGGTGGCCGTCGTGTGCGGCTCCCAGCCCATGATCAACGCCGCCTTCAGGTGCCTGCGCGAATGCGGCATCGACGAGGCGGACATCCATTTCGAACGGCTCTGGTGGTGACGGCTATGGAATCCGATGTTGGCTTCGTCCGGCGGGTGGCTCCCGCAGTACTGATCGCAATCGCGGGTGGGGCACTGCTCTACGCGCTGCCCTCGCCGGCGGGCAGCGAGGCGACCGACGAGGCGGCGGTGGGCCCGGCACCCGGCACCACAGCGGCAACGAACTCCAAGGGCTCGTCGGGTTCCGCCCCGCGGATCGTGCACGGGGATCCGATCACATTCAGGTTCGGGGTGGTGCAGGCTGACGTCGAGCTCACCGGGTCGACCATCACGGACATCGTCACGGTCCAGGCCCCGGGTGGGGGCTACCAGGCCTACACCGACCGTGCTGTGCCCGGGATGAAGCAGCGAATCATGTCGGCGCAATCGACCAACGTGGCAGCGGTCTCCGGGGCGACCTACACGTCCGAGGGTTACGCGCAGTCCGTCCAGTCCGCGTTGAACAAGGGCTGATCCTTTCCCGCTGCCCACTTCACGGCTCCCGAGTGGGGTTGTCCGGCTGCCAGGCCCGGCATGACTTTCACGGGTCCTGGAAATCGGGCGGGGAGTCTGGGTTGCCGCATCTCACCACGCGCGCCTGAAGTTGCCGGGCGGGCGCGGATCAGGTTGCGCTGATGGTGCCGGTCAGGAACAGCCCGGCGACGATGGCGGCAAGGCCGATCCGGTAGCCGACGAACACCGTGATGCTGTGTTTGGCGACGAATCGCAGGAGCCAGGCGATCGTCGCGTAGGCGACGATGAAGCTGACCACCGTGCCGACGATCGTGGGCCCCCAACCCACCGAGGTGCTGATCGAGCCTGCCTCAGTGAGTGCTTCATACGCGCCCGCTGTGATGAGCGCGGGGATCGACAGGAAGAAGGACAACCGCGTTGCCGTGACCCGGTCCAGATTGCGGAAGAGCCCGGCGCTGATGGTCGCTCCGGACCGGGAGACACCTGGGATCAGGGCGATGCACTGTACGAATCCGATGACCAGGGTGTCCTTCAGGTTCACTTCCTGCTCGTTCCGGTCCCTTCTACCCGCTCGCTCAGCGGCCACCATGACGAAACTCCACGCCACCAGGGCGACCACGACGACCCAGAGACTGCGCAGACCGCCGGTGATGAGGTCCTTGGCGGCGAAGCCGACGATGCCGATGGGGATGGACCCGATGATCACGTACCAAGCGAATCGGTAGTCCGGGTGACTGCGCGACTCAGGCTGGAACACGCCCCGGAACCAAGCGGCACCCAGGCGCGCGATGTCGGCCCAGAAGAAGACCAGGACGGCCAGGATGGCTCCTACCTGGATGATCGCCGTGAATGCCGTGACTCCGGGGTCGTCGACCGGCAGCCCGAGCAGGCTTTCGGTGATGGTCAAGTGCCCCGTGCTGGAGACGGGAAGGAACTCAGTGAGTCCTTCGACGATGCCGAGGATGAGTGCCTGAATCAGATCCATTGCGGTTGCGTCTCCTCAGTCCGTGCCCGTTGTGGAAGCGCCGGTGGCGCCGACTCCAACGATTCTCCGCTACGGGTGGCCGCCCACCCGAACCGCCGTTGCCCAGCAGGGTCGGGCGGGGGTTGGTCCCGGTTCCCTCTCATGGCGGGCTCGTCTCATGCAGGATCAGACTGCGGCCGAATCGCATGCGGACGCCGACAGCGGACCAGTCGAGTTGCCTGGCTGACCAGGCCGCCCGAATCACTTGCTGGGGGAGTCCGGATGCTCCACGCGCGGTCCCGGAATCCCGCGGAAGCGGTAGGGCTGGGGTGCGTGGCCCGCTTGCACCAACCAGGCCTCCCCGGCGGCATCCGATTCGAGGGCCGCCATCACCGCAGCCACCACGTCGGCCACCTCCATGAGTGGCCAGCCGGCGGCCTCGAGCATCTGCCGGAAACCACCCAGGATCGCCGTGTCCGTGTAGCCGGGACACACCGCGTTCACCAGGATGCCCTCGGGCGCCAAGACCGGGCCCACCGAACGCACGAAATTGACGACGGCGGCCTTGTTCGCGGCGTACACCGGATCCTCGGGAACGGGCGCGAGGCCGGCCAGGCTGGCAGTGGCCACGACCCGCCCCCCGCCCCGCGCGCGCAGCGCCGGGAGGGCGGCGGCCATGCCGAACACCACGCCGTCGAGGTTCACGCCCATGGCCCGGCGGTAGGCCCCTTCGTCGAACTGCTCCAGCGAAGGACCACCGGCGATGCCGGCGTTGAGCACCAGGAGGTCGAGGCCGCCGAAGGCATCCACCGCGGCCGTCACGGCCGCCAGGTTCGCGCTGTACGCGCTGACGTCACACGTCACCGCCAGCCCCGAGATCTCGTCGGCGACGGCCCGGGCGCCGGCGGCGTCTATGTCCGCGACCACGACCCGGGCCCCCGCGCCGGCGAGTCGCCGAGCGACACCGGCTCCGATGCCCGAGGCGGCGCCGGTCACGAGGGCAACTTTGTCAGTGAGATCCATGGTGGTGCCTCCCGGTGGAACCGTAACAGCGGCGTTCAGGACGCCACCTGCTGGAAGATCCAGATGCCGGCGCCGATACCGACCAGGATCGCGATCAGTTGCACGATGAGCATCGCCGCCTTCCATTCTGTCGTCGACTGCGGGCCGCTCATGACTGGTCCTCCAGGATCCGTTGCTTGGCCAGCCGGAACTCCTCGTCGGTCAGGGCTCCGGTCTGGTGCAGTTCGCTGAGTCTCTCGAGTGCGGCGGGGATCGAGTCATCGGGTGGTCCGGGGGGTGTGACCGGCCGGCGTGCGACTGCTACCGGTCGGATCGGCGAGGCGGTCCCGGGCGCATCGGCCCAGAACAGCTGTTTCGCGATGTCCCGGTTGGCAAGGCCCAGCAGCGGTAGCCCGCCCATCGCCACGAAGACCACTCCGCAGATGATCCAGCCCCAGACCACGCCGTCGGATCCGTCCGGGGGGTTCAGGCCGTACTCCCAGAAGTTCCAGCCCAGGCTGAGGAACAGGGCCGACCACGCCAGCAGCGTGAGCCGCGGGCCCGGGCAGTTTCGACGACGCGGCGGCGTACATCCACAGACCGATCAGCCCGCCGACGATCCCTAGCGGCATCAGCGCGACGGCGCCGTCGGGGCAGGGCTGGGCGATGACGTAGGGGCCGCCGGAGGCGCACATGCCGCCGATGTCCATCACCGCACGCATGCTCAGGAAGACCAATGTCAGACCGGCGGACACGATGGCCAACCCGGTGAACATCACCAGGATCCGGCGCAGGGTCAGGGGGTCCATGAGTCCATGATGCCGGTTGCCGGGCTCATCGAGCCGCGGACACCACGTCCTCGGCGGTCAACGTTCGCATCTGGTCCAAAGACACGTCCGCGACGTCGCGCAGCCGCCATGCGTGCTGGCGCACGGCAGCTTCGAAGAGGTTGCGGACCGTGCGGGCGTTGCCGAAATCCTCGGCCTGCGACATCGTCGCCAGGAGCGCGCGGATCTGCTGCGACGAGCCTTCCGCGAGGGTGTAGTCGGAATCCGTGGCCATGCGCTCGAGGATCTGCAGGAGTTCGTCGGGGGTGTAGTCGGAGAAGACGATCGTCGTCGGGAAACGCGACTCGAGTCCGGGGTTCGCCTCGATGAAGGTGCGCATCACGTCGGTGTAGCCCGCCACGATGACGACGAGATCATGGCGGTTGTCCTCCATGCCCTTGACCAGCGTGTCGATCGCTTCGATGCCGAAGTCGTTGCGGGTCAAGCCGTACGCCTCGTCGATGAACAGGACCCCGCCGATCGCCTTGGTGATCTGCTCCTGGGTCTTGATGGCGGTCTGGCCGACGTATCCCGCGACCAATCCGGAGGCATCCGTTTCGACCAGGTGCCCGTCGGCGACGACGCCCAGTGCGCTGTAGATCCTGCCGACGATGCGTGCCACCGTGGTCTTGCCCGTGCCGGGATTCCCGACGAACACGAGGTGCCGGCTGACGGTCGGGTTGCGCAATCCGGCCTTCTCGCGCAACTGTGCGATGCGGATGAGTTGTACCTGCTGGTTGATCTCCCGCTTGGCATCCTCGAGGCCCACGAGACGTTCGAGGTCGTCGAGTGCTTCGCCGACAGCGTCGGCGTCGGCGGCTGGAACCTTCGGGGTTTCGGCGGTCGGGCCCGGGGCCGCCGGGGGTGCCGGCTCCAGCCGGGCGTTGCTGATGGGTGCGAACCGGGTGATGGTCGTGGCCACCGCACTGGCAGCGCGGGTGGCGCCGCCGTCGCCGGGTGCGAATTGCAGGATCGCGATGCGGGTCACCTGCACCATGAACAGCGCGTACGCCTCGACCTGCTCGAGGTGACCGGTCGCCACCAGTTTCCGCAGGGTCGGGGGCGGTGAGGAACGGAAGACGACCCCCTGCGCGGCCAGGGCCTTCACCTCGTCGGTCGTCCACCCGAGGTATGCGGCCAGACGTTGCAGGTTGTTCTGGCCGGCGTCCCCGAGGGAGAGGATCGCGGCGGCGCACTGGAACGCCTCCCGCGAGACCGAACCGGCGTCGTCGAACATCGGCGAGACGTCGGCGACGTACTTCTTCAGGTCCGCAGTGCTGGGCACCCATCGATGCTACGCAGTGGCGCGTCTGGGGGGTGTTGCTGGGCGAAAGTGACTTTGTGAGGTACGGTAGGTTAACGAAAGGTGAACAGAAACTACGTTCACATTACCGACGAAGGAGGTTCACCTCGTGAAACTCATCCGCTCGCTGCTGTTCCTGGATTGCACTCCGCGCATCTTCTGGGCAGAAGTCATCACCGACCGCTGAACGACGCGAAGACCGCCGGCCACACGCTGTGACCGGCGGTCTTCGTCGTCCGCCCCGGCCCGACGCGAGGCTCCCAGGGTCGTGCGTCACGGTTGCCGTGACGGGCTCCCGCCGCGGGCGGTCTTTGTGACGACGTTGCGCGCCTGTCCGGCTGGTTTGTCACGAAGGTGCGCAGGTCGAACCGCCCGGCAGCCCGCAACGTCGTGACAAACCGCCCTGCGGACCCCCAACATCGTCACAAACGCCCGGGCCGGCCCGAGGAGTCCGCCACCGACCCCCGCCGGCGGGGTACAGGGCCAGACCACGACAAGATCGGCAGCACCCGTAGGCCAACTTCAGACGCGCGAAGCACTAGCATGAGTCTCCCCTTCGGACCGGAGTCGCCATGAGTTACGCGCCCACCTGGGAGTCGGTTTCCCAGCACCCGGTGCCCGGCTGGTACGACGACGCCAAGTTGGGCGTCTTCCTGCATTGGGGTCTCTACTCGGTGCCGGGGTGGGCGCCGCAGGTACCCGACATCCAGGAGATGCTGCGAACCCAGGGCCCGGCCGCCATGCTGCGGAACAATCCGTACGCCGAGTGGTACCGCAACACGATGCAGATCGAGGGCAGTCCCACGTGGCAGCATCACCGCCAGCTGTACGGCGAGCACTTCACCTACGACGACTTCATCCCGCGGTTCGACGCGGATTCCGCCGACGCTGATCTCGACGCCCTGGCCGGTGTGTGCCAGGCAGCCGGCGCCCAGTACGTGGTGCTGACGACCAAGCACCACGAGGGCTTCACTCTGTGGCCCTCCCGGCTCGAGCATCCCCGCAAGGGCCGCTACCACGCCCGGCGGGATCTGGTGGGTGACCTCACGCAGGCGGTTCGCGGGCAGGGGATGCGGATGGGCCTGTACTACTCGGGCGGCTACGACTGGCCGTTCAACGCCGCCGTCATGTCCAACCCCGCCGACGTGGCTCTGGCGGTCCCCGCCACGCAGCAGTACGCCGACTACGCCACGGCGCATGTGCGCGAGCTCATCGAGGACTATGAGCCGTCGGTGCTCTGGAACGACATCTGCTGGCCGCCGGGCGGGGATCTCGCCGCGCTGTTCGCCGACTACTACAACCGCGTGCCCGACGGTGTCGTCAACGACCGCTGGTTGCAGCAGCGGATGGTGCGCAACCGCATGGTGGATTCCTCGCTGCGGGGGGTCGGACATCTCCTGCAGGCCGGGTGGCGGGTCATCCCGGAACGGTTCAAGGGTCTGACCTTCCCCGCTGCCACCCACTACGACTTCCGCACGCCGGAGTACGCGTCGTTCCACGAGATCCAGGAGAAGAAGTGGGAGGCGACCCGTGGGGTCGGGCACTCGTTCGGCGCCAACCGGAACGAGCGTCCGCAGGACATTGTGACCGCCACCGAACTCGTCCGGTCCTTCTGCGACATCGTGAGCAAGAACGGCAACCTGCTCATCGGCATCGGCCCGGAGCCCGATGGCAGCATCCCTGCCGAACAGCGGGTCCCGCTGCACGGTCTGGGGGAGTGGTTGCGGGTCAACGGCGACGCGATCTACGGGTCGAGGCCCTGGACGGTGGCCGAGACGACCACCACCGAGGGCACGCCGGTTCGCTTCACCCAGCGCGACGGGATCGTCTACGCCGCACTGCTGGACCTGCCCGGGGTGCGGCGCATCGGCTTGCGGGGTGTGGTCACTGACGGCGAACCCGTGCGACTGCTCGGGGTGGATGGGGAACTGCCGGTGGCGGTGGCGGATGGGTTGGTGGTCACGCTGCCCGACCGGGTGCCGGTCAGCCCGGTGCAGGTTCTGGAACTGGGCCGCAGCGCCCGCTGGGTGGCTGGGTCGTAAGGGAGTGGCGCCGGCGGGGCGCCGAGTGTTGCACGGTTGCTGGCCGCTGGCGCCGAGTGTTGCACGGTTGCTGGTTTCACCGTGCCGAAACCAGCAACGGCGCAACACTCGCGGGGCAAGGGACGCAACGGCGCAACACTCGCGGGGCAAGGGGCCCAGAACCCCCGATGTGCGAGTCGGTGTCACTGCACCGGCGCGGACAGGGGACAATGCCGGAATGAAGCACAGCGAAGAGATGCACAAGGCCGCCGACGGCGCGGAGGTCTACCGGCAGCAGTGGTTGCCGGACACCGACCCCCGTGGCGTCGTCTGCCTGGTCCACGGCCTCGGGGAGCACTCCGGGCGGTACGGGCACCTGGCGCAGCGGTTCACCGATGAAGGCTTCGCGGTCTTCGCGATGGATCTGCGCGGCCACGGCAAGTCCAGTCGGCATCCGCGGCGATGTGCGGTTCCCGCAGGCCATCGCGGACGTGGGCGAGCTCCTCGAACAGGCGACGACCACCTTCCCCGGCGTGCCGGTGTTCATCTACGGCCACAGTCTCGGTGGGCTGATCACCATGACTTTCACCGTGCAGCGCCGCCCCGATATCACCGGGCAGATCGCCTCGGCGCCGGCTTTGGACAGTGAGTTGCGGGAGCAGAAGGTGAAGCTAGCCCTCGCCAACCTCCTCGGTGGGGTTCTGCCCGGGTTCACGATGCCGACGGGGCTCGACCCGGAGGGCGTCAGTCGTGACCCGGAGGTCGTGGCCGCCTACAAGGCCGACCCGCTGGTCCACGACCGCGGTTCAACAGCGATGGCCAAGCAGACCTTCGCCGCCATGGACGTCATGATGCAGCAGAAGTCCTTCCCGGTGCCGCTGCTCATCATCCATGGGAAGGCGGACCGTCTGACCGTGCCGCCGGCGAGCAAGGTCTTCGTCGACAACGTCGAAGGGGACGTCACGCTGATCGAATATGAGGGCATGTACCACGAGCCGCACAACGAGCCCGAGCAGCAGCAGGTGTTCGAGGACGTACTGGCCTGGATGGAACCCCACCTGGGGTCCTGAGTGCCCCACGTCGGCGAGGTACAACTTGTCGACGGCCGACGTCTGAGCTACCGGGAGTACGGCGATCCCGGGGGCGTGCCTGTGATCAACAATCACGGCGGGCTGGTCTGTGGGTTGGACATCGGGCCGGCTGACGCGGCCGCCCGGAGTCTGGGTCTGCGGATTCTGTCTCCGGATCGTCCGGGTGTGGGTCGCTCCAGTGCACATCCCGGACGCCGCACCATCGACTGGGCCACAGACGTGGCCGAGTTCGCCGACGCCCTGGCATTGGACACGTTCGGGGCCTTCGGCTGGTCGCTCGGCGGGCAGTACGCACTCGCCCTGGGAGCCGGGTTGGGGGAGCGTGTCGTCCGGGCTGTCATCGTCGCGGGCTGCCCGCCGCTCGACCAGGAGCGTCTCGACCAACTCAATGCCACCGATCGGCGGCTGCTCCGGTTGTCCGCCCGGCAGCCCCGGGTGGCGGCCCTCACCTTCGCCTGGATGCGCGGCCTTGCCAAGTGGGCACCGGCCGCAGTCGAGGGGGTCACCGCCCGCAGCCTGGATCCCAGCGACCAGCAGGCGCTGGCCTCGATTCCGGATTTCGCCGCCTGGATGCGGGAGGCGCTGGCGCAACCGACCGGCATGGCTGAGGAGTACCGGGCGTGGGCCAGGCCGTGGGGCTTCGGATTGTCCGACGTGCGCTGCCCGGTGACCGTTTGGCAGGGCGACAGCGACGCACTCGTACCGGCTCAGTGGGCGAGGTCGCTGACCGCGGACATACCCGGGGCGCACCTGCACTCCGTTGCCGGCGAGGGCCATTTCCTCGCCTACCGGCGCTGGGATGACGTGCTGGCGCCCTTCGCCGGGTAGGCGTGCTGCGCGCTCCTGCCGGTAGGGTCGAACCGAAGGTGGAGCGGAGGACCATATGAAGAGCGTGCAAGGCAAGACCGTGTTGGTCACCGGGGCGGCCATGGGTCTCGGCAAGTTGTTCGCGACCAAGGCGGTGACCGAGGGTGCGGCCGCGGTCGTGTTGTGGGACATCAACGAAGCGGCCCTCGTGGAGACCGTCGAGGAGTTGCAGGCGGCGGGTGGCAACATCCACGCCTACGTGGTCGACGTGTCGGACGCCGAAGCGATCGGGGCTGCCTCGGCGCTCGTGCTCGACGAGGTCGGTCCCGTCGACGTCCTGTTCAACAACGCCGGCATCGTGCGGGGCAACACGTACTTCTGGGAGACCGAGGACGTCGCACAGATCCAGCAGACGATGGCGATCAACTCGGTCGCGCCCATGCTCATCACCCGGGAGTTCCTGCCCGGGATGATCGGCAAGGATTCCGAGTGCCGCATCGTCAACATCGCATCGTCGGCAGGCCTCGTCTCCAACCCCCGGATGGCCGTGTACGCCGCATCCAAGTGGGCGGCGATCGGCTGGTCGGACTCCGTGCGACTCGAGCTCGAGCAGGCCGGCTACGACCACATCAAGGTGACCACGGTGTGTCCCGACGTACATCAACACCGGCATGTTCGACGGCGCGAAGAACGTGCTCCTGACCCCGATGCTCGAGCAGGAGGAGGTCGTCGACGCCGCATGGAAAGAGATGCTGCACGGCGGACCGTTCCTGCTGATCCCGTGGACGGTCAAACTGAACAAGGTGCTCGGCGGGATTCTGCCGGTCGGCATCCGTGACTTCGTTCTCGACAAGTGTCGGCGTGTACACCTCGATGGAGGAGTTCCACGGGCACGGCCAGGACGACCTGAAGTAGCCACATGGGCGTCGAGATCGAGCGCAAGTTCCTGGTGGTCGGCGACTCGTGGCGCGACGACGTCGTGTCGGCCACGCGGATCGTGCAGGGCTACCTGTCCAGCGGCGGCAGCGCCACGGTCCGGGCCCGGATCAAGGGTGAGCGGGCCTACCTCACGATCAAGGGGCAGAGCCAGGGCATCAGTCGCAGTGAGTTCGAGTACGAGATCCCGGTGGCGGACGCGGAGGCCATGCTGACCGAGCTTGCCACCGGGCCGGTGATCGAGAAGACCCGCCACCTGATCGAGGTGGACGGCCACACCTGGGAACTGGACGTCTTCGCCGGCGACAACGCCGGCCTGGTGATGGCCGAACTGGAGACGGCTTCGGCCGACGAGGAGTTCACCATGCCGGAGTGGGCGGGCCAAGATGTCTCCGACGACGCCCGCTACTACAACGTGAATCTGGCGCGCAACCCGTACCGACTCTGGGGGCAGGCGCCGTAGGTCGATTGAGTCGACCACCTTCGGCGGCCTGCTGGTAGCCTCGGGCGGCATCGGAAGGAGCGCACATGCCGAAGCGCCAGAACGTGACGTCCCGGGAGTACAAGGTGATGCTCAGAGCCGACCGGTTCGATGGTGACGAACAGCAGATGAGATCCCGAGTGGACGAGTTCTGGGCCGCGGTGGGCAGGACCCTCGAGACGTTGGATATCCCGGTCGACGGCGCCTTCACCGACGTCAAGGCCCGGCGCCTGATCCGCTTCTTCGACACCGACGAGCACAAACTCAACGCCGAGCAGTACATCGTCCGGGAGCGCGAGGACATCGATACCGGCGAGCGGGAGGTGACGCTGAAGTTCCGCCACCCCGATCGCTACGTCGCCGCGGACCGGCAGATGGACCCGGTGGACAAGCGCGACGCGAAGACGAAGTTCGAGGAGGACGTCAAGCCGCCTTTCGTCAGCGTCTACAGTTTCTCCACGACCCAGCCGCTGGCCTCCGGTCGCGTGCTCGAGCAGATCGAGGACGTCGCCGAGCTCTTCCCGGGCCTGGGCGATGACCTGGAGGAACTGCCGGCCGATGCCCCGCTGGTGCTCGTGTCCGACTTCGTCGGGCGGGAGATCGTGCTGGAGGGGGCGTCGATCCTGCTGGGCAAGCGGGACATCGCAAGTGAGTGCGCGATCGTGGTCTGGTACGACGAGGGGGAGCAGGACACCACACCCGTCGTCGCGGAATTCAGTTTCAAGTACGGCAACGAACTCGAGGACTACCAGGGCTCTGTGGCCCGCGACGCCTATGCGGTGCTGGGCGTTCTGCAGGATGCGTTCGCCGAATGGGTCGATCCCAGTCCGGTGACGAAGACGGCGTTCGTGTACCGCTGAGCATCCCGTCTGCCGGCGGTCACTCCGGGGCAGCAAGTGACCATCGAGGTGGGCGTGGCTGACACGAAGGATTCCATCTTCGACAGCGCAGTTGCTCTGCTGGACAAGGGGATCTGGGCCGACTGACGGCGAGCAGGCGGGCTTCCCGGCCGTTCGGTCCTTCCGCTGCAACCGTGCACCGGCGTACAGTGGCGGGATGTTTCCCGGGCCGCCGCGTCGTTCACTGGTTGCACTCTGCGCGGCAGGGCTGACGGCCGCGGTCGCTGCCCCACCTGCTGTTGCGGTCGTGCCGGCGGAACTCCCGCCGCGCTCCATCACCCACCAGAACTCGCAGTTCTGGACCTGGGCCGGTCCCCGCAACTGGGTATCGGCTGATGGTGCCTACGGCATCGCCATCTCGTCGGGCAACGGGCTGCTCAACATCGACTACGGATTCAGTTCCGTGCTGTGCGCCAATGGCAACACGCTGCAGGAGTCGGTCACCAACTACTACGCGCAACAGCGGGCTCAGCTGCGGCAATCGCTGCGGGCCAATTGGCGGCAGGTACGGATGCGCGTGTCCAACATCCGTCAGCTGCCGGAAGGTGCGTACGGACCGACCTACTTCCGCCAGTCGTACCAGGTGAGTGGACGCGCCCAGGGGACCGGGTTCGCCGGCGAGATCCAACTGGACTACTCGCTGGCCACCGGCCCGACCTACTGCTTCTCCCGGAACGAGGCCAGGACCGCGCCGGCGGCCGGTTTCCGCACCTCGATCCGGCAGTTGCGGTCGGTCCAGAACTCGATCGCCTACTTCGGTCCCGGCGTGGAGGGTGGAACGACGGACCCCGGCGACTGAACGCTGTTGTGGTCCGACTCCGCGCTGGCCGTGCATGCCCGGTTGGTGCGGATCGACCCCGCCAGGGCTCTTCCGGGGTGCTCGGTGAGCCGAAACGTCGACCTCCCGGACGCCCTGGTTTCCCCGGGCCACGTGCCATTCAGGGCAAACCCCTGGCCCAACCGATCTCCGATGATCCCGCGTGCCCGCGATTCAGACCAGCCAGAAGTAGGCCACCCCGATGACTGCCACCAGGCAGATCAACACCAGTGGGATGCCGAACCGCACGAACGAGCCCATCCGGTAGCGCCCCGGTTGCATGACCATCAGATTCGACTGGTGGCTGAACGGGTTGATGAACGTGAACGAGATGCAGGTGCCGATCAAGGCGAGCACGATCACGGGGTCCACGCCCAGCCCGGCGGCCAGTGTGAGCCCGACCGGGGTGAGGATCGAGGCCGCCGCCGCGTTCGTGGTGATGTTGGTCAGCAGCGCGGTCGATATCGCCAGGGTGATGATGACCGCGGTGAGGTTGCCCGCGGAGACGGTGGTGATCGCATCCGAGATCTTGTCGGCGATACCACTCTCCACAACGATCGCCCCCAGGCCCACCGACCCGGCCAGAATGAACAGCACATTCCAGTCCAAGGCCCGCACCGCCGCCCGCGGGGTGAGCACGCCGGTGACCACCATCAGCACGGCGCCCGCGAACGCCGCCACCTCCACCCGGGTGAGTCCGAAGCTCGCGGCGACGATGACACCGAAGAGGATGAGCAGGGCCCACCCGGTCCGGCCGGGTTGCGGCGCCTTGCCACTGGCGTTCTGCCAGAGGCCGATGTCGGAGTGCTCCGTCAGTGCCTCTGGGCTCTTGCACGTGAGGTAGATCGTCTCGCCGGCATCAACGTTGGCCTCGTGCAGCGGCTCGTCGGTGCGCGCAGCGATGACCTCCGCATCGCCGTGTGCTTCGAGTTCGCCAAGGGTGCCGGGCTCGCCGGGAGCCACCGATGCGGCGTAGAGACGTTGTTCGGACAGACCGAATCGGGGACTGCCCCACAGCGCGGTCACCCCGTCCTCGGTCGCCTCGAAGACGAGGGTGTCGCCGGCCGCGAGCGGCTCGTCCCGACCCACCTGGTCGAGGCCGCGGTGGATCGCCACGAGCCGGTACTGCTGGGTGCTGGCGATCCCCAGGTCGGTGGCGCGGCGGCCGATCCCGATCGCGTCCGGGGCCACCGGCAGTTCCACGCGCCAGTCCAGGTCGACGTCCGGTGACTCCTCAGCCGCGGTGAACGCCCTCGGCGACGCGATCAGCAGCCAGACCCATCCAGCGAGGCAGACCGGCAGGGCCACCGCGGTGAAGGAGAACATGCTGATCTCCACCCCGGAACTGCCTGCGATCCCCGCGATGAGCAGATTGGAGCTGGTGCCCACCAGGGTCGTGGAGCCGGCCAAGGTGGTGGCGTGGGCCATCGGGAGGAGGACCTGTCGGGCGGGGATGCCGCGGGTCTGCTGCAGTTCCTTCACGGCGGGGATCAGCATGGCCACAATGGGGGTCGTGTTGATCAGCGCCGACGTGATGCCGACCGGCGCGATGAGCCGCCGCAGGGTCTGGGCGGAAGTGGTCACGGTGGACAACAGCCGCCAGGTCAACCGCGACACCACCCCGGTGTGGATGACCCCCTTGGCGATGACGAGCATGGCGGCGACCGTGATCACGCCACCGTTGCTGAGTCCGGCGAACAGGGCCGACGGCTCAGCCACCCCGGTCACGGCTGCCACCGCCAGCCCACACGCCAGCGCCAGCACCGGCGGCACCTTGCCCGACGCCATCGCCACCAAGGTGACGATCACGATGGCCCCGGCCAGGTAGATCATGAAGACGTCTCCTCTGCAACGTGGAGCAGAGGTTACCGCACAGTGAACGTCCGGTGTCGCGTAGTCAGGTGATGACGCGCCAACCACGCACGCTTGATCGCCGGTCGCCCCCCGCAATGGGGGACGGTTTGGTGACCTCCCTGGGACTAGGGTGAGCGGGTGGCTGGTGCTGACGAGAACGTGGCCGGGTCTCCGGTGGAGGATCCGGACAATCCGGAGTACTCCGAACCGGAGACACCGCCCTCGAACCGGACCAGGCGGCTGATCGTCAAGATCGTCGGGATCGTCGTGGTCGTCGCGCTGCTCTACTACTCGTTGTTCGTGCTGCTTCCCAGCGAGCTCGACTGGAACACCGTGTGGGCGGATCTGCAGGCACTGACCGGGTGGCAGATCGTGGCGCTGGTCGCTTCCGGCCTGGTGGCGATCGTGGCTCTGGGGTGGACGTCCAAGGCCTCACTGCCCGGACTGACCCTGTACCAGGGCACGGAGTCCTCGGCCACGAGCCAACTGAGCGCGTTCGTGTTCCCGCCGCCGGCGGACATGGCGATCCGCTTCGCGATGTACCGCACGTACAAGTTCTCCGACGAGCAGTCCGCGGTCGCGGTCATCGTGGCCATGGTCGCCCGCTACGCGATGGTCGTCGTGATGCCACTGGTCGGGCTGGGCCTGGTGCTCGTCGCCGGTCAGGGAAGCTGGACCGGGTTCGCGTGGTTCGTCGGGATCGGCGTCGCCTTCGGCGTCGTCATGTGGCTGATCATCAAGGTGGCGCGCAGTGACTCGGTCGCACACGCAGTGGGTCGCTTCCTGCAGCGGGTGGCCAGTCGGGTGATCCGAGTGTTCCATCGCACGCCGCCCACCGATCTGGAGAACAGCGTCGTCGACTTCGGCCGCCGCACCCGCGTGACCATCGACCGCAACGGCCGTTCGCTGACGATTTCGAACGTCGCCTGGGGCTTCTCGAACGCCCTGGTCATGCTGCTGTGCATCCGATTCACCGGTCTGGACAGCAGCGCTGTGTCGTTGGTGGCGGTGGTCCTCGCCGCGGGCCTGATCATGGCCATCAACATGCTGCCCATCCCCGGCAAGGACGCGCTGGCGGTCACCTGGATCTCGGCGATCCTGGGCCTCACGTCCAGTGCCGATGTGAGCGACCTGGGGACCGCGATGCTGTTGTACCGCCTGGTCACCTGGATCCTGCCGATGCCGGTGGGCGGGATCTTCTTCCTACTGTGGCGGGCTCGGGTACGCAGGCAGTCGCGGGAGGCGCAACCGGCGTAGTGCGGGCCGCGTCGCAGGCGCGACCACTAGGCTCACCGATGTGCGGCCGGTGGTGGTAGTCCACGCCTCGATCTCGATCGATGGGGCGATGACGGGGTTCGCGCCGGACTTGGGCGCCCATTACGGCTGCCTGCCGGGTCTAGGATGCGATGCCCACCTTGTGGGGTCAGCGACGATGGCAAGCGGATTGTCGATGGGGGAGGACCTGGTGGATCCGGGCGTGGCCGGGGATCGGCCCCCGGGCGACCGGGCGGAGCTCCCCTACTGGTTCCTCGTCGATTCCGGCGGCTCGCTGGCGGGCCGGCTGCATTCGCTGCGGGCGTTCCCGGGAGTGCGCGATGTCGCAGTCCTGGTCAGCCGTCGGACCCCACAGTCCTACCGTGAGTACCTGGGCCAGCGGCAGTATCCGACCATCGAGCGCGGCGATGTCCACGTGGACCTGCGTGCGGCTCTCGCAGCGATGGCCGCGGAGTTCGGGGTGCAGCGGGTGCTGGTGGACAGCGGGCCCATCCTGACGTCGGTGCTGCTGGACGCGGGACTGGTGGATGAGGTCAGCGTCCTGGTCCACCCGGTTGTGGTGGGTGCGGGTCATGGACGGATCTTCGGCAACGCCAGCCGACACGCGCACCTGGAAGCCCGCGGCACGGAGCGACCTCTCCGGCGGACTGGTCCACTTGCGGTACTCGGTGCGCCGCCGCCTGATCAGACCGCGCTGCGCGCCGCATCCTCCGACAGTCTCTGGGCGAGGTAGATGGGGATGACGGAGATGACGACCAAGGCCGCGGCGACCACGTTGACGATCGGTGCCTGTTGCGGCCGGAACAGGTTGGTGAAGATCCACAGGGGCAAGGTCTGGATGCCCGGGCCGGCGGTGAACGTGGTCACGATGATCTCGTCGAAGGACAATCCGAATGCCAGCAGCGCCCCGGCGACCAGCGCCGCGCGCATGTTCGGGAAGACGATGTGCCGGAACGTGAACGCCCGCGTGGCGCCGAGGTCCATCGAGGCCTCAACGATGTCCCCGCCGAGGCGGCGCAGCCGGGCCGACGCGTTGTTGAACACAACGACGATGCAGAAGGTGGCATGTGCCACGACCAAGGTGATGAACGTCAGGCCGCCGAGGAAGGAGGTGAACATGGTGTTCAGCGCCAGACCGGTGACGATGCCGGGCAGTGCGATCGGCAGGACGACCAGCAGCGAGATCGTGTTGTGCCCGAAGAACTTGGTACCCGACAGCCCGAACGAGACCAGGGTGCCCAGGACCAGGGCGATCAGTGTCGCGAAGAAGGCGACCACGATGGACGTGCCGAAGGCGCTGCGCACACCCTCGTTGTCGATGGCTTTGGTCCACCATTCCAGCGTGAATCCCGGCGGCGGCCAGGTGAACGTCAGGCTGGTGTTGAACGAGTTGATCAGGATGATCAGCAGCGGGACGTAGATGAGGGCGAGCACGACCGCGAAGAACCCACCGAGCAGCCACTTCATCGACTTGGTCATGGTCATGTCGTCGGCTCCCGTCAGAGGTTCTCGAGTGCGCCGGTGCGGCGGACGGCGGTCAGATAGCCGATCATGATGATCACCGTCAGGCTCGCGACCGCAGCGGCGAACGGCAGGTCGGTGGAGAAGCTCTGGTAGACGACGTTGCCCAGCATCTGGGCCTTGCCGCCCACCAGTTGCACGGTGATGTAGTCACCGAGGCTCAGCGAGAACGTGAAGATGGAGCCGGCGACGATCGACGGGAAGACCAGGGGCAGCAGCACCTGCCGGAACGTCCGGCCCGACGAGGCTCCGAGGTCGGCCGAGGCGTCCAACAGCGACTGCGGGACGTTCTGCATGCCGACGTACACGGGCAGGATCATGTAGGGCAGCCACAGGTAGGTGAGCACGACTACGACAGCCACCCAGCCGAAGCCGGGGCTGAAACCGAACGTCGATTGCATCACCCCGCCCTCCGGGCTGAAGATGACCCGCCAGGCGTAGACCTTCACCAGATAGGAGGCCCACAGCGGGGTCAGCATCAGGGCGATCATGAGCGGCTGCCAGCGCGGTGAAGCCACCCGGGCCATGAAGAAGGAGATCGGCACCGCCAGCAGCAGACAGACGATCGTCACCGCTACCGCGACGCCGAGCGTGCGAAGTGCCACCTTGAGGTACGCCGGGTCGGTGAACAGCCGCTGGAAGTTGTCCATGGTGAACGCCCGGACCACCTCGCCGGTGAACGAGTCGGTGGTCCAGAACGCCGTGATGAACAGCATCGCCAGCGGCACCACGTAGAGCAACACCAACCACGCCATCGGCAACGCCAACAGGCTGGCGATGCGCACACCGACATGGCGGTGCAGATAGCCCTGCCACCTACGTGCCGGGCTGATGGTTGCGGCGCTCACTGCTTCTCCTTCAGATGTGGGCCACCCCTTGCCGGCGGGCGCCATGGCACCGCCGGCAAGGGGCAGTCATCAGCTGGAACGCAGACTCGTCCAGGCGGCCACCCAGTCCTTGTACGGGACGCAGGTGACATCGGTCCGGCCGTCGAGGCACTTCTCGGTCGGCGTGGTCCAGTACCAGACGTTGGTCCAGTAGTCCTCGGTGTCGGCGTGGAACTGGGCGCAGTGGTCCTTGTTCTCCGTCAGGGCACAGGACTTCTCGTTGGCCGGTGCCTCGCCGAAGTACTCCGCGATCTGCGCGTTCACCTCGGGGGAGACGATGTAGTCCAGCCACTGGTACGCGCAGTTGATGTTCTGCGTGTCCTTGGCCACCATCCAGGTGTCCGACCATCCGGTCGCACCCTCGGTGGGCTTGGTCGCACCGACCTTCTCACCATCGGCGTTGGCCGTGTTCGCCGTCAGCTGCCAGCCCTGACCCTGCACGATGGAGCCGGTGGCCAGACCATTGGCCTGCTTGGCGTAGTCCGCCCAGTACTCGGCCACCAGCGGCTTCTGCTGCTCGAGCAGCGCGATTGCCGCATCGAACTGCGTCTGGTCGAGCGAGTAGGGGTTCTTGATCCCGAGGTCGGGCTGCGTGGCCATCAGGTACACGGCCGCGTCGGCGATGTAGATCGCGTCGTCGTAAGGCGACACCTTGCCGGCCAACGGGGAGTCCGCCTCCCACATGTCGGCCCACGAGGTCGGCTCGGTCTGCTGCGCCTTCATGTTGTAGAGCAACAGGTTGGCGCCACGACCGTGCGGGATCCCGTAGTTCACGCCGTCCACGGTGTTCCACTGCTTGTCCTTCAGGCCCGGGAAGATGTCGGCGTAGTTCGGGACCAAGTCGGTGTTCACCGGCTGCACGAGTTCGCCGTACACCAGGCGCAGGGACGCATCGCCGGATGCGGAGACGACGTCGTAGCCGCCCTTCTTGAACAGGTCGAACGCCTCGTTCGACGTGCCGAAGGTCTTCACGTCGACCTGGCATCCGGTCTGCTTCTCGAACGGGGTCACCCAGTCGATGGCCGGATCGGTGGAGCCATCCTCGGCATAGCCGGGCCAGGCCAGCACGCTGAGTTGGCCCTCACCCTCGCCGACCGGTCCGGCGAAAGCCGACGCCGACGGTGCCGCTGGCGACGCGTCTGACGACCCGCTGTCCGAACTACACCCGGTGAGGGCGAGTCCGGCAACGGTCAGACCCGCGCCGATCTTCATCCATTTCGTTTTTCGCACTGGTTCTCCTCCTACAGGGTGTGCGGTGCGCCGTCGGGATTGACGGCTGCTGACAGGTGGTCGGTGGGGGTGTCCACGGGGTAGGCCGCTGCGGACTCCCAGATGAGCGTGACGGTGTCGCCGGCCGCGGCGACGTCGGTGGCGTCCTCGCGGTTGGGCAGATGTGCGGTCAAGGTGGTGCCGTCCTGCAGGCGTACCAGGTAGCGGGTGCCGGAGCCGAGGTAGACGATGGTGTCCACGACGCCGGTGGCAGCGACCTCACCCGGACCGGCCGCAGTGCCGGCGGGGCGCAGGTGCAGTTTCTCGGGCCGCAGGCTGAAGGTGCCACCCTGGCCGAGGACTTGCTGGGCGGCCGCGCCGGTGAGCAGGTTGGTGGTGCCCACGAAGCCCGCGACGAACTCGGTGGCGGGCTTCTCGTAGATGTCCGCCGGTGTCCCGACCTGCTCGATGGCGCCCTCGTTGAACACCGCCACCCGGTCGGACATGGTCAGGGCTTCCTCCTGGTCGTGGGTCACGAAGATGAACGTGATCCCCACGTCGCGCTGGATGCCCTTGAGCTCGATCTGCATCTGCTCGCGCAGTTTGAGGTCCAGGGCGCCCAGCGGCTCGTCGAGCAGCAGCACCCGTGGGTGATTCACCAAGGCCCGGGCCAGAGCCACCCGCTGCCGCTGCCCGCCGGACAGTTGCCTGGGCCGGCGGTCGCTGTACCCGTCGAGCCGGACGCTGGCCAGGGCATCGAGTGCCCGCTGCCGGCGCTGTGACTTCTCGACCTTCTTCACCTTCAGCCCGTACTCCACGTTCTGGAGTACGGACATGTGCGGGAAGAGGGCGTAGTCCTGGAAGACGGTGTTCACGTCCCGGTCGAAGGGCGGCACCTTGGACACGTCCCGCCCGCCGAGTTCGATGGTGCCGCTGCTGGGCAGTTCGAACCCGGCGATCATGCGCAGGACCGTGGTCTTGCCGGATCCCGACGGGCCGAGCAGGGTCAGGAACTCGCCGTCGTAGACGTCGAGGTCCACGCCGGAAACGGCCACTACGCCACCGGGGAACTCCTTGCGCACGCCGCGGATCCGGATGGCGGTCTCAGTCTCCGGCTCGGTCACGCGCTCACGTCCAATGGCAGGGGAATTGTTCGGATTATGTTCGGAAGCGTAACCTACGGTTTCCGTTTCCTCAGGCAGTTCAGGCAGACGGAATCAGCCACTCGGGCGGGTCGGGGCTGGTGCTTGAGTGGTGCTTCGGATTTCAGCGGGGAGTCAGGTGGCGCAGGGCGCGGTCGGCGGCCGATCACCGCGAGTGTTGCGCGGTTGCGGTCCGCGGACCGCGACTGTTGCACGGTTGTCGGTTCTGCACCCCGAAAACCAGCAACCGCGCAACAGTCGTGGGACGACACCAGCAACCGCGCAACAGTCGTTGCGGGCGGCGGGACCCCCAGATGCGACCCGCGGGGCGTGGGCTGCCGGTGTTGGTCGAGTGTTCGTGCAGAACGGTTGACGTTCGGGAGCCGCTGAACCTCAACCAACTGCACCAACGCCATCGAACTGCACGAGCGTCAACGAACCCGTCCGGTCCGACCCGCGGGCACCCACCGAGGTGTTGCCCCCGAGCCGGCCGGGGTCGCAGCAGCCGGCGACCGGCCACCGGCACTGGCAGGACCCCTGTCCCACACCCCGCACCGACACCCCCACCGCACAACGCCACGATCAAACTCCCCGCTCACATCCGAAGCGCCGGTTGAGTGCCGGGATCCGCAGGCGGGAGTGAAAGTCTCATCCGGGAGTGATAATCGGCGTGACTTCGACTCCCGGGTGTGACTTTCACTCCCCGATAGCGCCTGGGGTCGACGCCGCGCCGCCCAAACCACCCCTACGTTCACATGAGCCGAGAGACGTCCAACTGGACCTCGGCACACGGCTTCCCGGGGGAGGTGCGGAGCCGCCGACCGGGGAGCCAACAGTCGCTCCGGGTGCGCTGCTCAGGTACTGCCGGCCGCCTGGCGGAGAACCCGGTTGAGCACATCCGGCGGCTGCGCCCCCGAGACCCCCAACGAACCGTCGATCACGAAGAACGGGACGCCGGAGATGCCGTAGGCCCGGGCCTGGGCGATGTCGGCGGCAACCGCGCCGGCGTACTGGTCGCCGTTGAGCACATCGTCGACGTCAGCCCCGGGGAGTCCCACTTCCGCGGCCAGCGCGACCAGGGACTCCGCGTCGAAGACGGAGCGGTTCTCGGTGAAGTGGGCGGAGAAGAGCCTGTCCTTGAGCTCCGGCTGCAGCCCGTGGTCAGCTGCCAGGTGGAGCACACGGTGTGCATCGTGGGTCTGCCCCGCCAGGGAATCTTCGAGGTTGCACTCCAGCCCCGCTCCGGCCGCCACCGCCTTGACCTGCCGCATCATGCCCAGCGCCTGCTCCCGCCCGCCGCCGTAGCGCTCGGCGAGATAGTCGACCGCCGGTTGTGGCTGCGCCGGGGCCTGCGGGTCAAGAACGAAGGAGCGGAAGACAACCTCAACCGGCTCGTCGAATCCCAGGGCGCGCAGAGCCAGGTCGAGATTGGTCTTGCCGATGTAGCACCAGGGGCAGACAACGTCCGACCACATCTCGACCTTCACATTCCAGATCAAACACCACTTGCGCGGCCAACAGGCAGTGGTCGCCGGAATCCGCCCGAAGAGCTCATCGACACTGTCCGGTGGTGGGCCACGCGAGGCTGTGGCGCGGGATTGGTAGCGGCGAACGTTCGTGCGCCGGGGCACGCCCGTTGCAGGGGGTGGCGCTGTTGCGGCCCGCGACCGCTGAGCACCGCCTGGGGTGGCTGTGCCGAGACCGCCCGCAGGCGCTCGAATGGAGTGCCCCCCGCCCCGGGGGCGAGACTGTCCCCATGGTCGTTCGCTGGATCTCCGCGCTGGTCGGTGCATGTGCTGTATCCCTGCTCGCACCGACAAGTGCCTTGGCCGACATCGGCAACAACCGCCCACCCGGTGCGGACCCGACGGTCTGGGACAACTACGTCGACGGCTACCGCGAGCAGCCCGACTGGTCGCCCACGGGGACCCTCGTGGCCGACAGCGGGTTCCGGTCGCACCCGGACGGCTTCAGCTTCTTCAACACCGGCGTCCCCGACCAGTTCAACAACGCGATGTTCGGCACATCCATGGCAGGTCCGAAGAACCTGGATGCCGGCGCCATGCGTTCGCTGATGGGCAAGCGGGTGTGTGTGGAGAAGCAGGCGACCGGAACATGCACCCTCACGCTCGCGGCCCAGCAGTGGATGGTCAGCGCCAACCAATCGATGTCCGGCGGTCATTGCTTCGGATTCGCCAGCACGGCCGCAGAGTTGTTCAACCGGATGCTCACCCCCGGGCAGTTCCAGCCCGGTGTCACCCGGACCTACGATCTGGGCCTCGAGGTTCCGATCTCGCGGAAGATCGCGCGCAACGCGGCCTCGCAGTATGCGCTGGACATCATGGAGTACCGCACGAGTCCGCGGGAGACGGTGGAGATGCTCAGGCGCACCCTCACCCCCGGATCGATGCCCTACACGCTGTTCATCCTGTGGGGCGGCGGCGGACACGCGCTGACGCCGTACGCGCTGTTCGACAAGGGCGACGGCAAGTACGACATCGCGGTGTACGACAACAACTACCCGGATGCCGACCGTGCGATCCGTGTCGACACCCGCAAGAACCGTTACCAGTACCTCGTGCAGACCAATCCGAACGGGGACCCGGAGATCGCCTCGGCGGTCATCGGGCTGGTCCCCACCGATGTCATCGCGAAGAAACAGGCCTGCCCGTTCTGCCCCGGGGCGAACGAGACGACCGTGCAGCTCACCCCGGTGCGCTCCCAGGTGCGGATCCCGACGAAGATCACGGACCTCGACGGCAAGAAGATCAAGGGCGTCGTGGTCAACAAGCCCACCAACCCGTGGCAGCCCGGACAGAAGTGGGAGTTCCCGACCTATACCGTGCCGAAGAAGCAGGAGTTCATCATCAGCATCGACGCCCGGCGGAGCAAGACCGCTGTGCGCACGAACGTCCTGGCCGTGACCGGACAGTTCTCCGTGGGTACCCGCGGCGCCACCATCCCCGCCCGGGGTGCGGGAGCGGTCGGATTGGTCCCGTCGAAGGGGCTGATCGTCTACGGCACCAACAAGGCCAGCGAACTCGGAGCGTTGGCATTCGTCGACACCCGGCCGACCCTGCAGGTCGAGGTGCGCGCCAGCACCCTGTCCGGAGGTGGCCCGTTCCTGCTGGGTCAGCTCAACGAGCGGAGCAAGAAGGTGGTGCTCTTCACCCCCGACGGCCAGAAGGGGACCGCTGAGGCGGTGGCCTCGCTGGTCTTCGTGAACCGACTCGGGCTGCCCACGGCGATCCGGGCGAAGATGGCCGCGCCGTTGCCGCGCAACGGCCGCCTGGTCGTCGATTACGCCGCCTGGAGTCCGGGTAATCGCAGCGGCGTCGTCGCCTATGTGAAGGCAGGTCGGAAGCGGACGCCGGTGGACGTGAGTTTCCGGCGGGCGGTTGCCTGAGCCGGACCCACATCACGGCGCTCAGCGGTAGCCTCGCTGGTGTGACCAGCGACTTCGCAACCAAGAGTTTCTGGCTCGGGGCCGATGCGTACGCGCCCGGCCCTGCACTGCAGGAGGACCTCGACGTCGATGTGGCGATCGTCGGGGCCGGATTCACCGGACTGAGCACCGCCTACCACCTGCATCAGACGGATCCCGGCCTGCGCATCGCGATCCTCGAATCCGAGGTGGTCGGGTACGGCGCCAGCGGCCGGAACGCGGGGTTCTCGATGACCAAGATCGGGATGATGCACTCGTTCACGGCCACCCGATTCGGCAAGGCGAAGGCCCGGGAGGCCCATCTGTACGCCGACCGGGCGGTGACCCTGCTGAAGGATCTGGTCGCCGAACTCGATCTCGATTGCGACTACGAGCACACCGGCTTCCTGTGGGTGGCCACCTCCGAGAAGTACTCGCAGCGGTTGCTCAAGGAGATCGCCCTGGTCCACCGCCTCGGGATCACGGGCGTGAACCTCATCGATCACGACGAACTGCTGGACCGGGTGAACAGCCCGTTGTACCGAGGGCCGGCCTGGTGGGAGCCGAACACCGGCATCCTCAACCCGGCGAAACTGTCGCGCGCGTGGCGGGGTGTCCTGGACGCCGCCGGGGTGCCGATCTACGAGAACACCCCGGTGACCTCGGTGACCCCCGGCAACGGTCGCACCCGGGTGGCGACCCCCGGCGGAATCGTGACCGCCCGGAAGGTCGTGCTGGCCACCAATGCGTGGTCCCATCTAGTTCGCGCAGTTGGCCTCCAAGCAGGTGCCGGTATGGACCTACATCGTTCTGACCGAGCCCCTCACCGACGCGCAGCTCGATTCCATCGGGTGGCGCGGCCGCGAGGGTGTGGAGGACTTCCGGGACCTGGTGCACTACTACCGGTTGACCGCGGACAACCGGCTGCTGATGGGCGGTCGCGACGTTCTGCTGGGTGACGGTCGGGGGATGGGTTTCGACGACAGCCCGGCGACGTGGGAGCGGCTGCGCAACGACATCCGCGCGATCTTCCCGGGGCTGCAGGACGTGGAGTTCTCGCACGCCTGGGGTGGTCCGGTGTCAGCGACTCTCGACATGTTCCCCGCCATCGGTTTCGCGGGCAGCAAGGACATCGTCTACTCGATCGGCTGCGTGGGGCACGGCGTTTCCACCACGCATCTCAACGGCCAGACGATCCGGGACCTGGTACTCGAGCGGGACACGAACTCACCGACGTCTTCTTCGTCAACCGCAAAGTCGTCCCCTTCCCGCCAGGTGGGCTCGGGCACAAGGTCGCCGAACGCATCGCGGGGTTCCTGCGCTGGGAGGACCGCCGACTCGATGTCCTCGGCTGAGGCCGGGTCTGCCGAGGACATCGTCCTGCGCACCGTTTGCCGACTTGGTGCCGTGACCCGGAGTCGCTGAGCCCGTCAGCCGCTCGGTTCCCGGGCCAACGCGACACCCGCATCTTGCCTGCGACCGGCTCTGGCCATCTGGCTCGCTCCCTCGCTACCCTGTGCGTCGGAGGTTCAGGTATGGGGTGGCAGCGCTACGTCGCCATCGGCGACTCATTCACTGAAGGCATCGGGGACCCACGGCCCGATGGCCGCGATCGCGGCTGGGCCGACCGCGTGGCAGAGGCCCTCGGCGGGCGGGATCCCGGGTTCCAGTACGCCAATCTCGCGATCCGCGGCCGCAAACTCGTGGAGATCGTGGAGGAGCAGGTTCCGTCGGCGGTGGAACTCGGTCCGGACCTCGTCAGTCTCGCCGGCGGCGTGAACGACGCACTGCGCAGGCACTGGGACCTGACAGCGATGACGGACGCCCTGGCTTCCGGGATCGCGACCCTCCGAGGCGCGGGTGCAGATGTGGTGATCGTGACGTACGGGCGACCGTCCAGTCGCTCCCGACTGATGGGCAGTGTCGAGGGCCGGCTCGCCGAGTACCGCGAGGTCACCTACGAGATCGCCGCCCGCCACGGATGCCGGGTGGTCGACTTCTGGGACCACCACGTGTTCGACGATCCACGGTTCTGGTCCGACGACCGACTGCACCTCAACCCCGTCGGTCACCAACGGGTGTCACTGGCAGTGCTGGAGACGCTCGGACAGCCGGTCGACGAATGGACGGCACCGCTGCCGCCGGTGCGGCCACCGTCCCCGGTGGCCCGGATCGGACGCGACGTGGCCTGGGCCGGCAAGCACCTGGCGCCGTGGCTCGGGCGACGAGTGACCGGGCGCAGTTCCGGTGACGGTGTGACCCCCAAGCGCCCGGAACTGCAGGGGCTCAGTAGTTGACCACGTAGAGCAGTGCCGCTGCCACCGCCCCCGCGAGCGGCCCGACGATGGGAACCCACGCGTAGCCCCAGTCGATCTTCTCCTTGCCGTGCAGTGGCAGCAGTGCGTACGCGATGCGCGGGCCCAGATCGCGGGCCGGGTTGATCGCATAGCCCGTGGCTCCGCCGAGACCGGCACCGATGGCGATCACGGCGAAGGCCACACCCGCGTAACCGAGGCCGATGTTCCCCAGGTTGGGGGCCTGGCCCTCGACGGACGGCTGCCACGGTGCCTGCTGGATGATCCAGTAGATCAGCACGAATGTCGCGATGGCTTCGCTGACGGCGTTCCACCCCAGCGACCGCACGCCCGGCTTGGTGTAGAAGATGCTGCCCGTGGTGTGCGGTTCGTCATGGTCGTCGAACTGCTTCTTGTAGACCACGTAGACGAGCAGGCCCCCGACGATCGCTCCTGCGAACTCGCCCAGGAAGTAGTAGGGGACTGCCGACCAGCCGATGTTGTCGGTGATGGCAAGCGCGACGGTGACCGCGGGATTCAGGTGGGCGCCGGATTCCCAGGCCACGCTGGCCCCCACGAACACGGCCATGCCCCAGCCGAATGCGGTCAACATCCAGTTGGCGGATCCGAACCCGAGGCTCTTATGCAGCGAGCCCAGTGCGCCGATGCCGCATCCGATGAGCACCAGGATCGCCGTGCCGATGAACTCGTTGAGGGTGATGGAATGGAGCATCTCTAGCGTGGACACGCACGATGTTTATCAGGAAACGCGCAGTGGTAGCACGGTCAGTTGATCAGATTGATCGCCCGGCTGACGGTCACCAGGATGGTGAGCAGCGACACCGATGACTGGATCGTGAACAGGAACTTGGCGCGGTGGCTCAGCGGCATGGTGTCGGTGGGGGAGAACGCGATGATGTTCGTGTAGGCCGTGAACAGGTAGTCGGGCAGCGTCGGGGACCACTTCATCCCCGCGGCCTGTTGCGGGAACTGGAAGTCCCATTGGCTGACGGTTGCGTGCATCCGCGCCTCGGGACCGCCCCCGTCGACCCACCAGTAGACCAGGCCGAAACTGAGCACGTTGATGATGAGCACCCCGAAGCCGGCGAAGAGCAGCACCGCCCCGTTGTTCTCGTCGCCACGCAGCATGGACACC
Source organism: uncultured Actinomycetota bacterium (assembly GCA_963733395.1). Taxonomy (GTDB): domain Bacteria; phylum Actinomycetota; class Actinomycetes; order S36-B12; family UBA10799; genus JADKAV01. The sequence continues at coordinate 111,663 of CAVTCZ010000013.1, forward strand.
AGTAGCAGGGCTGCGTTGAGCACGCTGGCCAGCACCAGGAAGCACAAGTAGAGGGTGGTCCCCCGACGCATCCGCTGGTAGGTGAGCCCGGAGGCCCGCAGGATGATCAGGGCCGCCGGGACGCCGATGACCTCGATCGCGGGTATCACCCAGCGGGCACCGAGCGTGACTTCGTCGGGCAGCAGCATCTGGATGGTGGCGATGGCCAGCACGACCAGCGCGACCTGGTAGGTCGTGCTGCGCTCGATGCGATCCTCGGACTCGGGCGGGAATCCACTGGTCGGCGACTGTTCGTCACTCGCGCTGGGCACCGTGCTCATGGATTCCCTTCGTCAGGACCGGGCGATGGCTTGAGGCGGGCACCGGTCGTGCCGGCTGGCGGGACGTCGGTGGACCTGAGTCTCGCGCTCGCGGCGGTAGACTTGCCACATGCTGGCCACGTTGCCACCCGCGCCCCCCTGTGAGCTCCCGTTGGGGGCGGTGCACCGGGTGGACCCCACCCGGCACCAGCAGGTCCTCATCGCGCGCGGCCAAGCGAAGCGGTCGAGTTACGCGCATGTGTCGCGGTGGGAGTACCGGGATGGTTGCTGGCGCAGTCTCGGGACCGTTCCGGCGCGCAACGGCGCCCGCGGCTGGCACCCCCGCCCGTGGGACTACAGCTACTTCTCACCCATCGGGACCTTCGGCCTCACCGACGCCGGCGGGCGCCTGCCGAAACCCCGGGGGACCAGCCTGCCGTACCACCATTCCCGGTCGGGGTTTCAGGGACCGCCCGGCGGGGAATGGGTGTTCGACTACGTGGTCGCCATCAACTTCAATCGCGTGCCCGGCCGCTCACCGCTGGACCTGGAACGACCCAACCCGAAGATCAAGGATGGCGGGATCTGGCTGCATGTCGCGGGCAGGTCGGCCACCCGGGGCTGCATCTCGGTGAGCCGTCCCCACATGCGCACGATCCTGCGGTGGCTCGATCCGGATCGGCGGCCGGTCATCGTCATGGGCCCGCGTGGGGTGCTGCGCCGCTGACGAGGGTCAGTGGGGACGCCGTGGCTGGTTTCGGGGCGGTGACACCGGACCTTCGGATGTCACGGGGGAGTCAGGTTGGCGGGTGGCCCGGGGGAATCAGCCGCCGCGCGTTTGCCGCCCGGCGCGAGACCCCCGGGCGGCTCGCGACTGTTACATGGTTGCTGGTCCCGGCTCGCGACTGTTGCACGGTTGCTGGTTCTGGGGCCCGTGAACCAGCAACGGCGCAACACTCGGCGCCGGGCGATGGCAACGGCGCAACACTCGCGCCCTCGCCGATCCCGGGACCATGGGGCTTGGGACGCCGCCTTCGCGCTGGACAGCCGTCAGCAGGCTCCTAGGCCGGGATCGGCGCCACCAGCGGGGCCTGCGCGTCGGGGTCCTGCGTCGCCACCGCCGCCCCCGCGGTGATGGCTGCGGACAGATACAGCACCAGGCACTCGAGGTACAGCACCAGCAGCATCGCGATCGGGGCGGCGAAGGCGCCGTACTGGGGCTTGCCGAACGACCAAGCCGATGATGAACGACAACAGGTACTTGAGGATCTCGATGCCGATCGCTGCGATCACCGTTCCGATCAACCGCGGCCGGCGGGCTGGTTTGATGCCGCCCATGTGGCCGAGGATGAGCCAGACGACGACCGCGTTGAGCAGCAACGACACGACTGCGGTCAGGACGAACAGGAGCGTGCTCCAGAAACCGCCCTCGAGGTTCAGGGCATCCATGACCGGCCCGGCGAAGTTCGAGATCAGCACCGAGGGGACGAAGGACAAACCGATCAACGGCACGAGCAGCAGCATCCACCCGAGCAGTCGGGCCCGCGCGACCACGAAGTTGCGTGGATCCTTGGGTGCGCCGTAGATCAGGTGCACGGACCTGCTCATCGCGACCATCGCGCCGCTGCCGGAGTAGAGCAGCACGATCAGGCCGACCAGGGACGTGGTCTCGCCCACCTGCTTGAGGGTTTCCGGGGACACCCCCTGGTCGCCGATCAGTCCGGGGAAGGCATTGCTCACGCTTTGCGTCACGGTGTCGGCCAGTTGCTCCCCGCCGATGAGTGCAGTCAGCCCGAAGGCGAAGACCAGCAGGGCGAAGACGGACAGGAACACGTAGTAGGTCGTCCCGGCTGCCAGCAGCGAGGCGTTGGCATGAGTGAACCGCAGGAATGCCCGGTAGCCACCACCGGCGGTGCTGCCCTTCTGATCGACCTTGGCCAGGGTCTTGGCGATCTTCTTGGGCGGTGGGTCCATCGGCTCGCCGGGGATGGGCGGCGGGATCGCGGCGACCGTAGGTTCCTGCTCGGCGGCTTCCGGCATCGGACCTCCTCCCGTCAACGTGATCAGACCGCACCCTAGCGCGGCACCCGATGATCACGCCGCGATGCGGCAGACTCCCCTCATGGATCGCCGGCATCCCGTCATCGCTGTGGGCATCGTCGTCCTGCAGATCCTGCAACTGCTCTCGCTCGCGGCATGGCTGTTCGCAGCGGTGTTCGCCGTGTCCGCGTTGGGGGACCGCGGGGCCAATCCGGGGACATACTTCGCAGTGGGGGCGATCCTGCTGTACCCGGTGTGGCTGATCGGTCTGGGAGTCCTCACGTGGCTGCTGTACCGCCGCGAGCGGGCGGGATGGGCGCTGGCGGTGGCGGGGGTGGCGTCACTGCCAGTTCTGGCGCTGGTGGTCGTGACCCTGGCCACGCTGTGAGCGCCGAGGGGTTCCCTCACCACCGGGCGCTGCTGATGCGCTGAGGTGCGCTGGCGCCCGATTGTGAGCCCGAGTTGTCTGATTCGGCGTGGTTCGGTGACGGGCAGTGACCTCACATCCGGGCCAGCGGCGGCGGTCACCGCCCACTTGTGAGGACGCCGCGTCGTACGGTGGGGCATGCGCTCATGGACTGCCTTGGCCCTGATCGCGCTGCTGCTGGCCGGATGCTCGAGCCCGGAGCAGCCCACCGCAGCCGCGCCGACCGACCATGGGACGTCCCACTCCGCGCACCCGTCGGAGGCGCCCGAGCTCAAGGCCGGCACCGGCGAACGTCTGATCACCGTCGGCGTACCCGTGGACTTCCAGCCGAAGGCACCCGAGGGTGCCACCGACGAGTACCGCTGTTTCGTGGTGGATCCCGGTCTTACCGAGGACGCCATGATCACTGGTACCGAGTTCGTACCGGGCAACCCCGCGATCGTGCACCACGCGATCCTGTACGCCGCCTACCCGCAGCAGGTGGCCGCGGCCGAACAGCTCGACGGGCAGGACCCCGGCCCCGGCTACGAATGCTTCGGCGGGTCGCGCCTGCCATCGCGTGGCGGTGACGCCCTGTCCGGACTCGACCAGTCCGACTGGATCACGGCCTGGGCACCCGGCGGCGGTGTGAACGAGTTGCCCGACGGCTACGGCATGTCGCTGCCCGCAGGCGGACGCGTGGTCATCCAGATGCACTACAACCTTCGCTCGGAGCAGGGGACCGACAACACCCAGGTGCGGCTGCGGGTCACGGACAAGAACCGCAAACCGCTGCAGACGATGTTGTTGCCCGCGCCGGTCGAGCTGCCCTGCACCCCGTCCGAATCCGGTCGGCTGTGCAACCGGACCGATGCCGTGGACGACGTCATCAGCCGTTTCGGGGTGGGAAGTGGTGCGACTATCGCGGGTCTGCAGATGCTGTGCGGCGGCGATCCGGACAACCCCCGCGCCGGATCCGTCCAGACGTGTGACCGTCCCGTGACGAAGGAGTCGCGGATCTTCGCCGTGGCCGGGCACATGCACCTGCTCGGCCGCCAGATCACGGTGACCCTCAACCCGGGCCAGCCGGACGAGAAGGTGCTGCTGGACATCCCCAACTGGGATTTCGACCAGCAAGGTGCCAGGCCCCTGAAGACGCCGGTGACGGTCGAGCCGGGCGACACCCTGCGGGTGCGTTGCCGGCATGACGCCGGGCTGCGTTCGCAACTGCCGGCGCTGCAGGGCACCGGTCCGCGGTACGTGGTCTGGGGCGAGGGAACCGCCGACGAGATGTGCTTGGCCATCCTGATCAACGGGTAGTGCGTACGATCGGGCGCATGCAGATCAGCACCTTCGGTGACGACGCCCTCGGCGACATGGACACAGTGGCACTGCGGGAGGCGCTCGCATCGCGCGCGGTGAGTCCCGAGGAGCTGCGGCAAGCGGCCATGGCGCGGGCCGAGGCGGCCGCCCGGCTCAACGCCTGCGTGACCTGGTTGGATCCGCAGAAGCAGACCGATGGCGAGTTCGCCGGGATCCCCACCGTCTTGAAGGACAACGAGGAGATGACCGGGTACCCGACCACGTTCGGTTCCCGGGCGGTGCCCAGGCACCCCGCGGAGCACGACTCCCGCTTCGCGGCCCAGTGGCGGCAGCTGGGGTTCGAGACCCTGGCCAAGAGCGCTTTGCCGGAGTTCGGGCTGACGGCCACGACCGAGTCCCTGGATCATGGCGCCACCCGCAACCCGTGGGGGCTCGACTACAGCACCGGTGGTTCCTCCGGCGGCTCGGCGGCGCTGGTCGCGGCCGGGGTGGTGCCGATCGCCCACGCCAACGACGGCGGTGGGTCGATCCGGATCCCGGCCTCGTGCTGCGGCCTGGTGGGGCTCAAACCGTCGCGCGGGCGTCTGGTCGACGTCGAGGCGATGGATCGGCTGCCGGTGAACATCGTGACCCAGGGGGTGGTCACGCGTTCGGTCCGGGACACCGTCGCCTTCTATGAGGCGATGGCCAAGATCCATCCTGCGGACGACCTCCCACCCATCGGGCCGGTGGGCGATCCCGGGAGGTTGCGCATCGCCGTCATCACCGAAGGAGTCGCGGGCATGCCCGTCGATGGCGAGGTGCGAGACGCCGTGACCGACGCCGCGCCGCTGTGTGAACGCCTCGGGCACGACGTCGAGGTGATCGACAACCCCTTCCCGGACCAGATCGCGCAGGACTTCCTGCGCTACTGGGGGATGCTGGCCTTCTCTCTGCACCGCCTCGGGGGGCAGGTGTTCGGCAAGGACTACGCCCCCGACCGCCTCGAACCCCTCACCCTGCATCTGTCGAAGTTCTTCTCGTCGGTGGCCGTGGGCCTGCCCGGCTCGCTGCGGCGGCTGCGGCGGTTCGGGGAGGTGTACGACTCGCTGCTCGGGGACTTCGACGTCCATCTGTCCCCGGTGCTAGCCAGCCCGCCGGTCCGGATCGGACACCTGGGACCGGAGCTGGATCCCCGCACGCACCTGATCCGGCTACTGCGCTATGACTCCTTCGCCCCGCTGCAGAACGTGTCCGGCGCGCCGGCGATCTCCCTGCCGATGGCCACGTCGTCGCGCGGCCTGCCGATCGGCATGCACTTCGCCGCCCGGGTGGGCCAGGAGCAGATGCTGCTCGATCTCGCGGCATCGCTGGAAGCTGCCCGACCCTGGGCGCGCATCGACAGCACTTCGGATTCCCGGGGGGCGTGAGGGTCGGGCAGTGGCCACAGCGACGGCCACACGAGCTGGATTCCGATCATTCCGCGACGTCCGCATCCTGGCTTGGGGGATCGGCGGCGCTCGTTGCGGGAGAGCTCTCACCACGTGCAGCCGGAAGGGCGAACCGGCCACACCGCCGGGCGACCACCAGCTCACACTCCGCCCTCAGATCCGAAGCACCGCATTGACCGGACGGCGGCGGCCGAACAAGCGTAGATTTGGCACACAAGCCGGCAGTAGGGGAGTGGGTCATGGCGACAGCGTCGATGAGTGTGCAGGATGCCTTGTGGTTGACGATGGACCGGCCCAACAACCTGATGGTGGTCGACGGGTCGATGGTCCTGCGCGGCACGCCGAGCATCGACGACGTGCGAGCCGTTCTGGAAGACGCCGTGGAGCGCTTCCCGGTGCTGGGTCGCCGCGCGATCAAGTCCGGACTCGGGTGGGCATGGGAGGACGACCCGGACTTCGACCTCGACCGGCACGTCAATCTCGTGGAACTCGAGCCCGGGATGGGGATCGCCGACCTTCAGCAGTTCATGGCCGAGCAGCGCTCGATCCCGCTGCCGAAGGACCGCCCCATGTGGACCTGCTTCCTGCTCACCCCGCTGACGCTGGCCGACGGCACCCAGGGCGCGGCCTGGATGAGTCGGTTCCACCACGCCATCGCCGACGGTGTGCGGCTGACCCAGGTCATGCTCGGACTGTGCGAGACCGAGGGCGTGGCGGCGCCCGCCGTCGTCGCCCGCACCGGCGTGCAGTCCGAAGATGCGGCAAGTGGCGTCGAGGAGGTCGGGCGGGTCGCGGTCCATGCCGCCGAAGAAGTGGCGCACGTGGTCGAGCACGGTGTCGGTGATGTCGCGACCGAGGCCGCGCACGCCGTCCGCAACCCGCTGTCCGCCCTGGCCCATCTGCCCGGGCGCGCGTTTGGGATCGCCAAGGCCGGGGTGCACGGGGTCGAGGAGAGCCTGTCCCTGGTCAAGCACCCGGACCGTCTCTTGGACGCACTGGAAGTGCTGGGCGCTGAGTCCCACCGCAGCCTGAACGACCTGTCGTCTGTCACCAAGATCGCCCTGACCACCGCCGACGAGACCGTCTGGAGCGGCGAGCCCAGCACCCACAAGGCTGTGGCCTGGTCCGAACAGGTTCCATTGGAGGACATCAAGTCGTTGGGCCGGCTTGCCGGTGCCACCGTCAACGATGTCCTGCTGGCCGCGATCTCCGGTGGCCTGCAGCGGTACTTGGACGAGCAGGGCGCCTCACTGCGCGAGGTCGCGTGGATGGTCCCGGTCAACCTCAAGCCGTTCGAGGACAACCTGCCGCCGGACCTCGGCAACTACTTCGCCTTGGTGTTCCTGCCCATGCCGTTGGACGAGCCGGACCCGAAACCCCGGCTGGAGCAGATGCACCAGCGGATGAAGCGGATCAAGAACTCCGACGAGGCGGTGCTCACGTTCGGACTGCAGCGGGTGGTCTCGATGTCCCCCGGGCAGATCGCCTTCTTCCTCACCAACTTCTTCGCCAACAAGGCCGTGGGAGTGCTCACCAACGTCCCCGGTCCGACGGGTCTGCTGCGGTTCGCCGGCGTGGACGTCGATCAGGTCGTCGGCTTCGCCCCGTGCTCGGGCAACCAGCCGATGACGGCCACGATCTTCAGTTACAACGGCGGTGTCACGATCGGTTTCGCCACCGACGCGGCCCTGCTGCCGAACCCGGACCTGCTCGTCAGCTACGTCATGGAGGATCTCGACCGGATGCGCGAGGAGCTTTCCTGACGAGACTCCCAGGCAGTGCGATTCAGGTATGGGAGTGTGTGATTGCATGCCCGAACCCGTCTGACAGACTGGTGCGATGATGCTTCCTGCGGCAGCCGCCAGCGGAGGCGAACCGACACTACTGATCCCAGCCTGGCTGTGGGCGCTGACTGTCGGAATCGTCGTCCTGCTGATCGCTTTCGAGTTCGTCCAGGCCACCCGGAACCCGCATGAGGTCCACATCCGGGAAGCCGCGATCCAGTCGATCATCTACGTGGGGATCGCAATCGCCTACGGTGTGTTCTTCGCCTGGTGGAGCGCCGACCAGACTCCGCCGAAGGGTGGCTCGTACGGCCTGGAGTACTTCGCCGGGTGGTTGATCGAGAAGAGCCTCTCGGTGGACAACCTCTTCGTGTTCGTGATCATCATGACGTCGTTCGCCGTGCCGAAGATCTACCAGCAGAAGGTGCTGATGGCCGGCATCGCCGGTGCCCTGGTGCTGCGCACCATCTTCATCTTCGTCGGTGCCGCGGCCTTGGAGGCGTTCGCTTTCACCTACGTGATCTTCGGGGCGTTCCTGATCTACACGGCGATCTCGCTGGCGCGGCACCGCGACGAGGAGCCGGAGTTCAACGAGGGCAAAGTGGTGAGGCTGGCCAAACGCTTCCTGCCTTTCACCGACGAGTACGACGGACCGCACCTGCACACCAGGGTGAACGGCAAGTTGTTCGGGACCCCCCTGCTCATGGTGATGATCGCGATCTTCGCAACCGACATCATCTTCGCCCTCGACTCGATTCCCGCGGTCTACGGCGTGACGAACGAGCCGTTCATCGTGTTCGCCGCCAACGCGTTCGCCCTGCTCGGCCTGCGTGCCCTGTACTTCCTGGTCGCCGGGTTGCTCGACCGACTGGTCTACCTGTCGCTGGGCCTGGCGGTCATCCTGGCCTTCATCGGGGTGAAGCTGATCCTGGTGTTCTTCGGCATCCACATCGACATCTGGGTCTCCCTCGGCATCATCATCGGCGTGCTCATCATCACGACCGTCGCCTCGCTGATCAAGGTGCGCCGGGATCCGTCGGCCGTGGCGCACGCGGGTGCCATCCCCGGATTCGAGCACAAGAAGGGCGAGGAGAAGGGCAAGGCGCAGGGCAAGTAGGGCGCTGCCTGCGGATCAGAGGGCCCGGATCAGGGCAGCCGTGCCAGCCCCCACCAGCACGACCACGAGGAACGGTGCGCGCAGCATGAGTGCCACTGCCGCCGCCGCCACTGCGGCCAGCCGCGCGTCCACCACAACAGCCATTCCCTGGCCCACCGTGACCACGGCGAGCAGCGCGGACAGCAGCGCCACCGGGAACATCGCCACGAGTTGTGCGATGACCGGCTTGTCGAGGTAGTGCTCGGGCACCACGAAGCCGAGGGCCTTCAGGCCATAGCAGGCTGCGGCGCCGAGCAGCACCGCCAGCCAGATCATGTCGACCGCCGCAGGAACAGCATCGGCACCAGGGCCGCGCACAGGACGGGCAGACCCGGGGACAGGGCCGGGGTCAGCGCCACGCCGACCACGGCGCTGAGCACAGCGACCCCCAGCAGTCGGCGACTGGTGATCTGCGGCCACAGCAGCGCCAGGAAGGCCGCGGGCACGGCGGCGTCGAGGCCCCACCGCGTGGGATCGCCGATACTGTTGGCGCCCAACGCCCCGCCGAGGCTGCCGAGGTTCCAGAGGACGAACACGCTGATCCCGGTCGACCAGAACGCCAGCGCCGGGTGCGGGACCGGGCGGTCGTAGTGGGCCAGCGCCATGGCCGACGACTCGTCGATGGTCAGGTGCGCGGCCGGCACCGACAATGCCGGCGACGGCTGCAGGATCTGCCGCATCCGCAGCCCGTAGAACAGGTTGCGCAAGCCCAGCAGTGCGCTACTGGCGGCGGCCACGACGGCTGAGCCGCCGCCGGCGAGAACGGAGACCAGGGCGAACTGCGACGCGCCGGTGAACATCAAGGCGCTCAGCGTCATCGTCTGCCAGACGGACAGCCCGGAGGTCACCGACAGCGCCCCGAAGGAGATCCCGTAGGCCCCGGTGGTGAGCCCGATCGTCGCCGCCTCGACGACCACCCCGCGCGGGGTGTCGTCAGGTCGTTCCGTACCACTCACGTACGCCTCGGGAGTTGTTGAGCAACAGGACCAGTGCGCTGACGGCGATCATCAGCAGGCCGGTGCCGTGGAAGATGTACAGGACGCCGAAGACCAGGTTGATCCCGGCCAGGAGGTTCACCACGGTCCACCCGTAGTCCATCCCGGCGAGGATCCCCTTGCCCAGCCAGATGTAGGCGAAGAACAGGAACAGCGACAGGGCCGCGCTGATCACCCAGTACCAGTCGCTGACCGGTTCGGCGAATATCTCCTGGGCCTGGCCCGGCCGCAGCCACAGCACCGCCGCGGCGACGGCGGACAGCAGTTGCAGCAGAGCGGTCAGATAGGCCAGCAGCCCCAGCGCGGTTGCAGACGCTGGCCGCGAGCGGTCGGGATCCATGCGCTGCAGTATGGCAGCGGCTGGGTACCGTGGATGTCATGGCGGCCCTTATGACTGTGGGCGTGGCGGCGGTGGTAGGAATCGCCACGGCTGCTCCTGGTGTGCCGTCGGCGCAGCAGGTGGTGCTGGGCGTCACCGCCGACGACGGCCGCTATGCCGGGGCACCTCGGCAAAGCGCTGTGGACGCCGACTACTACCTGGTCGACGCGTCCGGGCACTGGGCAGCGCCCCGCTGCATCGGCGATGGCCGCAGCGGCCCCCGGGTGCAGCCGGTATTCGTGTACCGCAAGGGATCGGACAACCGGTACAACCAGTACCGGGTGGTCCTGCAACGATCCACGGATCTGACAACCGGGATCGTGGAGCGGTCCTCCGGGGCCCGGCGCACGGTGCGCTGGGTCCAGGACGGCAACTGCCGGCCAGTCATCTGGCAGGTCGGGGTGCCCGCCTCGATGACTCACGATCTGCAGTCCGTGCGGCAGTACCTGACGCGTCACGACGCCCGCTTCACCCGCACGGATCGGGTCTACAGCCTCTGGGTCGATTCCACGACCAGCCCGACCTGGTCGGGTCTCGGGGGTGACCGGTGGTCGGCCACGTGGAGCTCATCGTGGGGCTTCGTGTGGGTTGATGCCCACGAACTGGGACATGCGCTGGGGGCGGTCCGTGCGGGCGCGCCCCATGCCACCGGCAAAGGCCACTGCTACGACGGCTACGACCTCATGTGCTACTCCGATGGTGGGCCGGGCTGGCGCAAGTTCAGAGCATGTCCGTGGCCCGGCGCCCAGTACCGGCTGGACTGCGGCGACGACGACTACTTCGCGATCTCGCCGCGCAAGGGTTCGTGGCTGGCGCGCAACCCGTCGGCGAACGTGGCCAACTCCCGCTTCCTCGCCAAGGTGCCTCGGCGCACACTGCCGTCGGAGCCCCCCGCCCCGGCCGACGTCGCCCGGGACGCCTACGCCGTGACCTGGACGCCTGAGCCAGGGGTGCGCTACGACGTAGGCGCGCGGGAGAAGGGCGCCAGCATCATCTGGCTGGCCCAGGACGCCACATCCGGGCGGGTGGAACTGCTGGATCTGAGCCCTTCGACCCAGGTGTTCGTGCGTGCTGTCAACGATGCGGGCTACTCCAGCCGGGTCCGGGCAGTGCTGCGCTGAGTGTCGCGCGCGGAACCGGACGGTGGCCCCATTACCGTGAAACGGTGAAGAGAGTCGTTTTGGGGATCCTCGGGGCCGTTCTGGGCCTGGTCGGGCTGGCACTACTGGGCGGGGGAGCGGTTCTGCTCACGCTGTTCGGGACCGATGGCAAGGCGGAGATCCCGATCGGGGCGATCGCCTCCAAGGACGGCCGGGCCGTGGTGATGACCGACTTCGAGATCAGCAGTGACGCACCGCTGCCGATGGACGAGACCTGGTTCGACCTGCAACTGGAGGTCACCGGTGAGCAACCGCTGTTCGTCGGAGTCGCCGCGAAACCCGATTCCCTGGAGTACCTGCAGGGTGTGCCCTACTCGCTGATCACCGGCATCGACAGTTCGTCGGACACGTTCAACGAGACCACCATCCCCGGCGACCGGGTACCGGAGGCGCCGGAGGCGCAGGCATTCTGGACGGACAAGCAGGTCGGAACCGACGTGACGGTCTCCTGGCCGGTCTCGGACGGGGACACGACGTTGGTGGTCATGGACGAGGGTGGGTCGCGCGCAGTGACCGCGGACATCTCGGTGCTGGTGACTGTCGCCTGGGCCGGTTCCCTGGGCATCGGCTTGATCATCGCGGCGCTGGTCCTGCTCGGGGTGGCGATCGCCGTGCTGGTGGCTGCCTTCCGGGCAGGTTCCGAACGGCCGGCCCAGCAGTGGCCGACTGGCACTTAGGCTGTGCGGGTGGAGGTCCAATCGACGCAGGTCCAGTCGGACCGGGTGCTCACGCTGCCCAACGTCCTGTCTGCCCTTCGATTGCTCGGGGTGCCTGTCTTCCTGTGGCTGATCCTGGTTCCGGAAGCTGACGGACTGGCGATCGTGCTGCTGGCCGTGGCCGGATTCACCGATTGGCTGGACGGCTACCTGGCGCGCAAGTGGCACCAGATCACCCGGGTCGGGCAGTTGCTGGATCCGATCGCGGACCGGCTCTACATCCTCGCCACTCTCGTGGGGCTGCTCATCCGCGGCATCGTGCCGTGGTGGTTCGTGGTCCTCCTGGTCTCGCGCGACCTGATCATGGCTCTGGTGCTCGTCGTCCTCAAGCGGCGCGGTGTCACGGGTCTGCCCGTGCACTTCCTCGGCAAGGCCGCCACCTTCTGCCTGCTGTACGCCTTCCCGCTGTTGTTGCTCGGCGACGGCAGCGGTGGATTGGCCGAGACCGCCAGGATCTTCGGCTGGGCCTTCGCGGTGTGGGGCACGGCTCTGTATTGGTGGGCGGCGGTGCTCTACCTCGGTCAGGCGCGCCGGATCATGCGATCGTGACCAGCCACCTGCCCGGGAACCTGCTCGACCGGCTGATCGCAGATGCGCAGGCCGACGACTACACGCTGGCCGCCGAGCAGCATCCCGGCGCGAAGGGCAGCCGGTGGCTGACCCTGGTGCTCTGCGCGGTGATCGGCTTGCTGTTCGCAGCCGCGGGCTGGCAGTGGCAGAGTGTGCAGCCGTCGGCGCAGGAGCGCCGTGCGGATCTGATCACCCGGATCAACGCCGCGGACGCCAAGGCGGAGCAGGAGCAGGCGCAGGCGGCTGAACTGCGCGCCTCGGTCTCGCAGTTGCAGCAACTGGCCACCAGCGGGTTGGGTGAGGACTTCACCAGTCAACTGCGCTCCGTGGAGATCGCCTCCGGGTTCGTGGGGCTCGAAGGCCCCGGGGCCGTGCTGATCATGGACGACGCAGTGCCGCCCCTGCCCCGTGGCGTGGAGCCCGATGAGGCGAAGGTCTTGGACATCGACGTGCAGACGGCAGTCAACGGACTCTGGGAAGCCGGTGCGGCGGCGATCGCCATCAACGACATCCGGCTCACCTCGGTCACCGCCATCCGGACCGCCGGCGAGGCCATCCTGGTCGACTACCGGCCGTTGGAACCCCCCTACCGGATCGCGGCCGTGGGCCCGGCCGATCTGGCCGACCGGTTCGCCGATGGTCAGACCAGTGACGAGCTCGCCCAACTGGGCCGGGACTACGGCATACAGTCGGAGGTGACGCCGGCCGAGCAACTGCGGGTGCCGGCGTCGACGGCCAACCTGCCGACCAAGGCCGAAGTGGTGAAGGGAACAGGCGAATGATCGCGTTGATCGGGTTGATCGTGGGGATCATCCTCGGTGTGGTGTTCTCCCCGGAGGTGCCTGCCTGGATGGACGCCTACCTGCCGGTGGCGGTCATCGCGGGACTGGATGCGGTCTCCGGAGCCCTGCGCTCGATGCTCGACGGCAACTTCTCCGACAAGGTGTTCGTGGTCTCGTTCATCGGCAATGTCGCGGTCGCCTGTGCCCTCGTCTGGCTCGGTGACCAGCTCGGGGTGGGAGCTCAGATGTCCACCGGCGTGGTCGTCGTCCTGGCGATGCGGATCTTCGCCAACGCCGCCGCCATCCGCCGGAAGTTGTTCAAAGCATGAGAGGCCGGCAGTGGGGCGTGGCCGTCGTCTGCATGTTGATCGGCATCGGGACCGTGGCGGTGGTGCGCGGCCAGGACACCGACGAGTTCCTGGCCAGTGCCCGGGAACCGGATCTGGTGCGCCTGCTGGACGACCTGCAGGCCCGGCAGTCCCGCCTCGACGGGGAGATCCTGCGCCTGCAGGGCGCCGAGCAGCGCTTGCGGAGCGGGACCTCGGCCGAGGCCCTGCAGGAGACCCAGGAACGCGCCGATGACCTGCGCGTGCTGGCCGGCACCACGGCGGTGCGCGGCCCCGGGATCAAGATGCGGATCGATGGCGAGGATGCCTTCTTCGCCTCCGATCTGCTCAACACGGTGCAGGAACTCCGGGACGCCGGCGCGGAGGCGATCGAGGTGAACGGGGTGCGGGTGGTCGTGAACACCTGGTTCACGGATGCTGCCGACGGCATCTCCGTGAGTGGCACGGTGCTACGGCCACCGTTCGAGATCATCGCCATCGGTGGGCCGAGCACCATGGCCACCGCCATGCGTATCCCCGGCGGGGTTGCCGACACCGTCGAATCGCAGGATGGCTCACTGGTCATCACCGAACTCGACAAAGTCGAGATCCGCAGCGTCGTCAACCTCTCAGAGCCGGACCCGAACGTCACCGTGACCGACTAATCTCTGGTGTATGACACCAGATGATCGTCGTTTCACCCGCGAACATGAGTGGATCCTCTCTCTGGAGAACGGCAACGTGCGCGTGGGCATCACCGACTTCGCCCAGGATGCGCTCGGCGACGTGGTCTTCGTGGCGCTTCCCGAAGTGGGGGTCAGCGTCAGTCCGGGGGACGCGGTCGGCGAGGTCGAGTCCACCAAGAGTGTGAGCGAGATCTACGCCCCGGTCGCCGGCACCATCGTGGCCCGCAACGACGCGGTCGAGACTGCTCCGGAGACCGTCAACGCGGATCCGTACGAGGGTGGCTGGTTGTTCGTCCTGCAGCCCGAAGACCCCGACGCGGTGGAGGCGCTGCTGTCACCTGAGGACTACGAGGCGTTGATCCACCAGATCTAGATCAACCCCGACAGGTCTGAATCTTCGGTTAAGGTAGAGACTTCGTCAACGCGAGGAGCGCAGTGATCAACGAATGTCTGCGGTGCGGTCGGCCGTTGGAGCCCGAAGACCGCTTCTGTTCGGCCTGCGGGACGCCCCGGCCGGTTGCCGACGATGGCGACGCCACCGGCGTGGTGATCCCCGATGAGCGCGACACCGGCCCGATCCCGGTGGTGGAGGGGCTGTCCGGGCTCACCCGCGGGATGAGCGTGATCGTGGTCCAGCGCGGGCCGGAGATCGGCCAGCGCTTCGAGTTGGCCGGCGAGCGCCTCACGGCGGGCAGGTCCGCGGACTGCGACATCATGCTCGACGACGTGACGGTGAGCCGGCACCACGCCGAGTTCGTGGCCGACGCCGATGGCTGGGCGATTGTGGACCGGGGCTCGCTGAACGGCACGTATGTGAACCGTGCTTCGATCGAACGTCACCGACTGACCAGCGGTGACCTCATCCAGATCGGCAAGTTCCGCCTGCAGTTCCTGCACGCAGACGAGGACCACCTGCCCGAATGAGCACCCACCTGATGGGCATCGGGGAGACGGTGTCCTCGCTTCGGCGCGACTTCCCCGATGTCAGCGTGAGCAAGATCCGGTTCCTGGAGGCCGAGGGGTTGGTCGCGCCCTTGCGGACGCCGTCCGGCTATCGCAAGTACACGCCGGCCCACGTGGAACGGATCCGGTACGTGCTGGCGATGCAGCGGGACCACTACCTGCCGCTGAAGGTCATCGCCGAGCACCTCGACGCCCTCGACCGGGGGCTGACCCCGCCCGAACCCACCGATGCCGCTCCCCGCACCGAGGTGCCGGAGGTCCTGGCTCCGGACCTGCACAGCTTGGACACCGGGGTGCGGCTCAAGCCCGCTGAACTCTGCCGGGAGGCCGGCCTGACGTCCGCCGACCTGCGGGACGCGGTCGAACTCGGACTGCTTGCCGAGGTGTCCGAGTACAGCCTCAACGACGTCGAGACCGCCCGCGGGCTGGTGGCCCTGCGCGAGTGTGGTGTGCCGGTGCGCAACGCCCGACCGGTGGTCCTGGCGGTGCAGCGCGAGGTCGACCTCTATGCCACCGGGCTGGGACCGCCACGTCGCGGCGAGTCGGATGAGGAGTATTCGCAGCGTGGTCGCAGCCTGGCTGCGGCCCTGGTGCGGGTGCACGTCGCGGTCATGCGTTCCCGGCTCTGAAACGGGTACCTTCGCGGGCTGGTGTGGTGTCGCGGCCTTGGGCGTAGAGTGAATCCGTGCGAGCCGTGGATGTCGTGGGTGTGCGGGTGGAGATGCCGTCCAATCAGCCGATCGTGCTGCTGCGCGATGCCCAGACGGAGCGTTTCCTGCCCATCTGGATCGGAGCCGTCGAAGCCACGGCGATCGCTTTCGCGCAGCAGGGTGTGCAGCCCGAACGCCCCTTGACCCACGACCTGCTGCGAGACGTGATCACGGCCCTGGGCCGGTCCCTCACCCGGGTCGACATCGTGGACCTGCGCGACGGCATCTTCTTCGCCGAGTTGGTCTTCGACAACGGGGTGACGGTCTCCGCGCGCCCCTCGGACGCGATCGCCCTGGCGTTGCGGACCGCCTCGCCGTTGTTCGCCGCCGAGCACGTCCTCGACGAGGCGGGGATCGAGATGCCCGCCGAGGAAGAGGAGGCCGAGGCCGAAGTCGAGGCATTTCGGGAGTTTCTCGACCAGGTGACGCCGGAGGACTTCGAGGGCGGCAGCCCGCAATGACTAAATGTCAACCTGAGGTTGAGGTATTCGGTCGGCATCCGTGGGCGTGTCGGTCGCGCTGTGTGCGGTAGTGCCCCTACGTTGTGGGTACCGCCGGTTCCCAGGACAGTCGAGGAGAGGCCATGAACGAGGCAGTAGCCAACTCGTCTGCGATTCCAGAGGGGCAACAGCAAGAGCTCTTCGCCGACGAGCTGCAGGTCCCGGAGGATGCCGGTTACCGGGCCCCCGTGGTGGCCAAGATCGTGGGAATCACCTACCGGCAGTTGGACTACTGGGCACGCACCGGTCTGGTCGAGCCGAGTCTGCGCAGTGCGAAGGGCTCCGGATCCCAGCGGCTGTACAACTTCCGCGACATCGTCACGCTGAAGATAGTGAAGCGGCTCCTGGAGACCGGCGTGACCCTGCAGCAGATCCGCGCTGCGCTGGACCACCTTCGGTCGGCCGGGGTGGCGGATCTGTCCCAGATCACGCTGATGAGCGACGGCGCGAGCGTCTACGAGTGTCGCAGCGCCGAGGATGTCATCGACCTCGTGCACGGCGGCCAGGGCGTCTTCGGGATCGCCGTGGGAGCCGTGTGGCGGGAGGTCGAGAGTGACTTGGCCGCGCTGCCCGCCGAGCGGGCCGACGGCAGCGTTACCGTGGTGGACGACGAACTGTCGCGCCGCCGCGCCCGCAAGATTGGATAAGCCAACGTTCCCCGAACGGCACATCGGTCCCGACGCTCAGGGCCGCGCTCACATGCTCTCCGTCCTCGGCTTCGACACCCTGGACGACCTCATCGACACGCTGGTGCCGCAGGACATCCGCACCGATCGACCGCTGGACCTGCCCCCGGCGGTGGATGAGGCGCAGACGCGCCGCCTGCTGCAGGCAATCGCAGACCGCAACTGCGCACGCACCCCGATGATCGGGCTCGGTTACCACGCGACCCACACGCCCCCGGTGATCACCCGCAATGTGCTGCAGAACCCCGCCTGGTACACCGCCTACACGCCGTACCAGCCGGAGATCTCGCAGGGCAGGCTGGAAGGGCTGCTGAGCTTCCAGACCCTCATCAGCGACCTCACCGGTCTGCCGATCGCCAACGCCTCATTGCTCGACGAGCCGACCGCTGCGGCCGAAGCCATGGCGCTGGCCCACCGGGCGGGGAGGGGCCACGTCTTCGCGGTGGACCGTGACCTGCACCCGCACACCCTCGCGGTGCTGGCCACGCGGGCCGAACCGGTGGGCATCGCCCTGGAACTGCTCGACCTGCACGATGACGATCTGCCCGAGGACTGCTTCGGTGCACTCATCGGCTACCCGTCGGGCACCGGTGCGGTGCGGTTGCTGGACCAGGTGGCCGCCAAGGTGCACGCGGCCGGGGGACAGTTGGCCGTGACCGCCGACCTGCTGGGCCTGGTGGTCTTGCGCAGCCCCGGTGAGATGGGCGCGGACATCGTGGTCGGGTCCGCGCAGCGGTTCGGGGTGCCGATGGGTTTCGGCGGTCCGCACGCCGCGTTCATGGCGGTGCGGCAGGGACTGGAGCGGCAACTGCCCGGTCGGATGGTCGGTGTGAGTGTCGATGCCGCCGGAAACCCGGCGTTGCGACTGGCACTGCAGACCCGCGAGCAGCACATCCGGCGGGATCGGGCCACCTCCAACATCTGCACCTCCCAGGTCCTGCTGGCGCTGGTCGCCGCGTTCTACGCGCAGTACCACGGCCCGGCCGGCCTGCGCGCCATCGCCGAGCGGGTGCACGAGTGTGCGGGCGTGTTGGCGGCATCGCTGGCGGCCGGTGGCCTCCCGCCGGCCCACGACGTCTTCTTCGACACCGTGGTCGTGCCGCACGACGACCCGGTCGGCGTGGTGGCTGCGGCAGCGCAGCGGGGCATCGATCTGCGGTTGCTGGACGGCGCCGTGGGCGTGACCTGCGACGAGACGACCACCGACGCCGATCTCGATGCCGTGCTGGAGTCGTTCGGAGTCTCCCGGGTCGGTGGCGCGGTGGGCATCCCGGACGCGTTGCTGCGCACGGGGCCGCTGCTGGCGTACCCGGAGTTCCGGTCGTACCACAACGAAACCGCCATGATGCGCTACCTTCGGCGGCTCGCGGACAAGGACCTGGCGCTGGACCGCAGCATGATCCCGCTCGGTTCCTGCACCATGAAGCTCAATGCCGCCGCCGAGATGGAAGCACTGACCTGGCCGCAGTTCGCAGGGCTGCATCCGTTCGCCCCGCTATCGGAGTCCGAGGGCACGCGGGCGATGATCGCCGACCTGGAGCAGTGGCTGGCGGCGGCGACCGGTTACGACCGCGTCAGCCTGCAGCCCAACGCGGGCTCGCAGGGGGAGTTCGCCGGTCTGCTGGCCATCCGGGGCTACCACCGCGCCCGCGGAGAGGATCAACGCACCATCTGCCTGGTGCCCAGCAGCGCACACGGGACGAACGCGGCCAGCGCCGTCATGGCGGGGCTGAAGGTCGTGGTCGTCGCCTGCACGGACGCCGGCGACGTGGACATCGAGGATGTCCGGGCGAAGATCGCCGAACACGGGCCGCAACTGGCGGCCATCATGCTGACCTACCCCTCGACGCACGGGGTGTTCGAGACCGGGTTGCGCCAGATCTGCGAGGCCGTGCACGAAGCAGGCGGCCAGGTGTATGTCGACGGGGCGAACATGAATGCCCTGCTAGGACTGGTTCGGCTGCCGGAGGCCGGGGCGGACGTGTCACACCTCAATCTGCACAAGACGTTCTGCATCCCGCACGGGGGCGGCGGTCCGGGTGTCGGACCGGTGGCCGTGCGGTCGCACCTGGCGCCCTTCCTGCCGGGCCACCCACTGGTGCCCGAGGCCGGGCCGAAGGACCAGGGTCCGGTTTCGGGTGCGCCGTGGGGCAGTGCCGGGGTGCTGATGATCCCGTGGGCGTATCTGCGGCTCATGGGATCCGAGGGCCTGACCGAGGCGACGAAGGTTGCGATCCTGTCCGCCAACTACGTCGCCCGCCGGTTGGCCGACCACTTCCCGTTGCTGTACTCAGGCGGTGGCCTGGTGGCCCACGAGTGCCTGCTCGATCTCCGGGAGATCACCAAGACCACCGGGGTGACCGTCGACGACGTCGCCAAGCGGCTCATCGACTACGGTTTCCACGCCCCCACGATGTCCTTCCCCGTGGCCGGGACGCTGATGGTGGAGCCCACGGAGAGCGAGGATCTGCGCGAACTCGACCGGTTCTGCGAGGCGATGATCGCGATCGGCGCCGAGATCGAGGAGATCGCCGCAGGTGACGTCGTTCTGGAGAACAGCCCCTTGCGCAACGCGCCACACACCGCCGCCTGCCTGGTCGAGCAGTGGGAGTGGCCCTATTCGCGGGCGAAGGCGGTCTTTCCTGTGGGTGAGCCCGACAAGTATTGGCCGCCCACGCGTCGCATCGACAACGCGTACGGTGATCGCAACCTGCACTGCACCTGCGCCCCCGTGACCGACTACGCCTGACCGTCGCCGGAGGCTCGCTACGCTGCCATGGTGAACGCCGAAGTTGTCGACATCGGCACCTCGGTGATCATCGCGGTCCTGATCGCCGGGTTCTGCCGGAATCGGGGCTGGTCTTCGGCCATCCCGCTGCTGGTGGCGGGTATCGCGGTGGGACTGGCACCCTTCGGGCCCGAGGGGGTCGCGGATCCGGAGTTCTTGCTCATCGCCGTTCTCGCGCCGCTGGTCTTCGGGGAGGGTCTGACAAGTTCCATCGTCGACCTGCGGCGGGTGAGCCGACCGGTCATGGCGCTGGCCGTGGGGCTGGTGATCTTCGGCGCGGTCGTCGTCGGCTTCGTCGCGCAATGGGTCATCCCGGGGATCTGGACGCCGATGGCGTTCGCGCTCGGAGCGATCCTCGGACCCACCGATGCAGTGGCAGTCTCCGCCACCGCCCGGAAGGCGGGTCTGCCGCGGCGCCTGGTCAACGTCCTTGAGGGCGAGAGCCTGGTCAACGACGGCACTGCGCTGACGCTGCTGCGGGTGTGTTCGGTCGCTGCCGCCGCCGGTAGTGTGACCGCCGCCGAGGGGGTGAGGATTCTTGCCACCTCCGTTCTGGGTGGCCTGATCGTCGGGGTCGGGGCGGGTCTACTGCTCATGGTGGTGGTCCGGCGCTCCCGGGACACGACCGTGGCCAACGGCACGATCCTGCTGGCGCCGCTGCCGATCTACTTGGGCGCTGAGGCGCTGGAGGGTTCGGGCATCCTGGCCGTGGTCGTGGCCGCGCTCGTGGTCGCGCACGGCACTTCGAGCGCAGTGGCCTACACGGGTCGGCTGCAGGCGACGAGCCTGTGGCTGACCATCACGTTCGTGCTGCAGTCGGCTGCATTCTTCATCGTGGGCCTCGAGATGCCGCGGGTCATCGAGCAGATGCCGTCCTCACAGGTGCGGCTCCTGCTCGTTGCGGTGCCGGTCATCTTCGCCACGCTGGTCGCGGCCCGCTTCGTCTTCGTGTACTTCATGACGGTTTTCAGCGACAGGAGCGCGCGGAATCCGGTGTGGTTGGTGGCCGCGTGGGCGGGCACTCGCGGTCCGGTCTCGGCGCTGGCCGCCTTCACGCTGCCGGTCGTGACCACCGCCGGCACCAGCATCCCGGACCGGGAGTTGGTGATCAGTACGACCTTCGGGGTGGTGCTGATCTCGCTGCTGCTGGCGCCGACGATCGCCTGGTTGGCCAAGGCGGTGGATCTGCCCCGCGACGATGACGCGGCCACCAAGCGGCGGGTGCGGGTCGCTCTGGCACGAGCCGCGCTCGATCGGCTGGAGCAGATCGAGGAGACCTCGGATCGCACCGGGGACCCGGTTCCCGAACAGGTGGTCACGCGGCTGCGGACCGTTGCCGAACAGCGGCTCGACCATGCGGCCAAGGCCGAAGAACGTGGCGAGTCCGGCTCCCGGCGCGCGCACGCCGGATTGCGCGAGATCGGCGTGGAGATGATGCGTGCCGAGCAGGAGGAGTTGCTGCGGTTGCGCGACCGGGAAGGCCTGCCCGACGAGATCGTCCGCGAGATGCAGCAGGAGATCGACGTGCGGATCCGGGCGGTCGGCTGATCAGGTCCGGCCTTCGGTCTCCTGCGCTTCGTTCAACAGGTCCAACTGCTCGGCGCCGTCGTGCATCCAGGTCGCGTGCAGGACGGGGAAGCCCAGCTGACGCAGGTGGTCCACGACTTTGTCGTCGTCGTCGATGATGGCGACGAGATCCTCCTCGTCGGCCAGTCGGCTGATCACTTCGGCCTTGTAGAAGCGTGCCGGCCGCCGGTCGTGGTTCGGCCGCATGTGCAGCGGGCCCTGCGGCATGCCGTGCTGCTGCAGCCATTCGGCGGTGTCCCGTCGCCACCGCCGCGGACGACCTGTGACGTACACGATGCCGGATCCGCCCGCCTGGGCCTCCACCAGAGCGGCACGCCCCGAGTCGAGGACCGGGTCGTGGATGGCTGCCGCGAAGAAGCCCTTCCAGTTCTTGGGACGCTCATCGAGGTAGTGCAACCGGTGTCGCACGTCGGCCAGGACACCGTCGATGTCGAACACGGTCACGGCCACCCCCCGACCGTATCCGGTGTCGGGGGTGCGTGGAATGCTCTCAGCCATGGATTTCGAGGGTGTCAAGACCGGCATGCCGACTCTGGTTCCGATGGTGGGAACGCTGTCGCTGGAGTTCCTGAAGTTGGACGAGACGACAGCGGTGGTGCGACTGCCCGACCAGCCCGAGTACCACAACCACATCGGCGGCCCACACGCCGGCGCGATGTTCACGCTGGGGGAGTCGGCCTCGGGCGCGCTGGTGCTGGGCAATTTCGCCGATCATCTGGCGCGCGTGACACCACTGGCGGTCGAGGCCAACATCGCCTACAAGAAGGTGGCGATGGGGCCGGTCGTGGCAACGGCGGTGCTGACCAGGCCGGCGGCCGAGATCCTTGCCGAAGTGGAGTCGGGCACGCGGCCGGAGTTCCGGGTCGACATCACCATCGCCACCGACGACGGGACCGTCACAGGGCAGATGTACGTGGTCTGGACCCTGAAGCTCAACAAGTAGTAGGACCTCCGGGCCGGTGTCGGCCGATCGGTTCAGGGGCGGGCGTAGGCTTGAAGTGAGGCGGTTGTCGCCTTCGGTGGCCGCCGCGATGACTGGGGGTCATCATGATCCGCTCCACTGTTCTCATCACTTGCGCCGCGGTGGTCGCGCTGGCCGTTCCGGCCGCGGCTGCCCAGTTGCGCCACCCGAGGGTTCGGCCACGTCGGTGCTGGCCGTCGGCGCCAAGATCTCGGCGAGTCTGTCCGAGACGAGTTTCGAGGCATCCCGAGTCGGCTCGGTGAAGCTCAGCTACAGCTTCTCCAAGCGCAGCAAAGACTTCCGGTACCGGCTGAGTTTCAAGGACGGTGCCGCGTGGCAGACGGTCAACCGGGTCAAGAAGACGGGGCGTTTCAAGGGCTCCCACACGGTCGCGGTCAAGAAGCTCTTCGGCGGAGAGCCCGTCATGGCCGGTAGTTACCGGCTCAAGCTCGCTGCCGACGGGGGCAGCAAGACCCTGGCATTCACGGTGACCGGTGGGACGCCCGTGACGCCCCCGGCAGGGGTCAAGCCGCAAGCCGGGTATTGGGAATCCACCGGCCTCAGCGGCCCGGTGAGTGGCGGGGGCCTGGAGGTCACCCGTCTGCAATTCACTGTTGGGCCGGACCAGGCGACCGTCTCCGGCGTCGGCTTCGGGTACACCGTTTCCTGGTACGGCTGTATGAACGGATTCAGTGGGATGACCTCGGGCAACTCGGCACCCATCACCGACGGACAGTTCGCACCCATCAGCCCAACGGGATCTTGGAGTGGGCCGGTCAACGGTTCCCTGCAAGGCACGTTCGACTCCCCGACAAGCGCACACGGCACGGGCACGATGAGTGGCTCCATGTGGTGCAAGGGTCCTACAGGGTTCAACATGCTCATGTCGGGCAGCACGGGGACCTTCTCCTGGACGGCCAGCAAGCAGTAGCCGGGCGACCGGGTGAGCCTATCCTCTGGGCGGGGCGCTGTCTCTCGCAACGGGTCGCGGGGTTCTCCGCGCAAGGTCGAGCGGGCTGCCTCGAGCGTATGGCCGTGGTCCGGCTGGGCAGATTGCGGGTGAGGCGAGTTTGTTGCCGGTCGCGCATTCTGCTGGTGGGCGGGCGTTGGGGTGCTCCGGCTGGCCGGGTTGTGGATGTCTTCGGGGGTTGTCCCCAGATTGGTTGGGGCGCCGGGTTTTGTCGGACCCTCGTACTAACGTTCGAAGTGAAGGGCGGGAGGTGCGGGTATGGATCGGTTGGCGAAGGTGAGGGCGGCGGTGGCCGAGCTGGTGGCCGCCGACCCGGGGCAGTGGACGTTGGACGAGTTGGGTAAGGCGATCCCGGACATGGCCCAGATCGGCAACCAGTTGCTGGCCGGGCAGTTCCGGGTGCTGGCGGCCTTCGATGCCCGCGGTGGCGCGCAGATCGCCGGGGACCGGACCACCGGGGAGTGGCTGACCGGGGCCACGAAGATGTCCCGGCATCACGCCGGCGGGATGGTCGCGACCGCCCGGGCGTTGCGCGATGATCTGCCGGCCACCGCGGCGGTGCTGGCCGCCGGGCAGGTCACCGGCGAGCAGGTGCGGGCGATCCGGCGGGCGCAGCGGGCGTTCGGCGAGGACTTCGCGCCGATCGAGGCGACGGGCCTGGTCCGACGGCGGCCCGACCGACACCTCGAACATGGTCCTGCTGTGCCGATACCACCACCGCCGGGTCCACCACGGCAAACTCACAGTCGTCTGGCAGGACGACCACTACACCACCCAGCAACCCCAACGCGCCCCACCCACACCCGTGCCCGCCTGAGGCGGTCGTGGAGTCGACCCGAGGAACGAGCCGGAGGTTGCGCGGTCCGTCCTGCGCACGGCGACCTGTCTTGGACATCGGCTCCAGCACGTGGCGGTACCGAACGCAGGGCTCACTACACTTTGGAGCGTCCCCTGAAGGAAGGCATCTACCGTGTCTGTCGATGTGATCGTTGCCGGTGAACCGCGATCCGTGCCGGCCGGGACCACGGCTGCGCAGTTGCTGGGTGACGACCGTTCGACGGTGGTGGCCCGGGTCAACGGGGAGTTGCGCGACCTGGCCTACGAATTGCGAACCGGTGACGAGCTCGAGCCGGTCAGCGCGGAAGAGCCCGATGGACTCGCCGTGCTCCGGCACTCGACCGCCCACGTCATGGCGCAGGCGGTTCAGGACCTGTTCCCGGAGGCGCAACTCGGAATCGGGCCGCCGATCAAGGACGGGTTCTACTACGACTTCGGGGTGCCCGAACCCTTCCACCCCGATGACTTGACCCGCATCGAGAAGCGGATGGTCGAGATCCTGAAGAGCGGCCAGCAGTTCCGCCGCCGCGTGGTCACTGATGGCGAGGCCCATCATGAACTCGCCGCGGAGCCGTACAAGATCGAGTTGATCGGCAAGAAGGGCGGCAACGCCGACGAGATCATGGAGACCGGCGGCGCCGAACTCACGATCTACGACAACGTCGATCGCAAGGGTGCGGTGTGCTGGTCGGACTTGTGCCGCGGTCCGCACGTCCCGAACACCAAGTACATCCCGCCGAACGCGATCAAGGTCATGCGCGCCGCGGCCGTGTATTGGCTGTCTGACGAACACAATCCGCAGTTGCAGCGCATCTACGGCACGGCCTGGCCGAGCAAGGAGGGGCTCAAGGGGTACCTCACCTTCCTGGAGGAAGCCGCCCGCCGGGACCACCGCAAACTGGGAACTGAACTCGACCTCTTCTCGTTCCCGGAGGAGATCGGTTCCGGGCTGGCCGTGTTCCACCCCAAGGGCGGCATCGTCCGCACCGTGATGGAGGACTACTCGCGCAAACGTCACATCGAAGCCGGGTACGAGTTCGTCAACACCCCGCACGTCACCAAGGCGGCACTGTTCGAGAAGTCGGGACACCTCGACTGGTACGCCGACGGGATGTACCCGCCGATGGACTTGGACAACGGGCAGTACTACCTCAAGCCGATGAACTGCCCGATGCACAACCTCATCTTCGGGGCGCGCGGACGTTCCTACCGGGAGTTGCCGCTGCGACTGTTCGAATTCGGGACCGTCTACCGGTATGAGAAGTCCGGCGTCGTACAGGGCCTGACCCGGGCACGCGGCTTCACCCAGGACGACGCTCACATCTACTGCACGCTTGAGCAGATGCCAGCCGAACTCGACCGGCTGCTGACCTTCGTGCTGGACCTGCTCAAGGACTACGGCCTCAACGACTTCTACCTCGAGTTGTCGACCCGCGACCCGGAGAAGAGCATCGGGACCGACCAGGAATGGCATGAGGCCACCGAGATCCTGTACGACGCCGCCAAGGCGCAGGATCTGGAACTGGTGATGGACGAGGGTGGCGCTGCTTTCTACGGTCCCAAGATCTCCGTGCAGACCAAGGACGCCATCGGACGGACCTGGCAGATGTCGACCATCCAGGTGGACTTCCAGATGCCGCAGCGATTCGACCTCGAGTACCAGGGTCCGGACGGATCCCGGGAGCGGCCGATCATGATCCACCGGGCGCTGTTCGGTTCCATCGAGCGGTTCTTCGCCGTCCTGCTCGAGCACTACGCCGGTGCCTTCCCGCCATGGCTGGCTCCGGTGACCGCCATCGGGATCCCGGTCGCCGACCAGCACATCGACTACCTGCAGGACGTGGCTCGGCAATTGCGCGAAGCCGGGATCCGCGCCGACGTGGACACCACGTCCGACCGGATGCCGAAGAAGATCCGCAACGCCCAGAAGCAGAAGGTGCCGTACATGCTCATCGCCGGCGACGAGGACATTTCCAACGGTGCGGTGAGTTTCCGGTACCGCAGCGGCGAGCAGCGCAACGGGATCCCGGTCGCCGAAGCCATTGCGGAGATCAAGGCCGCGGTCGACGAGAAGCGGCAGGTCTGATGTCCGGCGCGTCGGCGTGGGAGCGGTTGTGGACCCCGCACCGGATCGCGTACATCAAGGGTGAGAATCGTCCCGACCACCAGGACGCCGGTGACGACTGCCCCTTCTGCCGGGTCCCCGGTCAGGACGATGAGCAGGCGCTGATCGTCCACCGTGGCGAACTCGTCTACGTGGTGCTCAACCTGTACCCCTACAACCCCGGACACATGCTCGTGTGCCCCTACCGTCACATCCCCGACTACACCCAGCTCACCACCGACGAGCTCGGCGAGTTCTCCGCATTCACACAGCGCGCGATGACGGCGATGCGTGCGGTGGCGGGGCCGCAAGGGTTCAACATCGGCATGAACCAGGGCTCGATCGGTGGGGCGGGCATCGCCGGGCACTTGCACCAGCATGTGGTTCCACGCTGGGGCGGTGACACGAACTTCATCACGGTTGTCGGGGGGACGAAGACGATGCCCGCGCTTCTCGAGGAGACCCGGGAACTCCTGGCGCAGGCCTGGCCCGCCTGACACTCAGCGGGGCAGCAGCAGGGCTCCCACCTCTGGGGTCGGCTCCAGTGCGGCCGCGGCGACGGCGCCCGGTGGCAGTTCGGCGAGCAATGCCGGCTCCAGCAGACCTGCCAACGACAGGATGCGGACCTCGGCGGTCTGGATCCCCGTGAGGCTGATCGTCGACCCCACTGCGATTCCATCGGGGCCGGCGGTCACGACCCTCACATCGGAATGGTCGCCGGGCAGCACGGTGGTGGCGGCGGGTACCGACCGCTGCGGCAGGTGTCGCAGCAACCAGTCGACGCCGGCGCCGGTGCTCACGTCGAGGGTCACGGCCGTGGCCAGCAGCCCCTCCCGGATCGCTGCGGCCGGCTCGGCCCCCAGCGCGTCCGCCTCGTCGTAGAGGGCGTTGGTCTCCAGGGCGACGGCCTCGGTGAAGTCCTCGCGCGGGTCCTCGACGGCACCGCCGGGGAACCATTGGCTGCCAGTGATCACGTCCAGAACCCCGATCACGGACTCGTCATCGTCGAGCAGTGGCAAGGTGACCGGCGGGATCTCCTCCTCCAGGACGCGGGACGCGATCGCCGCCGCCTCGTTGACGTCGAGTGTGGCGGGCCCCAGATCGTGCACCCCGAGGAACCGCGCCTTCCCGGATTCCGCCAGTAACTGCCAGTACTCCAGGAAGGTCCCGTCCATTCCCTGGGCCGCACTGAAGACGTGGATCCCGGCGTCCGCGGCGCTCACCACCGCCTGGGCGGCGGCAGTGGCGAGGTCCCTGTTCATGGTGATGCCGATCGCCCCCTGATCGCGCAACCGGCGGGTCAGCCATCGGGCGGGAGCATCCGCAAGCCCGAAAACAAGGACGACGGGCGCGCCGGGAGGGGGAGTGGCCACCTGCTGACTAATAGCATGAGTTGGTGCCGCCACGCTGCCTCGAAAGGATCCGCGCATGCTGAACCAGACGAATGTGCGCGCCGGCCTCGCGAAAGTGGTGGAACCCGTGGCCCGCGGACTGCTGAAGATCGGACTGTCGCCCGACGCGGTGACCGTCATCGGGACCGTCGGCGTCAGCGCCTCCGCGGCGTACTTCTTCCCGCGCGGTGACTTCGTCCCGGGCATTCTGATCATGCTGCTGTTCGTCTTCTCGGACATGCTCGACGGCACGATGGCGCGGATGCAGAACCGCACCGGGGTCTGGGGTGCATTCCTGGACTCGAGCCTCGACCGGGTCGCCGATGGGGTGATTTTCGGTTCCGTGCTCATCTGGGCGGTGCGCAGCCAGTCCGTGGGCGTACAGGCCGCGGCGTTCGTCTGTCTGGTCGGCGGCTTCCTCATCTCATATGCCCGGGCTCGGGCCGAGAGCGTCGGGCTGGACTGCAAGGTGGGTATCGCAGAGCGAACCGAACGGCTGTTGATCCTGCTGATCCCGGCCTTCTTCTACGGTCTCGGGGTGCCGTACCTGTTGCCTGCGACGCTGTACGTCCTGGCGGTGCTGGTCCTGGTCACGGTGTGGCAGCGCTTCGCCCACGTCTACCGGCAGGCGAACGCATGAACATCCAGGATGAAGTCACCTACTGGGCCTATGCCACAGGTTGGCGGATCGTGCGCGCACTGCCGGAGCGGCAGGCGTACGGGATGTTCAACCAGTTCGCCGACCAGTCGTGGCGGCAGCGCAGCAAAGGCGTGCGGCAACTGGAGAAGAACCTGCGACGGGTGCTTCCGGATGCCAACGACGCGGAGATCCGGGAGGTCTCGCACGAAGGGATGCGCTCTTACCTGCGCTACTGGTGCGATGCGTTCCGGCTGCCGTCGTGGACGCCGGAGGAGATCACGCACAGGCACCGCGCGATCAATGCCCACTACCTGCAGGACGCGCTCGATGCCGGCAACGGGGTGGTCTTCGCGGTCCCGCACGCCGGCAACTACGACTTGACCGGTGCCTGGGCCAGCATCCACTTCGCGCAGGTGATCAGCGTGGCCGAACGGCTCCGGCCGGAACGCCTCTACGAGGAGTTCCTGGACTTCCGGCGCACGTTGGGCATGAAGATCCTGCCGCACGCCGGGGCCGAGGGGGTGTTCGACGAACTCGTCGGGCTCGTGCGCGGCAACGGGCTGCTGGCGCTGCTGGCAGATCGCGACATGAGCCGTAACGGGGTCCAGGTCGAGTTCTTCGGCGAACCGGCCAAGATGCCGATCGGCCCCGCCGCCATCTCCCTGCTCACGGGCGCGCCCCTGCTGGCCTGTTCCCTGTACTACGAAGGCCCGAGGGCGCATGTGCATGTCTTCCCGGGCGTGAAGCCGCCTTCCGGGGACTGGACGTCCGCCGACCGTTTCGACGAGGACTTCATCGAGGCAGCCAACGAGTTCACCCAGTCGATGGCGCGTCGCCTCGAGGAAGGCATCGTGATGCACCCCGGCGATTGGCACATGCTGCAGCCGGTGTTCCTGGCCGACCTCGATCCCCGGCGGGCGCGGTGAAGGTCGGCATCGTCTGCCCGTACGACTGGACCTCGCCGGGCGGGGTGAAGGCGCACGTCCACGATCAAGCACTGGCGCTGCAGCGGTTCGGGCATGAGGTCAGCGTGCTCGCACCGGTGGACGACGACGACTACCCGTTGGAACCGTTCGTCGTGGACGGCGGCAAGCCCGTTTCCGTGCCCTACAACGGCTCGGTCGCGAAGGTGAACTTCGGGCCGGTCTCGGCGGCCCGGGTACGCCGATGGATCAAGGACGGCGACTTCGACGTGCTGCACGTCCATGAGCCCGCCTCCCCGACCCTGAGCGTGCTGGCGTGTTGGGCCGCACGCGGCCCGATCGTGGCGACGTGGCACAGTTCCCAGACCCGTTCTCGCGCGCTGAGTGCCGCCTACTACCTGGTGCAGACGGCGATGGAGAAGATCTCGGCGCGCATCGCCGTCAGCGAGGCCGCCCGGCAGACCCTGGTCAAGCACCTCGGGGGAGACGCGGTGCTCATCCCCAACGGCGTCACCTGCTCGGACTTCGAAGGTGCCCACCCGTTGCCGGGCTATCCGCGCACCGGGCCGACGCTGTTCTTCATCGGTCGCATCGATGAGCCCCGCAAGGGTCTGCAAGTGCTGCTGCGGGCACTGCCGCAGATGCTCGCCGTCCACCCGGACCTCGAGGTGCTGGTGGCCGGACCCGGAGACCAGGAAGAGGTGACCGAGGATCTGCCGGAGGGCGTGCGGGAGCACGTGCGCTTCCTGGGATTGGTGAGCGACGCCGACAAGGTCAGCGCCTTCGCCAGCGCCGACATCTACGTGGCGCCCAACACGGGCGGGGAGAGCTTCGGGATCGTCCTGCTGGAGGCGATGGCGGCAGGCACGCCGGTGGTCGCCAGTGACCTGGAGGCGTTCGCCCGGGTGCTGGACGATGGCCGGGCCGGGGTGATGTTCGCCACCGACGATCCTGCGTCGCTGGCAGGGACTGTGCTGGATCTGCTGGCGGACGCTCCGCGGCGCGAGCAGTTGCGGCAGGCGGGCCTGGCGCGAGCCCGGCAGTTCGACTGGGAGGTCGTGGCGCGCGAGATCGAACAGGTCTACGAGAGCGTCACCGCCACCGGTGAGAAGGTGCAGAACGATATGCGCGGGCAGCTGGTCGGCCGTCTGGCCCGACCGCGGGAAGAACTGTGATGGACGTTGCCTGGCTGCTCCTGATCGTCGCGCTGATCCTGGTCATCACGCTGTACCTCTCCCAGACGGCCGCCCGTCTCGACCGGTTGCACCACCGGGTGGACACCTCCCGGACCGCGCTGCAGGGCCAGTTCATGCAGCGAGCCAACGAGGTCCTGTCGCTGGCCAGTTCCGGCCGGCTGGATCCCGCGACCAGCGTGTTGCTCGCGGATGCGGCGGACTCCGCTCTGGCGCAGGCCCGCGCCACCGGCTCCGACTTCCCGCCGGCGCGGTGCGCGGCGGAGAGTGCCCTGACGAAGGCGCTGGAGGCCGCCTTCAGCCCGGATCTGGTCGCGGAGATCAACGACCAGCCGGATGGCGAACCGACGCTGGTCGATCTGGCTGCGGCGGTGCAGAAGGCCGCGTGGTCGCGCCGGTTCCACAACGATGCCGTGCGATCGTGCCTGGCCGTGCGGCGACAGCGGATCGTGCGCCTGTTCCGACTCGCCGGTTCGGCGCCGTTGCCACACACGGTCGAACTCGACGACGAGGTGCCTTCCCCACTCCGCAGTAGGTGAGTTCCCGGATCGCCCCTACCATTGGGGAAGACCTGAAAGGAATACCCGATGACTGACCCCACGCATGTGACCGGTTCGGCCCGTGTGAAACGCGGCATGGCCGAGATGCTCAAGGGCGGCGTGATCATGGACGTGGTGACCGCCGACCAGGCGAAGATCGCTGAGGATGCCGGCGCCGTCGCGGTGATGGCGCTCGAGCGCGTCCCCGCCGACATCCGAGCGCAGGGTGGCGTTGCACGTATGAGCGACCCCGACCTGATCGACGGGATCATCGAGGCCGTCTCCATCCCGGTGATGGCCAAGGCCCGCATCGGCCACTTCGTCGAGGCCCAGATCCTGCAATCGCTCGGTGTCGACTACATCGACGAGTCCGAGGTGCTCACCCCGGCCGACTACGCCCACCACATCGACAAGTGGCAGTTCACCGTGCCGTTCGTGTGCGGTGCCACCAACCTCGGCGAGGCCTTGCGCCGGATCACCGAGGGTGCGGCCATGATCCGCAGCAAGGGTGAGGCCGGTACCGGCGACGTGTCCAACGCCACCACCCATATGCGCACCATCCGCGATGAGATGAGACGCCTGGCCAACCTACCTGAGGACGAACTGTACTTGGCGGCCAAGGACCTGCAGGCCCCGTACGAGTTGGTCGCCGAGGTAGCTCGCGCCGGCTGCTTGCCGGTCGTGATGTTCACCGCCGGTGGCATCGCGACCCCCGCGGATGCGGCGATGATGATGCAACTCGGGGCTGACGGGGTGTTCGTGGGCAGCGGCATCTTCAAATCCGGCAACCCGGCCGAGCGGGCAGCCGCCATCGTGCAGGCGACCACTCACTTCGACGACCCGGACATCCTCGCCAAGGTGTCCCGCGGTCTGGGGGAGGCCATGGTCGGCATCAACGTGGAGGAGATCCCGGAGCCGCACCGCCTCGCCGAACGCGGCTGGTGAGCCCGCGGATCGGCGTGCTCGCCCTGCAGGGCGACTTCCGCGAACACTTGCGGATGCTGGCCGATTGTGGCGCGGACGCCGTCAAGGTGCGCACGGCCGAGGGGCTGGCGGCGGTGGACGGTTTGGTGATCCCCGGTGGTGAATCCACCACCATCGGGATGCTGATCGCCCGCAACGACCTCGAGGCACCACTGCGCGCCGCCATCGCGGCAGGCATGCCCGTGATGGGCACGTGCGCGGGGATGATCGTGTTGGCCGCCGAGGTCCTCGACGGCCGCCCCGACCAGTTGTCGCTGGGTGCGATCGACATGACCGTGCGGCGAAACGCGTTCGGACGGCAGGTGGATTCCTTCGAGGCGGCTGTGGACGTGCCCACCCTCCCCGGCCCGCCAGTGACCGCGGTGTTCATCCGGGCACCTTGGGTGGAACGGGTCGGACCCGAGGTCGAGGTGCTCGCCCGGGTCGGGGTCGAGGGCGGCGCGGATAGAATCGTGGCGGTACGGCAGGGCAACGCGCTGGCGACGTCGTTCCACCCAGAGGTGACAGACGACCGGCGCTTCCACGCACTGCTGGTGGACATCGTTCAGGAGGACGTATGAGCGGCCATTCCAAATGGGCGACGACCAAGCACAAGAAGGCGGCGATCGACGCCAAGCGGGGCAAGCTCTTCGCCAAACTGATCAAGAACATCGAAGTCGCAGCCCGCACCGGTGGCGGCGACCCCGACGCGAATCCCACCCTGTACGACGCCATCCAGAAGGCCCGCAAGAACTCGGTGCCGATCGACAACATCGACCGGGCGGTCAAGCGCGGATCCGGCGCGGAGTCCGGCGGCTCGGACTGGGAGACGATCATGTACGAGGGCTACGGCCCGAACGGCGTGGCTGTCCTCGTGGAGTGCCTGACCGACAACCGCAACCGTGCCGCCGGCGAGGTGCGGGTGGCGATGAGCCGCAACGGCGGGTCGATGGCCGACCCCGGCTCGGTGTCCTACTTGTTCGCGCGCAAGGGTGTGGTGCTCGTGCCTGCGGCGGGTTTGACCGAGGACGATGTGCTGACCGCGGTGCTCGATGCCGGGGCCGAGGAGGTCAACGACCTCGACGGCACATTCGAGGTGATCAGCGAGCCCACCGATGTGGTCGCGGTGCGTACCGCGCTGCAGGAGTCCGGCCTCGACTACGACTCCGCCGAGGTCCAGTTCGTGCCGAGTGTGACCGTTCCGCTCGAGGCCGATGGCGCCGCCAAGATCTTCCGGCTGCTGGAGGCCCTCGAGGACAGCGACGATGTGCAGAACGTGTATGCGAACTTCGACGTGTCCGACGAGGTGATGGCGCAGGTCGAGGCCTGAGTGGGCGGCCCGCGTTAGTCGCAAGGACAGGCGTTAGCGGGAAGGACAGGCGTTAGTCGGAAGTCCGTGTCTGGGACTAACCGATGTGCCTGGGACTAACCGATGTACCTGGGACTAACCCCAGCGACTGTGGTGATCCAGAGCGCCGGACCCGGATCCGGGGATAGCGTAAGGGCTACCTGTCCACAAGGAGGAACCGTGGCGACCAGCCCCGAGAAGCCAGCGGCGAAGAAGGCAGCGGCGAAGAAGTCGCCTGCCAAGAAAGCCCCCGCGAAGAAGGCTGCCGCGAAGAAAGCCCCCGCGAAGAAAGCCGCCCGCGAAGAAAGCCCCCGCCAAGAAGCTCCGCCGCGAAGAAGGCCCCCACGAAGAAAGCCCCCGTCAAGCGGGTCACCAAGAGGGCAGCCAAACAGCCCACGCCACTGCGCGGACATCAGGCCACCGTCGAGGCCAAACGCCTGTCCGGCTGGGACTTCGCCACCTGGCGGATGGCCACCGACGACCCGGTGATGCGGTCCACGATGATCGGGTTGCTGGTGCTGGAGAAGAGCCCGGACTGGGAGGCTCTGAAGACAGCGGTACGAGCGGGCGACGCGCCTGGCACCGGTGCTGCGCTCCACAGTGGTGGAAGGTCCGATCGGTCTGCAGACGCCGCGACTGGTGGTTGACCCCAACTTCGACCTGTCCTTCCACATGCGCCGTTTCAGCATGCCCAAGGGGTCCACCTGGGCCGATGTGCTGGAGGACGCCCGCCGGCAGTCGATGGCCGACTTCGACCGGGATCGGCCGTTGTGGCGGGTGACGTTGCTGGAAGGACTGCCGGAGGGCCGGGCGGCCCTGATCCTGAAACTCCACCACGCCATCGCGGACGGCCAGGGTGCGGTGCAGCTGGGTCTGGCTCTGTTCGACTTCACGCCCGATGGCGCCGACCTCGGTCCGATGCCGCCAGCCCCCGAGCCGGCTGTGCTCGACACCACCGGCTTCCTGGAAGCCGTTCTGCGCAACAACGTCGGCTGGGTGGCGCGCACCGCCGAGGACGCGATCCGCGGACTCGGCCCGCTGACGATGGCGGCGGTGAAGAACCCGACCGAACTCATCGGCCGGGCTCGCCGGACGGCTGAGTCCGTGATGCGGTTCACCCGGGTCCCGTTCGGACCGCTGTCGCCGATCATGCAGCAGCGCAGCATCAACTACCACTTCGACACCATCGACATGGAGTTCGACACGTACCGGGCGGCGGCCAAGCAGCGTGGGCGCAGCGTCAACGACCTGTTCCTCGCCGCGATCAGCGTCGGCATGAACCGCTACCACGAGCGCATGGGTCGGCCGGTCGACGAACTGCGGATGAACATGCCGATCTCGCTGCGCACGAGTGGCGAGGATGCCTCGAATGCGGTCACGATCGCACGCTTCGAGATACCGATCTCGAACGTGATCGACGACGTGCTGGAGACTGCCGCCGAAACGGTGCGCAGCTGGCGGGCCGAACCGGCGCTCAAGCTCGCCGACAACCTGGCGGAGTTCTCGCGGTTCCTGCCTCCGGAGTTGCTGTCGGCCGCGGCCCAGACCTCCGACCTGACTGCCTCGAACGTCCCAGGTGTGCCGGTGCCGGTGTGGCTGGCGGGCGCGAAGGTGGAGCGGATGTACCCGTTGGTGGCCACGATCGGCGCCGCGATCAACATCACGATGCTGACCTATGCCGGGGTCGCCAGCGTGGGGATCAGTACCGACGATGCGGCGGTGGACGACCGCGAGGAACTGGTGCGCAGCCTGCGCCATGGCTTCCGCGAGGTGACCGGGGCGCCGGTGATCGCGGGCAACCCGCTGACGATCCGCAAGGGGTAGTGGGCCAGCCGGGCGTGTCCTGTACCGCTTGGCGCAGCGAAGCCGGGTAGTCTGCCGAACAGTTGTACGATATCGGAGGCCGGATGCGGGTATTGGCGGTTGACCCAGGGTTGACCCGGTGTGGCGTGGCCGTGGTCGAAGCGGGTTTCGACGGGAAGGCGCGAGCCGTGCTGGCCGACGTGATCCGCACGGATCCGGGCGCCGATCATGCGGTGCGTCTGCAGGAGGTGTTCGACGGCGTCCGCGGGTACCTGACCTCGAGCGAGGCCGAGGTGCTCGTGGTGGAGCGGGTGTTCAGCCAGAACAACGTGCGCACGGCGATGGGCACCGCCCAGGCAGCAGCAGTATGCATGCTGGCGGCCACCCAGCTCGGTCTGCCGGTCCACCAGCACACGCCGACGGAGGTCAAGGCCGCGGTGACGGGTTCCGGCCGCGCCGACAAGAAGCAGGTGGCCTTCATGGTGGGGCGCATCCTGGGGTTGCGCGACGTTCCGAAACCGGCCGATGCGACCGATGCCCTGGCGCTGGGTATCTGCCACGTCTGGCGGTCCCGGACGAGGACAGGAGTTCAACGGTGATAGCCCAGGTGCGTGGCAGAGTCGCCGCTCGCGGCACGGACGAGGTCGTGGTCGAGGTGGGTGGGGTCGGCATCAGCGTGGTCGTCACCGCCCGCACGGCCGCCACTCTGGAAGTGGGCGCCGAATGCCTGCTGACGACCCACCTGGTGGTGCGCGAGGACAGCCTCACGCTGTTCGGGTTCGCCGACGCCGGTGAGCGGGAGGTGTTCCGGACGGTCCAGACGGTCTCCGGCATCGGGCCCCGGCTGGCGCTCACCATGCTGGCGACCCTCACCGCGGACCAGATCCGCGAGGCCATCGCCACCGAGGACATCGCGGCGCTGACCACCGTCTCCGGGCTCGGTCGCAAGAGCGCGCAACGGCTGATCGTCGACCTGAAGGACCGGCTGGACGTGGGTCCGGCGGGCACTGCTGCGGTACCCGCCGCGGCCACATCCTGGCGCGCGCAGGTCAGCGCCGCGCTCACCGGCCTCGGGTGGTCGGCTGGTGAGGCCCAGCAGGCCGTGGCAGCGGTGGCGCAGCGACCCGATGCGGCGGCCCTGCCGGTGTCGGAGGCCCTTCGGCTGGCGCTGCAGGTCCTCGACCACACGCCGGCGGTGACACCGTGACCGATCCGGTGATCTCCCCGGGTGCCGACGAATCCGAGCGGCTGGTCGAGGGCGCTCTGCGGCCGACCTCGCTGCGGGACTTCATCGGCCAGGAGCGGGTGAAGGACCAACTCCGGTTGGTGCTGTCTGCTGCGCTGCAGCGCGAACACGTGGCCGACCACGTGCTGCTCAGCGGCCCGCCCGGTCTGGGCAAGACCACCCTGGCCATGATCATCGCCGCCGAGCTCGGGAAGGCGTTGCGGCTGACCAGCGGTCCGGCGATCACGCATGCCGGCGATCTGGCGTCGATCCTCACTGCGCTGCAGCCCGGGGACGTCCTGTTCATCGATGAGATCCACCGCCTGTCCCGCCCGGCCGAGGAGATGTTGTACATGGCCATGGAGGATTTCCGGGTGGACGTGATCGTGGGCAAGGGTCCCGGTGCCACCTCGATCCCGCTGGACCTGGCGCCGTTCACCCTGGTGGGGGCGACGACCCGGTCCGGGCTGCTCCCCGGGCCGCTGCGCGACCGCTTCGGATTCACCGCCCACATGGACTTCTACGAGCCGGCCGAACTGCAGTTGATCGTGGAGCGGGCGGCGCGATTGATGGGCATCCACGCCGATCCGCAGGCCCTCTCCATCATCGCCGGGCGCTCCCGCGGCACCCCCCGGATCGCGAACCGCCTGCTGCGCCGGGTGCGGGACTACGCCCAGATCCACGGCGACTCGACCGTCGACGTGGGGTCCACCGAAGCCGCGCTGACTCTCTTCGAGGTCGACGTGAGCGGTCTGGATCGGCTGGATCGGGCGGTCCTGCGGGCACTGGTGACGAACTTCAGTGGTGGTCCGGTGGGGTTGTCCACGCTGGCGGTCGCGGTGGGAGAGGAGTCGGAGACCGTCGAAACGGTGTGCGAACCGTTCCTGCTGCGCTCGGGTTTCCTGGCCCGCACACCGCGTGGTCGCATCGCCACAGCCAAGGCCTATGCGCACCTCGGGCTGGCACTTCCGGCCGGAAGTGACCAACTCGCCCTGACCGACCCGCAGGATGTGGTGCCCGGCTAGATAAGATCGGGCAGTGGAATTCCTCATGCTGGCGATACCGCTGGTCCTGCTGGGCGGATTGTGGTTCACCACGATCCGGCCGTTGCGCCAGCGGCAGCGGGAGGCGCAGGCTGCCCAGATGGCAGTGCACGTGGGGGCCGAAATCATGACCACAGCCGGGATCTACGGCACAGTGGCCTGGATGGACGAAGAGACGATCGGGCTCGAAGTGAGCCACGGAGTGGTCGTGAAGTACGCGCGCGCCGCAGTGGCGAACGTGGTGGAGAACGAGGGGTAACTGGTGGCAGCGACAGCACGACCCAAGCCGTGGCGACCGCTGCTGGCATTGTTGATCATCGTCGTGGGGCTGGGGGTCTGGGCGATGTGGCCCGGCCAAGACCGTGTCCCGCGGCTGGGCCTGGATCTGCAGGGTGGCACCCAGGTCATCCTGGTGCCGAACCAGGCCGAGGGCACCGCGGACATCACCGACGAGCAACTGCAGCAGACGGTGGAGATCATCAGGCAACGGGTCAACGGATTCGGCGTGGCCGAGGCGGACGTGGCGATCCAGGGGTCGGGTAACGACGCGGCCATCGTGGTGTCGGTTCCGGGGGTCAACCAGCGCCAGATCGCCGAGCAACTGAGCCAGACGGCGTTGCTGGACTTCCGGCCGGTGTCCACGGTCGTGGATCCGGGGAAGATCGACCCGGCCAGTCTGCAGCCGGCCGACACCGGGAACACCAAGAAGAAGGCGAACAAGAAGAACGCGAACAACGGCAACGACGGGGCCGGAGCCACGTTCGCGGAGACGACGCCGAGCCCGGAGGCATCGGCCAGCCCGGAGGCGTCGGCCAGCCCGAGTGCCACCGAACCGGCCGCCGACGCGATCGTGCCCCCGGTGGAGGCCGACAGCGCCAACGATCCCGCGATCGAGGATGCGCTGCTCAACCTCGACTGCACCGACGAGGCCAGCCGGCAGGGCGGCAAGCCCGACAACCCGGAGAAGTGGATCGTCACCTGTGACCGCGAAGGGCAGGCGAAGTACCTGCTCGAGCCCGCCTTCATCAAGGGCACCTCGATCACCAACGCCACGGCCGAGCTCGCTCAGGGGGGCGCCGGCTGGGTGGTGAACCTGGAGTTCGACAGCGAGGGCGCCGATGCCCTGTCCACGATCTCCAACAAGCTGGTGAGCCTGCCGTCACCGCAGAACCAGTTCGGCATCGTCCTCGACGGCCTGGTGGTGTCCGCCCCGTACTTCCAGCAGCCGATCAACGACGGCCGGGCGCAGATCAGCGGGAACTTCACGCCCGAGGAGGCCAAGAACCTCGCGCAGGTGCTGAAGTTCGGTGCGTTGCCGCTGACGCTCGACGTCGCCGCGGTGGACACGGTCACGCCCACCCTGGGTGCCGACTACCTCAAGGTCGGTCTGCTGGCCGGGGCCATCGGCCTCTTCCTGGTCATGGTGTATCTGCTGCTCTACTACCGGGCGCTGGGCATGGTCGCGGTGGTGTCGTTGATCATCGCCGCGGTCATCACGTACTTCGTGTTCGTGATCCTCGGCCGGACGGTGGGCCTGGCGCTCACCCTGGCCGGTGTGGCCGGTGCGATCGTGGCCATCGGTATCACGGCGGACTCGTTCGTCGTCTACTTCGAACGTATCCGGGATGAGATCCGGGAGGGCCGCAGCCTGCGCGCGGCGTGCGATGCGGGATGGTCGCGGGCCCGGAACACGATCCTGGCAGCGGACTTCGTCTCCTTCCTCGCAGCGGTGGTCCTGTACTTCCTCTCGGTCGGCGCGGTGCGCGGGTTCGCCTTCGTGCTGGGGCTCACGACCCTGATCGACGTGATGGTGGCCTTCCTGTTCACCAGACCGACGATCACGCTGCTGGCCCGCAACACCTGGTTCACCAGCGGTCACCCGATGACCGGGTTGGACCCGAGACGGTTGGGTGTCAAGACCGTGCCCGGTCAGGCGAAGTCCCGCAAGGATGACAAGGTGGAGGTCTGATGTCGCGGCTCGGTGATCTCGGCGGAAGGCTCTACCGCGGCGAGGCGTCCTACAACATCGTCGGGCGCCGGAAGACTCTGGTACTCCGTCTCCGCGGTGCTGGTGCTGTTGGCGATCAGCGGCATCTTGTTCCGCGGTTTGAACCTCGGTATCGAGTTCAAGGGTGGCGGCGAGTTCTACGTGCCGTCGTCGAGTTGCTCCATCCAGGACGCCCGCGAGGCGGTGGCCGGCACCGGGGTGGAGGTGGCCGCTGTCACCGAGATCGGTTCGGACAACATCCGGGCGCAGACGCCGAGTGTCTCCACGGAAGAGGGCCTCGCCGTCGTGGACGCCCTGGCCACGGCCTGTGGCGTGCCGGCCGAGGAGATCTCCAGCCGGGACGTCGGCCCCACGTGGGGTGGTGAGATCACCCGCAGCGCGCTGATCGCGCTGGCGGTGTTCCTGGCGCTCTTGGCGGTGTTCCTCACCATCTACTTCGAGTGGCAGATGGCCGTGGCCGCGCTGGTGGCACTGGTGCACGACATCATCATCACCGCCGGCATCTACGCCCTGGTCGGGTTCGAGGTGACGCCAGCGACCGTGATCGGTTTGCTGACGATCCTGGGGTATTCGCTGTACGACACGGTGGTCGTCTTCGACAAGGTCAAGGAGAACACCAAGGGCATCACGGCGCAGAGTCGCTACACGTACAGCGAACTGGCCAACCTGGCCCTGAACCAGACCATCATCCGTTCCATCAACACCAGCATCGTGGCGCTGCTGCCGGTGGCCTCCATCCTGTTCGTGGGCGCCTTCCTGCTCGGCGCCGGTGCGCTCAAGGACCTCGCGCTGGTGCTGTTCATCGGAACTGCGGTGGGCACGTACTCATCGATCTTCGTGGCCACCCCGGCGCTGTGCCAGATCAAGGAGCGGGAGCCGGCCATGAAGGCGTTGACTGCCCGGGTGACCAAGCGCCGGGCTGCACGCGGCGAGCCGGCCCCGGTCGGTGCGCCCAGTGGCGGCGACGAGACAGCGGCGGTGGCCGCCGGCGGAGCCGGCCTGGCGCCGGCGGTGGACCGGCCACACCGCCAGAACCGGGATCCGAATGCCCGGCAACAGCCGAAGCGCCAGACCCGGTCGAAACGTCGCCACTGAGGGCGGTTGTCACAGGCCGGCCGGGGGCGTTGGGCGAAACCGCGGGGAGCCCGTAAACTCACGGCATAGGGCAAGGCGGTGACCTCGTGGCTCGGGAGACTATCCAGGACGCCGACGGACAGTCGGCGCTGTCTCCGGCGAGCCTTGTCCAGGACGTCCCGCGTCGTCGGCAGTTGCTCTCCCGGCTGACCGGCAGTGGTCGCAGCACCATCCCCGAACTGGAACCGCTGCTGCGGACCTTGCGGCAGTTCCACCCCAAGGCCAACCGGCAGGTGGTGGAGCGCGCC
Source organism: uncultured Actinomycetota bacterium (assembly GCA_963733395.1). Taxonomy (GTDB): domain Bacteria; phylum Actinomycetota; class Actinomycetes; order S36-B12; family UBA10799; genus JADKAV01. Next base: position 152,279 of record CAVTCZ010000013.1, read on the forward strand.
TACGTCATGGCCGCCCACTTGCACGCCGACCAGAACCGGCGCAGCGGGGAGCCCTACATCACCCACCCGTTGGCCGTCGCCACCATCTTGGCCGAACTGGGCATGACGCCGACGACGCTCGCGGCCGCCCTGCTGCACGACACGGTCGAGGACACCGACTACCCCCTCGAGCGGCTCCGGGAGGACTTCGGTGACGAGGTGGCCCGCCTCGTCGACGGCGTCACGAAACTCGACAAGGTTCAGTACGGCGACGCCTCCGCGGCTGAGACCGTGCGCAAGATGGTCGTGGCCATGGCCCGCGACATCCGGGTCCTGGTCATCAAGTTGGCCGACCGCCTGCACAACATGCGCACGATCCAGTGGCTGCCCGAGAACAAGCAGCAGAAGAAGGCCCGCGAAACCCTGGAGATCTACGCGCCGCTCGCGCATCGCCTCGGGATGAACACCCTGAAGTGGGAACTCGAGGATCTGGCTTTCGCGACCCTGTACCCGAAGATGTACGACGAGATCGTGCGCTTGGTGGGGCAGCGGGCACCGTCAAGGGACGAGTATCTCGGCCAGGTCATCGCCGAGATCGACGAGGAGTTGAAGGCCAACCGCATCCGCGCGAAGGTGAACGGACGGCCCAAGCACTACTACAGCGTCTACCAGAAGATGATCGTGCGCGGCCGTGACTTCGCCGACATCTACGACCTGGTGGGGGTGCGGATCCTGGTCGACAACATCCCCGACTGCTATGGCGTGCTCGGCCTGCTGCACGCCAAGTGGAACCCCGTGCCGGGACGGTTCAAGGACTACATCGCCAGCCCGCGGTACGGCGTCTACCGCTCGCTGCACACCACGGTCATCGGTCCCGAGGGCAAGCCGGTGGAGGTGCAGATCCGCACCCAGGAGATGCACCAGCAGGCCGAGTACGGGGTCGCCGCGCACTGGCGCTACAAGCAGGGCCGCAGCGGTGTCGACGACGGTCCGGACGAGTTCGCCTGGCTGCGGCAGTTGCTCGAGTGGCAGCGGGAGACCGAGGACCCCGACGAGTTCCTGGACAGTCTGCGCTACGAACTCGGCACCGGCGAGCTGTTCGTCTTCACGCCGAAGGGCGACGTCATCTCGCTGCCCGCGGGCTCGACCCCGGTCGACTTCGCCTATTCCGTGCACACCGAGGTCGGCCATCGCACGATCGGTGCCCGGGTCAACGGCAAACTGGTGCCGCTGGAGTCCCGCCTGGACAACGGCGACACCGTCGAGATCTTCACGTCCAAGACGCAGGGCCAAGGGCCCTCCCGCGACTGGTTGAACTTCGTCGCCTCACCGCGCGCCCGCAGCAAGATCCGGGCCTGGTTCTCCCGCGAACGCCGGGAAGAGGCCGTCGAGCATGGCAAGGACGCGCTGTTGCGGGAGCTGCGACGGCGCTCCCTGCCCATGCAGCGCCTGCTCAACACCCCGGATCTGCTCAGCATCGCCGCCTACTACCGCATGTCCGACGTGAGTGCGCTCTACGCCGCGATCGGCGAGCACAGACTCGACGCCGGGACAGTCGTCGACCGGCTCATCGCCGGCCGGGGTGGTACCGAGGCGGCCGCAGATGACACCGAGGAAGAAACCCCGCCCACCACCGTTCGCCATGGTCCGTCCGGCGACCCCGGGGTCGTGGTGGCCGACACCGACGACGTCTGGGTGCGCCTGAGCAAGTGCTGCACGCCGGTGCCCGGCGACGACATCGTCGGCTTCGTGACCCGCGGCAACGGGGTCTCCGTGCATCGCCGCGACTGCGTCAACTTCCCGGAGTTGGCCCAGCAGGAGGATCGCCTGGTCGAGGTCATGTGGCGGCCCAGCGCCGAATCGGTGTTCCTCGTGAACATCCAGGTGGAGGCGCTCGACCGGGCGCGGCTGCTGTCGGACGTCGCCCGAGTCCTGTCCGACCACCACGTGAACATCCTGTCCGCGTCGTCGACCACCAACCGCGACCGGATCGCCATCTCCCGCTTCACCTTCGAGATGGCCGACCCCAAACACCTCGGCGCGGTACTCAAAGGCGTGCGCAGCGTGGAGGGTGTGTTCGAAGCCAAGCGGGTGTAGGCCCGGTCACAGCAGTCGCAGGGCGCGTGCCGACAGCGACTCACATTCAGACTGATGATCTTGCATGCGCCCCCTGAAACCAGCAACGGCGCAACAGTCGCGAGCGGCGGCGAGATCCAACGGCGCGACTGTTGCACGGTTACGCATCCGCCGACGCGACTGTTGCACGGTTGTCGGTTCCGGACCCCGAAACCAGCAACGGCGCAACAGTCGCGGACTTGAAGCAGCAACGGCGCAACAGTCGCGAGCGGCGACGAGATCCAACGACGCGACTGTTGCACGAGATCCTGCCCAAGGCCACCGACCTGTCGGCCGCGCGTGCTCACTCACCAACGGGACAGCGTCTCACCAACCGCCCCTCGCGCTCACGACCGCCCACAGCGGCTTTGCCTCGCGCCGGTTACGCCTACAGGGTGGACAGGCTCTGCTCCGCGGACTCCAGCATCAACCGCTGCTGGTTGAGGCTGTCCTGCGCCGCCGCGATCTTGGCGGCATCGCCGGATTCCTGGGCGGCGGCGAGTTGGGCCTCGAGTTTGGCCACCGACGTCCGGTAGGCGTCGACCAGCCCCTGCGCCCGGTCCCGGATCTCCGGGTTGCTCCGGCGCCAGGCTGAGTTCTCAGCGGCCCGGATGGCGTCATCGACTGCCCGCAGGCGACCATCGAGCTTGCCCTTGTCGGCGCGCGGCACGTGCCCGACGTGGGACCACTCGCCCTGGATGTCGCGGAATGCGCGCCGCGCGGACTTCGCGTCCTTGACCGGCAGCAACGCCTCGGCCTTGACGACCAGTGCCTTCTTGGCGGTCAGGTTCTGCTTCTGCTCGGTGTCGCGGGCGTTGTAGGTCTGCTTGCGGGCGGTGAAGAACTTCTCCTGGGCGCCCCGGAAACGCTGCCACAGGGCATCGTCGTCCTTCTTTCCCGCGAAGCCGGCCTTCTTCCACTGCTCCATGAGATCGCGGAAGCTCGCGGCCGTGGTCTGCCAGTCCGTCGAGTCGGCCAGCGCCTCCGCCTTCTCGGCGAGTTCGGTCTTCGCCACCACGGCTGCGGACCGCTTGCGGTCCTGCTCCTCGCGGTGGACCTTGCGGGCCTTGTCGAAGGTGCGCCGGGCCGTGCGGAAGCGCTCCCAGAGCGCGTCGGTGGCGGGCCGCTGGTCGGCGGCGGGCTTGGGCAGGGTCTTCCACTGATCCACGAGTTCCCGGTAGCGCTCCCCGGACTGTTTCCACGCGGTGGATGTGCTCAGCTGCTCGGCCTCGACGACGATCCTCTCGCGCGCCTCCTGGGCGTGCTCGCGGGCGACCTTGCGCTCCTCGTCGAGGATCTGCGTGCGGATGTTGGCGAGCACCTCCAACTGACCGATGCGGGCCATGAGCAGCGAGATGTCCCCGACGAAGGCGGGCTCCTCCAGGGCGTGTCGCGCCTTGCCCGCCACGGACAGAGCGTCGCGCGGGCTGCATTTGTTGTCGGCGAGCCGGGTGGCCGTGAGTTCCAGCGACTGGCTCAGGTCGTTGTACTTGCCCGCGTAGTAATGCAGTGCCTCCTCCGCGGTGCCCGCGGAGAACTGCCCGACTGCGCGCTCGCTGCCGTCGGGCAGCCGCAGGTAGACCGTTCCGTCCTCGCCCACCCGTCCGAAGGATTCGGCCGGGGCCGGACCTGGGGTGGTTGTCTGGTCAGTCATGGCTTCCCTAGTTCTCGATCGACGCCGTCTTGATCACAATAGGCTGTGCCGGCGCCCCGTCGTTGGCATCCGATGATCCCGGCTGCACACCGGCAGCCGCAACGTACTTAACCACGTCGAGGCCGTCCTTGACCGTGCCGACGATCGTGTAGTTGGGCGGCAGGGTCGTGTCCTTGTACACCAGGAAGACCTGGCTGCTGGCGGTGTCCGCACCCCGGTTGGCCATGGCCACCGTCCCGGCCGGGTAATTCCCCTCGGCATCCTTCGGAAGATTCTCGTCCGGGATCGTGAAGCCGGTGTCGCCAGTGCCGTCGGCGCCGGGGGCACCGCACTGCAGGACGAAGATGCCGGCGGTGGTCAGGCGGTGACAGAAGTTGCCGGAGTAGTAGCCCTCGTCGGTGAGGAACGCCAGCGCGTTGACGTTCTCGGGTGCCGCATCGGCATCGAGGGCGATCGTGATCTGACCGCAGTTGGTGTTGAGGACCCAGTCCACGGTGCCGGTGAGGTCCTGATCGGCCGGCTTCTTCCAGGTGCGGCCGTCCTGGCGCGGCTCGCCCGGCTCCGTGCAGGTGACACCTGCCGGGGTGGCAACCGGACCGGGGGTCGGTTGCGCGCTGGGCGAGGCGCTGACGTCGGGACTGGCTTCGGCGCTGACCTGCTCGGTCGAGTCGGGCCACGCAGCCCAGGCGATGACACCCACGACCACCAGCGCTGCGGCGCCCAGACCGATGATCCGGTTTCGCCGCGCGCGGGCGGCGCGCTCCGCCCGGCGCTCGGCCTGGCGCTCGGCTTTCGCACGTGCCAATTGCTTACGACGCTTGTCCGTGGCCACGCGTTCCTCCCTGCCGGACCCCTGCCGACGGCACCCGCCGTCAGCAAGACGGAGTCTACGTGCCGCCGGAATCCGGCCCGCCCGCGTGTCACGGATAGGCTGGTGGGCGTGTTGATCGCAGGATTCCCAGCCGGCCCTTGGGGCACGAACTGCTTCGTCGTGGCCACCGGGCCGGGCAGCGAGTGCGTCGTCATCGATCCTGGCAAAGACGCCATGGCAGGTGTCGATGATGTGGTCAGGGAGCACCATCTGCAACCCGTGGCGGTACTCGTGACCCATGGCCACCTCGATCACATGTGGTCGGTCACGCCGGTGTGCGAGGCCCGCGACGTGCCCGCCTACATCCACCCGGCCGACCGGCACCTGCTGTCCGATCCCATGGCTGGGATCTCCGGCGACACCCGGCTGATGTTCGAGCAGATGACCGGCGGGCGGCTGCAGTTCAGCGAGCCCGAGGACGTGCGGATGCTGGACGACGGCAAGTCCATCGACCTCGCCGGTCTGACGTTCGCCGTCCGGCATGCGCCGGGGCACACGCCGGGATCCACGGTGTTCCTCACCGATGCGGCGGCGGACATCCCGCCGATCATGTACTCCGGCGATCTGCTGTTCGCCGGCTCCATCGGCCGCACCGACCTGCCGGGCGGGGACACCGCCCAGATGATGCGCTCACTGGCCGAGGTCGTGCTGCCGCAGCCCGAGGAGATGGTCGTGCTCCCGGGCCACGGCCCGCAGACCACGATCGGCCAGGAACTGGTCGCCAATCCGTTCCTCGAACAGGCGCGCGAACAGCGCCTGGAGCAGCCGCGCGGGCGCGGACTGTGAGCCAGTTGCAGGCCCCGCGTGGGGTCCCGGAGTACCTGCCGCCGGTTTCGGCCGACTTCCTCGCCGTGCGCAACACGCTGGGTCGTGCTGCCGAACTGGCCGGCTACGGCTACATCGAACTACCGGTGTTCGAGGACACTGCGGTGTTCGTCCGGGGGGTGGGCGAGACCACCGATGTGGTCAGCAAGGAGATGTACACCTTCACCGACCGCGGCGACCGGTCGCTGTCGTTGCGCCCGGAAGGCACCGCGGGGGTGATGCGCTCGGTGTTGGAGCACAACCTGCACCGCGGGTCGCTGCCGGTCAAACTGTGGTACGCCGGGCCGTTCTTCCGGGCCGAGCGCCCGCAACAGGGCCGGTACCGGCAGTTGCAGCAGGTCGGGGTGGAGGCCATCGGGGTCGACGATCCGTTGCTGGACGCCGAAGTCATCGCCATCGCCGATGAGGGGTACCGGCGGCTGGGATTGCGCGGCTACCGGCTGGACCTGTCATCGATCGGCTGCCGGGAGTGCCGCCCGGCCTACCGGGAGGTCCTGCGGGAGTTCCTGGCCGGACTGCCGCTGGACGAGGCGACGGCAGAACGCGCGACCGTCAATCCGCTGCGCGTGCTCGACGACAAGCGGGCCGACGTGCAGGCACTGCTGCAGGACGCGCCGCTGCCGCCGGATCACCTGTGCGACGCCTGCCGGGAGCACTTCAGCCGGGTGCAGCACGCTCTCACAGCGCTCGGGGTCCGCTTCAGCCTCAATCCCCGGCTCGTGCGGGGCCTCGACTACTACACCCGGACGACGTTCGAGTTCGACCATCCGGCTCTCGGCGCGCAGTCCGGCATCGGGGGCGGCGGCCGCTACGACGGGCTCATGGAGTCGTTGGGTGGCCCGGACATGACCGGGATCGGTTTCGGCCTGGGCACCGACCGGACCCTGTTGGCCTGTCAGGCGGAGGGTCTGGAACCCGGTGGCCGCCGCGCGGTCGACGTCTTCATCGTCCCGCTGGGCGAGGCCGCCCGGGATGCGGCGTCGAAACTGGCGGGGCACCTGCGTGCGGCCGGTGTGCGGGTCGACATGGCCTATGGCAGTCGCGGCTTGAAGGGCGCGATGAAAGCCGCCGACCGCTCCGGGGCGCGATGGGCCATCATCATGGGGGAGAAGGAACTGGCCGAGGGCCAGGTCAGCGTCAAGGACCTGGAGAACGGTTCCCAGCGCAGCATTGCCGCCGACGAGATCGTCGGCCACGTACTGACAGGAGAATGACGTGATCAGAACCGCTGCCGGAAGCCTGCGCGCTGCCGACGCCGAGCGCGAGGTGAGTCTCGCCGGCTGGGTGGCACGCCGCCGCGACCACGGTGGTGTGGCGTTCATCGACCTGCGGGACGCCTCCGGGGTCGTGCAGGTGGTGGTGCGCGACGAGGCGGCCCACGGGCTGCGCTCCGAATACTGCATCACGGTCACCGGCACCGTGCGGGTCCGCCCCGCGGGTAACGAGAACCCGGAGTTGCCCACCGGGGCCGTCGAGGTGGTCGCCGAGCACGTCGAAGTGCTGTCCACCGCGGCGCCCCTGCCGTTCCCGATCGACGAGCACGTCGAGGTCGGCGAGGACACCCGCCTGCGTCACCGGTACCTGGACCTGCGCCGGACCTCCCAGGCCAACGCCCTGCGGATGCGTTCCAAAGTCAACCAGCTGGCCCGGGACGTTCTGCTGGAGCGGGACTTCGTCGAGGTCGAGACCCCGACGCTGACCCGCTCCACCCCCGAGGGTGCCCGGGACTTCCTGGTGCCCGTCCGGCTGCAGCCGGGGCATTGGTACGCGTTGCCCCAGTCACCGCAACTGTTCAAGCAGTTGCTCATGGTGGCCGGATTGGAACGCTACTTCCAGATCGCCCGGTGCTACCGCGACGAGGACTTCCGCGCCGATCGGCAGCCGGAGTTCACCCAGTTGGACATCGAGATGTCCTTCGTCGAACAGGACGATGTCATCGCCGTCGGTGAGGCGGTGGTGCGGGCGTTGTGGCAGGGAATCCTGGGTTACGAGATCGGCGAGATCCCGCGCATGACCTACGCCGAGGCGATGCGCCGGTACGGATCGGACAAGCCCGACCTGCGGTTCGATCTCGAACTGACCGAACTCACCGACTACTTCGCGCAGACGCCGTTCCGCGTGTTCCAGGCCCCCTACGTCGGCGCGATCGTCATGCCCGGCGGCGGCAGTCAGCCGCGACGGGCCTTCGATGCGTGGCAGGAGTGGGCCAAGCAGCGCGGTGCCCGCGGTCTGGCCTACGTGACCGTGGCCGAGGACGGCACGCTCGGCGGACCGGTGGCCAAGAACATCTCCGAGGCCGAGCGTGACGGTCTGGTGGCGGCCGTGGGAGCCGACCCGGGCGACTGCATCTTCTTCGCGGCGGGCAAGCCCGGCGAGGCGCGCGGGCTGCTGGCGGCGGCCCGGGACGAGATCGCCAGGCGCCTGGGACTGATCGACGAGAGCGCGTGGTCGTTCCTCTGGATCGTGGATGCACCGATGTTCGAGGAGGTCGAACTCGACGACGGCTCGACGGCCTGGACCGCGGTGCACCACCCGTTCACATCGCCCAACGCCGAGTCGCTGGCCACGTTCGACACCGACCCCGCAGCCGCTCTGGCCTGGGCCTACGACCTGGTCTGCAACGGCAACGAGATCGGCGGTGGGTCGATCCGTATCCACCAGCAGGATGTGCAGCGCCGGGCCTTCGAGGTACTCGGCATCGGCGAGCAGGAGGCGGACGAGAAGTTCGGGTTCCTGCTGGAGGCGTTCAAGTACGGTCCGCCGCCGCACGGTGGCCTGGCTTACGGCTGGGACCGCATCTGCATGTTGCTGGCCGGGGCGAGTTCGTTGCGCGACGTCATCGCGTTCCCGAAGACCGGTGCCGGTCACGATCCGCTGACCGGCGCCCCGGCGACGATCACCCCCGAACAGCGGGCCGAGGCGGGCGTCGACTTCGTTCCCGAGGACGACGCCGAGTAGTGGCGGACCTGTTCGACCAGAACGCCCCCACGCAGCCACTGGCTGCGCGGATCCGGCCCGCGGGCGTCGACGAGGTCATCGGTCAGTCGCATCTGCTCGGCCCGACGTCGCCGCTGCGCACGCTGCTCAGCGACCCGGACGCCGCCACCAGCGTGATTCTGTGGGGTCCGCCGGGAACGGGCAAGACGACACTGGCCCGGCTCGCCGCTGAGGTCTCCGGCCGGCGGTTCGCATCCCTGGCGGCGGTCAGTGCCGGTGTGAAAGAGGTGCGGGCCGAGATCGAGCAGGCCCGCGAGATCGGGCGCACGCAGGGGCAGCGCACGATCCTGTTCATCGATGAGGTGCACCGGTTCTCGAAGACCCAGCAGGATGTGCTGCTGCCTGCCGTGGAACACGGCTGGGTGACGCTGGTCGCGGCCACCACTGAGAATCCCAGCATCAGCCTGATCAGCCCGCTGCTCTCACGGTCGATGTTGTTGGTGCTGCACTCGCTGACCGACGACGAGGTGCGGCGGGTGATCGCCCGGGCGCTGCACCACCCGCAGGGGTTGCCGGATGTGACGATCAGTGATGAGGCCACGGAGTTGATCGTGCGGTTCGCCGGGGGCGACGCGCGACGGGCCTTGACCGCGTTGGAGGCGGCCGGCGGGCCGGAGGTCACCGCCGACATGGTGCGCGAGATCATCCCGGAAGTGGCCAACCGCTACGACCGGGACGGCGACATGCACTACGACATCACGAGCGCGCTGATCAAGAGCGTCCGCGGCAGCGATGTCGACGCCGCCCTGCACTACCTGGCGCGACTGGTGGCCGGTGGCGAGGACCCGCGGTTCATCGCCCGGCGCCTGGTGATCCTGGCCAGCGAGGACATCGGGCTGGCCGATCCCACGGCCTTGCCGCTGGCCATCGCGGGTCTGCAGGCGGTGCAGTTCGTCGGCTGGCCGGAGGCGCGGATCACCCTCGGTCACGTGGTGATCCACCTGTGTCTGAGCCCGAAGAGCAACGCCGCCTACGTGGCGATCAACGAAGCGCTCGAGGACGTCGCGTCCGGGCGGATCAGCCCGGTGCCCGCGATGCTGCGCGACGCGAGCCTGAAGTCCTCGCGGGCGACCGGCGCCGGCCGCGGCTACCGCTATCCCCACGACGAGGGCGGCTTCGTGCCCGTGCGGTACGTGGCGGAACCCATCGCGGACCGCGCCTACTACCGACCGACCGAGCGCGGCGCGGAAGCCCGGGCCGCAGCGGCGCTGGAGCGGCTGCGGCGCGCTTTCGCCGGTGAGGACCCGGCGCCGGAGTAGCCCCGGCTACTTCCACAACCTCCGTGGATCCTTGAGCACGAGTTCGACGTTGCGGTCCTGGGTCTTACCGGGTCCGCCGCCGTCGGTGACGACCTGCCACTGCGGGTCGTTGGCCGAGATCAGCCGTGACAGCGAGGCCAGTTGGGCGTCGGTCATCGTCATCGCGTCCGTGCCCGGCGCCGGTGCGGCGACCGAAGCAGCCGTGTCCAGGATGGTGCCGAAGATCGACAACGTGCCGTCATTGTTGTCGAAGAACTCGACCGTCCGGCTCTGCTGCGGCCAGTCCACGTGGGAGGCGGTGTTGACCTCCCAGAAGCCGCCCCGGTACTGACTCTTCGCGGGCTGCTTGAACGCCTTCACCTTGTTGTGGTGGGTGTGGCCGTTGACGTAGGCGACCACGTTGGGGTGCTGCAGGAGAAGGCTCTTGAGGGTCTTCTTCCCGGTGAGTCCGAAGTGCAGCGGCTTGGAGTTGCGCGGGTCGCAGTCCGTGCCCGGCACAGAGGGGTTGCACTTGCCGGCCTTCTCGTCGGGCGTGGGGTTGGCCATCGTCTCCAGGGTGTGGTGGGAGGCGATGATGATCAACTTGTCCTTGTCGCCGTCGCGCTTGATCTTGCCGTCGGAGATCCGCGTGCTCGAGTACTTGTCGAGTTGGTTCTTCAGCCACTTGTACTGGGGATTGTCGATGTTGCCCTCGGAGCCGCCGCCCTCGGCGTTGGAGTCGAGCATGATGATGCGGAACGGACCCCGGTTGAAGGCGTAGTAGGTGGCCTGCTTGTCGGAGGCCTTGAGTTGCTTCTTGGACACGAAGCCGAAGCCATGGTTGTCGTCGTCCTTGCCGACCTGCTTCTTGAAGTCGACCTTGGACACGTAGCGGCGGTCCGGGTCGGGCGGCACGGCGGCCATGTCGGTCATGGCGGTGAGCACCCCCTTGATGTTCTCCGGCTTGGTCAACTCGGTGAAGACCTCATCGCCACCCAGACCCTGCAGTCGGCTCGGGTCCACGCCTTGGTTGGGCCACGGTTTGGCACACCCGGTCGCGATCGTCGACAGCGGCAGCGGGACCGTCAGACCGCCGACGGTGACACTCAGGGAGTCGCTGGTGGGGACATTGCCCTGGACCAGGGTGTCGTGGTTGCCGCGGGTGATGTACCACGGCACGTCGATGCCCTGCGCCTGCATCTTCTTCTGGGCGGCATCCATGAGGTTCGGGTACTTGGGGAAGTTGCCGTAGCCGTAGGTGTTGTCGGTGCCGCCCACGTCGGGATCCCAGAAGCCGTTCTGGCGGTCGAGCGGGGCGTCCCAATAGGCGAAGTCCTGCACGCCGACGTACTGGCGGGCGGCCACGGCGGCATTGATCTTCTGTATGTCGGCGGCACTCGCGGGGAAGAATCCGGCGCGGCAGTTCGCGGCCTGGGCCTCGGTCAGTGGCTTGCCGGAGTACGGGTCGACCGTCTTGCCGTCGAGGGTCTTCTGGAACATGCGGACTTCGTTGTACTGGGCGCTGTCGGCGATGTCACCGGTGAGCACGACGTACTTGAGTTTGGCTCGTTTGCCCTTGCCGTCCGGGACTTTGCTCACGCGGTTGGCGTTCATGTTGCGGATCGTGGCGTCGAACACGCGCACTCCCAGGGCCTCCTGCGGGCGCCAGGCGGCCGACGTCGGGCCGCCCACCGGATCGACGAGTTCCAAGCGCGCAGGCGACATCTCATCCGCGATCTGCGGATCGGTCAGTTGGCCGAAGAAGGTCATCGACGTGCGCTTCTGGACGCGCTTGGGTCGGGCCCGGACCATGTCAGTGCGCACCACGTAGGGTTCGCCCGGTCCGGCGAGCAGTTCCCGCCAGGGGGTGTCGGTGCGCACCACGGTCTCGTCCAGCGTGCTCTTGCCGAGCTGACCGTAGTCACCGTCGGCGACCGCTGCCGGGGCAGTGAGAACACTGGCTCCCAGTCCCAGTCCCAGCGCCACTGAAATTGATGCGCGCACGGCATACCTCCAGGCTTCGTCGTGTCGTTCCCGAGGATCTGAACACTAGTCCGAAAGCGAGTCCGGGTGCAGCGCAATGGCACCGGTAGTGGCCGCGACATCGTGCGAATCCACGGTCCCGCAATCGATCGCCGTGGCCGGACAGCCCGCCACGGCCGAAGAATGACCTACCCGTCACATCACGGCCGCCCCTCGATGGCTGAAGATCCGGGTGGAAGTGACCATCGCGAGGTACGCTCCCGTGTGTGAGCCGACTTTTCTGGGCCGGTGTGGGTGCTGCCGGCGGGATCTACGTCTACCGAGCGACCTCGCGGACCATCGAAGGTGCGCGTGAGCGGAGTCTGCGGGAGAACCTGACGAAGGTCGCGCGCACTGCGTCCAATGTGGCCGCGTCGGCGCGCTATCTGGCGGCGCTGTCCTCGGAGGAGGAGTCCGCCACGGTCGTGGACATCCGGCAGGCGCCCGCCGCCCGCAGGTAGCATCACCGCTGCTGCAACTAGGCTGGCCCCTATGGAGTCTGCCGAAATCCGACGACGGTTCCTCGCATTCTTCGAGGAGCGGGGGCACACGGTCGTGCCCAGCGCCTCGCTGCTGCTCAACGACCCGACGCTGCTGTTCGTCAACGCCGGGATGGTGCCGTTCAAGCCGTACTTCCTCGGTGAGGCCCTGCCGCCGTACAAGCGCGCCACCAGCGTCCAGAAGGTGGTGCGCACCCTCGACATCGAGGAAGTCGGCAAGACCACCCGGCACGCGTCCTTCTTCCAGATGTGCGGCAACTTCTCGTTCGGCGACTACTTCAAAGAAGGTGCCATCCCGTTCGCCTGGGAGTTGCTGACCAAGCCCACGCAGGACGGCGGCTACGGATTCCCCGAGGACAAGTTGTGGGTCACGGTCTACGAGGATGACGACGAGGCGGCCCGGCTGTGGCAGGAGCTCGTCGGGCTGCCTGCCGAGCGCATCCAGCGTCGCGGCATGATCGACAACTTCTGGTCCATGGGGGTGCCCGGTCCGTGTGGTCCGTGCAGCGAGATCTACTACGACCGCGGTCCGGAGTATGGCCGCGCCGGTGGTCCGATCGTCGATGAGGACCGCTATCTCGAGGTGTGGAACCTGGTCTTCATGCAGTCCATCCGCGGCGAGGGCCCGGGTAAGGAGGGTTTCCCGATCCTCGGTGACCTGCCGGCCAAGAACATCGACACCGGCCTGGGGCTGGAGCGGATGGCCGCCATCCTGCAGGGTGTCGACAACATCTACGAGATCGATACGACCCGGGCGACCATCGACACCGCAGTGGCGATCACCGGCCGGCCGTACGGCCGAGACCATGCCGACGATGTGGCATTGCGGGTCGTCGCCGACCACACGCGCACGTGTGCCTTCCTGATCTCCGACGGCGTCCTGCCGGGCAACGAGGGCCGCGGGTACGTGCTGCGGCGGTTGCTGCGGCGGGTGGTGTTCAACATGCGTCTGCTCGGTGCCCACGAGCCGACGATGGGCCTGCTGATCGGCAGCGTCATCACGGCCATGTCCCCGCAGTACCCGAGCCTGCTCACCGATGCCGGCCGGATCGAGACGATCGCCGTGTCGGAAGAGGAGGCCTTCCGGCAGACTCTGCGGTCCGGGACCACCGTCTTCGACAACGCTGTGGCTGGGACCAAGGCCCGCGGGGCAGCGACGATGTCGGGTGCGGACGCGTTCGCGCTGCACGACACCTTCGGCTTCCCGATCGACCTGACCCTCGAGTTGGCCGCGGAGCAGGGACTCGAGGTGGATCGTGACGGGTTCGCCGAGCTCATGCAGGAGCAGCGGGCCCGGGCCAAGGCCGACGCCGTGCAGCGCAAGGCCGGCGTCACCCCGCTGACGGCGTACCGCGAGGTCATGGAGGCAGCCGGCGAGACGCAGTTCACCGGCTACGACCAGTGGGAGTCCGAGGGTCGCGTCAAGGGACTGCTGCGCGACGGCGAGTCGGTCACCTCGGCCACAGCCGGAGAACTGGTGGAAGTGGTCCTCGACCGCAGCCCGTTCTACGCGGAGGCCGGTGGGCAGTTGGGCGACCACGGCCTCATCCGGCTGGACGACGGGACGACCTTGCAGGTCGACGACGTCCAGACGCCCGTGCCGGGACTGTGGGTGCACCGGGCCCGGGTCATCGACGGCGAAGCGGCCGTCGGAGCCGCGGCCTTGGGCATCGTGGATGTGGAGCGCCGGCGCGCCATCTCGCGGGCCCACACCGCCACCCACATGATCCACAAGACCTTCCGCGAGATGCTCGGCGAGACGGCCACACAGATGGGCTCGGAGAACGCCCCCGGCCGGCTGCGGTTCGACTTCCCGTATCCGAAGGCCGTGCCCGACACGGTGCTGCGCGACGCCGAGGAACGGGTGAACACGCTGCTGCTCGAGGACATGACCGTGACGGCCCGCTACATGAGTCAGGCCGAGGCGCTGGAGATGGGGGCGATGGCCCTGTTCGGCGAGAAGTACGGCGACACCGTCCGGGTCGTGTCCGTGGGGGATTGGGCACATGAACTGTGCGGCGGCACGCACGCCCACCGCAGCGGCCAGCTCGGCGTGGTCTCGTTCGTCTCGGAGGGCTCCGTGGGCTCGGGGGTCCGCCGGGTGGAGGCCCTGGTCGGCTCCGATGCCTACCAGTACCTGGCCCGCGAGCACCTGTTGGTCTCTGCGCTCAGCTCGATGCTGAAGAGCCCGCGGGAGGACCTCGTGGACCGGGTCGGCGCGACCGTGGAGAAGCTCAAGAACGCCGAGCGGGAGTTGGCTCGGCTCAAGCAGCAGGCGGTCATGGCCAACATCGACAGCATCATCGGTGACGGCCAGCAGGTGGGCTCGTTCCGGTTGTGGACGCTGCAGGTCCCGCAGGCAACCGAGGCGAAGCAACTGCGGGAGATCGCGCTGGCCGGGGTGCGCAAGGCCCCGTCGGGGATGCCGGCGGCCGTCCTGACGTCAGCGGTGAACGAGGGCCGGGTCTCCTTGATGGCAGCCGTCAATCCGGTGGCGCAGGAGCATGGCCTCTTCGCCAACGACCTGCTCAACGCCGCCCTACCGGCGGTCGAAGGTCGCGGTGGCGGCAAGAAGGACGCGGCGCAGGGCGGGGGGACGAAACCGGATGGGGTGCCGGATGCTTTCGCAGCAGCCGAGGCATACGTCCGCGGGCTCCCCGGCTAGTGCGCACCGGTGTCAGGTTGGCCGTCGATGTCGGGTCGGTCCGCATCGGGATCGCCCGCAGCGACGCGTCGGGGACACTGGCCGTTCCGGAGACGACCCTCGATGCCCGCAAGGACTGGGTCGCGGCGTTACAGGCGTTGGTCGCCGAGTACCAGCCGGTCGAACTCGTGGTCGGTCTACCCGTCTCGCTCGATGGCCGGGAACACGCCGCGGCAGCACCGGGTCCGGGAGGCGGTCGCGGCGATCCGGGCGGGCTGCCCGCAGGTACCCGTGCGCCTCGTGGACGAACGCCTGACGACCTCAGCCGCACACGTGCAGTTGCGCGACGCCGGGGTGTCGACACGAAAGAGTCGCGATTTTGTTGATCAAGCCGCCGCTGTCATCATGTTGCAGGAGTCATTGGATACAGAACGCGCCACGGGCCACCCCCCGGGCACGCTGGCGAACGGAAACACATGAGCGAACTCGGTCTGAACATGGAGGTCGATTCCGGCAACCAGCGCGACCCGGAGAAGAAGGGCCGCGGGGCGGTGGTGGCTGCGGTGGTCATCTTCGGGCTCGTGCTCGCCGTCATCGGTGTGGTCCTGCTGAGCGACCGGCTGTTGGGCAGCGGGGAGGACTATGCCGGATCCGGTAACGGGGAAGTGATCGTCCAGGTCCAGGAGGGCCAGACCCTGTCGGACATCGGTGACACGCTCAAAGAGAACGGCGTCGTCGCCAGTGCCCGGTCGTTCATCGACGCAGCTGCGGCCAACGACCAGGCCCAGACCATCGGCCCCGGCTACTACCGGCTGTCGGAACGGATGAGTGGGGAGGCTGCGCTGTCCGCCATGCTCGATCCGGCCAATCAGGTGGTGACGCGGGTCGTGATCCCGGAGGGGCTGCGTGAGGATCAGGTCGTCAAGCGTTTGTCGGAGGCCAGCAATATCCCTGAGGCCAAGTTCCGAGCAGCCATCAGGAACGCCGGTGAATTGGGCCTCCCGCGGTTCGCCAAGGGCAACGCCGAGGGCTTCCTGTTCCCCGCCACCTACGAGTTCCCGCCGGGTGCCAGTGCCCAGGACATGATCAAGGCCATGATCGCCCGGTACAACCAGGCCGCGGACACGCTGAACTTCGTCGCCCGTTCGAAGCCCACCGGGTATTCGCCGTACGAGGTGATGGTGATCGCCAGCCTGGTGCAGGCCGAGGGTCACCCCGACGACTACGGCAAGGTTTCGCGGGTCATCTACAACCGACTGGCAGCGGGGATGCCGCTGCAGTTGGACGCGACGGTCAACTACGTGCTGAAGAAATCCGAGATCAACCTGTCGCGGGATCAGTTGGCCACCCGCTCGCCGTACAACACGTACAAGAACAAGGGCCTGCCGCCGACACCGATCAACCAGCCGGGGGAGGCGGCGATGGAGGCCGCCCTGGAGCCGGACAAGGGGGATTGGCTGTACTTCGTGGCGGTCAACCCCGACACCGGTGAGACCAAGTTCACCAGCGACTACGACGAGTTCCTGCGCTTCAAGAAGCAGTTCGAGAAATACGTCGCGGAGAACTCGTGACCCGCAATGCGGCGGTGGTCGGCTCCCCGATCTCGCACAGCCTGTCGCCCGCACTCCACCGTGCCGCCTATGAGGCGCTCGGCCTCGACTGGGTGTACTGGGCGCTGGAGGTCGATGTCGAGCAGTTGCCGGGGTTCGTCGCGAAACTGGACGAGTCCTGGGTCGGGCTCTCGCTGACCATGCCGTTGAAGCAGGCCGTGCTGGATCTGGCCGACGAGATCAGTTGGACCGCTCGGGTCACGACGTCGGCCAATACATTGCTGCTGCCGCAGCGGCATGCGCTCAACACCGACGTGGACGGCCTGGTGACGGCCGTGCGCCGGGCCGGCTTCGACCAGCCGCCCGGGTTCACCGCAACGATCGCCGGGGCCGGGGCCACCGCGCGATCGGCGGTGGCGGCGCTACACGAACTCGGCGCCGCCCACGTGGACATGCTCGCCCGCCGGCCGGAGGCTGCCGAGCCGGCCCGGCGCACGGCCGAACTGCTCGGGATCGGACTGGAGCTGCACGGATTCGGTGAAGGGCAGTACCTGCGGGCACCCTTGGTGATGGCTACCGTCCCCCCGCAAGTGGCTGATCCATTGGCTGCCTCCGTGCCGGAACGGCCCGGGTGGCTGCTGGACGTCGTCTACGCTGCGTGGCCGACGATGCTGGCCCGGGCCTGGTCGGCGCGCGGCGGAACGATCGTTTCCGGTCTCGAGATGCTGCTGGCCCAGGCCGAGCGGCAGGTGGAGTTGATGACCGGGCACCCGGCGCCGACTCAGGCCATGCGCGCCGCGCTTCGGTCAACGCACGCCTGACCTCCCCGATCGGCCATACTCGGAATCAGCCACGTGAAAGGAATCAGGTGATGGCTGACATTGAGGTACCCCACCCCGGCGCCTCCGATATCGTCGGTCGCTTGTTGAGCGACGCTCTCAGCGAGCACCCTGATGTCCAATGGCTGGGGCTGGTGTCCGAGGACGGTTTCGCGATCGCCTCCGAGGGTGCCTACTCCGTCGACGACGACGCCGTGGCCGCAGGAGCGGTACGCATGATGATCCAGGTGCGGGCGATGTCCAAGGCGCTGGGTCAGTCCGGTACCTCGCAGATGTTCCTCGAAGGCAGTGAGAGCGGCATCTGCGTCATCGACAAGGATCCGTGGGTGGTCGTGGTGGTGGGGGCGCCGGGCGTGCCCATCGGGCTGCTGCGCTACGAGGCGCGGGAGATCGCCGAAGCCTTCCCGATGGGTCGACGACCGGCACTGCCTGCGGCAGAGGCCTCTCCGCCGGAGCCGGAAGAGCCGATGCCCTCGGATTGGGCGGTCGTCACCACCGGCACCTTCGTGGCAGGCGAGTTCGACGATTCACCGGCTGATCAGGCCGTAGCCGAGGACGCCGTGACCGAACCCGATGGCGAGCCCGAGATCCGCTGGGCGGACGAACCGACCTTGGCCGAGGCCTTCCCCGAACCCGCCGCGGCGGCGGACATCTTCGGCGATGCCGGCCTGGAAACGGTGGAGGAACTGGAGATGCCATCGGTGGGTGCCGACGATTTCTCCGACTGGCTGAACCCGGAACCCGCCCAGGACGCGATGTTCGACCTGGCACCGGACGCACCGGTGACCTTCGAGATGCCCGAACCCGACGCCGGTGGCTTCGACCTGCCTGCTCCGGACGCACCGGTGACCTTCGAGATGCCCGAACCCGCCGCCGGCGGCTTCGACCTGCCTGCTCCGGAGGCACCGGTGACCTTCGAGATGCCCGAACCCGACGCCGGCGGCTTCGACCTGCCTGCTCCTGAGGCTGGCGGGTTCGACCTTCCTGCTCCCGACGCGGGCGGGTTCGCGGCAGCGTTCGACGATCTGTCGGACCTCGCGCCGCCCAGTGGACCTTCCATCGACCTTCCAGCACCGACGGGGCCCGTGTTCGAACTTCCACCTCCCGAGTAGGCCGTCATGCTGCTGTCCGGCTCGCTCGAAGCCTTCCGCGTCCAGGATCTGCTGGGCCTGGTGGGGCGAAAGCCGGGGCAGTGGTTGATTACTCTGCGTGGCGGTCCGCGAGGTCACTCTGCCTTCCTGGGCCTGCGGGACCGGGCAGTTGTGTGCGTCGGGGCGGACTTGACCCGCCAGGACCTGGCCCGGCGCTTGGTCATCGAGGGTGCCATCGGGACCACCGGCCTTGCCGAGGCCCTGCGCCAAGCTGGCGAAAACGGGCTTGGGTTGGTGCGCGCTCTGGTCGATAGCGACAAGGTGGAGCCCTCCGTGATCGCCCCCACCGTCCACGCGCACGTGGTCAGCGCGCTCGCGTCGCTGACCCACTGGCGCAGCGGCACGTTCGACGTCGACGTGGTCGACGTGTTGCCCGACGACGTGGGTGTGGCACTGGCCATCGGCGATCTCGGCGCCGAAGTGACCGCGTTGTTGCGACGGTGGCGACCCGCCTCGGACCTGCTTGGCGGACCACACACCGTGATGGCCGCATACCCCGGCGATGTCCCGGACCGACTGCGCGGGCTGCACTCCTTGGTCGATGGCCATCGGACGGTCGCGGAACTGATCGATGCCTCCGGGCACGGCGACATCGGCGACGGTCGTGGACCTCGCTGATCTCGTGGAGGCGCGTTGCGTGACCCCGTTGACCGGATCGATGGGGGCATTGGAGCAACGACTCGCGATGCTGGCAGCCCTTGAGACCCCCACCGAATCGAGCGGGCGACCGACGCCGAACCTGTCGGTCATCCCGGGGGGAGCCGCAACGGCGGAGGAGCCGGAGGCTGAGCCGGCCGATGATCTGCTGTCGACCATCCTGCGGGGGGTGCGCGGGGTATGAAGCAACTCGGCGACATCCTGGTCACGCAGGGTCTGATCAGTAGCGATCAACTCGAGAAGGCGTTGCTCGAACAGCGCAACGCCGGGCACTCGTTGGGGCGGGTGCTGATCGATCTCGGCATGCTCACCGAATCGCAGGTGGTGCAGGCACTGGCCGCGCAGATCGGCATGCGGTTCGTCGACCTCTCGGAGGTCACCATGGACGGCGCTGCCCTGTCCAAGGTGCCGGGTGTGGTGTGCCGGCGGCACAGCGCGATCCCCATCGGTTTCGAGAACGGTCGTCTGGTGGTGGCCATGAGCGACCCGGCCAACGTGTTCGCCATCGACGACATCCGGTCGGCCAGTGGCATGACGGTGGTACCGGTCGTGGCCACCCGCACCGACGTGCAAGGCGCATTGGACCGGCACTACCGCGCCGACGGGGAACTCGACGAGTTGACCACCGCGATCGACGGCGATGAGGAGGACGAGGACCTCGCCTCGATCAGGGAGGTGGTCGAGGATGCGCCGATCGTCAAGTTCGTCAACCTGCTGATCACCCAAGGTATTCAGGACCGAGCCTCCGACATCCACCTCGAACCGACCGAGTACGACTTGCGGGTGCGGTTCCGCATCGACGGCGTGCTGCACGAGGTGATGCGCTCACCCAAGTCGATCCAGTCCGGGGTGATCAGCCGGCTGAAGATCATGTCCGACATCAACATCGCCGAGCGCCGGATCCCGCAGGACGGCCGGCTCAGTGTCTCCACGAACGGCCAGAAGGTGGATCTGCGGGTGGCCACCCTGCCGACGGTGTGGGGCGAGAAGATCGTCCTGCGGATCCTGGACAACTCCACGGCCATGCTCGATCTCGCCGATCTCGGATTCCGCGACTTCAACTACGAGCGCTACTCGGCCAGTTTCGGCAAGCCGTACGGGATGATCCTCGTGGTCGGCCCCACCGGATCGGGTAAGTCCACCACCCTGTACGCGACGGTGAACATCCTGAACCGGCCAGAGGTGAACATCATCACCGTCGAGGACCCGGTCGAGTACCGGCTGCCAGGAGTGAACCAGGTCCAGACCCACTCCAAGGCCGGACTGACGTTCGCGGCTGCGTTGCGTTCGATCCTTCGCTCCGACCCCGACATCGTGTTGATCGGTGAGATCCGGGACCACGAGACCGCCCAGATCGCCGTCGAGTCCTCGCTGACCGGACACCTGGTGCTGAGCACGCTGCACACCAACGACGCTCCCAGTGCGGTCACCCGGTTGATCGAGATGGGGATCGAGCCGTTCCTGGTCGGTTCGGCACTCGATTGTGTGCTGGCGCAGCGGCTGGCCCGACGCCTGTGTCCGAAGTGCAAGGAGCCCTACGAGCCCAGCGCGGCCGCAATGGAGGCGGCGGGGTTCCACCTCGACTCCGGGCAACCCGTTCCACGCATCTACCGGGCCGCGGGCTGCTCGGTCTGCTCGCGGACCGGCTACAAAGGCCGCGTGGCGCTGCATGAGGTGCTGCCGATCACCGAACGCATCGAGCGACTGGCCGTGGAAAGGGCCTCGTCGGCGCAGATCGCAACGGCCGCCCGGGAGGAGGGCATGCAGACCCTGCGTTCGGACGGTTTGGCGAAGGTGCTGGCCGGCGTGACCTCCCTGGACGAGGTGTTGCGGGTCGTCGTATGACGCGCGGTCGCTCAAGGAACGGACGCGGACTGCCGACACCGACCATGAACGGTCGTGGAAGGACGTCGGATGTCGCTACGAAGTGCACCACCGCCTGCGGCGCCTCGGGGGAACGGCGCGCCGGGTAGGCCCGCCACGCAGGAGCCCGCCCCACCGCCCACCCGGCCGACGACCGAGCAGCAGGTCCGCGCCACCGACATCAGCCTGGTACAGGCCCTCGAGGCGATGCTGGCGCTGGAGGCCAGCGACCTGCACCTCACGGTCGGTGCGCCGCCCACGGTGCGCGTTGCCGGAGATCTGCGGCCCATCAACGGCGCCCCGAAACTCGACGGTCCCTCACTGCAGCGGGTGCTGTACGCGATGCTGACCCAGCAGCAACGGGAGGTCTTCGAGAAGGAACTCGAACTCGACTTCTCCTACGCCCTGCCCGGCCGGGCGCGCTTCCGGGTGAACATGTACAAGCAGCGCGAGTCCGTCGGTGCCGCTTTCCGCGTGATCCCCTTCGACATCAAGAGCCTGGAGGAACTGGGGATCCCGCCGGTGGTCTCCAGTTTCGCGTCCATGCCCCGCGGGTTCGTGGTCGTGACCGGACCCACCGGATCCGGCAAGAGCACGACGCTGGCGTCGCTGATCGACATCGCCAACACGATCCGGCACGACCACATCATGACGGTGGAAGACCCCATCGAGTTCCTGCACCGGCACCGCAGTTGCCTGGTGAACCAGCGGGAGGTCGGCACCGACACCCACTCGTTCGCCGAGGCACTCAAGCACGTGCTGCGGCAGGACCCGGACATCATCCTGGTGGGGGAGATGCGCGACCTCGAGACCATCCAGGTCGCGCTGACCGCGGCCGAGACCGGACACCTGGTGTTCGCCACCCTGCACACCCAGGACGCAGCCCAGACGATCGACCGGATCATCGACGTGTTCCCGCCGCACCAGCAGCAGCAGATCCGCCAACAGCTTGCGGGCACCCTGCAGGGTGTGGTCTGCCAGACGCTGTGCAAGACCACCGACGGCAAGGGTCGCGTGGTCGCGGCCGAGGTGCTTGGTGGCCACCCCGGCGATCCGCAACCTCATCCGTGAGGGCAAGACCCACCAGATCTACTCCTCGATGCAGGCCGGTGCCCAGTTCGGCATGCAGACCCTGGACCAGAATCTCGCGGAGTTGTTGCGCAGCCATCGCATCACCTTCGACGAGGGCGTCGAGAAGTGCCATCACATGGAGGACTTCATGCGGCTGACCGGCAGGGGTGGACGATGAGTCTCGACACCTTCGACTACCAGGTCCGGGACCGGGCCGGCAAGGTTGTGCGGGGGCGCATCGATGCCGAGTCGCCGTCCGCTGTGGCCTCGAAGCTGAAGAACATGGGGTACGCGCCGATCTCCATCACCCAGGCCAATGCCGGGCTCAACAAGGAGATCAAGATCCCCGGGATGGGCAAGAAGGTCAAACTGAAGGACCTCGCCATCTCGTCCCGGCAGTTCGCCACCATGATCAACTCCGGGCTCTCGCTGCTGCGGGCGCTGTCGATCCTCAGCGACCAGACCGAGAACAAGTACCTGGCCGAGGTCTACGCATCGGTGCGGTTGGCGGTCGAACAGGGGTCTTCACTCTCGCAGGCGCTGGCGCAGCACCCCAAGGTGTTCCCGCCCATCATGGTCAACATGACCCGGGCCGGTGAGACCGGTGGTTTCCTGGACCAGGTGCTGATGCAATTGGCCGACAACTTCGAGTCCGAGGTGAAGTTGCGGTCGACGATCAAGTCCGCCATGACGTACCCCCTGGTGGTGTTCGGGTTCGCGATCATCTCGATGACGGCCATGTTGCTGTTCATCGTCCCGGTGTTCTCGCAGATGTTCGAGGGCCTCGGCGGTGAACTCCCGCTCCCGACCCGCGTCCTGGTCGCGCTGTCGGCGTTGCTGAAGAAGTCGATGCCGCTGATCATCGTGCTGGTGATCGTGGGCACTGATCCTGTGGGGCAAGTACAAGAACCAGGACCGGGTGCGCAACGTGGTCGACCCGATGAAACTGAAGACGCCCGTCTTCGGCCCGCTGTTCCAGAAGGTCGCGCTGTCGCGGTTCAGCCGGAACCTGGGCACCATGATCCACGCCGGCGTGCCCATCCTGCAGTCGCTGGACATCGTGGCCGACACCACCGGCAATGTCGTGATCGCCCGCGCGGTTCGTGACGTGGAGGTCTCGGTCCGGCAGGGCGAATCGCTGGCCGGTCCGCTGCTCAACCACCCGGTCTTCCCGCCGATGGTCGTGCAGATGATGGCTGTGGGGGAGGACACCGGCTCGCTGGACGCGATGCTGCACAAGATCTCCGACTTCTACGACAACGAGGTCGAGGCCACCACCGAGGCGCTGACCTCGCTGATCGAGCCGATCATGATCGCCTTCGTGGGTGCCATCGTGGGTGCGATGATCGTGGCTCTGTACATGCCGATCTTCAAGGTGTTCGACCTGATCGAGTAGTGGGTTGTCGGACGATTGCCCAATCTCCCGCAGGGTGCTTGACCTGTGGTACAGGTGTTCTGGGTATGGTCCGCCGACGGGATCCTGTGGGGAGGGGAGGGAAGTGGTCGACCAGGCCTCGGGGGGAAGCTCCAAGCCCCCTGTCTTGGCCCCCGTTCGTCGCTTCCGGGCGGGTGACCGGTGTGCCGGCTCCGACGCGGTATCGCTTAGCCCGGGAGAGATACGGACATCGGGGAGAGAAAGAGGGCGTACGGATCACTCCCGAACGTAGCTTTCTCTCCCCGATGGGCGGGTGCTGTCCGGCGCGGCTCGGCCGTGTGCCCCAGCGACGAATTCGGTTGCGGCTGTACCGAAGCTGATACCCAGAGTGTCGTACCTCGCGGACCGGGTCGCCGACGAGGCGGACTGTCGCGCCGCGCCGGCCGCCGGCTGGAGGACGCTCGGTCAACGCGGACGATCCGGCGCCGCTGATAGTGCGTCGATCCTGCACCCCAGCAGGCGGGCCAGGATAGATTCAACCGGCGGCGAGCGCCGTCGCCAATGCCGCGGCCGCTCGGGCGTCCAGCCCGAAGAACCGCTGCAGGTCTTCGCCCGTCGGCTGCCGGTCGCGCCAGACCGGTGACTGCTCCTGGAAGGCGCGGATCCATGCGACGTTGAAGGCGGTCATCGTCGGGTGGGCTGCGGGATTCGCCCGCCACGCCTCAACCAGGACCGCCACCGTCGCGTGGAACGCATCCTCGGGGATGTCGAACGGGAAGCCGGTGGCGGTTTCGGTCATGCCGGGATTATGCCCGCGCAGGGCTCAGGTAGTCATGTGCGGCTGCGGTCGGCCGTAGAGCCAGCCCTGCCCCATCTCCCAGCCCTGCGCCACCAGCAGCGCGGCCTGCTCCGGGGTCTCCACGCCCTCGGCGACGGTCCGCAGGCCGAGGCCGCGCGCCAGACCGGCCAACCCCAGTGCCAGTCGACTGCGCGTGGGATCGGTCGTCATGCCGTCCACGAAGGAGCGGTCGAGCTTGAGGCCCTGGATGGGGAGATCCCGCAGATGTGTGATGGAGGAGTAGCCGGTACCGAAGTCGTCGACCCACCACGTCACCCCGAGCGAGGTGAGCTCCAGCATGCTGGCGTGCATCTCACTGCTGGGACGCATCAGAGAGGTCTCAGTGACTTCCAGGTGCAGGCGGCTCGCCGGGACGCCGGTGGATTCGAGCACCTGCCGCACCGTGGCCACCAGCGATGGATCTGTCATCGATGCCGCGGAGAGGTTGACGCTGACGGGCACCGGACTGGGGGTCGCCGCCATGGCGTGGACCGTTTGTACCAGGATCGTCCGGTCGAGTTCGACGATGAGGTCGGCATGTGCCGCGGCCGGGATGAACACGTCCGGGCCGACGACGCTCCCATCGGGCAGTACCCATCGGGCCAGCGCCTCGAAACCACGGGCGGTGGCGTCGCTGAGCGAGACGATGGGCTGGAACCAGGCGTGGAACTGCCCGGCGGACAAACCCTCGCGGATGCCGCCGCGCAGGATGATCCGTTCCCGCGCAGTACGTGCCATCAACGCGTCCTGGAACTCCCAGCGGTTCCCACCGTTGGTCTCGGCGTGATGCAGCGCGCTGGCGGCATTGCGCAACCACTCCTCGGCGTTCTCGGCGTCGGAGCGGGTCGCAATCCCGATGCTCACCGTGACGTCGATGTCGTGCCCGCCGATGCTGATCGGGGAGGCAACTGCCTGCTGGATCCGTTCGGCCAGATCGGCCAGTTCTTCGGTGTCCTCCGCGGGGGCCAGCACGACGAACTCGTCCTCAGTCGTTCGTGCCACGGACATCGGGTGCACGACGGCAGTCAGCCGCTGTGCGGCGTGTACGAGCACCCGATCAGTGGCCACGTGAGTGAAGGCGTCGGTGACGGCGCCGAGGTCGTCCACCCCCACGGCCAACAGCGACATCGGCCGGGTCCGGTCCCGCATCAGGCGTTCGAGATCGTTCAGCAGCGAGGCCCGGTTGGGCAGTCCGGTGAGCGGGTCGTGACCGATCTGATGGGCCAGTCGCATCCGGGCGGTCATCTCCGCCTGGATGTCGTGGGCTGTCTCGATGTATCCGGTGGCTCGGCCCTCGGTATCGCGGACCACCCGGCGTGCGATCCGCATCCATCGCCAGTCGCCGGCCGCCCCGAGCACGCGAGCCTCGAAGTGCGCGTGCCCGAACATCGCGGGGTCGCGGCTGCGTTCCTCGTCGTCGGGGTGGATGTACTCCCGGACGTTGTGCCCGATCACCTGCTCCGGGGTCCAACCCAGAGCGTGGGTCACGGAGGGGGACACCCAGGTGAGCGTGCCGTCCAACTCCCACTCGTAGACCACGTCGGCGGCGTTCTCCGCGAGTCGGCGGTACCGGTGCTCCGACTCCTGCAGGCGCAACTGTGCGCGGAAGCGGTCGGTCACGTCCCGCAGTGTGTAGTTGAGGGCATCGCCGGACTTGACGACCCGCACGTCGAAATAGCGTTCCGACGCGACGATGCTCGCGGGGAATCGGAAGCCGTCCAGCGCCAGCGGCTCACCGGTGTCGATCACCCGGCAGTAGTGGTCGAACAGTGTGCTCCCGCGGTGACCTGGCAACTCAGTCAGCAGCGTCCTTCCGAGGAACTCCTCGCGGGTCCAGCCCGTGAGGAAGCATGCCGCCTGGTTGGCATCGATGTAGCGGAAGTCGACGATCGCCCCGTCCGGGTCGCGCAGCGGCTCGAGCACCACGTGCGGGTCGACCATGGTCTCCATGATCTGGTGAGCCCGGTGCTCCTGTTCCTTTGCGCGTTCGCGTTGTTGCACGAGGTCATCGACGTCACGCAGTCCGACGACCACACCCTGGGCGGCGCCGTCTTCCCCGACGATGGCAGCAGCCCGGCCGGACAGCCAGCGGTAGGAACCGTCCTTGCATCGCAGGCGCAACTCCACACCGCGGGGATCGAGCAGGTCGTTGCCCTGGTAAAGGCGTTCCCGCGCGTCCTTCACACTGGCAGCGTCGTCGGGGTGGAGCAGATCATTGAAGGTCGTGCCGATGAGTTCGGCGGGCGTCCATCCCAGACACTGCTCGACCGTGGGGGCGATCCATCGGATGCGCTGGTCGGGCCCCGACAGGTAGACCACGTCGGAGGCGTTCTCCGCAAGTCGCCGGAAGGGCAGGTCGACATCAGCCTGTGTGGTAACAGGCTCCTGTTGTCGATCCGTGCGTGCGGATGCGCGCCCCATGTCGTGGACCTCACTGCCGATTCGCCCCGTACCCCGTCATGCTTCCACTCCGCCGCCGCACTTGCCCGTCGGGAGCCGATGTGGTGGCGCCTGGGCCACGGCGTCACCGCGTAGCGCGTAGCGTGAGGGGGTGCACCTGTACCTCGTACGCCATGGCCAGAGCCACGTGAACCTCGGCGATCTGACCGTCGAGCACCGCGACGAACCGCTCACCGAACTCGGTCGGGAGCAGGCCGCGCGGGCGGGTGTCTGGATCCGTGAGAACGTCCACGTCACCGACTTCTACGCCAGTTCAGTCGCCCGCACCGTGCAGACCGCCGAGATCATCGGCGCCGCGATCGACATGGCTCCGGTGTTCCGGGAGGGGCTGCGCGAGATCGGGACCTGCCGGGCCGACGGCAGCCCGATCCCCAGCGCGGAGTTCGAGCCGTTCACGCCGGAGTTGTGGGGAACGCTCGACCCGTACACGCCCGTCACGGCGACCGGGGAGAGTTGGATGCAGTTCCGCTCCCGGGTGGGGGCGTTCGTGGAGACGCTCGTGCCGGCGGCCCGCCGCAACCGCATGGGCGGTCCGATCGAGGAACCGTCGAACCCGCGCCGGATCCTGATCGTGGCCCATGCCGGGGTGATCGAAGCGGTCTTCGAGTACATCTTCGAGAAGGGCCCGTGGAGTGTCGTCGCCGTCGAGACCCACCACACCGGGATCACGCATATCGAACACCGGCCGCAGCCGAACCGCCCCGATTGGTGGCTGCACTACCACAACCTCACCCACCACCTGACCGACGCGATGCGCACCTGAGCGTCCCCCGTTCGCCGGGTTGCTGTCGTCCGATCGGAGCAGTGCCCGTGATCGCCGGAATCAGTGCATCTGTCCAGATGCTCGGGGATCGCCACTGTTCCGTCGGAACGATCCACCCCTCGCGGGTCGGTGCCGCAGGTCGGCACTGGATGGGCTGGCGTGGAACACCGGGCGCCACCGAAACACCTGCACCGCCGCGCCGGTTGCGGACCGCTGCTGGAGGTTACGGCCAGTTGCGGTGATTGAGGCGCCTGTCATGCCGCAGCGGGGCCTCGGTCGGCAGTTGCTCGGAGGGCTGCCCATGTCACCCGATCGGGCTAATCGCGCCGGGTGTGCGTCCGAACGGGGGACAAGCGATCCTGCCGGATTGCACTTCCGCCCCCCGCTCATCCGATGCCTCCTACGTCATTGCAATTGGGACCGGTCGGTCCCGTTTTCGAAGGAGAACGAAATGTTCGCACGCATCGCAGCGGCGCGGGAGAAGGAAGAGGGCTTCACCCTCATCGAGCTCCTCGTCGTGATCATCATCATCGGGATCCTGGCAGCCATCGCCATCCCCGTCTTCCTGAACCAGCGCGCAAAGGGCTGGGACAGTGCCGTCAAGGCCGACCTGCGTAACGCGGCGACGGCTCAGGAGACGTGGCTGACGGACGCAGGCTGTACTCGACAACAGCGCCGTATCCGGCGG
Source organism: uncultured Actinomycetota bacterium (assembly GCA_963733395.1). Classification (GTDB taxonomy): domain Bacteria; phylum Actinomycetota; class Actinomycetes; order S36-B12; family UBA10799; genus JADKAV01. The sequence continues at coordinate 180,379 of CAVTCZ010000013.1, forward strand.
TCGACCTGCAGTCGCGTCGGCTTCAAGTACTCGACCGGCAGCAACTACGACCGGTACGCCGCGGTCGCGCCATCGCCGCGACGCCTTCACGCAACCAGGACTACTGCCTGAGGCCGCACATCCGCCTCTGGCACCGACTTCGAGCTACTCGAGCCCCGACGGCCTGGCTGAAGGCAGCCTGCGCCTGATCCCCTGACCCCAGACAGCGAAGGACCCCGGCACCCCGCCGGGGCCTTCCACGTTCGGTGTCAAGGATCGCCGGGCCAACGGTCGATGCTCACAACGTGGAACTCCGGTCACGTGACTCCGGCTCGCGGCCACGACGCCGCAGGCTGGCGGCCGAGCGGGACGACGGCTTCACGATGATCGAGTTGATCGTGTCCATGAGCATCCTGGCGCTCGTGGCATCTGCACTTCGCCTACGGCCTCGAACTCGCCCTGGCCGTGACCCACGAGGACCGCGCCCGAGTTCAAGCGTCCAACCTGGCCGCCCGGGAGCTGGAGATCGCCCGGAACGAGTTCGGGTCATCCAAGACCGCGCCCACGACTCTGGCAGCCATCAGCCAGGTGCACGAATCCGCACCCGCTGCCCGGGGGGACCGCCGGACAGCCCCTGGATCTCGACGGCACGAAGTTCACGGTCGTGCGCACCGTCGAATGGCTGCCCGCCGGCACCGGCACCAGCCCGTGCGACGGCGGCTCTGCCGTCACGTACCCCTCGCTCGGGGTCAATGTGCGAGTGTCCTGGCAGCGCAACGGCAACACCCGCGACGTCGAGTCCAACACCGTCCTCACGCCGCCGAAGGGGACCCTGGCCACGATCCAGGGTTTCATCGCGGCGAAGGTCCTCGGGGCCGACGGCACCGGGGTGTCCGGATTGCCCGTGGACATCACGGGACCCGGGGGAGCTCAGACCCGAGTGACCGCCGGTGACGGGTGTGCCGTGTTCGCGTTGTCGACCGTGGGCAACTACACCGTCACCCTCGACGAGCCGGGATATGTCAGTTTCGACGGCCAGCCGACGACCTCCAAGCCGGCCACGGTCGCGGCCGGGTCGATCCAGGTCGTCCCCTTCAGCTACGACGCGGCGGCCACTCTGAATCTCGAGTACGTGGTGAGCGACGACCCCGCCGACGAGTACGCCTGGCCGTCCCGGATCCGTCGGTCATCCTGTTCAATCCCGGCCTGCCGACGATGGGCAAGAAGACGATCAACAGCGGCACCGTCACGGTGACGGGACTGTGGCCGTTCCCCGACGGCTACTCGGTCTGGGCCGGCACCTGCACGGTCAACGATCCCGCCACCACCGGAGGTACCCGACCCGACCCGGTGAAGCCCGACCCGGGCCAGACGCTCACGGCCGAAGTCGTCCTCAAGCCGGTCAAGTTGACCTTCCTCGACGACGACGGGCAGCCCGTGGCCAACGAGGATGTCGTGGCCACCATGGACAACGACACGGGCTGCAACGAGACGCAGTTCGCCCTGGGCACGACCGATGCGCAGGGTGTCGTACGGCCTCGCTGCCGTACGGCGAGTGGACGGCGACAGCGGACGGGTACACCCTCGCGGTCGAGCATGCCCGCGGACGGATCTGTCACCTACCCGCTGGACCTCCCGCTGGGGGGTGGCTGATGCATGGCCGCTTCGCCGATCCCACGACGACCGTGGGGTGACCCTCATCGAGATGCTGGTCGTGGTCGGCATCCTCGGCACGGTGCTGGCGATCGTGACCGAGGGGCTCATCGTCGCGCAGCGGACCATGACCGACAACGCCAGTCGTCTCAGCGGGGTGTCCCAGACGAACGTCGCGGTCGAGGGTATGACCCGGGTCCTGCGCACAGCGATCCTGCCCTCCCAGGTGCAAGCCACCTGCTCCGGATGCGACGTGGCTGCCTTCATCGCCGGGGACGACCGTAGCGTGCAGTTCTACGCGAACGTCGACAACGACGGCATCCTGCCGGCATCCGGCACCACCGACCTGGGACCACGGCGGGTGACGTACACCGTCAGCAATGCCGGGGTGCCTCAGCGAGACCGTCCAGAAGCCCAACGTGCATGCCGTGACCGACTTCAACTTCCAGTACTGCAATCCGGGTCCGGGATGTCCGGTGCGCAACCGGGTGCTGGCGCGCGATCGTGCTGCCCGGCGCGGTCTTCACCTACTACGACCGGACCGGAGCCGTCATCGCGCCGCCGCTGCAGAGTCGCGACCTCGAAGCTGAAAGTCCGTGGACAGCATCGACCTTGTCGTCAAGGTGCAACCGTCGAGTCGAGTGGACTCCTCCACCGTGACCGCGCGGGTGACCCTGCCGAACGCCGACTCCCTCATCCAACCCACGCCGACGCCCTGAGGAGGTGATCATGATGAAGCCCGAGAGCTACCGTCACACAGGATCGTGGAGCCGCCATGATCATGGTGCTGGGGATGATGTCCATCATGAGCGTGGTCGTGGCCGCGGCCCTGAGTTACGCCGTCACGTGGCTCCGCAGGTCAGCCGGGACGAGAACTGGCAGGCGGCGCTGGCCGCGGCGCAGGCGGGTGTCGACGACTACCTGGCCAAACTCAACCGGACCGACGCCTACGCGCAGTCACCGTGGATTGCAGCAACGTCGCCCTCAAGGGGCCGAAGGCCGAGACGAACTCGTGCGGGTGGAACAGCGGGACCGCTGCCGGCTGGGTCAATGTCCAGGCCGGGAACCCGTTCGGCGGGCAAGTTCCACTACGACGTGAACACCGCCAACTTCTGGAAGGACGGTTCGGTCTGGGTCGAGTCCACCGGCAAGGTGCGCGGGGTGTCTCGCGCACGATCCAGGTCCGTGTGGCGCGCGGCGGTTCGACCGACTTCCTGTACTACACCGACTTCGAGGACGCGGATCCGCAGAACCTGGTCGCGTATCCACCCGGGGGATCCAAGTCGCTGGCCACCGGTGGCGCGAAGTACGACGTGTGCGGCAAGAGCGGTCCCACGTTGGCACCTACTGGTGGCAGGGCGGCACTCGTGTCAACAGCGGCTACTGCCAGGAGATCCAGTTCGCGGGCAACGACGTTCTCGACGGCGACGTGCACTTCAACGACTCGCCCGCTGATGAGCAGTTCCGGCGGCACGCGGCCGCGCTTCCTCAAGGGGTACGAGGTCGCGGACCCCAACTGCACCGAGGCAGCCGGCAGGCCGGACGCCAGCGGTGTGGGCACCAACGCCGGTGACGGCAAGTGCTGGCGCGAGCACGTCGAGCGTCAACCCGTATGTCGGCACCGCCGGTGCCCGTCCGGCGCTGACGTCTGTACCTGCCCGACAACTCCGACAAGTTCGTCACCTACCCCGGCTGCAACTACTACGGCGACACCCGGATCCGGTTCAACAGCAACGGCACGATGACGGTGTGGAACACGACCAGCGCCGGCAAGACCCTGAAGGGCCCGGGATCGCCCGCCGGCCTCAACTGCGGCAACGCAGCGCAGTTCATCCCGGCCTCCGGACAGAAGTACCCCGCGACGGGTCAGACGGTGCCGGTCACCGACGACCTGGTGATCTACGTGCAGGCCGCCACCGGCGGCTCGGCGACGTGCGTGCCCGGTCAGGTCGTCAACGGCACGACCTCGGGCAGCACCGCCGAACGACCAGATCCCGACCGGCACGGGCAGCACCTTCCAGGGTGTGACCGACATCAGCTACTACAACCCGGCGACCACCACGTTCACGACCACGAAGAAGTGGAAGCGGGTCAGCGGCACCTGGGTGCTGGACACGACGTACGTGCCGAACCCGCAGACCAGGCGACCGAGGTGCCCAGCGGCGACACCCACCCGGTGACCTTCGACTGCGGGCTCGGGAACGTCTATGTCGAGGGAGTCGTGAAGGGCCGGGTCACCATCGCCGCGCAGAACAACGTCATCGTCACCGGTGACCTGTCGATCAACAGCACGACCAAGGGAAACTCCGCGATCGGCCCGGACATGGTGGGCCTGGTCGCGGCGAACTCCGTGGTCGTCTACCACCCGGTGTCCCGCGTCCAGCAGTTCGACCACGAGGCGCTCGCCAGCCCGCGTGCAAGAGCCCTACGAACCTGAGCATGACCTGCCCGACGCACGAGCACCGCCAGCATCTCCAGTCCGGGCAACAGCGGATCGAACAGCAACACGATCACCGTGCACGTGGACCACCACGAAGACCTACGGGAGCACGTACACGAACATCAGTTACCCCGGTCTGACCAACTCCAGTGGCACCCGTTGGATCTACGCCTCCATCCAGACCCTCGCCCGCAGTTTCTGGGTGCAGAACTACAACCAGGGTGCTGATCTCGGGACCCTGTCGGTGCGCGGATCGATCGCCCAGAAGTGGCGTGGTGCGGTGGGTACCTCCGGCGGCACGGGATTCGACGAAGGACTACTCCTACGACACCCGCCTGCAGTTCGCGTCACCGCCGTACTTCCCGCAGTGGACCAACGCCGCCTGGGGTGCCAAGGTCACCGGCGAACTGTCCGCCCGCTACTGATGTCCACAGGCTCCCGGACGCCGGAGCCCGGCGCCACTAGGCTGCTCCCGTGGTGCTGATCGCCGGGGTTCTCGGCCTGCTCATCGGCTCGTTCCTCAACGTCGTGGTGTGGCGACTGCCGCGCGGGGAGTCCCTGTCGCACCCCGGCTCGCACTGCCCGGTCTGCGACCATCCGATCCGCCCGTACGACAACATCCCGGTCGTCTCCTGGTTGGTGCTGCGGGGGCACTGCCGCGACTGCGGAGCCCGGATCTCGGCGCGCTACCCGCTGGTGGAACTGCTGACCGGCGTCGTCTTCGCGCTCACTGCCGCATGGATCGGCTGGTCGGTTCTGCTGCCGTTCGCGCTGTGGTTCATGGCCGCGTGCATCGCCATGGTCCTGATCGACGTGGAGCACCACCGGCTGCCCAACAGTCTGACTCTGTCGACGTACCTCGTCGTGGTCGCCGGCTTCGCCGTCACCGCCGGGGTGGAGTCCCAGTGGAGCGACTTCGGCCGCGCGATCGCGGGCGGTCTGGCACTGGCGGCGGTGTACGCCGCTGCTGGCCCTGGTGTACCCGCGGGGGATGGGGTGGGGAGACGTCAAACTCGCCCTGTCGCTCGGGCACGGTCCTGGCGTGGACCGGCTGGGGGGCGCTGGTGGTGGGGGGGTTCGGGGCGTTCGTGCTGGGGGCGGTCTGGGGGCTCGGGGCCATCGTGGCGGGCCGTGCCGGACGCAAGAGTGCGTTGCCGTTCGGCCCGTTCATGATCGTCGCCGCCATCCTGGGTGTGCTCTGGGGTCCTGCAATCGCCCAGTGGTACACCGATCTGCTCATCTGAACGGGTTTCGGGCTCAACAAATCCTCACTTTCGACCGATGCCAGGGGTAACGCGCATTGGAGGTCGCCGTGGCCAGGTCGAGCGTCGCCGTGGAGGTGGGGTCCTCCGCCGTGCGCCTCGCGGGCGTTTCCCGCTCCCGCTCGGGCGCGGTGCTACAGCAACTGGGACAGGCCCCGATCAGCCCGGGCGTGGTCGTGGACGGCGACGTCGTGGACGTCGCAGCCCTCTCAGAGGCGGTCCGGCACCTGGTGAAGGCGGGCAAGCCCGCGAGCAAGGACGTGCACCTGGGTCTGGTCAGCCAGCGGATGGTCGCCCGCCAGGTGGACCTGCCATGGGTGCCGGCCAAGGAGTTCAAGCAGGCACTGCCACTGCTTGCTGCAGACTGCCTACCGATGCCGGTGCAGGACTGTGTGCTCGACTTCCTGGCCTACGAAGAGGTCATCGAGGAGGACGGGGCCCGCATGATCCGCGGCCTGCTCGTGGCGGCCGGCGAGGAAGGGATCCAGGAGACCGTTGACGCTGTGGAATCCGGCGGCCTGCGGGTGGCCTCGGTGACGCTGACGCCGCTGGCCACGCTGGGTGCCGTGGCCGACCCCTTGGCGGCGGCACCCGAGGCCCTGCTGGACGTGGGCTATGCGATGACCAGCGTGACGATCCAGGAGCACGGACAACCGCGCTTCGTGCGCATCCTCAGCCGCGGCGGCCACGACATCACCGCCTCTTTGGCCGATCAGCTGGGCATCAGCGAGCAGGACGCTGAGCAGTGGAAGTGCGGATTGCCGGCGATGTGGGCGACCATGAGTGCCACCGATCGGGCGGCCACTGAGGCCGCCATTCGCAGCGCCGTGGCAGATCTGGTGACGGACATCCGGACCTCCATCGACTTCTACAAGACCAGCGAGGGGATGCGCATCGGTCGGGCGTACCTCGTGGGCGGTGGCGGTGCCACACTCGGGCTCTTGCCCATCCTCGCGTCGGTCCTGCGGGTCCCGGTGACAGCTGGTAGCGCCCACCTGGTCCGGCCCGGCAAGTCGCTGTCACCCGAAGGGCTCGCACTGTCCGCCACCCCTGCCGCCACCGCCGCGGTGGGCCTGGCCCTGGGGGCGGCATGACCACGTCGTACAACAGCCCGCCACCCACCGGTAACGAGGAGGAACCCCGGCCGAGCGGGCAGGAGCCGCTGGTCCAGGTGGCCGCTCCGCGAGACAGCCTCGACGCACTTCTGCGTCGCGACGACTTCCCGGTCCCGGATCTCATCCCACCGTCCATCCTGGTGCGGCGCGCGGTCCGCAAGGCCAAGCGCATGGTTGCGATCGCGATGATCGGGGTCCTGTCCGTGCTCGCGCTGCTGTTCGTCGTGGGCAGGATCCAGTTGGCCTCCGCGACCGCCGAACTGGCCACGGCCGAGCAGCGGCTGCGGAACGCGGAGGCCGAGAAGGCCAAGTACAGCGAGGTGCCGGCTGTGTACGCGGCGGTGGACGCTGCCCGCGCCGAACTGTCCCAGGCCATGGGCAACGAGGTGCAGGTGGCCCGGCTGGTGTCCCAGCTCGCTGCGATCCTGCCCCCGGATGTGGCCCTGACGCAGGTGTCGATGACGATCGGCGAGTCCGACAAGAGCGGCACGGGTACTGCGGCCAGCACCACGCAGACAACCGAACCGCTTGTCGGGACGGTGACCTTCTCCGGCGAGGCGCGCAGTTTCAACGATGTGTCCGCCTGGATCGACACCCTGCGCAACAACCCCGACTACGAGAACGTCATTCTCACCGATGTCTCCCGCGACACCACGGCTGACGTGTACGTGTTCACCAACACCGCCGAACTGACCGACCAGGCGCTGTCCGGCCGATTCGTCGAGGGGGACCAATGAAGAACAACCCCCGCTTCTGGCAGGTAGGTGGTCTGCTGGCGGTTCTGATCGTGGGCTACGTGGGCTGGATGCTCGTGGTCAGCCCGGTGTTCAGCGCGGTGGCGCAGACCCGCGAGGAGACCGAGGCCACGGACAAGCAGACCGAGACCGTCATGTTCCAGACGCGGCAACTCGCCGAACAGGCCAAGGATCTGCAGGAGCAGATCGATGCCCTGCTGCGCATCCGCGCGAAGATCCCCAAGGACGTGAACGTCCCGAAGCTCATGCGCACGATCCAAGCCGAGGCGCGGATGGAGGGCGTGGAACTCGACTCCCTCACGCCCGGGCAGATCACCCTGTTCCAGGTCGAGGTCACGCCGACGCCGACCAGCACCTCCGAGGCGGCGCCGGACCCAACCCCGAGCAGCAAACCGCAGCCGGTTCCGACCCCGACCAATCTGGGTCAGGGCGTGGCACCAAAGGACACCGGTGTCGCCTACGTTCCGCTTTCGTTGTCCGGGCAGGGGACCTATGGCTCCATCCGGCGACTGACAGCGCGGCTCGAGCAGCAGCAGCGGGCGTTCTTGGTCACGCTGCTGGACGTGGCTCGGCAGAGCGACACGACCACTGACCAGCCGTTGCAGTTCACCATGGAGGCACGGGTCTTCGTGCTCAACGGCGATGAAGTGAAACTCCCCACGGAGCTTCAACCGGGAGGTGAGTGAGATGTCCGAATACCTGCAGGAGAACCGGCGGGCGGTCATCATGCTCGTGGTGGCCCTGTGCGTGGCTGTCCTCGGTGGCCTGTATCTGCTGCTGTCCGGCGGCGGCTCCGAGGAGCTTACGCCGGTCACCAAGGGGGAGACGCCGCAACCGGCGGTCACGGTCGAGCCCGTGGACCAGTCCGACGCCATAGTCACCACCGTGGTCTCGCGGGGCGCCAACTCCAATCCCTTCGGCCCGTTGTCCGGTACCGAGACGGATGCCGTCACCTCATCGGATTCGTCGAAGTCCTCGCAGAAGAACAGCACCAGCAGCTCCTCGACCAAGTCCTCCTCGCGAACCACCGTGGACGTCACGACCACGGACACGACCAACAACACGACCGTTGACGTCACCGGCAGCCAAACCGGGGACGAGACGAAGCCGGAAGAGCCCAAGAACGTCGTGCCCGAACCCATCGACAACGGCAAGGACTCCGGCGACGCCATCCCGGTGACCCTGCTCGAGGTGCAATCGGACTATGTCATCGCCCGCGTCGACGGGGACCGCAGCAAGCTCTACATCAGTCTTCCAGGGACCGAGGGCGTGACCTATGTCGCGCCGTTGGGTGGCGGCTGCGCCTGGCTGGGCCGCACTGATTCCGAGGTACGGGTCAGTGTGTGCGAGGGCAAGACCGAACGTCTGTAGCCCTGCCTCACACGGGCCCATGACACGATGGGGGACATGCTCAGATGGTTGACGGCCGGGGAGTCGCACGGGCCGGTGTTGACGGCCGTGCTCGAAGGGATGCCGGCCGGCGTCGGGGTGACCACCGACGACGTTGCGGCCGCTCTCGCGCGGCGTCGATTGGGCTACGGGCGCGGTGCGCGACAGAAATTCGAGGCCGACGAGGTCGCGTTGCTCGCCGGGGTGCGACACGGTCTCACCCAGGGCGGTCCCATCGCCATCCAGGTGGGCAACTCCGAATGGCCCAAGTGGGAGCAGGTCATGTCCGCCGATCCGGTGGCGCCGGAGGTGCTGGCCAAGCAGGCCCGGAACGCGCCGCTGACCCGGCCCCGCCCCGGCCACGCGGACCTGGTGGGCATGCAGAAATACGGCTTCGACGACGCCCGTCCGGTGCTGGAGCGCGCCAGTGCCCGGGAGACCGCGGCCCGGGTGGCACTCGGTGCGGTGGCCAAGGCCCTGCTCGAACAGGCCGCTGGCGTGCACGTCTTCAGCCACGTCGTGCGGATCGGCTCGGTCGCCAGCGACGCCGCACCGCCCACCTTCGCTGAACTCGCCACGATCGATGCCGACCCGGTGCGGTGTGCAGTTCCCGCGGTGGGCGAGGCGATGGTCGCCGAGATCGATGCCGCGAAGGCCGACGCCGACACCCTCGGCGGGGTGGTGGAAGTCATCGCCGAGGGGTTGCCGCCGGGCCTGGGCAGTTACGTGCATTCCGACCGGCGGCTGGACGCGCGACTGGCCGCGGCGCTGATGGGCATCCAGGCGATCAAAGGTGTCGAGGTGGGCGACGGCTTCGCGCTGGCGGCCATGCGCGGATCGACGGCGCAGGACGAGATCCTGCTCGTGGATGGTCACCTCACCCGGGAGACCGGGCACAGCGGCGGCACCGAGGGCGGCATGTCGACCGGCGAGCCGCTGCGGGTGCGGGCGGCGATGAAGCCGATCAGCACCGTGCCGCGGGCGCTGCGCACGGTGGATGTGGCCACTGGGGAACCGGCGACGGCGATCAACCAGCGCTCGGACGCCTGCGCGGTCCCGGCGGCCGGGGTGATCGCTGAGGCGATGGTCGCGCTGGTCCTGGCCGACGCGCTGCTGGAGAAGACCGGCGGCGACAGCCTCACCGAGGTCCGCCGCAACCTCACCGCATACCTGGACAGCCTGCGTTGACCGCTCGCCTGGGGTTGATCGGGGCTCCCGGCTCGGGGAAGTCCGCTGTGGCCCGCGAACTCGCCGCCCGGTGGGGCTGCGAGGTGCTCGACACCGACGAGCAGTATCAGCGGCTGTACGGGCAGTCGGTCGGCGAAGCGGTGATCGATGACGAGCCCGCTTTCCGTGACGCCGAGTCGCAGATCGTCCGCCGTGCACTCATTGACACCGAGGGTGTGGTCGCGGTGGGCAGCGGGGCCCTGGCGGCGGCCGAGGTGCGGCAGGCACTTGCCGACGTTCCCACTGTGTGGCTCGAGGTGGGGTTGGTCGACGCCGCCCGCCGAACGGGCCTGTCGGGGGCGCGTCCGTTGTCGTTGGGCAACGTCCGCGGGCAGTTGCACGACATGCTCAAGCAACGCGCCGAGGTCTACGCGGCCGCCGCGCAGTTCACTGTCGCGACCGACAACCGGACCGCCACCGATGTGGCTGACGAGATCGTGGAGTGGGAGGCCAGCCTGTGACCGTGCAGAGCATCGAGGTGAAGGGGGCGAGCCCGTACCCCGTGATCATCGGCAACGGCTTGTTCGAGCAGGTGGCGGCGAGCCTGCCGGCGACAGCGAGCCGCGTGGCGGTCATCCATCCGCGGGCGTTGCGGGCCACGGGCGAGCAGGTGCGGGCGGACCTCTCCGAGGCCTTCCAGGCGATCTCCATCGAGATCCCGGACGCGGAGGACGCCAAGAGCGTCGAGGTGCTGAACTACTGCTGGTCGGTCCTGGGCGACAACGGCTTCACCCGCTCCGATGCCCTGGTCGCCGTCGGCGGCGGGACGACCACCGACCTCGCCGGTTTCGTCGCGGCCACGTGGTTGCGCGGTGTCCCCATCGTGCAGGTGCCGACGACGCTGCTGGGCATGGTGGACGCGGCCGTCGGGGGCAAGACCGGGATCAACACCGCGGCCGGCAAGAACCTCGTCGGGGCCTTCCACGAGCCGACTGCCGTGATCTGTGATCTCGACACGCTGCGGGAACTGCCCAGGGCGGAGATCATCTCCGGGATGGCCGAGGTGGTCAAGGCCGGCTTCATCGCAGATCCCGTGATCCTCGACCTCGTCGAGCGGGATCCGCAGGCGATCCTGGAACCGGCCTCGGAGGCGCTGCGGGAGGCTATCGTGCGCTCCATCCAGGTGAAAGCTGACGTGGTGGCCGGCGATTTCAAGGAGGCGCTCGGCGTCGAACTCGGCCGGGAGGTCCTCAACTACGGACACACCCTCGGGCACGCCATCGAGCGCAACGAGCGCTACCGGTGGCGCCATGGTCCGGCGATCTCGGTGGGGATGGTCTACGTGGCCGAACTCGCCCGGCTCGTGGGACGACTCGACGACGAGGTGGTCGACCGGCATCGCAGTGTGCTGTCGTCGCGTGGGTCTGCCAGTTTCCTACGACGGGCGGTTCCCACCACTGCTGGACGCCATGATGCGGGACAAGAAGACCCGCGGTGACACCCTGCGGTTCGTCATACTGTCCGGTGTGGCGAATCCTGAGATGTTGATCGGCCCCGACCCGGCGCTGGTGGCGGCGGCGTACGCGCAGGTGCAGACGTGAAGGTGCTCGTGCTCAACGGCCCGAATCTGGCGCGGCTGGGCACCCGCGAGCCCGACGTGTACGGCGCCACGACCTGGCCGCAGTTGGTGGAGCAGATCCAGGAGTACGCGGCGAGCAAGGGCATGGTCGCGGACGTGCGGCAGACCGACAGCGAGGCCGAGTTGATGGGGTGGTTGCACGAGGCGGCCGACGAGGCCGCTGCCGGTGGTCCTGAACCCGGCGGCGTTCACGCACTACAGCTACGGGCGTGCGGGATGCGGCGGCGCAACTGCGGGCACCGCTGATCGAGGTGCACATCTCCAACCCGGCGGCGCGCGAGGAGTTCCGGCACACCTCGGTCATCGCGGGGGTCGCGACCGGGACGATCGCCGGTTTCGGGACGGGGTCGTACCTGCTGGCCCTCGATGCCCTCCTGGCCCTGGTCGGTGACGTGTGAGCCCCCGGTTGGACGTGCTGCGCGAGCGGATGGCGGGCGCGGGGGAGCAGGCGTTGCTGATCACCAACCTGCCCGACGTGCGCTACCTGTGCGGGTTCTCCGGGTCCAACGGCGCCCTGCTGGTGACCGAGGACGACGTGCTGCTGGCCACCGATGGCCGCTATGTCGTGCAGGCCGGCGAGGAGTCGCCCGGAGTCGAGTTGGTGGTCACCCGGCGACTGGTGCCGGACCTGTTGGCCGCCGCGGTCGCGCGTGGGTTGACCCGGGTCGGCTTCGACCCGCGGACCATGTCGGTGGCAGCCTGGCGGGGGGCGGCCGCCGACGTCCCCGAGGTCGCGCTCGAACCCGCCGAGGTTGACATCTCGGGACTGCGGCAGGTGAAGGACGACGAGGAACTGGCCGCGTTGCGGCAGGCGTGTGCCATCAGCACCCGGGCGCTGGCGGCGCTGACCGCCGAGATCCGGGTCGGCATGACCGAGTTGGAACTGGCCGGCAGCTCGAACTGCTCATGGGCCTGGAAGGGGCGCCGGACCGGTCCTTCGACAGCATCGTCGCCGGCGGCCCGCACAGTGCCATCCCGCACCACCAGCCCACCACCCGCCCGATCGCGGCCGGGGACCTGCTCAAGATCGACTTCGGCGCCCTGTACGACGGGTACCACGCCGACTGCACCCGCACGTTCATCGTCGCCGCCGACCCGCCGGACTGGCAGCAGGAGATCCATGCGGTCGTCGCGGCCGCCCAGCAGGCCGGGATGGACGCCGTGCGGCCCGGGGATGACCGGGCAGGAGGTGGACCGGGTCGCGCGGCAGGTGATCGAGGACGCCGGATACGGGAAGTTCTACGGACACGGACTGGGCCACGGGGTGGGACTGGAGATCCACGAGGCGCCGTTCCTGGGCCCGACCTCGACCAATACAGTGGAAGCACGGGTTCCGCTGACGGTGGAGCCGGGGATCTACCTGCCCGACCGGGGCGGAGTGCGCATCGAGGACACGCTGATCGTGTTCTCCGACGGTGTCGAGATCCTCACGGATTTCCCTCGCGTCCTGGCGAGGGTCGGATAGGAAGACACGATTTTGGCCACGACCAACGACTTGAAGAACGGCCTGGTGCTCAACATCGACGGGCAGCTGTGGGCCGTGGTGGAGTTCCAGCACGTGAAGCCCGGCAAGGGCGGGGCGTTCGTGCGCACGAAGCTCAAGAACGTGCTGTCCGGAAAGGTCGTGGACAAGACGTTCAACGCCGGTGTGAAGGTGGAGACCGCCAACGTCGACAAGCGTGCCATGAGCTACCTGTACAACGACGGCGACGACTACATCTTCATGGACGCCACGACCTACGACCAGATCCCGGTTTCGGCCGCGACCGTCGGTGACGGTGTGAAGTACCTGCTGGAGAACCAGGAGGCGATCGTCGCGCTGCACGACGGCACGCCCTTGTACGTGGAGTTGCCGGCCAGCGTGGAACTCGTGGTCGAGTACACCGAGCCCGGGTTGCAGGGTGACCGGTCCACCGGCGGCACGAAACCCGCGCGGCTGGAGACGGGCGCCGAGGTGCAGGTGCCGCTGTTCCTGGAGAACGGCGAGAAGATCAAGGTCGACACCCGGGACGGCTCGTACCTGGGCCGCGTGACCGGTTAGTGGCTGCCCGCAGCAAGGCCCGCCGGCGCGCGGTGGAGGTCCTGTACGAGCGGGACCTGCGCGGTCAGTCCGTCGACGAGGCGCTGTCCTCGCTGGATTCACGGACGCAGGCCCCGGTGAACTCCTACACCGAGCAGATCGTCCGCGGGGTCGAAGCCCATCAGGAGCAGATCGACGAGACGCTTTCGACCTACGCCCAGGGCTGGACCCTGGACCGTATGCCCGCAGTCGACCGGGCGATTCTGCGGGTCGGAACGTGGGAACTGCTCTGGGGCGACGTCCCGGAGGCGGTCGCGCTGGATGAGGCCGTGGGGCTGGCCAACGACCTGTCCACCGACGAGTCCGGCAAGTTCGTCAACGGCGTGCTGGCGCGGGTGAAGGCGGTCAAACCCCGGATGGTGCTGGAGTAAGGCCACCGGCCTGTCTGGATTGTCTTGTTGATCATGCGCAGCCCGGGGTGCACGTGGGGCAGCGGCAGGCCGGAGGCTTGATCGTTAAGACATTCCAGACACCCGATGCCTGTCATCGACCGTGGGACGGAGCCGCGCCGACGTGCCCTCGGTGGGATTCGAACCCACACTGCCAGGATTTTGAGGCCTGTGACTCTGCCGGTTGGTCTACGAGGGCGTGCGCTGTCCATGGTAGCCGCGCGCCGTACGCTGAGTGACGACGGGACGAGTGATGTGAGGCGAGGATGAACCAGTCGATCGATGCGCTGCGCGTCCTGGTGGCTGAGGACGAGGCGCTGATCCGGATGGACCTCGTGGAGACTCTGCAGGAACTGGGATTCGAGGTCGTGGCGGCCGTGGCCGATGGCCGGTCCGCAGTGGCCGCTGCCGGCGAATCGGCCCCGCAGGTGGCGTTGCTGGACATCAAGATGCCGGACATGGACGGCCTGGCCGCGGCCGGTGAGATCATCGCGCTCAAGAGCACTGCCGTGGTGATGCTGACCGCGTTCAGCCAGCCGGAACTCATCCAGCGCGCCATCGCCGCCGGTGCCATGGGCTATCTGGTGAAGCCGTTCAAGCCCGAGGAGTTGCGGGCCGCGCTCACCGTGGCGTGGCAGCGGTACAGCCAGTTGCGCGACGAGCAGGATCGCGCCCGGGACCTCGAGCAGAGCCTGGCCGACCGCAAGGTCATCGAGCGTGCACGGGGGGTCGTCCAACAACGGCTCGGGATCTCGGAGGAGCAGGCCTACACGTGGTTGCGCAGTGCGGCGATGGACCAGCGGCTGCCGCTCGCGGAGGTCGCCCGGAAGACCCTGGAATCCTAGGGGTTGACCCACACGCCAGAACTGGCTATCACGGATTTGCAACATATGGGTGGGGGTCGTTTGTGCGTGGCCGTGTTGTCCGTATGGTTATCTCCATTCGGTGCGACAGTCGCACCGGAACCTACGCACAAAAAGGGGTACAGATGTCCCGATCGACCATTCTGCGGTCGCTTGTGGTGGTGGGTGCGGCGAGCCTGGCGCTGACTGCTTGCAGCAGCGGCGACAGCACGTCGGACGCCTCCTCGAGCCCGTCCGCAGATTCTTCCGCCGCTCAGGGTGATGGCACCCTGAAGATCGGCACCCTCCTGCCGCAGACCGGCTCCCTCGCCTTCCTCGGGCCGCCCGAGTTCGCTGGCGTGGACCTTGCTGCCCAGGAGATCAACGACGCCGGTGGCGTCAACGGCGCCGACATCGAGACCGTTGTCGGTGACTCCGGCGACACCTCGACCAACATCGCCTCGCAGACCGTGGACCGCCAGCTCTCGCAGGGAGTGGACGCCATCATCGGTGCCGCCTCCAGCGCGGTGTCGCTGACGGTCATCGACAAGATCACCAGCGCGGGTGTGCAGCAGGTTTCGCCCGCGAACACCTCGCCGGAGTTCTCGACCTACCCGGACAAGGGCCTGTACGCCCGTACCGCCCCGCCGGACACGTTCCAGGGACAGGTCCTGGGTGACCTGGTCGCCGGCGATGGCAACACCACCCTGGCGATCCTGGCGCTGGACGACGCCTACGGCACCGGCCTGGCGGACAACGTCGAGAAGGCCTTCACCGCTGCTGGCGGCACCATCGCCTCCAAGCAGATCTACGACCCCAAGGCCGCTTCGTACGAAGCTGAGGTCTCCGAGGCCAAGGCCTCGAACCCCGAAGCCGTGGTCCTGATCGGGTTCGACGAGTCGAGCAAGATCGTGCAGGAGATGATCAAGCAGGGCATCGGCCCGAACAAGGTCCCGCTGTACCTGGTGGACGGCAACCTGTCGAACACCCTGTACAAGGATCTGCCGAAGGGCTCCATGGAGGGCACCCAGGGCACGCTTCCGGGCGCTGAGGCCAGCGCCGAGTTCCAGAAGCAGCTGAAGGAGATCAACCCCGACCTCGAGGACTTCTCCTACGCACCCGAGGCCTACGACGCCACCATGATCATCGCCCTGGCCGCCCAGGCTGCCGGCAACGACAGCGGACTGGCCATCGGTGACAACATCAAGCAGGTCTCCGCGGAAGGCGAGAAGTGCACCGTCTACGCGGACTGCCTGGCGTTGCTGAAGGACGGCAAGGACATCGACTACGACGGCAAGTCGGGTCCGATCGACCTCAACGACGTGGGTGACCCCAGCAAGGCGATCATGGGCATCTACACCTACGGCGCGGACAACACCTACACCCGCACTGGTTCCCAGGAGGGTGACGTTCCGGACGCCTCGCAGGGCTGATCCCGGAATCATCGCCACGGTGCCCGCTCCCTTCGGGGGGCGGGCACCGTCGTGTGTGCAACTGACGTCCTTCATGCGCTTTGTGTCCCGTTGCTGCCGGGACGGAAAGCATGCAGCGGGTCCGTCACGAGCTGTGAACACCGGGGGCCCTGTGGCCACATCCGGTGGGATGGCCACGGGAGACCGCTGAACGCGCGGATGAGGCCTGTCGCCGAAGACCCGGAGACTCATCTGGCGCGTCCGGATGCCCGCGGGCGGTCGTCGGGCGGCGTTCGGTCGTACCAGCTCGCTGGGATCCGCCCGCCTCGCCGCTCCACGCCAGCAAGCAGTCGCCGCGCTGCCGGCTCGCCCGCCATCCCAGCCTGGCCAGTATCGTCTCGGCACGACTTCGGTGCGGGCCCTTGTTCAGGACCGGACTCGTCGGCAGCCGGGCCAGGACCATGTGTATCCGGTAAGGGGCAGCTTCAGGCCTTGGCCAGCGTCCCGAGGTACAACTCGACCACCTTGGAGTCGTTGGCGAGCGCCCGTCCAGTGCCGGTGTAGGCGTTGCGGCCCTGGTCGAGCACGTAGGCGCGGTCACAGATCTGCAGGCAACGGCGGGCGTTCTGCTCGACCATGATCACGGTCACGCCGGTCTTGTTGATCGCCTTGACCCGTACGAACGCCTCGTCGGTCAGGGCGGGCGAGAGGCCTGCTGACGGCTCGTCCAGCAGCAGCACCTTCGGTTCCATCATCATCGCCCGGGCCATGGCGACCATCTGTCGCTCACCGCCGGACAGCGAGCCGGCCCGCTGCTTGCGGCGTTCGGCCAGCGCCGGGAAGAGCTCAGCCACCACGTCGAAGCGCCGGTGGAACGCCTTCGGCTCCTGGAAGGCGCCCATCTGCAGGTTCTCCTCGATGGTCAGCGAGGGGAACACGTTGTTGTTCTGGGGGACGAACCCGATACCCATGCTCACGAGCTTGTCGGCACGGGTGTTGGTGATGTCGTGCTCGTCGAAGGTCACCTTGCCGGTTCGGACCTTGACCAAGCCGAACAGTGATTTCAGCAGCGTCGACTTGCCCGCGCCGTTCGGCCCGATGATTCCGACGAGTTCACCGGCGTGGGCGTACAGGTCGCAGCCGTTGAGGATGTTCACACCCGGGAAGTAGCCGGCGATCACTTCGTCGATGCGCACGAGGGCGCCCTCAGCGGCTTCGAGATGCTCATCTCTGCCGGCGATCGTGGTCCCAGCCATCACGCCTCCTCGGGGTGGGCGGTGAGGGCTTCACCAGAGTCCGTCAGCGGCTTGTCGTGGTGCGTGCCCAGGTACGCGTCGATCACGGCCTCGTTGCCCATGACATCGTGTGGTGGCCCCTCTGCGATCACCTGACCCTGGCTCATCACGATCACCCAGTCGCTGATGTCGCGGACCATGTCCATGTCGTGTTCCACGAACAACACGGTGGTGCCGCGGTCGCGCACCTTGCGGATGTGGTCCAGGAGGCTCTGGGTCAGCGCCGGGTTCACACCTGCCATCGGCTCGTCCAACATCACCATGTCCGGCTCCACCATGAGGGCCCGCGCCATCTCCAGAAGCTTGCGCTGCCCACCGGAAAGCGACCCGGCGAGGTCGTCCTGCTTCTCGGCCAGGTTGAAACTCTCGAGCAGGCTCAAGGCCCGTTCGGAGATCTCCTTCTCCTGCGAACTCCAGAGGAACGGCAGTACCGACGCATAGAGTTTCTCGCCGCGCTGGTGCTGGGCGCCGAGACGCATGTTCTCCATCACGGTCAGCCGGCTCAGGGCCTTGGTCAGTTGGAACGTGCGCACCATGCCGTACTTGGCCACCTTGTGCGGCCGGACGCCGGCGAGTTGGTGTCCGTCGAACGTCCAGGAACCCTCGTTGGGGCGGTCGAAGCCGGTGAGCAGGTTGAAGAAGGTGGTCTTGCCGGCACCGTTGGGGCCGATCAGCGCGGTGATCGTGCCCCGCTGCACCTCGACGTGTGCGACGTCGACGGCGGTGAGGCCGCCGAAATGGCGCTTGACGTGATCGGCGATGAGGATCGGATTCGGCTTGGCGACGCCTGCCTCTTGCGGGACATCCTGGAGGGCGTCGATGAGGTATCTCAGGTCATCGGGCATCGAGGCTCAGCTCCTTCTTGTCGCCCAGGATCCCCTGTGGTCGGTAGATCATCAAGAGCATGAGGCTGATGCCGAGGATCCAGTAGCGGATCTGCCCGACCTGGTCGTTGCGGATGAATTCGATGGTGCCACTGGAGACCGCGTTGGCCAGCGCGCCGTCGATGAAGACCAGCAGGAACCAGAACACCAGTGACCCGACGATGGGTCCGAGCACCCGGGCGGCCCCGCCGAGGATGAGCACGGCATAGGCGAAGAAGGTCAGGTCGGTGCTGTAGTAGTCCGGCTGGATGGACTGGAAGGCGATGGCGGCGATGAACCCGCCGAAGCATCCCATGACACCACCGATGATCAGCGACTGCAGTTTGTAGGAGTAGACGCTCTTGCCCAGGGAACGCACGGCATCCTCGTCCTCCCGGATGGCCTTGATGACCCGGCCCCACGGGGAACGCATCAGCATGAACACCAGGAACGACAGGACTACGACCAGGATCCAGCCGATGGTGACGATCCACATGTCGTTCTGGCTGAACTCGGCGGGGCCGACTCGCACCGGTCCGGAGTAGGGGTTGAACGTGTAGAAGTCATCGGCGAAGCGGTTGATGCCGTCCGAACCGCCGAAGATCGGGTCCAGCGATACCGACCGGAAGGTCAGGCGCAGGATCTCCGCGGCGGCAATGGTGACGATGGCCAGATAGTCCGCGCGCAACCGCAGCGTGGGCACACCCAGCAGCAGCGCCAGCAGCACCGCCGCCAGGATGCCCACGAGCAGGCCCACCCACAGGCTCCATCCCGCATAGGCGATGGACACACCGAGGCCGTAGGCCGCGACGGCCAGGAAGCCGGACTGACCGAAGTTCAGCAGCCCGGTGTAGCCGAACTGGACGTTCAGGCCGATCGCCGCGAGCGCGAAGATGACCGCCTGGATCCCGATGCCCTGGGTGAGGGCCTGGCTGAAGACGTTTCCCCAATCCATGGTCTACCCCACCCTCTCGCTGCGGCCGAGGATCCCCTGTGGTCTGACCATCAGGATGATGATCAGGACCGCCAGGGCACCGACGTTCTTCAATTCCGAAGGGATGAACAGGGTCGACAGTTGGATCATGACGCCGACGATGATGGAACCCACGATCGCGCCGACCGCCGTGCCCAGGCCACCGAGGGTGACACCGGCGAAGATCAGCAGCAGCAGTTGGAACCCCTCGATCCAACTCACCCCGTTGGACATGCTGTAGATGATGCCGGCCAGGGCGGCCAGAGCGGCGCCGGCCATCCAGATCACGGAGATGACCCGGTTGACGTCGATGCCGGAGGCGGACGCCAGGGCCGGGTTGTCGGCGATGGCGCGGGACGCCTTGCCGACGCGGGTCAGTTTGAGCCACAACACAGTGCCGATGAGCACGACCACGGCCAGCACCGCGCCGGTGAGAGCCTTGGGCGTCACATCGACCGGGCCGAAGGTGAGGCCCGCCTGCCCGCTGAACGAGGAGAACTGGCGGGTGTTGCCGCCGAAGATGAACAGGTAGAAGTAGCGCAGGAAGATGCCCAGGCCGATGGACACCACCAGCATGGCGATCAGTCCGGTTCCCCGCTTGCGCAGCCAGCGCCAGAAGAAGCGATCCTGCACGTAGCCGAACAGCGCCCCCGCAATGACGGCCCCTGCCACGGCCACGACGAACGGCAACTGGAGCAGGTTGTTGAAGAAGTAGGCCATCAAGGCACCGAAGGTGACCAGTTCGCCATGGGAGAAGTTGGTCAGGCCGGTGGTTCCGAAGATGAGGCTGAGTCCCACCGCGGCCAGGGCGATGGTGAGGCCGAAAATGAGACCGTCGACGGTGAGTCCGATCGCACGGTCCAGGGTGGTCTCGGAGACGGTGCGCGCCTCGCCGGTGGGGAAGAGCACCGATTTGGACTGCCCCTTGCCCACCGTGATCTGGGTACTGGTGCGGTCCGGGTTGGTCAGGGTGACACCCTCGGGCAGGGTGTCCGTCTGCAGCAGGACGGTGTAGGTGCCGGGCCGGGGGACCTCCACCAGCCACTCACCCTGGTCGTCGGTGATGGCGTTCTCGACGAAGCCATCCTCGCTGGAGACGTTCAACGTCACGTCCGGGATGCCACCTTCGGCGGTCTTGATCACCCCGCCGATGGTTTCCTCAGCCGCTGATGCGGCTGTTGCACCACCCACGAAGGCCCATAGGGCCAGGGCGACCGCGCTGAGCACCAGCAGCAGTCGTCGCACGCGCATACCTCTACTTCTGTCGAGTCGGGAAGGCTTGGGCCACGTGGACAGTCTGACGTAGGCCCACGAAACCTGCTACATGCTAGGGGGTGCGTGTCGCCCTGTCGATCACCACCCGAGAATCGTTGTCCAGCCGTGTCGCTACGCTGGTTGCGGATTGGGAGGGTGTATGGCCATCGAGGTTCGAGACGTGACGATGGATCACCTCGAGCACGTCGCCCCGTTGTGGGAGCAGGCCTGGAGGGCATCCGGTCGGCGCAAGGGGTCTTTGCCGCTCGCGCTGTCCCTGGATCGGTTGCGCCGGCGGGTCGAAGTGGCCGCGGGCGGGGGCTATCGGTTCCTCGCGGCCTGGGACGGTGACACCCCGGTCGGCTTCGCCACCGTTTCCTTGACCGACGGCGGCCCGATGATGGACGCTCCCGGCGTCCACATCCACGTACTGCACGTCGGAGAGGAACACCGGAATTCGCGGGTGGGGACGGCCCTGCTGGCCGCGGTCACCGACTGGGCTGCCGACCTCGGCGCCGATCAGGTGGTGGTCGACGTGCCACCGGCCTCGCGGGACGTGGCCCGCTGGTACGCGCGGTGGGGCTTCGGTCCTTATCTGAACCGGCGGGTGGCCAACACCGCCGCGATCCGGCGCAAGATGGGTGGACGGCCGCCGTTGCGGGTGCTCGCCGGCGGCAGCGGCCGGTTCGCACCGGTCAGCGGATTGCGTCGCGCAGCAGGCAGGTGATCCGGCCGGTTGCTATCCGGCGTCCCTGGTCGTCGTACACCGGCACCAGGTAGGAAGCCAGCGTCCGCCCCTCCTGCAGGGCCTCGGCGCGGGCGGTCACATACCCGTGCGACGCCGAACGGTGATGGGTCACCCCCACCTCGATCCCCACCGGGAACTTGCCGGGCGACGACAGGGCTGCCGCGATCGACCCCACCGACTCCACCAGCACCGCGGTGGCCCCGCCGTGCAGGATGCCGTACGGCTGCGTATTGCCCTCGACCGGCATCCGGCCGGTGACCGCTGTGCCGTCGAAGTCGACCGTGATACCCATCGTGTCGGCGAGCGGGCCTTGACCCATCTGTTCGAAACCCTCGGGCCAGTTCGTGCTAGTCACACAGGCCAGGCTATCCGCCGCCGTCGCTTACGCAGCGACGCGGCACCGGATGACGAGTCGGTGCTGCCGGAGAGAATCCGCCGAGTGTTGCGCGGTTGTGGTGCGGTGTGGCGACTGTGGACGGCGGTCGGCCCGAAACCAGCAACCGCGCAACAGTCGCCGCGGGCGACCAGCAACCGCGCAACAGTCGCGCGACGACTGTGGGCGAACGAAGCGGTGCGTGCCGCCGCAGGTGCACCTGGCTTCCGCCAACCTGCGGTGCCCTGAGGCCGCCCACGACCGGGGTTCGCTTGCGACGCGCCTCGACTCCCCGCCCGGGACCGCTCGGCGACGCGGCACCCGGATGTCCGGGGCAACACCTAGACTCGGAGCCGATGAACGACACCCGGCCACGCCTGCTCCTGCTCGACGGCCACTCCCTGGCCTACCGCGCGTTCTATGCATTGCCGGTGGAGAACTTCAGCACTTCCACCGGCCAACCGACGAACGCGGTGTTCGGCTTCACCTCGATGCTGATCAACGCCCTGCGCGACGAGCAGCCCACGCACATCGCGGTGGCGTTCGACGTCTCCCGCCAGACCTTTCGCAGCGAGGCCTTCCCGGAGTACAAGGCCAATCGCTCCAAGTCCCCGAGCGAATTCGCCGGTCAGGTCGATCTGATCAAGACCGTCCTGGACGCCATGGACATCACGGAAATCTCGGTGGCCGGATACGAGGCGGACGACGTGATCGCAACCCTGGCCGCGAAGGCGAAGAACGAGGACATGGACATCCTGATCCTCACCGGCGACCGCGACTGCTTCCAACTCGTCGATGGCTCCTGCACCGTGCTGTACCCCAAGCGCGGTGTGTCCGACCTGTCCCGAATGGATCCGGTCGCGGTGCAGGAACGTTATGGCCTGACGCCGGTGCAGTATCCGGACTTCGCGGCGTTGCGGGGGGATCCGTCGGACAACCTGCCGAGTATCCCGGGAGTGGGGGAGAAGACCGCTGCCAAGTGGATCAACCAGTTCGGGTCCTTGAACGACTTGGTGGCCCACGCCGACGAGGTGCCGGGGAAGGCGGGCACGGCGCTGCGCGACCATCTCGGGCAGGTCGTCACCAACCGGCAGCTCACGCAACTGGTGGCCGATGTCCCGGTCGATGTGGACATCGCTGATCTGGAACGCTCTGCGATCTCGCGCGAGCGGGTGCACGAGATCTTCGACAGCCTGCAGTTCCGGGTCCTGCGGGAACGGCTGTTCGAGACCCTCGGGGAGTCGGTGGCGCACGAGGCCGGACCGGCGCCGGCCAGCGTCACTGTGGCTGACGACCCGTCCGCCTGGCTGGCAGCGCACCAAGGTCCAGGTCCGTTCGGGGTGCACGTGCTGGGCTCCTGGGGATCCGGGACCGGCCGCATCGATCGGGTGGCCGTGGCCGATGCAGATGACAGCGCTGCGGTTTTCGACGGGCTTCCCCCCGATCTGGCCGACTGGCTGCGCGACCCCGCTGTCGGGAAGGTGCTGCACGACGCCAAAGGCCCGCTACTGGCAGCGAAGGCCAGCGGCGTGGACGTCGCCGGTGTCGTGGGCGATACGGCATTGGCTGCCTACCTCCTGCTCCCCGGTCAGCGCTCCTTCCCGTTGGCCGATCTCACTGCGCGGTTCCTGCATCGGGACCTGGTCGAGCCCAGTTCGTCGGACCAGTTGACGATGGAGGGTCTCGAGGATGCGGGGGCCCAGGAACTCGCCGACAGCGCCGCCGCTGTACTGGCTCTGCACGAGGAGATCAGCACGCAGTTGGGCCCGGTCGGCCGGGGTCTGCTGACCGATATGGAACTGCCGCTCGAAGCGGTCCTGGTGGATATGGAGTTCGCCGGGATCGCCGTCGATCTCGAACGGCTGCACGGGCTGCAGGACAACTTCGATGCGCAGATCGCTCAGGTCACCGCCGAGGCCCATGCGCTGGCCGGCCGGGAGTTCAACCTCGGCTCGCCCAAGCAGTTGCAGGAGATCCTGTTCGCCGAACGCGGCCTGCCCAAGACGAAGAAGATCAAGACCGGTTACACCACTGACGCCGATGCGCTGACGTCGCTGTTCGCCCGCACCCAGGACCCGCTGCTGGAGTGCCTGCTGGTGTGGCGGGACAAGAGCAAGTTGCGCCAGACCGTCGCCGGTCTGATCCCGCTGGCCGACGACCACAGCCGCATCCACACCACCTACAGCCAACTGGTGGCCGCCACCGGCAGGTTGTCCAGCACCGACCCGAACCTGCAGAACATCCCGGTGCGCACCGCGGAGGGCCGGCAGATCCGGGCGGCGTTCGTCGTGGGGGAGGGCTACGACTGCCTGCTGACCGCGGACTACAGCCAGATCGAGATGCGGCTCATGGCCCACCTGAGCGAGGACGCCGGGCTGATCGAAGCCTTCCGTTCCGGCGAGGATCTGCACAACACCGTGGCGTCCAAGGTGTTCGGCGTGCCGGTGGACCAGGTGGACGCAGAGCAGCGCCGGCGGATCAAGGCCATGTCCTACGGACTCGCCTACGGGTTGTCAGCGTATGGCTTGTCCCAGCAACTCGGGATCGCCACCGACGAGGCCGCCGCTCTCATGGAGGAGTACTTCGCGCGGTTCGGCGGGGTCCGCGACTACTTGCACGAGACGGTCGAGCGGGCACGTGTGGACGGCTTCACGCAGACGCTGTGGGGCCGGCGCAGGTACCTGCCCGATCTCAACAGCGACAACCGGCAGCGCCGCGAGATGGCCGAGCGGATGGCGCTCAACGCACCGGTGCAGGGCAGCGCCGCGGATCTGGTCAAGGTGGCCATGCTGCAGGTCGCCCGGGCGTTGCAGGAGGCGGGTCTGCGAACCCGGATGCTGCTGCAGGTCCATGACGAACTCGTCGTCGAGGTCGGTCCCGGCGAGCGGGAGGCAGCCACCGCACTGGTGGTGGCTGCGATGACCGAGGTGCGGCAGTTGCGGGTGCCGCTGGAGGTGTCCGTGGGCGTGGGCCCGGACTGGGACTCAGCCGCCCACTGAGATGTCGTCGGCGACGGGCACATCGCGTTCGAGGATGAGTCGCCAGACCCCCACCGCGGCGACGACGGCAACGACCACCAGCATGATCAGTGCCACCTGTCCGACGGTGTCGTGCCAGAGCGCCACCATGCCGATGAGCACCGCGCACCCGGCCCAGATCACCGGGATCAGGCTGCGGTCGCGGATCGCGACCAGCCCGAAGACGACGAACTGCAGCAGCGCGCCGCAGGCACCGATCAGCGCGAACAGCGGCAGCAGTGGCGCCATGTCGGCGTATTCGGGTCCGGCGATGACCGAAACCACCAGATCCGGCGCGAGCCAGATCGCAGCCGTGCAGACCAGCCCGATCCCGGCGACCACAGCGAGCCCGACCATCGTGGTGCGGCCGCGCCGGGCGTCGACCATCCGTGCGTAGGCCATGACCGCCACGAACTGCGGCAGCCAGGTGACGACCTTGGCGACGATGATCCCGACCCCGTACTGCCCGGCTTGGTCCGGGGTAAGGAAGATCCGTCCCAGAACGATGTCGAGGTTCGTCAGGGCGAACAGCGCAAGCATCGCGTAGGCCGCCGCCGGGATCTCGCGCAGCATCGTCGAATGCCGGGCAGTGCCACCGCGGAACTGGGCGCGCACGAGCAGCCAGCAGATCAGCGCCCCGATCGCGCATCCGAGCGCGAGCCCGAGCATGCCTGCAGTGAGGGTCGCCACTGCCAGCAGCAGGCCGATGGTGACCACCGCTTTGGGAACACCCACCGCCAGATACACCGAGGCCAGCCGGGCGTGCAGCTCCTGGCCCTGCGCGATCCCGAGCGCTCCGCCCATGATCGTCAGAGGGAAGAACGTCAGGGCCAGCAGGATGTAGGTGGCGGGCGAGTCCAGGTCGAGCGCGAAGCCGATGACCGGTGAGATGAGCAGCCAGAACGCCATTGTGAGGGCCGCGGCTTGCAGCGTCGTGCGCCAGGCGGCGGCGGTCTCGTCGCGCCGGTCGGCCGGTGGTGAGGCGACGATGTGGCGGGCGGTCACGGCTTGGGTGGCCAATGCGATGGTGTTGCCGATCAGCAACAGGGCGAGCAAAGCGCTGAAAGCCCCGAACTGGGCCGGCGACAGGGTTCGCGCCGCGACCAGGGTCTGCGCGTAGGCCAGCACCTGACCGATTCCCAGTGCGATGGCGACCAGCAGACCGCCGCCGACCAGTTTCGTGGTCCCGGTGGTCGTGTCATCGGTACTCATCCGCCCTCCCGGATGCCACCCTAGGTCAGTGTCACTGGGATCCACGCGCACCGTGCTGGTGGGTTGGTGTTGTCTGCTGACCGCCGCGGTGCTGCTGCCGCTGATGGGTCCCGGTTACGTGCTCCACCTCGACATGGTCTTCGTGCCGCAGCAGACGCTGCTGCCGTGGAACCTCGGCATCGGTGGCGGGCTGCCGCGATCGGTTCCGCAGGACGCGGTCGTGTCGCTGTTGGCCGGACCCCTGCCGGGGTGGTTGTTGCAGAAGGTGGTCCTCGTGGCCACCCTCATGACCGCCGGGATCGGGGCCGGGCGACTCGTCGGCGCTCGCCGCGGGGAACAGGTCGCAGCGGCCTCGCTGTACCTGTGGTCGGCGTACCTGGGGTCCAGGCTGCTGATGGGTCACTGGGGCCTGCTGTGGGCATATGCGCTGCTGCCGTGGGTGGTGCTGGCGGCTCGCCGGGCGCGGGTCAGCGGCGAATGGCTGCCGTTGGCGTTGCTGTGCGGGCTGGGTGCGCTGGTGCCCACGGGAGGCATCGTGCTCGCGGTCGTCGCGCTGCCGCTCGGCCTGGGCTTCAGCAGTGCTGTGCGGGTCCGTACCCGTTGGACCGTTGGGCTGCTCGTGCTCCTGCTGAACGCGCCGTGGTGGCTGCCCGCGGTGCGCAGTCCGGTGGCCGCAGTGTCCGACCCGCTGGGGCTCGAGGTCTTCGGCGCCCGTGCCGACGGGCCGGGTGGGGTGCTGGCGAGCGTGCTGGCTGGAGGCGGGGTGTGGAACTCCCAGGCGACGCTCGGCTCCCGCACGACCTGGTTCGCGCTGTTCGGGGTGCTCGTGCTCGTGGCGCTTGCAGCGGTCGGGTGGCGCAGTTGGCGCGCACAGCAGGCGCCGGAGGCAGTGTGGCTCACGATCCTGGGGCTGCTCGGCCTGCTGTGGGCATGGCTGTCGGGGGTCGCGGCCGATCAGGGGTGGGCACAGACGCTGGTGTCGTCGATCCCGGGCGGCGGCTTGCTGCGCGACGGCCAGAAGTGGTCGCTCTTCTGGGTGTTGCTGGTTGCACTCTGTGCGCCCAAGGGGCTCACCGTGCTCACCCGCAACGCCGATCGCTCGCTGCGCGTGTTCCTGGCCGCGGCCCTCGCCGTGCTTCCGCTGGCCGTCATGCCCGACCTCGCCTGGGGCGGCTTCGGGCGGCTGCAGACCAATGCCTATCCGGCGGCGTGGGATGACCTGCGCGATGAGTTGGCGGGCGCGCAGGCGCCCGGCGATGTGCTCTCGCTGCCCTGGGCGCCGTTCCGGCGCTATGCGTGGAACGACAACGATGTGGTGCTCGATCCGCTGCCCCGCTACCTGACTCGGACCGTCGTGTGGAACGACCGACTGCCTGTCACGGTCGCGGGCGACGTCGTGCAGGTCGGTGGCGACGACCCGCGAGCGGAGGTGGTCAGTCGTGCCATCGACGCCGGCCGGCCATTGGCGCCGGTTCTGGCCGACCTGGGCATCCGGTGGATCGTGGTGCAGGAGGATCAGCCGGAGGCCACGAGAACGCCGGATCTGGCCGGCACCCGCGTGCTGTGGCAGCAGGACTCGCTGCGATTGCTCGAGGTCACCTCGACGGTCAGCCTGATCCAGCCGCGGGATGCGCTGGTCGTCGTCGTGGATCTGACAGTGTTGGCCGTGCTGCTCGGATTGGGTTTGCTGCAGTGGCGCCGACAGCGGGCCTCGCGGGGGGCCGGCGCCGCGCCCTGACGCGAGCGTGTCGCGTCAGAACTGCAATACCCGCGAGCAGACGTGCTAGTTTCGTCGCGCTACGGTACGGTCTAAGTACGTTCCAACAGGAGGCTTTCGATGGGTGGTCCCGCAGGCGCAATCATCGCCGCAGTGGTCGGCGCGATTCTTGCGATTGGTGCCGCGTTCGGCATCGTGAGTTCTCAGACCGCGACGCCTGCTCCGGTCGACAAGCCGTTCATCGTCTACGGCGACACCTGATCGTCAGCCGCTTCGCCGGCAACCGTATGGTCCAGATGTCCTGATGGTGCGGGCACTACCCGCACGCGCCTGCCTCCAGCCACATCGGTGAGCACCCGCGCGAACGCCTCGGCGGTCGCGGCCCAGGTGAAGTGCTCGGTCCGTTGCCGGGCGGCTATGCCCATGCTCCGGATCCTGTCCTGATCGGACAGCAACCCATCGAGAGCGGCGCCGAACTCGGCGACGCCACCGTCCACAAGCACCCCGGTACGCCCTTCGACGATGGATTCGGCTACGCCCCCGGCGTTCCGGTAGGCGACCGCGGGGACACCATGTGTGGCAGCCTCCATCACGACGATCCCCCAGCCCTCCTTCAGCGATGGCAGGGCCAGCACCCAGGCCGAGGCGTACACCTCGTGCTTGGTCTTCTCGTCGACGAATCCCAGGAAGTCGACGATGTCGGACACCCCGAGGGTCTCGGCGACCTGCTTCAGGCGCGGCGACCACCATCCGTCCCCGACCACCGAGATGCGCACGTCGGGATGGCGGCGGCGCAGGATGGCGGCGCTGCGCAGCACGTGTTCGACCCGTTTGTGCGGTACGAGTCGCCCCACCACCGCGATGTGCGGGTACGGCGAGCGGGGCGTGTCGAGCCCGGGTGCCTGCTCGATGCCGTTGTGGATCACGTGCACCCGGTGACCGGTAACCCCGAGGTCGATGAGTTCACTGCGGGTCCGGTCCGACACGCAGACGTACGTGCAGTCGCGGTAGAGCCAGGGCGCGAACACCGATTCGATCCACCAGCCGATGCGCGAGCGGACCCGGTCGTAGACGACCGGCCACTGCTCCCGATGGACATGGTGGACGAGCACGACCACGGGCGTTCCTTGCGAAACCGCCCGGGACATGAAGGGAATGCCGTTCTGGACGTCGATGATGACGTCGAGATCGCCGAACTCCTTGGCGCGTAGCCGACGGACCGCCTCGGGATACACGCTGAGCTTGGTGCCGCCACGCACGAAGCGCACGCCGTCCACGTGCTCCTCAGCCTCAGCCCCGGCGTACATGGCGCAGAAGATGGTCACCTCGTGCCCGGCCGCGGCCAGCGATCGCGCAACGTTCTCCACGTACACCTCGGAGCCCCCGCCCTCGGGGTGCCGGGTGTCGCGCCAGTTGAGGAACAGGACGCGCAAAACGCTGGACATCAACAGCCTCCTTGTGCGTGACACGGTACCCCCAACGGTCCGTAGGGCGACCGCGTTGGGCATAGGTTCTAACGGTGAGCCCGGACCGGACGACCGAGGATGCCCGCCGACGATTGCGGGCCATGGCCACCTGGTCGCGAGCCATCGGACTGTTCCGCGATTTCGGCGTCGAACAGACGGACCCGGACCGGTTCTACGGACGCATGGCCCAGGACTCCGTGGATCAGTTGCGCTGCCTCACGGATCTGCAGGGCGCCCACGTGCTGGATGTCGGTGGCGGGCCCGGCTACTGGGCAGACGCGTTCAGTGCCGCCGGCGCCACGTACACGCCGTTGGACGCCGATGCCGGCGAGCTGGCGCTGCACGGGCGCACGCCGCTGCCTGGAACGGTCATCGGCGATGGTCAGGCCCTGCCATTCCGAAGTGGCGGCTTCGACGTCGTCTACTCCAGCAACGTCGGTGAGCACGTGCCGAGTCCCTGGGCCATGGGTGACGAGATGGTGCGGGTCTGTCGGCCCGGCGGGTTGGTCTTCTACTCGTACACCCTCTGGTACGGACCGTGGGGCGGGCATGAGACGGCGCCCTGGCACTTCGTCAACGGCCACTACGCGGCGCGCCGGTACGAGCGGCGGCAGGGCCACCCGCCGAAGAACGTGTACGGCGAATCCCTCTTCCCGGTGACCTTGCGGCAAGGGGTGAGATGGGCGCGCACCCAGCCCGATGCGGACGTGATCGATATCATTCCCCGATACCTGCCCGCGTGGGCATTCTGGGTGCGCTCCGTTCCGGTGCTGGGGGAGGTAGTGACCTGGAACGTGGCCCTCATACTGAGGAAACGATGACCCTCCTGGACGACCCCTCGCGGACAGCCACCCCGCCGGTCCCACGGCCGGCACCGCCGGCGTGGCGGGCGCGCGTCTTCGCCGTGTGTCTGGGACTCGTAACCCTGGCGTTCCTGCAGGATCCCGGTCGAATCGCCGCCGATACCAAGCTGGATCTCACGGTCGATCCCTGGGGCTTCCTCGGAAGGTCCCTGCACCTGTGGGACCCGCAGGGCTTCTTCGGCCAGTTGCAGAACCAGGCCTACGGGTATCTCTGGCCGATGGGTCCCTTCTTCGGCATCGGCCACAGCCTCCACCTTCAGGAGTGGGTGGTGCAACGTCTCTGGTGGTCGCTGCTCCTGGTAACCGCCTTCCTGGGCATGTACCTTCTGCTGCGAGCGCTGCGGGTCGGCAACGGGTGGCCGCAGATCCTGGGCGGTTTGGCCTACGCGCTGGCAGTGCGGCCGCAGTCCGGGCTGGCGGCGATCTCGGTGGAGATCTGGCCCATGGCGCTGGCGCCCTGGGTGCTGCTTCCGCTCGTCCGCGGGGCGTCGCGCGGCAACGTCGCCCGGGCCGCGGCGCTATCGGCGCTGGCGGTGATGCTGGCCGGTGGCGTGAACGCCGTGGCGGCCGGGGCGGTGCTGCCGCTGGCCCTGTGGTGGTTGCTGACGCTGGAACCGGGACCGCGTCGGCGGCAGTTGCTGTCGTGGTGGAGCGGTCTGACGTTCCTGGCGATCCTGTGGTGGCTGATCCCATTGGTGGTGCTCGGCAGGTACTCGCCCCCGTTCCTGGACTGGATCGAGTCCGCGGAGTTCACGACCTCCATCACCGACCCCACCACGGTCCTGCGCGGCGCCAACCACTGGTTGGCCTACCTCGGATCGGCGTCGGCCTGGAAAGCCGGCTGGATGCTGGCGACGTACCCCGTGTTCATCGTCGCGACCGGCATCGTGGCCGCAGCGGGGATGGCCGGGCTGGCGATGCGATCGTTGCCGCACCGCAGCTTCCTGGTGGGCGGTGCCGTGGCCGGTGCGGTACTCGTCGGGCTGGGTCACACCGGGGTGCTCGCGGGGCTGGGCAGCGAACAGATCCAGGGATTCCTCGACGGTGCCGGAGCTCCGCTGCGCAACGTGCACAAGTTCGACCTGGTGCTGCGGATTCCGTTGACGGTGGCGTTCTGTCACCTGCTGACTGCGGTCTGGCCGGTGGCGCGCCGCCCGCGCTGGCGGCCCCTGGTCGCCTCGGTCCTGGTCGGGGCGCTGGTGCTGACGTGGTGGCCGGCGCTCTCCGGGCAACTGGCGCGTGGCCGGTCATACATGTCCGTCGCCGATCACTGGCAGGAGACCTCCGAGTGGCTCAACACCGAGGCCGAGCCAGGTCGCGCTCTCATCGTCCCCGGCGCCTCTTTCGGGCAGTACGTCTGGGGCCGGACGCAGGACGAGCCGCTGCAGGCCTTCGGTGGCTATCCGTGGGGGATCCGCGACGCCGTCCCGCTGTCCAGCGCCGGCAACATCCGGATGCTCGACGCCGTGGAGAGCCGACTGGAGTCCGGCCGGGCGAGTGCGGGCCTGGCCGCGTACCTCGATCGGATGGGAGTGCGGTACCTGGTCGTCCGCAACGACCTGGCGGCGAGTGCGCAGGCGCCGATGCCGATCCGCGTGCATCAGGCACTGGACGCCAGCCCGGGCCTGCGGCGGGTGAAGTGGTTCGGACCGATCGTCGACACCCCGGACACCGGGCCGGTGCTTGCCGACGAGGGCACGCGGGTGAGCTATCCCGCAGTCGAGATCTACGAGGTGACGGCGAGCAACGCAGCCGGTCGATCCACGGGTGCTGCTGCGACCCGCCGACACGGCGATCGCCGTGGATGGCGGACCGGAGGCACTGTTGCCGCTGGCCGATGCCGGCGCCCTGGGCAACCGTGTGACCGTTCTTGAGGGTGATCCGGAGGCCGCGGACCTGACAGCGGCGGCCGGCGTGGTCACGGACACCGACCGGCGTCGGGAGGTCACCTTCGGATACATGCGGGGCAACGAGTCCGCGACCATGACGGCGACGCAGCCCTACGTCCAATCGCGGGCTGTCCACGACTACCGCGTGGCGGGAGAGGCCGGGAGCACGGTCGCCGTTCCGGGGCTGGAGTTCGACGCCAGCAGTTCGCCTTCGGACGTGGATGCGACGTGGCGGCAACCGCGGGGAGCGACTCCGGCCGCGGCGATGGATGGGGCCATGGATACCTACTGGCGCCCGGGAGTCTCAACGGAGGAGGGCTCGTACTGGGAGGTGCGCTACGGGGAACCGGTCGATCTCGGTGACACCCTCGACGTGGCCCTGCTGAACCGGGGCACGAAGATCGACACCACGATTCCGCTGGAGATCACCACCGACAACGGCACGACCAGTGCGGATGCGCGGGACCGGGCCACCTGGCAAACAGTGCCGGTGGCGGCGGGTCGCACATCCTTCGTGCGGATCGCGATGGCCGACGACTCCCGGCCCGGCCTCTTGGGCATCCGGGAGGTGCGATTGCCGGGAGAGGGGATCAGTGAGCTCCAAATGCCCCAAGCCGGTGTCCGGCGATGCGGTTCTGCTCACGGCACGTCCGGGTGACGCCGGTCCGTGCATGCCCCGCGACGACACCCTCCTGTGCTCCGACCAATTCGCTCGATTCTCGCAGGACCGGCCGGGTCTCTACCGCGTCGTCGACCTCCCTGCCGCGCTGACCAGTACCCCGCGCATTCTGGTGGCACCGCGGAATGCGGCAACAGTCACCACCGCGATCGAGGAGGTTGCCGGGCGTCGGCGTCCAGACCAGTTCGACCCGCACAGCCACGGTCGCCGGGTCGGGCCTCTCGGCGTTCGACCGCCGGTTGGGCACGGCGTGGCAGGCGGCGCCGGAGGACAGTCGGCCGTCGATCACGATCACGCTGCCGGAGGCCCGCGAGATGCGCGGGATCCGATTGGTGAACCGGCAGGGCCTGAATGCGTCGTACCCCCTGGAACTGCAGGTCGAGGCCGGCGGGGAGTCGTACACCGGCTTCACCGACAACCGGGGACTGTTCCGCTTCGACCCCGTCACCTCCGACACGTTCACGGTTCGCTTCCTCACGGCCAACCAGGTGCGTTCGCGTTCCGAGCTCGGGGAGTTGAGCTTGCCGGTCGGCGTTTCCGAGATCGGCCTCATCGGTGCTGACGACCTGCGACGGGTACTCCCGTCGGATGCGCTGGTGACGCTGCCCTGCGGCACCGGACCGACTGTGACTGTTGACGGACAGGTGGTGGCGCGGACATCCGTCACGGGAAGGGTGGAACAGTTCGTCGACGGTGAGACGCTGCCGGCCGACGTGTGCGCCGATACGGTCACTCTTCCGGCCGGCCAGCACCGGATTGCCGTGCGCAGCTCCGAGGCCTTCGCGCCCCTGGCGGCGCTGTTCGCTCCGGACGGGTTCTACGCTCCCAGCGGCCGGCCCGAGGCGCCCGAGGTCATGACATGGGATGCGACGAGCCGGTCCGTCACCGTCCCGGCCAGCCCGGAGGCGCGGGTGCTCGAAGTGGCCGAGAACTTCAATCCCGGCTGGACGGCACGGGCCGGGGACCTCGCTCTGCAGCCGGTGCGGGTCGACGGCTGGAAGCAGGCCTTCGTCGTGCCGGCCGGGGTCCGGGGGCAACGTCGAGATGCGCTTCGCCCCGGACGGAACCTACCGCTGGGGGCTGTTGGTGGGACTGGTCGCCGCGCTGACAGTTCTGTTCGTGGCGCTGCGACCCCCGGCGCTGCGGGTGCGACGGTCGGTCGCCACCCGGAACCTGCCACGCATCGTCTCGCTGTTCATCGGGCTGGGTGTGTTGTTCATCCTCGGCCCGTGGGGAGTGCTCGCCTGGGGATTGGCCGTGCTGGCACTGCGCCGGGCATCGTTGCCGGTCGTGGCGTTCTCAGCCGTGTCCCTGGCCGTGCTGCTGTCGACGGTCTGGCACTTCAGACCGCCGGCTGTTGTGGTGGTTCTGCAGGGGTGTGCACTGGCGATTGCGTGGGCGGCGGTGATGTGGGCGGGGTGGCCCGTCGCCACGGCAGGCGCAGGCGCCGGGAGGAATGGGAGTAGCGCTGAGCCGGGCGCTCGATGACCACGAAGCTCAGGTGGGCGAGCGCGACCGTCCCGACCACGGTCAGCGGCCACAGCAGCCAGAACCATCCGCTGAACCCGGGGATCCCGACCACGTGCGAAACCGTTTCGAGCACGAACAGGTGCCACAGGAAGATCCCGTAGGAGATGGTGCCCAGATACACCATCAAGGGCGAGGCGAGAAAACGGCGCCAACTGCCCCAGCCATCGGTGCCGAGGAAGCCCGGGAGGACGAAGAATGCGGCTGCTGCCAGGTACAAGTAGTGCCGGACGAAGGCTTGCGAGGAAGACCCCTCCCCGAAGGTGTAGGGCCCGGCGATGGGCGTGGTCGCCAGCAGGAAGAACGCCAGGCCGAGCACCAGGCAGGTGCCGACGTCGTCGGCCAGGGCGTTGAGCCGGCGCATCC
Source organism: uncultured Actinomycetota bacterium (assembly GCA_963733395.1). Classification (GTDB taxonomy): domain Bacteria; phylum Actinomycetota; class Actinomycetes; order S36-B12; family UBA10799; genus JADKAV01. The sequence continues at coordinate 214,743 of CAVTCZ010000013.1, forward strand.
AGGTGGGCGGGTCCGGTTCCCGCAGTCGGTTGTGCACCAGGGCCAGGACCATGCCGGTGGCGAACCAGTCCATGAAGTTGGGCAGCCACATGTTGACGACGCCGAACTGGTGAACGGGGGTGAGCGTGCGCAGGGCCAGCCAGAGGAAGGCGATCCCCGCGAAGCTGCCGAGCACCCACAGTTGTCGGCGGACGCTGCGATCGAGGTCGCCGCGATGCCGGCGGCCGATCAGCCAGGCGATGCCGGGCAGGGCGAGGTAGAAGGTGACCTCCGTGGCCAGCGACCACGTCTGGGTCAGCCCGTTGATGAGCAGGTTCGGCCAGTAGATCTGCGTCAGTGTCAGGTGCGCGATCCAGTGTTTCGGGTGCACCTCGATGCCGGGCATGACGGCGAGTACTGCGATCACCAGCACCAGGTAGGCCGGCAGGATCCGCCACAGCCGTCGGCGGAAATACGTCCGCGTGCTCGGCTGCCCGGTGCCCCGCATCGCGGCCGCGGAGTAGGGCCGGTACAGCAGGAACCCGGAGAGCAGGAAGAAGATCGTGACGCCGATGTCCAGTCGCGAGAACGCGTGCCCCCAGGCGGTGACCACGACCACCCCCGAGAAGTACGCCACATGGGTGGTGACGACCGCCAGGGCCGCGATGGCCCGATAGCCGTCAAGGGTGCTGAAGCGGTGCGGGACCACGGTTTCTATCCGAAAGAGATCGGAGGCTCGCGCGCGCACACCCACTGACACCCGCCCACACTACTTTGTTCGGGCGTGTCTGCCGATCATGCTGCGAAAGGGCCACCGAATCCGATAGCGTCGGCATGCTGATGGTCAGCCAATGATGGAGGCGTGATGAAGCGAGTAGTGGGCCTGATCCTGCTGGCGCTAGGGGTCATGATGCTGGTGCTTGCCCCCTTGCTCAAGTTCTACGTTCTGCCCAGCGCGGCGAAGACACCCGTGGATCAATTCACCGAGTCCACCTCGAATGTGGTGTTCGAGCAGTTGCTGGACCCGGCCTTGGTCGCCAAGGCCGACCCGGACCCCTACAAGCGCGGCGTCGAGGCGACTCAGTACGTCTACGTGCGCGGCGACGTACCGGCCGCCGAGCAGCCAGAGGCCAAGTCGGAGGACCTGGCGGTCTTCGACTACTTCCAGCGCGTGAACGACAACGCCACCGGTGACCTCATCACCGCCGGCACTGCGCGGTACGCCTTCGACCGAGTCAGCTTCGGAACTGCAGAACTGCTGTGGTGCGAGCGTCGACGACGAACCGGTCGACATGACGGGCAGCATCCTGCCCGTGAAGTTCCCGTTCGACGTGCAGCAGCAGGACTACCAGGTGTTCAACACCTCGCTGAAGGGTCCGCAGACGGCGACGTTCCAGGGCGAGGAGGAGAAGTTCGGGATCAACACCTACGTGTTCAAGTCCGAGGTCCCGCCCACCATGGTCGGCGAACTCGAGGTCCCGACCGCCGCGCTGCCCGGGGAGAAGAAGAACGCCGAGGGCAACACGCGTCCTCGACGAGATGTACTCCGTGGTCACGCACCTACTGGGTCGACCCGGTCACGGGCCAGATCGTCGCCGGTGAGTCGACTGAGAACACCACCTTCGACCTCGACGGCGAGCAGAAACTGGTCAAGGCCATCTACACCGGGACCAACGGCACCCAGGAGAGCGCGGACGACATCGCGGCGCTGGCCAACCAGGTCAAACTGATCGGCTCCACGCTGCCGCTGGTACTCGGCGTGCTGGGCATCGTGTTGCTGGTCGTCGGCCTGCTGATGCTGCGCGGCGGCAAGCAGGACTCCGGGGACGGCGGATCCGACGAGGATCTGGTGCCCGCGGGTAACGCCCCGTCGTCCAACACCGCCACGCAGGTGCTCGACGACGCGACGAAGAAGCCGGACACCACCTGACGTCCTGCGACCTCAGCAACGAAGGGGCGGTCGGCCTGTCGGGCCGGGCCGCCCCTTCGCTATGCTGGGGCAGGGTCAAACGACCTGCGCAGCGTCGTGCCGTGAAACCCGGACCGAGTGGATTTCACACCAACGGCTCGCCGCCGCCTCCTACGAACAGACCGGCTACCAACACTTCATGACTGACAACCCCGACCTCACTGCTGTACCTACCTCTTCATCGGCCCGCCAGGTGGCCGTCAACGACATCGGCGACATCGAGGCCCTGCTGGCCGCGATCGACGAGACCATCAAGGACTTCAACGACGGTGACATCGTCGAGGGGGTCATCGTCAAGGTCGACCGGGACGAGGTCCTGCTCGACATCGGGTACAAGACCGAGGGTGTCATCCCGGCCCGGGAACTCAGCATCAAGCACGATGTCGATCCCTCCCAGGTGGTCGAGGTCGGCGACCGGGTTGAGGCACTGGTCCTGCAGAAGGAGGACAAGGACGGCCGTCTGATGCTGTCCAAGAAGCGTGCGCAGTACGAGCGCGCCTGGGGCGACATCGAGAAGGTCAAGGAGGCCGACGGCGTGGTCACCGGCACGGTGATCGAGGTCGTCAAGGGCGGCCTGATCGTCGACATCGGGCTGCGCGGCTTCCTGCCGGCATCGCTGGTGGACATGCGCCGCGTGCGCGACCTGCAGCCGTTCGTCGGCCAGGAGCTCGAGGCGAAGATCATCGAGCTCGACAAGAACCGCAACAACGTGGTGCTTTCGCGCCGCGCCTTCCTCGAGGCGACCCAGTCCGTGGTCCGGACCGGCTTCCTGAACCAGTTGCAGAAGGGGCAGGTGCGCACCGGTGTGGTGTCCAGCATCGTCAACTTCGGTGCGTTCGTGGATCTCGGCGGCGTGGACGGCCTCGTGCACGTCTCCGAACTGAGCTGGAAGCACATCGACCACCCGCAGGAGGTCGTCGAGGTGGGCCAGGAGGTCACCGTCGAGGTGCTCGACGTGGACATGGACCGGGAGCGGGTTTCGCTGTCGCTGAAGGCCACGCAGGAAGACCCGTGGCAGCACTTCGCCCGCACCCACGCCATCGGTCAGGTCGTGCCGGGCCGGGTCACCAAGCTGGTGCCGTTCGGTGCGTTCGTGCGCGTGGCCGAGGGCATCGAGGGTCTGGTGCACATCTCCGAGTTGGCCGAGCGCCACGTCGAGATCCCCGAGCAGATCGTGCAGGTCGGTGACGAGATCTTCGTCAAGGTCATCGACATCGACCTGGAGCGCCGCCGGATCTCGCTGTCGCTGAAGCAGGCCAACGAGGACGCGGGTGCGGAGACCACCGACGAGTTCGACCCCTACCTCTACGGCATGCCCGCCTCGTACGACGAGAACGGCGCCTACATCGGGCCGGAGGGCTTCGACCCGGTCAGCGGTGAGTGGAAGGTCGGCTTCGAGGACCAGCGCACCGAGTGGGAGCAGCAGTACCAGGAGGCCTACCAGCGCTGGACCCAGCACAAGGAGCAGATCACCGAGGCCAAGAAGGCCGACGAGGAGGCTGAGGCATCCGGCGACTACACCGCTGCCCCGGTCGAGCCGTCGGGTTCGCTGGACGAGGACGCCAACGAGGCGCTGGCCGCACTGCGGGAGAAGTTGCAGAGCGAGGGCTGACACCCCGGTATTCAGGAGCGCCCATCCCGCACGGGATGGGCGCTCCTGCATGTTGCGGCACGCCATGGATCGAACGCAGTGCTGCGTTAAGGTGCGCTTGAGATCACGGGTCCTGGGCGATCCGGCTGGAAATGACCAGGGGAGCGAATGACCACATCGATCGACACGCAGTTGGATACTGCGCGCGATGTGCAACAGACGTCGGGACGAGTACGCGGTCCACGGCGGTTCCTCACCGCTCTCGCAGTCCTGATCTTCGCCCTGTCAGTACTGCGTGTGGCGTGGTACGGCGACGACTGGCTGATCACGCTGCGCACGGCACTGAACGCAGTCAACGGCAACGGTGTGACCTTCAACGTCGATGAGCGCGTTGCCGGATACACCCACCCACTGTGGCTCCTTGTGATCTGGGTGCTCGGGGGTATCACGGGTTCCTGGGTGTATTCGGCGATCATCGTCAGTGTTGTGCTGGCCGCAAGTGCGGTCGCCCTGTTGTTGCTCAGGGTGCGCACCGTGTCGGCGTTCGGATTCGTGGCATCTGTGGTCATCCTCTCGAACACGGTTCTGACGTGGAGCACAGGTGGACTCGAAGGTGCCCTCGGAGCATTCCTGGTGTGCCTGCTGGTCGCCGCCAGACCCGGACCCGGCGTTGGCGCCGTCCGTGCCGGCTCGTGGGGCCTTCTTACTGCCCTGGTGATCCTCACCCGCCTGGATCTACTTCTGCTGGTGGCGCCGCTGTGCGGCGCGGTCCTATGGTCCCAGCGCCGCGCGCCGCGTACGCTGGCGGCTTCGGTGGTAGGGATCACCATGCCGTTGGCCGCCTGGTTCGGGTTCGCGTGGATCTACTACGGAACGTGGCTGCCGAACACCTACCTCGCGAAGACCAACGTCGACATACCGCACAGCGAATTGGTGAGTCAAGGTCTCTTCTACCTGTCCTACAGCCTGCACTTCGATCCATTGGTGTGGTTGCCCCTGGTCGGGATGGTCATCGCTGTGCTGATCACGGCTGACCGAACCGCCTCGCTGCTGCTGACCGGGGTTGTCGTCTACCTGGCCTACGTGGTGTGGATCGGAGGCGACTTCATGGCGGGACGTTTCCTGATGGTGCCGGTCCTAGTCTGCCTCGCTGCAATCGTGGAGGCCTCCCGCGCGACAGTGCGCCGCCCCCGAGTTTGGCGATGGTCGTTCGCCGCGGGGGGTCTCGTCGCCCTGGTACTTGCGTTCGGCTCATCCCTGGTGTTCAGAGCGGACACGGCCACTGCGATGCCAGTGGAACGAGGGGTGGTCGATGAGCGCGCCTTCTGGATCGTTATGGCCCATACGAACATCTTCGAAGGCTTCCCGGCCGTGTCCACCCCGCCCGTCGTGCCGGACATGGATGCACGGTCGATGGAGCGGTACGCCGACGGGTGGGCTCGGGTGGTACCCGCAGTGCCCAGGGCCACGCAGGTGCAGTACGCAGGTGTGGGGCACTCGGGCATGTCAACAGGTCCATCCGTGCACGTCATCGACCTGTGTGGATTGACTGACCGTTTCTTGGCATTGCAGCCGTTCACACCCTCCGCTGAGCCGGCGAAGCCGGGGGTCGAGCTCTTGAACAGCGGACCAGGGTGGAGGATCGGCCACTTCGGACGGGATCTGCCTGAAGGGTACGTCGAGGCGGTCATGTGGAATGATCCCGCACGAGTGACCGACCCCGACCTTCGCGAGCAACTGCGGGCGTTGTGGGCTGAGATCAGGGGGTCGGGATGACCGCCCTCGCCTCCGAATCCCCGACTCGTCTGGTCGCCCCGGGCCTCACCTATGTGCCGGCGCTGGATGGGATCCGCGCCCTCGCTGTGCTGGCGGTCATGACCTACCACTTCGGCGGGTCCTGGCTCCCGGGTGGCTTCATCGGCGTGGATGTGTTCTTCGTCCTGTCTGGATTCCTGATCACCACACTGCTCGTGGAAGCCAGCCCGGGCCGATTCTCGCTGGCCCGGTTCTGGTTGCGGCGTGGCCGCCGCTTGTTCCCGGCGCTGGCCCTGATGCTGATGGCCGTGTGCATCTACGCGTTGACCACGCCTGCCTTGGAGCAGTCAACAATCCGCGGCCAGGGCGTGGCGACGCTCTTCTACGTCAACAACTGGTGGCTGCTACACACCGGGGTCTCCTACTTCGATGCGTACCAGTCGCCGTCACCGCTGCTGCATACGTGGTCGCTGAGCGTTGAGGAGCAGTGGTACATCGTCTTCCCGCTCCTATTGACCGTGGTCGCGATGCTCAAGCACTACCGCCTCAAGGTCGTCGGGGCCCTGTGTGCGGTCCTCGCGATCGGATCCGTGGTGTGGACCGCGTTTCTGGCCCGGACCTCAGACCCGGATCGGTTGTATCTGAGCACCGATACGCGAGCACAGCAACTGCTGATCGGCGCTCTGCTCGGCGTCATCGGTGTCGCGATGATGCGTCGGCATGGTGACCGTATCGGCAGGCTCCGAGCGCGGGACGCGGCCGTCCTCGGATGGGCTGGACTCATGGGATTGGGCGGGATGGCTGCATTGTGGCGCGAACAGTCGGGGATGCCGGCACAGTTGCTGCTGTCCAGCGTCTTCGCGGCGCTCTTGATCGTGGGAGCGCTGAGCCCTGTCGGCGGTCTATCTCAGCTTCTGTCGTGGGAACCACTGCGCCGGATCGGCGTGATCAGCTATGGCCTCTACCTGTGGCACTGGCCGATCAGCGTCATCATCGACGAAAACGACACGAACGCGCCGACGGTGCTGCGAATAGTCCTGACGTTCGCTGCCGCATCTGTGTCATACGCGATCCTGGAGCGGCCGCTGCGACGCTGGCCACTCCGAAAGGTTGGGATTCTTCTAGCCGCTCTGCCCCTCCCGCTGATAGCACTGATCCTCGTCTGCACACCCAAGGCCGGAGAGGCTGACACGCTCACGGCGCTCCCGGAGCAGGCTGCGTTCGAGTACCACGGCGACGGGGTCAGGGTATTCGTCGTCGGTGACTCGGTCGGCGGAACTTTGTGGCAACCGGTGTGGCTGAACCCCCGCTCGGACGTGGCGGTCACCGGGTCTCTTCTGCTGGGCTGCCCTCCCCTCGATCTCGAGTTCCTGCAGTCCGACGGCGCCCCAACAGAGCTGGGTCCTCCGCCGGGTACGTCCTGTGAGGCCTGGCTGGGCCAGTGGCGCGACGACATCAAGCGACTGCGGCCCGATGCTCTCGTGCTTGTGGCGAGCAGCCAGTTGCAGTTCGACGTTACTGATGGCGGTCCACAGCAGGCTTTTGCGAGCCAAGGCTACAAGGACCTCATGTTCAAGACGCTCGACAGGAGTTTCGCGGGTCTCGAGGTGCCGCACATCTTCATCACGTCGCCACCGTGCACCGCTCTTGGCTCCAACGCCATCAACGACGCGAAGAACGACCGGGACCGCACCGCGAAGGTCCGGGACATTCTGTGGGAGTACGCGCAGGACCGCGGGTACGGCGTGATCGATCTGGCAGCTCGAACCTGCTTCGGGGATCCCTCCGACCTCTATGTGGACGGTATCCACTTCAGCAAGCGGCAGGCTCTGTCCATGTGGGACTGGATTGCCCCCCAGCTCGTCGAGCAGGTCCCGGCCAGATCCGCGTCCACTGTTGCCGACACGATGGGATCCGGGCAATGAGCAGCTCGACCGGGGTCCAGACCGAAGATTCCCTGCGGGTGGGTCGCTTCGGCGAAGCCCGGTTGAGTCGGATCGTCTGGGTCAGTATCGCCGTGACCGCGGTGCTGCGAGCGGTGGTCATACTCCGGTCGTTCTACTGGCAGGACGACTTTGTCCACATCTGGACGACCTGGAACGCGCCGGCCTCCGAGATGATCCTGCAGGACTGGAACGGGCACCGGGAGCCGTTGGCATTCGGCATGCTATGGGTCGTGGCCCACTTCTGGCCGCACGTCTGGTGGCCCGCGGCGCTGATCCTGGTCCTGCTGTCAACCGCCTTGCCCATCGCCTTCTGGCTGGCAGCGCGCGGGATCGCAGGTGTCACCCCTGCCAGCGCGACAGCGGCAGTGGGCTTTGCCCTCTGGCCCGGTCTGTTGATCCCCGAGACCTGGTTCTCCGCCGGGCTGGAGACGTTCTCGCTGCTGGCGGTCATCGCCGCGGTTGCCGTCCACACCCGACGCCTGCGATGGAGCACCTGGCTCATCGTCGCGCTGTTGATTGTGGGGTTTGGTTTCAACGAGCGCGCGCTGTTCATGTTGCCGGTGCTCTTCGCCACCGCCTACCTGTCCTCACATGGCGGGCCCGCATCGCGTTGCAGGCAGGCATTCCGTGCCGATACCCGACTGTGGGTCACCCTCGCGGTTACGACCGCGGCACTTGCCGGACTGGCTGTGGCAGGCTCACCCGCTTCGTCCGGTGGTGAGCCCGCGCCGCTCGCCGATGTGATCCGCGGGCTCTGGTTCGCCGGCCCGGGTGGGTTGATGAACGACGTCGCCGGCATGAATCTCTTCTGGCCGGACGAGCGCAGCACCCTGCCCTCGGGGACCCCCGTGTGGGCAGTTGTCCTTACAGCGATCGTGTGGGGCTGCCTGATTGTTGCCGCAGCGTTGCGGGATGCGGCACAACTGGCCCATTCTGCGGGGGTCATCTGTGGCTTCCTGGTGGTGGAGACCGCGGCGGTCGCCATGCTGCGTGGGGGCTTCATCGGGCCAACCGTGCATCAGGACCCCCGCTACTACCTGATCACCGGCACGGTCCTGCTCCTGTCCGTGGCCTCATTCGGCGCCACTCGGTCTGGTCCTGGGGCGCGCACGGCCGGTTGGTTGATGGTTCCAATTGCCGTGATCGTTGTGCTCGGGTCATTGGCCAGCATGGCCGGCATCGCCGTCACCACTGATGGCACTCGCTCCCGTTCGTGGCTGGCATCTGCCCGGGCCTCCTTCGTTGGCCCATCTGCCCCGCCCCTTGTGCCCACCCCCAGCCCTCCCTTCATGCTCAGCGGCATGTTCATCGGAACCACGGCAGAGGGGGTGGAGTTCGAACTGGGGACGACCCGGACCCTCCTGGGTGTCGGTTCCGACCAGCCGCGGCTGATGGAATCGACCTTGTTCCCGGTCGGTGCGGACTTCCGGGGCGCCGTCGCGCCGGTCACCGTCGCGCCCGTCAAGTCCATGACCGCCCCTGGTTTCGGAGCAGATTGCTCGGTCCCAACCGCAGGAGAGTGGACCCGGGTGCCGATGGGCGAAGCGGGCCTGGGCAATCCGCTGCTCGCGGTCGATTACCTCGCTTCCGTGCCCTCGACCGTGGAGGTGCGCAGCGGCGGTTGGCGGCAGTCGGCGCAGTTGGAGGCGGGGCTGAAGTCGGCATGGTTCAGTCCACCAGCGGGGACTTTCGCTGGATTCGAGATCCGCACGCTCACGCCTGAGACGTCGATATGTGTTGGAGCCGCACGCGCAGGTGGGGCGGGCACCCAGGACTTGGCGGTCGGTCCATGACCCAGGTACTCCCGCAACGTGGCGATCCGCGAACCTGGTGGCGCACGCGGATCCTGGCGTCTGACGGTCCGCGGGGTGCGGCGGTGGCGGCAAGGGGCCTGATCCACCCCACCTCGGGGAGCTACCCCGCACCGATGGGGGGCGGCGTGATGATCAGAAATCGCAGCGTGCGGACGATGGTGGACAAGCGGTGAAGTACTCCCCGGCCCTCGACGGTCTGCGGGCCATCGCCGTCCTGGCCGTCATGCTCTACCACGGCGGGGTGGCCCTGACCGGCGGCGGCTTCCTCGGGGTGGACATCTTCTTCGTGCTCTCCGGGTTCTTGATCACGACGCTGCTGCTGTTGGAGTTCGAAGGGACGGGCCGGCTGGACCTGCCGGCGTTCTGGGGCCGGCGGGCACGGCGGCTGCTGCCGGCGCTGTTCGTCGTGCTGGTGGTGGTGCTGGTCTATGCGGCGTTCCTCTCGGGCCAAGCCGCCGACAGTATCCGCGGCGACGTGCTGGCCGCGCTGTTCTATGTGAGCAATTGGTGGTTCATCGCCTCGGGCAACTCGTACTTCGAGCAGTTCCAGGACCCCTCGCCTCTGACCCACACCTGGTCGCTGGCCATCGAGGAGCAGTGGTACCTGTTGCTGCCGCTGGCCCTGGTCCTGCTGCTGCCGCGGGTGCGGTCACGGCGCTGGTGGGCGCTCGGGTTCGGCCTGCTCGCGTTGGTCTCGGCGGGGCTGATGGCGGTGCTCTTCCGTCCCGGCGACGACCCATCCCGGGAGTACTACGGAACCGACACCAGGGTGCAGGCCCTGCTCGTCGGGGCCTGCCTGGCCTGTGTGTTCACGCCCGGTGCGATGGAACGAGTACGCCCGCTGGCCCGTTGGGCGGCACCCCTGGGCCTGCTCGGGGTTGCGTCCCTCGTGGTGTTGGTCTCCGACAGCGACGACTGGCTCTACTCCGGCGGGTTCCTGCTGGTCGCCGTGGTCAGCGCGGTACTGCTAGCGGCCGTCATGGCGGATCCGCACGGTGTTGTCGGGCGGACGTTGGCGTGGGGCCCGATGGTGTGGATCGGCCGGATCTCCTACGGCCTGTATCTGTGGCACTGGCCGGTCTACGTGGTCTTGAGCCCGACGCGGACCGGGCTCACCGGCCTGGCCCTGCTGGTCCTGCGCTTCACGGTGACTTTCGGCATCGCTGCCGCCTCGTTCTATTTCGTCGAGATGCCGATCCGGCGGGGAGCCCTGGGCCGGCTGACATCGGGCCAACGGCTGGCGGTGGTGGTCGGCGCCCCGCTGGTCGTTCTGGGATTGGTCGGTTTCACCGCTGCCACCGCGCGACCGACGGCTCCGGACTCCTTGGAGGCGATCCGCGACAGTGCGACGCGATCACCCAGCCCTGTGCCGACCTCACCCGGACCTGCCACACCGGCGCCGGCCCGGGACGTCCGGGCGATCCTGGTGGGCGACTCCATCGCGCTGTCGCTGTTCGCCGCGTACGAACCGGGCTCCGTCGCGGGGTTCGCGGTGCTGCCGGGGACCGAGTTCGGGTGCGGGGTGGTTCCGTTCGACGCGGCGCTCAACGACGTGCGGATGCCGGTACGGCCCGAGTGCGCGAAGTGGGACGCAGAGCGCGCCTCCCGCATCGCAGCCTCTGGCGCCACGTTGGGAGTGCTGTTCCCCGGTCCCTGGGAGCAGTACGACCGCTGGATCGACGGCGAAGCGGTCCCGTACACCGACCCGCGGTGGCGGGAAGCGACGATCCGGGACTACGAACAGGTCCTCAATGAGCTGGCGGCCGCCACCTCCCAGCAGGCGGTGGTGCTGAACACCTGTCATGGCGCGCCAGAGCTGGACCTTCCCGATGCCGTGCTGTTCCAGGCGGGACGATACCCCGCAGTGGTCAACGACCCGGGCCGGATCGCCGCGGTGAACGAGGCGGCACGGGAGGCGGTGGCGCGCAGTGGCCGCGACATCACGGTGATCGACCCGAACGGGTTCCTGTGCGACGGTCAGCAGTACCGGGCGCAGATCGACGGCGTCCCGATGCACACCGACGGTGTGCACTTCACCGAGGAGGGGGCGCGGCGGTACTGGGAGTGGCTCGGTCCGCGATTGCTCAAGGCCGGCCGGACACCCGCGGCCACGCCCGACTCCACCTGCTCCCTGAGGCTTTCCAAGGTTCCGGAGTTGTCGATCACGACGTCGGCGACGGCCAGACGCTGTTCGCGGGTCGCCTGTGCCGCGATCCGGGCCCGGGCGTCCGTTTCGGACAACCCGCGCTCCACGAGGCGGCGCACCCGCAGGTCATCAGGCGCGTCCACCACGACGACCAGGTCGTAGGCTTTCTGCAGCCCGAGTTCGGCAAGCAGCGGCACGTCGTGAACAAACACCGCATCGTCCGGCAAGGCTGACATGAGCTCCGCGGTGCGGGCGGCAATACGCGGGTGGGTGATGGCGTTGAGTCGCTCCCGGGCGCCGGGGTCGGCGAAGGCGATCTCGGCCAGAACTGCTCGGTCCAGACTGCCTTCCGGGGTGAGAATCCGCGGTCCGAAGGTGGCCACCAGCGCGGCGAGCCCCTCACTGCCCGGGGCGACAACCTCCCGCGCGATGGCGTCGGCATCGATCACCGATGCACCGAGGCCGGCCAGCAATCGGGCCACAGTGGACTTGCCGGATCCGATGCCCCCAGTGAGGCCGACGCGCCGCATGGCTCGAGGCTAGCGGTGCCCGTTGCGTTTGTGGCCGCTCGTGCAGTTGGTTGTCGCTCGTCGGCCGAGGAACGGCACCCAACTGCACGAACACCGACAAACAGGGCTGGACGGGTGACGGTCGATGTCCCACCCCCGTCGTAGCGTGGACCCATGGCCCGACCCGTCACCGACCTGCAGCGCACCGTGGCTCCGTTCCGGGTCATCAGCGACTACGAGCCCGCCGGCGACCAGCCCGCCGCGATCGAGGAGATCACCCGGCGCATCCAGGCCGACGCCAAGGACGTCGTGCTGCTCGGGGCCACCGGCACCGGCAAGAGCGCCACCACCGCCTGGATCGTGGAGAAGCTGCAGCGGCCGACCCTGGTGATGGCCCCGAACAAGACCCTCGCCGCGCAGCTGGCCAACGAGTTCCGGGAACTCATGCCCGACAACGCCGTGGAGTACTTCGTCAGCTACTACGACTACTACCAGCCCGAGGCGTACATCCCGCAGACGGACACGTTCATCGAGAAGGACTCCTCGATCAACCAGGAGGTCGAGCGGCTGCGGCACAGCGCGACCAACAGCCTGCTCACCCGCCGCGACGTGATCGTCGTGGCCACGGTCAGCGCGATCTACGGTCTCGGCACCCCGCAGGAGTACGTGGACCGGATGCTGCGGTTACGGGTGGGCGACGAGGTGGACCGGGACTCGATGCTGCGGCGGCTGGTGCAGATCCAGTACGCCCGCAACGACCTGTCCTTCACCCGCGGGACGTTCCGGGTGCGCGGAGACACCGTCGAGGTCTTCCCGATGTACGAGGAGCACCCGGTGCGCATCGAGTTCTTCGGCGATGAGGTGGAGCGGCTCATGACGCTGCACCCGGTCACCGGTGAGGTCCTGACCGAGGACACGGAACTGTACGTCTTCCCCGCGACCCACTACGTGGCCGGCCCGGAGCGGATGAACCGGGCGATCGGCGGTATCGAGCAGGAGTTGCAGGAGCGGCTCGCGGAACTCGAACGCTCCAACCACCTGCTCGAGGCCCAGCGCCTACGCATGCGCACGCAGTACGACGTGGAGATGATGCAGCAGGTCGGGTTCTGCAACGGCATCGAGAACTACTCGCGGCACATCGACGGCCGGGCGCCCGGGTCGGCACCGAACTGCCTGCTGGACTACTTCCCGGAGGACTTCCTGCTGGTGATCGACGAGTCCCATGTGACGGTGCCGCAGATCGGCGGGATGTACGAGGGGGACATGAGCCGCAAGCGCAACCTCGTCGAGCACGGCTTCCGGCTGCCGAGCGCGATGGACAACCGGCCGTTGCGCTGGGAGGAGTTCGTGGAGCGGATCGGGCAGACCATCTATCTGTCAGCGACTCCCGGGCCCTACGAGTTGAGCAAGGTGGGCGGGGATGTCGTGGAACAGGTCATCCGGCCCACGGGCCTGATCGACCCGGAGATCATCGTCAAGCCCACTCGCGGCCAGATCGATGACCTGATGACCGAGATCCACGCCCGGGCCGGGCGCGACGAGCGGGTCTTGGTCACCACGCTGACCAAGAAGATGGCCGAAGACCTCACGGATTACCTGCTCGAGAACGGGGTGCGGGTGCGCTACCTGCACTCCGAGGTCGACACTCTGCGGCGCGTGGAACTGCTGCGGGAACTGCGGCTGGGGGAGTACGACGTGCTCGTCGGCATCAACCTGCTGCGGGAGGGCCTCGACCTGCCCGAGGTGAGCCTGGTGAGCATTCTGGACGCGGACAAAGAGGGTTTCCTGCGTTCGCAGCGTAGCCTGATCCAGACCATCGGGCGGGCTGCTCGCAACGTCTCCGGGCAGGTGCACATGTACGCCGACACGATCACGGACTCGATGCGCACCGCCATCGACGAGACCAATCGCCGGCGCGTCAAGCAGGTCGCCTACAACTCCGAGCGCGGGCTCGACCCGCAGCCGATCCGGAAGAAGATCGCCGACATCACCGACCTGCTTGCGCGCGAGGATGCAGACACCCAGGAACTGCTGGCCGGCTCCGGCCGGGGCCTGAGCCGGGGGGTCGGGCCGAAGGCGCCAGCCGCTGAGGTCGGCCGCCATGCGGCCGCACTGGCGTCCATGCCCGCGCAGGATCTGACCGATCTGATAGAACAACTCACGCAGGCGATGCACAACGCCGCCGAGGAACTGCAGTTCGAGGTGGCCGCCCGCTATCGCGACGAAGTGGCCGAGTTGAAGAAGGAGCTCCGGGGTATGCAGGACGCTGGTTCGTGACCGTCCCCGGGTGGCTCTGGGCGGTCACCATCGCCCTGTTCCTGGTGTCTGTTCACGCTCGATTTCCTCATCGTCGGCCGCCGCCCGCACGTGCCGAAGACGCCCGAGCTGTTGCGGTGGCTGGGGTTGTTCGTGGGCAGCGCGATCCTGTTCGGCCTGTTCCTGGGATGGCAGTTCGGGTCCGACATCGCGGTCCAGTTCTTCTCCGGTTGGCTCACCGAGTACTCGCTGAGCGTCGACAACCTGTTCGTCTTCGTGCTGATCATGGCCCGGTTCTACGTCCCGCGGCAATTGCAGCAGTACGTGCTGATGTGGGGCATCATCATCGCCCTGGTGCTGCGCGGGATCTTCATCGCGCTGGGCGCCGCGATCATCGCCCAGTTCTCCTGGGTCTTCTACATCTTCGGGCTGTTCCTGATCATCACCGCGGTACGACTGGCCACCCACGGCGAGGATGACGACGAGGAGTACAAAGAGAACGCGATCGTACGATTCGTCGCTCGTCTGGTTCCGGTGGCCCAGGAGTTCGACGGCACGAAGATGCGCACCGTGATCGACGGCAAACGCATGTACACGCCCATGCTGGTCGTGCTGATCGCGATCGGGACAACTGACGTGCTGTTCGCGTTGGACAGCATTCCGGCGATCTTCGGGCTCACGCAGATCCCGTTCATCGTGTTCACCGCCAACGTGTTCGCGCTCATGGGGCTGCGGCAGTTGTACTTCCTGCTCGGCAATCTGCTCGACCGGTTGGTCTTCTTGGGCCTCGGTCTGGCCGCCGTGCTCGGCTTCATCGGCGTGAAGCTGATCCTCGAGGCGATGCATGAGAACTCGCTGCCGTTCCTCAACGACGGGCAGCCGTTCGACGTGCCGGTGATCTCGAACTGGGCCAGTCTGGCCGTGATCGTCGCCATCCTCACGGTCACAGTGGTGGCGAGCCTCGTGCATGAGCGCTATGTCGAACGGGCCGCGGGGGATACCCCCGGGGAGGACTAGCGCCGGGTCCCCGGCCGGTTGCGGGCACTAGACTCCGGCGCGTGCAGCCGGATGCCCAGATCCGCCGACAGCCCGCCGCCCGACGACAGCGCCGAAACCGGGCTGCCGCGATTGGTGCTGCTCGCGGTACTGGGCGGGATCCTCACCGGGCTGCTGGGAGGCGCCTTCCGGGTCGTGCTGGTCGAAGCGGCGCGGTGGTGGGAGACCCTCTTGGTGTGGGCTCGTGATCTCGGTGGCTGGCGACTGGTCCTGCCGGTGCTGGGGGCAGCACTGGGGGTGGCCGTCGCGCGACTGCTCGTGCGCTGGTCGCCGGAGGCGTCCGGCAGTGGGGTGCAGCGGGTGGAAGCACTGATGCGCCATGAGGGGCAGTCGGCCCCGCTGCGGGTGGTGCCGGCCAAGTTCGTGGGCGGCACGCTGGCGATCGGTGTCGGTATGGCCCTGGGCCGGGAGGGCCCGACCGTGCAGATGGGTGCCTCGGTCGGTGGCGAGATCTCGCGCCGGGCCGGGCTGGACCCCCATGACACGCGGACGCTGAGTGCGTCGCTGGCCGGGGCCGGACTGGGGGTGGCCTTCAGCGCGCCACTGGGTGGCGCCGTCTTCGTGCTCGAGGAACTCGCCCGGGCCATCCGTACCAGGCTCGTGGTGGCCACCCTCGTCGCCAGCGGGGTTGCGCTGGCGGTGGCCACACCGCTGGTGGGTTCGCATCCGGTGCTGCCGGTCCCGCCGATGGAGGACGCCCGGCTGTGGCATCTGGTCGTCTACGCGCCGATGGGATTGCTGATCGGTTGGTTGGGGATCCACTACAACCGACTGGTGATCTGGAACCTCAACGCTATGGACCGGCTGCGGGTGGCGCCGGAGGTCAAGGCCGCCGTGATCGGTGCGATGGTCGGTGCACTGGGAGTGGTCGCGCCCTGGCTGGTCGGTGGCGGCGAGGTCCTGGCCGACCGGGTGCTGACACTGGGGCTGCCTTTCGGCGCGTTGGTGCTCACGCTCGTGGTGCGATGGTTCCTGGGCCCGCTGTCGTACTCCGCGGGTACACCCGGTGGCCTGTTCGCCCCGCTGCTGGTGGTGGGGGCTGCGCTCGGGTCGCTCACCGCAACGCTCTGCAACATGATGCTGCCCGCCCTGGATCTGCCCGTCGAAGCCTTTGCGATCGTGGGGATGTCCACCTTCTTCGCGGCAGTGGTGCGCGCGCCAGTTACGGGCATCCTGCTGTGCGTGGAGATGACCGCCACGACCACTGTCCTGGTCCCGATGCTGGTGGCCGCGGCGATGGCGACCGCGCTGTGCAGCGTGCGCAAGGCGCCGCCGATCTACGACACGCTGAGGTTGCGCATGGAGGGCTACTCAGTGCGCGGTTGATTGGCGGCGCCGGTAGATCGCCTCGAAGGCGAAACTGCCGACCAGCGCGGCCAGCAGGGTGATCCAGGTCGCGGGACTGCCGGACCGGATCGCGTCGACGAGCAGGGCCACGAAGAGCGCTGCGTTGAGCACCACGGCAGCCACCAGCGGCCAGGCCTTCGCGCCGGTGTGCTGGCGCAGTCGCAGATGGCCGTAGCTGACCGCCCCGTACACGACCAGGAAGGCGAGGCTGGTCATCTGACCGACCGCGGACAGCGGGAAGAAGACCACGAAGCCGACGGTGATGATCGCCGACAGCCATCAGCGACAGGGGGGCCGAGCGCCACACGGTCTTGGTCAGCGACGCCGAGATCTGGTGGTTCTGGGCGACGTCGTAGCCGATGTTGGAGGCCGCGAAGATCGTGGCGTTCACCGCCGAGGCGGTCGCCAGGATCGCGGCGGCGGAGATGATGAGCAATCCGGCGCCGCCCAATACCGCTTCACCGGCGTCCGCCAGCACATGGCCGGCATCCTGCTCGATCTTCGCGATCGGGACCAGCGCCACGACGAGGGCGCTGATCACCAGGTACACGACGCCGACGATCGCCAAAGCACTGAACATGGCCCGCGGCAACTGCTTGGAGGGCTGGAGCATTTCCCCGGACGTGTTGGTGACCACGCCGAACCCCTGGTAGGTGACGTACAGCAACGCGGCGCCGGTGACGACACCGAGGGCCGAATGCTCGCCCGAGGTGATGGCGGAGAAGTCGGCCTTGCCGACGCCGAACGCCACGAAACCCACCAGGATGGCCGACTCGATGCCGATGATGATCGTCTCGGCCCGTCCGACGAGCTTGGTGCCCAGCACGTTGACCACGGCGAACACCAGCACGATGCCGCCTCCGATCGCCTTCGCCTGCCAGTCGGGCAGGTTCCCGCCCATGACGACGCCGACGTACTCCGCGAAGCCGGCCGCGTACAGTGCGGTCGCGATGAGATAGGCGATGTACTGGAATACGTTCAGACCCCCGGACACCACGCCTTCGCCGAACTCCTCCAGCAGGAACTGGGCCGCACCCCCACGACTGGGGTAGGTGCTGCCGAGTTTCGCGTAGGAGTAGACGGAGAATGCTGCGGCGATGCCGGCGGCGAGGAAGGCCAGTGGCAGCCAGGAGCCGGTGCTGGTGGTCGCCAGGCCGAGCAGGGTGTACAGCCCGGCACCCATCATGCCGCCCACGCCCATTGCCGCGGCCGAGACAGTCGTGATGCCGCTCTTGGGAGTGCTCACCACCGACGGGCCTCCCACGCGGGCAGCGACGGTCGCTCCGTCCCCACGGTCGTGTCGTTGCCGTGACCGGGGTACACCCAGGTCTCGTCGGGCAGGGATGCGAAGATCCGTTCCTTGACCCCGGCCAGGAGGGTGTCGAAGTCCTCCGGGCGCCAGGTCTTGCCGACCCCACCCGGGAACAGACAATCGCCGGTGAACAGGTGCGGTTCCCCCTGGGGGTCGTCGTACAGCAGGGCGATGGATCCGGGGGTGTGGCCCACGAGGTGGATGACCTGGAGGTTGCATTCACCGACCGCGATCGTGTCGCCGTCGCGGACCGTTCGGTCGACGGGGGCATCGATGGCTGCCGCATCCACCTCGTGCGCGATGCTCTGTGCGCCGGTGGCAGCCCGGACCTGCGCCAGCGCCCCCCAGTGATCGGGATGGGCGTGGGTGGTGACGATGGTGTCCAGGCCGTCCGGCCCGACCAGGTCGAGGATGCGATCAGCTTCCGCCGCGGCATCGATGAGCAACTGCCGACCGCTGCGTCGGCAGCGCAGGAGGTACGTGTTGTTGTCCATCGGGCCGACGGCAAGTTTGGAGATGCTCACCAGACTCAGCTCATGGACCTGTGCCGGACCGCCCACATGTGTCTTGCCGGTGTAGGTCATGGCGTCAATCTAGTCGTGGTTCCTCAACGGCTGGGCGGTGGCCGATGGCTGTCTGTGGCTGTTCGTGAAGGATGTGGCTGGACGTCGCAGTCTGAACGCACCACGAAATGAACGAACACCAACGAGCGGTGCGTGGGCCATCAGAGCCGGCTACGTGCGGCGCTCGGCTGTCACGAGTGGGCGCGGCTGGCGCGGATCTCATTGGCCACGGCGATGCCGACCGCCAGCAACGTCGGGATGAGCGCCGGTAGGGACGGATCGTTCGTGCCCAGTATCCCGGAGCCCCAGGCCAGTGCCCCGGTCAGGAAGCCCAGGGTGATCATCACTGCCGACTGGACGGGTTGTCCGCCGGCGCGGGCGGCCTTGCGGCCCTGGAAGACGGTGTGGACCGTGGTCAGCACAGCGCCGGTGTTCGCCGTGATCCAGCCGCGCACGGCAGGGACCCGCAGCACAGCAGTGGCCAGACCTGCCAACCCAGCACTGGTCAGGGGAACGAGCACCTGCGGCGGACTCGCGAAGACGTGGCGCAAGAGTGAGCTCGTGATGATCAGCAGGATCATGAGGATCATCGGGACGGCCACCTGCAACCAGCGCTTCTGGACCAGCAGGCGCTGGAGCAACGTCGAGATGGCCACTCCGACGACCGCCCCCAGCAACGACAGACCGGCCAGTGCGGCGCGATCCGGGTTGTGCGGCAGTTCCGTGCCCAGCACCACCAGGTTGCCGGCCTGGTTGGACGTGAAGACCCCGTACACCTGGAACGAGTAGGCGTCGATCACGCCGACCGTCCAGGACAGTGCCAGAGCCGCCAGCCAGGCACGCCCGAAGAATCGCCAGGTGTCCGTGCTGTCGGCCATCCTCCGACGCTAGTGGGCGGTACGCCGACGATGCCCCGGGGTGCCGCTGACGCGCGGGGCGGACTCCAGGCCGGGTCATCACAATCGGGCGGGCAGGCCCGGATCAGGTGCTGAAGCGCCCAGTTGTGAGCCGGAAATGTCCGATACAGGCCGTTTCACGGGGCGCGCCGGTTGTCAGAAGTGGGCGACCGGACAGGTGCGGGCGCACCATCGTGACGGCCCATCCCAGCGCACGGCCGTCCGCCCTCCGCGGACACCGCACGTGCGATGTCCGACCCCGCAGTTAGCCTTGTCAGGTGCAGGACCGTCTCATCGTGCGAGGTGCTCGCGAGCACAATCTGAAGGACATCCATGTGGAGTTGCCACGTGATGCCCTGATCGTGTTCACGGGTCTCTCCGGTTCGGGCAAGTCCAGTCTGGCGTTCGACACCATCTTCGCCGAGGGTCAGCGCCGATACGTCGAGTCGCTGTCGGCCTACGCCCGCCAGTTCCTGGGTCAACTCGACAAGCCAGATGTGGACTTCATCGAGGGGCTGAGCCCCGCGGTGTCCATCGATCAGAAATCCACGAACCGCAACCCCCGCTCCACCGTCGGCACGATCACCGAGGTCTACGACTACTTGCGCCTGCTGTATGCGCGCATCGGCGTGCCCCATTGCCCCAAGTGCGGCAAACCGGTTTCGCGGCAGACCCCGCAGCAGATCGTCGACCAGATCCTGCAACTGCCGGAGGGCACCCGGTTCCAGGTGCTCGCGCCGATCGTGCGGGAGCGCAAGGGCGAGTTCGTGGACCTGTTCCGCTCGCTGCAGACGCAGGGCTTCGCCCGGGTGGAGGTCGACGGGAAGACCCATCCCCTGGACTCGGTGCCGAAACTGCGCAAGCAGGTCAAGCACTCGATCTCCGTGGTGGTCGACCGGCTGGTGGCCAAGAAGTCCGGGAAGCGCCGACTGACCGATACGGTCGAGACCGCCCTACGACTGGGCGGCGGTGTGGTGGTCATCGATCGGGTCGATGTGGCCGAGGACGACCCGCAGCGACAGATCACCTTCAGCGAGCATCTGGCCTGCCTGGATGACGGGCTGAGTTTCGAGGAACTCGAGCCGCGCAGTTTCTCGTTCAACTCCCCGTTCGGGGCCTGTGCCGAGTGCGGTGGGCTCGGGACCCGGATGGAGGTGGACCCGGAGTTGGTGATCCCCGATCCGGGCCGCAGCCTGGCCGACGCGGCACTGGCACCCATGACCGGTAGCAGTTCCTCGGAGTACTTCCAGCGGTTGATGACCGCTTTGGCCGAAGAGCTTCACTTCTCGATGGACACGCCGTTCGCCGACCTGCCCGAGGACATCCAGCACGTCCTGCTGCACGGCCGCGGCGAACAGGTCGTGGTGCGCTACCGGAACCGCTACGGCCGCGAGCGCACCTATGCCACGGGCTGGGAGGGCGTGATCCCCTTCGTGGAGCGCCGCCACGCCACCTCGGAGTCGGACACGATGCGGGAGCGCTTCGCCGGCTACATGCGCGACATTCCGTGCCCCGCCTGTCACGGCGCGCGGCTGAAACCGCTGAGCCTGGCGGTGACCATCGGTGGCAAGAACATCGCCGAGATCGCAGCCATGCCGATCGCGGACTGTGCGGCCTTCCTCGAGGACGTGGATCTCGACGTCCGGGAGGCGCAGATCGCCGAACGGGTGCTCAAGGAGGTCAATGCCCGCCTGCGGTTCCTCATCGACGTCGGTCTGCACTACCTGACGCTGGACCGTGCCGCCGGAACCTTGGCCGGCGGCGAGGCGCAACGCATCAGGCTGGCCACACAGATCGGCAGCGGCCTGGTCGGCGTCCTGTACGTCCTGGACGAACCGAGCATCGGCCTGCATCAGCGGGACAACCACCGCCTCATCGAGACCCTGGTGCGGCTTCGCGACCTGGGGAACACCCTGATCGTGGTCGAGCACGACGAGGACACGATCCGGGCCTCGGACTGGGTCGTCGACATCGGCCCTGCCGCGGGTGAGCACGGCGGGCAAGTGGTGGTCTCCGGGCCGCTCAAGGAACTGCTGAAGAGCAAGGACTCGATCACCGGCGCCTATCTGTCGGGCCGCAAGAGCATCGAGGTGCCCGCCGTCCGGCGGCCGACGGACCCCGAGCGTGTGCTGACCGTGCACAACGCCCGGGAGCACAACCTGCGCGACGTCACCGTCGACTTCCCGCTCGGGGTGCTGGTGGCGGTCACCGGCGTCTCCGGGTCCGGCAAGTCCACGCTCGTCAACGATGTCCTCTACACGGTCCTGGCCCGCGAGCTGCACGCTGCCCGCCGGGTCCCGGGCAGGCATCGCACGGTGACCGGGGTCGATCAGTTGGACAAGGTGGTGCACGTCGACCAGGGGCCGATCGGACGTACCCCCCGATCCAACCCGGCCACCTACACCGGGGTCTTCGACCACATCCGGCGGCTGTTCGCCGAGACCGAGGAGGCGAAGATCCGGGGCTACCTGCCGGGGAGGTTCTCGTTCAACGTCAAGGGTGGGCGGTGTGAGGCCTGCACCGGCGACGGCACGCTGCGGATCGAGATGAACTTCCTGCCCGACGTGTACGTGCCGTGTGCTGAGTGTCACGGGGCGCGCTACAACCGGGAGACCCTGGAGGTCCACTACAAGGGCAAGACGATCGCCGAGGTGCTGGACCTGCCGATCGAGGAGGCGGCCGAGTTCTTCGCCGCGATCCCGGCCATCAGCCGCCACCTGACGACGCTCGTGGACGTGGGCCTCGGCTACGTGCGACTCGGCCAGCCCGCGCCGACCCTGTCCGGCGGGGAGGCGCAGCGGGTGAAACTCGCCAGCGAGTTGCAGCGCCGCTCGACTGGTCGGACGGTGTACGTGCTCGATGAACCCACCACCGGACTGCACTTCGAGGATGTCCGACGGCTGTTGGGAGTCCTGCACTCCTTGGTCGACAAGGGCAACACCGTCATCGTCATCGAGCACAACCTCGATGTCATCAAGACGGTGGATTGGATCATCGACCTCGGACCCGAGGGCGGCAGCGGTGGCGGGATGATCGTTGCCGAGGGCACGCCCGCCGAGGTGGCCGCCGCACCCGGCAGCCACACAGGTCAGTTCCTGGCGCCGTTGCTGGCCTGAACACGATGCCCTGCCTGCCCGGGCTCCGGCCCGTCATCGCATAGGCTCCCTTCAAGGGAATGGAGCTGCCATGTCTGATCTTTCGCGCCGCAACGTCATCGCCACGGGGGCACTCGGAGTCGCTGGTGTGGCCCTCGCCGGCTGCTCGTCCGACAGTGGGTCGACCGACACCCAGCCGACTGCTGCTGGGTCCGCCGCACCACAGACGTCACCGGCGACTTCCGGTGAAGCGCTGACCGCGGCAGCGGAAGTGCCCCTGGAGGGCGGCGTGATCGTCGACTCCGGTCAGACCAAGGTCGTGATCACACAACCGCAGCCCGGCGAGTTCGTCGGATTGAGTGCCGTCTGCCCGCACCAGGGCTGCCTGGTCAACGAGGTCACCGATCAGATGATCATCTGCCCGTGCCACGGGTCCGAGTTCTCGATCGCGGACGGCTCGGTCATCCAGGGCCCCGCGACCACGGGTCTGACATCTGTGCCGGTCAAGGTCGACGGCGACCAGATCGTCCTGGGCTGAACGGCGGGGCGTGACCGAGCACGACGAGGATTCCCTCGCCCAGCGACTACCGACCATCCTGGGCGGGGTGCTGGCGACCCTGGCGATCGTCGTGGGCGGTCTGTGGGTGAGCGGCAAGACCGGGATGCCATCTCCGCAGGCGGTCCTGTCACAGGCCATCCCGCACACCCAACCGGTCCTCACCGGGCCGGTCCTGGCGCTGGGGGACTCGGTTCTGCTCGGGGCGAAGTCATGCCTGGCCGACACGGATGTCCGGGTGCGCGCTGTGGAGAACCGGACCATGCGGGAGGGGGCCGAGCGCATCGAGCAGCGAGCTGCGGAGAACCGGCTGTATCCCCGGATCGTCGTGGCGCTCGGCACCAACTCGCCGTTCGGGTTCAAGTCGCTCGACCGGATCATGCGCGCCGCAGGGCCTGAGCGCTCGGTGTACTGGGTGACCGTCGAACTGCCCGAAGTGGAGCGGTACGCCTACGAGGACGCCGTGAACCAGCGGTTGCGGGCCATGCCGGGGCGGTGGCCCAACGCGCACGTGATCGACTGGAACGCCAGCGTCCTGACCGAGGGGCTCTACCCCGACGGCATCCACCTCAACCCGACGGGGTGCCAGGCATACGCCACCCTCATCCTGGAAGGCGTGGCGAAGGGCTGATCGCCTGGCGGGGTCGTTGTGGCGAAGTTGCACGGACACGCCGCGCGGGTTCTGGGGGCTCCGGCGCGAGTGTTGCGCGGTTGCTGGTCACCGCGCACGAGTGTTGCGCGGTTGCTGGTTTCGGGGTACCCAAACCGACAACGGCGCAACAGTCGCGGTGGTTGGGGCGCAACGGCGCAACAGTCGCGGTGGTTGGGGCGCAACGCAGTGGCGAGTACGCGCGCCGCGACCGTCGACGCTGGCGCGGCTGTTCGCCCAGGGTGGTCTGGTGCTGCCGAAGGCATGGGGATTCACAATCACCATCGAGCTCGAACGCATCGAATACCGCCTGGAAACCGCCCCGAACCGTCCTGTCGTGAGACAGAAGTGCCCGGGATGTCCCGAGACATGGCATCCGCGAGACACCGGCGTGTCACTGCAACGTCGACACACAACCGCCCTGGGAACGTCGTTCAGCGTCCGCCGAGCAGTGCCCGGACCGCGTCGGCGATCATGCGGCCGCGGACCTCGTACCCGGCTGGGGTCAGGTGGATGCGGTCGGAGGCCAGCAGGCGGGGATGTTCCTTGATGAACAGGTCCCAGCGCAGCACGGACAGTTGCGCCGACGACGTATCGAGCGCACTGAGCATCCGGTTGACCTTGCCGTAGGCGGGGGAGCGCCAGACCGACACCCAGAGCACCGGGCGGTCACCGGCTCGCTTGAGCACGGTCTTGACGTGTTGCCGCATGGCCCAGGGGCTCGGTGAGTCGTTGGTCCCCAGGGCGACCACCCAGACACTGGCGTTGCGCCCGGCACCCAACCGGCCGACGCCGGTGGAGGTGCTGCGGCCCACTTGCGCATCCACCGTGATGCGGCGGAAATCGGTGCGGAGGTGGGACTTGATGGCCGACGACGAGCCGACGGTCAGTGAGTCGCCCTCCACGAACAGCATTCCGCTCGGGGCCGGGGTGGCGGCCACAGCCGGTCCGGTCAGGGCCACTGCCCCGACCACGGCCAACGTGGCCAGCACTCGAACTCGCACGACGATCAATCCTGTCTGTCATAGCCTGGGAGATGTGGCAGACCCGATGTCATACCGGCCGCCTGCAGGCAGCATCCCGCCCTTACCAGGTGTTTATCGTTTCAGAGATCCTGACACGCGGGTCATCTATGTGGGAAAGGCCACAAATCTGCGAAGTCGGCTCTCAAGCTACTTCCAGAGCCCCCTCGGTATGCATCCCCGGACCGCGGCCATGGTGCAGACGGCGTCGTCGGTCGACTGGGTCGTGGTCGATTCGGAGACCGAGGCCCTCCAACTCGAGTACCAGTGGATCAAGCAGTTCGCCCCCCGGTTCAACGTCAAGTACCGCGACGACAAGTCCTACCCGTACCTCGCGATCACGATGAGCGAGGAGTACCCGCGGGTCCTGGTCATGCGCGGCGAGAAGCGCAAGGGGGTCAAGTACTTCGGGCCGTACGCCCAGGCTTGGGCCATCCGGGAGACCGTGGACCAACTCCTGCGGGTGTTCCCGGTGCGGACCTGCAGCAACGGGGTCTTCCGGCGGTCCAGCCAGATGGGCCGGCCGTGCCTGCTCGGCTACATCGGCAAGTGCAGCGCCCCGTGTGTCGGTCGCATCTCCGAGGAGGATCACCGGGCACTGGCCGCGGATCTCGTCTCCTTCCTGGGCAATGGCACCGATCGCTTCATGAAGGACCTGGAACGGCGGATGCGGACCGCCTCGGATCAACAGGATTACGAGACGGCCGCCAGGTTGCGCGACGACCTCGGGGCGCTGCGCAAGGCGATGGAGCGCAGCGCGCTGGTGCTGCCGGCCGACACCAGCGCCGACGTCATCGGACATGTGGAGGACGAGTTGGAGGCCGCCTTCCAGGTCTTCCATGTGCGCGGTGGACGGGTCCGGGGGCAGCACGCCTTCGTGCTGGAGAAGGTGGCCGACGAGGGCCCCACCGAGTTGATGACCGGGGTCATGCAGCAGTTGTACGGCGACGACGACGCCGATATCCCCTACCAGGTCCTTGTGACCGAACTGCCCGAACCCGCCGTGGCGGACTGGCTGACCGCCAAATCGGGGCACCGGGTCGCGGTGAAGGTGCCGCAGCGAGGCCGGAAGCGCTCGCTGCTGGAGACGGTCACGACCAACGCCAGGCAGACGCTGCAGTCGCACAAACTGCGCCGGGCCGGCGATCTGAGTACCCGCGCAGCCGCCCTGGAGGAGATCGCGGAGGCGCTGGAGATGGCGCAGGCTCCGCTGCGCATCGAGTGTGTGGACATTTCGAACCTGCAGGGCAACGACGTGGTCGCTTCCATGGTGGTGTTCGAGGACGGACTGCCCCGCAAGTCCGACTACCGCAGGTTCGCCATCCGCGGCGTCGCCGGGCAGGACGACGTGGCCAGTGTCGCGGAGGTGGTCCGCCGGCGCTTCACGCGCTACCTGGCCGAGCGTGCGGAGGCCACCGACATCGAGTTCGGCCCCGCCGGCGCAGCCAACGACGAGCGCAAGGCCTTCCGCTACCCGCCGCAGCTGCTCCTGATCGACGGCGGCAAGCCCCAGGTGGCCGCTGCGGAGAACGCCCTGAAGGAGCTGGGGATCGACGACCTCGCGGTGGCGGGACTCGCCAAGCGCCTGGAAGAGGTGTGGGTCCCCGGCAGCGATGACCCGGTGATCCTGTCCCGCCGCAGCCAGGGCCTGTACCTGCTCCAGCGGATCCGGGACGAGGCGCACCGGTTCGCGATCACCTACCACCGGCAGAAGCGCAGCCGCCGGTTGTCCACCAGCGTCGTGGAGGACATCCCCGGCGTCGGGCCGAACCGGCGCAAAGCGCTGATGCGGACGTTCGGCTCGTTGAACCGGTTGCGCAAAGCGACCATTGAGGAACTGGCCGCGGTGCCGGGGATCAGTGACGATCTGGCGGTGTCGATCAACCGGCATCTGGCCGCCGAAACGGTGACGCCGGCGGTCAACGTGACTACCGGCGAGGTAATTGACGAAGATGGGCCTGGGAGGCCTTCATGAACAACCCTCGGTTCGAGGTGCTCATCGTCACGGGGATGTCGGGTGCCGGGCGCAGCACGGCTGCGAGGGCGTTGGAGGATGCCGGGTGGTTCGTCGTGGACAACCTGCCGCCGTCCTTGCTGCAGTCGACCATCGACCTGCTGCAGCCGCGTGCGGACGTGCAGCGGTTGGCGGTCGTCGTGGACGTGCGTGGCGGGCCGCTGTTCTCCAATCTGGTCACGGTCACGCAGGCGCTGCGCGAGGCGCATGTGAACGTGGGGATCCTGTTCCTCGAGGCCTCCGAGGAGGTGCTCGTGCGCCGGTTCGAGTCGTCGCGGCGGCCGCACCCGCTGCAGGAGGACGGCACCCTGCTCGACGCACTGCGCGAGGAGCGGGTGAGGCTGCAGGAGTTCCGGGCCGGCGCCGACATGGTGGTGGACACGTCGACGAAGTCCGTGCACGACCTGCGTCGGGTGATCGAGGCGAACTATCGCGGCCCCGGGCCGGAGGTGATCCGAGTGTCGGTCTTGAGCTTCGGTTTCAAGTACGGCATCCCGGTGGACGCCGACATGGTCGGTGACGTGAGATTCCTGCCGAACCCGTTCTGGGTCCCGGAGCTGCGCGACCAGACCGGGCGGGACACCGAGGTCAGCGACTACGTGTTGAGCCGGGAGGGGGCACTGGATGTCCTCGGGCACTATTCCGATCTCGTCAACCTCGTGGCCGACGGGTACGTCCGGGAGGGCAAGCGCTACGTGACGATCGGGATCGGCTGCACCGGCGGCAAGCATCGCAGTGTCGCGATGGTCGAGCGGCTGGCAGAGATGCTGCGGGAACACGGGCACCAGGTGGTCGTTCAGCACCGGGATCTGGGCCGCGAATGAAGCCACTGCGGGCGGCCAGTTGGACGACCGGACCATCGGTCGTCGCGCTGGGCGGGGGACACGGCCTGGCGGCCTCGCTGCGAGCACTGCGCCGGGTCACGGACTCACTCACCGCGGTGGTCGGGGTCTCCGACGACGGCGGGTCGTCCGGACGCATCCGGCGGGAGTTGGGGTTGATACCGCCCGGCGACCTGCGGATGGCGCTGGCGGCGTTGTGTGGCGATGACACCTGGGGACGGACCTGGTCGCGGGTGCTGCAGCACCGGTTCGTGGGCGAGGGTGAACTCGCGGGGCACGCCGTGGGCAACCTGCTGATCTCGGCGCTCTGGGAGGAGACTGGCGACGCGGTCGTCGGGCTGGACTGGGTGGCCGCGCTGTTGGAGGCGCAGGGCCGGGTGCTGCCGGTGGCCCGGGAGCCCGTGGATCTGATCGCCGAGGTGCGCGCTGCGGACGGGACGGTCTCCACGTTGCGGGGGCAGGTGGATATCGCCACGACGAGCGGGGAAGTGCTGGCCCTGCGCATCGATCCGCCCGAACCCGAGGCCTGTCAGCCGGTGATCGAGGCGATCGACAGCCGCGCGACTGGTCGTGCTGGGCCCGGGCAGCTGGTTCACCTCCGTGTTGCCCCACCTGTACGTGCGGCCGGTGCACGACGCGATCGTCAGCAGCGCTGCCACCAAGGTGCTCGTGGTCAACGTCGCGCCGCAGGTGGGGGAGACCAGCGGGTTCATCCCCGCGATGTACTTGGACAACTTGGCGACCACCTTCCCCGACATGCGACTGGACGCGGTCATCGTCGACCCGAGTTCGGTGCACGACGAGTCGGCGTTGCAGGCCGCTTGTGCGGCGGTCGGCGCGGAGGTGGTGATCGAGGAAGTGCGGGCGGTCGAGGGCGGGCGGCCGCAACCCGTGCACGACACCTTGCTGCTCGCCTCGGTGTTCCAGCGGTTCCTGGTCTGAGGCGCAGCACTCGGCCGTGGGCAGTGGGCGTGCGGGCACGCCGGGTACCCCACCCGAGGGCCGCGGAGCCAGCCGCGGAGCCAGACCCGGCGCCGCCCGGGGCGAGTGGCGTGCACGATATGCCCGTTCCCTCATTGCGGCGTGTCGCGGCGTGTGAGAATCGGCCCATGGCGATGACAGCGGCCGTCAAGGACGAACTCAATCAACTCGAAGTGACCAAGCCGTGCTGCCGCAAGGCGGAGACGTCGGCCATGCTCCGGTTCGGCGGGGCGTTGCACATCGTGAGCGGCAAGATCGTGGTCGAGGCCGAGTTCGACACCGGGTCCGCGGCCCGTCGTCTGCGCGCGAACCTGAGTGAGATCTTCGGACAGCAGGCGGATTTCGCCGTGGTGCACAAGGGTGGGCTGCGCAAGGGCACGCGGTACATGGTCCGTGTCGTCCAGGGCGGCGAACAACTGGCCCGGCAGGCAGGCATGGTGGATGCCTCCGGGCGCCCTGTGCGGGG
Organism: uncultured Actinomycetota bacterium; assembly: GCA_963733395.1. GTDB lineage: Bacteria > Actinomycetota > Actinomycetes > S36-B12 > UBA10799 > JADKAV01. The sequence goes on from CAVTCZ010000013.1 coordinate 243,507, forward strand.
TTTGCCCCCACACGTGGTGACGGCGGGCATCTGCGATGCCGAGGCGGCCTGGCGGGGTGCCTTCCTGGCCCATGGGTCGCTGACCGAACCCGGGCGTTCCTCGGCGCTCGAGATCACCTGCCCCGGCCCGGAGTCGGCGCTGGCGCTGGTCGGCGCCGCCCGTCGGATGGGGATTCCCGCCAAGAGCCGGGAGGTGCGCGGCGTCGAGCGGGTGGTCATCCGCGACGGCGACGCGATCAGCCAGATCCTCGCCCGGATGGGCGCCCACGCATCGGTGCTCGTCTGGGAGGAGCGCCGGACCCGCCGCGAGGTCCGGGCGACCGCCAACCGACTGGCCAACTTCGACGACGCCAACCTGCGCCGCTCGGCGCGGGCGGCGGTGGCGGCCAGCGCCCGTGTGGAGCGTGCCCTGGAGATCCTGGGCGACGATGTGCCGGACCACCTGGCCGCGGCCGGCAAACTGCGGATGGAGAACCGGCAGGCGTCGCTGGAGGAACTCGGGGCGCTGGCGGACCCGCCGATGACCAAAGATGCCATCGCCGGGCGCATCCGGCGGTTGCTCGGATTGGCCGATCGGCGGGCTCGGGAACTGGGCATCCCGGACACTGAGGCTGGACTTGCAGCCGACGACGAACTTGTCTGACCTACCGATAGAATTGGATTACTCAACCTAAGGAGTAATCAGTGACAATTCGTGTCGGCATCAACGGATTCGGACGTATCGGTCGCAACTTCTACCGTGCGGTGGAGGCACTGGGGGACTCGCAGACTGCTTTCGGCAACGAGCCGATCGAGATCGTCGCGGTCAACGACCTGACGGACAACGCCACCCTGGCCCACCTGCTGAAGTACGACAGCGTTCTGGGCAGGCTGCCTGGTGAGGTCACCTCCACTGACACGGAGATCATCCACGACGGCAAGGCCATCAAATCGTTGGCCGAGCGCGACCCCGCCGCCCTGGGCTGGGGCGGTCTGGACGTCGACTACGTGATCGAGTCCACCGGGCATTTCACCAAGGCCGAGGACGCCCGCAAGCACATCGACGCCGGCGCCAAGAAGGTCATCATCTCCGCCCCGGCCAAGGGCGAAGACGCCACGTTCGTGATGGGCGTGAACCACACCGACTACAACCCGGCAGAGCACAACATCGTCTCGAACGCCTCCTGCACCACGAACTGCCTGGCCCCGATGGCCAAGGTGCTGCTGGACGAGTTCGGCATCGAGAACGGTCTCATGACCACCATCCACGCCTACACCAACGACCAGAACGTGCTGGACTTCCCGCACAAGGACCTGCGTCGCGCCCGTGCTGCCGCGATCAACATGATCCCGACCACCACGGGTGCCGCCAAGGCGATCGCCCTGGTGATTCCGGAGCTGAAGGGCAAGTTGGACGGTTACGCGATGCGCGTGCCGCTCCCGACCGGCTCGGCCACCGACCTCACGGTGAACCTGACCAAGGAGGCCCCGGCCGACCAGATCAACGCTGCCATGAAGGCCGCCGCCGAGGGGCCGTTGAAGGGCATCCTGCGCTACACCGAGGACCCGATCGTCTCCAGTGACATCGTCACCGACCCGTCGTCGTGCATCTTCGACGCCGGCCTGACGAACTCGCAGGGCAAGCCGGTGAAGGTCGTCGGCTGGTACGACAACGAGTGGGGCTACTCCAACCGCCTGGTCGACCTGCTGCGCTACATGGCCTCCGTCGACTGATGCACACACTCAGCGACCTGGACCTGTCACGCGCCTCGGTACTGGTGCGCCTGGATCTGAACGTCCCGCTGGCCGATGGCCGGATCACCGACGACGGACGGATCCGGGCGGCCGTGCCCACTCTGCAGGAGTTGCTCGACGCCGGCGCGATGCCGGTCGTGGTCGCCCACCTGGGGCGGCCCAAGGGCGAGGTGAAGCCGGAACTGTCGTTGGCGCCGGTCGCCGCGCGTATGGCCGAGTTGTTGGGCGTGCCCGTGGACCTGGCCCCGGCAGGGGAGTTCCTGCCGGGGCAGCCCGGCCGGGTGGTCCTGCTCGAGAACATCCGCTTCGATGCCCGGGAGGCCAGCAAGGATCCCGCGCAGCGCGCGGCACTCGCTGCGGAACTGGCTGCGGGTCGCGACGCCTACGTCAGTGATGGCTTCGGTGTGCTGCACCGGGAGCAGGCCAGTGTCACCGACGTGGCCAAGCTGCTGCCGAACGCGGCCGGACGGCTGGTGGAGAAGGAGATCCGCTCCTTCGCCACCGTCCTGAAGGATCCGGCCCGGCCGTACACGGTGGTGCTGGGCGGGTCGAAGGTCTCGGACAAACTCGGGGTGATCGACAACCTGCTGCAGACCGTGGACCGGCTGATCATCGGCGGCGGGATGTGCTTCACGTTCCTGGCCGCGCAAGGACACGCGATCGGCGACTCGCTGTTCGAACCCGACTGGGTGGACGCCTGCCTGCAGATCCTGAAGGACGCTGAAGAGCGCAACGTGACGGTGCTGCTGCCCACCGATGTGGTCATCGCACAGGACATCGATGCGGACGCCGAGACCCGGGTCGTGCGCGTGACTCAGGGCATCCCGGACGGCTGGAAGGGCCTGGACATCGGACCGGAGACGGCCGCTGCCTACGCTCAAGCCGTGCTGGAATCGGCCACCGTGGTGTGGAACGGGCCCATGGGTGTCTTCGAAGTGGCACCGTTCGCGGCCGGCACGACCGCCGTCGCGCAAGCACTGGCACAAACGCAGGGCTTCACCGTCGTGGGTGGTGGCGATTCCGCCGCCGCTGTGCGACTGCTGGGCATCGACGCCGATGCCATCGACCACATCTCGACCGGTGGCGGCGCCAGCCTCGAACTGCTGGAGGGCAAGACGCTGCCGGGAATCGCCGTACTGGAGGACGCATGAGCCGCAAGCCGCTGATGGCGGGCAACTGGAAGATGCACCTGAACCACCTCGAGGCGATCGCCCTCGTGCAGAAGATCGCCTTCCTGCTCAAGGACGACGACTACGCGGCCGTGGACGTGGCAGTGCTGCCGCCGTTCACCGACATCCGCAGCGTGCAGACCCTGGTCGAGGGCGACAAGCTGAAGATCCAATACGGGGCGCAGGACGTCTCCGAGCACGCCGCGGGCGCGTACACCGGCGAGATCGCCGGTCACATGCTCGCCAAACTCGGCTGCACGTACGTCACCGTCGGGCACAGCGAGCGCAGGACGTACCACAACGAGACCGACGCGGTGGTGAACGCCAAGGCGAAAGCGGCGTTGGACAACGGGCTCAAGCCCATCGTGTGCGTCGGCGAGCACCTCGAGGTGCGACAGGCGGGTAACCATGTGCCGCACGTGTCCGAGCAACTCGTCGGCAGCCTTGCGGGGTTGTCCGAGGAGCAACTGCTCAACGTCGTCATCGCCTACGAGCCGGTGTGGGCGATCGGCACCGGCGAGGTGGCCTCACCGGAGGACGCGCAGGAGGTGTGCCAGGTCATCCGCGAGTGGATCGCCGAGCACTACAGCGCCGGCGTGGCCGAGCAGGTCAGGATCCTCTACGGCGGCTCGGTGAAGTCGACGAACATCGCCGGCATCATGGTCAAGACCGACGTGGATGGCGCGCTGATCGGCGGTGCCAGCCTGGATGCAGACGAGTTCGCGACGATCGTCCGGTACCGCCTACACCCGCAAGTGGCGCACTGAGGTTACTCTGGTGGTTGCCGCACCGGAAGGAAGGGAGTCCAGGTGGTCCTCGCATTGGAAGTTCTGCTGCTGGTCACCAGCGTGCTCTTGATCGTCCTGGTGCTGCTGCACAAGGGTAAGGGCGGTGGCCTGTCCGATCTGTTCGGTGGCGGCGTCAGCACCTCCTTGGGGGGATCGAGTGTTGCCGAGCGCAACCTCGACCGGGTGACCGTGGGCGTTGCGCTGATCTGGGCCGCAACGATCCTGGCACTCGGACTGATCACCAAGTCCTGAGCGAAGGGTTCCAGCGTGGCCGGTGGTAGTGCGATTCGAGGTAGCAGGGTAGGTGCCGGACCGATGGGGGAGGCGGAGCGGGGGGAAGCTGCTCCCCGCAAGAAGGTGTCGTTCTACTGCGCCAACGGCCACGAGAGCACGCCGAGCTTCGCGCAGGACGCCGCGCCACCCACCGAGTGGGACTGCCCGCGCTGCGGGCTGCCGGCCGGCACCGATCAGGAGAATCCGCCGGCCCCCCCGAAGACGGAGCCCTACAAGACTCACTTGGCCTACGTCAAGGAGCGGCGCTCGGGCGGCGAGGCGGACGCACTGCTCGACGAGGCCATGAAGAACCTGCCGGAGGTCTGATCCGGAGTTGCCCCGACGCGCCGATGGCGGAGGGCAACAACGTCGCAAGAATCCCGGCGACGGCTCAGCCGTACCGGGTCAGCCCCGGCGGCAGGTGCACCGCGGCGGCTTCGTCCACCGCCAGGAACGTCAAGCTGCGCCCGTGCACCCCGGCTGCGGGGACGGCCAGTGGCCCCGGGTCCTCGACGAACAACCCCACCGCGTCGGCTTTGCCCGCGCCGGAGGCGATGAGCACGATCTCGTCGGCGGTGTTGATCGCGTCGAATGACAGCGAGATCCGCACCGGCGGTGGTTTGGGGGAGTCGGTGACGGCGAATGCCGGACGCGTTTCCCGAAGCCCGGGGTGCTCGGGGAACAAGGAGGCAACATGGCCGTCCTCGCCCATGCCCAGGATGCTGATGCAGAAGGGCGGGCACGGATCACCGAAGGCCGCGAGTTCGACTGCGTAGGCCTCGCGCACCTGCCGCCACGTCCACGACCTGGTCGCTGCTGGGCATCGGATGCACGTTCGCCGCCGGCAGCCCCACGACGTCCAGGAAGGCGGCGTGGGCCATCGTGTCGTTGCGCTGGTCGTCACCCATGGGCACGAACCGCTCGTCGGACCACCACACGTGCACCCGGGCCCAGTCGATCCCGGTATCGGTGGCCAGACTCGCCAGCGCCCCGTGACCGCCTCGGCCCCCGGTCAGGCAGATATGGGCCACCTGGTTGTCTGCGAGCCTGCGCAGGATCGCGCCCGCCATGCGGTTGGCCACGGCCAGCGAGACCGCAGCTGCATCCGGATAGACCCCGATCTGGATGGCGCTCATGCGTCGGCCGTATCCGGGGCAGAGGGCTCGGGCGTGGCCGGGCGCCGGCGGCGACGCGCCGGGGGAGTCTCCAGCGTGACCGCGGCCAATGCCTCGGCGTAGGTCTCGTCGGGATCGAGGCGTCGCAGTTCCTCGCCGATGAGGTCGCGCAGGTCGCGGCGCGGCAGCGGAACGTCGTGGCTGGTGTTGCCGGGACGGGACAAGCGGCCGGTGCGCCCCTCCGGTCTGGTCAACTCGATGGGTCCGACCTCGGTGTGGATGACGACCCCGGTGATACCCGGACCACGGCTGCGGTGCAGTTCGACCGGGACCTGCAGGCAGTTGTGCAGCCAAGCCTGCAGCAGCGCACCCGACGGGTTGGAGCGTTCACAGCTCACGTCCACGTTCGTGATCGTCTGGAACGGCTGGTCCAGCGCCGCGGCCAGCATCGATCGCCACACGGTGGTGCGGGTCCATGCCAGATCGGTGTCACCGGCGACATAGCCCTGCTGGCGCTCGATGAGGGAGTGCATCGGGTGGCGACTGGCGGCCGCATCCGTGATCCGGCGCTGCGCCATCCTCCCGATGGGGTCCGCAGACGGAACGTCCGGACACACCGTCGGCCACCAGACCACGACCGGGGTGTCCGGCAGCAGCAACGGCAGCGCCACCGACGCGCCGTGACTGGCGAGCTCGCCGCGCAGTCGCAGCCGAACGGTTTCTCCGGGGCCCATGGTGTCGCCCACGTCGATGTTGGCGTCCAACTGCGGCTCGACCCGGCCCGGTCTCGGGATGAGCGTGATGATGCGGCAGGGGTGTTCCATGGCTGAGAAGGCCGCGGCCCGGGTGGCGTCCGACTGGTTCTCCTCGTCGGTGACGATGATCAGCGTCAGCACCATGCCGGTCGCGGTGGCACCCACCCGGTGGCGTTCCTCGTTGATGGTCCGCACGATGTCGCCGGCGGTGGTGTTCTCCAGTCGGGTGGTCATGGCCGCCGCCAGACCCGGCCGTCGCGGGCCAGCATCTCGTCGGAACTGGCCGGCCCCCAGGTGCCGGGATCGTAGGTTTCGGGTTTGCCGCTGGCTGCCCAGTGCTCCAGGATCGGGTCGAGGATCCGCCAGGACATCTCCACCTCTTCGTGCCGGGGGAACAGCGGCGGGTCGCCCAGCAGCACGTCGAGGATGAGCCGTTCGTAGGCCTCCGGGCTGGACTCGGTGAACGAGTCGCCGTACATGAAGTCCATGGTCACGTCGCGCACCTCCATCTGCGTGCCGGGGACCTTGGAGCCGAACTTCATCGTGATCCCTTCATCCGGCTGCACCCGGATGACCAGGGTGTTCGAGCCCAGTTCCTGGGTGTCGGTCGTCGCGAACGGCAGGTGGGGTGCCCGTTTGAAGACCACGGCGATCTCCGACACCCGCCGGCCCAGTCGCTTGCCGGTCCGCAGGTAGAACGGGACCCCGGCCCAGCGGCGGGTATCGACGTGCAGGGTGATCGCAGCGTAGGTCTCCGTGGTGGAGGTCTTGGGGATGTTGGCCTCCTGCATGTAGCCGCACACCTCTTCGCCGCCCTGCCAACCCGGGCCGTACTGGCCGCGGGCGGTGTGCTCGTCGAGGTCGTCCGGCAGCACCACCGAGGCCAGCACCTTCTCCTTCTCGATCCGGACGTGCTCGGCTGAGAACGAGACCGGCTCCTCCATCGCGGTCAGGGCCATGAGCTGCAGCAGGTGGTTCTGGATCACGTCGCGAGCCGCACCGATGCCGTCGTAGTATCCGGCCCGGCTGCCGATGCCGATGTCCTCGGCCATGGTGATCTGCACGTGATCGATGTAGTTGCTGTTCCAGATCGGCTCGAACAAGGTGTTGGCGAACCGCAGAGCCAACATGTTCTGGACGGTCTCCTTGCCCAGGTAGTGGTCGATCCGGAAGATGGAACCGCTCGGGAAGACCTCGTCGAGCACGTTGTTGAGTTCCTGGGCGCTCTCCAAATCGTGTCCGAACGGCTTCTCCACCACGACTCGCCGCCACCCGCCACGATCCTGGGAGGCCAGGCCCGAACGCTTGAGCTGCTGCACGACCAGCGGGAACAATCCCGGCGGGATCGACAGATAGAAGGCGGTGTTGCCGCCGGTGCCCTGTTCGTTGGCCAGTTCCGTGACGGTTGCGGCCAAGGCGTCGAAGGCGGTGTCGTCGGTGAAATCCCCGGCCACGAAGCGGAAGCCCTGCGCCAACTGGTTCCAGACATCCTCCCGGAACTCGGTGCGGGAGTGCTGGCGCACCGAGTCGTGGACCTCCTGGGCGAAGTCCTCCTCGCTGAACTCGCGACGGGCGAAGCCGACCAGCGCGAACGACGGCGGCAGCAGGCCGCGATTGGCGAGGTCGTACACGGCCGGCATCAACTTCTTGCGGGACAGGTCTCCGGTGACGCCGAAGATGACAAGTGCGCAGGGACCCGCGACCCGCGGCAGCCGACGGTCCAGCGGGCTGCGCAGTGGGTTGGCGCTGGTGAATTCGGCCTGCCTCATGAGGTCCCCCGATCGGCGGCCATGGCGGAGTCGACCGTTGCCAGGAGTTCCTCCCAGGCGTCCTTGAACTTCTCGACGCCCTCCACTTCCAGCGTTTCGAACACTGCGTCCAGGTCGATGCCCAGGGCTGTCAGGTCGTCGAACACCTGTTGGCTGGCCGGTCCTTGGCCGTCGAGGGTGTCGCCGGTGAGGTGGCCGTGGTCGGCGACGGCCCGCAGTGTGGGTTCTGGCATGGTGTTGACGCAGCCGTGCCCCGCCAGGCCCACAACGTACATGTCGTCGGGGAAAGCGGGGTCCTTGACGCCGGTCGATGCCCATAGCGGCCGCTGCGGCGCGGCCCCGGCGGCCTCGAGCGCCTGCCAGCGGGGGCTGCTCCGGAACTCCTGATACACCTGCCATGCCAGCCGGGCGTTGGCCAGTCCGGCCTTGCCCCTGCGCGCCGCAGCCGTCTGGCCGCCGATCCGGTCCAACTCCTTGTCCACCGCGGTGTCGACCCGGCTGACGAAGAACGACGCCACCGAGTGGACATCGGACACGGGCTGGCCGGCCGCGATGCGGGCTTCCAAACCGCTGGCCCACGCGTCCAGAACCAGGCGATAGCGGACAACACTGAAGATGAGGGTGACGTTGACACTGATGCCTTCGGACAAGGCCTGTGTGACGGCGGGCAACCCCTCCACGGTGCCGGGGATCTTGATGAGCAGGTTGGGCCGGTTCACCTCGGCCCACAGCGCTCGGGCCTGCTGGATCGTGTTCTGCGTGTCGCGGGCCAACCGCGGGTCGACCTCGATGGACACCCGGCCGTCCACGCCACCGGTGCGGGCGGAGACATCGGCCAGGACGTCGCATGCGTCGCGGACGTCCTGAGTGGTCATCTCGCGAACGGCGAAGTCAGCGTCGGCCTGACCGCTGGCCAGGCTCGCCACCTGGACCGCGTAGGCATCGGCGCCCGTCGATATCGCCTTGGAGAAGATGGAGGGGTTGGTCGTGACCCCGACGACGTGGTCATTCTCGATCAACGCCGCGAGCCCGCCGGTGGTCAGCCGGCTCCGGTCGAGGTCGTCCAACCAGATGGAGACGCCGAGCTCGGACAGTTCCTGGAGACGATCGGTCATGTGCTCCTCCTTAGGTGCAGAACGGTACCTATCGGCGGGGTGGGTTCGCTGCGTGAGCATGGGCGCAGGCCGTCACCCGGCGATCATCCCCAAGGTGCCCAGAATGCTGAGGTTGAGTCCGAACGCCGCGATTCCGAGCAGCGGGCCCAGGGGTCGTCGACCGGTCTCGGGGGTGGACATGACCTGCATCGCGGCCACCGCCAGCAGGTAGATCCCGAACGTCAGGAAGGTGGTGGCCTGCGCGGCGATGCCCCAGTCGAAGAGCACGGCGAGGACGGCGGTGGCCCCCCACGCGAGGTTGGCCAGACCGACCTCGATCTGGAAGTTGTTCCTGGTGCCCAGATCCCAGCCCATCCGCGCGGCGTCGGAGCGATGGAACACCGAGTGCCGGACGAACGACAGCAGCCCGGCCAACCCCACCGCCAGCAGGGTGGCGATACTCAGCGACGGCGGGTCCGAGTGCACCGTGTACATGCCGACCACGATGCCGACGGCCCCGACCACGTAGGTGGCGTACATGAGCCTGGCGGCCATGTGCGGGTCTGCGGGAGTCTCAGGTTGCGGCAAGGGAATCCCTCGCGGCGCCCACGACCGCATCGGCGGTGATCCCGAACTGCTCGTACAGGGTCTGGTAGTCCGCCGAAGCCCCGAAATGCTCCAGGCTCACGCAGCGGCCCTCGGTGCCCACGTACTTGTACCAGGGCATCGCCCGCCCGGCCTCGACCGAGACCCGGGCCTTGACGGCGGCGGGGAGCACCGACTCGCGATACTGGGCCGGCTGCTCGTCGAACCACTCCGTGCACGGCATCGAGACCACGCGGGTCGGGATGCCGTCAGCCTGCAGCGTCTCCCGCGCCGCCAGCGCCAGTTGCACCTCCGAGCCGGTGCCGATGAGTATGACCCGCGCATCGCCGCCCTCGGCCTCGGCCAGCACGTAACCGCCGCGGCCCACATCGGCAACCGGGTCCAAGGTCGGGACGTTCTGCCGGGTGAGCGCGAGTGCGGCCGGCCGCCGGTTCTTCAGAATCTGTAACCAGCAGGCCGCGGTCTCGTTGGCATCCGCCGGCCGCACCACGTCCAGTCCGGGGATCGCCCGCAGCGCGGTGAGGTGCTCGACCGGCTGGTGGGTGGGTCCGTCCTCGCCGAGTCCGATCGAGTCGTGCGTCCAGACGTACGTGACCGGCGCCTGCATGAGCGCCGCCAGTCGCACCGCCCCGCGCATGTAGTCGGAGAAGACCAGGAAGGTCCCACCGAACGGGCGGGTCAGCCCGCCCAGGGCGATCCCGTTGAGGATCGCCCCCATGGCGTGTTCGCGGATTCCGAAGTGCAGGATCCGTCCGTACGGCGTGGCTCCGGGCGCCCGCGAATCCGCCGGCAGGAACGAACCACCACCCTCGATGGTCGTGAGGTTGCTCTCCGCGAGGTCGGCCGAACCGCCCCAGAACTCGGGCATGACAGCGGCGATGGCGTTGATCACTTCGCCGGACGCCTTTCGTGTGGCCATCGGCTTGGCCGGGTCGAACCGGGGCATGACGGTATCGAGCCCGTCGGGCAGCCGCTTTGCGACCAAGCGGTCGAGCAGTGCGATCTTGTCGGGGTGTGCGGCCTGCCAGGCGTCGAACGGGATGTTCCACTCCGCGTGGGTCTGCGCGCCACGGGCCTTGACCTCGCGGACGTGGTCGAGCACGGCCGGGTCGACGAAGAAGTCCTGCTTCGGGTCCATGCCCATGACGGCCTTGGTCTTGGCCACTTCCTCGTCGCCGAGTGCCGATCCGTGCGACTTGCCGGTGTTCTGCAAGTCCGGTGCGGGCCAGGCGATGATCGTGCGCAGCGAAATGATCGACGGGCGGCCGTGCTCGTCCATGGCGTTGCGCATGGCTGTGGCCAGGGCCTGGACGTCGACGTCGCCGTCCACGCCGAGATCAACGTGCTGGGTGTGCCAGCCGTATGCCGCGTGCCGTGCCAGGACGTCCTCGCTGAAGGAGACCTCCGTGTTGCCCTCGATGGAGATGTGATTGTCGTCGTAGATGACGATCAGATTGCCGAGTTCCTGGTGCCCGGCCAGGCTGGCGGCCTCGGAGCTGATCCCCTCCTGCATGCAGCCGTCACCGGCGAAGACCCACACCCGGTGGTCGAACGGGCTGCGCCCCACTTCCGCGACGGGGTCGAACAGGCCGCGCACGTAGCGGGCGTCCATGGCCATGCCCACGGCGGTCGCGTAGCCCTGTCCCAGCGGTCCGGTGGTGGTCTCGATCCCCACCGTGTGCCCGTACTCCGGATGTCCCGGGGTCTTGCTGCCCCAGGTGCGGAAGGCCTCGAGGTCGGACAGCTCCAGGCCGTAGCCGCTGAAGTACAACTGGATGTACTGCGTCAGGGACGTGTGCCCGTTGGAGAGCACGAAGCGATCGCGACCGAGCCAGGAGGGGTCTGCCGGGTCGTGGCGCAGGAAGCGCTGGAACAACAGGTACGCCGCCGGGGCCAGGCTCATCGCCGTGCCCGGGTGGCCGTTACCCACCTTCTGCACCGCGTCCATGGCCAGCGCTCGCACGGTGTCCACGGCCTTGCGGTCGAGTTCGGTCCATTCGACTGTCACTGCGCGTCCTTTCGCTCAAGCCCGACGCCTGAGCGTACCGGCTCCCGGCGGCTCACGTCGTGCGCACACGACCCGCCTGATCGACCGCGCTGTGGACGAGTTCGCCCGTCTGGGCGCACATGGTCCCGATGAGGCCCATCGCCCCCGGAACGAGGCCCAAACCGAAGTACCCGTGGATCTGATCGTCCTGGCAGTGGTGGGCGACCGGCACCCCGGCGTCCAGCAGGGCCCGGGCATACGCCTGCCCTTCGTCGCGCAACGGGTCGAAGCCGGCGGTCCAGATCCGGGCCGGGGGCAGGCCGGACAGGTCATCGGCCAGCAGTGGTGAGACCCGCGGGTCCAGGGCGAGTTCGGGTGCGGGCAGGTACTGCTCGCGGTACCACCGCATGTCGGCCGCCGTGAGCAGGAATCCCTCACCCAAGGAGGTGATCGACGGCGACGTCATCCGCAGGTCGGTGGCGGGGTAGACCAGGGCTTGGGCGACGGGTGTGGGTCCCTGCTCGCGGGTGACCAGGCAGACCGACGCAGCCAGGTTCGCGCCGGCGCTGTCGCCCATGACAGCTACCGCGCCGGGGATCGCTGCGAACTCCGCGGGGTGGGCGTAGATGTACTGAAAGGCCGCGACGGCGTCCTCGAGCGGGCCCGGGAACGGCGTCTCGGGGGCCAACCGGTAGTCGACGGCCACGACCGCGCAGCCGGTCAGCGCCGCAAGCAGCCGGCAGACGCCCGTCGTGGCTGTCCAGGTCGCCGACGGTCCAGCCGCCGCCGTGGTAGTACACGATCACGGGCACCGGCCCCACCGCCCGCGGACTGCGGTACATCCTGACGCGAACCGGTCCGGCGGGTCCGGGAACCGTGCGGTCGAGGATCCGGACGCCGCGCAGGGCCGGCATCATCAGCCGGGTCGAGCGGCGGATCTCCTTGCGTCGGCGCTGCGGGTCGTCGCCGGAACCGGTGGTCGGCGCGCCCCGGGCGGCAAGGCCCAGGATGAGGCTGACCGCCGGGGCGAGGGTGCGTCCGTCGATCTGGGGCGGCGGTCCCACCAGCCGTTCCACCAGGGGTGCGGGAAGTGCCAGCAGCCTGCGCAGCGAACGCTGGGTGGGTGTCAGTCGGAACGTGTGGGTCACGGGTTCACTGTGCCGGGTCGGCCACGAAGCCCCGGCAGCGACCCGGATCCCAATCCGCTGCCAGGCGTATCGCCGCGGCTGCCGGGCACGGTAGTCTGCTGGGGTGGCGAGCGCGAGTGTCGAGACCCCAGCGGGGGTCAGGACCAGCACGTGGCGGGCCTATCTGGCGCTCACCAAGCCCCGCATCATCGAACTGCTGCTGGTGACGACGGTGCCGGCCATGGTGCTGGCCGCCCGCGGGTTGCCGCCGCTGTCGACGCTGGTCGCGACTCTGATCGGCGGTTCTTTGGCCGCAGCCGGGGCGAACGCGATGAACAGCGTCTACGACCGGGACATCGACTCGGTGATGAAACGCACCAGTACCCGGCCGATGGTCACCGGCAGGATCAGTCCGGCCGCCGGATGGGCTTTCGGCAGTGCCCTCAGTGCGCTGTCGGTGGTGTGGCTCGCCTGGTCGACCAATGCTCTGGCCGCAGGTCTGGCGGGTCTGGCCATCTTCTTGTACGTGGTCGGCTACACGATGATCCTCAAGCGCCGGACCTCCCAGAACATCGTGTGGGGTGGGGCTGCCGGGTGCTTCCCGGTACTCATCGGTTGGGCTGCGGTCACCGGGCATCTGTCCTGGGCGCCCTGGGTGCTCTTCCTGGTGATCTTCTTGTGGACCCCTCCGCACTACTGGCCGCTGTCGCTGCGGTTCCGGGAGGACTACGGCAACGCCGGTGTCCCCATGCTTCCGGTGGTTGCCAACACCCGGCACGTGGCTGATCAGATCCTCTGGTATTCGATCGCCACGGTGGTCGCCAGCCTCGCCCTCGTGCCGGTGGCTCCGATGGGCTGGATCTACAGCGTGAGCGCGTTGCTGCTGGGCATGGTCTTCGTGTGGGAGGCCTGGCTGCTCCGGCGCCGGACGCGCGCCGGTGAGGATCCGCGACCGATGCGCCTGTTCCACTGGTCCATCACCTATCTGGCGCTGCTGTTCCTGGTGGTGGCCCTCGACCCGCTGTTGCTGGGCTGATGCTGCCGCGGATCGCCTACGTCACCCATGCGGGGAAGGCCGATCCGGACCCCGACCTGCCACTGGCGGTCGCGGCCTTCGAGCGGGCTGGGCTGCAAGCGGTCCCGGTTGCCTGGGACGCCGCGGTCGACTGGGCCGACTTCGACCTCGCGGTGGTCCGGTCCCCATGGGACCACCACGACCGGCGGCAAGCGTTCCTGCGCTGGGCCCGCGCTGCAGAGGATCGCACCCTGCTGGCCAATGCTGCGGTCACCTTGGCCCGCAACACGGACAAGACCTACCTGCGGGACCTGGCGCGACAGGGGGTGCCCGTCGTGGACACCGTCTGGGTGGAGCCCGGCGATGACTTGGCCGACAGCGCTGCGCAGATCGAGCGACGCGGCTGGTCGCGGTGCGTGGTCAAGCCCAACGTCGGGCGAGCTGCCCGTCACATTCGTCTGGTGGAAGGGCCGGCCGCGGCGGCCGCAGCGGCCGCGGACCTGGTGGCCCGGGGGTGGGTGGCCATGATCCAGCCGTACCTCGACGTGGTGGAACAGGACGCCGAGGTCTGCGTGGTCATGATCGGGGGACAGGTCTCACATGCGGTCTCCCGGGTTCCGCCGCTCACCGCCGGTGGCACAGGGCCCGCCCGGGCAGCGGTCACCGTCACTGAGGAGCTCGCGGAGACCGCGGACGAGGTCCTGCGGGTGGCCGCGGCCGGGGAGTCGCTGCTCTATGCCCGGGTGGATCTCGTCCCCCATGAAGGGCAGTGGCTGCTGCTGGAGTTCGAAGCCACCGAGCCCTGCTTGTTCCTCGACCGCGACGAGCAGGCCGCGGACGCGTTGGCGTGGGCGGCCCGGGATATGGTCACCGTGGCTGCGCAGGAAGCGGATTACCTCGCTGGGTCAGGCTGAGCCGCAGGCGCCACACGCCGACCCACACCAGACAGGCGCCGAGCAGGTGGCAGGTCACCAGGACCCAGGGGAGCCCGGTGAAGTACTGCAGATACCCGATCCCGGCCTGCAGCACGGCGAAAACCACGACCCACCAGGCGCGGCGACGCGCGTTCGGCGGGCACCGGTCGACGTACAGCAGGGCCAGCATCCCCACGAGCAGGCCGATGAACAGAAGCACCACGTCGGCGTGCAGCCAACTGACCAGCCGCGGGTCGAGGTCCAATCGGACCGTCTGCGCGTCGCCAGCATGCGGACCAGCACCGGTGACCACCGTCCCCATCACGACGATCACCGACGTCACGGCGATGAGGGCGTTGCCGACGTATCTGGTGGCGGGCCGGGTGGCCGCGACCCCGGGCGGATCGGCGGACTCAGCAGCGAATTGGACCAGGGCCACGCACGCTGCAATGACGGCCAAGGACAGCAGCAGGTGGCTCGCAACCGCCATCGGGTGGAGGTCGACCAGCACCGTGATCCCGCCGAGCACGGCTTGGGCCACAGTCCCCAGCAGCGGAACGGCGGCCAGGGTGAGCACCCATGGCCGGCGCACGCCGGAGCGGCGGCGCCAGACGACGGCGCCGACCAGGGCCGCCACCGCCAACACCATGAGCACGCCGGTGAGTGTTCGGTTGCCGAACTCCACGTACTTGTGCCACGCCTCGGTCTGTTCGGAGGTCGGAGTGATCGACCCATCGACACATTCGGGCCACGTGGGGCAGCCCAATCCGGAACCCGTGACCCGAACGATACCGCCGGTGATGACGATGCCGATCTGGGCGATGAGGTTCGCCCAGAAGATGCGTCGGAGCCAGCGGGGCGCAGCGCTCGATACGGGCACCCCCACAGAATCAGGTGCGGTGTCTACTGCCACACCACGAGGGTACGCCGGGCCCGGTGGGCGGTCGGCGAGGGAGGGTGGGTGGCCGCGGACGCCACGACTTCCGGGATCTGTGGTCGGCGTGCAACGCCGATCCGCAGGCGGGAGAGACACGTACACCCGGGAGCGACAAACTGCGTCACTTACTCTCCCGGGTGTACCGTTCCCTCCCCGGTAGCGCCCGGGTGTTGACGGCGACCACGGCCTGCCACAACGGCCCAAGCCCCCTCGCAGGCGTCGCAGGCACAGGGAAGCCGGCCTGGGGAGCGCAGATGGGGGCTTGCTCGGGCTGCCCGACGTCGGCCGCCGGGCCGCCCAGCCAGGCACGACTGCGCCGTCGTCACGCCTCCCAGCGGAAGAACCGCACCGCCAGGGCCGAACCGACCGCCCCCCAGGCCACCAGGATCGCCAGCGGCAGCGTGGCCGGCACGGGGTCGCTCATCGCGTCGACCAGGGCACCCGTCGGCAGCCAGCCCGCCAGCCCGGCCCAGGGCAGCGAATCCGCGGGGATCGCGAGGCCGCCGCCGAACATGAGCAGTAGGAACACCGCGTTCGCCACGGCCAGGGTTGCCTCCGCCCGCAGCGCTCCGGCGATGAGCAGCGCCCAGGCGGTGAACCCCCAGACGGCCAGCAGGATGGCGACCAATGCCTGCGCGATCTGGGCGCCGTCGGTGGGGAACCAGCCCGACAGCAGCCGCGTCAGCAGCGTGAGCAGCACCACCTGGCCGGCGATGATCATCAGACTCACCAGCGTGCGGGCGATGAGCAGGCCCCGGGCGCCCAGGGGCGACAGCCCGAGCATCCGCAGCACGCCGTATCGCCGGTCGAAGCCGGTGCCGATGGCCTGCGAGGTGAAAGCGGTGGCCAACACGGCCAGGGCCGCCGCGGACACCAGGGCCTCGGGCGCTGATCGACCGGCGCCCATGGGGGTCTTCAGCACCAGCACCAGGACACCGATCGGGATGACCAGCGTCAGCAGCAGGTTCTCGCCGTTGCGCAACACGTTGCCGGCGTCGAAGCGGGCCTGCCGCCAGATCCGGGTGGCTGCCGGGGCCGCAGCGCTGCCGTGGCTGAGGTCCAGACTCACCATGCCGCACCGCCGGTCATCTCGAGATAGGCCTCTTCCAGGGTCCGCACGACGGTCACGTCCTGAGCGCCGTCGCCATGGGCGGCGACCCAGGAGTTGATGGCCGAGATCTGGGCCACTTCCACGCGACCGTGTACCCGGTAGCGGCCGGGTTCGACCTCGACGACGTCGAATCCGCCTCCGAGCACCTGTCGCAGCGACGTCAGGTCCAAGTGGCGGGCGCAGGTGAACCACACGGGCGCGTCATCGATCAACGCCGATGGGGCGCCATCGGCCAGCACCTGGCCATGGTGGATGACGGTGACCTGATCGGCACGCGCGCCGGCCTCGTCGGGCTGGTGCGTGGTGAGCAGCGTCGTCACCCCCTGCTCGCGGATCTCGTCGAGCAGGGTCCAGAAGACCCGCCGGGCGGCGGGGTCCATGCCGGTCGTGGGTTCGTCGAGCAACAGCAACCGCGGCCGCCCGATCAGTGCCACCGCCAGTTTGACCCGCTGCTGCTCGCCGCCGGACAACCGTCGGTACGCCCGGTCCAAGTGGTTCAGGCCGAGCCGCTCCGTGACGTCGTCGATGGGCAGGGGATCGGCGTACAGGGAGGCGAAGTGGGCCACGATCGACGCGGGGGAGGCCGCGACCGGGAGGCCACCGTCCTGCAGCAGCACCCCGACCTCAGTGCGCAGAGCGGGGTCGTGCGGGGACCGGCCCAGGATGCTGACCTGACCGCCATCGGCGCGGTGCAGCCCCAGCATCACATTCAGCGTCGTGGTCTTGCCGGCGCCATTGGGTCCGAGGAGCACGCAGGTGGTGCCCTGCGGAACCTGCAGCGACAAGCCGTCGACCGCCCGCCGATCACCGTAGGCGACGACCAGCTCGCTGAGGTCGACTGCGTTCACAGGTCAATGGTAGGTGGCGGCCCGATCACCAATCAGCGACCTGTGCGGACACCACATCGAAAAGCGCCTCGGCCTGCTGGGGGGAGTAACGCGTCCATGGCAGCCGCACGGTCGCGCGTTCCTGTCGGTCGAGCCAGAAGCCGCCGGACGGGACCTCGGTGGCCGTCAGCCAGACCAGCGTGTCGGCGCCCTGTTCGGGGGTGCGCAGGATCGGGCGGGTCAGCCGCTGGAAGCCCGGGAGCGAGTCCTGTACCCCGGGGGTGTCGGCCCAGCCCGGGTGCATCGCCGCGAAGACCGGCCGTCGGGATAGCGCGCTGCCCACACCTCGTTGAGCACCACCTGGGCACGTTTGGCCATGGCGTAGGCCCGGACCCCGTCGTAGTCCGTCGGCGGCCATCTGCATGTCCGCCGTCGAGGCCCTGCGAGTACATCCCGCCGGAGGACATGGTGATGACCTTCCCGACGGTGGGCAGCGCCAGGCGGGTGAGCAGGAAAGGCGCCAGCACGTGCACCGCATAGGTCTGCTCGAACCCCTGCGGTGTGCGCACGAACTGCGGCAGTCAGTGCACCTGCGTTGTTGATCAGAACGTCGATTCCGCCCAGAGCAGTCGAGCGCCGTGTCGAACGTCTCGCGGACCTGATCGAGATCGGCTGCGTCGGAGACGACCGTGACCGGTCGCGGTCCGGTGCCCGAGATGGCCTCGGCGGCGGCATCGAGTCGGGCCGGGTCCCGACCGGTGATGGCCACGGTCGCGCCAGAAGCCGCCAGCCTGCGTCGCCGCCGCGAGTCCGATGCCGCTGGTCCCTCCGGTGAGCAGGACACGCGGTGCCGGTGAGGTCGAAGTCGTGGTTCCAGTGGCCCACCCGGGATCGGTAGCCGTAGCCGATGCTGCTGAAACTGCCGACCACGGTGGCCTCCAGCGCGGCATCGAGCACGCCGGTGCGGCCTCATGCGGTCACCGGTGCGACCACCGCGGCGGCCAGCCCGGCCTGCGCGCGCGATCGCCGATCACCCGGAAGGCGAGGCCGAGGAATGGGTCGAACGGGCGCCGGAAGCCCTGCAGCGCCAGATCCGCGTCGTAGGTCACGCTGCAGCCCGCGCCGTCAGGCACGACCGTGATCACGTCGTGGGAGCGGAAGTCCGAGGTCACCGCTTCGAGCACGACGTGGCCGGCCGATCCGTCAGTCGGCGGCACGGATTCCAGGATTTCGTACACCAGTGGGGTGCGGCGGCCGAGGAACTGCGCGACCACCTCGTAGCGGGCTCCCGTCGTCCCCGCCTCGCCGGACAGCAGGCGAGCAGTTGCGATGCCGGGATCCCATTCGGCGACGGTCGCGAAATCGGCGAGATAGGCGAAGACCTCCTCGGCGGGTGCAGGAGAGGACACGGTCGTGCGGTAGTGGGCCATATCTCCACAGTCGGTTATGTCCGGTTGTGCCGCAACCGGTGGATCCGAGTCGCGGAGCCCGGTCCGCGCCTCACCGGGCGTGGGGTGAGCCACCACGACGGACCCGGCGAACTTCTCTGAAGTTGTTGCCCTCGACACGCCGACCGCGGGGGCAACAACCTCACAAGAACCCGCGTCGGCGAGCCACATCCCACCCCGCCCCTTGCGCGCTCGTGGAATTACGCAACAATGGGGTTGTGAAAAGCGAGATCCTCGGTGGCCGGGAGCGGGTTGCCCGCAGCCTGCTCGTCGACGGCCCCGCGACGGCCGCCGAACTCTCGCAGCGCCTCGGGATCACGGCCGCTGGTGTGCGCAAGCACCTCGACACCCTGGAGGCAGTCCGGGGACGTGGTTGCCGGCGACCGGCCGCCGTTCGGACCGGTGCGGGGACCCCGGCGCGGCCGCCCGGCCCGGATCTACTCGCTGACCGATGCCGGTCGGCAGCGCTTCGAACAGGCCTACGACGACCTGGCCGTCAGCGCCATGCGGTTCCTGGCACAGGTCCAGCCCGACGCGTTGGACGGCTTCGCCCGGCGCCGTGCCGAGGAGTTGGAGCAGCGGTACCGCCCGCACCTGGAAGGGATCTCCGATCCGGGTCGGCGGGCCGAGCGTCTGGCGGAGTTGTTGAGCGCGGACGGCTACGCCGCTTCGGTCGAGGAGGGGCCGACCGCGGTGCTGCAGGTCTGCCAGCACAACTGCCCGGTCTCGCAGGCGGCCCATGAGTTCCCGCAACTGTGTGACGCGGAGGCCGCCGCCTTCGCCCGCTTGCTGGACACCAACGTCACCCGACTGGCCACGATCGCCCACGGCGACGGGGTCTGCACCTGCCTGGTCTCGCCGTCGGCGGCCCATGCCCCCACCGAAAGGATCTCTTCATGAGTGATGTGGACCAGTTGGCCGACCTCGGCCGCTACGAGTACGGATGGCACGACACCGACGCGGCCGGAGCCATCGCCAAGCGGGGGTTGAACGAGGACGTGGTCCGGGAGATCTCGGCGCTCAAGAACGAGCCGGAGTGGATGCTCGAGATGCGGCTGAAGGGCTTGCGGCTGTTCGAGAAGAAGCCGATGCCGACCTGGGGCGCGGACCTCTCGACCATCAACTTCGACTCGATCAAGTACTTCGTGCGGTCCACCGAGAAGCAGGCCACATCGTGGGACGAGTTGCCGTCGGACATCAAGAACACCTATGACCGGCTCGGAATCCCGGAGGCGGAGAAGCAGCGGCTGATCGCCGGGGTGGCGGCTCAATATGAATCCGAAGTGGTTTACCACAAGATCCGGGAGGACCTCGAGGAGCAGGGCGTCATCTTCCTGGACACCGACACCGGGCTCAAGGAGCACGAGGACCTGTTCCGGGAGCACTTCGCCTCCGTGATCCCCACCGGCGACAACAAGTTCTCGGCACTGAACACCGCCGTCTGGTCCGGTGGGTCGTTCATCTACGTCCCCAAGGGCGTGAACGTCGAGATCCCGCTGCAGGCCTACTTCCGGATCAACACCGAGAACATGGGCCAGTTCGAGCGGACGTTGATCATCGTCGATGAGGGCGCCTACGTCCACTACGTCGAGGGCTGCACCGCGCCGATCTACTCCTCTGACTCTCTGCACTCCGCGGTGGTGGAGATCATCGTGAAGAAGGATGCCCGCTGCCGCTACACGACGATCCAGAACTGGTCGACCAACGTCTACAACCTGGTCACCAAACGCGCCATCGCCCAGCAGGGCGCGACGATGGAGTGGATCGACGGCAACCTGGGTTCCAAGGTCACCATGAAGTACCCGGCGGTCTGGCTCATGGGCGAGCACGCCCGGGGAGAGACGCTGTCGGTGGCGTTCGCAGGTGAGAACCAGCATCAGGACGCGGGCGCGAAGATGGTCCACGCCGCACCGAACACCTCGTCGACGATCGTGTCGAAGTCGGTGGCCCGCGGCGGTGGCCGCACGTCGTACCGCGGGTTGATCCAGGTCAACCCGGGCGCCAAGGGCGCGAAGTCGACGGTGAAGTGCGATGCCCTGCTCGTCGACGACATCAGCCGCTCGGACACCTACCCCTACAACGACATCCGCGAGGACGACGTGTCCATGGGGCACGAGGCAACGGTGTCCAAGATCGGCGAGGACCAGCTCTTCTACCTGATGTCCCGCGGTCTCACCGAGGACGAGGCCATGGCCATGATCGTGCGCGGGTTCGTCGAGCCGATCGCCCGGGAACTGCCGATGGAGTACGCACTCGAGCTGAACCGGCTCATCGAACTGCAGATGGAAGGATCGGTCGGCTGATGGGCGAGGTGTCCATGTCGAACCTGCGCTCGTACGACGTCGCGGATTTCCCGGTGCCCACGGGCCGGGAGGAGGTGTGGCGGTTCGCGCCACGCGCCGCGCTCAAGCCGCTGCTCGACGACGCGGCCTCGGACGGCCATCTGGTGTGGGAGACGGTGCTGTCCGAGGGGGTCACGCTGCGCGAGATCTCCGCGGAGGAGGCCCGGGCCAGGGCTGCCAGCGCTCCGGTGGACCGGATCTCCGCGCTCACCGCCAAGCACGCCGGAGGCGCCGTCCTGCTGGAGATCCCGGCGGACACCTCGCACCCGGAGCCCATCGTCCTGGACCTGTCCGGCACCGGCCGGGAGCCGGTCGTGTGGGGACAGATCCTGATCGAGGTCGGTGCCGGTGCCCGCGCGACGGTGGCCCTGCGGCACGGCGGGTCGGCCATCTACTCCGGCAACGTCTCGCTGGTGGTCAAGGACAATGCGTCGCTGGAGTTCATCGCGGTGCAGAACTGGGCCGACGACGCTGTGCACGCCGGTCACCTCGCCGCCAGGCTCGGCCGGGATGCCCGCCTGCGCAGCGTGGTCGTGACCCTCGGCGGGGAGGCGGTCCGGCTGGTGCAGACCGTCGACTACGAGGGCCCTGGCGGGGACGCCGACCTGCGCGGATTGTTCTTCGCCGACGCCGGCCAGCGCTTCGAGCATCGCTCGTTCATCGACCACGAACAGCCGCACTGCCGCAGCAACGTCGTCTTCAAGGGCGCACTGCAAGGACGGGGCGCGCGCAGCGTCTGGGTCGGCGACGTGCTGATCCAGCCATCCGCGGTGGGCACGCAGACCTACGAGATCAACCGCAACCTGCTGCTCGACGACGGTGCGCGGGCGGATTCGGTGCCCAACCTGGAGATCCTCACCGGCGAGATCGTCGGGGCCGGCCACGCCAGCACCACTGGGCGGTTCGACGAGGAGCAGGTCTTCTACCTGCGCTCGCGCGGCATCACCGAGGCGGAGGCGAGGCGCTTGGTCGTGCTCGGCTTCTTCGGTGACGTGCTCGACGGCATCGACGTCCCGATGATCCGCAGCGAGCTCATGCGGGCGGTGGAGGCCGAACTCGGCTACCAGCACGAGGCGCGGTGATGGGCAGCGTGACGTTGCGGCTCGCCGATCTGCGCGCCAGCCAGCCCCGCCGGATCGTGATCGACGGGTTGCCGGTCGCCGTGGTGCGCATCGGCGACGAGGTGTTCGCCGTGAACGATGTCTGCTCGCACGCAGAGGTGTCGTTGTCCGAGGGTGAGGTGGCCGGCTGCCAGATCGAGTGCTGGCTGCACGGCTCCCGCTTCGACCTGCGCACCGGGGACCCGTCCGGCCCGCCGGCGTTCGAACCCATTTCCACATATCCCGTTCAGATTGAAGGCCACGGTGACGAAGCGATCGTGCTCGTCGCCATCTCCGAGGAGGCACGATGACCGAGTTGACCATCCGCGATCTGCATGTCGAGGTCGACGCAGACGACGCGCCCAAGGAGATCCTGCGGGGTGTGGACCTCACGATCGCCAGCGGCCAGACCCACGCGATCATGGGCCCCAACGGGTCCGGCAAGTCGACACTGGCCTACGCACTGGCCGGCCACCCCGCGTACACGATCACCGGTGGGTCCGTGACCATGGACGGCCAGGACCTGCTGGCCATGAGTGTCGACGAACGCGCCCGCGCCGGACTGTTCCTCGCGATGCAGTACCCGGTCGAGGTTCCGGGGGTGTCCGTGTCGAACTTCCTGCGCAGCGCGGTGACCGCGGTGCGCGGCGAGTCGCCGCCGTTGCGTTCCTGGCTCAAGGAGATGCGGGGGGCCATGGCCGACCTCAACGTCGACGCGTCGTTCGCGCAGCGCAGTGTGAACGAGGGCTTCTCCGGCGGCGAGCGCAAGCGCCACGAGATCCTGCAGATGGAACTGCTCAAGCCCAAGTTCGCGGTACTCGACGAGACCGACTCCGGCCTGGATGTGGACGCCATGAAGGTGGTCTCCGAGGGGGTCAACCGGGTCCGCGCGTCCGGCGAGGTCGGCATGGTGCTGATCACCCACACCACCCGCCTGCTGCGCCAGATCCCGGTGGAGTTCGTGCACGTGATGTGGCAGGGGCGGATCGTGGCCGATGGTGGTCCAGAACTGGCCGAGCAGATCGAGGTCGACGGCTACGAGCGCTTCACCGGGGCGGGTGTGGCCGGATGAGCCACCTGGACGTCAGCACGCTGCGCAAGGATTTCCCGATCCTTGAGCGCACCGTGCGCGGCGACCGGAGACTGGTCTACCTCGACTCCGGCGCCACGTCCCAGAAGCCGCGGGCGGTGCTTGACGCAGAGCGGGAGTTCTACGAGTTGCACAACGCCGCCGTGCACCGTGGCGCGCACCAGCTCGCTGAGGAGGCGACCGACGCCTATGAGCAGGCGAGGGCGACAGTGGCGGCTTTCGTGGGCGGTGCGCCCGGTGAGATCGTCTTCACCCGCAACGCCACCGAGGCGATCAACCTGGTTGCCTACGCCTTCACGAACGCCACGCTGGCCGGTGGGCCGCAGCCTTTCGTGTTGCGCCCCGGCGACGAGATCCTGATCTCGGAGATGGAGCACCACGCCAACCTCGTTCCGTGGCAGCAGGTCGCGCAGCGCACGGGTGCCACGTTGCGGTGGTTCGGGGTCACTGACGACGGCCGCCTGGACCTCGACGAGTCGTTGATCACCGACCGGACCCGGGTGCTGGCGATCACACACCAGTCCAATGTCCTCGGGACCATCAACCCCGTGGCGCGCATCGCGGAGCTGGCGCACGCGGTCGGGGCCATCGTGGTGGTGGACGCCTGCCAGTCCGTCCCGCACATGCCGCGTCGACGTGCATGCCCTCGGTGCGGACTTCATCGCCTTCAGCGGGCACAAGATGCTCGGGCCCACGGGGGTGGGTTGTCTGTGGGGGCGGGCGGACCTGCTCGCACAGATGCCGCCCATGCTCACGGGGGGGTCGATGATCGAGCAGGTCTTCATGGACCACTCGACGTTCGCCGCCCCGCCGCAGCGCTTCGAGGCCGGGGTGCCGAACATCGCGCAGGCGGTGGGCTTGGGCGCGGCCTGTGACTACTTGACGGACGTCGGTCTCGAGGCGATCCATGAGCACGAGTTGCACCTGACCGGCCTGGCCCTCGAGGGGCTGTCCGCGCTACCCGGCATCCGGATCATCGGCCCGACCGACCTCGTGGATCGCGGGGCGGCCGTATCGTTCGTCGCCGATGACATCCACTCCCACGACCTCGGCCAGGTCCTCGACGACTCGGGGGTGGCCGTTCGGGTCGGCCACCACTGCGCGTGGCCGTTGCACCGGCGGTTCGGGATCGCCGCGACCACCCGGGCGAGCTTCTACCTCTACAACGACGAGGACGACGTGGCGGCCCTGATCGACGGGACCCGGCGAGCACTGGAGTTCTTC
Organism: uncultured Actinomycetota bacterium; assembly: GCA_963733395.1. GTDB lineage: Bacteria > Actinomycetota > Actinomycetes > S36-B12 > UBA10799 > JADKAV01. Next base: position 267,932 of record CAVTCZ010000013.1, read on the forward strand.
GGATGAATCTGGAGACGCTGTACCAGGAGATCATCCTGGATCACTACCGGCGGCCGCGCGGAAAGGGCTTGCGCGAACCGTTCGCGGCGCAGGTGCACCACGTCAACCCGACCTGCGGGGATGAGGTCACGTTGCGCGTGAACCTCAGTGACGGCGTCGTGCAGGACATCTCGTACGACGCCACGGGCTGCTCGATATCGCAGGCGTCGACCTCGGTGATGTACGAGCAGTTGGTGGGTCGGCCGCTGGACGAGGTCTGGCCGGTTCACGAGGCTTTCGTGCAACTCATCGAGGGCCGCGGGAAGGTCGAACCGGACGAGGACGTTCTGGGGGACGGAATCGCCTTCGCGGGGGTCGCTTCGTACCCCGCGCGGGTCAAGTGCGCCCTGTTGGGCTGGATGGCCTTCAAGGACGCTGCGTTGCAGGCACTGGGAAAGGACTTCACATGAGTGTGACCGATGAGGAACTGACCGAGCGGATGCGCGACGTCGTCGACCCCGAGCTGGGGATCAACGTCGTGGACCTCGGTCTGGTGTACGGGGTGCACGTCGATGACGACGAGATCGCCACGATCGACATGACCCTGACCTCGGCGGCCTGCCCGCTGACCGACGAGATCGAGGATCAGACGCGGGTGGCGCTGTCCGATGTGGTCAAGGACTTCCGGATCAACTGGGTCTGGATGCCGCCGTGGGGCCCGGACAAGATCACCGACGAGGGCCGCGAGATGCTGCGCGCGCTGGGCTTCAACGTCTGAGGGGTGCGCCCGCGAGTGCACAGCGGTTAGTCCTATGTACAGCGGTTAGCGGCAGGCACCGACTTTCGGCTAACGGCTGTCCTTGGCGCTAACGCCGTGCGCTGGTGCTAACGCGGTGCGCCGGCGGAGAGCACAGAACGCCACGCCGGGCGGGTGGGTTGCCGTCCGGCGTGCAATGTCACAGTGGGTAGCGTGATCCAGGCCTCCGACGTCGAACTGCGTGCTGGGGCGCGGCTGCTGCTCTCGGGCGCCACCCTCCGCATCGGGCCGGGGGACCGGATCGGACTCGTGGGTCGCAACGGTGCCGGGAAGACCACGCTGATGAAGGTGATGGCCGGACTCGCGCAACCGGCCGCGGGTCAGGTGACCCGTGGCGAGGTGGGCTATCTGCCGCAGGACCCCGGCGCCGCCGACGGCGAGCAAACGGCGCTGGCCCGGATCATGAGCGCCCGTGGTCTCGACGAGGCGGTGTCGCGCATGCAGCGACAGGCCGTGCGCATGGAGGATCCGGAACTGCGCGAACAGGCCATGCGCCGCTACACGAGTGCGGAGGCGGAGTTCCTGGCCCAAGGAGGGTACGCGGCGGAGGCCGAAGCCCTTGCCGTCGCCGACGGGCTGGGCCTGACCCAGGAGCAACTCGCCAGACCGCTGCGCACGTTGTCCGGCGGCCAGCGGCGTCGCGTCGAACTCGCGCGGATCCTGTTCGGCGGCGGGGGAGTGCTGCTGCTCGACGAACCGACGAACCACCTCGACGCGGACTCGATCGCGTGGTTGCGCGGATTCCTGCGGACCTACCACGGTGGCGTCGTGGTCATCTCCCACGACGTGGACCTGCTGCGCGACGTGGTCAACCGGGTGGCCCACCTCGACGCCGTGCGCTGCACCCTCGACGTCTACAACCTGGGCTGGGATGCCTACCAGCAGCAGATCGAGGTCGATGCGCGCCGGCGGCGCCGGGAGCAGGCCAACGCCTCGAAACAGGCCGAAGCGCTGCGCACCCAGGCTGAGCGGATGCGGGCCAAGGCGACGAAGGCCCGGCAGGCGCAGACCATGCTGCGCCGGGCCGATGCCCTCGTCGCGGCGGCGGAGCCCGAGCGCCGTTCCGAGAAGACCGCCGCTCTGCGATTCCCGACGCCGTTGCCCTGTGGTCGGGTGCCACTGTCGGCCGACGGCCTGTCCAAGTCCTACGGCTCGCAGGAGATCTTCATGGATGTGGATCTGGCCGTGGACCGCGGCGCCCGGGTGGTCGTCCTGGGCCTCAACGGCGCCGGCAAGACCACACTGCTGCGCATGCTGGCCGGGGAACTGGGCCCCGACACCGGGCAGGTCGTGCCGGGACATGGCTTGGTGACCGGCTACTACGCCCAGGAACACGAGACCCTCGACCGGGAACACACGGTGCTGGACAACCTGCTGCAGCAGGCGCCCCACCTCAGCGACACGGAGGCGCGCTCAGTGCTCGGGCGGTTCCTGTTCGGCGGCGATGCGGCGTTCCAGCCGGCGGGAACCCTCAGTGGCGGCGAGAAGACCCGGCTCGCGCTGGCCTGCCTGGTGGTGTCGGGGGCCAATGTGCTGCTGCTGGACGAGCCCACGAACAACCTCGACCCTGCCTCCCGGGCCGAGATCCTGTCGGCGCTGCGGGAGTACGAGGGTGCGGTGGTCTTGGTCACGCACGATCCCGGGGCGGTGGTGGCGCTGGCCCCGGAGCGGGTGCTGCTGCTGCCGGACGGGGCCGAGGACATCTGGAGCGAGGACTACTTGGACCTCGTATCCCTTGCCTAACGGAGTCGGGGGGTAGCGTAAGTTGGAACTAGACGAGCGCGGAAGGGACCGTTCCATGACTGATCTGAAGAAGGGCCGGCGCATCACCGGCGCGGAGCGTGAAGCCCTCACCACCGAGATCAAGAGCCGCTACGACAACGGCGCCAGCATCCGGGAACTCGCGGCCGACACGGGTCGGTCCTACGGCTTCATCCACCGGCTGCTGGTGGAGTCCGAGGCCACACTGCGCGGCCGCGGCGGACCCACGAGGTCCAGCGCCAAGAAGTGACCCCCGACAGGTCCGTGCCCCCCGACGGAGGCGCGGGCCTGGTTCGTTTGCGGGAATCTTTGGTGTACCGCGCTGGTTGACCCCTCCGGGGTGGCACGCAGCCGCCGGGTTTGGGGACGGTATGTCGATGATGAGAACGCACATGGCGATGCGTTCGTTCTCCCGCGACGACAGCGTGGTCGAACACAAGCTGGCGCCGGGAACCGTGCGGCGCATCCTCGGCTACGCCCGCAACTACCGGAGGCTGATCTGGGGCTTCCTGGTGCTGCTGGTCGTGGATTCGCTGCTCGTGGTCGCACAGCCCCTGCTGTTCCGCCGGATCATCGACGAGGGCATCACCCCCGGCAACGCCGCGGTCGTGACCGTGAGCGCGCTGCTGGTCGCCCTGCTGGCCGTGGTGAACGCGCTGGTGGGGCTGGTGAGCCGCTGGCAGTCCGCCCGGATCGGCGAGGGGCTGATCTACGACCTGCGTACGGAGGTCTACGCGCACGTACAGCGGCAGCCGATCGCGTTCTTCACCCGCACGCAGACCGGCGCTCTGGTTTCTCGGCTCAACAACGATGTGATCGGGGCGCAGCAGGCGTTCACGTCGACGCTGTCGGGGGTTCTGGGCAACGTCATCAGCCTGGTGATCGTCCTGATCACGATGTTCGCACTGTCGTGGCAGATCACCCTGGCATCGCTGGTGCTGGTGCCGCTGTTCATCCTGCCCGCCCGATGGATGGGGCGGCGCCTGGCTGGTCTGACCCGGCAGCAGATGCAGATGAACTCCGACATGAGCACCCAGATGACCGAACGGTTCAACGTCGGTGGCGCTCTGCTGACCAAACTGTTCGGCCGGCCGGCGGCCGAGGATGCGGAGTTCGGGGGCAGAGCCGGGCGGGTGCGTGACATCGGCGTGCAGATCGCGATGGCCAACCGCTACTTCTTCACCGCCCTGACGCTGGTCGCGGCCCTGGCCACTGCGCTGGTGTACGGCCTCGGCGGCAACCTGGTCATCACCGGCGCGCTGTCTTTGGGGACGCTGCTGGCCCTCACCGGTCTGCTGGCTCAGCTGTACGGTCCGCTGACCGCATTGAGCAACGTGCGGGTGGATGTCATGACCGCCCTGGTGAGCTTCGAGCGGGTCTTCGAGGTCCTCGACCTGCCGCCGTTGATCCAGGAGCGGCCGGACCCGGTGGCCCTGCCGAAGCGGCCGGTCAGCGTGGCGTTCCGCGATGTGGACTTCCACTACCCGTCACCGGCCGAGGTGTCACTTGCCTCGCTGGAGGCGGTCGCGGTGGAGGAGGTGCGTCCCAGCGACCAGATCCTGTTCGGCGTCGACTTCGAGATTCCCGCAGGCGGGCTGGTCGCCCTGGTGGGACCCAGCGGGGCGGGTAAGACCACGATCACGCAACTGGTGGCCCGGCTCTACGACGTGGACTCCGGTGCGGTGGCCTTGGATGGCGTGGATGTCCGAGACGTCAGCCTGGATTCCCTGCGCGAGACGGTGGGCTACGTCACCCAGGACGCACACATGTTCCACGACACGGTGGGCGCGAACCTGCGGTATGCCGCCCCCGATGCCACCGACGAGCAGATCTGGGCCGCCTGCGAGGATGCCCAGATCGCCGACCTGCTGCGCAGCCTTCCCGACGGCTTGGACACGGTCGTGGGGGACCGCGGCTACCGGCTCTCCGGCGGGGAGAAGCAGCGGCTGGCGATCGCCAGGCTCCTGCTCAAGCGGCCCGGGGTGGTGGTGTTGGACGAGGCCACCGCACACCTGGACAGTGAGAACGAGCGGGCCGTGCAGCGGGCGCTGTCGGCCGCGCTCGAGGGGCGGACGTCGTTGGTCATCGCACACAGGCTGTCCACGGTCCGCGATGCCGACCTGATCCTCGTGGTCGAGAACGGCCGGATCGCCGAACGCGGCCGGCACGACGACTTGCTCGCCGCGGGCGGGCTGTACGCCCGGCACTACGAGCAGTTCAGCCTCACAGCCTCACAGTGACCGCAGCGCGCCACCATCGATCGTGAGCAGCGATCCATTGACGTAGGACGCGGCTGGCGAGAGCAGGAAGGCGGCCAGCCGGCCGAACTCCTCGGGTTCGCCGTAGCGCCGCAGCGGGATGGTCGCCTCCCGCCGGCGGCGGACCGATTCCGGGTTGCCCTGCCGGGCGTCCTGGGCGAAGACGTTGTCGGTGGCGATGCGCCCGGGCAGGATGCCGTTGACCCGGATCCCCTGGGGCCCGAGTTCATCGGCGAATTCCTTGACCATCATGGCCAATCCGGGCCGCAGGCCGTTCGAGAGCGTCAGCCCCGGGATGGGTGATCTGGCCGAGGTTGACAGGACGAAGGCGATGCTGCACCCGGTACCGGGCGGCTGTTGGCCGGCGGTGGCTGCGTAGGCGGTGGCGCGGGCGATGCGCATGCCACCCAGGAACACGGTCTCGAATGCCTGCCGCCAGGCCGCCTCGGAGGCGGTCATGGGTGTCCCCGGGGTCGGGCTGCCGGCACTGATGAGTGCGCCGTCGAGTCGCCCGAATCGGGCCAAGGCCGCGGCGGTGGCTATCTCCGAGGTCGTTTCCGCGCCCAGATCTGCGGCGATGCCCACCGCCCGATCGGGGCCCAGACTGGTCACCGCTGCATCCAGCGTGGCCTGATCCCGGGCGACGATCACAACGTTGGCGCCCTCGGCTACCAGCGCTTGAGCCGCGGCGAACCCCAGACCCCGCGAGGCGCCCGTGATGACCAGGCACCGACCCTTCAGTCCAAGATCCATGACCCCATGCTGCCTCAGGTCGAGCCGGTTAGGGCACCTTGCGCCGTCCGCGATTCCTTGACCTCTCGCCGAAGCAGGATCACGAAGCCGATCGGAAGCATGATGCAGAAGATCAACCATTGCCCCGCGTAGCCCAAATGGGGCCCGAGGCCGGGACCGTCCACCGGGACCGGTTCCACGGTGTCAGCCGGCTGGGAGGACACCGCCTGCAGATACGCGAGGTAGCAGGTGGGCTCCGGGCACAGCGCGGCGGTGTTCAGCGATGTGGCCTCGCCGTTGCTGAGCACCCCGGGACCGCGTTTGGGTTCCGATGGCTGCAGAGCGCCGGTGACCGTCACCTCGCCGGCCGGTGGTGCCGGGGCCACCGCCTGCTCGGAGTTGCCGCGGGTGGCCGCCATCCAGCCACGCAGGACGAGCACGGTGCTGCCATCCGGACTGCGCAGGGGACTGACGACCCACAGGCCCGGCGCGTCATCCAGTGAGCGGTTGCGGATGAGTACCGACTGGCTGTCATAGACCCCTGTGGCTGTGACGGAGACATAGCGCTGGTCGGCGGCCGGTTCCTGCCCGGGAGCCAAGACCGATGCCAGCGGGATGGGCGGCTGCGTCTGGGCCACCGCCAGTTGCTGCTCCTCCGCCGAGCGCCGCTCATGCCGGTCGTACTGCCAGTTGGCCGCAACCACGCACAGTCCCATGACGAAGGGCAGCGCGACGAGCATTGCCAGCCATTTGGGCTGCCGTAGCACGGCAAGGGTGTCGGACACCGGCAACTACTCGTCCTCGAGGCGGAAACCGATCTTCAAGGTCACCTGGTAGTGGTTCACCCCACCGTCGCGGATGTAGCCGCGAATGTCCGTCACCTCGAACCAATCGATGTGGCGCAACGTCTGACCCGCGCGCTCGATCCCGTTCCGGATGGCCTGGTCGACACTGTCGGGGGAGGTGCCGACGATCTCGGTGAGCCGGTAGGTCCTGTTGCTCATGTGGTTCCCTTCCATGGGGTCACTCCAGACCCCGCAGCTCGTCGGTGAGGTCTACGCTCCCACCGTAAGGCAGGTCGCTGGGGACAACCTTGCCCACCTGCGTCCCGGTGATGCACAGGGCGGCGTCGGCCGAGGCCACCGTCACGCTGGACTCGCCGCCTTCAGCCCGCACGAAGACCGAGTGTTGCCCTGCCAGGACCTCCGCGGTCACCGGTTTGCCGGCGCCGATCGCCACGGAGATGAAACCCGGCCCGGAGGCTCGGTAGTCGAGTGCCACCGTGTGTATCCAAGGGATGAGGGCGTGTTCCAGCGGGATGGTGACGGTTTCACCGGCTTGCGCCTCGTAGCAGTCCGCCACCGGCGGCAGCGATGCCGCGCCATCGATGCCGGCGGGCACCAGCTTCCCCCGGTTGTCCACGATCTGCAGTCGGTCCGTGCTGGTGGCGAAGCCCGGCTGTTGTGCCAGCGGCGCGAGGAACCAGCTGGCCTGGTTGTACGGATGGGTGACCGGCAGCAGGATGAAGTCGGGCACGTCCTGATCGAGCAGGGGCGTCTGTGGGTCCGCGGCGGCCAGATCGTGACGGGCGTTGCCGACCCAGGACTGCGCCGGGTTCTTCGACCAGATGGCGGCGTAGGACAACGACGAGATCAGCGTGAGGAATCCGGCGACTGCGGCCATGGCGACCACCGGCCAGCGCATGCGATCCTCGCCGAGGCGTCCCCGGTGGGTCGCGACGGTTGCGCCGATGGCGATGCTCACCGGGATCATGGTGGTCGCCACGTAGCGGCCCGCCTGGACGACTGCCGGGTCCCCGGCGGGACCGAGCCGGCCGACCGCGAAGGTTGCGAGGTCGGCCACGAGGTACAGCGCCGCAACGATCCAGGCCTTGCGAGCCGCGCCCGGGCGACGCACCCCTGCCAGCACCAGGGCGGTGGCGACGACGACGCCGAAGGCGATGACCCAGGGGGGCGGGTCGGCGAACGACGCGCTGAAGTCGACCGGCGTCCACCGGACCGGACCGCCGACGAGGCCGGGGGCGATGGTGTTGAACACCGCCCGGGACGCCAGTTCCAGCACCTGTCCGGGGCCGGTCGGAACATTCGTGCGCCCCTGCGCCACCTGGCCGAAAGCCAGCAGATAGGCCCCGAGCAGCACCGCCCACCCCGTCCAGAGCCGCCAGTACTGCGTCACGGCCGCACGCAGCGACGGCCAGAAGCCCGGCGCCGGTGCGACCAGCACCGTTACCAGCAGTAACCAGCCGGGGATCAGCAGGCTCTTCTCGAAGAACGCCAGCGCCACCACCACCAGGGCGAAGGTGGTGATCAAGGCGGCCCTCGAGCCCGTGCGCAGGTAGCGCACATGCGTCACTGTCGCGAACAGCGCGCAGGTCATCAGCGGCACCAGCGAAAGCGCCGCCGACCACCAGGTGAGCCCCGGCAGCATGATCGGGCTCAGGAGGAACACGGCAAGGGCCACGACCGTCTGCGGCCCGCGGCCCAGCAGTGTGGTGAACGCCCACACGGCAGCGACGACGAACGCCAGTTCTGCCAGCAGCATGGTGCCCGCGACCAGGGCGTAGTTCAGCCCCGAGATCTCCTGGATGAGCCAGACCGCGGCATACGTGGCCGGCATGACGTGGCCATCGTGGTTGTTCAGCAGCAGGTCGGAGCTCAGGCCCAGCCGGGCCGCCTGTCCCTGGAGGATGAAATCGTCCCAGTAGAGCCAGCCGCCGACCATCACGATGCCCCACAACAGCAAGTGGGTGGCGGCCACGATCGTCACTGCGGGGCGGAACACCCGGGAGGCCTCGGACAGCTGCCGGCCGGTCCAGCGTGGCGGTCATCGTGCACCCGGCCGTTGGCGGGTGTGCCCGGGCAGGTCTACCGTTGAGGAGTGGCCCGATCCGACGACACCGTCTCGATCACCGGAGCGAAGGTTCCGCTGAGCGAGGACCAGAAGCAGCGCACTCGCCGCTATTTGGTGTCGATGGCCATCCGGACCGTTTGTTTCATCGGTGCGATCCTTGCCAGTGGCTGGTTGCGCTGGGCGCTGGTCGCGGGGGCGGTGCTGCTGCCCTATTTCGCAGTGGTGATGGCCAATGCCGGCCGCTCGCGCTCGAAGCGGGCAGCACCGATGATCATACTCAACGATCAGCGGCAGATCGGTGCCCACGGCAAGCAGTGATCGGCTCATAGCGCCTGGCTCGGACTGCTCAGGTGGAAGCCGTCGACATGCAGGGCCGGCATTGCCGCCCGGGTGAACCAATCGGCCCACTCCCTGGGAAGGCACGGTTGCGTCCTGCTGGCGTCCACCACGCGGCTCAGCAGGTCGGGCACGGAGACGTTGAAGCGGAAGTTCGGGCAGGCGGCCACGATCCGGCCCTTGCGAACCCGATACACCCCATCGCGGGTCAGCCCGGTGAGCAGGAGGTTCTGCGGGTCCACCTCCCGGATGTACCACAGGCAGGTGATGAGCAGGGCATCGTCGGTGCGGGCCAGCAACTCATCGACCGAGCCCTCGCCGTGGGCATCGGTGAGGATCAAGTTGTCCGCCAGGTACGCCGGCTGCAGCCCGAAGCGCTCGGCGGTCGGGCGGCTGGCACGCAAGGCCGTCAACCGGCCGCCGGTCAACAGGTCGGTGCGGCCCAACGGCAATGCGTTGTCGAACACCGACTCCATGCTCGAGTTGGCCTCGACCACGACTCGGTCGGCAGTGGCCAGACCCGGGAACCCCGGATCTGCGTACAGGTCGAGTTGCCGCTCGGAGAGGGTGTCGCCCAGTCGGGTGCCGCCGCCGGGACGCGAGAAGACGTTGTGCCCCTCGACCGCATCCCGGCCATTGGCCGACCACGCGAGGTAGATCATCAGATCGGCCACTGCCGAAGGACTCAGGATCACTGCGTGTCGACCGGGCTGCAGATCCTCCCGGCGTCGTTGCACGGCGAGGCGATCGGTGGCCGTGGTCGCCGCACCGGCGAAGTCCGCGGACAGGTCGTTGGTTCCCCACCACGTGGACCCCTGTTCGTCACGCGCGGAAGCCTCGATCCGCACCGTCTCCTGGACGTGTCGGTATCGCACCCCGGAGGTCGTGCCCAGGTAGGTGGTCGCGCTGTCGATCTCGGCGTACCCGAACTGGCCGTGGGGGGCCGCGAGGAACGTGCTGACGGCGTCGAGTACCCGATCGGTCGTCTGTGTGCCGATTGTGGCCGGGGGCCCGTCGAAGGCGTCGTCCACGGTGCCCTCGACCAGATCGGCGGCGTCAGTCGGGGGCGAGCCGACCGCCGCGGCACGGGCGGTGCGGGCCAACTCCACAGCCTCCTGCGGCTCGGCCACATGTCCGGCCGAGACCGCCACCCGCGCGCCGGTCTCGGCCGGTTCGATGGCGACGACGGTCACGGTCGTGGTCTGCGTGTCGCCGTTGGTCGTCAGCGCGCTGTTGGCCCAGCGCAGGTTCTGGGTGTGGCTGCCGCGCAGGACGACGCAGCCTTCCCGGAGTTCGCCGAGTACGGCTGTGACGATGTCGGAAGGGATCATTGCGCCGCCTCGGCCGTGGTGTTCAGGATGCTGATGTCTTCGAAGACCGCCGTGGGGCACCCATGGGAGACCGCCGCCACCTGACCCGGCTGACCCTTGCCGCAGTTCAGGGCCCCGCCGAGCAGGTACGTCTCGGGTCCGCCGAGGGCGGTGAGGGCGCCCCAGAACGCCAGGGTGTTGGCCTGGTAGGCCACATCCCGCACCTGGCCGACGAGCCGGCCGTTGCGGATCCGGTGGAAGCGTTGACCGGTGAACTGGAAGTTGAACCGCTGCATGTCGATGGACCATGACTTGTCGCCGACGATGTAGATACCGTCCTCGACACCGGCTATCAAGGCGTCGGTGCTCACCCCCTGGGGGTCCGGCTGCAGGCTGACGTTGGGCATTCGTTGGATGGGAACGTGTTCGCCGCTGTCGGCATATGCGCAGCCGTTGGACCGCTCGCCCGGGCCTGCCATCTGCCGGTCGAGTTGGTAGCCGACCAGAACCCCGTCGCGCACGAGGTCCCATTCCTGGGCCGCGACGCCCTCATCGTCCCAGCCCACTGTGGACAGCCCGTGCTCGGCGGTGCGGTCGGCCCGCACGTTCATCAGGGGGCTGCCGTATTGCAACGTCCCCAACTTGTCGACGGTGGCGAACGACGTGCCGGCGTAGTTCGCCTCGTATCCCAGGGCCCGGTCCTTCTCCGTCGCGTGCCCCACCGACTCGTGGATGGTCAGCCACAGGTTCGTGGGGTCGATGACCAGGTCGTAGCGTCCCGGCTCGATGCCCGGCGCCTTGACCTTCTCGGCCAGCCGCGACGGAAGCGCCGCCAACTCCGCATCCCAATCCCAGTGCTCCCGGCTGTACTCCCAGCCGCGACCTGCCGGTGGCGCCGTCGTGGACATGTCGTCGAAGCCGGAGTCGGTGAGCGCGATGCCGGTGTAGACCGGGTGGGTCCGCACCCGCTGTTGCAGGATCCGGCTGCCCGCAAGGTCGGCCAGGAACGTGGTCTCCACCGTGCACTCGAGACTGGCGCTGGTGTGGTCGACGCCACCGGCGTAGGACTCACAGCGGGCCTGCAGGGCGCCGGTCATCTCGGCGCTCGTCACCGAGAACGGATCGACCTCGTAGGCCGACACATGCAGTCCGACGGCCACCGGCTCAGCTGCGAGCACCACCTCCGGCCCGGGGAGGCGGGCACACCGCTTGGCCAGTTCGCACGCGCGGGTGGCGGCCTGCCGAACCGAATCCTCGTCCAGCCGACTGGTCGCAGCGAACCCCCAGGCCCCGTCCACGATCACCCGCACGCCGAGACCGAGGTCACGGTTGTCGACCGCGGTCTCCACCCGCAGATCGCGCATGTGGATCATCCGTTGGCGGGTCTGGTGGACCCGGACGGCCGCGTAGCTCGGCGTGTACCCCGAACACACCGTCAGGGCCACGTCCTGCAGGTGGTCCAGATCGATTGCGCAGAACAGTGGGTCGAGGCGCGCCTGGGCGTCGGGATCGGGGATCACACTCCGCATTGTGCCGCTTGCCCGTGACACGCTGGGCCTGTGACGGTGATTCTCGACATCCGTGTCCTGCCGGGACCGAATCCGGACATCGGAGGACCGGCCGTGAGGCTGTCGCTGACGGCCGGCTGGGACGCCAGGCAACAGTCGGTGGACACGGTCATGCAGGCCGCCACTGCGGTGGGCCTGGCGCTGGCTGAGGAACAGATCGTCACCCGCCCGACCGATGACGGCTACGTGTTGGCCTGGCCCGTCGACGATCGGCGTCTGGCGCGCGCCCACGTGGACGCGGTCCGGGCTCTGCTCTACGAGGCGCCGGTGGCCGACCTCGAACCGGGTCCCGCCGAACCCTTCGACTTGCTGGATCCCGCCGTACCGACTGTGGCGATCAGCGGCACCAACGGCAAGACGACGACCACCCGGCTCATCGCCCACTGTGCCCGGACGGCCGGGCTGTCCACCGCCTGGTCGAGTACGGACGGGGTGTTCCGCGACGGTGTCCTGGAGGAGGCCGGCGATTACAGCGGCCCGGGTGGCGCCCGCCGGGTGCTGGCCCTGCCGGAGGTGGCGTTCGCAGTCCTGGAGACCGCCCGCGGAGGGCTGCTGCTGCGGGGCATGAGTGTGCGGCGGGTCGATGTCGCAGTGGTGACCAACGTCGCGGCCGACCATCTGGGCAGTCACGGGATCAACACCGTCGAGCAGTTGGCCATGGTCAAGGCCACGGTCGTGCGGATAGTCGATCCGCAGGGGTGGACGGTGCTCAACGCCGACGAACCCCTGGTGCGCCACATGGCCGAGCAGTCTGCCGGGCGACCCTGGTTCTTCGGACTGGAATCCGAGCCGATGGGGGATCGGTTCACCACCGTCCGGGAGGGACGGGTCGTGGTGGAGGGTTCGTTACAGGCCGACTTGGGGCCGGTGGCGGACATGCCGATCACGGTGGCCGGTCACGCCCGGTTCAACGTGGCCAATGTGTTGGCCGCTGCGTCGGCCGCGCTTGCTGCCGGACTGCCGGTGGCCGCGGTGCGCAGCGCGCTGCTGACGTTCCGCCCGGACCGCACCCTGTCCGCCGGGCGCTTCAACTGCTGGCAGGTCCAGGACCGGCTGGTGATCCTGGACATGGCCCACAACACCGAGAGCCTGCGGGAACTCCTGTCGACCGCCCGCCACCTGGTTGGCGAGCGCACGTTGTGGGTCGCCTTCGGTACCGCCGGCGATCGCGAGGACGAGGTGCTGCAGGGGATGGGGTTCACGGCCGTGGACCTCGCCGACCACGCCTACCCGGTGGACAAGCCCGGCTATCTGCGCGACCGCACGGTCGAGGAGATGCGGGCACAGTTCCTGGCGGGCATGGCAGTGGCCGGTTCTTCCGGCGAGGAGTGCTTCGACAACGAGTTGCACGCACTGCAGGAGTTGGTCGCACGCAGCGCCGCAGGGGATGTGCTCGTGATCACGATCGCTGAGCAACTGCCCGAACTGGAGCAGTGGCTGCTTGGCAACGGGGGCGGCGAGGTCGATCCGGGGCAGTGGGTCAAGAACTAGTGTCGCGCGTCTGACGTTGGGTTACCGGTGGCGCCGATCTCGGCGGCGGTGTGGCCCGTGGGCCCTGTGCCCGGGGACCGGGTCGGTGGCGGACTTCTCGGGCCGGCCCGAGGGGTTTGTGACGATGTTGCGAGGGTCCGCAGGGCGGTTTGTCACGGACGTTGCGGGCCCGCCGGGCGGTTCGACCGCGCACCTTCGTGACGAACCAGCCGGACAGGCACACAACATCGTCACAAAGACCGTCGGCGGCGACAGACCGTCGGCGGCAACAGAGACGCACGACACCAGGGCGACCGTTTCCTGATCTTGGTGCAAGGCGTCGCGTTGTCCAGACGACTGTTGCACGGTTGCTGGTCCGTCCAGACGACTGTTGCACGGTTGCTGGTTTGGAGGCCCCCGAACCGACAACCGCGCAGCACTCGGCGCCGGGCAACGCCAACGGCGCAACACTCGCCAGAAGGGAACAAGGGCCGCGTCGCACCCTGCGGTCAGGAGTGGGCCGCATCCATGAGCGTGTCCGCGAGGGCCTGCATGTCGTCACCCATGACGGCGAGCACATCGCCGGGATTCGCCACGCTGAGGGCGTACCTGGCGGCCTCGATCTCGTCCAGGAGGACCTTGGTCTCACGGGCCCGGCCCTTGGGCTGCTCGCGCACACCTTGTGCGATGAGTTCCACCACCGCGCCCTCCTCCCGGCCGCGACGCCGTTTGTCCTCCCGGATCACGATGACGTCGAAGAATTCTGCGGCCGTGCGGCCCAGTTCGATGATGTCCTCGTCGCGTCGGTCACCGGCCGTCCCGATCACCCCGATGCAGCGCCGGCGGCCGATGTCCTGGTTGCTCTTCGACAGGCTCTCCAGGTAGGACTGCAGGAACTCACCGAGCGCCCGCAGTCCGGCGGCGTTGTGCGCGTAGTCGATGAAGCCGTGGACGCCGTTGACGTCGATGTAGTTGAGCCGCCCCGGTGCGGAGTCCCAGGTCGGCAGGAAACTGGTGAGACCCGCCCGGATGTCGTGCAGATGGGCGCCCTGGGCGAAGGCGGCGCCGGCGGCGGCCATGGCATTCATGACGTTGAAGCGCGCCCGGCCGTTGTAGGTCGCGGGCAGCCGCTCGCAGTAGGTCAGGCGCATGGTGCGCCGTCCCTGGCGCAGATAGATGAACTCGCCCCGCTCGTCCTTGTCGAGCAGGACCGCGGTGCCACCCCGGCGACAGTGCGCCTCGGCCCGCTCCCGGCCCTCGGTGCCCGGCCCGCCCAGGCTGAACCAGATCACATCCCCGCGGCACCGGCGACGCATCCCGGCCACCAGCGGGTCGTCGGCGTTGAGCACCGCGAATCCGTCGCGCGGTACAGCTTCGACCACCACTGCCTTCACGTCGGCCAGTTGCTCGATCGTGTTGATTCCCGCCAGGCCGAGATGATCGGGCGCAACGTTCGTGACGACGGCGACGTCGTTGCGGTCGTATCCCAGGCCCTCGCGCAGGATGCCGCCGCGGGCGACCTCCAGCACCGCGAAGTCGACCCGCGGGTTCTGCAGCACCATGCGGGCGCTCTTCGGGCCGGAGGCGTCGGCCTGGATGATCAGTCGCTGGTCGATCGTGATGCCGTCGGTGGAGGTCATCCCCACCTTGTATCCCATGCCCTTGAAGATCGCTGCGATCATGCGGCCGGTCGTGGTCTTGCCGTTCGTCCCGGTCACGGACACGATCGGGACCCGGGAACGCGACCCGGCGGGGAAGAGCTGATCGATGACGGCCTTGGCCACGAACTGCGGTTCGCCGATCGTGGGGTGGGTGTGCATCCGGAAGCCGGGTGCGGCATTGACCTCGCAGATGCCGCCGCCGGTCTCACGCACGGTCTCGGCGATGTCGGGGCAGATGAAGTCGATCCCGGCGACATCCAGACCGACGACCCGGGCGGCCTCTTCTGCGATCTCGACATTGTCCGGGTGGGCGTCGTAGGTGCGGTCGATCGAGATACCGCCGGTGCTCATGTTCCCGGTCGCGGCCAGTCGCACCTCGGCACCCAGCGGCGGGACGGCGTCCATGGTGAAGCCCTGCGCCGCAACCAACGCCTCGGCAGCGGGGTTCACCCGGATCCGGGTCAGGACCTTCTCATGACCCACGCCCCGGCGGGGGTCGGAGTTGACGATGTCGACCAACTCGGCGACGGTGTGCTCGCCGTCACCGATGACGTGGGCGGGGACGCGTTCGGCCACGGCGACCATGTGCCCGCCGATCACGAGTACGCGGTAGTCCTTGCCCGAGTAGAACGTCTCCACGATCACCCGGCCGTTGCGTGCCTGTTCCTTGGCCGCGTCGAAGGCCATTCTGACCTGTTCGGCATCGCGCAGATCGAGTTGCACGCCCCGTCCGTGGTTGCCGTCGGCGGGCTTGAGGACGACCGGGTAGCCGATCCGCTCGGCCAGGCGCACGGCCTGGTCGGGGGTCCGGCAACTCCGGGACTGCGGCACCGGCAGGCCCGGCGGCTCCCAGCAGGCGGGCGGTGAGTTCCTTGTCCGAGGCCACGTCGACGGCCAGGGCACTGGTCTCCGAGGTCATGGTCGCTCGGATGCGCTTCTGGTGGACGCCCTGGCCGAACTGCACCAGCGAACCGGAATTGAGCCGGATGTAGGGGATGTCCCGGCTGGCCGCCTCGTCGACGAGCGCCTGGGTGGAGGGTCCGAAGGCGTAGCGTTCGGCATCCAGCAGGAAGCGCTCGAGTTCGGTGACGAAGTCGAACTCCGGATCGGGCTCGACGAGGTGGTTGACCAGCCGTACCGCCAGTCGACCGGCTGCCACGCCCACCCGTTCGTCCAGGAAGCCGTAGATGACGTTGTACTGGCCGGGCTGCTCGGCGGAGCGGGTCTTCCCGCGCCGGACCTCGTGACCGGCCTCGGCCTGCAGTTGCAGTGCCACATGTTCGGCCACATGTCCGAGCCAGGTGCCCTCCTGCAGTCGTTCCAGGAAACCGCCGCGCTTGCCGCGTGAGCACGAGTGGTCGCCGACGCCCGGCAACAACGCCATGAGTCGGTCCACGAAGCCCGGGATCCGGTCGCTGGGCCACTGCTCCAACTCGCCGAGGTCCACCAGCAGGTGGACGCATTGGTCGTAGGACCAGACGTTCGGGCCCCGGTACACGCGAGTCCGCAGGATCTCCAACGTTCCGTGCGGCGTTTCGGTGGCCTGTGAATCGTCGGTCATCGTGGCTCCTTACGTGGGTGGGCGCAGTCTGCGGCGCTTGACCGCCCGTTCGGCGTTGCGGTCGTGGACCCCCTCGGCGTTCACGCGGCGGGTTGCGGTGGTCGCGGACACGTGTTCTGATGTCCGCCGCGCTATCTGAGCCTGTTCGGACGCAGTCCGGTATTCGAGCAGGTGCCGGGAGGCCAGGTCGAACCGGGTGCCGTTGGGCAGGAAGTGAACCTTCGCCCCGGAGATCAGGATGGGTTCGGTGCCGCGGGCGGCGTAGGCGTTGGTGACGGCGTCGTCGGCTTCCGCCAGGAAGATCGCGCCGCGCCCGAACACTTCCAGGTCGGTCTCGTTGCCGATGATGGCGCAGGTGTCCTCGTCCACGCCCATGCCCAACAGGTTCGGGTTCGCCGCGACCATGGCCAGCAGCCGGCCGAAGCGGCCGCGTTCGGCGAAGTGCTGGTCCACCACCACGTCCGGCAGCAGTCCCAGACCCTGGGCGAGACTGGCCATGCGCTGCTTCGGCGTCTCGCCACTGGCGCCGAGCGCCACCATGTGTTCGCTCACCACGGACGCGCCGGCGCTGGTGCCGGCCACCACCACCGAGTCGTGGTACATCTGCGTCACTCGTCGGCCGAGGGCGGTTCCCCGCAACACTGCGGCCAGCCGGGCCTGGTTGCCGCCGGTGAAGAAGATCCCGGTGGCCCCCTGGATGGCCTTCGTGGCCACCTGGGCATCGGCCTCCGCGCGGTTGACCGGTCGCACCGAGAGCACCTCGGCGGCTCCCAGATCGTAGAAGACCCGCTCGTAGAGATCCGTGATCTCATCGCCGAGCGAGGACGCCGTCGCACACACCGCGATCACGGCATCCTGGCCCCCCGACAGGGAGACGAACCGGCGCAGGATGCGGCGGTGGCCCAGCTTGTCCTCGGCGCCGCCGATGACCATGAGGCGCCGGGTCGCAGGGGCAGTCACGCAGGCAAGGTTACGGGCTGCCCCTGGAACGTCGCGCATCCGCCGCACTGGCACAATGAGCCGTCATGGCCACCTTGGTACTTCTGCGCCACGCGAAGAGCGCCTATCCGCAAGGCGTACCCGATCACGAGCGGCCGCTCAGCGGTCGTGGCCGGCGGGATGCACCGGTGGCCGGGTGGCGGATCGCGAGCGTGGTGCAACACCTCGATCTGGCGCTGGTTTCCACCGCCGTGCGTGCCCAACAGACCTGGGATCTGGCCCGGCCCGCGTTGGACGTGGCAGAACAGGTGGACGTTCCGGAGCTCTACTTGGCCTCTCCCGACACGATGCTGCGCCGGATCCGGGCGGCAGCAGCCGACACCGTGATCGTCGTGTCACACAACCCCGGGACCGAGGAGCTGGCTGAGCGGCTCACCCGGAACACCGACAGTCCCGTCTACCGCAGGATGGTCACCAAGTTCCCTACGGCGGCCTTCGCCGTCCTGACGGCCGACGCGCCGTTCCACAGTTGGGGGTACGGCGACGCCAAGCTTCAGACGTTCGAGGTCGGCCGCGGCTGAGCGTGCCGTTCGGGGGAGTCGTCGCGTAAGAGGATCCGCGCGTGGCTTCTTCTTCTCGTGAACGGCCTCGGTGTCCACCCTGCATCTCATGACCAGCGCCACCAGCAGCGACCGGTCGCCAGGTTCCCCGGAGTCCGGGTGCCGCCAGCGACGGCGACCGGCGGCACCGAGGCGGCGGATTCCAGCGCGTGAGTGCGGGTGGCGTCTGGGGATCCGGCCGCCGCCCACAACGACTGTTGCGCGGTTGCGGGTGCCGTCGACCACGACTGTTGCGCGGTTGTCGGGTTCTGCAGGGTGCAGAACCGACAACCGTGCAACAGTCGTGGTCCGCGGACCGCAACCGCGCAACACTCGCGGTGATCGGCCGCCGAGCTCGCCCTGCGCCACCTGACTCCCGCCGAAATCCGAAGAGCCAACAAACCCGGGTCCACGCCGACGGCTCCGCAACCGCCAGGCCATGGTCACCCGCGTCTGCCGGCCGGCTACCTACTGAGCGCTTCGACCTGTTCGCGGGTGATCCCCAGCAGGTACAGCACGGAGTCGAGGTAGGGCGCCGTGACCGAGGCGTCCGCCGCCGCCGCCACCGCTGGTTTCGCGTTGAACGCCACCCCGAGCCCGGCCGTGGCCAGCATGTCCAGGTCGTTGGCGCCATCGCCGATGGCCACCGTGCGGGACAGTGCGAAGCCGAACTCGTCGGCGAACTCGCGCAATGCCCGGGCCTTGCCGGCGCGGTCGACGATCGGGGGGATCACCCGGCCGGTCAGGACCCCGTCGGCGATCTCCAGGGTGTTCGCGCGGAACCGGTGGACGCCGAGTTGGGACGCCAGCGGCCCCACGATCTCCGAGAACCCAC
Organism: uncultured Actinomycetota bacterium; assembly: GCA_963733395.1. Lineage (GTDB taxonomy): Bacteria > Actinomycetota > Actinomycetes > S36-B12 > UBA10799 > JADKAV01. The sequence goes on from CAVTCZ010000013.1 coordinate 286,629, forward strand.
CCGAGACCAGCGCCAGCCGATAGCCCAGCGAGTTCAGCGTCCGGCACAGCGTCCTGGCGCCCGGTGTCAGCCGCACGGCCTGCCGGACGGTGTCCAGGGCCGACTCAGGTGTACCGGCCAGCGCGGCCACCCGCTCCCGCAGCGAGTCCGCGAAGTCGAGTTCGCCGGCCATGGCCCGGGCGGTCACGTCGGCCACCGCCGCTTCGCAGCCGGCCTCCCGGGCCAGCAGGTCGATGACTTCATCCTGGATCAGGGTGGAGTCGACGTCCATGACCACCAGCCGGGCGCCCTGCCGGATGATGTCTGCGGACTGTACGGCGATGTCGATCCCGATCTGGGCGCAGATCGGGGAGAGCGCCTGCTTCAGCGCCACCGAGGAGACGCCGCTGACGGTCACCTCGATGGCGGTGACCGGGTACTCGGCGGTCCGCACGATCCGTTCGATGTTCCCGTCCCGGGCAGCGATCTCGGCGGCGATGCGGGCGAGGTCGGCGGCACCCAACTGCGGGGCCATCAACACGGCGATCGCGGTGGCGGCCCGGCGGTCGACGACGTCGGTGCACTCCGACGAGACGTCGAGCTCCATGTTGAGCCGGCCGGCCCGCTCCCGGATCCCGTCGAAGGAATCCGCATCCACGGCCACCGAGAGCACCAGCCGGCCCTGCACCACGAGTTGTTCGATGTCCCGCACGACCACGGCGTCCCCGAGCGTCGTGAGCAGCTCCGCGGTGATGCCCGGGCGGTCCCAGCCGGTGAACGTCAGGGTCGTGGTCATGCCAGCCTCCGATCGCGGTCGGCCCGACGGGTGGCGGGGATGAGGCTGGGATCGGCATACGCCGCCAGGGTCGCCCGGGCGGAGGTCCGCAGCACCTCGTCCAGCGCCGGTGGCCGCCGGCTCGCGGGCACCGCAGCCACCGCGGTCCACACCCGGACCGCACGGACCAACAGCCCCCTGCGGTCTGGGCCGGCTTCGGGCGGAAGCGGTCGGACACCGGCGGTGCGCGGGGGGATCCCGAAGACTGCGCCGACATCGCGGAGTTCCTGCTCGGCCACCACCACCGCCTGCGCCATCTCCGCGTCCGCCTGGTCCGGGTCGAGTTCGACGGGTCGCGCCGGGTTGCCCGCGTGAACCGCCCAGCCCCGCTCGGCCGGGATCAACAGGGCACTCGGGGTGCCGGGTGCCGAGTGCAGGATCACCGCCTCGCCGGCGGCGACGGCCGCCTCCGTGACCGGTTTCGGACCGGGCAGGACGGCCACCCCCAACTCCGGGCAGAAGGCGGTGAGAGCTACCGTGCACTCGCGCAGCCGGGACAGATCCGCCAGCACGTCGGCACCCACCAGCCCGACGAGGTCGTCACCGCCCACGCCCCCTCGCCACCAGGCGGGTATCCAACTGCACAGTTGGAATGCCAGGGGAACGACCGTCATGGCTATCCAGCGTAGGGTTAGGTTCCGTGTCCGACGTCATCAACCTCGTGGATGTGTCGGTCGTCCGGTCAGGGCAGAAGATCCTCGGGGATGTCGACTGGGCGGTCGCCGAGGGCGAGAACTGGGTGGTGCTCGGGCCCAACGGCGCCGGCAAGACGACTCTGCTGCAGATCGCTGCCACGCTCATCCATCCGAGTGCGGGCACGGCCGAGGTGCTCGATGAGCGCATAGGCCGGGTGGACGTTTTCGACTTGCGGCCGCGGATCGGCCTTGCCAGTTCGGCGCTGGCCGCCCAGGTGCCGCCGCAGGAACGGGTGCGCGACGTCGTCATGACATCGGCTTGGGCGGTGCTCGGGCGATGGCGGGAGTCCTACGATCCCGCTGACGAACGACGGGCCGCGGAACTCCTGCGGGCCTGGGGTTTGTCCGAGTTGGCCGACCACCGGTTCGGCACTCTGAGCGAGGGCGAACGCAAGCGGGCGACCATCGCCCGGGCGCTCATGGCCGATCCGGAACTGCTGCTGCTCGACGAGCCCGCGGCGGGATTGGACATCTCCGGCCGCGAGGATCTGCTGCGCCGCATCGACGACCTCGCCGAAGACGACCAGGCGCCCACCCTGGTGATGGTGACGCACCATGTCGAAGAGGTGCCCCGCGGCACGACACACGTCCTCCTGCTCAAGGCCGGTGAGGCAGTCGCAGCCGGCCCGGTGCAACAGGTGCTCACGTCGGAGAACGTCTCAGCGACCTTCGAGCTCGACGTCGTCGTGCAACGCCATGGCCACCGATGGTCGGCGCTCGTGGACGCATGACCGGCCAGGAGATCGCGCTTCTGTTCGCAGCGGGTTTCGCGGCAGGTGGCGTCAATGCTGCCGTGGGGTCCGGGACACTGATCACGTTCCCCACCCTGCTGGCGATGGGGGTACCCCCGGTGCTGGCCAACGGCACCAACTGTCTCGGCCTGGTGCCTGGCAGTGCCAGTGGCGCCTACGCCTTCCGCGATGTGCTGACCCGACGCGTGTGGAACTGGGCGGCAGTGGTGGCTGTCACGGCGGTGGCCGGCGCGTTGTTGGTGCTGGTGCTGCCCAGCGAGGTGTTCACGGCCGCGGTGCCGTGGCTGATCCTGCTGGCAGTGGCCCTGGTCGCCGTGCAGCCCTTGGTGCTCAAACATCTCCCGCCGCCGAGCCGCCGCAGCAGTGCGGTGGCCATGTCGGCGTCCGGCTTCTACGGCGGGTACTTCGGCGCCGGCCAGGGCATCGCATTCCTGGCTGCCCTGGCCGCCAGTGGGGTGACGTCGATCCACGAGGCGAACGGCGCCAAGAACGTGTTGGCGGGAGTCGCCAATGCCAGCGCAGCGGTGATCTTCGTGATCGGTGGTCAGGTGCTGTGGTCGGCCGCCGCCGTCCTCGCGGTGTCGTCGTTGCTCGGCGGATGGCTGGGAGGCCGCATCACCCGCAGGCTGCCGGCCAGCGCATTGCGGGCGCTGGTGATCGTGGTGGGACTGGTGGCCGCCGCCGTTGCCTTCCTGCGGGGGCCGTGATGCCGGTCATCCACGTGACGGACCCCGACGACGCCCGGCTCGTGCACTTCACCCGGCTCACCGATATGCAGTTGCGGATGGTGGCCGAGCCCGCGGCCGGGATCTTCTTGGCTGAGGGGGAGAAGGTGATCGTGCGGGCGCTGTCCGCCGGGTTGGAGCTGCAGGCCGCCCTGATGGAGCCCAAGTGGTGGCCGCCGCTGCAGGAACGGGTGCCGGCCGACGCCACCGTCTATCTCGCACCTCCGGAACTGCTGCACCAGATCACCGGCTTCCGCCTGCATCGGGGTGCGCTGGCGACCTTCCGCCGGCCGCCGGGGCGCGACCCGCAGCAGGTGCTGTCAGGTGCCCGCACGGCGGTGCTGCTCGAGGACCTGGTCGATCACACCAACGTGGGCGCTGTGTTCCGGTCAGCCGCCGGGCTCGGCGTGGACGCCCTCCTGGTCACCGCCCGGTGCGCCGATCCGTGGTACCGGCGCAGTGTCAAGACCTCCATGGGCGCGGTGTTCACGCTGCCCTGGGCGACCGTTCCCGACGCGGTGGCCGCGGTCGGGCTTGCCCGAGCAGCGGGGATGACCACCATCGCCCTGGAACCGACGGCGGCCACGTCACTGCGCGACTGGTCACCAGATGCGCCGACCCTGCTGCTGCTGGGCACCGAGGGTCCGGGGCTGTCCGCGGCGGCCAAGGGATGCACCGACACCCAACTGAGCATCCCCATGGCACACGGGGTGGACTCGCTCAACGTCGCCATGGCAGCGACGGTGGCCTGCTACGTGCTGACGTCCTGACCGGGTAGGGAGATCTCGCCGCCGATGCTCTCGCCGTGGCTTGCCCGACGCCACAGGATGAAGATGTAGATGGGGACGCCCAGCACGATCAGCAGCCACAACCAGTAGATCTGCTCGAAGCCCCCGCCGTAGAAGGCGACCATGGTGAATGCCAGTGCGAGCACTGCGACGGCCATCCGGCGAGCCAGATGCGCCACCGGGATCTTGCCCCGGTCCAGCGCCAGCCATTTGATCTCGGCTGCAGCACTGAATGCGTAGGAGACCATGGTGGCCACAGCCGACACCAGCACGAGTTTGGCCACCACATCGCCGAGTCCGCTGCCGGTGAAGTTCAGCGCCAGGATGCCCGCGGCCAGCAGGCCGCTGATGATGAGCCCGGTCCCGGGCGCGTGGCGGATGTTCAACTTGCCGAAGGCCTTCGGCGCGAGCCCGTCGAACTCCGCGGCCATGGGGATCTGCCCGGAGAGCAGCAGTAGACCGTTCATGGCCCCGAGACATGAGATGACCGCAACCACCGCCACGGCGTCGCCGGCCCAGCCGCCGAACATGTTCTGAGCGGCCACGGAGAACGCCGCATCGGATGACGCCAGGGTCGATTGTTCGACGGCGCCGAACACCGCCGTCGTGCTGAGCAGATACACGGCGGCGGCCGCGATGGTCCCGATCATGGTCGCGCGGGGGATGGTCTTGTCCGGCTCATGGACGTCCCCGGCCGGGATGGTGGCTGCCTCGACGCCGATGAAGGAGAACAGGGTGTATGCCATCACAGCAGTGATCACTTCCAGGGGCGGCAACGACGATGCGTTGAACGGGCCGAGGTTGGCCGGATCGAAGGCGATGAAACCCAGCGTCCCGATCAGCAGCAGCGGAACGACCTTGAGGATGGTCAGGATCAGCGACACCATCCCGCCGGTGACGACACCCTGGGTGTTGAGGAACGTGAGAGCTGCGATGACGCCGACGGCCACGAGGATGCTCAGCAGTTTGCTCTCGGTGACCGCCGGGATCAGCACCCCGAGGTACACGACCATCGACGTGGCGATCGCCCCCACCCCGACCCAGGCCCCGATCCAGTAGGTCCAGGCCGACTGGAACCCGACGAAATCGCCGAAACCCTGCCGGGAGAAGGCGTACGGTCCACCGACATCGGGGGTGCGGCGGGCCAGGGAGGCGAAGACCAGGGCCAGCATGAGGCTCCCGACGGCGGTGATCGCGAACCCGAGGATGCTGATCGGGCCGTACTGGGCCAGCCATGATGGCTGGGTGAAGATGCCCGCGCCGATGATCGTGCCCGTCACCAGTGCCGTGGCGGGCCACAATGTCAGCCCTTTGGCCTGCGCGGGTGATTCCTGCTCCTGCTCGGTCTGTGTCATCGCAACGGCCCCCTGGCATCGACTTGGCGCGAACTGGTCGGCATAGGTGGCACAGTAGACCCTCATGGCAGGCATTGTGATGCTCAGGCACGGGGAGACCGAGTGGAGTCGCTCGGGTCGACACACGGGTCGTTCGGACATCCCGTTGACGTCTGCCGGGCGGGCGGCGGCGTCGAGTCTGGCGCCACACCTGTCGGCACATCCGTTCGCATTTGTGGCCTGCAGCCCGCTGCAACGGGCTCGCGAGACCGCCGCTCTGGCAGGACTGACTCCGGACGTCTTCACCGACGACCTGCTCGAGTGGGATTACGGCGCGTTCGAGGGTCGGACCACGTCCGAGATCCGGCAGGAGGAGGACGATCCGACCTGGGTGATCTGGGACGCGCACATACCGCCCGGCCGGACACCCGGCGAGCAGCCGGCCGATGTGGCCCGGCGGTGCCGCCGGGTGCTGCAGATGTGCGGCCCATACCTGGAGCAGGGGCAGGACGTCGCGCTGGTGGCGCACGGTCACGTGCTGCGGATCCTGACCTCCACCTGGCTCGATCTGGATGCCCGGGCGGGGCGGTTGTTCGCGCTCGAGACCGGGACCGTGTCGTATCTGGGATTCGAGCGCGACCAGCACGTCATCGAGTTGTGGAACGCCCCGGGCATGCACGAACCGGGTGAGATGCCCGGACCAGGCAACGGCCGCTCGCGGGCCGGTCCGGATCGGGCACAACTGCGGCGCTTGCGACGGATGGGCGACCCGCGCGACGAGGCCGAGGTCGAGGTCACCCTCGTCCCTTGGCTCTACCGGGGAGTGAAAGGCGCAGGCGGGAGTGATAATCACGCCGCCTATCACTCCCGCCTGTGCCTTTGACTCCCGCCTGCGGATCCGCAGCGTGCCCCGGCTGATTCCGGCAGTCGGACAGGCGGGTTCGGCCCGACGCCGCCCCGATCACCAGATCCTGAATCACGACAACCCCGGAGCCACCAATAGCAGCGCCTGGCGGCCCCACCTCGGCTGCAACGGACCCGCATGAACATTTCCACGGTGTTTCAAATGGCCAACCGGCTACAGATCGTCGCCAGGCTGTGCCAGAGTGGGGTCACCGATTGGGTTGGGAGACACAATGTCGAGATTTGTAACAGTGGGGCGTTTGGCTGCGGTGATGGCCGTGGGGGCTTTGGCGCTGAGCGGGTGTGGTGGGGATTCGTCAACATCGGGTGACTCGTCGCCGACGCCGAGCGGAGTCCCGTCGGTCACCGTCGATGACACGTTGGCCGCAGGAGTGCCCGAAGCGATCAAGTCCACGGGCCAGTTGACCTTCGGCACCGACGCCAGTTACGCCCCGAGTGAGTTCTTCGCCGACGATGGCTCGACCATCATCGGGTTCGACGTCGACTTGGGCAAGGCGATCGCCGCCAAGTTGGGGCTTGAGGGCACGTTCGAGAACGCCACTTTCGATTCGCTGATCGTCGGAGTGCAGAACGGCAAGTACAACGCTGCGATGTCATCATTCACGATCAACCCCGACCGGCTCAAGCAGGTCAACATGATCAGCTACTTCGATGCCGGTACCGCGTGGGCGGTGCAGACCGGGAACCCGTCGGGCATCTCCATCGATGATGCGTGCGGGAAGACGGTGGCAGTGCAGAAGGCGACAGTGCAGGTGCCCGACGTCGAGGACCGGAGCAAGGCCTGCACCGAGGCCGGCAAGCCTGCGATCAACATCCAGCAGTACACCCTGCAGTCCGAGGCCACCACCGCGGTGGTCAGCGGCAAGGCCGACGCCATGCTGGCGGACTCGCCGGTCACCGCCTACGCCATCACGCAGTCCGGCAAGTTGGAGCAGCTCGGCGAGGTCTACGGCGCCGCCCCCTACGGGATCGTCGTGCCCAAGGAGGAGACCGAGTTCGCCACCTCCATCCAAGGCGCGATCAACGCGCTCATCGCGGATGGCACCTACCAGCAGATCCTCGATCAGTGGGGCGTCGGCAACGGAGCCATCTCGGAGTCCGAGGTGAATCCGTCGGTCGGCTAACGGGTGGCTACCGACGAGGAGAGGCTGTAGACCAATGAGCACTGAGACTGCCCAGGGGGAACCCGAGGCGCGAGACGAAACCACCCATCGTGGCGGTGCCCGTGCGGCATCCCGGGCGCTGGGTGGGGGCCGCAGTGGTGGCTGTACTCGGGGCGATGATGCTACACAGCCTCCTCACCAACCCGAACTGGGGTTGGTCGCTCATCGGGGAGTGGATCTTCGCGCCACCGATCGTCAAGGGCGTCGGCGTCACCATCGTGCTGACCATCTTGTCAATGATCATCGGCCTGGTGTTGGGCGTGCTGCTGGCCATCATGCGGTTGTCCCCGAACCCGGTGATGAGCGGCAGTGCCTGGATGTTCGTCTGGGCGTTCCGCGGGACTCCGGTGTTCGTGCAGTTGTTCCTCTGGGCGAATGTCATCGCGCTGTACACCACTTTGTCGCTTGGGTGTGCCCTTCGGTCCGGAGATGTTCACGTTCCAGACCAAGACCCTGATCCCGGCGTTCGTGGCGGCGCTGCTGGGCTTGGGACTCAACGAGGCGGCCTACATGTCGGAGATCGTGCGTGCCGGCATCCTCAGCGTGGATGAAGGACAGGAAGAGGCCGCAACGGCGGTGGGGATGAGCCGTGGGCAGACGCTGCGCCACATCGTGCTTCCGCAGGCGATGCGAGTCATCGTGCCCCCGACGGGCAACGAGACGATCTCGATGCTGAAGACGACCTCGCTGGTGATTGCCATCCCGCTGACCACTGAGTTGTTCTTCCAGGCCAGTGCCATCGGCAACCGGCTCTTCCAACCGTTCCCGATGGCGGTTATGGCAAGTGTCTGGTACCTCTTCATGACGAGCATCCTCATGGTCGGCCAGTACTACCTCGAGCGCTACTACGCGAAGGGTGCGATGCGTGAACTACCGCCCACACCCATCCAGAAGTGGCGCCGCAAGATCATGATCGGAGCGCAGCCGTGACGAGCTCTGAGAGCCGAGAAGATGCCCAAGGTCGCTCGCGGAGAACGTGCACAAGGCCTACGGCCGCAACGAGGTGCTGCGCGGCATCGACATGGAGATCGAGACCGGCCAGGTGGCGTGCATCGTCGGTCCATCCGGCGGGGGAAGTCGACGTTCCTGCGCTGCATCAACCACCTCGAGAAGATCGACGCCGGCAAGCTGGCGGTCGACGGGGAACTGATCGGCTACACGCAGCGCGGCGGGAAACTCCACGAGATGCGGGACAAGGAAGTGGCTGCACAGCGCCGGTCGATCGGCATGGTGTTCCAGCGGTTCAACCTCTTCCCGCACATGACTGCCGCGGAGAACGTCATGGCCGGTCCGGTCGTGGTGCGCGGCGACAACAAGAAGGAGGCCCGGGAACGGGCCATCGACCTACTGGGCAAGGTCGGTCTCGGCGACCGGGGTGACAGCTACCCGATGCAACTGTCCGGCGGCCAGCAACAACGTGTCGCGATCGCCCGGGCGCTGGCCATGGACCCGGATCTCATGCTGTTCGATGAGCCGACCTCGGCGCTCGACCCGGAGTTGGTCGGCGAGGTGCTCGACGTCATGCGCCGCCTGGCCCAGTCGGGTATGACGATGATCGTCGTGACCCACGAGATGGGATTCGCCCGGGAGGCGGGGGACATCCTGGCCTTCATCGACAAGGGTGTGGTGGGCGAGATCGGCGAGCCGCGGGAGATCCTTGCGAATCCGCAGAGCAAGCGGTTCCAGGACTTCCTGGGCAAGGTCCTCTGACCCAAGGGTCTGAGGGGCATGGCGTTGGAGGGCCGCGGTGTCGGCGAGCTCACGCGTGTCTTCACTCCCTGCGTGGCGTTCTCCAACCTGCGCCGACAGCGGCCGGGACTGCCCGAACGCGCCGGGCTGAGCCGCGACCTGACTCCGCTGCCGAACCGACTGCTCGGGGCCGACGCGGGGTCGTCGGGACACCGGGGCCCGGCATCGCGACAATGTGCGCATGTCCGTTGTGGTGATCGGTGATGGCGCGCTGGCTGGGCGTGCCTGTCGGCAGTTGACGTCAGAGGGACACGTCGTCAACCACCTGCGGTACGCCGGCGACCGGGAACTGGCGGTGGCCCTGGCGGAGGAGACCGACGCCGTGGCGGTCCTGCTGCACGACGACACGTCCGCGATCCGGTACGTGCTGGCCGTCGAGCATCTGCGTCCAGGCGTGCGCATCTACGTCGCGCTGTTCGACCGGACGGCGGCTGACCAGTTGCGATCGGTGGTGCCGGAGGTCACGATCATCTCGCCGGCGGATGCGGCACTGCCGACGCTGCTCGGTGCCGTCATGGGCCCGGAGGTGGTGGCCGTGGGTCCTGGATTGCCCGACGGCGACTCCGCGCCGCGCAGCGCGTTGCGCCGGGCCAACGGGTTCCTGCAGGTGGCGCCGTTCGCCGTACCCGAGCGGATGCGGCGGGCAGGCCTCATCGGCAGGATCCGGGGGCAGATGCGCCCTCACGACGGCAACTCCGCCATTCTCCTGACCGGGCTGCTGGGAATGGCCGCCATCATCGTCATCGACACCGTGTTGCTCATGGCGTTCAAACACTTCAGTTTCTTGAGCGCGGCCTCCGAGGCGGTCGCGGTGCTGTCCACGGTTGGGCCTGCCCCCGACAGCGAGGGATATCCCTGGTATCAGGTGTTCGCGATTGCGGCGATGCTCAGCGCCATCATCTTCCTCGCTGTGTTCACAGCCGGCATGGTCGAGCACCTGGTGTCGGGGCGCCACGTGGGTCTGATCGGCCGCCGTGTCATGCCGCGCTCCGGGCATGTCATCGTCGTCGGGCTCGGGCAGGTCGGGTATCGCCTGTGCCAGGAGCTGCGGCATCTGGGTCTGGCCGTGATCGCTTTGGAGAAGTCGGCGCAGTGCCCCAACCTGCCGATCGCCCGGGCGATGGACATACCGGTCTTCATCGGGGACGGCGGGGTGCGGCGGACCATGAAGAAGCTGCAAGTGGAGCGCTCCCTGGCGGTGGTCGCAGTGGCAAGCAACGAGCTGGACAACATCGCCGTCTCGATCACCGCGCGCGCGTTGGCCTCGGGGGTTCCGGTGGTGATCCGTGCGGGAAGTCACGACGCGATCGCGGAGACGGCCTCGCTGTTCAGCATCGCGTCCGTGGTGGACGTCGATGGGCTGACTGTCAGTGCGGTTTCGGACTGGTACGCCGGGGATCACCCCGCGTTCCTGGCTGACGCCGGCTCCGATATCGCGGTGGTGGGCTGGGACGGCGGTCTGCAGACGCGCCCCAAGACCGTGGGCAGCGAATGCCCGCACGTGCCGAGGTCACAGGTCGATCACTGATCGGGTCCACGGTTGGCTTTCGAGGCTGTTTCGGGTCGGCGGTCAGGAGTAGAGTCGGGCTGCCGACCATAGAGGGGGAAGCATGTCCACCCACCGTCGAACCGGTTTCGCCGTCCTGGCAGCCGGGCTGATGATCTCCAGCGTGGCCGCGATGCCACCGAGTTGGGCCGCAGCGCCCGCCAACGACAACCGAGCGGACGCCATCCGGGTGACACCGCCGCAGGACCTCACCGGCACGCTGGTCGACGCCACCCTCGAGCCCACCAACGACTCGAGCCAGTGCGAAACCACGGATGCGTCGGTCTGGTACCGGTTCACCGCCCCCAAGCGGGGTGCCATCATCGTGCAGCTCGACGCCGCCGGCGAGATGGATGCCACCGTCGACCTCTACAAGCAGGTCCGCTCGAGGTTGGAGTGGGAGGACTGCGATAGCACGGATTCCAAGGGTGTGGCCACGATCGACACCGACGGCCTCGAGGCGGGTGCGGATTACGCCATCCGGATCGGCCGGCAGACCGGGTCGGTGGCCGAGTCGTTCAGTCTGCGCGTCCTGATCCCCAGCCCGCCGCCGGAGCCCCCGGGCAAGCCGTTGCCCGGGAAGGGCGTCCAGAACAAGGTGGACCGATTGGTCAACCCCGGCGACGCCTACTACACGTCCATGCTGGAGGGCCGGACCTACCGGCTCAGCCTGCGCGTGGGCCAGTGCACTGCTCTCGAGGTCTACGGCCCGGGCACCAACAGTTTCGACGGTTCACCGGTGAAGACCCTGGACTGCGGCGGATACCGGCTCTTCACGCCGACCGACGGCGGGCGCCACTACCTGGTCGTCCGGGCGGGTCGCAGCCGCGGTGTGCAGCCGTACCGACTGAAGGTGGCGCCGGCACGCCGGGACGACACCACACCCGGTGTCTTCATCGGCAACAACGCCAAGGTGCGTGGCAAGGTCAACGGCGGCATCGACGCCCGCGATCTCTTCCGCTTCGATGTGACCCGTCGCAGCACCCTGACACTGTCGGTCACCGGTGGCCCGAGTCTGCGGCTGGTCCGCGACAACGGCCAGCGCATCGGTCGCGGCGATTTCATCGACCGCACGGTCTCGGCCGGCCGGTACTTCGTGGCCGTGCAGGGGGAGGGGAAGTACACCCTGAAACGGGTTTCCCGGACCATCACCACGTCCCGGGTGACCTTCAACGGGCGCCGCTCCGCGACGGTCCCTCCCGGCTCCACGACACGGCTGTCCGTCCGTGTGCGGCCAGCGGTCGGGGGCCCGGCGGTCATGGTTGTCGAGCGGTTCGACCCGATCGACGGCTGGCAGTTCGCCAAGAGGTTCCGGGTCGGGGTCAGTGGCGGTTCGGCCACCGTGTCCTACAGCCCGCCGAGTCTCGGTCGCTACCGGGTGTTCGCCGAGTTCAAGGGTTCGCGGATAGCTGCGCCCTCGGATGCCGGTGTCGCCCGACTGCGGGTGCAAGGGCCGCTGGTCGATTAGGTCCGGGGATCCGTCATCCCGCCACGGCCGCCCGATGACTGGTTCAATGCGGCCATGACGACTACCTGTGCACTGCAGGACGTTTCCCTGCTCGACGTCGTGGCCGTAGCCCGGGCCGGGATGGCGGTCGAAGTCGGGGATGCGGTGATGGCACGGGTCGCCGCGGGCCGGGATGTCGTCGAAGGACTGACCGGGTCCGCCCGCCCGGTGTACGGCATCTCCACCGGCTTCGGCGCCCTGGCCACGGTCTCGATCCCGCCGGACCGCCGTGCCGCGTTGCAGGTCAGCCTCATCCGCAGCCATGCCGCGGGCACCGGCCCACCGGTCCCCGACGAGGTGGTGCGGGCGATGATGCTGCTGCGACTCAAGACGCTGGCCAGCGGGCTCACCGGCGTGCGGCCGATCGTGGTGGCAACCCTGGCGGGGATGCTCAACGCGGGTGTGGTGCCGGAGGTGCGCACCTACGGATCCTTGGGTTGCAGTGGCGATCTCGCACCGTTGGCGCACGTCGCGCTCGCAGCGATGGGCGAGGGTTGGGTGCACGTCGACGGTCAGCGACTGGCGGCAGCCGAGGCGCTGCGCAGCGCCGGCATCGAGCCTCTGGTGCTGCAGGAGAAGGAGGGCCTGGCGCTGATCAACGGCACCGACGGGATGCTGGGCATGCTGGCACTCGCGCTGGTCGATCTGCAGGACCTGTTGCGACTCTCGGATGTCAGCACCGCCATGACCGTCGAGGCGCTGCTCGGAACCGACCGGGTCTTCGCCGAAGGCCTCGTCGGACTGCGGCCACATCCGGGTCAGGCTGCCTCGGCGGCCAACATCCGGCGGTTGCTCGACGGATCAGAGATCATGGCCAGTCATCGCGAGGACACCGAGCACCTGGTGCAGGACGCGTACTCACTGCGCTGCTCGCCGCAGGTGGCCGGGGCCGCCCGGGACACCCTCGACCATGCCCGTGCCGTGGCGCAGCGGGAACTGGCCGCCGTCATCGACAATCCGGTGGTGCTGCCCGACGGTGCCGTGGAGTCCAATGGCAACTTCCACGGCGCGCCCGTCGGCTACGTGCTGGACTTCCTCGCGGTGGTGGCCGCTGACGTGGCGTCGATCTCCGAGAGGCGAACCGACCGGATCCTGGACCGTTCCCGCTCTCAGGGACTGCCGCCGTTCCTGGCGCACGAGACCGGTGTCGACTCCGGCTACATGATCGCCCAGTACGCGGCCGCCGGCATCGTCGCCACGCTCAAGCGTCTGGCAGTGCCGGCCAGCGTCGACTCCATCCCCAGTTCGGCCATGCAGGAGGACCATGTGTCGATGGGTTGGGCCGCCGGACTCAAGCTGCGGGAGGCCGTGGACGGACTGCGGCGGGTGCTGGCCATCGAGATCCTGGTCGCGGCCTGTGCGCTGGACCTGCGTGCACCACTGACACCGGCAGAAGGGACGGGAGCGGCTCGGCAGGCGGTGCGCGCGGTCGTTCCCGGACCCGGGCCGGATGCGGTGGTCTCGGAGCAGATCGAGGCGGTCGTGGGCCTGCTGACCGACGGCAGCCTCCTCGATGCTGTGCAAGCGTGCGTGGGCGAACTCGACTGAGCGGAGAAGACGAATGGCACATGAATTGGGCACTCCGGTGAGCGTGCGCGCCGCCCGAGGCACGAACCTCACCGCGCAGGGCTGGCCGCAGGAGGCGGCCATGCGGATGCTGGCCAACAACCTGGATCCCGAGGTGGCTGAGAACCCCGACGACCTCGTGGTCTACGGCGGGACCGGCCGGGCGGCCCGGGACTGGCCCAGCTATCACGCGCTGATGCGCACCCTGACGACCCTGCGCGACGACGAGACCATGCTGGTCCAATCCGGGCGGCCCGTCGGCGTGATGCGCACCCACGAGTGGGCGCCGCGGGTGCTGATCGCCAACTCCAACCTCGTGGGGGACTGGGCGACCTGGCCGGAGTTCCGCCGGCTCGAGGACCTGGGATTGACCATGTACGGGCAGATGACTGCGGGCTCGTGGATCTACATCGGCACCCAGGGGATCCTGCAGGGCACGTACGAGACGTTCGGGGCGGTGGCCCAGAAGCACTTCGGCGGCAGCCTCGCGGGAACGCTGACTCTCACTGCGGGTTGCGGCGGAATGGGAGGTGCGCAGCCGCTGGCAGTGACCCTCAACGACGGTGCGTGCCTGATCGTCGACGTCGACGCCTCGCGGCTGCAGCGCCGGGTCAAGGACCGGTATCTCGACGAGTGGACCGACGACGTGGACCAGGCGGTGGCCAAGGCCCTCGCCGCCAAGGACCAGCGGCGCGGCTGGAGTGTCGGGCTGGTCGGCAACGCGGCCGAGGTGCTGCCGGAACTGCTGCGCCGCGGTGTCGGGATCGACATCGTCACCGATCAGACCTCGGCACACGATCCGTTGTCATACCTGCCGGTGGGCATCACTTTCGAGGACTGGCACAGTGAGGCCCGGCGCGATCCCGAGGGCTTCACGCAGCGCGCCCGGGAATCGATGGCCCGGCATGTGGAAGCCATGGTCGGCTTCATGGACGCGGGCGCCGAGGTCTTCGACTACGGCAACAGCATCCGCGGCGAAGCGCTGCTCGGTGGTTTCACCCGGGCCTTCGACTTCCCCGGCTTCGTGCCGGCATACATCCGGCCGCTGTTCTGCGAGGGCAAGGGACCGTTCCGCTGGGCCGCACTGTCCGGCGATCCCAAGGACATCGCCGCCACCGATCGCGCGGTGCTGGAACTCTTCCCGGACAACGAGCCGTTGGCCCGCTGGATCCGGGCGGCCGAACAGCGGGTCGCCTTCCAGGGCCTGCCCGCCCGTATCTGCTGGCTGGGGCACGGCGAACGCGACAAGGCGGGGCTGCGGTTCAACGAGTTGGTGGCGGCCGGAGAGGTGTCCGCCCCCATCGTCATCGGGCGCGACCACTTGGACTGTGGTTCCGTGGCATCCCCCTACCGCGAGACCGAATCCATGCTCGACGGCAGCGATGCGATCGCGGACTGGCCACTGCTGAATGCACTGGTCAACACCGCCTCCGGCGCGTCCTGGGTGTCCATCCACCACGGTGGCGGTGTCGGCATGGGCCGGTCCATCCACGCCGGCCAGGTGTCGGTCGCGGACGGCACCGACCTCGCGGCGCAGAAGCTCGAACGGGTCCTCACCAACGACCCGGCGATGGGCGTCATCCGGCATGTCGACGCCGGCTATCCGCAGGCGTTGCAGGTCGCCGAGCGCGACGGGGTGCGCATACCGATGCGTGAGGGGTAGGCCGTGGCGAGCATCCTGCTGGACGAGATCGGGGAACTGGTCACCAACGATCCTGACGCACCCGACCTGCTCGGACTGCGCCACCAGGTGGCGCTGGTCGTCGATGACGGGCACGTCGCCTGGATCGGGCCGAAGGCCGCGGCGCCGGCCGCGGACACTCGCGTCGACGCCGGTGGAGCGGCGGTGCTGCCGGGCTTCGTCGACAGCCACGCACACCTCATGTTCGCCGGGGACCGGTCCGCCGAATTCGCTGCCCGGATGGCCGGCCGACCGTACACCGCCGGCGGCATCCGGACGACAGTGGCGGCGACCCGAGCTGCCAGCGATGCCGACCTGCGGGACAACGTGGCGAGACTGTGCGCGGAGTTGCTGCGGTCGGGTTCCACGACGTTCGAGATCAAGTCCGGGTACGGGTTGTCCGTGGTCGACGAGGCCCGGTGCCTGCGGATCGCCGCCGACTTCAGCGACGAACTCACCTTCCTCGGGGCGCATGTGGTGCCACCGGAGTTCGCCGCCGACCGACGGGGATACCTCGACCTCGTCACCGGGCCGATGCTCGAGGCCTGCGCGGATTCGGCGAGGTGGGTGGATGTCTTCTGCGATCGCGGGGCATTCGACGCCGACGAGTCCCGCGAGGTGCTGCAGGCCGGCGTCGAGCGGGGGTTGGTCCCGCGCGTGCATGCCAACCAGCTCCAGGCCGGTCCGGGGGTGGCCGTGGCCGTGGAGATGGGGGCCGCCTCCGCCGACCACTGCACCCATCTGAGCGACGCGGACGTCGCCCTGCTGGCCGACAGTGACACCGTCGCCACTCTGCTGCCCGGCGCGGAGTTCTCCACCCGCTCGCCGTACCCGGACGCCCGACGGCTGTTGACCGCGGGTGTGACGGTGGCGCTGGCCACGGACTGCAACCCGGGTACCAGCTACACGACCTCCATGCCGCTGTGCATCGCCCTGGCAGTCCGGGAGATGCACATGACCGTGGCCGAGGCGGTCTGGGCGGCTACTGCCGGAGGTGCGGCGGCGCTGCGCCGCCACGACGTGGGACGGCTCGCGGTCGGGGGGCCGGCCGATCTGGTCCTGCTGTCCGCCCCCAGCCACATCCACCTCGCGTACCGGCCCGGGGTGGACACGATCAGCCGTGTGTGGCGGCGCGGTGAGGAGGTGGGATCAGCGTGAATCTGCCCACCGATCCGCACTGGCCGCGAGCCAGCGAATGGCTGGCCGCCGCTGGCGAACCAGGTGGCGTCCCCGATCTGGGACTACTCGGGATTCCGGCGCATCTGACGTCGATCTCGGCCACGAACGCCCACCGGACACCGGCAGCCGTGCGCGCCGCTTTGGCTCGCTACTCCACATGGGCCGAGTCGATCGGACGGGACCTGCGCGACCTTGTGGCCGTCGATCTCGGGGATGTCGACTCCCCGGACGGCCCGGACGGGGAAACCCGGACGATGGCTGCCCTCCGGCAGTGGCGGGGCCGGCTGCTGGTCGCGCTCGGAGGGGACAACTCGATCACGTATGCGGTGACCCGGGGCATGGGCGCGCAAGGGCTCGTGACCCTGGATGCCCACCACGACGTCCGCGACGGGGTCTCCAACGGTTCGCCGGTGCAGCGTCTTGTGGAGTCCGGACTCGACGCGCGGCGCATCGTACAGATCGGGATCTCGGACTTCGCCAACTCCGCCGACTACGCCGCCCGCGTCCGGGACTACGGGATCACGGTGTTCCATCGCGACGACGTCGAGGCACGCGGCATGCCAGCCGTCATGGCCGAGGCGCTCGGCATCGCCGGCGCCGGGGGAGCAGGCGTCCACGTGGACCTCGACGTGGACGTCTGCGACCGGTCGGTCGTGCCGGCCTGCCCGGCCTCGGTGCCGGGGGGCCTCAGCGCGCTGCAGTTGCGGCAGGCAGCCCGTGCGGCGGGCAACTGTCCGCAGGTCGTCAGTATCGACCTGGCTGAGGTGGATGCGACTGCGGATGCCCCCGACCAGCGCACGGTGCGCCTGGTGGCGCTGTGCGTGCTCGAGGCCGCAGCCGGTCTCCTGGCGCGTGACGAGCGAGCCAGCTGACCGCTGGTCAGGGGGTCCCGTCCCCGTCCGGGTCGCGGATGCTCGCGCTCGTACTCCTCGCGCAGTCCTTCGAGTTCCTCGAGGTCCTCCTGGGAGTCGATCTCGGCGCCGGTCTCCAGGTCCACTGCCACCGCACCCTCGGGCAGGTTGGACAGGTCGGGGGCGATCACGAGGTCCGGCAGACCCGAGTCGGGCAGGCCCAACTTGCCGACGTCGGCCGGAACCTCCAGGATCAAGTCGCTGGCACTGCGCCGCGGCAGGGTCTCACCCCGGAAGAAGGCTGGCGCGACCGCGTTCCAGATGAACATCAGCACCACGCCCAGCAGCAGTGACCCGATGCCGATGACGAACACCCCACCGATGCCGAAGAGGCTGGTCGTGCCGTAGTCCGGGGCGCGCGTACTGGTACGACGCGATGATGAAGGCACCCAGCAGCATGACGCCCCCGAGGAAGGGCCACAGGCCCTTCATGAAGAAGTCGCGGACGCTGTCGAAGGTGTGGTGACGGTAGAACCACACGGCTGCAAATCCAGTGAGTCCGTAGTAGAACGCAATCATGAGCCCGACAGCGGCGATGGTGTCGGACAGGATGTTCTCGCTGACCACCGTCATGCCCACGTAGAACAGAATGGACACGATGCCCATCCAGATCGTGGACACCGTGGGTGTCAGGTACTTGGGGTGGATCTTCGCGAAGGCGGACGGCAGCGCCTTGAACGCGCCCATGGCCAGGCTGGTGCGGGCGGTGGGCAGGATCGTCGTCTGGGTGGATGCTGATGCCGATGAGAGCACCGACAGGATGAGCAGGATCTCCAGCGACCTTGCCCACGCCCGAGTCACCGAAGACGGTCGGTCCGATGGCGGCGAAGACGTCGTCGGCATTGTCCGGGTTCGCCAAGCCGAGGTCCGCCGTCTCCCGCGCCGGCGAACGCGACGGTGGCGACACTGACGATTGCGTAGGTCAGCAGCAACAGCAGGGTGGAGATGATGGCCGCGCGGCCGGGGGTCTTGTCCGGGTCAGCGGTCTCCTCGTTGACGGCGACTGCCGTATCCCAACCCCAGTAGATGAAGACGGCGATCAGCGTGGCCGTCACCAGCGCGCTCAGCGTCATGCCTGATGGCCACAGCCACGAGAGACTGGGGGTGAGGGAATCCGGGGTTGCGTTGCCGCCGTACACCTTGACCAGGGCGATGGCAGAGAAGGCGATCAGGACGATCACCTCGATCCCGAGCAGGCCGTACTGCAGGCGGGCGGACACCTCGATCCCTCGGTAGCAGATGTAGGTCATCACGACGATCCACACCACGCCGGCGAACGTCGTCCAGAAGGTCGACTCGTTGAGGCCGTCCCAGCCGAAGAGCTGGAACGTGTAGGACCCGGCGATCTGGGCCAGGTTCGCCATGACGATGACGTCGGCGGCGATGATGCCCCAGCCGCCCAGCCAACCGACGCGCGGGCCGAATGCCCGGGTCGCCCACGTGAAGGTGGTGCCACAGTCCGGTTCGGCCCGGTTCAACTGCTGGTACGCAATCGCGATGAGCAGCATGGGCACGAACGCCAGCAACATGATCGACGGTGCCTTGACACCGACGATGCTGTCGCCGTTGGTCGTGGCCACGACGAAGCCCAGGCTCGCCGCCAGGGAGTACGCCGGCGCGGTCGAGGCCATGCCGATCACGACGCCCGACATCAGTCCCAATGCGCCCGTCTTGAGGCCTTTGTCCTCCGAGGTCTCCGGGAAACCGATGGGGGCAGCGTCAGTGCTGTGGGACATGAACCCTCCTCAGGTCGCGGCCGCGACAATGAGGAGGTTAGTCCTTTCCGCTGGGTGTTTGGGTGATTGTGGCCAAATCAGACCGGCTCGTGTGACGCAACCGTGGGTGGTTCGGCCCGATGACACCGAGCCCTACCGGGAGTGAAAGTGACAGGCGGAGTGAAAGTCACGCCGATAATCGCTCACAGGTGTGCTCATCACTCACGCCTGCGGATTCCGCAGCGCGGCCTCACCGTCCCGGCCACGGACCCACAGCCCGCCGCTACGAGCGAATGAGGTGGTCGAAGGCACTCAGTGACGCCGTCGCCCCGGAGCCGAGGGCCACGACGATCTGTTTGAACGCAGTCGTGGTGGCGTCGCCGGCCGCGAACACCCCCGGCAGTGAGGTGCGGCCGGTCTCGTCCACGACGATCTCGCCGTGCTCAGTGAGCTCCACGGACCCCCGCAGCCACTCGGTGTTGGGCAGCAGCCCGATCTGGACGAAGACCCCTTCGAGCGGCACGTCGTGCGTCTGCCCCGTGGCCCGATCCTCGTACGCGAGTCCGGTGACGCGGGTGCCGTCGCCGCGGACCTCGGTGGTGCGTGCCTCGAGCAGCACGTCCACGTTGGGCAGGCTGCGGAGCCTGCGTTGCAGCACCTCGTCGGCACGCAACGCGGTGTCGAACTCCAGCAGGGTCACGTGTCCCACCACACCGGCGAGGTCGATGGCGGCCTCGACGCCGGAGTTCCCGCCGCCGACCACTGCTACCCGCTTGCCCTTGAACAGCGGACCGTCGCAGTGCGGGCAGAAGGTCACGCCCTTGTTGCGGTACTCCTGCTCGCCGGGCACGCCCATGGTCCGCCAGCGGGCGCCGGTGGCCAGTACGACCGTGCGACCGGTCAGGCTGGCGCCGTTGTCCAGGTGAACCACGATTCCACCGTCGCCGGGCTGCAACGAGGCGACCTGCTGACCGAGCATGACGTCCACGTCGTACTCCCGGACGTGGAACTCCAACTCGTTGGCCAGTTTCGGGCCTTCGGTGTATGAGACAGAGGCGAAGTTCTCGATCGCCATCGTGTCGAGGAGCTGCCCGCCGAAGCGCTCCGCAACGAGGCCGGTGCGGATGCCCTTGCGGGCTGCGTACAGCGCCGCAGTGGCGCCAGCCGGACCCGCCCCGACGACCAGGACGTCGAACGGGTCGCGCTCGTTGAGCAGATCGGCGTCGGCGACTGCCGATCCGGTATCGAGTTTCGCCAGGATCTCGTCGAGGCTCGCCCGCCCGGAGCTGAACGGTTCACCATTGAGGAACACCGACGGGACGGCCATGATCTGCCGGTCGTCGATCTCGTTCTGGAACACGCCGCCATCGATGGCCACGTGCTTCACCCGCGGGTTCAACACGGACATCAGGTTCAGGGCCTGCACCACGTCCGGGCAGTTCTGGCAGGACAGGGAGAAGTAGGTCTCGAAGTGGTAGTCGCCCTCGAGCGATCGGATCGTCGCGACGGTGTCCGGATCCACCTTCGCCGGGTGGCCGCCGACCTGCAGCAGGGCCAGGACGAAGGATGTGAACTCATGTCCCATCGGCACGCCGGCGAACCGCACTGCGATGTCGGTGCCGGCGCGATGGATGGCGAAGGACGGTCGTCGCGGGTCGTCGTCGCGGCGCTCCACCGTGATGAGTTCGGACATCCCGGCGACCTCGGTGAGCAGGTCTTCGGTCTCCCGGGACTTGGGGCTGTCGTCCAGGGACATCACCAACTCCACCGGCATCGAGATGCGCTGCAGATGGGAGCGCAGTTGTTGGGCCAGTGTCCGGTCGAGCATGGCGTTTCCTTTCGGTGCCGGGACGACGATCGCCGAGAGGGGACCCAGCGGAACCCTCTCGGCGATCAGGGGAAGACCTCAGATCTTGCCGACGAGATCCAGGGACGGCGCCAGGGTCTCTTCGCCCTCTTCCCATGCGGCGGGGCAGACCTCACCGGGATGGGCGGCGACGTACTGGGCTGCCTTGATCTTGCGCAGCAACTCGGTCGCATTGCGGCCGATGCCCCCGGCATTGATCTCGACCAGTTGGATCGTGCCCTCGGGGTCGATCACGAACGTGCCCCGGTCGGCCAGGCCGTCCGCCTCGATCATCACGCCGAAATTGCGGGTGATCGCACCGGTCGGGTCGCCGACCATCGGGAAGGTGATCTTGTTGATCGTCTCGGAGGACGAGTGCCAGGCCTTGTGGGTGAAGTGGGTGTCGGTGGACACCGAGTAGATCTCGACCCCGAGCCGCTGGAACTCCGCGTAGTTGTCCGCGAGGTCGCCGAGTTCGGTCGGGCAGACGAAGGTGAAGTCGGCGGGGTAGAAGAACACCACGGCCCACTTGCCGCGCAGGTCCGCGTCGCTGACCTGGACGAACTCACCGTTGTGGAAGGCGGTGGCGTTGAACGGGAAGACTTCGGTTCCGATGAGGCTCATGAACTCTCCGAATCTGGGGGATTTCGATACCCCTAGTGTACAAAATCACAAGCTCCGGCCGGGGGCCGTCCACGTGTGATCCCGGCCACTTGCAGGCGGTTCGAGGGTGCAATGGCGGAAGGTGAACTGGATTCGGGATGGGCTGGTGCTGCCCGGCCACCGGGCGGTTCGGATGCGCCGGCACGCGGCCCCAAGGCATCAGTGGGAGCTTCGGGCTTCCGCAGGGAGTCGAGCCGGTTGCCCGCGGGGAAGCGAAGGGTAATGTGCCGGCATCGGCCACGTAGCTTCTCCAAGGTGGCTTACCCCGAGGCAGGCCGGGGGTTCGCCTGCCTGCACGACCCCCGGACGAATCCGACGGACCGGATTCAGGCCTCGACGGCATCCCTGGATTGCGCGTCCTGTGCGCTGCGGGCCTTCTGTCGCTCGCGCAGGGCGGCTCTGTCCATGGGTGCCGGCTGCGTGCCGGACAGGAACCTGAGCAGGACCCGGGAGAACCGGGCGGGCTCGTCCATGTGGGGGAAGTGCCGCGACTGCTCGAAGATCTCCAGGTCACTGCCGGCAGATGGCCTCGTGGGCGTCGTAGGCGTGTGCGACCGGGATGACGGTGTCCAGGGCGCCCCACACGATCAACGTGGGCATCCCTTCGGAGAGGTACAGACGGTCGTTGGCGCTGACCCGCTGACCGCCCGGCTCCACCACGCTGCGCAGGGTGTGGACGAAGGCTGTGCGGGTCGTGGTCTCCGCCAACGATGCATATCCGCGGGCGACCTCGGTGACTGACGGGCGCGGGCGCAGCGGCAGCCGGGCCAGGAGTCGGCCGACTGCGGCCCCGGCGTCGCGGACCTTCGCGTTGGCGATCACGGGAAGCACGAACTCAGCTCCGGGCAGGGTGGCCGCGCGCAACGCCAGGCTCACCTCGCGCCCCAGACCGCCGCTGCCGACCAGCACCATCCGCTCGCAGTACTCGGGGTACTGGTAGGAGAACTGCATGGCCACCCCGCCACCGAGGGAGTGCCCGACGATGGTCGCCCGTTCGATGCCCAGGTGCTCCAACAGGTCGCGCAGCATGCTCGCCATCGATCCGAGGGAGTAGTCGGCACGGGGCTTGTCCGAGTCGCCGTGGCCCAGCAGATCCGGTGCGATCACATACGCATGTTCGGCCAGCGCCGGGATGACCGGCTCCCACGTCGCGCTGCTGCTGGTGATCCCGTGGATCAGCAGGATGACCGGTGAGCCCGGTTCGCCCGCCGACCGGTACCAGATCCGGTGGCCGTGCAAAGTCACCTGGTTGTTCTCCATACCCGGCTCCTCGCCTCAGTGCTTCCAGCACACCATGACTCGGGAGGTGTCGAGACGCGGGGGTCGCCCGGCCCCCGACGACCGGTTCCAGGCCGAGGTGGTCGGGTCCCAGCAGGGTCACTCCGGGCGGCCGAGCTCCTTGCCGAAGAAGTGGGTTGCATCGGGGTTGTCGTTGTAGCGCTCGATGGGGGAGTACCCGTTGTGCGCGTACAGGCCCATCGCAGCGGTGAGCGCGCCGTTGGTGTCGAGGAGCAATCTCGTGTACCCCAGATGGCCGGCCCGGTCCTCCACGGCTGCCAGCAGCTGCGCGCCCACGCCGCGACCCCGCGCGGGGGCAGCCACCCACATGCGTTTGACTTCGCCGGTTCCAGGCGACAGGCCGCGCAAACCCGCGCATCCGACCACTGCGCCGGCGTCGTCCAGCGCCAGCAGGAAGACCCCGGACGGCTCGCGGTAGTCCGCGGCGTCAGCCAGCACGTCGGACGGGGTCACTCCGGTGATCCCGGCCACTTCCTGAATCTCCTGCAGGTAGTCAGTCACAGCCCGGACGGCCCGGGCAGACGCCGGGTCCTCGACGACGATCCGGACCGGTCCGCTGTGCACCACGCAAGGAGTGTAGACACGCCACAACCGCGTCCGTTCGGCCGCTGCAGTAGGTTGCGGGCAGTCGAAGGAGCACCCATGCGCTATCAGCGAATGCCGATCGAAGTCGAATCCCCCGAGCAGGTGGGCTACTCCACCATCACCAACAACCTCTCGGAGAGTTCGGTCGCCGATCGCCGGCTCCGCGAGCTGGGCCTGGATCTGGACCTCGACGAACTGGTTCTCTGTTACGGGGATCATCTGGGCGACCCGGTGCTGCGGCAGGCGATCGCCGGGCTCGGGCCCGGTATCGACCCCGACGACGTGCTGGTCACCCCGGGTGCCGCCGCTGCTTTGTTCTGCACGGCCACCGCGATGCTGAATCCGGGTGATCACCTGGTCGTGGTCCGAACCAACTACGCGACCAACTTGGAGACCCCGCGTGCCATCGGGGCGGATCTGGACATCGTGGACCTGCGCTACGACGACCAGTGGCGGCTGGACATCGACGAGTTGGAGTCCCGGGTCCGGCCCGGTCATACCCGGATGATCAGCGTGACCTGTCCGCACAATCCCACGGGCACGATGATGAGCGAGGCTGACCTGCATCGGCTCGTGGGGATCGCCGAGGCCAGCGGTGCGGTGCTGCTGGTCGACGAGACCTACCGCGACCTCACCCACGGACCGCAACTCCCGATGGCGGCCACGCTGTCACCGCGCGCGATCAGCGTGGCCTCGATGTCCAAGGCCTACGGACTTCCGGGCATCCGCATCGGCTGGGCGGTGGCCACCGACCCGGCGGTGAAGGAGTCGCTGCTGGCGGCCAAGGAGCAGATCGTGATCTGCGGTTCGACGATTGATGAGCACATCGCGGGCCGGGTGCTCTCCGACAGGGAACGGATTCTGCCGCCGATCCTGCACGACGTACAGGAAGCGCGCAGCGGTGGTGCAAGCGTGGATGCAGGCGCAGGACATCTTCGAGTGGATCGCGCCGAGTGGCGGAGTGGTGGGCCTGGTCCGCTTCCAGCCGGGGGTCGAAGTGGACGAGGAGGCCTTCTACTCGCGGCTGCTCACCGACCACGGCACCTACGTCGGGCCGGGCCATTGGTTCGAGCTCGACGATCGCCACTTCCGGCTCGGCTTCGGCTGGCCCACCCTTGAGGAGCTGCAGGCCGGATTGGCTGGACTGACTACGGCGGCCTCGGATGCGATGGGTCAGTAGTCCGGGTCGGGAACGCCGCGGCCCGTGACCATGCCGAGCACCGGGTCGGTCTCAGACCCTGGATCGACGAGTTGAGGATGCTCACCGGGTGACAGGGACCTCCTGCCGGCGCGGTTCCTGCAGGTGCCGGCCAGTCATTCGGGCTCATCCCGAGCAAGAGGTGGAGAGCAGCGAGCACTGCGGCAATCGAAGCTGGATGGGCACGAAGACGAGCGATTCCGTCGAGGAACCGGCCATTTGGTCCCGATTCGATGGCACGAAGGTTGCCGTATGGGTTGGTCAGACCGCCCACTCCTTGCTACCGTCAGTGGGTCCCTACCCTTCAGGCCGGAGCAGACATGACCGACACGACCAATCCCACCGAGGGTTCGACCGCCTTCCCGCCGAACGACCCTGCCACCCGCCGCACCCTGCCGACGTCGTCGACCCCGGTGGACCCTGCGCGAGTGGCGAAACTGATGGCGCAACAGTGGGAGAGGTTCTCCGGTGACACATCCGGTTCGGCCGCGCACCACGCGCGCGCCCTCGCCTCGTTGCCCCTGGGAGTGGCCTCGTCGTTCCAGCACTGGGACCCGCACCCGATCGCGATCAAATCCGCCAAGGGCGCGTGGCTCACGGACGTCGACGGCCGCCAGTTGCTGGACCTGTCGATGGGCTTCGGCGCCATGTTGGTCGGTCACCTGCATCCGAAGGTGGTCGAGTACGTGACCAAGGCGCTCGATACCGGGACGCTGTTCGTCACGCCCTCCCCAACGACCACGGAGGTTGCTGAGCGGTTCCAACGCCGGTTCAGCCTCGACCAGCTGCGCTTCGCCAACTCCGGCACCGAAGCCACCATGTACGCGGTGAAGGCCGCGCGGGTGTTCACCGGTCGTCGCGGCATCATCAAGATCGAGGGCGGCTACCACGGTGGGTATGACGCGCTGTCCGTCTCGGTCAAGCCGGATGTGGCCGAGGCCGGTCCCGAGGACTCCCCGATCCCGGTGGTCCCGTTCGAGGCGGAGGCGGGCATCGTCCACGTGGTTCCCTACAACGACCTCGAACGCCTGGAGGCTGTCTTCGCCGAGTACGGCGACGAGATCTCCGCGGTGGTCATGGAGCCGGTCCTGGAGAACATCTCGATCGTCGTTCCGGATGAGGGCTACCTTGTCGGCGTGCGCCAGGCGTGCGACCGCCACGGTGCCCTGCTCGTCTTCGACGAGGTCAAGACGGGCTTGACCGCGGGTTATGGCGGCGCGTCCCAGCGGCTGGGCGTCACTGCGGACCTGATCACCCTGGCCAAGAGCATCGGGGGCGGGCTCCCGCTGGCGGCATTCGGGGGTCGGGCCGATGTCATGGCCACGATCACGGAGGGCCGGATGTGGCACTTCGGCACGTACAACGGCAACCCGCTGGTCATGGCAGCGGCCGCTGCGGTCGACGAGATCTGCACCGAAGAGGTGCTCGCGCACGCCGAAGACATCAACAACGGCGCCCTCGATGCGATCGACGAAATCATCGCGCGCTACGAACTGCCCGCCCAGACCGTGGGCTTCGGGGTCAAGGGTGCGGTCACCTGGGCGACCGCTCCGGTACGCAACTACCGCGACTACAAGCGCACGGACTTCGAGACGGCGGAACTGAGTTGGCTCTGGGGTGTCAACCGCGGCATCCTCACCCCGCCCGGTCTCGACGAGCAATGGCTGGTGTCCGTGGCGCACACGCAAGCCGACATGGGCCTTCTGGTCAATGACTTCGAAGAGCTGGCCAAGGCGCTGCGCAGCTAGACGGGTCGAGCGGGCTCGGTCGGCGGATGGGTGCGTGAGCGCCCAACAGAGAGGTCAACCATGAAGGTTGCAGTACTGGGATCAGGAAACGGCGCGCATGCCATCGCCTTCGAGTGGGCGCAGGCCGGTCACGAGGTCTCGATGTTCGACTTCGAGGAGTTCGACGAGACGATTGCGGCGGTGGCGGCCAAAGGCGGCATCTCCGCGGACGGCGAGTTGGAGGGGTTCCAGCCGATCGCCTACGCGGGCCACGACATCGCACGGGTGGTCGGCGACGCGCAGTTGGTGTTCGCGGTGGGACCCGCCTACAGCACCAAACCATTCGCGGAGGCGTGTCGGCCGCACCTGAAACCCGGACAGATGTTCGTGGTCTGCCCGAGTTCGTGCGCCGGTGCGATCGTCTTCAAGCAGGGCCTGGGCCTGGATGTCGCCGACGACTCGGTGATCGTGGCGGAGACATCGACCCTGCCCTACGCGGTACGGCTGACCGGCCCGGCACACATCACCGTGTACAACCGGCTCAAGGGTGGCTACTACGTGGCGGGGTTGCCCGGGCGACTGACCGACCAGGTCTTTGCCGTGCTGAGTCCCGTGCACGCGGAGATCGAGCGGGCGGACAACGTTCTGCAGACGACGCTGCAGAACGGCAACCCGGTGATCCATCCGGCGATTTCGCTGTGCAACGTCGCGCTGATCGAGCGGACCCACGGGGACTTCCTGTTCTACGAGGATGGAGTCACCGACGGCGTCGGCCGGGTCATCGAGGCGGTGGACACCGAGCGGTTGGCGATCGCGCAGGCCCTAGGAGTCCCGGTTCTCCGGGACCCGGAACTTGGTATCGCGCAGGGATACCAGGCCGTCAACAACTACAGCACCGGCTACTCCGAGGCGCCGGGCTTCGCCGGCATCAAAGCCCAGTCCCAACTCGACTACCGCTACTTCAACGAGGACGCCGGCTACGGCCTGGTATTCCTCACCGACCTTGCCCGTTCGATCGGGGTGCCGACCCCGGACATGGACGCGGTGCTGCGGATGAGTTCGATCGTCACCGGTCGCGACTATGAGGCCGAACAGGCCAGGACCATGGACAGCCTCGGGCTCGGCGGCTACAGCCTCGAGGATCTGCGGAACCTGTA
>CAVTCZ010000014.1:0-7839 GCA_963733395.1 uncultured Actinomycetota bacterium
CCCACCGGAATCGGTTTGGTAGCCCCATGCGCCCAGCGGTGTGACCTGCCCCACAAATGGCGCGCCGACCCGCGACGAACGGTCGGCAGCCAGCGACGAACGGCCACCGTGTCGGGGGTGCGTTTCGTCTGCGTTAAGCCTGCGCACAATGGGCGCGTTCACCCGATCCGGCGTCCGCGGATCCTCCATACTCCGATATGTGACTTCTCAACTACTCGCACTGGTCCCCGCCGAGGGCGACAGTTCCAGCCCGTTCGGCCTGATCCAGGGGATTCCGGTGCACCCATTCGTGGTGCATGCCGCCGTCGTCTTCGTACCCCTTGCCGCGATCGGCCTGTTGCTGATGGCGGTGTGGCCGAAGTTCGGCGCCCGCTTCGGCTGGATCGTCTGGGGCCTGGCCCTGATCGCCACCGGCGCCTCGTTCGTGGCCAAGGAGTCGGGCGAGCAACTCGAGGACATCGTCGGCGAGCCCGGCTTCGAGCACGCCGAATGGGGCGACCAGATGCCGTTGATCGCCGGAGTGCTGTTCCTGGCGGCACTGGCTCTGTGGTTCGTGCAGCGCTCGTACGTCAAGCGCGAGAACGGGGGCAAGGCGCTGGTGGTCATCGTCGGGATCCTCGCGGCGGTGGTCGCCGCAGCCAACCTGTACTGGATCTTCCAGGTGGGTCACAGCGGCGCGGAGTCGGTGTGGAAGGAGGAGGTCGCCGCGGACACGTCGGGTGGGGATGACTCCGGCGAGACCGACGGCGACGGGGCAGGCGTGATGATTCCCTGGACCCCCTGAGGCTGCCCGACAGTCACAAACATCCGGCACGCCGGACAACTTTGTGACCCACGGGTGACTCAGTTGACCGACAGTCACAAACATCCGGCACGCCGGTCATCTTGTGACCCACGGGCAACTGCTGTCCCCTCTTGGCCTCGGGCACCGTTCTGCGCCATCATCAGACGGTGAACACCACCATCCTGCTGTCCGTCGCCATCCCGATCATCGTCACCATCGTGATCCTGTTCGTCGTGCGCGGCGCCTTCTCCGGCAACTCGAAGAAGAAGCAGGCGCAGGCCATGGACCTCATGACCAACGGCAAGAAGGCGCGGGCGAAGATCCTGCGCATCGACCCGACCGGCATGGTGGTCAACAACATCAACATCCAGTGCTGGGTG
The DNA here is from genome assembly GCA_963733395.1 of uncultured Actinomycetota bacterium. Taxonomy (GTDB): domain Bacteria; phylum Actinomycetota; class Actinomycetes; order S36-B12; family UBA10799; genus JADKAV01. The sequence continues at coordinate 1,165 of CAVTCZ010000014.1, forward strand.
ACGTTCCTGCTCGAGCCGCTGGACGGGGGCGCACCGTTCCAGGCCCAGAAGAAGTTCCTCATCAACCAGACGCAGATGCCGCGGGTCGGTGACGTGTGGCCGTCCTGGTACAGCCCCACCGACCCCAACATGTTCGCAGTCGGGATGCCCGATGGGGCGTCGCCGGAACAGATCCCGCTGTTCCGCGAGTTCGGCATCCCGCACCCGCTGGACACCCCGCAACCCTCGGCGGCCGCTGCAGCCGACGACGACCCCGTCGACGAGTTGCAGAAGCTTGCGAAGATGAAGCAGGACGGTCTGCTCACCGACGAGGAGTTCGCGGCGGCGAAGGCGAAACTGCTCGGCGGCTGAGGTCCGGCCGGACGGCGCACGCGGGAGGGGGCTCATGTCCGCTGACACCGGATCGGGCACGAGGCTGGACTGGTGGGGCGCGCTGTTCATCCTCGTCGTGGGTACCCTCTGGCACTTCGTCTACCAGTGGTCCGGTGACAACCCGCTGCTCGGCTGGCTCGCGCCGGTCAACGAGAGCGTGTGGGAGCATGTGAAGCTCGTCGCCATCCCGAGCCTCATCTGGAACGGCCTCGCCGCCGCCCGGCTGCCGCACCGCAACCGCCTCGCGTGGGCGGCGTTCCTCGAGGCCTGCACCGGACCCGTGGTGATCGTGGCCGGCTACTACGTCTACTCCTCGCTGCTGGGGCGGGGGTGGTTCGTCATGGACATCGCGCTGTTCGTCGCGGCTGTGGCTGCCGGCCGGCTGGTCAACCATCGGGTGCGACAGGGTTCGCACCGGGTGCCCGGCACGCTGCCGGCGCTCGTGCTCATCGCTGGGCTGCTGGCCGCGTTCGCGGCGTTCACGGTCTGGCCACCGGAACTGCCCGTCTTCGAGGAGCCGCCGCCGGACTTCTACCACCCGGGCGCCGCGAACCGACTCGGCCTAGAGTGAACACGCCATGCCTCTGCTCATCGATCTGGCCGCACAACCACCCGCCTCCCGGGTGGGGGCGAAAGCCGCGCGCCTCGGCTGGTTGATGGCGCAGGGCTGGCATGTGCCGCCCGGGGTGGTGGCACCCTTCGAGGTGGCGGACGCGCTGACCGGGCCGGACGACGAGGCGGCCCGGGCGCGCATGGCGGACGCGCTGGCAGCGGTGATCGATCCGGGCCGGGAGTACGTGGTGCGGTCGTCTGCCAATGTGGAGGATCAGGGCCGGGAATCCTTCGCCGGCCAGTTCGCCAGCGTCTCCGGATTGTCCGGCGTGAACGCCGTGCTGGCCGGCATGTGCGAGGTCGCGGCCTCGGGGTCCTCGGCGCAGGTGCGGGAGTACGCCCAACGGGTCGGGGTCGACCCCTCGAGCCTGCGCATGGCGGTCATCGTGCAGCAGATGGTCACCCCCGCAGCTGCCGGCGTCGCCTTCAGTCACGACCCAGTCACCGGGGCAGACCGGGTGATTGTGGAGGCGGTGGCCGGGCACGGTGACGGCCTCATGGGCCGGGGTGCGACGCCGCAGCGCTGGATGTCCGACGGCGAGCAGCACAGTGCCCCGAACGATCCGCTACTGCCCGCCGCCGCCCATCGCCGGATCGTGGACACGGTCCTCGCAGTGGCCCGCGACAGCGGGGAGTCGGTGGACCTGGAGTGGGTGTGGGACGGCGAGCGCGTCCACGTCGTCCAGTGGCGGCCGACGGCGGGCGGGCAGCGAAAGCCCCGGGTCTGGTCGTCACGGATGGCCCGGGACATGCTGCCCGGGCTGATCCCGCCGCTGGTCTGGTCGGTGAACGTGCCGGTCATGAGTCGCACCTGGACGGCGCTGATCGACGAGGCGCTCGGGGACAGCGGACTCGACCCCGACGATCTGGTCTGCGCCTTCGGCTACCGCGCCTACTTCAACACCGGCGCGTTCGGTGCGGTGTTCCAGTCACTGGGGATGCCGGCGGATTCCCTCGAGCGAATGCGGGAGGGCGGCGACGGAGCAGCGATGCGGCCCAGCACAGCGGCGCTGGTCAGGCGCGCACCGCGGCTCGGGCGGTTCCTCGCCACTCTGGGTACCTGGCCGCGCCATGCCCGACCGCAGTTGCTGGAGGTGCAACGGCAGCGCCGGGAGTTCGCAGCGACCGATGTCGCCGGGCTGTCCGACGACGCCCTGCTCGACCATGTGTACCGGCTGCAAGGGCTTCTCGCGCAGATCGGCAGGCTGAACATCGTCTCGCCGCTTCTGGCGGACACCTGGGCTGCCGCCATGCGTCGCAGCGCCGCCCGGGTCGGCGTCGACCCGGGATCGGTGGACCCCGGGCAGGAGTTGGTGGCAGTTCGCAGGCTGTCCCCGGCCCACGTCCTGGCCGACATCGACCCGGCGGATGACGATGCCTGGACGCACTTCCTGCGCCGTTTCGGGCATCTGTCGGACAGCCCCAACGACTGCTCCCGGCCGACCTGGGCCGAAGACGGTGACGCCATCCGGCGTTCTCTGCTCAGCACGGGCGAGCAGGATCCGGAGCGCCCCGCGCTGCTCGACCACCATCTGCATCCGACCGGGGAGACCGACGTCCGGTCGCAACTGTTGGCCTCGGCCCCGCCGTGGCGCCGCCCCCGACTGGCGCACTTGTGGGCGCGGTGCGCGCTGCTCAGGCTCGTGCGCGAGCGGTGGGATACGAGTATGCCCGCGTCTACGCCCTGTTCCGCCCTGCCTTCCTGGAGGCCGGGGCACGACTGGTCGATCGCGGCGGACTGGACGCACCCGACGACGTGTTCCTGCTCACCCTCGGCGAGGTCGGGCAGGCGCTGAACGGCGAGTGGGCGGATGCGGCAGGAGTGGTCGCGGTGCGCAGGGTCGAGATGACACAGGCCGCCACACTGCACTGGCCGGAGACGATCGTGGGCGACGATCCGGTGCCCGTGCTGGGCCGCGCCGGGGCCCGCGTCCTGCGCGGAGTCCCCACCTCGCAGGGCCGGCACACCGGACCCGCGCGGGTGGTCACCTCCCTCGCCGATGCCGGCGGGGTCGGCCCGGAGGACGTGCTCGTCCTGCCCGCGGCCGACGTCACGTGGACCCCACTGCTGCTGCGCGCGGCCGCAGTGGTCACCGAGACCGGCGGAATGCTGTCGCACGCATCGATCATCGCCCGCGAACTGGGCGTGCCCTGCGTGGCGTCGGTGGCCGAGGCCACGCAGATCCCGGACGGGACTCTGCTGGCCGTGGACGGGGCGGCCGGGGAGGTACTCCTGTTGGAGCAGGGCGAAACGGCGGAAATCGACGAGAGGCGAACGCTGCCATGACCATCACAGAACGGATCGGGGCGCCCACCGCCCTGGCCCTGGGCGCGGCCGCGGGATACCTCGTCGGGTCGCTGAGTTTCTCACGGTTCGTCGGCAGCCGTGCCGCACCCGGGGAGGACCTCAACGTGACTCGCATCGAAGTCGCGGAATTCGGCGCGACCATCGAGTTCCGCGGGATCACCCCCACCAGTGTCAAGGAGCACGCGGGCGCCGGGGCGGCCATGCTCACCGTCGCCCTCGAAGCAGCCAAGGCGGCGCTGCCGACGCTGGCCGCGCGGGTGCTGCTGCCGAACAGCCCCGCAGCTCCCGCCGCCGCCGCGGGTGCCGTGGTCGGCCATGTCCTGCCGCTGTGGAACGGCCTGCGGATGGGCGGTTACGGCATGTCCCCGATGCTGGGCGGGATGCTGGTGCTGGATCCGGTCGGGCTGGTCGTGACCACCGCGTCCATCAGCGGCCTGATCGCGGTGCTGGACGACCCGCGGATCATGATGGTGTGGCCGGTCACGGTCCCGGTCTGGGGAGCCGTCCGCGGGCGGCGGGACCTGGTCGGCTACGGGCTCGTCGCCAACGGGGTGTACTGGGCCCGGCTGGTACCCGAGTTGCGCCGTGGCCTCAGCGCCCTGCTGTCGACACGGCGCCTGGTCCCGGCGGGGTCAGTCCCCGGCGACGTCGCGGCGACCGAAGGCGACCACTCCCACGAGGGTGAGCACGGCCCCGCCCACTAGCAGCACCGCCGCCGACCCGACATCAGCGGCCACAGCAGGCACGGGCCGCACGTGGTGCAGGACCGACAGGTCGAGCAGCCACACGGGCAAGGCGACCGCCGACCCGACGAACTCCATGAGGAACGCGGCGGCGACGTAGGAGTACGTGAGGGTGACGGCGGCGCGCGGCACGAGGCCGAACAACAGGATGCCCAGTCCCAGGACGAAGCAGGCGGCCGGGACCGCATTGGCGCCCGCCCTGGCCAGGTCGGGGAAGCCGACGCCCAGGTCCCCGGCCTGACCGGCGACCCAGGTCCCCAACACCGCCGACGCGGCGCCCAGCACCAGCACGCCCAGCCCGACCACGGCCTGCCCGCTCAACCAGCGGGACCGGGTGATCGGCCGCACGAGCACCGCATCCAGCCGACCCGTCGCCTCCTCGTCGCGGATGGCCGCCACCCGGCCGGCGGCCATCGCCGCCAGTGCCACGGCCAGGATGAGGAACAGCACCCCGACGTAGGCCAGCGTGCCGGACTCCTGCAGTCCCAGACCGACCAGCGTGCCGCCCGCGGTGGAATCAGCCATCGCCTCAGCCGCTGTCCGTGCGACCAACCCGATGAGCACACCGAACAGGCCCAACCCGATCGCCCACGACCACGCCGCACCCCTCGCGGAACGCACCGCCAATCCCAGCGGCCCACCCAGCCCGCGGGTGCGGGAGCGGCGCCCGCCGGAGGCCGCCAGTAGCCCGGCCCCGGTGTCCCGCACCCTCACCAGGGCCACCGCGGCGAGGCATAGCAGCAGCGCCAGTGCGTAGGACAGGGCGATCGGCAGCATGCGCGGCTCGGTGAGCGGGTGGGCAGTTTCCAGCCACCCCAGTGGCGTGGCCCAGCGCAACCAGGCCCGGTCGGCCGACGAGTCGGCCACCACCCGCACCAGGTACGCGGCACCCAGGGCGGCTGCGCCCAGCGTGACCGCCCGGCGGCGACTGTTGACCACTTGGGAGGTCACCGCTCCCACCCCCACCATCACCGCCGGGGTCCCGAAGATGGTCATCGCCAACAGGACACTGCGATCCCGGCCCAGGTCGCCGCCGGCCCCCACTGCCAGCCCAAGCGCACTGAGCACAAGCGCGGTCGCCAGCACCAGACCCAGCCCGGTGAGCGCCGCCATGGTGGCGCCGGTGCGGGTCACCGGACCCGCCAGCAGGATGTCGGCCCGCCCAGTGTCCTCCTCACCGCGCAGCACCCGGGTGACTGCGAACAGCGCCCACACTGCCGCCGTGACCGCCAGGATCAGCACCACCCGCCACTCGGTGAACCCCGCCACCGTCTCCAACTGCCGGGTCTCCCCGAACAGGGCGGTCAACCCGGGGTTCGCACCGATGCTCGACGCGAGCGTCACCCGATCTGCCGGATCCGGATAGGCCGCGACGTAGCCGATCACGGCGGTGACCGTGACCAGAACCACCGCTGCCGCGACAGCAAGTCCGCCGCGCCACGTCCGACGGATCGTCAGCCGGGTCACCACACCGGCGGCACCTCCGACCGGGGAGTCGGTCAGCCGGTTCGACACCTCGGTGGTCATCCGTCGGTCCCGTCACCGGCATCGGTGCCGTAGTGGGTGAGGAACAATTCCTCCAGCGACGGTTCCCGGCTGATCAGGCGGGTGGCCCCCGCCCGCGACAACACCTCCAGCAGTGGAGCGACCGGACCGTCGACCCGGCAGCGCAACGTCCCGCCCTCCACGCTGACGTCCTGCACACCCGGCACGGCTTCGACGTCCGGCACCGGTGCCCCGCCGAACGACGCCTCGACCGTGAGCGACGAATGCAGGCGCATCGTGTCCAGGGTGCCCACCTCCACGAGCCGGCCCGAGCGCAGGATGCCCACGCGTCCGCACAGGGCCTCCACCTCGGCCAGCACGTGAGAGGACAGGAAGACGGTCTGCCCACCGGACTGTGCCTCACGCACGCACTCCCGGAACACCTGTTCCATGAGCGGGTCGAGGCCGGCCGTCGGCTCGTCCATGATGAGCAACTCCGCGCGGGTCATGAGGGCGGCGATGAGCGACACCTTCTGCCGATTGCCGCGGGAATAGGACCTGACCCGCTTGCTGGGATCGAGGTCGAAGCGTTCGACCAGCTCCTGCCCGTAGGCCGCGTCCACGGCGCCGTGCATGCGGCCCAGCAGGTGCAACGTCTCGCCTCCGGTCAGTTCCGGCCAGAGGGCGGAATCGCCCGGCACGAACGCCAGCCGGCGGTGCACGCCGACCGGGTTTGCGCCCACCTCCTCGCCCAGCACCTGCGCCCGCCCCGAACTCGGCCGGATCAAGCCGAGCAACAGCCGGATGGTCGTGGTCTTGCCGGAACCGTTGGGGCCCAGGTAGCCGAAGACCTCCCCGGCCCGTACCTCCAGGTCCAGATCCAGCAACGCCGGCGACCGGCCGTAGTACTTGCTCAGGCCCTCAGTGCGGATCACAGTCACGGCCCTACGTCTACCATGCCCGGCCCGGTGACAGCCGAGCCGGCAAGTCGGGCGCTGGGTACTCGGGGTTTTGCGACGTTGTTGCCCTCCGGACCCGGCGTGTCGGGGTAACAACGTCTCAGAACTCCCGATCTGAACCCTTTCGGACGGTTGTTCGCTCGTCGACCGGCGATTAGCGTGAGCGGCACCACTGCAGAGGAGGCGCCCATGCGCC
>CAVTCZ010000015.1:0-35780 GCA_963733395.1 uncultured Actinomycetota bacterium
CGCGGGAATCCGAAGCACGTGCTTGTCGGCTTCGATGGCAGCGGGTAGGTTCGTTGCCGGCGGTGCGACGGCGCAGGACCACGATGGGTCGGGAGGTTCCTCAGTGACCGGTGGTGAGGGACCCGGCTCTCGATCAGCCGACCGTGGCCCGGGCATGAGCGTTCAGGAGCGGATGTACCCGGATCTGCCGTGCTTCGGCTGCGGGCAGGGCAACCCGAAGGGTCTTCAGTTGCGCAGTTACCCCGGCGACGGTGGGGTGGTGACAGCCGTGTTCACGCCGTGGCCCGAGCACGACAACGGTCTCGGCTTCCTGAACGGTGGGATCATTTCCACAGTCCTGGACTGCCACAGCGCGGCGGCGGTGATGTTGGAGGCGGAACGCCGCGGCTGGTCACCGCTGCCGGGGGCTGCGTTGCCGTACGTCACGGCGGGGCTGGATGTCAGATTCCTGCGGCCGAGCCCGCTGCACCAGACGATCCACCTCCGTGCGTCTGTGACCTCGGCCGAGGAGTCCGAGATCACAGCAGCGGTGGAGCTCGTGTGGGACGGCAAGGTCCGGGCCGCCGCCACGGCCCACTGGAAGCGCTGGATCCCGCGCTAGTGTCCGGCCCAGCCCCGGCATCAAGGAAACTGATGACGCGCGACACCAACTGCGCGGTCGCACGCCCACCGCGCCTGGCGCCGTTCCAACACTGCCTACTAGCCTCGGTGCCATGCCCGTACGCAAAGTTGCCCTGCTCACCGCCGGGGGTCTGGCCCCCTGTCTGTCGTCGGCCGTCGGCGGCCTGATCGAGAAGTACACCGCCGTGGACCCGAGCATCGAGATCATCGGCTATCTCAACGGCTACCACGGCCTGCTGCTCGGCAATTCCGTGCCGGTCACGCCCGAGGTCCGCGAGAACGCCGCCCTGCTGCACAAGTTCGGCGGCAGCCCCATCGGCAACAGCCGGGTGAAGCTGACCAACGTCGACGACTGCGTCAAGCGCGGCCTGGTCGCGCCCGGTCAGGACCCGCTGCAGGTCGCCGCCGAGCAGCTCACCCGCGACGGGGTCGACGTCCTGCACACCATCGGCGGGGACGACACCAACACCACGGCGGCCGACCTGGCCGCGTTCCTGCACGCGAACGACTACGAACTCACCGTCGTCGGCCTGCCCAAGACCATCGACAACGATGTGGTCCCCATCAAGCAGTCGCTGGGTGCCTGGACCGCCGCGGAGCAGGGTTCGGTCTTCGCGCAGAACATCATCGCCGAGCACACGTCCAACCCCCGCATGTTGATCATCCACGAGGTCATGGGTCGCAACTGCGGCTGGCTGACGGCCGCCACCGCCGTGAAGTACCGCGAATGGCTGGACACCCAGCAGTGGAACCCGGGCATCGGCCTGGACCGCCGCGGCTGGGACGTGCACGCGGTGTTCGTGCCCGAGATGGGTTTCGACATCGCCGCGGAGGCCGAACGCCTGCTGGCGGTGATGGATGAGATCGGGTGCGTCAACATCTTCCTGTCCGAAGGTGCTGGAGTCGCGGAGATCGTCGCGGAGATGGAAGCGCGCGGCGAGGAGGTCGGCCGCGATGCGTTCGGCCACGTCAAGCTCGACACCATCAACCCCGGGAAATGGTTCGGCAACCAGTTCGCCGAGATGCTCAAGGCCGAGAAGACCATGGTCTGGAAGAGCGGATATTTCGCCCGTTCCGCCGCGGCGAACGACGAGGACTTGGCCCTGATCAAGCAGTGCACCGACCTCGCCGTGGACGCGGCATTGCGCGGGGAGTCGGGCGTGACCGGTCAGGACGAGGACGCCGGTGATGAGTTGCGGGTCATCGAGTTCCCCCGCATCCGCGGTGGCAAGGCCTTCGACATCGACCAGGCCTGGTTCGACGACCTGTTGGCCGGCATCGGGCAGGCGAAGGGCGAGAAGGAGCACGTCGAGCACTGACGTGCGCGACGAACTGGCCCACAACCGGGCGCTGTGGACGCTGGTCAACCACCGCCACACCGATGCTGCCGCGTCGCAGATGTGGGATCGCCCGGGCATCCGGTGGGGGTTGTTCGGGATCCCGGAGTCGCAGCTGGCCGTACTGCCGGAGGTGTCCGGCCGGACAGTGGTCGAGTTGGGAGCCGGCACGGCGTTCTTCTCGGCTGCCCTGGCCCGCGCCGGTGCCCGGGTCATCGCGATCGACCTGAACGAGGACCAGTTGGCTACCGCCAGCCGCTGCCAGCAGCAGCGTGGCCTGCACTTCCCGCTGGTCCAGGCGGACGCGCAGTCGGTCCCGCTGCCCGACGAGTGCGCCGACCTCGTCGTCAGCGAGCACGGCGCCAGCGTCTGGTGCGATCCCGCCGCCTGGGTCCGGGAGGCGGCGCGGATCCTGAAGCCGGGCGGCCGGCTGGTCTTCCTGGTCAACAGTGTCCTGTCCACGCTGTGTGTCCCCGAGGTGGGCCCGGCCACCCCGATGCTGCAGAGACCGCAGGCGCAGTTGGGACGGATGGTGCTCGATGGTGTCGAGTACCACCCCAGCCACGGGCAGTGGATCGAGACTCTGCGCGCCAACGGCCTGGTTGTGCAGGCTCTGCGGGAGCTGACCGCCCCGCCTGAGGCGCAGGACCATCCCTTCTACGAGATCGCAGATGTCCAGTGGGCTCGCAGTTGGCCGGCGGAGGATCTCTGGGTGGCGGACAAGCAGCCCGTAGGCTCGTAGCCGTGAACGACGAGATGCGGGCCTCCGACGCGGACCGGGACCGGTACGCGACGGTGCTGCAGGAGGCCTACGCGGAAGGCCGGCTGACCCGCGCCGAGTACGACGAGCGGATCGACGCCGTGCTGAACGCGAAGACGTATGCGGACCTGCAACCGCTCGTGGCGGACCTGCCTGCGAACAACCTGCCCGTGCCCAAGCCCGCCGCGCCGCTGGTTCCGACGACTGCGCCGGGACCGCCGATGGTCGCGGTGTTCAGCGCCGTGGAGCGCAAGGGTGTCTGGACGATGCCGGACGACAACTACGCGGTGGCTGTCTTCGGCAGCGTGGAACTCGATCTGCGGGAGGCCCAGATCACCGCGCAGGACAACGAGATCCGCGCCGTCGCGGTCTTCGGCAGCGTCGAGATCCTGATCCCGCCCGGGATGACCGCGGAGGTGTCCGGCGTGGGGATCTTCGGGGAGTTCAGCCGGGGCAAGGTCTCAGCCCCCAGCCCGGGCTCGCCGGTGATCCGCGTGTCGGGCCTGGCGTTGTTCGGCAGCGTGACCGTCAAGGAGAAGCAGTAGTCGGCTCGGCCGAGGCAGGCGCCTCGTTTCGGCCCCGGGGTGGGCGGTTCGTTAGACGTTGTCCCGTTGGTTAGAGAAGACACGCGTGTGTTCGCTCACCAACGGGACAACCGCTCACCAAGTGCCCCGCAAGGGCGCGGGCGGGCGGATTCGGGCCTCGAGCCAGCCACACACCCTGGCCTGGCCAACGCTGCGCTGCAATCCGAGGGTCCCCGAGCGGTCGCGTGGGGCTACGTGGTGGCCGATGACCAGCACCTCCGCGAGGGATGGCCCTTCCGGTGATGCCAGCGGTGTCGATCGGGGCCCTGGCGGAAGGATCCCCCACCACGGGTGATCGGATCCTGGCTAGGCTGCACCGGGAGGTCGAGAATGTTGGCAGAGGCTTCAGATGGTCCTGAACCGGGCGCGGGTGCGATTCCGAAACTGCTCGGAGCCGCCGCGGTCGTCGGCATCGCGGCCGGCGGCGGCGCGGTTGCGTTCCTGGCCGCTGAGCACGCTTTGCAGAAGTTGCTGTGGCAGCAGGTTCCCGACCTGATCGGGGGGACGCCGGGCTGGTGGGTGTTCGTCGTCCTGCTGGTCGGTGCGGTCGGTGTCTGGGCGGCTCTGAAACTCCCGGGTCACGGCGGTCACAGGCCACTGGACGGCATGGGGGTCAACATCGGTCCGAAGCAGATCGGGTCGGTCGCGGCGGCAGCGTTGATCTCGCTGTCGGTCGGCGCCGTGGTCGGTCCGGAGGCCCCGCTCATGGCCGTCGGATCCGCTATCGGTGGGCTCATCGCGCTGCGGGCCGGCGAGCAGGTGGGCAAGGTCATGATGCTCGCCGGAGCGGTCGCTGCCATCACCATGATCCTCGGCAATCCGATGGTGTCGGCGTTGCTCGTTCTCGAGGCGGCCGCACTCAAGGGCAGTCCGGGCGGCAAGAAGGTGATGCTTGCCGCCCTCCCGGTGTTGGTCGCGATGGGTTTCGGCTACCTGATCCAGGTGGGTGTGGGCGACTGGGGCGGGGTGGGGCAGTCGAAACTGGCGGTTCCGGGTCTGCCGGTCTACGACAGCGTCCAGACGATCGATCTGCTACTGGCGCTGGTGGTGGCACTGGTGACGGCGGGGTTCGCGGTGTTCTCCATCGAGGCCGGCACGGCCTTCCAGAACCGGATCAAGAACCCGCTGCTGGGCCTGCTTCTGACCGGCGCCATCGTGGCTGCCCTGGCGGTCGGTACCCGAGCCATCACCGGCGAGAGTCTCGACGTCATCCTGTTCTCCGGGCAGGACGCGACCACGACCGTCCTGGGCATCACCTCTGTCGCCGCGCTGCTTGTCATCGCCGTGGCCAAGACCATCGGCTACGCGGTGTCGCTCGGTGGCGGTTTCCGCGGCGGCATGGTCTTCCCGGCGGTGTTCCTGGGCACCGTGGTGGCCACGGGTACCTCGCTGCTGGTGTCCGGGTCCAATGTGTCACCACTGGTCGCGGCCGGGATCGCGGCGGCCGTCGCCGGGGTGCTGCGGCTCCCGTTCACCGCAGTGCTGCTCGCGTTGCTGCTGTGCGCCGGGGCCGGGCTGACGGTCACGACGCCGGCCATCTTCGGTGCGGTGATCGGCGTCCTGGTCCGGGTGATCGCGGACACGAAACTCAACCGGCAGCCATCGGCACCGCAGGAGGAAGCGGCCGACGCTCAGACCACGTGAGTGCGGCGACGCACGGCCGGGCAGCGGCTGGGGCGTGAGCGGTTCTCACCAAACGCCCCGAGGCGGGCGCCGATCCGCGCATCTACAGCCCGGTGCGGGCGGCGAGGTGGCTGCCGCCGAAGACCCCGCGGGCCAACCAGCCGACGATCCAGACGGCGGCGACGGTGTGCATGATCTGCAGGGTCAGCGGCAGGTCCTGCACCGAGGCGAGCAGTAGCCCGGCTCCCACGACGCCCACCCACAGGCTCGGGCGCTTCGTCACGCGGGCCGCTGCGTAGGCCGCCAGGGCCGCCAGCGCCGCGACCACCAGGCACACCAGCACCACGCCCAACGGCTGTACCGGATCCGCGCCGGGTGGGGTGATGTCCCAGCCCTGCGCCCGCGCGACCAGCAGCAGCACAAGGTTGCAGCCGGCAGCTGCCAGGCCCGCAGCCAGACCGACCCGCAGCAGGAAGGCCGCGGTGACCGGGCGCCGGGGTCGTGGCGGTGACCCGCCCAATGCCCGCAGCGCGTCGGGGTCGAAACTCACACTCCGGATTGTCCCTTGCTCGCCCGGCGTGGGTCAGGGGGTGTGCTCGCACAAGGTCCGGTACGGGTTCTCCGGCCCGGTGCCCGGCCCGTAGGCATCGCAGCCGATGTGCAGGTGCACGGTGGGTGCGGGCTCACCCAACTCCCCGCGGGAATCCAGTGCCACCACGGTCAGATCCAGGTCCTTGGGGGGATTGTTGGCGAAGATGATCGGCCCCCGGATCCGCACGTCGCGCTGGTCCGCCCCGTACTCCACATACCAGGCCGATTCCCAGGTCTGGATCGTGAAGTCATCGGTGATCAGCACGTAGTAGCCCGCCACCGGATTGTCCGTGTAGGAAACGGGCGCGTCCCAGGTCACGTCGATGACGATCTCGCTGTGCTTGTCCGGGTTCTGCCAGCGCCTGGACACTGGTGATGCTCGGTGGGCCCAGCGTCTCGTTCTCCGCGACCTGGAACATGATCGGCGAGGAGAGGGTGGCCAGGGATTTGGGCTTGCTGGGCGGCGGCACCACCGGCGAGGAGGAACTGCCGGGGTCGAACGTCACCTTCAGCGCGTGGGTGGCCGGGTTCTGAGCACCCTTCCTGAGCACCCGCAACCGCAGGTTGAATGTGCCCTTGCACCAGTTGCCGCTGCTGCAGATGGGGTTGATCTGCAGCCGTGCCCGCCCTGTGCGAGCGCTGGTCTTGGTGCGGACGTGGGTCTGCCACTTGCCTTGCTGGTAGACCTCGATCTTCACGGTGTGGCGGGGCCTGGTCGGCCTTACCTGGACCAGGACCGCGATCTGCTTCATCCGGTTCGCGTATTTGCTGCTCCGGAAAGTGCGTTCCTTGGCGACGGACCCGTCGGCCCACTCCCAGCTGTACACCTGCTGGCGGAGGGCCGGTGCCACCGACGGTGGCGAAGCCCCGGCCACGCTCGGGGCGGACATGAATGCGGCCGCCAGGACTGTGGCAGCGACTACTCGCACGATTCGCATGGTTCACCTCGTCGTCACGGGTGAGGTGATGGGAATGGGCGGTCAGGACGTCGGCAGCTCGTCCCCAAGAACCACCACCACTTCCACGGTACGCCGCGGGCTACAGGGCGGGAAAGACCCGGCCGGTGTTCTCCTCGGTCTCGTAGATGTCAGCCGGCGGGCCGACGATCACCGGATCGGGCGTGCCCACGAGTTCGATGTTCTTCTCCGGGTAGTCCAGCTTGCTCAGAACCCACCGCATGGCCTCCAGCCGGCCGCGCTTCTTGTCGTTGCTGCGCACGACGGTCCACGGCGCCCACTCGGTGTCGGTGTACCAGAACATCGCCTCCTTGGCAGCGGTGTAGTCGTGCCACCGATCGAGGCTGGCGAGGTCCATGGGGCTCAGTTTCCACTGCCGGACGGGGTCGATCCGGCGGATGGTGAAGCGGGTGATCTGTTCCTTGCGGGACACCGAGAACCAGAACTTGAACAAGATGATGCCGTCGCGTGTGAGCATCCGCTCGAAGTCGGGGGCCTGCCGCATGAACTCGTCGTACTCGTCGTCGCTGCAGAAGCCCATGACCCGCTCCACCCCGGCGCGGTTGTACCAGGACCGGTCGAACATGACGATCTCGCCGTGGGTCGGCAGGTGCCGGATGTAGCGCTGGAAATACCACTGGCCGGCCTCGCGCTCCGAGGGCTTCTCCAGCGCGATGACGCGGGCGCCGCGGGGGTTGAGGTGTTCCATGAAGCGCTTGATCGTGCCGCCCTTACCGGCGGCGTCGCGGCCCTCGAACACCATCACGATGCGCTGTCCGGTCTCCTTGACCCAGCCCTGCATCTTGAGCAGTTCGATCTGCATCAGTCGCTTGGTCATTTCGTAGTCGCGGCGGCTCATCCGCTCGGTGTACGGATACCCCTCCCGGAACGTCTCCACGGGCGTACCGGCCGGGCCGATGAGGACCGGGTCGTCGACTTCGTCCCAGGTGCCGGTGGCGGTGAGGCCGTGGCGCTCGAAGGTGTCGTCCTCGAGATCCTGCAGGCTCGTGATGATCTCCTGCAGGTCCATCACGGCTTCGATGTCCAGATAGTGGTCGGTCACGGGGACCATTGTTCCCGCCCCCGGGTACGCCGCGCTCGCGGGAGGGCGTGAACGGACGGTGAACCCGGCAGCTCAGCTCTCGCGGTTGGCCACCCGGGCCTGCACGGACAGGATCCAGCCCACGAGATCTTTGTTGATCATCGACTCGACCTTGCCGCCGAGCGGCCACGGGACCCCGTGGGTCTTCGTCTCGGTGACGACCAGGTACTCCACGTCGTCACCGTTCTGCGCGAGGGTCGCCTTGCCCGTGCACGTGGCCGCCGGACTGCCGTGCAACTCGACCTTGATGTCCCCGTTGGGCTCGGTGGTGCGCCACTGCTGCCACCACTGCAACTGCACCTCCTTGGGCAGGAACCGCTGCGCCAACGACGGGATGCCGGCCTTGTCGGTGCGGAAGGCCCACGGCATGGTCGCGGCGACCGCCTCGGGCTCCTGCTCGATGTCGATGTCGCCCGCGGTCACGCCCACCTCCTTGGCGAAGGCCTCCAGGAACGCGTGCTCGCTCAGCAGCTGCTGGACGGCCTCGACGGTCGTGGATTCGATGACGGCGCGGTGTTCCATAGAGCGATTCTGCCGCGTGAGCGCAGGTGTCGCCCAACGTCGGGGGATGCTCGGCCCGTGCGACCATGGCGGGGTGGATATGAGCAGGCGGCAAGTGCTGGCGGCGGGCGCCGGGCTGATGACGGCGGCGTGCGCCCCTACCGAGCCGCAGACTGCCGCGGTGACCTCGCAGACTCCTGCGCCATCGACCACGCTGGCGGCTGCGGAGACGCCGACCGACCGCTGGCGCGCAGGCAAGGTCGCACCCGCCGGGCTGCTGTCGGCGTACGCGAACGACTCGGTGCGTGCCGGGGATCCGCTGCAGTTGCACATCTCGGCCGCCGGTCCCTGGGTGGCGTCGGTGTATCGCATCGGCCATTTCGCGGGCAAGGGCGCCACGAAGGTCGCCGACGTCGCGGGCCCGAAGCGGCTGTTCACGACCAAGCAGGTGGACCCGGGAACGCGGGCGGTCTCCGCCGGTTGGCCGGTGGTGGCCGAGGTGGACACGACCGGCTGGAAGTCCGGGCTGTACACGGTGGTCGTCCGGACGAAAGCCGGCGGCACCAACATCCCCTTCGTGGTGCGCCCGGACTCCGCCGAGGGCAAGGTGGCCATCATCGCGGCGAGCATGACCTGGCAGGCGTACAACATCTGGGGCGGCCGCAGCCTCTACAAGGACAGTGGCGGTTCGTTCGCGGGGCGCTCGTATGCGGTCTCCTACGACCGGCCCTACGACCACGCGCTGTGGGGGGCGCCCATTGCGATGGGCTTCGACGTCCCTGTGGCCCGGTTCGCCGACGAGGTGGGTATCGACCCGGTGTGGTTCAGCAACGCCGACATCTCCCGCGAGCCGGGTCTGCTCAAGGGCGCCAAGGGGGTCGTTTCCACCGGGCACGACGAGTATTGGTCCGGCCCCTACCGATCGGCGCTGATCGCCGCGCGGGACGCGGGCACGGACCTGGCGTTCCTGGGGGCGAATGCGGGCTACTGGCGGGTGACGCTCAAGGGCGATGAGGTCTATTGCGCCAAGGACGCGGCCATCCAGCCCCGGAACATCCGCTGGCGCGACCTCGGCAAGCCGGAGTCGGCCGTCGTCGGGGCCCTCTACGACGCGTTCCCGGTGAGTGGCCCGTTGGTGATCCGCGAGCCCGACTTCGCCCTGTTCGACGGGATCCGGTTGCGCAAGGGCTCGTCGTTCCCGGGCTTGATCGGGGTGGAGACGGATCGCTACTACCCGGGACCCAAGACGCCGACGGACATCGAGGTTCCGACCCTGTCGCCGGTCACCTGCCGGGGCAAGCAGACGTGGTCGACCATGACGTACTACAGCGTCGCGTCCGGAGCCAGCGTCCTCGCCACCGGGACCATGAACTGGACCAGGTCGCTGTCGGGGCCGAGCGCGAAGAAGGGGATCACCGCGGCGTCCTCGGACTTCAGTCGCGCGGTGACGGCGAACCTGCTGGAGGGGATGGCTGACGGCACGCTGCCTGCCGCCCGTCGGGACGTGCCCGACCTGCCGGACTACAACACGTCGGGCGCGGCCTGAGGCGGTCGCCTTTGAGTCGCGAGTGGTGCACCGTTGCTATCCCGGGATCACGAGTGGTGCGCGGTTGTCGGTTTCTGACCCCTCAAACCAGCAACGGTGCAGCACTCGCGCTCGGTGACCAGCAACCGCGCAGCACTCGCGCTGGTGCGTGGGCCCACTGCGCGTCAGGCTGCCAGCACCCGGCGGCCGGCGGCGCCGACCAGGTTGCGGCCCATCCGGACCAGCCCCCGCGCCGAGGTCAGTTCGACCCGGGGCACCGACGAGGTCTCGACGATCGGCCAGCCACGTTCGGTGGCGATCTCGCGCAGCTCCGGTTCCGGGTTGACCGCCACCGGATGGCCGACAGCCTCCAGCATCGGCATGTCGCTGGCGGAGTCGGAGTACGCGTAGCAGTCCGCCAGGTCGTAGCCGTGGTCGGCGGCCAGTTGTTCCATCACCTCGACCTTGCCGTGCTTGTAGCAGAACGGGCCGGCCAGTTCGCCGGTGTAGACGCCGTGAGCGTCGCGCGCCGCGGTCGTCCCCACCCCGGACTCCAGGCCCGCCTCGTGCGCGAGTCGCGACACGATCTCCGTCGGGGACGCGGAGATGACGATCCGCTGGTCGCCGGCTGCGCCGTGCTGGTCCAGCACCGTGCGCATCGCCGGCGTGATCGAGCCCACCAACTCGTCGATGAAGAAGTGACCCAGAGCCTCCACGTCCGCGGCCCGGTGGCCCTTGACGGCCTGCAGGATGCGATCGCGCACCTGCTCGGACCGCTCGTCGCTGGCGCCCTTGAGCAGGAAGCTGACGCCGTTGCGCAGGTCCTTGGCCAGATCCGAGGTGCTGATGAATCCCTGCCGGAAGGCGGCCTTGGCGAAGGGGATGTTCGCGGAACCGGGGATGAGGGTCCCGTCGAGGTCGAAGAATGCGGCGGTACGTGTGGTCATGTTCCTATCGTCCCCATAATGTAGCCGCGGGATTAGTGGTCCCGATCTAGACTCTGACCCTGCCATTTGTCATACAGTGACAAAATGCAGCCGTGGGGTCGATTGCCCGAACACCTGCGCCTGGTCCTGCGCCCGGGCCTGCCCGAGGTCGTGGACGCCACTGTGGCGGCCATCGCCCAGGAGGTGCCCGCGTACGCAGGGGCGTTGGACAGTGACACCGGACCGGTCGTGCGGCGCGGCACGGAGATCGCGCTGGGCCGGTTGCTCGACCTCTTCGGGTCCGACAGCCCGGCACTGGACGCCCGATCGGCCCGGTTCTACCGCCGCATCGGCGCGATCGAGAGCCAGCAGGGACGTTCCATGGAGGCGCTGCTGTCGGCGTACCGCATCGGCGCCCGGATCGCGTGGCAGCAGATGTCGCGGCAGGCGGTCGACGGTGGCGTGACGACCCCGGAGCTGGTCACGCTGGCCGAGGCGATCTTCGTGTACATCGACGAGCTCTCCGGTGCCAGTGTGCAGGGGCACGCGTCCCAGGCCGGGCAGCGCGATGTCTTGCGGTCCCGGCTCGTGCAGGCACTGCTCGACGGTGGGGCGCTGACCGATCCACTCGGCTTGCAGGCGGCCGCGGACGGGATCGGCTGGACGGTGCCGGAGCGGATGGCGGTGGCGGTGGTGCCGCTGCCGCCGGGGCGCGAGCCCACCCCTCCGGCGGACGTGCTGGCGGTGATCGAAGGTTCGGAGGCGCTGGCGATCCTGCCCGACCCCTCGGGCCCGGGACGACGGCAGGCACTGGAGCGGGCATGGGAGGGGACGCAGGTCTTCGTCGGGACGGTGCGGCCGCCGGCTGAAGCTCCCATCTCGCTGGCTCACGCCCGTCGGGTGCAACGGTTGGTGGCCCAGGGACGGGTGCCGGACACATTGGTGGTGGCGGCCGCCGACCACCTCCCCGAGTTGGTGATCGCCGCTGACGGCGAATTGCTGGCCGAACTGTCCGAGCGACTGCTGGCACCACTGGCCGAGGTCGCGCCGGCCAAGCGGGAGGTGTTGATGCAGACGCTGGCCGCGCTGCTCGCGTACCAGGGCGACCGGCAGGCCGTGGCCGAGCACCTGCACGTGCACCCGCAGACGGTGTCCTACCGCCAGCAACGGCTGCGCGAGGTGTTCGGCGACGCACTCGACGACCCGCATGACCGGTTGGCCCTGCAGTTGGTGCTGGGCGTGCCGCTGTGACGACGGTCCGGGTGCGGGCCTTCCCGGCCACGGGTGTCCACCCGCCCGGCCTCCTCTGACGAAGAGCACGAAGCGGTGGCTCGCGCGAGGTGTGTGTGCTTGCTTCAGGCTGATGAGGCGGGGTCAGTGTCGTCTCCGACACCTGGCTCAACCGGGGAGTGAAAGCGACACCGGGGAGTGAACGTCACGCCGATTATCTCTCCCAGGTGTGCGTTTCTCTCCCCGGTGTGGATCCGCCACTCCAGCCCGCCTCTGCCAGCACTCGTCGGAAGTCGGGCGCCCGTCCCTGAGCCATCGCCGAATGTTGAAGGAACTCAAGCCCGGTGTCGGCAGCGCGCTCACCCCAACCGCCCCGTCAGGTACCGCTGCACGGTCGGGCCGACCATGGCCACCAGTTCGTCGGGGCTCAATGCCACAACTTCCGGGATCTGCAGGAAGTAACGGGTCAACGCCAAGCCCGACATCTGGGAGATCACCAGCGCTGCGCGGCGCTGGGGCTGGTCGTCGACGAGGTCGGCGACGGCGACCTGCACCGAATCGTGCAGCGTGTGTTGCAGGGCTGCCCGGGCGGTTTCGTGGGAGGCGGCGGTACGCAGCATGCCCAGGAAGTGCTGGCGGATGTCCGGTTGCTCCCATGCCGACACCAACGCCCGTACCAGGGCCGCCCCCTGCTGTTCGCGCGGGGCGGATGCGACGGCAGCGAGCACCTGTGAGGGCTCCACCGGCAGCCGCAGGGCCTCGACCAGCAACTCGTGCTTGGAGCCGAAGTAGTGCATGATCAGCGCCGGATCCACATCCGCGTCCCGCGCGATCGCTCGCATGCTGGCACGCTCGTAGCCCTGCGTGGCGAACAGGTGCCGTGCCGCGCCCAGGATCGCGTCCCGGGTGTCGGCGTCCCCCGGGCGTCTGCCGCGGGGGCTCATGTCCGGGCCAATGTGGTCATCCGCTCCTCGATGGTGGCTGGAACCTCGGTGATGGTGGCGGGGAGGTCGTTGGAGTCGAGCACCTCCCGCAGCCGCGCCAGGTCCGGGTCGACCACGCGCACGGTCCGCCCCGCGAGATTGACGGCCATCCCCGCGCCGCTCAGAACCTCGAAGAGCCGCGCCCAGTCCTCGCCGGACACCGCCGCCGCCGTGGTCCCGTCCACGATGTCGGCCTCCGTGCCCTGGGCGACCAGGCGCCCCTCGGACAGCAGCAGCAGTCGGTCGCACTGCCGGGCCTCCTGCATGTAGTGCGTCGTGACCAGCACCCCGACGCCCCGTGCGGCTTGTTCGCGGATGCTGTCCCACAGTCGGACGCGGGCCAACGGCTCGACCCCCGAGGTCGGCTCGTCGAGCACCAGGACGTCGGGGTTGTGCTGCAGCGCGCACAGGAATGCCACCTGTCGGCGCAGCCCCAGGGGCAGGTTGCTGACCAGGGTGTCCGCGCTGTCCGCCAGTGCCCCGGTGAGTTCAGCCGGCGGGCATCCGAACGCCTGCGCCGCGAACCGCAGGTTCTCGGTCACGGTGAGTTCGGCGTACAGACCCAGGCCCTGCGGTACGTAGCCCAGGTGAGCCCGGCCCGTGCGGTTCGGTCGCGCGCCCCTGAGCAGCGCCTCACCGGAGGTGGGGCGAAGCAGCCCGAGCAGCATGCGGATCGCCGTGGTCTTGCCCGCGCCGTTGGCACCGAGCAGCCCCACGACCTCGCCCGGTTGGACGACGAAGGAGACGTTGTCGACCGCCGTGAGACTGCCGAAGTTGTGCGTCAAGCGGCGCGCTTCCAGCAGCGCGGTCATGCTGCCTGCTCCTGCGCTCGCAGGGAGGCCACGATGGACACGTCCTCCAAGGTCAGGGTGACGGGATCGCCGTCCGGAGCGCCGTCGGGCCACCATTCCCGGAACTGCTCACCGCTGCGCCAGGCGAACTGCGGTCGCTGCGGTGTGGACGTCATCACCACCTCACCCGGGAAGGATGCGACGATCTCGTCCGGCGACCCGCTGAGCAACTCCCGGCCCTGTTCCAGGACCAGGACGAAGCCGGCCCGCTCCGCCTCGTCCATGTAGCTGGTGGACAGCACGACGGCGGTGCCGTGCGCGGCCGCCTCGCTGATGAGCCGCCACAGTTCCACCCGGCTCACCGGATCGACCCCGGTGCTGGGCTCGTCGAGGACCACCAACTCGGGCTGGTGCAGCATGGCCAGGCAGAAGCCGAGCTTGTTGCGCATCCCGCCGGACAGCTTGCCCGCGAGCCGGTCGCGGGCGTCCGCCAGCCCCGCGCGCGTCAACAGCGATTCGGCGCGTTCGGCCAGGGCCTTCTGCGACAACCCGTAGGAGCCGCCGACGAAGGCGACGTTCTCGTCGACGGTGAGGTCGGCCCAACTGCCCGCGCCCGACGGCATGTAACCGATGCGCTCGCGGCCGGGGCTGTCCACCGTTCCGGACTCCGGCAGCACCAAGCCGACCAGTGCCTCCAACAGTGTGGTCTTGCCGGCGCCGTCACCGCCGACGACCGCGGTGATGCGGCCTCCCGGGGTCGCCAGGCTGACGTCGTCGAGCGCGAGCTGGTGCCCGCGGTAGACCGTCAGGTGCTCGGCGCTCATGCCGCTGCTCCTGCGGCCGACTTGTGCCGGCGGCCGTCACCGGGGGCGAGGTTGCGGCGGAACCGCAGCACCGCGCCGGTGAACACGATCACGGCCATGATCGCCAGCATCAGCAGCGGGAACCACAACGAATCCAGCGGAGCGCCGCGCAGCATGACGCCCTGGGAGATCATCGTGAAGTAGGTCAGGGGCAGGCAGTAACTGATCCAGCGCACCCCCCACGGGATCGCCTCCAGCGGGAAGATGAACCCCGACAGCAGGATCTGCGGCAGCAGGAAGAAGAAGGCCGTCTGGATGGCCTGACCGACGTTCTGCGAGATCGTCGAGATGAACACCCCCAGGCCGAGCACGACGAACAGGAACAGCCCGGCGCCGACCGCGAAGACGGCGGGGTTGCCGTTGAAGGGCACGTCGAACAGCAGCATCCCGAGCACGGTCACCAGCACCATGTCGAGGGTCGCCACGAGGAAGTACGGCAGGATCTTGCCGAGGATCACGGTGCTGGGTTTGATCGGCATCACCGCCAACTGCTCGATGGTGCCGGTCTGCTTCTCCTTGACCATGCCGATGCTGGTGATGATCGTGCCGATGAACGTCAGGATCAGGCCGATGATCGCGGGGATCATCACCCAACTCGTCTTCAGGTCGGGGTTGAACAGGACCTGCGTCTGCACCCGGTCGCCGAGCCGGTTGAACGTGGCGACCGCGGCCTGCGCCGTGAACAGCGACGAGCCATCGATGTAGGCGATGACGGGTTGGGTGCCGGTCACGATCGCCACGTCGACTTCGTTGCGCTGCAGCATGTCCTGGGCGGTGGCGGCGTCTCCGGCCGGGTCCACCGTCTCCACGTCGTACGGCGCCTGCGGGACCTGCGTGACCAGCGTGGCCGCTTGTTGGGCCTGCGGTCCGAGGGTGGCCGTCGGGATGTTGTCGACGCTGAAGTTCGCGGCGTAACCGAACACGATCAACAGCAGGATGGGCATCCCGATGAGCATGCCCATGGTGCGCCGGTCGCGGCGCAGTTCCCGGAACTCCTTGAGGATCATCGCTCGCATGCGGCTAGCGTACTCCGGGTCTTCAACGAGTGTTGAATTAGTGGTGCGAGCCCACCCGGCTCCTGGTGAGCGTTTGCACGCGTGTTTGCGCTCACCAACGCCACAACTGCTAACCAACGGGGGTCCGCCCCCGGGGCGCCACGGCCGATCCGCGGCGGACTCAGTGGTCCCAGTCCGGGTCGGTGTGCAGTTCCACGTTGAGCCACAGGACCTGGCCGGGGCGCGACAACTCGTCCATGAGGGAGTCCACCCTAGATGCCGACGGGGTTGCCAGGCCCCGGCTCAGCGTGTGAACCGCAGCGTCATCACCTCGAACGGACCAAGCGTGAGCGCGGTCGCCTTTGTCGCCCTGCCGGGCCGTTCCAGCAGATCGCACACGGTGACCGACGCCGGTACGCACAACCGCACGGCGGCCTTCGAACGGGTCCCACAGGTTTCCCGGATCCGGACGACCACGTCCCCGCTGCCGTCCTCGGCGAGTTTGACGGCCTCGATCGCCACGCTGCCACCGGTCACTTCCGCCACCGGTGCCACCACCCCGGCGCCGAGCACCGGACGGATCGGGAAGGAGTGCTCATCGGCCAGGCGCACGGCATCGGGGATGGTGGTTCCTGGCGCGATCACGTGGGTGAAGCTGTGCCGGCCGGCATCGCGCCGGGGGTCGGGGAATGCCGCCGACCGCAGCAGCGAGAAACCGAGCCTGGTGAAGACGCCACCATGCTCGCGACGTTTGCGGGTCACCTGGTACCCGTACGTCGTGGGCGTCAGGACCGTCACGCCGTAGCCCGGTTCCGCTGCGTGGACCCACCGATGCCCACATGTCTCGAACTTCGCCTGCTCCCATGACGTGTTGGCCGCGGTCGGCCGTTGCACGAATCCGTACATGGTTTCGGCGCTGGTGTGCCGTGCAAGCACGTCGAGGTCGCACTCCAGGCGCAGCAGGCAGTCCTGCGCGTGCCAGTCGACGACGGTGGTGATCTCGAGGCCCTCCGGAAGCAGCCGGAACGACTGCTCGATGACCGTCTCCTGCCACTGCCGGCGCACCTTGACGGTGTCGTCGGACATCACGGCCACGGCCTCCGGGTCGATCTCCACCGCACCGCGGGTGTGCTGCTCGTCGAGATCCCACGCGTCCCACCGGATGGGCCGGTCCGGGTGGATCCGCATCCGTCCGACGGCACCGCCCGGGGCGACGACTTCGCGGCCGGACCGGACGTCGAGGAATGACGTGACCAGGCCATCGACGAAGTGCACCTCCCAGTTCTGGTCGGCCAGGGTGATCTTGTTGACGTGCTCGGTGGCGGTGACCGACCAGGAGGAGGCTTCCGCCGGAACGGCCGACAGTGCGCTGACGCCGGGGTGCCCGTGCGGGGAGGCGGTGGCCGACAGCGCCACGGCCCCGTTACCGGCGGCGGTCTGCAGTGCGGACGTGACCACCTCGCCGGCTCCGGCGACGACTGCCTCCAGTCGCTCGATCGCTTCGTCGTGCACCCACCCGATCGACGTGCCTGGCAGCACATCGTGGAACTGCATGACCAGCAACTCCCGCCACAGCCCGCGCAGGGTGTCGTGCGGGTAGTCCGCGCCCCGCTGCACGGCGGCTGTCGTGGCCCAGATCTCCGCCTCCCGCAGCAGCACCTCTGCGCGCCGGTGCAGCTGCTTGATGCGGCTCTGGCTGGTCAAGGTGCCGCGGTGGTACTCGACGTACAACTCGCCGGACCAGGTCGGCAGCCGCGGCCCGCGGCGCACTGCATCGAAGAACGCCCGCACGCTGGATTGGCCGGTGCGGGGCATCCCCGCGACATTCAGTCGGCGGATCCGGCGCAGCATGTCGCGCGTCGGTCCGCCGCCCCCGTCGCCGTAGCCGTACAGGAACAAGCCGTCGGCGACCGGCTGCGTGGCCATCTTGTGCTGCGCCTTGGTCAGTTCCGCGGGCAGCGCGACGCAGTTGTAGGCATCGGCCGGCGGGAAGTGCGTGAGCAGCCTGGAACCGTCGAGCCCCTCCCACAACAACGTGGTGTGGGGGAAGACGTTGACGGAGTTCCAGGACAACTTCTGGGTCACGAAGGAGTCGCAGCCGCTGGCGCGGGCGATCTGCGGGAGCCCCGCCGAGTAGCCGAAGGTGTCGGGCAGCCAGAACGTGTCGGCCGTGATGTCGAGGTTGTCCGCCAGCCAGGACTGCCCGAGCAGGAACTGCCGGGCGAACGATTCCCCGGACGGCATGTTCCCGTCCGGCTCCACCCAGGTACCGCCCACGATCAGCCAGCGGCCCTCGCCGACCCGTTGCCGGATGCGGGCGAAGAGTTCGGGGTGCTCCTCTGCCATCCACGCCAGGTGCTGGACCTGGGACGAGGCGAAATGCAGGGCCGGGTCCTCGTCCATGAGGGCCAGCACGTTGCTGAAGCTGCGTGCGACCTTGCGCACGGTCTCCCGGAAGGGCCACAGCCAAGCGGTGTCGATGTGGGCGTTGGCCACCGCGTGCAGTCGGGGAGCGTCCGGCGCCGGCACGCTGTCGAACAACGGGGCCAGGGCTTCGTGGAAGGCCGACCACCGCAGATCCTCGGACGTGTTCAAGTCGTCGACGACATCGCACGCGCCCGAGATGGCTGCCAGCGCCCTGGCCATATGCACCTCGTCCTGCAGTTCCTTGGCGAGTGCGATCGCCAGCACCATGTCGTTGGCGGCGCGGTCAGCGCTCCGGTTGACCCGCACCAGTAGTGCGCGGGAGATCTTCATCCGGGGCGGCGCCTCCGGCATCGGCCCCAGGCCCGAGTCGGTGGCGAACCAGTCGAAGGTGGGCATCGGGTTGGCGGCGGCCTCGACGTAGAGGTCGACCCTACGTTGACGCCAGGGGATGCGTGGGCGGCCCGGCCCGACCGACTCGAGCGCGTTCCCGAGCGCATCGTGGATGAGGGCCTCACCGGTCGTCGGCCCCCACGTCCAGCCGAGGTCGATGTCGAGGTCGACCTCCTCGGCGAGCCACTCCTCGGGCACCTCTCCGGTGATGCGGAACCACGTCGTCGACCAGGGCGTGCCCCAGGCGGTCCCGTGCCCCGCTTCCCGGTACTCCGCCTCGCGGGCCCGCGCGAACGGCACCGGCTCGCCGTCCACATCCCACATGCCGATCTGCAACTTGTGCCAGCCGGTCATGCCGGCGGCGTAGATGCGGTCGCGCAGGCAGCGTTCGGCGCGGTCGATCACCTGGGCCTCGTCCATGGGGACATCTTCGCCCCAGATGTATCGGCGGTGCCAGGAATCGCCGAAAGGCCCGCCGGGCTGCGCGGTCGTGCCGGAGTGGTCGAGGCCACCCGCGGTGCTCAGTGGTGGACCCGCCCGGGTTCGTCGCCGCAGGCGTTAGTGCGCCGGACAGCGGTTAGTCCTGAGGACAGCGGTTAGTCGAAATCCCGTGAATGCGGCTAACGCCTGTGTTTCGGGCTAACGCGAGTCCCGGCGGCGAGCACGCGGCATCCGGCTCAGCCCTTCTCGACCGGGCCGCGGCCCTCCTTGAGCAGGTCGCGGATCTCGGCCAGCAGTTCCTCGGAGGTGGCGTCCTCGACCACCTCGCCCTTCGCGAGACGCTGCTTGGCCGCATTCATCGGTGCGACGAAGACGAAGTACACCACCGCGGCGGTGATCAGGAAGGTGATGGTCGCGCCGATGATCAGTCCGATGTTGATGACCTGGTCGCCGGGCAGCCCGATGGTGCCGCCGATGCCGTCCTTGCTCAACCCCAGCGCGGAGAAGAAGCTGTTGACGATCGGCGTGATCAGCGCGGTGTTGAAGGCGCCGATGAGCGCGGTGAAGGCGGCGCCGATGACGACGGCGACCGCTAGATCGATGACGTTGCCGCGAAGGATGAAGTCGCGGAATCCCTTGAGCATGATGCCCCTTTCGTTCTGGGCACGATGCTACGCGAGCGGCTCAGGGCTGCTGCCCGGCCGGTCCGGCCTGGACCTCGCTGAGAAGGTCCTCGATGTCCGATGGCGGTGCAGCCGGACGGTCGGACTGCGGCGCGTCCTTCGGCCGGCCCGCCACGAATCGGGTGACGGCGGCGAGGACAGCGGCGACGGCCGCGGCCACCAGCGGGTTGACCGCCACGGTCGTGGCCGCGCCCAGGCCATCTGGGACGACCACGTCGGTGGCCATGGCCCAGGCGAGGAAGGCCGCCACCGCAGCCGTGACGGTGATCGCGCCCAACCATGTGCTCCGATGCTTGAACAGGCGCATGACCAGCCCGACGATCACCGCCAGCACCAGCGCGGCGACCACTCCGCCGATGCCGTAGAGGATGCTCTCGGTCCAGGTGTTCAGGTTCAGGGCCTCCGGTGTCAGCCGGGTGAGCCCCGCCTCGACCGGGGCGCCGCCGATCCCGAACAGCACCAGGGTCCCGGCCAGCGGGTACAGCAGCGCCAGAGCCAAGCCGACGGTCGTCGAGCTGGTGAGATAGACGGCACCGGCCGCCACCGCAGCCGTCAGCACGAGCCCCAGCCCCACCAGCAGGCTCAGTGCCACGCCCCGCCCGGAGCGCCACCAGCGCAGGCCGACCGTGTGCAGCAGCCACACCAGGCCCACCAGCAGCGCCGCCCCGACGACCGTGCCCGGGTGGTTGTTCGTCCAGAACCATGTCAGGGACTCGCGGGTCGTGACACTGCCCGCCGCATTGAGGTTCGTCTGGGAACTGACCGTCCCGGCGACCAGCAGCGCGCTGGCCGCGGCCGCACCCAGCGCCGCAGGGATGGCGTTCAACCACGTGCTCCGGTGGGCCCGCAGGGCCACGAACAGGACCACGACCCCGGTGACCAGCAGCGGCACGCCGGTGGCGGTGGTGACCCAGCCGATGCCGCCGGCGACGGTGGACGTGACTTCCTGCTGCCACCCCCCGAGCAGCCCGACACCGGCCAGCCACGGTCCCAGGGACAACCATGAGGTCTGCGTCAGTCCGAGTTCGGCCAGGCCGAGTGCCATCAGCACGCCCGTGATCACCGCGAGGACCACGGCCAGGACGCCGTCGATGAACGAGCGGATCATGATCCGCCCCCGATGTCCTGCCGTTTGGCGGGGAAGGCGTCGGTCATCACGATCGCCTGGAACTGCGGCGGCAGCGGTTGATCGACCGTCAGCGTGACTCCGGTGATCTGCTTGCTGCCGTCGGTCTGGATCGAGGTCTTGCTGTAGTAGTCGATCGGCACCGGCTTGCCCGACTCATCGAGCAGCAGGATCGACACGAAGTGGTCATCGGTCGTGTAGGGCAGGTCGGTGTCGATGGTGGCGGTCAGGGTCGCTGGCGAGCCGGGTGTGTAGGCGATGTCGCCGATCTTCATTCCCGGAACTCTGCGCACGGCCGGGGACTCCGCGGTCCCGCCGAGGAAGGTTCCCGCCGCGGTGATGGCGCCCTGGGTGTCGCACATCCCGGTCGCCGGGATCTGCGAGCCGTAGCCCGGGATGTCGGCGCACACCGCCTCGGCCAGGAACTGCGAGTCGGCTCGCACCTGCCCGTCGGCATCGAACGTCCCGCGCAGGTCGAAGCGCTGCAGGGGTACCGGACCGAATGTGAACCACAGGTTGACGCCGCTGGCGTTGAGCAGGAACGTGCCGTCGCGCTGTTCGCCCGCCACCGGGAACGCGAACAGCGCCGACGGGTCGGCCACGATGCGCCCCTGCCCGTCGCGTTTGGCACCCACGAACCACACCACCGTCGCGTCCTTGTCGGTCTCGACGGCCCCACCGATCCAGTCGTAGAAGTCGAAACCGATCTGGTTGACGCTGGTGAGCATCGGCGGCAGTGGCACCGCCAACCGGGACAGCGACAGCCCGGAGGTCTGGTCCGGGCCGACCCGCGGATTCCACGCAGTGCCGTCGTCACCGGTGCGCACGGTGAACGAACCGGAGAACGGCTCGAGGTCGCCGGTGCCGAGATCCACGTTGCCCAGCCGCGGGCCGCCGGTGGTGACCAGCCCGTTGACGGTGACCGTGTACGTGGTGTCGGCGGCCAGCATCTCCAGCGGCCGCACGAACACGTACCTGCCGTCGCCGGACACGGTCACGTCGGTCTGCACGGGCGGGTCCACGCTGACCAGTGCGTCGGGGTCGGGTGCGGGAACCAGGCGGGCGGGAACGGTCTGCCCGCCCTTGCGGACCAGGATCCGGCCGGTCATGTAGCCCGCGGGGCTGATCCGGACGGGTGTGCCCTGCGGCACCAGCCCGCCGCCCACGTTGACCCCGAACGCGTACATGCCGTCGGCCGGGAGGTCCGTGGTCACGCAGCGCGGCCCGGCGTCGGGCCGCAGGCAGTAGTCGTAGGGCACGTACCAGACCACCCCGTCCTGGCTGCCGGTGTAGACACCCTTGGGGCCCAGCGCTGGCGAGGAGTTGAGCTGGTTGCGGGTGGCCAGGGTGGGTTCCTCGGAGGTGGTGTCGAACGTCCACCGGCGGCTGCCGTCGTTGGTGTTCACGGCGACCATGTGCCCGTTGGCCGCACCCACGTAGACGATCGGCGGCCCGCCGCCCACCGGAGCCTGCCCGACGACCGGCGAGGAGCGGATCGGCGCGCCGGTGTCGTAGGTCCACAGCACGTTGCCGTCCGGATCCAGGGAGTAGAGCAGGCCGTCGGTCGAGCCGATGATGATCTGCTGCAACTGCCCGTCGGTCTCGACCAGTGCCGGGGAGGCGTAGATGTGGTCACCGGTCTTGAAGGACCACTTCACCGAGCCGTCAGCGGAGTCCAGGGCGTAGAGCGAGCCGTCGAAACTGCCCGCGTACAGGGTCCCGGTGGTGTCCAGCGCGGGGGAGGAGGTGACGTAGCCCAGCGTCGTGCGCTGCCACTTCTGGGTGCCGTCGGGATTGAGCGCGAACAGGCGCAGGTCGACCGAGCCCCAGTAGGTCACGCCGGAGTCGTCCATCGCCGGGACCGTCCACACGGAGTTCTGCGCCTCGTAGACCCACTTCTGGGAGCCATCCGGGTTCACCGCATACGCCCCGCCCCCGGTGTTGCCCTGGTAGATCACCCCATCCGGGCCGATGTTCGGACTGCCCTCCCACCAGGAGACCAACTGCGCGCCCTCGACCGGGGGCAAGGTCGGTTCGAACGTCCACACGACCCGCTGGTGGGCGGGGATCGCGGGGTCGGTGCTGACCTTGTACATCTTCTCGTCGCCGGAGCCGATGATCAGGGTCTGGTCGTCGAGCAGCGCCGGCGCGGTGTCGATGATCCCGCCGGTCTCGAAGCGCCAGACCTCCTGCCCCTCCTCGGAGAGCCCGTAGAGGTTGTGGTCGGCCGACCCGATGTAGATCGTGCCGTCGGCGGAGATCGTGGGGGTGGAGAAGATGCCCTTGCCGGTGGGGAACGACCACGGCTCGGCTCCCGGGTCGATGCCCGGCAGGTCGGACGCGCCGGTGTTGCGCAGGTCGTGGCGCATGGTGGGCCACGGGGCGCCGGGCTCGGTCTTGGAGGTCGCAGCCGGGGCCTGCTGCGGCGCCTGGCTCCACGCGACCGATCCCGCGGTGATGGCGATCACCGTGACGCCGGCCGCGATCAACTTCACGCTGGCAAGGCTAGCGCCGGGCGGGCGTCGGTGGACGACT
The DNA here is from genome assembly GCA_963733395.1 of uncultured Actinomycetota bacterium. Lineage (GTDB taxonomy): Bacteria > Actinomycetota > Actinomycetes > S36-B12 > UBA10799 > JADKAV01. The sequence continues at coordinate 22,991 of CAVTCZ010000015.1, forward strand.
GGCGGGTTCGGGTCGGCAGTGCGGCCTTCGTGCGAAGAGCTGTGCGCCTTCAGCAGGCGGCATACCGGTACCCCGGCCGGCCGGGTGTCTGCAGGCCGACATCGCGCAGCACGATCGGGATGCGCCCGGCGCGCGACTCTACAGGCTGCCGCGAAATCCCGGCGGCGGTACTCGATCTCGACGACCTGGTCGCCGTAGGCCCGAGTGAACCGGCCACACTCGGCCCACCGCTGGCACTGCTCGGTGACGGCGAAGTCGAACAGGCGTCGCCGGGCCAGTCCGGCGGCGTTCTTCTGCGCGATGGCCACCCCGGCGCGGTGTGCGCGTCGGATGAGTGATTGCGCGAAGGTGATGTTGTCGCGCCGGGTGAGCAGACCCCGACTGCGCTGCCACGAGTCGAGATTGTCCGGCTCGACGGCATCGAAACCGGCCGCGGCGCAACCGTCGATCCACCGGCCCACGATGCCCGAGAGGGCCCTGCGGCTTTCGGCGCTGCGCGTGTCCAGCAGCATCTCGTTCCAGGCGGCGTCCACGACCGGCTGGCCGGAAGGTCGCCGCAGAACCAGGCCCGGGTGGTGTGCCAGCCACCACCCCCGGGCGTTCGGCTGGGTCTGGAAGGCGTTGACGTAACAGATGGAATACGTCCCCGGCGCGGGATCGGCGCGGCGGTCACGCGTCACGATCGTCACGCCGGGCGGAGGCGGGTACGCCCCACCCAACTGGTAGTCCGCCTGTCCTGGAACGGGTAGGGGTGTCAGCAGCGCGGCGGCCGCCAGGGCGGCTATCAGTACGTGCCCTTGCAGGGCAGCACGTCCTGGGTGCCGTACACGCCCTTGATGGCGTCCTTGCCCTTCGCCTTCGTGCCGATGCCGGCCAGTTGCGGGTTGGCCCACAGGCTCAGGAGGCTGAACCCGCCGTCCGGCACCAGTGCCGCCTGCGCCTTGATCGTCTGCTTCTTGGCGATCAGGCAGTAGTACGCGCCCTTGTTCAGGGTCTGGGCCTTGCTCGGCGACACCGTGCTGCCCTGCTTCTGCCCGACGAACTGCGTTACCAGGATGGTCGCGGCGTCAACCTGCGCCTGGTCGCTGGTGCCGGCGAAGTAGAGGTAGTAGCCCTTCGGCACGTTGAACGTCAGTGTGGCGTTGTTCCCGTTGGCGGTCTTGGTCTTCGACTTGAAGTTGCCGTTGATTTTGCCGGTCTTGTTCCAGGTGGCCGACACCTCGCAGCCGTCGCAGCCCTTCAACTTGAGCTTCACGGGCACCTTGTCGGCGGCCGCTGCCGGTGCGGCCAGCGAGCCGGCCAGCACGACGGCGCCGGCGATGATCGCGGTGGTCTTCATGGGTTCCTCCTCGGGGGTTTGGGCAAGGGTAGCCCGTCGAGCGGGGGTTCCACGGTTTCCACGGCATCTATCATTGGGCGGGTGGAGGACGCATGAAGATCGCGGTGGCCGGCATGGGCTACGTCGGACTGTCGAATGCCGTACTGCTGGCCCGACGGCATGAAGTCGTGGCGGTGGACATCGATGCCGGGCGGGTGGCCGCGATCAACGAGCGCCGCTCCCCGATCGAGGACCCGGACATCGAGCAGTACCTGCAGACCGAGGACCTCGACCTGCGGGCCACGCTCGATCCGCTCGAGGCCTATACGGGTGCCCGATTCGTCATCGTGGCCACGCCCACGGACTACGACCCCGAGGCGAACTTCTTCGACACCAGTTCCGTCGAGGCCGTCATCGAGCAGGTCCGGGCCATCGCCCCCGAAGCCACCATCGTCATCAAGTCGACCGTGCCGGTGGGGTTCGCCGACCGCATGTGCCAGGCGCACAGCACCGACAACATCCTGTTCTCGCCGGAGTTCCTTCGGGAGGGCAAGGCGCTGCACGACAACCTGCACCCGTCGCGGATCGTGGTCGGGCAGCGCTCGGAGCGGGGCAAGGAGTTCGCGGACGTGATGCTCGAGGCCGCGCTGGACCCGACGACCCCGGTCCTGATCACCGACGCCAAGCAGGCGGAGGCGATCAAGCTGTTCGCCAACACCTTCCTGGCGATGCGGGTGGCCTTCTTCAACGAGTTGGACACCTTCGCCTCCAGCCACGGCATGGACACCGCCGACATCATCGCCGGCGTCAGCCTCGACCCGCGGGTGGGCGACATGTACAACAACCCGTCGTTCGGCTACGGCGGCTACTGCCTGCCGAAGGACACCAAGCAGTTGCTGGCCAACTACCGGAACGTGCCGCAGGATCTGATCCGCGCGGTGGTGGACGCGAACAGCACGCGCAAGGACTTCGTGGCCGAGCAGATCGTGGCCCTCGAGCCGGCGGTCGTGGGGATCTACCGCCTGGTCATGAAGGAGGGCTCGGACAACATCCGCACCTCCAGCGTCCAGGGGATCATGAAGCGGCTGAAGGCCAAGGGCATCGAGGTGATCGTCTACGAGCCGGTGCTCGACATGGCGGAGTTCTTCCACTCGGAGGTGGTTTCGGATCTTGCGGAGTTCAAGCGGCGGTCCTCGGTGATCGTGGCGAACCGCGTCCACGACGAGATCCTGGACGTGCTGGACAAGGTGTACACCCGGGATCTGTTCGGCCGGGACTGACGGCGGTACTGGCTGATCCCGTAGCGTGCGGCGCATGGCTGAGTTGCTGTTGTTCCACCACGCGCTGGGCCGGACCCCCGGCTTCCTCGGGTTCGCCGACGAGGTCCGGGCGGCGGGGCACACGGTGCACACGCCCGACTCCTACGACGGGCACGTGTTCGACGACCTGGACGCCGGGGTCGCTTACGCGCAGGCGATGGGACATGTGGAGTTGTTCGCCCGGGCGTCGGCTGTGGCTGCGGAGCTACCGCCGGATCTGGTCTACGGCGGCTTCTCGCTCGGGTCCGGGCAGGCGCAGTACCTGGCCCAGACCCGTCCGGGGGCGCTGGGCGCCCTGCTGTACCACGACGGGATCCCGCTGACGGAGTTCTCGCCCGAGTGGCCGACCGGTGTGGGCCTGCAGATCCACACCAGCGAAGCCGACCCCTGGGTCGACCTCGCGGCCTGCCGGGAGCTGGCGGCGGCCGTCCCCGGATCGGACTTGTTCATCTACCCGGGGGCGGCGCACTTGTTCGCCGACCCGTCCTCCGCGGAGTACGAACCCGGGGCCGCGGCACTGTTGATGCAACGGACTCTGGCGTTCCTGGCATCGCGGCCGTGAGCGCGTAGAGTCTGCGCCATGCTGCGCCGCATCGCCGTTCTGCTGTTCGGGTCGCTCCTGCTCCTCGGTGTCTGCGGTCCCGCACCGGCCTCGCCGTTGCAGGTGGTGAAGGTCGCCCACGGCCCGGTCACCGCGCAGGTGGATCCTGTGACCCCGGGCACGGCGACCCCGGGTGATCTGCGGACCTTCTACACGAGCCTCACCAAGCCCGACAAGAAGAAGGCCATCGGGTTCATGACCGGGTCGTTGCTCACCACCGCCGTCGAGGACGGCAAGGAACTGCGCACCGCCGACCTCGTCTTCAGCATCGACAAGCCGGAGAACCAGTTGATCGTCGGTGGCGTCGCGGTCTACGAGCAGCAGGCCCCCACCGTCGCCCAGCGGACCACGGTCATCCGCCCCGTGGTGGGCGGCTCGGGCCGGTACGCCGGAGCCCGCGGCTGGTGTCGATCGGTGCACAAGAAGGACGGCACCTGGCGGCACACGTTCCACATCCGGACTCTGTGAGGCCGCGGGTTCCGTCGCCGCGCGAATGTAGTCGCTCGTGCAGAAGGTGGCCGTTCGTCGCGCCCTGAGCGGCAACGAACTGCACGAATAGCCACATCGGGACCACGGCGGACCTTCGGGGACTGGCCGACGGCGGCGACCGCAACCTCACTTCGCGCGTAGAGTCAGGGCCATGTCGCGTGGCCCTGCATCCCTAACGTCGTACCGATCCTGTGGACGTGGGCGATGACGGCCGTCCGGCACATCTGTCCGTTGTGTGAAGCCACCTGCGGCCTGCAAATCACCGTCGAGGGCGACCAGGTGGTGTCGGTGCGCGGTGATGCCGAGGATGTCTTCAGCAACGGATTCGTGTGCCCCAAGGGGGTGGCCATCGGCGACCTGCACCACGACCGGTCCAGGCTGCGTTCGCCGATGGTCCGCGTCGGTGGCGAGCTGCGCCCGGCGACCTGGGACGAGGCGTTCGACCGGATCCGCAGCGGCCTGGCCGAGGTGGTGGGTGAGTCGGGGCCGAACGCGGTGGCGGTGTATCTGGGTAACCCCAACGCGCACAACGTCACCAGTACCTTCTACCTGCCGGCGTTGGTCCGGGCGCTCGGGACGCGCTACCGCTTCTCGGCCAGCACCGTCGACCAGATGCCACAGCAGGTGGCGTTGGGCTTGATGTACGGCACCGAGTTGTCAGTGCCCGTCCCGGACATCGACCGCACCGATCTGTTCGTCGTGATCGGTGGCAACCCACTGGTCTCCAACGGGTCGATGATGACGGTCCCGGACATGCCCGGCCGACTGCGGGCGCTGCGGGCAAGGGGCGGGCGGTTGATCGTCGTCGACCCGATTCGCACGAGGACCGCCGCCGCGGCTGACGAGCACCACCGGATCCGGCCCGGGACCGACGTCCTGCTGCTGGCGGCAATCGTGCACGTGTTGTTCGCAGACGGGCTGGTCGAGCTGGGCGCGGCCGGGCCGTGGGTCGATGCCGACGCGGTCGAGCAGGTGCGGGAGTTGGTGTCGCCCTTCACGCCGCAGGCCGTGGCCGGAGCGACCGGGCTCCCCGCGGACACGATCTCGGGTCTTGCGCGAGAGATCGCCGCCGCCCCCTCCGCCGCGGTATACGGCCGCATGGGGACCGCCACTTCGGGGCTGATCGTGGACGGTCAGCCGATGTCCTTCGGCACGCTCGCGTCGTGGTTCATCGCCGTCATCAACGTCCTGACCGGCAACCTCGACCGGGAGGGCGGGGTGATGTTCCCGCTTCCCCCGGCAGGCGGCCCGACCACGTTCGGGGAGCCCGGCCGCGGTCGCGGGGTACGGGTACCGGGCAGTCAGCGCACCCGGGTGCGTGGGCTGCCGAGTGTGCTGGGTGAGTTCCCGGTGGCCGCGTTGGCCGAGGAGATCGACACCCCCGATCCGGATACCGGCGAGCGGGTGCGGGCCCTGATCACCGTGGCGGGGAACCCGGTGGTCTCCACGCCGGACGCTGCCCGGCTCGCCCGCGCGGTGCAAGGGCTGGACCTGCTCGTGTGCGTCGATGCATACGTCACGGAGACCTCGCGGCATGCAGATGTGATCCTGCCCGCGCCGTCACCGCTGGCGCGCACCCACTACGACGTCGTCTTCGGGTCCCTCGCGGTGCGCAACGCGGCGCGCTGGTCGCCCGCGGTATTCCCCCGGGATCCCGACGAACGCGACGAGGGGGAGGTGTTGTTGACCCTGGCCGGCATCGCCGCTGGCGTGGTCAACGGGATGGCTGAACCCACGGCCGAGCAGCTCGACGACCTGGTGGCTTTCGAGGTGGCCCGCCGGGCATGCACCGACTCCGCGAGCCGTGCCCACGGACGCGACCCCGCGGAGTTGCTGGCCGCGGTGGCGCCACGTCGCGGCGTGGAGCGACTCCTGGACCTGTCGTTGCGGTCGGGGCCGTACGGCGACGGCTTCGGCACGCATCCCGACGGTCTCACGCTGGCGGCTCTGGAAGCCGCGCCCGCGGGGATCGACCTCGGGCCGCTACAGCCGCGGTTACCGGAGGCCCTGCGCACGCCGTCCGGGCGCATCGACCTGGTACCCGCGCAGCTCGCCGGGGAGGCGCAGCGACTGGCTGCCGCCCTTGCCCCGGGTCGGCGCCCCGGAGTTGGTGCTGGTCGGGCGCCGGCAGTTGCGGACGAACAACTCCTGGCTGCGCACCCTGCCCAGGCTCACGGGGGGTTCGAATCGCTGCACACTGCAGGTGCACCCCGACGACGCCGAGGCCGCAGGGGTGCGTGACGCAGAGCACGCGGCGTTGGAGTCCGCGGCTGGCAGCGTGGAGGTGGTGATCGAGGTGACCGACGAGGTCATGCCCGGGGTTGTGTGTCTGCCCCACGGGTGGGCCCCGGCAGCGGAAGGCTCCTGGAGTCAGACCGCCACGGCCGGCACCAACGTCAACGTGCTGACGCCCGGGGTCGGGATGGATCCCCTGGCGGGGACGGCGGTGCTGAACGCGGTTCCGGTGCGGATCGTCAACCGCGGCTGAGGCGGTCGGGTCGGGAAAGGTGCGGCGGAGGGGTCCGGTTGGCGCTTGTCACGAAGATGCGGCCACGATTCCTGGTTTGTCACGAAGGTGGCCGGTCTCCTCGGGTCATACCGAGCACCTTCGTGACACAGGCCCTGGGCACGTGCCGCGGCTGTGAAGGTCGGGTAGGTCAGTGGCACGCTCATGAGTTTGCCCGGGATCAGTACCCCGCCCGCTGCAGTGTCGGGGAGCTCGCCCTTGGGGCTGAAGGAGACGCGGGTTCCGGCAGGCTGGACCAGCACGCCCGACGGCCCGGAGGCCGACTCGATCGGGATGACCTGGAAGCTGCCCATGCCGGCTGCCGCCGCCTCGGCCAGTTGCGGGGCCAGGACCAGCGGCCGGAAAAAAGGATCCAACTGGACGCTGGAGTGGTTGGCGAGGTAGGTCTGCAACGCGCTCGGGAAGTCGCCGGATCCGCCGAGGGCAGTCACGGTGATGTTCGCGGTCGGGCTGACCGAGTCCAGGTCGTCGGTGATGAGCAGCCCCTTGCTGTCGCGGGCCCACACCTGCAACGGGAACGTCCCGGGGATCGTGCCTGTCTGCACATACAGTTTGACCTGGCCGTTGGAGTCCGTGGTCACCGTGTTCGGGAGGATGGGGGTGCTGTCCCAGTCACCGATCGGCCAGACGCGGCTCCCCGCCGGGGTGCAGATCACGGCGGGAACCGGGACGTTGAGCGCCTTGTCGATGTTCTGGCCCGGGAAGGGTCGCACGTCGATCTGCAAACCGGGCAGCGGCGCTCCGGCCTCGGTCGCGGTGATGGTGGCGTGGACGACCTGGAATCCGTCGCCAGGGACCGATGACCTGTCGACCTGGATGTCGAGGGTCAGCGGGTCGTCGACTCTGAAGTTCGCCCGCGCTGTCTTGTGATTGCGCACCACGACCTGGCGATGGGTGGGGATGGCCTTGCGCGTCTTCGTGAAACGCTTCGGCACCCGCGGGTACACGGTGTACGTGCCCGGATGGGGCACGCGGGTGAAGTAGTTCCCCTCGTTCGTGACCGGCACGATCCGTTTGAAGTGCTCGCCGGTGATCTGCACGGTGGTTCCCGGGACGCCGGTGTTGACCGGATTGAGCTTGCGATCGTTGGTGGTGCGCACGTACCCCTCGATCGCCGGCTGCCCGATCACGGTGTAGTAGTCGCCGGAAACGTAGACCGGCGAACCGGTGATCGACAGCGGCGCTCCGAGGTCCAGCTTCCACTCCCCGGTTCCCCCTCGCGCCCGCCACCGGCACACGGTCTTGCCGACGGTCGGCTTGTCCACGTAGATGTTGGTGACCGACCGTTTGCCCTTGCAGCCGAGGAACTTCAAAGTGCCGTCGCCGACCTGCACGCTCGTCGATGCCGACGTGGGGTACTCGCCGTGGCCCTGGCCGGGCAGTTCGTAGTGCAGCGTCCCGACCACGATGTCCCCACGGTGGAAGATGTGCCCGTTCAGGGTGAAGTCGATGAATCCCGGCTTGTAGAAGCACGGAGCGACCGGGGCGTAGGCGTTGCACTTGGTCGGTATCGGTACGAGTGGATCGTGAGCGGCGAAAGCCGGGGGTGCCCCCATCAGCAGAGCGCCTGCTCCCAGGACTGCGAACGTCCGCCCGACCCGCAAACCACGATGCGTTCCAGACATGGCCGAACCCCCTCGCCGCCAGTTCCCCCATGTGCCAGGCTACACCCGCAGAATGCTGTTGCTGGCAGTTCCTGCGAGGGCGGCGAGGGGCTGGGCTCGAGTGTTGCGCGGTTGCTGGTTTCAGGCTGGCAGACAGGGATCCACCGACAGTGAGGCGTACCTTCGTGACAATCGCGGCGGGCAGCGGATCCTCGGCCAGCAGACCGCCACCGGCCGACGGTCAGGGCAGGTAGTACATGGGGTTGGGCAGCAGGAACCCGAACTTCAGTCGCCCGTGTGCCATATCGCTGACCTGGTCGCCGATGCTGGCCACGATCGTGAAGCCGCGCTCCTGCAACCGCTTGCGGGCGCGGGCCTTGAACACTGCGGAACTCAGGGACTGCGTCGCCCGGGTGCGGGTGATCAGCGCGTCCCAGTGCGGGTAGCCGCGCTGGCGCAGGCAGGAGACCGTGGCCGCGCGTTGGCTCGCCGGGCGGCCGGTGATGACCGCCACTGGCAGACCGGCCTCGGTCACCTTCCGGTACAGCCACCGGACCGGGGCGTTCGCCGGCGACTCGCATCGCATCACGAACTCGGCGTCGCGTTGTGGGTTGTACGAGAAGGCAGGATCGTTGCCCGAGTACTCAGCGAAGTTGTTGAGCATGGTGTCGTCCACGTCGAACACGACCAGGGGTCGGCAGCGGGGACCCTCACCGGCGGCGTGTGCGGACGTGGGGCAGTGCTGCGCAACCCACGACTGGATCCTCCGGTTGGCCTCCCGGGCCACCTCGCGCTGGAGCTCCTCGATCCGGCCCGACGGTAGAGGTCCCGGAGTTGCCCCGCGAAGCCCGGCCCGGCGTCGTAGGGTTCGGCCGTCTCCAGTGAGGGCAGGTTCTGGGTGGTGCCGAGGATCGGCCGGCCGGCGCCGATCGCCCCCGGATCCACCGGCACGACCTCGGCGCTGACCGGTGCGGTGGCAGCCAGCAGCATGACCAGGCGCAGCGGCCACCGCCTGCGCAAGGCGACGGCCGCCGGAAAGTGTCCGAGTCATCGCCGGCCTAGTAGTAGCTGCCCTTGCAGATCAGAGTGTTCTGCGTTCCGTACACGCCGTCGATGCCGTCCTTGATCGTGTTGCCCTTCGCCGCCAGTTGCGGGTTGGCCCAGAACCCGAGCAGTGAGAAGCCGGCTCCGGTGGTGACCACGGCCGCCTGGGTCTTGATGGTCTGCTTCTTGGCCTTCAGGCAGTAGTAGGCGCCGTCGTTGAGGTCCCGCGCCTGTGTTGCCGTCACCGAGTCACCCTCGCTCTTGCCGACGAACTGCGTGACCATGACCGTGGCCGCGTCGGGCTGGACATTGGGATCACCGCTCACCGCGGTGAAGTACATGTAGTAGCCCTTCGGGATGTTGAAGGTGAGCGTGGCCTTCGAGCCGGAGACCTGCTTGGTCTTCGACTTCGCCTTGCTGGCCCCGCTCGCGGTCCCGGTCTTGTACCAAGTGGCCATCACGCTGCAGCCGTCGCAGCCCTTGACCTTCAGCTTCACAGGAACCTTGTCGGCGGCTGCGGCCGGTGCGGCCAGCGCAGCTCCCAGAACGGCGGCGGTGGCGAGGATGGCTGCTGTTCTCATGGGTCTCCTTGTCGTGGGTGCTGACAGGGTAGCCCGAGCAGGGGTCCGAAACACCGCTGCTGCCGGTCCTGGCGCAACTCTCATGCACATGTCCGGTGCACGGGCCTTCGCAGTGCGCGACGGGGCACAACTGGCAGCCGACTCGGTCGAGGGCCGGATCCCAACAGCCGGGGTGATGCGCGCGACCAAGTCCTCGACCCCCCGGTTCCACTAGACTCGTCGCGGCCGGGTCGTCCTGGGCTGGATCCGTGCTCGCCGAAACCGCCCTCGGGAGGGCGCACATGGCTGGGGTCGTCGCTGCTCTCGTGGCCGCCGTTCTGTTCTCGCTCGGTGGTGTCGTGCAGCACCGTGCCGTGGCGGCCCAGGCGACCGACGCGTTCGACACCGGCGGGATGGTCCGGGGGGTACGGCAATGGTCCTGGTGGCTGGGCTTCGTAGTGCAGGCATTGGCGGTCGTCTTCCAGTTGCTCGCCCTGTCGATGGCACCGCTGGCCACTGTCCAGACACTCATGACCACGATGGTCGTCTGGGTGCTGGTGTGCGCTGCAGTGCTGGAACGGGTCCGCCCCGGTCGCCCGGAGTATGTGGGTTCGGCGCTTGTGGGGATCGGCGTCCTGGCCTTCGTCCTGGCGACGCGTTCCGCGGCAGAGGGCTCGCGGGTCGACCCGGCGGCCTGGGCCGTGGCCACGGCGGTATGCCTGGGATGCGTGCTGCTCGCGGCGGTCGTCGCCCGGCGGCTGTCACGGGGGGCGGCCGCGGCCGTGCTCGGCGGTGGTGCGGGACTGGTCAACGTGCTCGGTTCCGGGCTCGCCGGTGCCGCGATCCTGCTCGGCGAGCAGGCGGGGGCCTCGGCGGTGTTCACCTCGTGGCTGCCGTACGGCGCCGCCGCTGTCACGGTGGTGAGTATCGGTGCCACGGTGATGGCCTTCGCCGCCGGCCCGGTGACTGCGGCGATCCCGCCGATGATCGCGGCCAACCCGGTCGTCGGGTCGGTGCTCGGCGTCCTGCTGCTCGGGCAGTCCTGGACCGGCGGCCCTGCGATGGTCGTCGCGGCCACCGCTGCACTGGCCTTGATGATCGCCGGAATCGTCGTTCTCGCGCGCTCCCCGATCGTGGCGGAGCAGTTCCGATGAGCGGGTCCGGCGGGGCCTTCGGAACCTGGTCGGACGACCCACCGGTGTTCCACCTCGAGCACATCGCCACCCGGGCAGGACCTGTGGCACCAGGTCGGCAACGACCGGCTCACCGCCGCGGCACACGCCGACGGCCGGGTGGTGCTCTACAGCAGTGAGGCGGGGCTGGTCCGGGTGGGGACCGGCACATGGGATCTGTCCGGACCTGGTGGTCGTCCGATGACGGTGGCGGGCACCGATGTCGACTGGGAGGTCGGCGCGGCCACCTGGACGGCCCGCGGTGACGGCTGGCAGGTGACACGGCGGGTGTGGGCACCGTTCGGGACCGTGCAGGCGCTGCACATCGACGTGGAGGTCCTCGTCTCCGACCCGGCGCTCAGGGGCGGGACGTACACGGAGTGCTGGACCCTCGACCCGGAGCCGATCGTGCTGGGCGGGCTCATGGCGCCGATGACTCGTCCGCCCGCGGACTACCCGTTGCGACGGAAGGCATCGTGGATCGCGGCGTTCGCGGTCGCGAGTGCCAGTCGGCATGCGACGTTCGGGGTGCGGCGGGTACTTGCCCGGTCGTTGCGGCTGCGCCCGGTGCCGCAGACCGGCGATGCGCGGCGGTGGTCCTCGAGCAGGCGGAGAAACCCCGATGGCTGCGCGAACGCCGACCGTCGTTCCGCGCGGCCCTCCCCGGGCAGGTGGTGGTAGCCGCGCTGACCGGCCCGGCGACCGTGAGCCGGTCACGCGCCACGCAGGTGGAACTGCGCGGCACGCTGTCGGAAGAGGTGACGAAGCTGTCCTTCGTCGTCGGCCTGCCGGCGGCCGGTGACGCAACCGCCTTCGTGCAGCGACAGCGCGCGATCGCGGCTGGTGACTCCGACCGGCAGTGGGCGCAGGTCTGGGACGTGCGCTGCGGCGAGCCCGAACTGGAACGCGAGACCCGCTGGCACGCCGGCATGCTGCGCAGCGCTCAGATGGTCGATGGGTACTTCGGCACCTCCTACGTCACCCAGGGCAGCGCCTACGGGTACCTGCACGGGCTGCAGGGGGCGCCGCGGGACTATGCGCACTTCCTGGTGCCGTTGTGCTTGATCGACCCGGCCGGCGCCCGGTCGATGCTGCTCACGATGCTGCACCTGCAGGACCCGGACGGCAGTCTGCGCTACGCCCACACCGGCTTCGGCCGGGCCACCTCCGCGGGCGTCCACGCGGCCCCGACCGACCTGCCGATCTCGCTGCTGTGGGCAGCGACCGAGTACGTCTGGAGCACCGGTGACACTTCGGTGCTGGACGAGCGACTGCCGTGGCGAGGGTCCCGATCAGAGCTGTCGGTGGCGCAGCGGTTGCTGCTCGCCTGGCGGTACCTGCGCAATCGCATCGGGCTCGGGCCGCACGGGCTGATCCGGGTGGGCAGCGGCGACTGGAACGACCCCATCTCGGCGATGGCCGGCAGCCGGCGCAGGTTCCGGGCCGCGGGGGAGTCGGTCTACAACTCCGCCTTCGCCGTGCACGTGCTGCCGCGTGCCGCCCGGCTGCTGGCCGCGGTGGACCCGGGTGCCGCGGCGGAGATGGTCCGCTGGGCCGACGGGCTGCGGGCCGCGGTGGCGGCGGCGTGGACCGGGCGCTGGTTCCTGCGGGCGTGGGACGGCACCGGCGGTGCGATCGGGCGGGACCGGCTGTTCCTGGACGCCAACGCCTGGTGCCTGGTGGCGCGGATCGGCACCGACGAGCAGCGGCAGGCGTTGGTCGCGGCGATCGCGGAACGGTTGGACGACCCGTGCCCGATCGGCGCGCTCAGCCTGGACCGGCCGCTGGATGTGCGGGGCGGGATCCTGGCGCCGGGGTGGGACACCAACGGCGGCGTCTGGCCGGTGCTCACCTCGCTGCTGACGTGGGGGTACGCCCTGCAGGATCCACCGAGGGCGCAACGCCTGCTGCACAAGCAACTACTTGCCACGCACGCGCGGACGTATCCGCACCTGTGGCCGGGCGTGTGGAGCGGGCCCGACTGCTACAACGCGCCGTACGCCATGGACCCGGGTGGCACCTTCGTGCAGCCCGCGACGCCGATGGCGGAGTTCCCGGTGATGAACGCGCACACGCATGCCGGGCCGCTGTTCGCGCTGATCAAGGTGCTGGGCCTGGAGGCCGGGCCCGACGGCCTGACCGTGCGTCGTCCGAGC
>CAVTCZ010000016.1:0-55220 GCA_963733395.1 uncultured Actinomycetota bacterium
CCGAGCGTGTGGGAGGCGCTGCGGGCCGGGGAGATCTCGTATGCGCATGCGGCGGCGATTCGCCGGGCGCGCAAGAAGGTGCCGGCTGACCACCTCGAAGAGGCCGAACCGTTGCTGCTGGAGGTGGCACGGGTCGGATCCCCCACCATGGTCCGGGCTGCCGTCGACCGGATCGCGGACCTGCTGGACCCGCAGGAGCACGACGACGATCTGCAGGACGCCTTCGCCCGTCGGAACCTGAGTGTGTCGGAGACACTGGACGGTTGGTGGGCCGTCGATGGGCACCTACCGCCGGAGGTCGGGGCGCGGCTGAGCGCGGCACTGGAGGAGTTCGCGGCCCCGCTCGGATTGGCTGACCCCCGTACCGCCGACCAGCGCCGGGCGGACGCGATCGGGGAGATCGCCGACGCCGCCGTGGATGGCGAGACGACGGGGTTCTCGTCGGTGGTGATCGTGGCCGACGCCGACCGGATGGACGGTGTGGGGGCGACGTGGGATGCCAGCGGCCTGCCGGTCGGGTTGACCACGTTCGACATGGCGGTGTGCCAGTGCAAGGTTCGACTGGTGGTCGCCAAGGCATCCGGGATCGGCTGGAAACCGATCGCGGTGGGGATGGCGGCGAGGTTCGCGACCCCCGCCCAGCGCGCCGCGTTGACGGTCCGGGACCGAGGCTGCGTGTTCCGTGGCTGCACCCGTCCCCCGCGTCGATGCCACGCCCACCATGTCATCGACTGGCGCGATGCCGGGCCAACCGATGTCGACAATCTGGTGTTCCTGTGTGCGTACCATCACCGGATGGTGCATCTGGGCCGCGCGGTACTGGTCGAGGACCCCGACATCCCCGGTCGCCGCATCGCCGTGCCCGCCCGCCGACATATGACCACCGCCGCCTGACCCGCGGCGGTGGCGAGGAACAGTGTCGCGCTCGGCTGGTCAGTCGACGTCTTCGTCGAGCTCGGCCAGCACGTCGGCGGCGTCGGTGAAGCCCATCGACGCCAGCCTGCGCAGTTCCTCCACGTCGCCGCGCTCTCCAGCCAGTTGGACGAGTTCGTCCACCGCGTCCCGGCTGCCTGCATCCGCCAGGCGCCGCAGTTCCGCCATGTCCGCGCGGTCGGCGGCCAGTTCGACCAACTGATCGAGCGCGTCCCGGTCACCGGCGGCCGCGCCGTCGACCGCAATCGCACGTTCTTCGTCGTCCACGACCGCCTCCTCCCGCGAGTCATTGCGGCCCTTCGGATGTCAGCGGGGAGTGAGGGGGTAGGAGGTGTTGACGCCGTGCTCGGGCCCGCCGGGAGACGCTGTTCAGCCCGGTCGGGGCAGTACCGGACCCGGGCCGCCGGACCGGGACACGGCGGTGTCCCACCTGCCCTGGAAGAGCCGGCGCCTCAGCACCGGCCACACCACAGGTGACCGGGCGGCACCGGCGATCCACGGCTCACACGGAATCCAGCTGACACTCCCCCTGACATCCGAGGCACCGGTTTGGTCTTCGCAAGCCGGCATGGTTCAGGTAACCGGAACTTCGGGTTCCCGCGGGGACTCTGGGTGCTGCCCGGCCGCCGGTTCCACCAGCCCGGCCCGTTCGACGATGCCGTGGTGGCTGCTCCGGTTCGCCGCGTGCCCGTTCCCCGAACCTTCGCCCGCCCTCAACCGTCGACCAGCAGGAGTAGCCTTTGACCATGGACCAACCGGTCTTGCAGGTGCAGGATTTGGTGCGGCGGTTCGGGGACAACCTCGCCGTCGATCGCGTGAGTTTCCAGATCGCGCCGGGTGAGACCTACGGCCTGCTCGGACCCAACGGGGCCGGCAAGACCACCACCATCTCGATGATCGCGGGCCTCTTGTCCGCCGATGCCGGGTCGGTCGCCATCCTCGGCGAGCCCCTGACCAGCGGCCGCAAGACTCTCATCGGCCTGGTGCCGCAGGACATCGCGTTGTACCCGGACCTGTCGGCATTGGAGAACCTGCGGTTCTTCGGCAAGTTGCAGAACATGTCCGGCGCCACGCTGGCGGGGCGGATCGGCGAGGTGCTGGAGGTCGTCGGGTTGACCGACCGGGCCAAGGACCACATCGACACCTACTCCGGTGGCATGAAGCGCCGGGCCAACATCGCCGTCGGCTTGCTGCACGAACCCCGCCTGCTGATCCTGGACGAACCCACGGTGGGCGTCGATCCGCAGAGCCGCAACAGCATCCTGGAGTCGGTGGCCGCATTGGGCGGCTCCGGTATGGCGGTGCTCTACACGACGCACTACATGGAAGAGGCCGAACGGCTGTGCGACCGCGTCGGGATCATCGACTCGGGCCGGCTCATCGCCGAAGGCACGCGTGATGAACTCGTCGAACGACTCGGCGAGAAGGCCACGGTCACGTTCCGGGTCAACGGCGGCCACGAACAGGTGCGCGTCTGGAGTTCCGAACTCGCGGGGTTGCCCGGGGTCAGCGGGGTTCAGGAATCAACCAGCGGTACGGCCGTGGTCGCCAGCAACGGTCCGGGCCTGATCGCGCCGGCGGTGCAAGCCGCGCAGGCCCGGGGGCTCGACGTCGTGGGCGTGGACGTCGCGGAGCCCGACCTCGAAGCCGTCTTCCTGCACCTGACGGGGAAAGCGCTGCGGGACTGATGTGGCGCGACACGTGGTTGATCGCCGCCAACGGCTTGCGGCGATCGGTCCGTGATCGTTCGATCCTCATCCAGGCGCTCGTGGCCCCGATCGTGATCGCGGTGGTCGTCGGAGCAGCCTTCGGGGCCGGCTTCACACTCAACGTCACCATCGGCATCGCCGACGCCGACCGGTCGGAGGTGTCCAAGCAGATCGCCGACGGTCTGGCCGGCGGCGGTGGCGACGGTATCGCCTTCTCGACCGTGACCGGCGACGACGTCGATGCGATGGTCGACTCCGGCGTCTACGACGCGGTCATCGTCCTGCCGGCCGGGTTGAGTGACGCGGTGCTGGCCGGCGATCCGGCGCAGCTCGACGTGGTGGGCCGGGCGACCGATCCGCTGGCGCAGTCCGTCGCGGAGTCGGTGGCGGCCGGTATCGCGGCGAATCTGCAGACCGCCCGGATCACGGCGGTGGCCGCCAGCCAGGTCGGGGTCACGGACGTCGGGGCGGCTGTGCAAGAGGCGGTCTCGGCGCCGTCGCCGATCACGGTCGAGCAGGGTGAGGTGGCCGGGACGTTCTCGGTCATGGCCTACTTCGCCCCCGGCATCGCCATGCTGTTCCTGTTCTTCATCATCGGCAACGGGGCCCGCTCGATCATCGCCGAGCGCGACGAGGGCACGCTGCCGCGGATCCTTGCCGCCCCGGTGCCGCCCGCGGCCGTCCTGCTGGGCAAGACGGTCGGGGTGATGATCGTCGGGGTGGTCAGCATGACCGCCGTGTGGTTCATCACCTGGCTGGGGTTCGGCGCTTACTGGGGTGATCCGCTGGCTGTGTTCCTGGTGATCGTTGCCGCGGTGACGGCCATCGCTGGCATCTCGCTGCTGATCACAGGGCTGGCACGCACGGAGAACCAAGCCGATGCCTTGACCACGATCATCGCTCTGCTGTTCGCCGTCGCCGGCGGCACGTTCTTCTACGGCGCGTCCGGGGCGCTGTCGACCCTGCGGCTGTTCACCCCCAACGGGCAGGCACTGGCAGCGTTCGTGGATCTCTCCGCCGCGCAGGCCACTGTCATGGACGTCATGCCGCGCATCCTGCTGCTGCTGGCGATCGGGGTCGGGACTGCGCTGATCGGCCTGGCGGCTCTGCGGAACAAGGTGCTCTCATGAGGGCGGCTCTGGCGACGGCGCGGGTGGAGTGGGTGCGCTTCTTCCGCGACCGGGTTGCGATGTTCAGCACCATCGCGCTGCCCGTCGTGCTCGTGCTGCTCATCAGTCTGAGCTTCGGCCAGAGCGCCAACCGGCTGCCGGTGGGCCTGCTCGCCGACGAGCCCGGTCCGCTGGGGACCAGCCTGATCGCCGAACTCGAGGACAACCCGGCCATCGAGGTCACCGTCTACACCGACCGCTCGGACCTCTACCGGGACATCCGGATGGGCCTGCTCGGAGGCGGGGTCGAGGTTCCGGCGGACGGCCAGCCCGTGCAGATGTTCGTCCAGCAGGCCTCGACCGGAGCCGGGGTCGTGCTGTCCACGGTCAACTCCGCGGCCGCCCAGATCAGCACCCGGGCCACTGCGGTGACGGTGCTGTCGCGGGAGGTGGCCGACGCGCGGGCGCAGACGGCCGTGGACGCTGCCCTCGATCAGGTCCCGGAAGTCGCCGTGTCCGCGCGTGCCCTCGGCGCGGTCAACGAGATGGACGCGAACCGCTTCGCGTCGGCCGTGCCGTCGCAGTTGATGTTGTTCACGTTCCTCAACGGCCTGCTCGGTGCGGCGGCGCTGGTGCAGGCACGACAGTTGGGGGTGTTCCAGCGCACGCTGGCTGCTCCGCACGGCCTGGGGGTGTACCTGTCGGGGCTGGGACTGTCCCGCTTCTTCATCGCGCTCTTGCAGGCCGCGATCCTGCTGGGCCTCGGGGTCCTCTGGTTCGGCGTGAACCTCGGGGATCCGGTGGCGATCATCGCGCTGGTCTTCGTCTACTCGGTCATCGCGGCGGCCGCCGGCATGCTGTTGGGGGCCGTCGCCCGCACCCCGGGCCAGGCGGTGGCCGTGGCGGTGCCCGCCGGCATCGTGTTCGGGATGCTGGGCGGCTGCATGTGGCCGCTGTCGGTCGTCGGGCCGACGATGCAGCGGATCGGGCACCTCACGCCGCAGGGGTGGGCGATGGACGCCTGGAACCAGATCATCAACGACGCCGCCGGAGTCGGCGGGATCGGCACGCAACTCGCGGTGCTGGTCGGATTCGCGGTCGCGCTGTCGGTGCTCGCGGTCTGGGCATTGGGCCGGCACGCCCGCTCAGGTCGGTGAGCCGACCAGGATCCGCGCGAGTGGACCGGCTTGAGGGCGGGCGCTTGTTCGCGCGCAACCAGTTCCTGAAGTACAAGCACGTCGGCCGCTGGTCCGGCTACCTGGTCGGCGAGAGCACGTACATCACGTTGAGCCTGGTCGCCAAGTGCGGCACGCTGGCCCCATAGTCCAGTTTCGACTCGGCGGGGTGCCCAGCCCGAGGGTCCCACCGCCGGTTACCGGCACGCCGGACGATCACACAGGCTCCTGGGGGGACCGCTGAACAATGAGGTGCCCGGATCTGCCCGCTGGGGCCACATCTGGCGTGTCTTGTCGGCGCTTCGGATGTGAGCGGGGAGGTTGATCTTGGCGGTGTGCGGTGGGGGTTTCGGTGCGGGGTGTGGGACAGGGGTCCTGCCAGTGGCAGTGCCGGTGGCCGGTCCGGGCTGCTGCGACCCCGGCCGGCTCGGGGACAACACCTCGGTGGGTGCCCGCGGGTCGGCCCGGACGGTGCCACCCCGCATAGACCAGCGCCACCAGCAACGAGTGTTGCGCGGTTGCTGGTGTCGTCCCACGACTGTTGCGCGGTTGCTGGTTTTGGGGGTGCAGAACCGACAACCGTGCAACAGTCGCGGTCCGCGGACCGCAACCGCGCAACACTCGCGGTGATCGGCCGCCGAGCTCGCCCTGCGCCACCTGACTCCCCGCCGAAATCCGAAGCACCGTCTGGTCGGACCAGTTCGCCCGCGTGGCCGCCTCACGAAGTGCCCCGGAAGGGCCGGGGCGGTCGGACCGGGCCAACTGGTCCGACCACCCGCAGAACTTGCGGCCGATTCCGGCCATCGGTGGCCGGAATCCGCCGCAAGTTTGCCGATCCCGGTAGCCCGTGCCGAGGGACGCGCCGTCTCTGCGGACCGCTGATTCCCCCCGGACCACACGCCACCCCGACTCCCCGCTGACGTCCGACCCGCGGGGTTAGTGGTTCTGCACGAGGTGAGTGAACCCACTCGTGTCCTTACTAACCTCGTGAACGTGTTCTAACCTCGTGCGACGGACGACCCTGGTGCTCGGCCGTGATCAAGGGTCAGGCGCTTCCTGCCCGTCATCCCAGCCAGCCCCGCAGCCGGACCAGCGCCTCGTCGAGCACCGCGGCCGCTTGCAGAAGGCCCATCGCACGTAGGGCGCGCTGGCCTCCGGATGGTCGCTCAGGGCCGACTGCGGGATCGCGACCACCCCGGCCTCGTACGGTGCGCGGGCGCAGAACTGCTCGCCGTCGGTGAATCCCAGCGGCCGCACGTCGGTACTGGCGAAGTACGTGCCCTGCGGCGGGATCACGCGCAGGCCCAGTCCGGACAGCCCGTCGCACAGGCGGTCGCGCTTGCCGGCGAGGTCGGCGCGGAACTGTGCGAAGTACTCGTCGGGCAGCTGCAGACCGGCGGCCATCGCGTACTGGAACGGCCCGCCGGACACGTACGACAGATGCTGGCGGACCACCCGCACGGCGGCGATGAGGTCGATCGGTCCGCTGGCCCAGCCGACCTTCCAGCCGGTGAACGAGAACGACTTGCCGCCCGAACCCACCGTCACCGTTCGCTCCCACATCCCCGGCAGGGTCGCGATCGGGACGTGGCGGTTGTCGTCGAACCAGAGGTGCTCGTAGGCTTCGTCGGCGAGCACCAGCAGGTCGTGCTCGATCGCGAACCCGGCCAGCGCTGAGAGCTCGTCGGGGGTGAAGACCACGCCGGTCGGGTTGTGCGGGCTGTTGACCAGCAGCAGCCGGGTCCGCGGGGTGAGGGCCGCGCGCATCGCGGCCACGTCCGGGCGCAGGTCGTCAGGGCTCAGCGGCACCGCGACGCGGTTCGCGCCCGCCAGCGCGATGGTGGCCGCGTACAGGTCGAAGTAGGGGTCGAGCACCATCACGTCCTGCCCCGGTTCCACGAGCGCCAGGATTGTGGCCGCGATCGCCTCGGAGGCACCGGTCGCCACCACCACCCCGCGGTCGGCGTCCACCTGCAGGTTGTAGAAACGGCGCTGATGCCCAGCGATCGCTGCGCGCAACTCCGGCACGCCGTGGGCCGGGGGGTACTGGTCCCCGAGCCCGTCGTGGATCGCCTGCTGCGCGACGTCGCGCACGGCCTGCGGCCCGCCCGTGTCCGGGAACCCCTGGCCCAGGTTGACCGCCCCGAGCCGTGCGGCCAGACCGGACATCTCACCGAAGATCGTGCGCTCGTACGGACGCATCCGCTGGACCAGGGGATCGGGCATGGCTCGATTGTGGGGGTTCCGGTGGCGTCAGGGGGGACAGGGGAGGAAGATTCCCAACCGTGGGTGTAGCACTGGTGACCGGTCCCACCGCGGGAATCGGCCGGGAGATCGCGGTGGAACTCGCGCTGCAGGGTCACGACCTGATCCTGGTGGCGCGCGACGAGCAGCGGCTGACCGAACTGGCCACCGAGTTGGGCAACGCGCAGGTGCTGGTCGCGGATCTGTCCGATCGGGAGCAACTGGCCCGGGTCGAGCAGGCTGCCCGCGGCGTGGATTGGCTGGTGAACAACGCCGGGTACGGTCTGAACTCCTCGTTCGCGCAGTCCGACGTCGAGCAGGAGCAGGCGCTGCTGGACGTGCTGGTCACGGCCGTGATGCGGCTGACCCATGCGGCGCTTCCCGGGATGCTCGAGGCCGGCCGCGGGCGCATCCTGAACGTGTCCAGCGTGGCCGGGTGGGTGCCGTTCGGGACGTACTCCGCAGCCAAGGCCTGGGTCACGGTCTTCTCCGAGGGCCTGGCAGCCGAGACGCCCGCGGGCGTGCACGTGACCGCGCTGTGCCCGGGCTTCACCCGCACCGAGTTCCACGAGCGGGCGGCGATGGACGTGGCCGGTCCGGGCTGGATGTGGCTGGACGCCGGCGAGGTCGCACGCCAGGGGATCCGGGACTGCGAACGGGGCACGGTGATCTCCGTACCCAGCAAGCGCTACCGGACTGCGTCGTTGGTGGCGCGGCACACTCCGCGCCGGGTCCTGCGCTCGGCTTCGAGGTTCGGGGAAGGACGCTGATGCGACTCGTGGTTCTGGGCGGCACCCGGTTCGTCGGACGGGCCATCTGCGCGGCCGCGCACCGGCGTGGGTACGACGTCGTGGTGTTCAACCGCGGCCACAGCGGACCGCCGCCGGCCGGGGCGCTGGCGGTCCGCGGTGACCGGACGATGATCCCCGATCTGCGCGGCCTGGCCAAGCTGATCGACGAGCGCGGCGGCGCGGACATCATCATCGACCCGGCCTGCTACGCCCCCTCGCACGCACTCATGAGCGCCCGCATCCTCAAGGACGTCGCCCCCAGTTACGCGGTGGTCTCGACGGTCACCGCGCATTCCCAGTGGCCGGCTCTGCCGGTGGAGGCATCGTCGCCGGTCTACGAGACCGGTATCACCCAGGGCCCCAGCGACGATCTGACGCTGTACGGACGGTTGAAGGCCGGGGTGGAGCGTGCGGTGGAGACCATCTTCGGAGAGATCAACACGCTGATCCTGCGGCCGGGCATCGTGCTGGGGCCGCATGAGGACCTCGGGCGGCTGGCCGACTACCTGCGCCGGGCGGCCGACGGCAGTCGGTTCGTGGTCGGGGGCAACCCGGACACCTGGTTCCAGTACGTCGATGCCCGCGACCTCGCCGAGTTCGCCCTGACCTGCGCGGAGACCGGCCGCCCCGGCCACTACGACGTGGTCACCCACCCCGGCGCCTACACCTGGGGGGATTTCGCCGGCGCCGTCGCCGAGGTGACCGGGGGCAAGCCGGTGTTCGTGGCTGACGAGGAACTGCTCGAGGCCGGCGTTCAGCCGTGGCGGGGTTTGCCGTTGTGGGCTCCGCGAACACCCGAGAACGAGAGCCTGTGGGCGGTCAACGGCGACGCGGCGATGGACTTCGGATTCGCACCGCGTCCGCTGCTGGAGACCGTGGCGGACACCTGGACGTGGTTGCAGAAGGAGGGTCCCGAGTGGACCCCGACGTCGCGGGCGGCGGCGCTCGGCCTGGACCCGGATCTCGAGCAGCAGTTGCTGGCGGGCCAGTAGTCGACTGATCCGCCCGTCGTCTGTGGCCTGGGGTCGGGTTGGTGTGTGCCCCGGCGGTCAGCGGTCCGCACGGGGCAAGGGCGGCTGATGCGGCCGAGCAGCACAATCCGAGCGAGCTGGTCCGACCGAACGCAACCCGACGACCACCCGCAGGCATCCGAGGCGCCGGATGAGTCTCCAGGAGTCGGCGCCACACCTCATCCGGCCACCTACAACCGCTCGGGACAGCATCGTCCAGCAGGCGTTCAGCAGGCTCCTGGCGGTCACACCGAGTGGGCCGCGACCTCGCGCAGATCGGCCGCGATGTTGTCTCCGGCCAACACCTCCCAACCCCGCAGTTCGGCCATGGCCGCCGCGCTGGTCCCGATGTAGGTGACGGGGGCATCGGGCCAGTCGTGCACGCCGGGCTTGGGCAGTTCCGCATCGACGAGCGCGTAGCCGGCCACGCGTCGGCGGGAGGCCTTCTGCGAGAAGCCGAGGGCCGTCACCATCCGCCCGGCGCCCCCGTGCGCCACGAGCAGCGTCGCCGGCCGGTCCGCGATGGCGGCCAGGGCCAGCGCGCAATGTGCCACGTAGGCGCCGGCAAGATCCAGGTCACCGGTGTCGGCGGGGTCGGGCAGCGCCGGCAGGATGACCACCCGGTGGTTGTACGCGGCCAGTTCGGCGGCCACTTCCCGCCACGACCAGTGCTCGCCGGGCAGGCTCGGTAGTAGCGCGATCAACGGCACATCCCCATCGTGCGCCCGTTGTCGCGGGGGTGGAAGGGGGCGCGCCGCGGCGGGGGTCAGGCCAGACCGAGGTCGGCCAGGCTCAGCGCGGCGCGGTACTCCAGCCCGGCCGCCTTGACCGCCGGACCGGCACCGCGGTCGACGATCACCGCCACGGCCACCACTTCCGCACCCTCTTCGCGCAGCGCGTCCACGGCTGCCAGCACGCTGGAACCGGTGGTCGAGGTGTCCTCCACCGCAAGCACCTGACGACCCGCCACGTCCGGGCCCTCGATCCGGCGCTGGAGGCCGTGTGCCTTGCCCTGCTTGCGCACCACGAAGGCGTCCAGCGGTCGGCCCTTCGCGTGCAGCATCGCCGCGGCCACCGGGTCGGCTCCCAGCGTGAGTCCCCCGACCGCATCGAACTGCAGGTCGGCGGTGAGTTCGCGCATGACCGCTCCCACCAGCGGCGCGGCCTCGTGGTCCAGCGTCACTCTGCGCAGATCGACGTAGTAGTCGGCCTGCTTGCCGGACGACAGGGTCACGGTGCCGTGGACGACGGCCTTGTCCAGGATCTGCTGTTTCAACTGCTCGAGGTCGCTCACGCTTGTCAGGGTAGTCCGCACCAGCCGTGAGCAGTCACACGTCGGTGGATGGGGCGTCTCGGGGTACCGTCGTATGCATGACGCAACTCGTGGCCCTTCTGGATTTCCTGAATCCGGAGAACATCCTCAATTGGCTGGGCCCGGCTGCATTGATCGGCGTGGCACTGATCATCTTCGCGGAGTGCGGGCTGCTCATCGGCTTCTTCCTGCCGGGCGATTCGCTGCTGTTCATCACCGGGTTGTTCATCGCGCAGGGCTTCATCGACACGCCGATCTGGCTGGCCGCGTTGATACTGGCGGTGGCCGCCGTCATCGGCAACGCCACCGGTTACTGGATCGGTTACGCGGTCGGCCCGAAACTGTTCAACCGGCCGGACTCCCGGTTCTTCCGCAAGGAGTACGTGGACAAGACCCACGAGTTCTTCGAGCGCTACGGGGCCCGCGCGGTGGTCCTCGCCCGCTTCGTGCCGATCGTGCGGACGTTCATCACGGCCATGGCCGGCGTCGGCCGGATGGACTTCCGCGTGTTCATGACCTACTCGGCCATCGGCGGTCTGCTGTGGGGTGCCGGCGTGACCTACCTCGGGTACGCGCTGGGCAACGTCCCGTTCGTGAAGGACCACATCGAGTTGATCCTGCTCGGCGTGGTGGCGATCAGCGTTCTGCCGATCGTGTACGAGTACATCAAGCACAAGCGCGAGGCGGCCACGGCCGGCCTGCCGGAGTAGGACCGAACGGCGCGGTGCGGGGGTCCCCTCACGCGTGCTGCAGCGCCCACGCCCACATGGCGATGGCGGCAGCGGCGCCGGCGTTGATCGATCGGGTGGAGCCGTACTGGGTGATGTGCAGAACCCGCTCGCAGATGGCCAGCGACTCGGGGCTCAACCCGGGTCCCTCCTGCCCGAAGAGGAGCACGCACCCGCGTGGCAGTTCCGCCCCCTCCAGCGGCACCGACCCGGCCAGGTTGTCGATACCCAGGACCGGCAATCCCAGGGCCAGCAGGTCCGCAGGCACGGCGTGGTGCTCGACGTGCTGGTAGCGGTCGGTGACCATGGCCCCACGACGGTTCCACCGACGGCGGCCCACGATGTGCACCGCAGCCACGTTGAACGCATTCGCGGTGCGCACCACCGAACCGATGTTGAAGTCGTGCTGGAAGTTCTCGATCGCGACGTGGACCGGATGCCGGGTTGCGTCCAGCTCGGCGACGATCGCCTCGCGGCGCCAGTAGCGGAAACGGTCCTCGACGTTTCGGGTGTCGCCCTCGGCCAGCAGCGCCGGATCGAGCCGGGGATCGTCGGGCCAGGGTGAGGGATGTGGCCCGACGGTCATGGGCCTCAGGGTAGTGCTGACGCGCCCTCGCGCCGGACCGCGCGGTGCGACTAACCTAGAGCCATGCCCATTGCTACTCCTGAGGTTTACGCCGAAATGCTCGACCGCGCCAAGGCCGGTCAATTCGCCTACCCGGCGATCAACGTCACGTCGTCGCAGTCCCTGATCGCCGCACTGCGCGGCTTCACGGAGGCAGAAAGCGACGGCATCATCCAGTTCTCCTGGGGCGGGGCCGAATTCGCCTCCGGACAGCTGGTCAAGGACATGGTGACCGGTGCTGTGGCGCTGGCCGAGTTCGCGTACGTGGTGGCCGAGAAGTACCCGGTCAACATCGCCCTGCACACCGACCACTGCCCGATGCAGAAACTCGACGGCTTCATGCGGCCGCTGGTCGACATCTCCATCGAGCGGGTCAAGTCCGGCAAGTTGCCGTTGTTCCAGTCGCACATGTGGGACGGCTCGGCCATCCCGCTGGCGGAGAACCTCGACATCGCCGACGAGATGCTCGACAAGTGCCATGAGGCCAACATCATCATGGAGCTCGAGATCGGCGTCGTCGGCGGCGAAGAGGACGGCATCGAGGCCACCCACGACGCCAAGCTGTTCTCGACCCCCGAGGACGGACTGGCCACCGCGGAGAAACTGGGCCTCGGGGAGCGCGGCCGCTACATGGTCGCCGCCACCTTCGGCAACGTGCACGGTGTGTACAAGCCGGGCAACGTGGTCCTGACCCCGAGCATCCTCAAGGAGATCCAGGACGCGGTCGGCGCCAAGTACGGCGTGGACAAGCCGTTCGATCTGGTGTTCCACGGCGGCTCCGGCTCGCTGCTCGAGGAGATCCGCGAGGCCCTCGACTACGGCGTGGTGAAGATGAATGTCGACACCGACACCCAGTACGCGTTCAGCCGGCCGGTGGCGGACTGGATGTTCACGAACTACAACGGCGTGCTCAAGGTGGACGGCGAGGTCGGCAACAAGAAGCAGTACGACCCGCGCGCCTGGGGCAAGGCCGCTGAGGCGGGCATGGCCGCCCGGGTCACGCAGGCCTGCGAGGACCTGCGTTCCGTGGGTACGAAGATGCGCTGAGAATACGTTTCACGCTGGCGGCGCGGTTCCTTCGGGAGTCGCGCCGCTGGCATGTCCGGACGGACCGGGGCGGACTCGCGGTCGGCGTTAGCACCCAGGACGGCCGTTAGTCCCGGGGATAGCCGTTAGTCAGAAGTCCGTGCCTGAGGCTAACGGTTGTCCTTGAGGCTCACGGCCGTGCGCCGCCGGTGATCCGCCGCCACCTCGCCCACCGCTTGTGGCCACGACATGGCCCCGAACCCGCACCCGCGCCGACCCGGCGTGGAAGGATGGGCCCATGGACGTTCTGAACGATCAGCAGTGCTGGGAACTGCTCGCCGCCAACCAGATCGGACGGCTGGCCGTGGTGGTCGCCGGGCGCCCGGACATCTTCCCGGTGAACTACCTGGTGCACGAGGGAGAGATCTACTTCAAGACCGCCGAGGGCAGCAAACTCGCGTCGGTCATGGCTCACCGGGAAGTCGCCTTCGAGATCGACGGCTACGACGAGGCGACCAACGAGGCATGGTCGGTGGTGCTGATCGGCATGGCCAGGGTGCTGAGTCACGATGACGAGGTCGAGGCGGCGGAGACGCTGCCCCTGTTCCCCTGGAACCTCGCCCCGAAGCACCGCTACGTGGCGATCGAGGGAACCGAGATCAGCGGCCGCCGGTTCGTCGCCGAAGGCCGCCACTGACGCTCCCCCCATTGTGGGTGATTGGCCGAAGACCCCGGGGGTGGTTGAATGCCCCGCGTGAAGATGAGTGCCCTCCTGCCCGCCACCCTGCGCGGTTACCAGAAGTCCTGGCTGAGAACCGACCTCGTTGCCGGCGTGACCTTGGCCGCCGTCGCGATCCCCGAGACGATGGGGTACACGAGCATCGCGCAGACCCCGATCGTGACCGGTCTGTACACGGTGATCTTCCCCACGCTGCTGTTCGCGCTGCTGGGGTCGTCACGGCTGCTCGTGGTCGGTGCGGACTCCGCCACGGCGGCCATCCTCGCCGCCGGACTGGCGGGGGTCAGTGTCGCGGGCCTCACGCCCTACTCCTCGGAGTGGCTGGCCTACACCTCGTTCATCGCCCTGATCTGTGGCGGCTTGCTGCTCATCGCCCGGGTCGCCAAGCTCGGCTTCCTGGGGGACTTCCTCAGCGCGTCGGTGCTCGTCGGCTTCCTCACCGGGGTCGGGGTGCAGGTGTTCACCGGCCAGTTGCCGGACATGCTGGGCATCCCCAAGGGCAGCGGCAACTGGTTCCAGCAGCAGTGGGAGCTGATCACCAATCTCGGCTCGATCCAGTGGCTGACGTTCGCGTTCGCCCTCGGGACGCTGGCCATCATCCTGGGCTTCAAGAAGTTCCTGCCGGTCGTGCCCGGCGCCATCATCGCGGTGGTCCTGTCGATCATCATCTCGGCGGCGATCGACGCCTCGGCCAAGGGTGTTGCCGTGGTCGGTGCGGTGCAGGGCGGGTTCCCGCCGATCGGACTGCCGCAGGGTATCGATCTGTCGACGTTCGGCCAATGCCTGGGTATCGCCTTCTCCTGCTTCATCCTGATCATCGCCCAGTCCGCCGCCACCTCCCGGTCGTTCGCGATGCGGCACGGGCAGAAGGTCGACATCAACCGGGACATCGTCGGGCTGTCCGGCGCCAGCTTCGCCGCCGGGCTCTCCGGCACCTTCGTGGTCAACGGCAGCCCCACGAAGACCCAGATCCTCGACGAGCTCAAGGGCCGCACCCAGGTCGCCAACATCACGATGTCGGCCGTGGTGCTGATCGTGGTGATGTTCCTGACCGGCCTGCTGTCCGACATGCCCAAGGCGGTGCTGGGGGCCATCGTGTTCCTGATCGGGGTCGACCTCGTGGACGTCCTCGGGTTGCGGCGGATCTGGCGGGAACGGCCAGGGGAAGGGATCATCGCGGTGATCACGGCGGTGGTCGTGTGCGCCGTCGGCGTGGAGCAGGGCATCGTCCTCGCGATCGTGATGAGCATCATCTGGCTGATCCAGCGGCAGTACCGCCCGGACTCGTTCGTCATGCAGGCCTCCGGCGACAAGGCTGTCTTCGAGAACGCGAAACCCGGCGCGGAGACCATGCCGGGGTTGATCGTGTTCCGCTACGACTCCGAGCTGTTCTACGCCAACGCCAACCGCTTCGTCGACGCCGTGGAGTCGGTGTACTCGTCCGCGCCGCACCCGGTGCGCTGGTTGGTGCTCGACTGCTCGAGCGTCACCGACATCGACTACTCCGCGGCCATCAGTGTCAAGGGACTGATCGACTATGTGCACGCACACGACGCGCACTTCGGGATCATGGGTGCGGACCCCGGGTTGCTGACGAGCATGAAGACACTGGGTCTGATGGAGGACTTCACGCAGGACCGGGTCTTCCACACGTTCGACGACGTGGTGGCGGCGTACGAGCAGGACGTGAAGGCCTGACGCCGGTCGCCCGACCGCACCGCGGTTTTGTGACGTTGTTGCCCCGACCCGCCGAGGCCCGAGGGGAACAACGTCGCAGAACCCCCGCTGGTCGCGCCGGCGGTTCCCATGCGGTGTGCCCCTTGGCAGTCCGACCTGACGGCCGACGTGCGGTAGGTTCATCTGCGGGAAACAGGGAGGCCAGATGCCAGCGATCGTGCTCGTCGGTGCCCAATGGGGCGACGAAGGCAAGGGCAAGGCGACGGACATACTCGGCGAGCGCGTCGACTACGTTGTGCGCTACCAGGGGGGCAACAACGCCGGCCACACCGTGGTCATCGGGGACGAGAAGTACGCGCTGCACCTGCTCCCGTCCGGAATCCTGACCCCCAGTTGCGTCCCGGTCATCGCCAACGGTGTGGTCATCGACCCCGCGGTGCTGCTGCGGGAGATGCAGGGGTTGCAGGAGCGCGGCATCGACACCGACCGGCTGGTGATCAGCTCCAACGCCCACATCATCGCGCCGTACCACGTGGAAGTCGACAAGGTCACCGAGCGGTTCGCGGGCAAGAAGAAGATCGGCACCACCGGCCGCGGCATCGGGCCGACGTACATGGACAAGGTCTCGCGCATCGGCATCCGGGTGCAGGACCTGTTCGACGAGGAGAGCCTGCGGGACAAGGTCGCCGGGGCGCTGCACCAGCGGAACCAGGTGCTGGTCAAGATCTACAACCGGCGGGCGATCGAGGTCGACCTGGTCTGCGAGCAACTGCTGTCGTACGCGCCGCTGTTCGCCGAGCACGTGCAGGACACCGGGTTGCTGCTCAACGACGCCCTCGACGCGGGCAAGTACATCCTGCTGGAGGGCTCGCAGGGGACGTTGCTCGATGTCGACCACGGCACCTATCCGTTCGTCACGTCGTCCAACCCCACGGCGGGCGGGGCGTGCGCCGGCAGCGGCATCGGCCCGACCCGCATCTCCCGGGTCCTCGGCATCCTCAAGGCCTACACCACTCGGGTCGGTGCGGGGCCGTTCCCGACGGAGCTGTTCGACGCCGACGGCGAGCGGTTGCGCTCGGTGGGCGGCGAGGTCGGGGTGACCACCGGTCGGGACCGGCGGTGCGGTTGGTTCGACGGGCCGATCGCCCGCAACGCCAGCCGGATCAACGGCCTGACCGACATCTTCCTCACCAAACTCGACGTGCTCACCGGGTGGGAGCAGATCCCCGTGTGCGTGGCGTACGAGGTCGACGGCCGGCGGTTCGACGACATCCCCATGAACCAGCGGGATTTCGCCGCCGCGACGCCGGTGTACGAGTACCTGCCGGGCTGGAGCGAGGACATCAGCGCCGCGCGCACCGTGGCGGAGTTGCCGGCCAACGCCCGTGCCTACGTCCGGTTCCTCGAGGAGCAGGCCGGGTGCCGGATCTCCGCGATCGGCGTGGGTCAGGACCGCGCTGAGACGATCCTGGTGCACGATCTGGTGGACTGAGGCGCGGGCGGTGTTCGAGCCATCGGGGAGGGATACGCACACCCGGGAGAGATAGACGCCGTCCTCATCTCTCCCCGATGTCCAGATCTCTCCCGGGTGCAGCGTGACGGCAGTGCCGAGCAGACCACCCCATACCCTGGAACCGTGCGCGTACTGGTGATCGGCTCCGGGGCCCGGGAGCATGCCCTCGTCGTGTCCCTGCTCGACGACCCCGCGGTCACGCAGGTGGTGGCCGCACCGGGGAACGCCGGGATGGCCCAGGTGGTCCGCACCGAGCCGGTGGATGTCAGCAATGCCGCGGCGGTGGCCGAGCTGGGGCGCGACTTCGACCTGGTCGTCATCGGCCCGGAAGCCCCGCTGGTCGCCGGCGCGGTCGACGTCTGCCGGGAGGCCGGGGTGCTGGCCTTCGGGCCCAGCGCCGCAGCGGCCCGGCTGGAGGGCAGCAAGGACTTCGCCAAGCAGGTCATGCACGCGGCCGGCATCCCGACCGCGGACTCCCGCACCGTCACCGACGCCGCCGAGTTGCCGCGGGAACTGCACGTTTTCGGCGCACCGTATGTCGTCAAGGACGACGGGCTGGCGGCAGGCAAGGGGGTCGTGGTCACCGACGATCACACCGCGGCCGTCCTGCACGGCGAAGCCTGCCTGGCCAAGGGCGGTGCCGTGCTCATCGAGGAGTACCTCGACGGCCCCGAGGCCAGTGTGTTCTGCATCAGCGACGGCACAACCGTGGTCCCGCTGCTGCCCGCCCAGGACTTCAAGCGGGTGGGCGACGGCGACACCGGCCCGAACACCGGGGGCATGGGCGCCTACTGCCCCCTGCCCTGGGCCGATCCCGACCTCGCCCAGTGGACCGTGGACCACGTGGCCAAGCCGGCCGTCGACGAGATGGCCCGCCGCGGCACCCCCTACACCGGGGTCCTCTACGTGGGCCTGGCGCTGACCGCCAACGGCCCGAAGGTGGTGGAGTTCAACGCCCGGTTCGGCGACCCGGAGACCCAGGCCGTGCTCGCGCTGCTGGAGACGCCACTGGCGGGGTTCTTGGCGGCGGCCGCACGCGGCGAGCTCGCCGGCCACCCACCCCTGCAGTGGCGGGACGGGGCGGCGATCACGGTGGTACTCGCTGCCGCCGGTTACCCGCAGTCGCCCCGCCTGGGGGATGTGATCACCGGCGCCGATGCCCCCGGGGTGCTGCACGCGGGAACCGCGCTGCGCGACGGCCGGATCGTGTCCGCCGGCGGCCGGGTGCTCAACGTCGTGGCCACCGGCGCGAACCTCGCGCAGGCTCGCGAGCAGGCCTACGCCACCCTGCGCGGCATCGAACTCGACGGCAGCCATTACCGCACCGATATCGCCCTGGAGGCAAGCCGATGATCCCCAATGTCCTGGCCGCGCGGTACGCCTCGCCGGAGATGACCGAGATCTGGTCGGCGCGGAACAAGATCGTCGCCGAGCGGCAACTGTGGCTGGCGGTCCTGCAGGCCCAGGCGGACCTCGGCGTGGAGGTGCCCGACGGCGTCATCGACGACTACCGGGCCGTGGTCGAGCAGGTGGACCTCGATGCCATCGCCGCCCGGGAGCGGGTCACGCGCCATGACGTGAAGGCGCGCATCGACGAGTTCAGCGCGCTGGCCGGCCACGAGCACATCCACAAGGGCCTTACCAGTCGCGACCTCACTGAGAACGTCGAGCAGATGCAGATCCGGCAGTCGCTCCTGCTGGTGCGGGACAAGACCGTGGCGCTGCTGGCCAGGCTGGCCGGGCTGGCCGCCGAGCAGCAGGACCTGGCGCTGACCGGCAGGTCCCACAACGTGGCCGCGCAGACCACCACTGTTGGCAAGCGCTTCGCGACTGCCGCCGACGAACTGCTGGTCGGCTACGACCGGTTGCGGCACCTGCTCAACGACTATCCCCTGCGGGGGATCAAAGGCCCGGTCGGCACCGCGCAGGACATGCTCGATCTGCTGGGATCGCAGGAGTCGCTGGACCAACTCGAGCGCCGGGTCGCCGGGCACCTCGGCTTCGAGCGGGTCCTCACCTCGGTCGGCCAGATCTACCCCCGCTCGCTGGACCACGACGTCATCGGGGCGTTGGTGCAACTGGCCGCGGCGCCGTCCAGCCTGGCCACCACCATCCGGCTGATGGCCGGCCACGATCTGGTCACCGAGGGGTTCCAGGCGGGTCAAGTCGGGTCCAGCGCGATGCCGCACAAGATGAACACCCGGTCCTGTGAGCGGGTCAACGGCTTCATGGTGCTGCTGCGCGGCTACCAGACCATGGCTGCGGACCTGGCCGGTTCGCAGTGGAACGAGGGCGACGTCTCCTGCTCGGTGGTGCGGCGGGTGATGCTGCCCGACGCGTTCTTCGCCTTCGACGGGATGCTCGAGACCATGCTCACCGTGCTCGACGAGTTCGGTGTGTTCGAAGCCGTGGTGGCCAAGGAACTGGACAAGTACCTGCCGTTCTTGGCGACCACGAAGATCCTGATGGCCGCGGTGCGGGCCGGCGTGGGCCGGGAGACGGCGCACGAGGTGATCAAGGAGAACGCCGTGGCTGCGGCCCTGGACATGCGTCAGACCGGCGCCGATCCGGCGCTGTTGGCCAGGCTTGCCGCGGATGAGCGACTGCCGCTGGATGCCGCCGCCCTCGACGCGCTCATGGCCCAACCCCTGGAGTTCACCGGGGCTGCGGGCTCGCAGGTGCAGGCGGTGGTCGACGCCGTGGGCCGGATCGCTGCCGAGCACCCGCAGGCGGCGGCCTACTCCCCCGGCGCCATCCTGTAGCGGGGTCGGGCCCGCTGGCTGGAGGTCATCGCGTTGGTGGGCGATGCCGCGTGGGTTCGCTCACCAACGCCACCACTTCTCACCAGGTGGGTCAGGGCGCAGGCTGGGCCACCTGGGCCCTGACCGCGTTCTCTCGCAGCCTGAGCACGATCGCCGCTGCCGTGCACACCCACGCGCCGGCCAGCAGCCAGCCCATGAGGACATCGGTCGGCCAGTGGACCCCGAGCAGGACCCGGCTCGGCCCCATCAGCACCCCGAAGACGATCAAGGCCACCCCCGGCCAACGCCGCGGCAGCAGGGCCAGTGCGGCGATGCCGAACGCCACGTAGCCGTAGACGCCGGCCATGCTGTGCCCGCTCGGGAACGACGGCGACGTCAGCACCTCGAACGGATCGGGCCATGCCGGGCGCTGCCGGTCGACGAGGTGCTTGACCGTCTGCGAGATCATCCAGCCGCCCATGCCGCAGGCACCCACCCAGAGGGCCCACCACCGATGGCCGCCGCGGGCGAGCACCACGACGACGGCGATGGTGAGCGGGGTCAGTACGAAGGCGCTGCCCATGATCGCGAAGAACGTGGCGGTGCCGACCAGCCATTGTTGCTGATGGGCCAGGCCGTGCAGTGCGTCGGCGATCCGCAGGTCCGCAGCGGGCACGGCGTCGGCGTTGGCGATGAACAGCCCGAGCCCGAAGGCCGCCAGCCACAGGCCAGCGGCCAGCGCGGCAAGTGTTCGCGGCTGTCCCATCTGTGCCATCCCCCCACTCTGCCCGATCCGGCCACCTGCGCCCGCACCCACGACCGTTAGCGTGGGACGGTGACCGCCGATCCCATCCCGGGCTGGACGCACGTCTATTCGGGCAAGGTCCGCGACTTGTACGCGGACAACGGCCACCTGTTGTTCGTCGCTTCCGACCGGATCAGCGCCTACGACTGGGTGCTGCCCACGACGATTCCCGACAAGGGCCGGATCCTCACCCAGTTGTCGCTGTGGTGGTTCGACCAACTGCGCGACATCGCCGAGAACCACGTGTTGTCGGCCACCGTCCCGGCACAGGTGGCGGGCCGGGCGGTCGTCTGCGAACGGCTCGAGATGATCCCGGTCGAGTGCGTGGTGCGCGGCTACCTCAGCGGCTCGGGATGGGTCGACTACCAGGCCACCGGCAAGGTGTGTGGGGTGGCGTTGCCGGCGGGTCTGCAGGAGTCCGAGCAGTTGCCGGAGCCGGTCTTCACGCCCGCCACGAAGGCGGCGATCGGCGACCACGACGAGAACATCGACTTCGATCAGGTCGTGCGGACGATCGGTGCGGAGCGCGCCGCGCAGATCCGCGAGGTATCCCTGCGCATCTACTCGCGAGCTCGCGATCTGGCGGCTGCCAAGGGCCTGATCCTGGCCGACACCAAGTTCGAGTTCGGCGTGCGTCCCGACGGCACCCTGGTGCTGGCCGACGAGGTCCTGACCCCGGACTCCTCCCGGTTCTGGGACGCGGCCGCCTGGGAAGTGGGCAGCGCCCCACCGAGCTACGACAAGCAGTACGTGCGCGACTGGCTCCGCCTGGAATCCGGGTGGGACCCGTCGTCGGACCAAGCGCCGCCGCCGTTGCCGCCCGAGGTGGTTGCGCGCACCCGCGCGAAGTACATCCAGGCCTACGAGACATTGACAGGTGAGGTGCTCGCATGACGACGTGGCTCTTGACCGGAGGTGCCGGCTACATCGGCGCGCACGTGATCCGATCCCTGCAGGCCAGCGGCCGTGACGTCGTGGTGCTCGACGACCTGTCGACCGGGGAGGCTTCGAAGGTGCCCGCCGAGGTCCCGCTGATCCAGGCTCACATCGGCGATCATTCGGCCGTGACCGCCGCGCTGCACGAGCACGACGTCGCCGGCGTCGTGCACCTGGCCGCCAAGAAGGCGGTGGGTGAGTCAGTGGAACGCCCCGAGTACTACTACCGGGAGAACGTCGACGGCATGCTCACGCTGCTCGAAGCGATGGCCGAGGTCGGAACCCGCAACCTGGTCTACTCGTCGTCGGCCGCGGTGTACGGCACGCCGGCCGAGGAGTTCGTCTCCGAGCGATCCCCGCTGGCCCCGGAGTCCCCGTACGGTCAGACGAAGGTCGTGGGCGAGTGGATGACCCGCAATGCCGCGGTCAACCGGGAGTTGTCCTGGATCTCGCTGCGGTACTTCAACGTGGCGGGCGCGGCCAGTCCGATGCTCGGCGACACCAGTGCGAACAACCTGATCCCGATGGTCTTCCGGGCCATGTCGCAGGGTCTGCGCCCGCAGGTGTTCGGCGACGACTACCCGACGCCCGACGGGTCCTGCATCCGCGACTACATCCACGTCGCGGACCTGTCGGATGCCCATGTGGCAGCGGCCGCTGCCTGCGAGGCGGACCTGGTCGGCGAGGTCTACAACGTCGGCCGCGGGCAGGGCGTGTCGGTCTTCGAGGTGATGGAGATGGTCTCGGAGGTGGTGGGCCGTGACATCGGGGCGGAGGTCGCCCCGCGCCGGCCCGGGGATCCGGCACAACTCGTGGCCACGGTCGAGAAGATCAACACCGAACTCGGGTGGTCCGCGCACTACGACCTGCGCCAGATGGTGACCAGTGCCTGGCAGGCGTGGAGCCGGGACTGAGCCGCTGGGGCCCGCCGCCGTGAGTCGGTCCGGGCCCTGGCCGAAATACGCGGGGCCGACGATTCCCCACCGGCCCGCGGCGTCCGTAGACTCCTACCCATGTGGGAGGCGCTGAAGACCGCGGGAACGCTCGATGAGCGCATCCAGCGCGGCCTCGACGCCCGCAACCGCGTTCCGCACGACGCGCACGCCGACCTCTACCGCTCGCAGGTCCGCCCCGATCCGCTGCGCCTGGCACTGGACCAGGACCAGGAGCGGTTGGCGTCCTTGATCCCGGTGCGCCACCAGCGCATGGCCGCCGACGTGCACAGCTACTTCCGGGGCAGCGACGTGGTGATGGCTGCGGACTTGGCGGTCACCCCGGTCTCCGAGATCCACGTACAGGCCTGCGGGGACGTGGACGCCTACAGTTTCGGCTACTACCGGTCCCCGGATGGTGATCCGGTGTTCGACGTGGGCTACTTCGACGAGACCCTGCGTGCGCCGTGGGAGTGGGACGTCAAGCGCATGGCCACCGGGATGGCGTTGGCAGCACGCGCCGCCGGTGCGCCGGGCAAGGACCAGCGGCTGGTCGCCCGATCGGCTGTGGAGGGGTACCGGCGTGGGATCGCGTGGGCCGCGGACCAGGACCGGCTCAACCTGTGGTTCGCCGGACTGCCCGAGGCGGAGGTGGCCCGCGCGGTCGACAAGGGCGCCAAGCGGCAGCGGGACCTGGCCTTCACCGACGAGTTGATGCTCTATGTGGACATGTTCGAGGAGGACGGCGCCAGTCCGCGGTTGCGCCACCGGCCACCGATCCACGCTCTGACCGATTGGCTGTCGGAGGCCGATGCGATCGATGTCCACGACGGCATGGACGCGATCATGAGTGGCTACGTCACCAGCGTCAGTCCCGAGGTCCAGCAGATGCTGACCGAATACCGCATCGCCGACATCGCCATGCTGGCCCGTGGGGTGTCCGATGTGGGGCTGCGCAGTTTCATCGTTCTGCTGCAGGGGACGCGCCGGCACGAGCGGGTGGCGCTGCAGGTCAAAGAGGCCCTGCACTCGGTCCTGCAACCGTACGTGCTGCCGGAGTTCCGCCACCGTGGCAACCAGGCCCGCCGGATCGCGCACGGGCAGGCGCTCATCCAATCCGAGCCCGACCCGCTGCTCGGCTACAGTCGCTGGCACGACCGGGACTACTGCATCAGCCAACTGCGTCCGGTCATCACCGCGTTCCTGCGCACCGATGCCCAGTCGCTGCCCAAGTTCGCCCGGCTCTGTGGCTTCACGCTGGCCCGGTCGCATGCCGTCACCGGCGACCGGATCGCGATCGATGCCTACCTGGGCCACTCCGACTCGTTCACGAAGGCCGTGGCGCGCTACGCGGTCCGGTACGCCGATGTGGTCGAGGCGGATTACTCACAGTTCGCCAAGTACGTCGCCGACGAGCAGGTTGCCGACATCGTCGAGGGCCGCAGCACCTAGCGGACGTTGGTTACGGGTGGCGCCGGGCCCGGTGGCGGGGCTCCTCGGGCCGCCACGGGGCGTTTGTGACGATGTTGGGGGGTCCGCAGGGCGGTTTGTCACGACGTTGCGGGCTGCCGGCGGTTCGACCGCGCACCTTCGTGACAAACCAGCCGGACAGGTGCGCAACTTCGTCACAAAGACCGCCCGCGGCGGGAGTCCGTCACGGCCACAGTGACGCACGGCACTAGAGTTGAGCCGTGCCTCGAATCATCGTCGAAGTGATGCCCAAAGCCGAGTTGCTGGACCCGCAGGGCCAAGCCGTGCAGGCCGCGATGGGCCGGCTCGGCTTCGAGGGCGTGGTGTCCGTGCGGCAGGGCAAGCGCTTCGAGATCGAGGTCGAGGGACAGCTCACCGAGGACCGAATGGTCGAGCTCGAGCATCTCGCCGAGACGCTGCTGGCCAATCCTGTGATCGAGAACCACACCCTCACCCAGGAGTGAGTCGGCTCACACCGCAAATGGGTTTGGTCATCCCCCACGGGGGTATCCCTGTGATACCCGGCTCGGCGAGGGGGGAGCCGGGTACCTCCTCTTCGTGAAAGGCCCGCCGATGGAGTGGCTCGTCATCCTCGCGCTGGTCCTCGTCGCGGTCGGCGCATTCGCCCAGTCGGTCACCGGGCTCGGTTTCTCGCTGATCGCGGCACCGGCCCTGCTGGCGCTCCTGGGCCCGCGCGAGGGCGTGGCCGCGATCGTGGTCCTGTCCGCATTCGCCTCGCTCATCCCCCTGACCCACCAGTGGCGCCATGTCCGCGTGCGCGACGCCGGTTCCTTGCTGGTCCCCACGCTGCTTGCGACCCCGTTGATCGTGGCCGCGCTGGCCGGGGTGGACACCGCGCGGATCGCCGTGGGCGCCGGGGCCGCAGTGATCATCGGCGTCGTCCTGCTCGCGCGCGGCACCACCTGGGCCTGGCTTCGGGGGATGCCGGGCGCGGTGGCGGCCGGAGTCTCCAGTGCCGTGCTCAATGTCGTCGGCGGTGTCGGCGGGCCTCCGGTGGGGATGTACGCGTCGAACGCCGGTTGGTCGCCGGATCAGTCCCGCGCGACGCTGCAGTTCTTCTTCCTCATCCAGAACATCGTGACCGCACTGGTCATCGGCATCGTCGCCCCGCAGTGGTGGATGCTGGCCGCCCTGGCGGTCGGTACCGCGGCGGGCGCAGTGGTGGCCGGGCGGATCCCCGAGCGCGCCGCGCGGATCGCAGTGCTCGTGGTCGCAGGGCTCGGCGGCGCCAGCCTGGTGTTCGCGAACGTCTGAGGGTCAGGCCCTGGGCGTCAGGACGAAGACCTTGATGTCCCGGCCGGCCCGGCCGCGGTAGGCGTTGTATGCCGGCCAGACCTCGTACATGAGTTGCCAGATCTGTTCCCGCTCGGCGTCATCGGAGACCAGTCGAGCCGTCATGTCCCGCGGTGTGTCGGCCACGTTGAACACGCAGTCAGGGTGTGCCTCCAGGTTCAGCGCCCAGGCCGGGTGGTGCTTCTGCCCGAAGTTCGAGCCGATGAGCACGTACTCGTCCGGGGCCCGGGTGCCGTACAGCAGCGTGACCGTGCGCTGCTGGCCGGACTTGCGCCCGGTGGTCGTGAGCAGGCACTGCGGCAGGCCGTAGTTGCCCAGCAGGCCGAACCGGCCGCCGGTCTTCTTGACGACCTTCGCGTCCAGCGGCGCCAGTCGGGCGGCCGTCCACGCGAACCACTTCTGGTGTCCCAGCCAGCGCATCGTGTCTCTGTATGCCATGGCTCTGAAACTACTGTGGGGGTGTGCTGATCGTGCGTCCGGCGTCCGTGTCCGAGGTCCGTGACGTGCAACGCCGGGTCCTGCGCCCCGACGGCCCGCTGCCCGGTGACGTCGAGCACCCCGCGGATTGGTGCCATGTCGCGGCTGAGGCCGACGGTCGCGTGGTGGGCGCCTGCTCGATCGGTCCGGCGCCCTGGGAACACGACGAGGTTGCGACGCTGGCGGCGCCCACCTGGCAACTGCGGTCCATGGCCGTGCTGCCGGACTTCCGCGGCGGGGTGGGTGCGCGACTGTTGGAGATGGCTGTGACCACCGCGCGGGACGCGGGCGCCGGCAGCCTCTGGGCCAATGCCCGGGTGGTGGCCTTGAACCTGTACCTGCGCGCAGGCTGGCGGGTGGTCGGGCAGCCCTGGGACAAGCCCGGGATCGGTCCGCACCGGTATCTGGTCCGGGACCTCGCGGGCGCCGATCACGCCCGGTCATTCCAGGAGTCCACGGGCGTAGACTTGTACTGAGGGCTTTGGGCTCGATGCGTCCGTCCAGGCGCACGGCGTCTGGCGACCACCGGCCACGAGGATGGACGGAGGGTGCTGAGATGTCTGGTTCAGTAATCGTCGGTTACGACGGATCCGAAGGTTCGGTGCTCGCGTTGCGCTGGGCAGCCACCGCTGCCAAGACGCGCGGGCGCAACCTCGAGGTCATCACCACCTGGACGATGCCGGCTGCCGACCTGGGGATCGGCGCCTCGTCCACGCTGCAGGAGGAGTTGCTCGACGAGTTGCGCAAGGAGGCGCAGACGACCAATGACGAAGGTGTGCAGTTGGCCGCCGACATGGGTGCCAACGCGATCGGCGAGATCGTCGTCGGGCGCACGGCTGCCGCGCTTGTCAAGCACTCCCACGACGCCAATCTCGTGGTTGTGGGCAGCCATGGGGCCGGCGGGCTGACCGGATACCTGTTGGGCAGCGTGTCGCGGCAGGTCGCCACGCACGCCAAGTGCCCGACGGTCGTGGTCCGGCCCCCGGCCGAGGATGCGGACGGCATCGTGGTCGGGGTGGACGGATCGCCGCACTCGATGAAGGCGCTGGAATGGGCATTCGAGCAGGCCAGCGCCAGTCGTGAGTCGCTGCACGTCCTGCACAGTTGGGAGATCCCGCCGACCTGGTCGATGGTCGAAGTCCCCAGCTACGAGCCGGAGGTTCTGATCCGCGACTACGGCAACGCCGAGTTGCGCGAGACCTCCGAGGCGATGGCCGGGTTCCGGGAGCAGTTCCCGGACGTCAAGGTGCGCCAAGAGGTCATGAAGGGCTCCCCCGTGAAGTCGCTGGTCAAGGCGAGCAAGGGCGCCAGCCTGCTGGTGGTGGGTTCGCGTGGTCTCGGCGGGTTCAAGGGGCTGCTGCTCGGCTCGGTCAGCCACGCCGTGGTGCACAAGGCCGACTGCACGGTCGCTGTCGTACCGTGAGGGTGTGCGCGTAGGAGTAGTCACCTTCCCGGGAACCCTTGACGACATCGATGCTGCCCGGGCGGTGACGTACGCCGGTGGTGAAGCGGTCCCGCTGTGGCACGGCGACCATGACCTCAAGGGCGTCGACGCGGTGGTTCTTCCAGGCGGCTTCTCCTACGGCGACTACCTGCGGTGCGGAGCCATCGCCCGGTTCGCGCCCGTGATGCAGGAGATCATGGACGCCGCCGGGCAGGGACTGCCGGTCCTCGGAATCTGCAACGGCTTCCAGATCCTGTGCGAGGCGCACCTGCTGCCCGGCGCGCTGGTACGCAACCAGAGCCTGCATTTCGTGTGCCGCGACCAGCGGCTGCGGGTGGAGAACGCCCAGACGCAGTGGACCCGCGGTTTCGAGCCCGGGCAGGAGATCGTCGTCCCGGTGAAGAACGGCGAGGGGTCCTACATCGCCGACGAGGCCACCCTGGACCGGCTCGAGGGGGAGGGCCGGGTCGTCTTCCGCTACGTCGGCGGCAATCCCAACGGCTCCCGGCGGGATATCGCGGGGATCACGAACGCCGCGGGCAACGTGGTCGGGCTGATGCCGCACCCGGAGCACGCCATCGATCCCCTCACGGGACCGGGCACCGACGGCCTGGGGTTGTTCACCTCGCTGCTGGAGAGCATCGCTGTCTGACCCATGGCGTTAGCGCCCTTCTGCGACGAGGTTGCAGGGACACGCTGGTGTGTTGCTGGAGTTTCGGGTTTGGGCGGGGAGTCGGGTCGACCGCGGGCATCGCACCCCTTGGTCCCCACAGATCCTCGCTCGACTGTTGCGCGGTTGCTGGTAACCCGCAGCGAGTGCTGCGCGGTTGCTGGTTTCGAGCCCGCAAAACCGACAACCGCGCAACACTCGACACGCGGGCACCACAACCGCGCAACACTCGGCGGATTCCCGGCCGGGCCAAGGCTCCCAGCGGCTGGCGGCCGCACCCCGACTTCCCGTGGGAATCCGGATAGCCGTGTTGCGGCAACTTCGTGCACGCACGCTCCGGCGGGCCGAAACCAGTCGACACGCACCCCATTAGACTCGGCACCATGGATTCGGTCGAGCATGCCGCTCAGACGCCTGACCACCCGCAGCCCTTCGCCGAACTCGGGCTGAAGCCCGACGAGTACGACCGCATCCGGGAGATCCTGGGTCGTCGGCCGACCAGCTCCGAACTGGCGATGTACTCGGTCATGTGGAGTGAGCACTGCTCCTACAAGTCCAGCAAGGTGCACTTGCGGCAGTTCGGGGAGAAGGCCCCCGAGTCCGACGCGCTGCTGGTCGGGATCGGCGAGAACGCCGGCGTCGTGGACATCGGCGACGGCTGGGCCGTGACGTTCAAGGTGGAGAGCCACAACCACCCCAGCTACATCGAGCCCTACCAGGGCGCGGCCACCGGTGTCGGCGGCATCGTCCGGGACATCCTCAGCATGGGTGCGCGGCCGCTGGCCGTGATGGACCAACTGCGCTTCGGTGATGTCGCCGATCCGGACACCACCCGGGTCGTGCACGGGGTGGTCGCCGGTGTCGGCGGCTATGGCAACTGCCTGGGCTTGCCCAACATCGGTGGCGAAACGGTGTTCGACCCCTGCTACCAGACGAACCCGCTGGTCAACGCTTTGTGCGTCG
This sequence comes from uncultured Actinomycetota bacterium, assembly GCA_963733395.1. GTDB lineage: Bacteria > Actinomycetota > Actinomycetes > S36-B12 > UBA10799 > JADKAV01. The sequence goes on from CAVTCZ010000016.1 coordinate 28,344, forward strand.
GGTCGATGCGGCACGAGGACATCCACGTCAGCAGTGCCCGCGGCGCCGGCAACCTCGTGGTCCTCTACGGTGCGCTCACCGGCGGTGACGGCATCGGCGGGGTCTCGGTGCTGGCCAGCGAGAGCTTCGACGAGACCGGGCCGAGCAAGCGACCTGCCGTGCAGGTGGGCGACCCGTTCACCGAGAAGTTGCTCATCGAGTGCACGCTCGAGGTGCTGCACGCCGGGCTGGTCGAGGGCATCCAGGACCTCGGCGGCGCGGGCCTGAGTTGCGCCACCTCCGAGATGGCCAGCAACGGCGACGGTGGGATGCACGTCTGGTTGGAACGGGTGCCGCTGCGCGATGCCACGCTGACGCCCGAAGAGATCCTGATGAGCGAGTCCCAGGAGCGCATGTGTGCGGTCGTCACGCCTGCGAACCGGGACGCGTTCATGGCGATCTGCGAGAAGTGGGGCGTCACGGCGACGGTGATCGGCGAGGTCACCGACGGGGACCGGCTGGTCATCGAGTGGCACGGTGAGGTCGTGGTTGATGTGCCGCCGCGCACCGTCGCCCACGACGGCCCCGTGTACCACCGACCGCTCGCCGAGCCGGTGTCGCTCAAGGCCCGCCAGGATGTCCCCACACAGCCCGAACACAGCGATCCGCGCGAGACGCTGCTGGCCCTGCTGTCGGCCCCGAACCACGGGTCGAAGGCCTGGGTCACCGACCAGTACGACCGGTACGTGCGCGGGAACACCGCGCTGGCCCAGCCGGAGGACGCCGGCGTGATCCGCATCGACGAACAGTCCGGCCGGGGCATCGCGCTGGCCACCGACTGCAACGCGCGGTTCGTCGAACTCGACCCGTACTCGGGCACGCAGCTCGCGCTGGCGGAGGCCTACCGCAACGTCGCGGCGACCGGGGCCGTACCGTTGGCGGTCACGAACTGCCTCAACTTCGGCTCGCCGGAGGACCCCGCGGTCATGTGGCAGTTCTCACGAGTCCGTGACCGGACTGGCCGACGCCTGCCAGGAACTGGCGATCCCGGTGACCGGCGGCAATGTCAGCTTCTACAACCAGACCGGCGAGACCGCGATCCACCCGACCCCCGTGGTGGGAGTGCTGGGGGTGTTCGACGACGTCGCGCGCCGGACCCCGATGGCCTGGGGACCGGACGGGGAGCTGATCTACCTGCTGGGACAGACGAGGCCTGAGTTCGGCGGGTCCGCCGTGGCCACGTTGCAGGGCTTACTGACTGGCATGCCGCCGACGGTGGACCTGCAGGCCGAGCGGGTGCTGGCGGAGATCCTGGTGGCCGGGTCGCGGGACGGGATGCTGACGGCGGCGCACGATGTGGCCGACGGCGGGGTCGGGCTGGCACTGGCGGAGATGGCGATGCGCGCCGACACCGGCGCCCGCACCTGGATACCCGACGGTGTCGACCCGTTCACGTTCCTGTTCTCCGAGTCCGCTGCGCGGGCGATCGTGGTGGTGCCGCGCAGCGAGGAGTTGCGGTTCACCGAGATGTGCGGAGCGCGCCGTTTCCCCTGCGAGCGGATCGGCGTGGTCGACTCCGGGCTCGGTCCGGTGCTGCAGGTGGGCGACCACTTCACGGTCGGGATCGGCGAGATGCGCGAGCGCAGCGCCGCGGTGCTGCCCAGCCATTTCGCGTGATGCGGCCCGTCGAACGGCGGGATCTGGCCGGTCGCTACGTCAGGCTTGAACCGTTGGCCCGGCGCCATGGCGATGACCTGCGGGACATCGACGATCCAGCACTCTTCCGGTATCTCCCCCAGACCCCCGACGACTTCGACGAGTGGTTCGCGGCCGCGCTCACCAGCGCCGACCCGCTGTACTTCGCGGCGGTGGTCGGCGGTCGGGCCCTGGGCCGGGTGTCGATCATGCGCATCGACCTGCCCAACGGCGTCGCGGAGATCGGCAACGTGCTCTGGGGGCCGCAGCTTGCGCCGCACGCCCGCGGCCACGGAGGCGGTCTACCTGCTCACCGATCACCTGTTCGCCCTCGGCGCGCGCCGAGTCGAGTGGAAGTGCGACAACCGCAATGAGGCGTCCAAGGCCGCGGCGCTGCGGTTCGGGTTCACCTTCGAGGGGGTCTTCCGGCAGCACATGGTGGTCAAGGGGGAGAACCGGGACACCGCCTGGTTCTCGCTGCTGGACTCCGAGTGGCCGGCGCGGCGCAGGGCCCTGCAGGCCTGGCTGAGCCCGGCGAACTTCGAGGCCACGGGCCGGCAGCGCAGCGCCTTGTCCGCAATCCGTGCCTGAGGTGTGAGGCCGGCGCCGCCCGGCTTCTGTGACGAAACTGCACGGACAGGCTGCGCGGGTTCTAGGGGTCGCTGCGACTTCGTCACAGAAGCGATCGGGAGCGCCTCCAGCCGCGCCGACGGGCATCAAATGCGCGTCCGGCGTACAACCGGAGAATGTACGACCCACCGGATCGGCCCACCACGTTGCGCGGACAGGCGCTGCTGGCCGACCCGCGGCTGAACAAGCAGTCCGCCTTCACCGACTCCGAACGCGAGGAACTCGGGCTGGTGGGCCCGCTGCCGCAGCGGGTCGAGACCATCGACCAGCAACTCGCCCGCGTGCGCCGGCAACTGACCGAACAGCCGAGCACCTTGGCGAAGAACGTGTACCTGCCATGCAGGGGACCGGCGCGATCGCGTTCGCGGCGATCCTGTCGGGCGTGCGCGTCACCGCGACCCCACTGGCTGAGCACCGGGTGGTCGTCTTCGGGGCCGGCACCGCAGGCGTGGGCATCGCCGACCAGATCCGGGACGCCATCGTCGAGTCGGGCCGCTGCTGCCGGAGATCGCGGACATTCGCGCCACGTCCGCGTCGGTTGCGGCGGCGGTGGTTCAGCAGGCGGTGGCCGAGGGGGTCGCGCGGGTTGCGCCGGACAACCCACTGCAGGCCGTTCTGGACTCGATGTGGAAGCCGCGGTACCGCCGTATCGTCGGAGTGTGAGCACCCGCGAGCAGGTCAAGGCGGCGCTGGCGGCTTTCGCGGAAGCCGCCCCGGGCCGGTCCGTGGAGATCCGGGTCCCGCCCTACGGTGCGGTGCAGGCAGTGCCGGGTGGTGCGCATCGCCGCGGCACCCCGCGGGCGCTGGTCGAGTGTGACGCCCCGACGTGGCTGGCCCTGGTCAGCGGGGAGCTGACGTGGGCGGATGCCGTCGCCGCCGGACGCGTGGACGCCAGCGGTGAGCGCAGCGACCTGTCGGAGTGGCTGCCGTTGCGTTGAGGCGCTCGTCGGCCCAGCGGCGCGCGGGGGCTACCGGGTCACCTTGACCTTGGTGCTGCGCGGCTCGTGCCCTCGAACAGCCGCCGCAGTGAGTACCTGACCGCCTGGAGGCTCTTGGGCAGTCTCCACTTCAGGGTGTTGCTCCCGGCCTTGGCCTGTACCTGCTGCAGGGTCCTCTTGCCCTTGAGGTGGGCGGTGAGGGCTGCGGCGTCTGGTGACTCCGTACTGCACCTTGAGAGGCTTGCCGACCTTGACCGTTTTGCCCCCGCTTCGTACCGCTGACCGGTGCGGCGACGAAACCCACTGCGGTTCGAAACGATCACCGCACTGACTGGCGGTGGTTGCACCCTCAGGATACGACCGGGCCGAGGTCGGTCGGTCCTTCTCGAAAGCGCGCTCGCCAAGACTTCAGGCCGATTCCGGCCACCAATGGCCGGAATTGGCGCGAAGTTGGCAGAACCCGGCTCAGCAGGCGCCCCATCGGCGTCACCGGTGTGTGCCACACTGAACAGGTGGCGCGCGGCGATGGGCGGTTGAACCACGAACTCCTACCCGGCGAGAAGGGCCCGCAGGATGCCTGCGGGGTTTTCGGGGTCTGGGCGCCCGGCGATGAGGTCGCCAAACTGACCTACTACGGGCTGTACGCGCTGCAACACCGGGGCCAGGAATCGGCCGGTATCGCGACCAGCGACGGTTCACAGGTGCTCGTCTACAAGGACATGGGCCTGGTGTCGCAGGTCTTCTCCGACTCGCTGCTCGATTCGCTGCGGGGTTACATCGCCATCGGCCACGCCCGGTACTCGACGACGGGATCGAGTGTGTGGGAGAACGCCCAGCCGACGTTCCGCACCACCGCCACCGGCCATATCGCGCTGGGTCACAATGGCAACCTGACGAACACCCACGAGCTCGCCGAGCGCCTCACCACGCTCGACACCGGCGAGCTGCCGCTGGACAACTCGATGGTCGCCACTTCCGACACCGACCTGATCACCGCGCTGCTGGCCGCCCACCCCGGCGAGACCATGGAGCAGGCGGCGATGGCCGAACTGCCGTTGCTGCGCGGGGCATTCTCCCTGGTGTTCCTCGACGAGCACACCCTGTACGGCGCCCGGGATCCGCAGGGGATCCGGCCGCTGTGCCTGGGCCGGCTGGAGCGGGGTTGGGTGATCGCCAGCGAAACCGCCGCGCTGGACATCGTCGGCGCCTCGTTCGTCCGCGAGATCGAACCCGGTGAGTTCGTGGCGATCGATGAGAACGGCGTGCGCTCATGGATGTTCGCCAAGCCGAGCCCCAAGGGCTGCTTGTTCGAGTACGTCTACCTGGCCCGGCCCGATTCGATCCTCAACGGCCGCAGTATCCATGGGGTGCGTTCAGCGGTCGGCCGGAAACTGGCGATCGAAGCCCCGGTGGATGCCGACATCGTGATCCCGGTGCCGGAGAGCGGCACCCCCGCGGCCATCGGCTACGCCCAGCAGTCGGGCATCCCGTTCGCACAGGGTCTGGTCAAGAACGCCTACGTCGGCCGCACGTTCATCCAGCCGTCGCAGACGATCCGGCAGTTGGGCCTGCGCCTGAAGCTCAACCCACTGCGCGAGATCATCTCCGGTCAGCGCCTGGTCGTGGTCGACGATTCGATCGTCCGCGGCAACACCCAGCGCGCCATCGCTCGGATGCTGCGGGAGGCGGGTGCCCGCGAGGTGCATGTGCGGATCTCCTCGCCCCCGGTGCAGTGGCCCTGCTACTACGGCATCGATTTCGCCTCGCGCGCCGAGCTCATCGCACCCGGGTTGAGCATCGACGACATCCGCACGTCGATCGGCGCGGACTCCCTCGGCTATGTCTCGCTGGAGGGCCTGATCGAGGCGACGGGCCTGGCGGCCGAGCACCTGTGCCGGGCCTGCTTCGACGGCGTGTACCCGGTGCCGCTGGCCGATCCGGAACTGCGGTCGAAGCACATCCTCGAGGTGACCGGGTGAGCAGTTACGCCGACGCCGGGGTCGACGTCGAGGCAGGCGAGCGTGCCGTCGAGTTGATGCGGGAGCGGGTCGCGGCCACGATGCGCCCCGAGGTGGTCGGGGATCTCGGCGGGTTCGCCGGGACTCTTCGACGCCTCCGCCCTGGCCCGCTACCGGCGGCCCCTGCTGGCCACTGCCACCGACGGCGTCGGCACCAAGATCGCCGTCGCCCGGGCGATGGACATCCACGACACGATCGGCGTCGACCTGGTCGCGATGGTCGTCGACGACCTCGTGGTGTGCGGCGCCGAGCCGTTGTTCATGACCGACTACATCGCAACCGGCAAGGTCGTGCCCGAACGCATCGCGGCCATCGTCAGCGGCATCGCGGCTGGCTGCGAGCAGGCCGGGTGTGCGCTACTCGGCGGTGAGACCGCGGAGCACCCCGGACTGATGGCGCCCGACGAGTACGACGTCGCCGGCGCCGGCACCGCGGTGGTGGAGGCGGACTCGCTGTTGGGCCCCGACCGGGTGCGCGCCGGTGACACGGTGATCGCCATGGCCTCCTCGGGGCTGCACTCCAACGGCTACTCGCTGGCCCGCAAGGTCCTGCTGTCCGACTGGACCCTGGACACCGAGGTCCCCGAGTTCGGCCGCACTCTCGGCGAGGAGATGCTGGAGCCGACCCGCATCTACACCAAGGACTGCCTCGCGCTGGCGGAGGCGGAACTGGTACACGCCTTCTCGCACGTGACCGGCGGTGGGCTGGCCAGCAACCTGGCCCGGGTCCTGCCCGAGCATCTCCACGCCGACATCGACCGGTCGACGTGGGATCTGCCACCGGTGTTCCAGGTGCTGATGGCCCGCGGGGTGACACGAGCCGACGCCGAGCGGACGTTCAACATGGGCATCGGGATGCTGGCGGTCGTGCCACAGGCTGAACCCGCCCTTGCGCGTGCTCGCCGCTCGCGGGGTGCCGGCATGGGTGTGCGGTCAGGTCCGGGAGCGCAGCGACGCCGACGTCAGCGACGCCCCTGCGAAGGGCGGCTTCGGTGGGAGTGTTCGACTGATCGGCTGAGCGTTTCGCCGGGGGCCGTGGCAGCGCGCACCCAGGGGGCGTAGCGTTCGAAGTACCGACCATGGAGGTGCGTCGTGTTCAAGAAATCGTCCCGCATCGCGTTGGCCACTGCGCTGGGTGCCAGCGTGCTGGTGGCTGGCAGTGCCGCAGTGCCGGCCCAAGCCAAGACCGTCAAGGCCTGTGTGAAGAAGAGCACGGGGGAGTTGCGGATCCTCACCGGCTCCAAGACGAAGTGCAAGAAGGGCTGGAAGAAGATCTCCTGGAACCAGAAGGGCGACACCGGCCCGCAGGGGAACCAGGGTGCGCAGGGCCCGAACCTGGTGGTGAAGGACGGCACGGCAAGGTGCTGGGGAAGTTCCTCGGACTGTTCCCGGCTGGATATCGCGCTGATGTCGTCGAGATCGACGGCGGCTCGTACATGTACGCACCGAACGGTGTCCTGGTCTACCCGTTCGGCAGCGGGTCCCCGGCCTTCAAGACGAACGCCTGCAACGGGACGGCATACGTCCGGTCCTCGTCCCCGCAGAACACACAGTTGATCACCGGGTCGCCGGCGGTCCCGACGCGGCTCGTCTACCGGAAGATGAACCGGCGCTTGGGCCGACGTTCGCGTGGGAGTTCACCAGCCACCATCGAGAATCGTGACCCAGCCCATGTACACGTTCGACGCGTACCGGCGCATGTGTGGCGGACGCGGCCAACTACAACGGTACCCTCGTGGCGCTGCAGTCGGTGACGGCGCCACCGGACGTTCCCGGCCCGTTGACGATCGGCTAGGTGCGCCATGAACAGGATGATCGCGTTCTCTGCGACGGCCGCCCTGGTCGCGGGCTCCGGCTCGGCCGACGAGCCGAACCGGTTGCGGCGGCGAAGACCTACACCGCGTGCGTGAAGAAGTCGACCGGTGAGGTCCGGCTTCTGCTCGGGAAGTCCAAGAAGTGCAAGAAGGGCTGGAAGAAGACGAAGTGGACCAAGGCCGGTCCGAGGGGCCGAAGGGACCCGATGGGCCGGCTGGAACGGCGAACTCCCTGGGACGTCGTGGTCGATGGCGGCGATGCCGTGGTGGGCCTAGTCCCTGGGGATCTCTCGGCAGGCCCGATGCCTGCACTTCTCAGTGCTGATCGACGGGGGCGCGTACACGTACTTCCAGAATGGCTGGCTCGATGCCGCAGTCGCGGTCTCGGCCAACTACGACAACGCCGCCTGCACGGGAACGCCGTTCATCACAGGATCGAACACGCGGATAGCTCTGTCGATCGTTCAGCAGGACTCGACGCTGCGGGTCGTCTACCGGCAGTTCACGCCGGCGCTCGGCCCAGCGAGTGCCTACAAGCAGTCAGGCGCAGGTGACGTCGGTGATCAACGGCCAGAACTGGTACCGGACGACGCGGGGGCGTGCACGGCCTCGCCTGACCTTCACGGGATACCGGGTGTTCCTCACCGAAGTGCCGGCCCCTGCAGATCGGCCCGGCCCGCTGAAGGTGGTCTGAGGCTAGAGTCCTGCGCCAGGCGTCTGTGGGGCCGACCGGCTTCCGCAAGCCCCGGTCGAGCACCGCAGCCGCGACGGCCGTCGCGTCGGAGAGGACATACAGCCCCGCTACCGCTAGCCTTCCACGCACACACTGTGGAGGTGCGTCTTGTTCAGGAGAGTCTCTCGAATCGGTATTGCCGGCGCTCTGGGCGCTGGTCTGCTGGTGGCTGGTGGTACCGCCATCCCGGCCCAGGCCAAGACCGTCAACGCCTGCGTCAAGAAGAAGACCGGCGAAGTCCGCATCCTCTCCGGCAGCAAGAAGAAGTGCAAGAAGGGCTGGAAGAAGGTCTCCTGGAACCAGCAGGGCAAGTACCGGTCCGCAGGGCAACCAAGGCGCGCAGGGACCGAATCTCACCGTCAAGGACCGCGACGGGAAGACCCTCGGCAAGTTCCTCGGGCTGTTCCCCCTGTTCGGTCCCGGACTGCTCTTCGTCGAGGTGGACGGCGGCTCGTACGCTTTCACGCCGAGTGGGGTTCTCTATCCCCTCGGGTCGTCATCGCCCACCTTCAAGAACAACACCTGCACGGGCACGGCGTACGCGGACTCCGATTCGGCCTTGTCCACCCAGCTGCTGACTGGATCCGCAGGGGGACCGAGTCGCCTGGTCTACCGTCCGACCTCGCCTTCCCTCGGGGCGGCGTTCGCGTGGCAACTCACCACGACCACGGAGAACGTGGTCAACCTGCCGTTGTGGGAACTGGACGACACCGGGACGTGCGTGGCTGATACCACCTACCCTGGTCCGGCCTACTACACCGGGACTCTCGTCGCACTGCAATCGGTCGCCGCGCCGCCGGACGTCCCCGGCCCGTTGACGATCGGCTGAGCGGGGCGACCATGAGGAAGATGATCGCGACCGGGGCGGCGGTGGCCCTCGTAGGCGCCGCAGGCCTGGCTGTCGCCGAACCGGCATCGGCAGCGAAGAAGTACACCGCGTGCGTCAAGAAGTCCAGTGGCGAGATGCGCCTGCTACTGGGCAAGTCGAAGAAGTGCAAGAAGGGCTGGAAGAAGACAACGTGGACCAAGGCTGGGCCCACGGGGTCCAAGGGTCCGGGCGGCCCGGGGGGCGCGGCCAACAGCTTCGGGTACGTGGTCGACGCCAACGGCGTCGTGGTGGGGCAGGCCCTTGGGTCGTTCAGTCTTCCGGTAGCCGTCTTCATGGTGAGCATCGACGGCGGCCAGTACGTCTACTACCCGAACGGATGGTTGGTCCCGGCCCCACAACCGTCTACTACGACAACGCCGCGTGCACCGGAACCCCGTTCACGGTGGCCCGCGACGCGCTGGAGCGGGACTGGATCCTGCAGGACACCGGCCTCCGGGTGGTCCAACGGACGTTGGAGCCGACGCTGGGGCCAGCGGCGGCCTTCAAACCGGACGGCACCTGCCAGCTCGGTGTTGAACCTCTCCCGGTGGTGCGTTGAACTCCGTCGGGCGTATGCACCGCGGACATGAACTTCACCGGGTACCGCCTGCCGCTGACCTCGGTGCCCGCCCCTCCGGACCACCCCGGTCCGCTGCGGTTGGTCTGACTACAGCCCCATCTGGGGGGCCGGCTGCCCGGTTGTCAGCGGAGATCCGCTGGGGGTCCGCTGTTGGGGCAGTGAACCCTCCAGCAGTGAGTTCACCTCGCTGGCCAGGTAGCGGCGGTGACCGCCGAGGGTCTTGACGCAGGACAGCTTGCCTGCTTTCGCCCAGCGGGTCACGGTCTTGGGGTCGACGCGGAAGAGCGCCGCAACCTCGGAGGGGGTCAGTAGCTCCTCGGGATTGCTGAGATTGGCGCTCATTCTCGCTCCATTTGTCCGATAAGAGGGTTGCGTTGAGTCTCGCATCCATTCGTTGAGGCGGCAACCTGATCAGCCGAGGGCCCACTCGCAGGAGTCCAACGCCCACGGCATAATCGGGGTGGGTAAGGTGCGGATCCCGCGGACCACGGGGTACGCTGCTCACGTGGGCTCGATGCCCAGCATAGGAAACTGTCAACTGACCTTCGGGACGGATCCCGGGCGAGGGGGTCGAGCCATATGGGGCGCGGCCGTGCAAAGGCCAAGCAGACCAAGGTTGCGCGCGAACTGAAGTACAACGCGCCTCAGACCGACCTTGCTGCTCTGCAAGCTGAACTGAGCGGACAGTCGAAGTCCGACCATGGTGGGAACGACTTCGACTACACCGAGTACGACGACGACACCGGATACGCCGAGGTCGACGAGGACGCTGACAGCGGTCGTTGACCCTCAGGCTTCGCAAGGATTCCGCACCAGGATGTCGCTGCTGGGCTGTGCGCCCGGGCTGCCTGATAGCGCCTCGATGTGGCCGCATCGCGGGCCCGATACCTCGCCGCGGAACTTCGTAACCGTTCCGTGACTCTTTCGTGGCCGTTTGTGCTCGAGATCCAGAAGGAGATAGCCGATCCTTAAGAACGTGGTTAGGGCAGCGAAGCAGTTGAAGAATGGCGACACCATCGACGTGGAAGGCGACCACCTCGTCGTATTCCACTTCTGCGAGGAATACGGCCAGGTCGTGATTGACGCCGTGAGCCAGGTGTCAGCCCGACGGTTCGAACTGCACTACGCACCGGACGCCCGCATCAGCGTCCTGTAGTCCCACTCAGAACTGGAACGTCATCCGTTTCGGGCCTTGCAGGGCCTTGTCGATCCTGGTGCGCAGGGCGCCCTCGTTCATCGCGCCCGCCTCTGACAGCAGCACCTTGTTGTCCCGCAGGACCACCAGGGTCGGTATCGCCGTCACGCCGAATGCCTGCGCGAGTGCCGGGTTGGCATCGACATCGACTTTGCCGAAGACGACGTCGGCGTAGTCCCCCGAGACCTTCGTGAAGACCGGGGCGAAGGAACGGCATGGACCGCACCATTCGGCCCAGAAGTCGATCACCACGGTCTTGCCCGCGGTCTGCTCGGAGAAGTTGATATCGGTGAGTTCGGTGGTTGCCACGTCAGGTGCAACGAAGTCGGCGCGACGAGGATTCCCACGGGGGTCTGCATCTGCGATGGCTGCCAGCCAATACCCTGGCCAGGTGTCCCGGGGTGCGATCAGTTGCGGTTCGGCCTTGACCGCGGAGGCCGGCGCGAGCGTGCTCGCGGCCGGTGGCACCGCCGTGGACGCTGCGATCGCGGCCGCCTTCGCGTCGACGGTGTCGGAACCGGGCGTCTCCAGCATCGGAGGCGGGGGCTTCCTGCTGGTGCGGACACCGGATGGCCGGTCCACGTTGCTCGACTTCTTCACCGCCGTGCCCAGCGGCCCGGCCGGGGCGCGACAGACCGTGACGGTGGTCTACTCGGGCGCCACCCAGGACTTCCACGTCGGCGTGGCCACGGTGGCGGTCCCAGGTTGCCTCGACGGTTTCCTCGCCGCGCATCGACGCTGGGGGCGATTGCCGCTGGCCGGGGTCATCGGACCCGCGATCGCCTACGCCCGGGACGGGATCGTGCTCGAACCCGGTCAGGCGCACGCCATGGCGCTGATCGAACCGGTGCTCACGCTCACGCAGGACGCCCGCGCCCGGATGGCGCCGCGGGGCCGACTGCTCGGTGCCGGGGAGATCTTCCAGGACGCCGAGCTCGCCGGTTTCCTCGAGCGGGTGGCGCAGGGTGAGGTCACCGGGATCGCCGATCTGCGGGAAGCCTTCGCCGCGTTGATGCCGGAGGGGCCGGTCACCGGTGAGGACCTGGCCGCATACGACCGTGATCGAGCGGGACCCGCTGGTCGCACCGATCCGTTCCGGGGCCATCACGACCAACCCGATGCCGTCCTTGGGCGGGTCGATCGTGGCCCACGTGCTCAGCGATCTGGCCGAGGACGCCCACCCCCAGCCGCGGGCGATCGCCGAGGCGCTCGCCGAGACGACCGCCTGGCTGAAGGCGCAGGTGAGTGCACCGGTCGCCAGTGCCGGCACCACGCACATCAGCGTGGTCGACGCCGACGGCATGTGCGCCGCCCTGACGCTGTCCAACGGTCTCGGCGGGGGCGTGTTCCTGCCGGGCACAGGGATCCATTTGAACAACATGATGGGCGAGGACGACCTGCATCCGGGAGGTCCGGATGCCGCCACCCCGGGTGAGCGGATCCGCTCGATGATGGCCCCCAGCGTCGTCGACTTCGAAGGTGGCCGCTTGGTGCTCGGCACCGGTGGCAGCGAACGCATCCGCAGCGCGTTGACCAGGGTGATCACGTTGTTGCTCAGTGGTGACGCCGACCTGCCGGGAGCGGTGGAGGCGCCGCGGGTGCACGTGGACAACCAGGGTGTGATCCAGGTCGAGCCGGGACTGTCCGCCCACCAGATCGACGCCCTGGGCTCCCTCGGCGAGGTCAGCCTGTGGCCGGACCGCCACTTCTACTTCGGCGGGGTCAACGCGGTCCAGGTCCGCGCCGACGGCGAACTGGTCGCCCACGCCGATCCTCGCCGGGGCGGCGCGGCGATTGTGCTGCGCTGACGCGTTCTGCGAATTTGTCACAAGAGTGGGGCTTCGGATTTCGGCGGGGAGTCAGGTGGCGCAGGGCGAGCTCGGCGGCCGATCACCGCGAGTGTTGCGCGGTTGCGGTCCGCGGACCGCGACTGTTGCACGGTTGTCGGTTCTGCACCCCCAAAACCAGCAACCGCGCAACAGTCGTGGGACGGCACCAGCAACCGCGCAACAGTCGTTGCGGGCGGCGGGACCTCCAGATGCGACCGTCGGCGCGAAGCCGCACCACTCGGTAGATCGCCGACCTCGGTGGCGCTGGTCTGTGCGGGGTGGCACCGTCCGGGCCGGAGCGTGGGCTGCCGGTGTTGGTGAGTGTTCGTGCAGTTTGTTGACGTTCGGGAGCCGCTGAACCTCCACCAACTGCACCAACGCCATCGAACTGCACGAGCGTCAACGAACCCGTCCGGTCCGACCCCCGGGCACCCACCGAGGTGTTGCCCCCGAGCCGGCCGGGGTCGCAGCAGCCTGGACCAGCCACCGGCACTTGCAGGACCCCTGTCCCACACCCGGCACCGACACACTCACCGCACACCGCCAAGATCAGACTCCCCGCTCACATCCGAAGCGTCACAAGAGCCGCGTACGAGCCCCCCACGCAAGAACTCCCGGCCCCTTGCAGGAGACCGGGAGTCCTTGAACGTGCGGATCAGGCGCAGCCCCAGGGGCCCCACCCGGAACGCTTCCACAGCCGGTAGGCCATGTGGTCCTGGGCGAACTTCGGTGCCTGGTGGGCGTAGCGGGCGTACTTGCCGCCACCCACGCCGAGCCAGGTGCCGGCGGCGAACTGGTAGGCGCCGTAGTAGCCGTTGCCGGTGTTGATGCCGTAGTAGCCGCCGGACTCGCACTGGCGGACCCTGCGCGGCATGGAGCCATTGGCCCACGCCTTCGCGGCGGCGATCTCCTTGAGCTGGTTGCGGCCCAGGTTGTAGCGGTTCACGTACTTGACCTGGATCGGGTAGGAGGCGGGCTTGCTGCGGGACGCGCGGTCCTTGCCACGGTTGTCCTGCTGCTTGGCCGACACGGGGGTGGCCATGGCGGGGGCGACAGTGGTGGCGCCGAATCCGGCGATGGCCAGGGCGGCAACGGGCATCACAAGTGCTTTACGCAAAACAATTCCTTGATCGGACGTCCCCTCGCGCAGCCGGTACTGCACCGCGGTCTGTGGGGCGGTCAACGGGGGCCGTGGCCTCCGTGGCGTCGAAGGCTTCTCCGACGCGACTCTTCGACCGTTGCATACCTCCGGGGGGCTCACAACCGACTGTGACGAAGGCCACCCGCCGCTCCCCACGGGGTGTGACGAGAGTCACGCCCGACGCCCACTCAGACTACGGAATCCGTCGTCCTTCGCGCCGGGGCCTGTGGAAACCCCACTGGCGCTGTGTCTTAGGTGGCCCTTAGGGTCGCCCTATGACGAATGCGATCGAGGCCCAGGGGCTCGTGAAGGTATACCCGGCCCGTCGCGGATCTTCCGAGGTCAGGGCGCTGGACGGGGTGGACCTGGAGGTTCCCCAGGGCACGGTACTGGGCCTGCTGGGCCCGAACGGCGCCGGCAAGACCACCACCGTGCGGATTCTGACCACGCTGCTACGCCCCGATGGTGGCCGCGCCACGGTGGCGGGCTTCGACGTGGTCAAGCAGTCGCAGGATGTCCGGCGGGCGATCGGTCTGTCGGGTCAGTACTCGGCGGTGGACGAGAACCTCACCGGCTGGGAGAACCTCTACATGTTCGGCCGCCTCTACGAGATGCCCAAGGCCGAGTCCAAGAAGCGGGCGGGCGAACTCCTGGAGAAGTTCGATCTGGAGGAGGCCGGCGGCCGCACGATCAAGACCTACTCCGGTGGCATGCGGCGCCGGCTCGACCTTGCCAGTGCCCTCATCGGCCGCCCCAACCTGCTCTTCCTGGACGAGCCGACCACGGGCCTGGACCCGCGCAGCCGCCTGGGGATGTGGGACGTCATCCGCGACCTGGTGCGGGAGGGCACGACCCTGCTGCTGACCACCCAGTACCTGGAGGAGGCCGACGAACTCGCCGACACGATCGCGGTCGTGGACACCGGGCAAGATCATCGCGCAGGGTACGGCCGATCAGCTCAAGGCCCAAGTCGGCGGCGAACGCATCGAAGTCGTGGTCAGGGACCGGGACGCGGTGCCGAGGGCCCGTGACTTGCTGGCCGGGCTGTGTCACGGGGAGATCGAGCACGACGACCACACCCGCCGCTTGACCGCAGCCTCCACGGGCGGGGCCCAGCAACTGGTGGAGGTGGTGCGGGTGTTCGGCGAGGATGGCATCGCGATCGACGATGTGGCCCTGCGCCGTCCCACCCTCGACGACGTGTTCCTCTCGCTCACCGGTCACCATGCCGCGGACGAGGTAACCGAAGGGAGTGACGCATGAGCATCATGGAGTCCGGGCCGGTGTCCGACGCACTGGTCATCATGTGGCGCAACCTCAAGCGCATCCCCCGCATCCCGGAACTGGCGATCTTCGCCATCCTGCAGTCGATCATGTTCGTGCTGCTGTTCGCGTACGTCTTCGGTGGGGCGATCCCCCTTCCGGGCGGCGGGAACTACAACGAGTTCCTGATGCCGGGCATCTTCGCCCAGACCATCGCCTTCGCTTCGGCGACGACGGCGGTGGGCATGACCGACGACATGGGCAAGGGCCTGATCGACCGGTTCCGGTCGTTGCCCATGGCCCGTTCGGCGGTACTGACCGGACGGACAGTCGCGGACACGATCTACCAGGCGGGCATCCTGGTGGTGCTCATGCTGGCCGGCCTGGTCGTCGGGTGGCGGGTTCACAACGGCTTCCTGCAGTTCCAGCTCGCGGTGGTGCTGCTGCTCAGTTTCGCCTACGTCATGTCCTGGATCGGGGTCTGGATCGGCCTGTCCGTGCCGAACACCGAGACCGCTCAGCAACTGACATTCGTCACGATCTTCCCGTTGACGTTCATCTCGAACGTGTTCGTCCCACCGGAGTCGCTACCGCCGATCCTGCAACCCATCGCGGAGTGGAACCCGGTGAGCACCCTGACGGCATCGACCCGGGAGCTGTTCGGCAACCCGAACCCCTATGTGGGAGACGGGATCCCGAGCCAGTACCCGATTCTGGTCACCATCGGCTGGATGATCCTGTTGGTTTCGATCTTCGCGCCGATGGCGATCAACAAGTACCGCAACGCCAGCAAGTAGCGGCGTCAGTGCCGGGTCGCGGGATGCCCGGTGGCGGCGGGCCGGTCGAGCGGGGTCGCCGGCGACGGGATCCCTGCGGAGGTGTGCTGCGCGATCCACCGCAGTAGGTCCGCCATCGGCAACGGCCGGGCGTAGTGGAAACCCTGCGCGCCGTCGCAGCCGATGGCCCGCAGCGCGACTGCCTGCTCGGCGGTCTCGACCCCTTCGGCCACGGTGTGCAACCCGATGTCGTCGGCCAGTTGCACCATCGCCCGCACCAGGCTCGACGTGGTGCTCGTCTCGGACATGTCGCAGACGAAGCTGCGGTCGATCTTGAGAATGTCGCAGGGAAGCGAGACGATCTGCGACAACGAGGAGTACCCGGTGCCGAAGTCGTCGATCGCCACCTTCCCACCTGCCTGCCGAATCGTCTCCAGCGTCTGTCGCGCCACGACGGGATTGGACAGCAGGGAGGCTTCGGTCACCTCGATCGTCACCTTGCCGGTCAGGCCCAGGCGCTCGAGGTCGGCCACCAGTTCGGCGTTGAGTTCCATCTGGGTGACGTTGATGTTCACGCGCACGTCGGTGCCGGTGGCCCGCGCGATCGCCGCCCAGTCGGCGGCGACGATCTGACGCACCCGCCGGTCGATATCGAGGATGAGGCCGCTGTATTCGGCGGCTTCCATGAACGCGTCGGGCTCGACGACGCCCCCGTGCGTCGGGCGGATGCGGGCCAGGGCCTCGAAGGAACGGATCGACGCGTCTCTCAACGACAGGATCGGTTGGTAGAAGACCGCGATGCCGTCGTTGTGCAATGCCTCGCGTATCCGCAGCTCGGCGCCCAGGCGGTTCACGAGGTCCTCGTTCATGCCGGGGCGGAACTGCACCACTTGGGCATGGCGGCTCTTGCGCGCCCTGCGCAGTGCGACATCGGCTTGTTCCATGATCTGCTCGGGCTGCATCTGCTCCCCGGGTCCGGCCAGCGAGAAGCCCACCCGGAAACTGAGGTCCACCTCGACGTCGTTGCCGAGGATGAGTCCGGCCAGGGACCGGCGGATCGTGTCGATGACCTGCTCGGTGGCGGCGACCGGTTGCGGGGAGGTGATCAGCAGGCCGAACGAGTCGCCGGCCATCCGGCTGACGGCTTGCACGTCCTCGGGCAGGCCTTCCATCTGCCGGGCCACACCCTGCAGGATCTCGTCGCCGCCCTGACGGCCGAGACTGTCGTTCCACACGCCGAAGTCGGTGATGTCCAGGACGGCGAACACCACGCTGCGGCGGGCGGACGTGCTGCCGGCCAGGCTCGCCGCGACCTCGGCGGCCATGGCCTCCGGTGTGAGCAGCCCGGTGAGCTCGTCGCGGCGCCGGGTGAGGTCCAAGCTCTGGGCCAGTCGCCGTGCGTCGGTCACATCGGTGCCGGTCACCACGAAGCCCTCGAACTCCATGTCGTTGACCGGCCGCACGTACACCTCGACCTCCCGGTGGGCCCCGGACTGCGGCGAGAACAACATCTCGTGCGGGCCGTGCGGAACCGACTGCGATGCCACCCCGGCCAGGATCACGCCGATCTCATCGGGCTCCGGGTCCACCACCATGTCGGACAGCCGCTCCCCGGGGGCCAGCACACTCTGCGTGCGGGGCGAGGCGAAGACGATCCGGCCCTGCGCGTCGAGGACCAGCACGTACTCGGCGCTGTCGCGCAACAGGGTCCCCACCCAGCCCTTCGCGGCGGACTCGGAGAGCTGCTGGGTGGACCCGTGGATCTGCACCTCGCGCCAGTCGGTCATGGACGTTGCCCGTGCGAAGGCGATGCCCAGCAGGGACAGCACCCAGACCGCGGTCGTGACGACCTTGGCGCTGGTCGTCAACTGATCGGCGGCGAGGCCGATCACGACCAGGCCGGCGAGGATCAGCAGGACCATTGCGATCGAGGTGGACAGCGCGGCCCGCCATCGGGTCTGCCGGGGCGACTCCGTCTCGGCGGCCGACCGGTGGGCCATCGCCACGATCAGCGCCACGGACAGGGTGTAGCCGATGATCGATGCGGTTACCGCGACGCTGCGGTCCGGGCCCAGCTCCCCGGCCAGATCGCTCAAGAGCCAAAGGGCCACCCCGCCGAGCAGCAACAACAACTGCGGCAGTGGCAGCGACCCCAGCCGGCGGCTGGCAGTGGTCAGCACGATGATCAGGCACAGGCCTGCGAACAGTGCGATCTGGTCGATCCGGGCCCACACCAGCATCGTGTCGTCGAGTGGGGCCGCCCACCGCGGGATGACGACCTGTGCCCAGAGGACCCACAGCGCCCCTATGCCCAGCAGCGAGTCGATCGTCACCAGCATCCGCTCGCTGCGGCTCATGCCCCGCGGCCAGCTCAGCATCACCGCGCCGAAGCCGGCCAGCGGCATCCCGATGAGCAGCGGGATGGTCTCGATGCGGGGGTCGAAGTAGCCCGGGGTGTTGCGGGTCAGCAGGTAGCCGATGCTCTGACCGACCAGCACGATCCCGGTACCGACCCCCGACATGACGAACCAGGCATGCCGGGTGGGCTCCCGGCTGGCTCTTTCCATCGAGGCCCACACGATGGCAGCAGCCGCGAAGAGGCCGAAGCCGGCAGCGGCGATGTGCGCCGCCGCGTACGACTCCGGATCCTCGTTCCCGATGACCACCGCTGCGACCGCGCAGGCCAGAGCCAGCCCGAGCAGCGCCCAGTGAGCGCTCCGGACCCGGTTGCCGGTCCCAGGTGCGAATCCGGCCTGTGGCCGCGTCGTCACACTCCGACGGTATTGCGTCCAGTGCGCCGGAAGCAGGACTTGCCGTTTCGGATTGCGACCCGTGTCGGCTGGTGTCGCGCGTCGGAAGTTGGTTCGCGGTGGTGCCGATCTCGTTGCCGGTCCGGCCCGCAAGCTCTGTGCCCGGGGACCGGGGTCGGCGGCGGGCTCCTCGGGCCGGCCCGAGGGTTTGTGACGATGTTGGGGGGTGCGCAGGGCGGTTTGTCACGATGTTGCGGGCTGCAGGGCGGTTCGACCGCGCACCTTCGTGACAAACCAGCTGGCCCGGGGCGCAACGTCGTCACACAGATCGCCGGCTGCGGGAGCCCGTCAAGGCACCCGTCGCGCACGACGCTAGGCGGCCCCGGAACTGCCGGATTGCCCCAGTCGGGCGTTCAGATAATCGATCAGCCGTGATGACGCTTCGTCACCGGGCTTCTCGTCGATCTGGATGTTCACCATGTCCTGACCCCAGGAGTTGATGGTGTCGCGCAGTTGCCGCAGTGCCTTCTCGCCGGTCTTGGCGATGAGCCGCTTCTCGGCCCATTCGTGCTCGCGGCGGCGCAGGGCGGATTCGATCTGGTCGCGTTGGTCGGCGGTGGCGGGCAGGTTGTAGGTCTTCTCCAAGGCCTCGCCCAGATCGATCCGGTAGTCGTGGGCGACGCGATGGAACTCCCCCGGCTTGGAGTCCATGCCGTTCATGAGGTCCACGAGTGCGATCACGAAGCTGATCACCGGCCGGAACAACGTCTCGCGGGGGACCTTGGGCGGGCGGGTCTCCGGCGCTCCGAACCACCAGGGCCGCTGCACCACCATCTCGTAGGAGAACTTGTTGATCGGGTCGTCGTGGTGGTTGATCATGACGTGTCGGCCCGGGGAAGCGGTCAACTCGGCCGGCTCGGACACGTTGACCAAACGGCCGGCATCCGAGAGCGCCTCCGGGTCATCCAGCCACGCCTTCCACAGCGTGCTGCGGAAGGGAACTCCCAGGTACAGGCCCGCATCGAGCCCGACCGCGTCGAAGCGGGGAACACCCTCCGGGCCGGCCACGTCCGCGGCCACCTGGGCGCCGAGGCTCTCCCCGAACTGCACGATGCGCGGACGACTCGGTGGCGCCAACTCGTCCAGCCGGCGGCCGATCGCCTCGATCACCGCCGCCTGCAGTTCCACGCCCTCTTCGGTCTTGTTCAGTGCGAGCGCGCTGGGGACGTAGGCGTACTGCGGGACCACAACTGCGCAGTCGCCACGGGTCAGGTACTCCAGCGCCTCGGCCATCACGTAGTTCACGTAGCCGACGCCGGTGGGGGAGGCCACGCAGATGATGCTTCGCTGCAAGCCACCCGTGTTCGTGAGCTCCCGGACGGCCAGTTGGGCGCGCTCCTCGATGGAGCCCTCACGGGGGATGACCACCCGGACCGGTTCGGCCGCGTGGCCACCCATCACCTGCTCGATCTCGTCGGTCGTCAACCGCATGATGACGAACCGGCGGCCTTCCTTGCCGATGCTGTCGAACTCGATCTCGCTGTTCGGGCCGCAGGAGACGTACGGCGAGGTCGGCTCCTCTCGGTAACCGGGTTCCAGCACCTCGGACTTCTTCTGCGTCTCCCGGCGCACCTGGCGCAGACCGAACACCGCCAGTCCCGCGAACCCGGTGAACATGACCCCGTGGCCGATGAAGTCGCTGAACTCCTCCAGATCCTGTCCCGCCATGGCGTTGACCCCGGAGCGCACCAGGCGGGCGCCGGCCTGCTCGGTGATCGCCAGCGTTGCCAGGCCCAGCGTTGACCCCACCACGGTGGCGGTGGCGACGGCCCCGGTCCGTGCCCTGACGGCGATGGCGGTGCCATCCTTCGTCTTCTTCACGGCATTGAGCAGGCGCAGGTCGGCGTCGTACTGGCGTGCCCGCCGCATCCGCCGGACCAGGGTGCCGCCAGCCATCAGCGCGCCCATGCCGAGGTCGAGGGCCAGCGTCGTCTGCGGCGTGCGTCGCAGGTTGAGCAGGTCGTGCGCCACCAGGTCGCTGACGGTCACCAGGCCACCGGCCAGCCCGGCCACGGACAGCAGCTTCAGTTCCGACCACGCGATGCCACTGATCAAGGTGTCGCCGCTGCGGGGCCGCAGTGTGACCTCGCCGTACTTGCCGCCGACAGCGGTCACGGCTGCGGCGACCAACTTGGCCGTGGGCCCGGGGCGGTGGCCGGGGATGCCTGCTGCCGCACTGGAGACCGTTGCCCAGGTGGTCGTGCCCAGTGCGTAGTAGGCGGTGGCACTGACGCCGATGATCGCGGCCTGTTGCACCGGGGTGCGGGGTAGCAGGCCGCGGGAGTAACTGGCGGCGGCCGCCCAGGCAGCGGTGATGACGCCGGCACGCACGGACTGGTCGGTCGTGAAGTGCCGGACCACGCCGTTCAGGAGCGTCTTGGCGAGAGGCATGGCGCTCATTGTGTCGTGTGGATGGGTGTCTGCGCCGATTTTCCGCCTGACCGTGGTGTGTTGCGGGTGCTTCGCGCTGAGCCGCCCGCGGTAGGAGCGCGGACGTGCGGGCGGCGTTTGGGTCCGGAGCACCATCGATCCCCGCGGCTCACCGGTAGCGCGACTCCAGGTCCGCCAGGAGCGCCGAGAGGTCCCCTGCCATTCGCTGCCTGCGCGAAGCGCTGATGCCGGCCAGCAACTCGTCCTCCACAGCGAGGTGGCGCGGGATGAGGTCGTCGACCAGCGACAGGCCGGCGGATGTGAGCTGTACCCAGCGCACTCGGGCGTCTCCTTCGTCCACCTCGCGAGTCACGAACCCCAACTGCACGAGGCGATCGACCCGTGCTGTGACGGTCCCCGGAGTCAACGCCAGGTCTTCGGCCAACTGGGTGTGGGTGGTGCGGTATGGGGGAACCCGACGCCGCAGAGTCACCAGCACGGGGAAGTCCGCCGCAGTGATCCCGACCGAGCCGAACACGCGTGACTGCTCGGCGTCGACGATCGACCGGATCCGGGCCATCCGGGCGATGATCCCGACCGGACTCACGTCCAGGTCCGGGCGGACAGCAGCCCACTGCTCGAGCACCCTGGCGATGGAGTCCGGCGCGCTTTGCACATCCGCCAGCCTATGTGAGAAAGTACTTTGGGCTCAAAGTATTGGGGATGACATGACTCGTGATGCGACTGTGGTCGGCAACGGGATCAACGCCGACCTGTTCGACGGGCTGACCCGTGTCTGGTTCCCTCCCGCGGCGTTCCGGGAGCTCCCGTGAGTGACACCCGCCTGATCCGGGACGCGGCCGGGCACAAGGTCACGACACTGGAGCTGTTCTTCGACCTCGTCTTCGTGTACGGGATCAGCCAGGTGACGGCATACCTGGCTGACGACCACTCGGCACTCGGTTTCGCGCGCGGACTGCTGCTGGCTGCCCTGCTGTGGTGGGCGTGGGTGGCCTACAGCTGGCTGGGCACCTCCGTACGCGTCGACCAGGGGCTGGTGCAGGTCTCGATGTTCGTGGCGATGGCCGCGATCATGATCCTTGCGCTGCTGATGCCCGACTTCTTCGACGACGCCCGGGGCGCGTCGGTGGCGATGCTCGCCGCGGCAGCCTACGTGGTGGTGCGGATCATGCATCTGGCGCTGTTCTACGTCGCCGGCCGCGACGACCAGGGGGTCGCCCGGGCCGTTCTCCGACTGGCCCGGACCGTCGTGATAGCGGCGGTCCTGCTCGTCGGGGGCGCCTACCTCGGGGGCGGCTGGCAGATGGCACTGGTCGCCATCGCGGTGGCGATCGACGTTCTGGGACCGTACCTGGGCGGCGGGGAGGGATGGCGGCTGGCCCTGGCCCACTTCGCGGAACGGCATGGCCTCATCGTGATCATCGCCCTCGGGGAAGGCATCGTCGCCCTCGGCGTGGGGGCGGCCGGCATGCCGGTGAACATGCAGTTGCTGATCACGGCAGTTCTCGGGGTAGCCGTGTCCTGCACGCTGTGGATCGCCTATTTCGGTGGCGTGGCCGAGTCGCTCGAAACCGCCCTGGAGGGTCGCAGCGGTGTCGACCGGGTGACCACCGCCCGCGACGTGTATTCGGTGATGCACTTCCTGCTCCTGGCCGGCCTGATCCTCGTGGCGCTGGCGATGAAGTCCGCTCTGAAAGCGGCCGAGGTCGGCTGGCATGAGCCGCTCGCGGGGTACGCGGCCTTCGCGCTTGGTTTGGGCCTGTTCCAGTTCCTGGCCGGCCTCTGGGTCATGCGACTGCGGGCCGGGGCCAGGACCTCCCCAGGAGAACCGCTCGTGGCAGCGGGAGCGTTGCTGCTCATCCCGGTCGCCACCGTCATTCCAGCGGTCGTGGCCGTTGCCGCCACCGCCGTGCTGGCACTCATCTGGCGGTCAGTACGGGCACCGATGGCGCAGGCCTCGTGACCCATCCCCGGCAATAGGCTGTGCGCGTGACCACCCCGCCACACCACGATCAGGACAGCGCCGACCTCGCGGAACGCTCCAACAAGATCCGGGCCGCAGTGCTCGGCGCCAATGATGGGATCGTGTCCACGGCGGGACTCGTGCTCGGTGTGGCCGGCGCGACCACCAGCACGCCGGCCATCCTGACCGCCGGATTCGCGGGACTGGTGGCAGGTGCGCTGTCGATGGCGACCGGGGAGTACGTGTCGGTGAGCTCGCAGCGGGACACCGAGCGCGCGGCCGTCGCACAGGAATCGCGCGAACTCGCCGAACAACCCGAGGAGGAGCTGGCCGAACTGGCCGGGCTGTTCCAGAAGCGCGGGCTGTCGGCCGATGTCGCCCACGAGGTTGCCGTGGAACTGACGCAGCGGGATGCCCTGGCCGCCCACACCCGCGAGGAGTTCGGGATCGAACCCGGGGAGTACATCAACCCCTGGGCCGCGGCCCTGTCCTCGCTCTTGGCGTTCACCTCGGGCGCGCTGCTGCCGCTGCTGGGCATGGCCTTCCTCCCACCGGACGTCCGGGTCGTCGCCACCTTCGTCGCCATGCTGGTGGCCCTCGTGGTCACCGGCTATGTGAGTGCCCGGCTCGGTGGCGCCCAGCGCGGGCGGGCGGTGGCCCGCAATGTGGTCGGTGGCGCACTGGCCATGGCCGTGACCTACGCGATCGGCCGGCTCATCGGCGGCGCGGTTGCCTGAGTTGCGGGCGCCGATGCGCGATCGGGCCCTCGCGGGAACCGTGGGCGTGCTTGCCGCGGCGGCGCTGTTCAGCACCTCCGGTACTTCGAAGGCGCTGCTCGTTCCTGACGCGTGGCCGCCCTCGGTGGCGGCGGTGCGACTGCTGGTGGGAGCCGCCGGCATGGTGGCCTTCGTCCTCTGGCGCGGCTGGCGCGGCGAGTTGCAGGTCCTGCTGGGCCGCCCGCTGGTGTGGCTGATGGCGCTGGGGGTGGCCGGGTACCAGGCCTTCTTCTTCGTCGGTGTCGACCGTGCGGGTGTCGCCGTCGGAACGCTGGTGGCGCTGGGTTCCGCGCCGCTGCTGGCCGGGCTGCTCGGCTGGGCCGTCCGCGAAGGAGCGCCGGGCTGGACCTGGTTGCTGGCGACCGCCCTGGCATTGAGCGGACTGGCCCTGCTGACCGGCACCGGCGGCGGAGACGCCCTCGGCGTGGCGGCGGCGCTGGCGGCCGGCGGGTCCTACGCGGTCTACACCGTGCTCGGTGCCCGTCTTGCCCGCGACGGCCACAACGCCAGTGTCGTCATGGCCGCGCCGTTCGCGCTGGGTGCCCTGCTGCTGGCTCCGTTCCTCGCCGGCGCCGGCTGGCTCGCGACGCCCACCGGCGTCCTTCTGGCCCTGTGGCTCGGCCTGGCCGCGACCTCCTTGGCCTACCTGCTGTTCGGACTTGGGACTACCGGTCCTGCAGCCGGGTCACATCGCCACGCTGACGCTGCTCGAGCCGGTCGGGGCGACGCTGCTGGGGGTGCTGGTGCTGGGGGAGACCCTGTCCGCATCCGGATGGCTTGGCTGTGGGCTCATCCTGGTCGGGCTGGTGCTGCTCGCGGGGTTCGACTCCCGCCGGTCGAGGGTCGCTGCCTGACGCGGCTTCAGCCTTGCCCCACGGCTGCGTTCAGCCGCCGCCACAACTGCTCCTCCTGCGGCGCGATGGCAGCGATGGCTGCGGAGATGTCGGGCAGGAACTCAGCCGCGTCGGGGGTGGCGCCGGCCTCCCGGAACGCTTCGGCCACGGTCTGCCACGCGTCGCCCACCGGGATGAAGTCGGCGCCGATGTCGGCCAGTTCGGCGTTGCCGGTGATGGCCGCCGCCTCGGTGAGGAACCGGCCGTACATGTAACGGAAGATCCCGCCGCCGGTTCCGCCGGTCGCGTCGATGAATATGAAGCACTCGAAACAGGCCCGTTGTACCTGCTCGGGGGTCAGGGTCTTCGGCCACGCCGCGACCCGCTTGGCTGCCGTGGCGATCCCGCGGACGCCGAGATTGGCGATCGGAGGTTCGAGCATCCCGTGCACGACCTCCCGGATCGCGGCCCGCACCTCCTCAGCCGACGGCGGGCGCGCTTCCCGGAAGTCCCACTCCCACGTCACATTGCGGGGCGGGAAGGGTTTGTACGTCGAACCCCGGGCCGCACCGATCGCGGACAGCGGCACCTGGTGCAGCTCGACGTCCCGGTCGGCGACCAGCACCTCCTGGCCGTCCCACCCGCAGACCACCACCACATGACCGCCGAAGTGGTACTCCTCGGGGAAGTCGAAGTACGGCAGCATCCCCATGTCCACCCCGACCATCACCGGGGTGCCCGCGTCCAGGTGCGCCACGAGCGCCTTCTCCGCCTTGGTCGCGCTGGTCGTGAAGGTCTCCTCGACGGCCACGCCCGTGCGCATGCCGGCGGTGCGAGGAAGGCCGAGTTCGCCGGGCCGACCCACGTTGGTCCGACCGCCCAGGAACGGCAATTGGCCCTTCATGTGCCAGTACACGAACCCGACTGCCGGAGCCGAGGCCCAGCAGAAGGTCCTCGCTGATCGGGTAGTCGTGGAAGTCGTAGATGTGGCGCATCGAACCGGTGACGCAATGCAGCGTCTCGAAGGGCCGGAAACCGGCGAAGGCAGTGACAGCCATGGTGACCCCCATCCGTTGCGCCTTCAGGCTACGCCCGGATCGTCGGGGCCCACTGTGCTTGTTGGGCGCTGGGGCATCCTGAAGTCATGGCGGCGATCGGGCAGGTCACTGTGCAAGTGGCCCCGCTGTTGCGCCCGCTACTGCTGCCCCGCAACCGGAAGCCCGACCGGATCACCGTCGACATCGATGCCACGTCCTCGGTGGTGCACCTCGTGGAGTCGCTGGGCATCCCGCGCACCGAGGTGGGGGAGATCCTGGTCGCGGGGAACCTCTGTCCGCGCGACTACCGGCCACAGCCCGGTGACCGCATCGAGATCCGCCCGGTTGCGCGGCCGCAGTCCGGCTTCCCTGCGCGATATCTGCTGGACGTGCACCTCGGAACGCTGGCCCGCCGCATGCGGTTGCTCGGTCTCGATACCGCCTACAGCCCACAGGCCAGCGACCCGGAACTGGTGGCGTGGGCCAACGCGGAGGGTCGCGTTCTGCTGACCAGGGATCGCGGCCTGCTCAGGCGGCGGGCGGTGACCGCCGGGGCCCTGGTGCGCTATGACGACCCGGACGCGCAGCTGGCGGACCTGCTCGATCGTTTCGCTCCCGTAGTGCGGCCGTGGACGCGATGCCCGACCTGCAACGGGCTGCTGGAGCCGGTGCCGGCGGCGGAGGCGGTGTCTCACGTGCAACCCGGGACCGCCCGCACCTACCGGGAGTTCTCGCGGTGCGGTGCGTGCGGACAGGTCTACTGGCGGGGCGCGCATGCGGCGCGCTTGCAGGCGTATGTGGATCGTGCGGTGCGCCAGCTGGCCGCGGATCGAGGCTGAAGGGGAGACTGTGCACGTGAGGTTCGCCCTGGTGGCCGTCCTGCTGCTGGCTGGCTGCGCCGCGCAGGCTCCTCCGCCCGCCGTGAGCCCGACGCCGACCCGCTCCACTGCAGCCCCGCCACCGGCCCCGCCTGAACCCGCGAGTGCCGATGCCACGATTTCGCGCATCCCCGACCGACAGTGGGCCGCGATGCGCCGGGCTGGCGTTGTTCGCGAGGGGTGCCCGGCCGGCAGGGAGGACCTGCGCCGGGTCGAGGTCAACTTCCACGACTGGGATGGTGGGGTGCAGCGCGGCGTACTGGTCGTGAACCGCGACGTCGCTGGGGACGTCGCCGACATCTTCACCGAGATCTTCAACCGTCGCTTCCCGATCCGGTCGATGCGCCCGATCGAGCAGTTCGACGGCGACGACAATGCGAGCATGGCCGCGGACAACACGTCGGCCTACAACTGCCGCACCGCAGCGCAGGCGAACTCCAACGCCGCGGACTCCCCGCATGCCAACGGCCGCGCCGTCGACATCAACCCGCGCGAGAATCCCTGGTTGGATCCCCGCTGCGACTGCTTCATGCCCACCGGCACGCATGCCGCCCGCACGCCGGGCAAGGGCAAGATCCTCGAGGGCGGTCCGGTCTGGCGGGCGTTCACGAAGCGGGGCTGGATCTGGCAGGACATCGCGACCCCGGACTACCAGCACTTCGACACGGGGTATCCGTCGCGGCCGTGGGTGGGCTGAGTCGGTCACCTGGCCCGCAGTGGGTCCTTGTAG
>CAVTCZ010000017.1:0-201687 GCA_963733395.1 uncultured Actinomycetota bacterium
GTCGGTTGCTTCACAGAATCGTGGTCGGGCGGGAACTGGCCATAGCGCCGAAGGAACGGTGACGACCACAGGTCCGCTTCCTGCGCGCCACAGGATCTGTCATGGCTGACCCGGCGACTCCTGGCTGGCCTCGTAGGCGGCCACCGCGGTCGGCAGGGGGTACACATTGTCCCGGCCGATCAGGTCGAGGATGCCCGCCCGTTCCAGCAGCGCGGCGAGCCCGACGTGGACCCGGGCGAGGCTGACGACGACGTTGCGGCGCTGCAACTCACGGACAAGGCTCTCGAGGGCCTTCGCCGCGGTCGAATCCGCATCGACGTTCGCCTCGCAGTTCAACAGCACAGACCTGACCTTTCCTGGCCCTCCCGTGCCTGTGCATCGACCGCCTCGAGGACGCTCAGGCGGAAGTCCTCGGCGTTGGCGAAGAACAGCGGCGAGTCGTACCGGAAGACCAGGAGCCCCGCGACCTGCGCGGCGTCCGGGGTCGCCGATGTCGTGCATGCCGGCCAGGTCCGGCACCCTGCCCAGAATGGCTGCATGCGGGCGTGCGACCCGGGCCAGCATGACCACGGCGGACAGCGCGATGGCGAACCCGATGCCCACGAGCAGGTCCAGGGTGAGCACGGCGACTCCAGCGGCGATCCCCAGCGACAAACTCGCTGCGCCGGAAGTTCCATAGCCAGCGGAACTCCTGGACGTCCACGATCTTGAGGGCGGCGAACACCACCAACCCGCCGAGTGCCGCCATCGGGAAGGACTCCAGCACCGGGCCGGCGACCAGCAGGACGAGCACGACCGACACCGCCGTGACCCACCCGTAGGCCGGTGTTCGTGCCCCGGAGACCTTCGCCAGCGCCGTCCGGCTGCTGCTGCTGGAGAGCGGGAACCCGGAGGTCAGGCTGGCGCCGACGTTGGACACCCCCAGCGCTATGAGCTCGGCGTCCGCGTCGAGCTCCTCGCCGTCATCGGCGAACGCGCGTCCATCGAGGGAGTTGTCGGCGAACGCGACGAGGGCTATTCCCAGGGCGGGGCCGAGGATCTGAGGCAGGAGATCCCAGTGCGTCGGCAGCGACAGCGGGGGCAGCCCGCTGGGGATCTCGCCGACGACATTGACACCGGCCTCCTCGAGGCCGAGGAACACGGTCAGCGCGGTCGCGCCGAGGACGGCCAGCAGCGGCCAGGGCAGCTTGGGCGCCAAACGGGTGCCTACCAGGAGCGTGACGATGACGGCCAGGCTGATCACCAGGGTGGCGGCGTTCAGCCCATCCGCGCCCCGGATGGCGGAGGCGATCTGCGCCAGCGGGTTATCGCCCTCGACCGTTACCCCGAGCAACCTGCCCAGCTGCCCCGAGATCATGATCACGGCCACCCCGGCCAGGTATCCGCTCAGCACCGGTCGGCTGAGCAGCTGAGCGATGAACCCGAGGCGCAGGGCCCCCGCGACCAGCGCCAGTCCACCTACCACGAGGGCGCACAGCGCGGCCATGGCGGCGTACTTCGCAGGATCGCCGACCGCCAGGGGGCAAGCGCAGCCGCAGTAAGGATCGAGGTCGTGGACTCGGGACCGACGCTCAGCAGCCGCGAGGTGCCAACGATCGCGTACACCGCCAGCGGGACCAGGCAGGCCCAGAGCCCGACCACCGGATCCAGCCCCGCCAGCGAGGCGTAGGCCATCACCTGGGGGACGAGGTAGGCGGCCCACACCGCGAACCCGGCGAACAGGTCCGGCCGCAGGCACGTCAGGTCCCACCTGCGCAAGCGCCGATAGTTGTACGACGCCGGCCGTCCGTTCCTTCCCACGCATCACAGTGTGCTGCGCCGGGCCGACCGACGCCGCTCAGGCGGCAGGCTCGTCGGTCGTGGGACCGCCGCGCTCCCTCAAGTCGGGCCCGACGCAGGTCTGGACGATAGTCAACACGTGAACGCTCCCTGATCGACGTCAGCGCACCATGACGAACCCGAGTCGCTTGGCCAGTTGCCGGTGGTTCTTCTTGATGTAGGACTCGGCGAAGTCGGGTCGCATGTACCAGGTCAACGTGTCGAACAGCAGCAGTTCGAAGGCGAGACTCTCGAACCACTCGACGTCTTCGGTGAAGCCGGTGAGGACCTTAACGCCCAGTGCTTGCCGCAGGGCCCGCCGATCCTTTGGGTCAAGTCAAGTACACGGCACCGGCTACACGGTCACCGTGACCGCCCGCAGCGCCATCGGCGTGTCCGCGCCATCGGCACCGTCCGCACCGGTGACTCCACGGCTGCGACCCCCTGGCAAGGTGACCGGGCTCAAGGCTGTGGTGCAAGCAAGGGCACGGTGAAGATCACCTGGAAGGCGGTACCCGCCGCCACCTCCTACCGGGTGCGGATCTCCAAACCGGGCGGGCAGAAGTACAAGGCTTGGAAGACCACCAGCAAACGGGTGTTCAAAGCCAAGGTGCGCAAGGGCAAGAAGTACCGCTTCCAGGTGGCCGCGGTCGGGGCGGTGGCCGCGGGCCGGTCACCACGATCCGGTTCAAAGGCAAGTAGACCTGCGCCGGGCACCCGGGACGGTTCTGGCGCTGTTTCGTGGGTGAGGCCCTCAGCCGTTCAACCCGCCGAGCGTGGCCGAGGTGCACTTGTCGCGCCACGAGATTCGCCGGAGCATCTCGTCGCACAGCGCACCCCACTGCCCCTCACGACGCACGCCGTCACGCCGGTGAACACACTCCGAAGATGCCCGGCGAGCCGCTGTGGGTGCAGCCCTCGCGAAAGGCCAGGTCAGAGGAGTAGTTGCAGGGTGCCCGACCGCCCGTCGGGGTCAAACCCGTGGTGCGGCTTTGCGCCGTCGAGGTGGCGGTAGATGGTCGCTCGGGAAACGCCAAGAACCTCCGCAACGCTAGGACAAAAACGCCATGAACTACCGCGCCTGGATCGTCCCTGCCACCGTTGTGCTGTTCTGGCCGGGACGCCGCTCTAGGTGAAGCAGCGCGCCACGAGGGCCTTCGCGTAGCGGGCGCACACCTCGATACTGGCGAAGGACATGACCTCGCCCGCGTAGTAGGTGTGGGCGGTGCCCTGCAGCCCTTCCAGGGTGTTGTAGTAGCCGGCGATATCGTCGGAACTCATATGGGGAAGTACTTCCAGCGGCGCACCTGCACCACGCGATCCAAGGTGGCGCCCATCCGCTGCAGGTCGGCCGCGCAGTTGCCAGTGATCTCCTCCTCAGTCAGGGCGAAGTCGCCCAGGACGTACAGGGTGCAGAGCGGATCACCGGGCCGGCGCTTGTACCAGAGCAGGACATGGCCGCACTGCTCGGGCACGAAGTGCGCGGGTAGGTGGCCCGTGCCCGGAGGCAGGCCGCTGGCCTCGCACAGCAGAACCCAGTAGTCGTAGTACCGGATCGCCGAGAACAGACGACGCTCCGTCGGCGAGGCATCCAGGAAGTGCAGCGCCTCGTCCAGGGGACTGGTCAGGATCAGGGCGTCGAACTCCAGGGCGTCCTGGTCGGTCTGGACCACCACAGTCTCGTGACGCGCCACCTGACGGACCGTGATCCCCGTGCGCACATCGTGCTGTTGGGCCAGGCGCGCCCAGAGCGTCTCGATGCCGTCGGGCCAGATGATGCGTCCCTCCGGGAAGCGCAGCGCCTGGATGGTGGGCAGGTCGAGGTACTTCATCACGTAGGCGGTCGGGACCTCGTCGAAGTAGCCGTAGCCGAAGCCGGTGAACGCCGGGGTCAGGACCCTCTCCAAAGAGTGCAGGCCGTGGCGCCGCGCGAAGGGCCCGAAGGACTCATAGAGGTCGGGATGGATGCCGGCCAGCCCCGGCTCGTTGATGCGCTGGTACTTCACCTGGGTCAGCCATGCGTAGTTGAGCAGCAGCAGCCAGAGCAGGCGGGGGTACTGGTACCACCTGAACATGTCGGTGCGGTGTCCGTCGGTGTCGTAGTAGTTCTCGCCTTCGGTCGGCCCGCCACGGACATCGACCCGACTCCATGAGCTCGAGGGTGGTTGTGTAGTCGCGCGTTCCCAGGACCGCTCCCATCTCGTAGACGCGGTTCCCGACGGGACAGAGCAGCACTTGCTGCTGCGACCCTCGGCTCTCGCTCCAGGACTGTCACGTGGGTGTAGCCGGCCTCCTTCAGGTAGCGCGCACGTAAGGCCGGGAGACTCCGGCGCCTATCACGCCGATGCGAGCGGACCTACGGGACTCCCTGAGCGCCATGGTGTGCTCCCTCCAGCGGATCGGCTCGCCTTAGACCCCCGCGTTCGCACTCCGCCCACCTCCACCGTACTCTAAGACGAACGAGCCGTCAAACACGCGCAAGAGGAGGGAGCCGCCCCACACCAGCGCGCCCGGAGGGATTCGAACCCCCAACCAACCGGTTCGTTGAATGCCTCCCGTGACGTCCCCAGGTGTACCGGTTTTGTGCTTGAAGGGGGTGCTTTCGTACCGGTGCTTACCGGGTTGTTGCAGGTAGAACTGTCGTCAGAACTGTCGTCAAATCGCGCGAAACCATCGCTGGTGTTGCATGCCTGTCGCGGCTTTCATGGGAAGGGCAGGAGTGAGTTGTGCGACGAAGGCCCTTCGACGCATTCGTGAGACCTCGTACGAGCCGTGGCCCCCACTCATCAGTGACGATTCGCAGGGCACCGAGGGGGACTGGCAGTTCGAGACTGTTGTTGCGTCCGGGGCGCTGGGTGCGGTTGCGGCACTGCCGCCGAAGGTCGACCTGCGCCGCACGTGGTGGAAGGTCGGCGACCAGGAGGACACCGGATCGTGCGTCGGCTGTGCGACAGCCGAAGGTGTGCCGTTCCCCGGCGCCCGGCGGGTGCGGTGCGCCAGGATGGAGACGTGGAACCGGACCCCACAACCCTGCCGGGGCCGCAGGACGAGGCCGGATGGGTCGCCCTGCTGCTGGAGCACGCCGGGAACGGAACGAGCTGGACCTCGTCGGCTACGACGAGGAGACCGATCCCGAGCAGGCCGTGGCCGTCGGCCTTGCAGGCCCGCCTGCTGCTGTCCTGCTGCTGCTGCAGCGCAGGACGATCCAACCGCGTACCGTGGGGCTGCGCCTGGCCGGGGCCGACATCCGCGGTCGCCTCGACCTGGACGACCTGCAGCCGCCCTGTCGCCTGCGATTGGGCCTCTGCCGGCTGGCCGACGGGCTGACCCTGGACAACGCGCGCATCCCCGGACTCTCTCTAGAGGGCTGGCGGCTCAACGGCCACGAGGATTCCTATGCGGTGAGCGCCGTCGGGGCGACCATCACCGGCCAACTCAGCCTGAGTGGCGCGACCCTGACCAACGAAGGCGGGATGGCGCTGACCCTGGAAACCGCCAGCATCGGCGGCGGCGCGTTCCTCGACGAGGGGTTCACCGCCACCGGCGCGGTGAGTGCTGGCGGTGCGACCATCACTGGCCCACTCATCCTGGGAGGCGCGACCCTGACCAACGAGGGCGGGAACGCGCTGACCCTGGACAGCGCCAGCATCGGCGGCGGCGCGTTCCTCGACCAGGGGTTCACCGCCACCGGCGCGGTGCATGCGCTCGGGGCGGCCATCACCGGCCAACTCATCCTGAGTGGCGCGACCCTGACCAACGAGGGCGGGACCGCGCTGACCCTGGACAGCGCCAGCATCGGCGGCGGCGCGTTCCTCGACCAGGGGTTCACCGCCACCGGCGCGGTGAGTGCTATCGGGGCGACCATCACCGGCCAACTCAGCCTGAGTGGCGCGACCCTGACCAACGAGGGCGGGAACGCGCTGACCCTGGACCGCGCCAGCATCGGCGGCGGCGCGTTCCTCGACGAGGGGTTCACCGCCACCGGCGCGGTGAGTGCGCCCGGTGCGACCATCACCGGCCAACTCAGCCTGCGGGGCGCGACCCTGACCAACGAGGGCGGGACCGCGCTGACCCTGGACCGCGCCAGCATCAGCGACGCGCTCCTCGACGGGGGTTCACCGCCACCGGCGCGGTGTGCGCGCCCGGTGCGACCATCACCGGCCAACTCAGCCTGCGGGGCGCGACCCTGACCAACAAGGACGGGACCGCGCTGACCCTGGACCGCGCCAGCATCAGCGACGGCGCGTTCCTCGACCAGGGGTTCACCGCCACCGGCGCGGTGAGTGCGCCCGGTGCGACCATCACCGGCCCACTCAGCCTGCGGGGCGCGACCCTGACCAACAAGGACGGGACCGCGCTGACCCTGGACCGCGCCAGCATCAGCGACGGCGCGTTCCTCGACCAGGGGTTCACCGCCGCCGGCGCGGTAGTGCTGGCGGGGCGACCATCACCGGCCAGTTCGAGCCTGAGGGGCGCGACCCTGACCAACAAGGACGGGACCGCGCTGACCCTGGACTGGGCGCGGGTGGAGCAGTTGTTGCTGCGCGGCGTGGCAGGCGTGGAGGGCCGGGTGTCGCTGGCGGGCTGCCAGATCGGTGACCTGGTCCTCGACGAGGGGACGGACGAGCCGCCGCCAGGCGCGCTGGTGGCCGACGGGTGGCAGGTGCGTACCCTGGAAGGCGAGATAGCCTCAGACGCCCGTCTGGCTCAGAAGTGGCTGGACAGCCTCCCCGCCGGGGTGCGGTACTCGCCGCAGCCGGCCCGGGCGCTAGCCGATGTCTTCGACCGGGCCGGTCACCCCGACAAAGCCCGGCGGCTGCGGTACGGAGCGGCCCGTCGGGTCGCCCGGGAGGCCCCGAGGTGCGCCAAACCCCGCCATTGTGCATGTACGGGGGACTGGTCGGACACGGCTACTACCCGCTGTTCACGCTGGGGTGGCTCGCCGTGCTGTTCGTGTTCGCGGCGGTCCTGGCCACCACCCAGGCGGACCTGTTCACCCCCACTGATGCGGGCAAGGCCCAGGAAGCTGCCACGGCCGTTGCTGCCTCCGGTCCGCCTGCGCCTGACCCTTTGACCGGGGCCACAGCATGCGAGGCCCTGGGGGGCTACCCCTGCTTCTCCCCATGGTCCTACGCACTGCAGACCGTGGTCCCCCCGGCAGCGGCGGTGCAAACGACCGCCTGGCAGCCCGCCGGATGGGTGCTGCTGCCCTTCACCGCGCTCAAGGCCGCCGGCTGGGTCCTGGTCGCGCTGCTGCTGGCCGGCGTCACCGGCATCCTCCGCCGGACTTGACCCGCTGCGAGGTGGCGGCCGATCAGGTGGGGGAGTGCTACCGATGATCGCGAAGATCGGCAAGGGCCAGAACGTCAGCGGCCTGGTGTCCTACCTGTTCGACCCCGGCCTGGATGAGGAACACGCCGGGCAGCGGTCTGCCACGGCCGAACACCTCGGGCAGGTCCCGCCGGGCAATCCCCGTGCGGTATAGGTCCAGCGGGTCGGACGCATGAACGTGGCCCAGGGGGCAAGTTTCGGGAGCAGCAGGCCGAGAAGAGGTGGCTTCTTCGTTGACAGGTCTCTGCTGGCGGAGGAGTCTGAGTTCCAGCTTGCCAGTGGTGGCAGCCGCTCTGGCAGGCGAAGGGAGCCGATAATGGACGACTTGAGATACCTCAAGCTGGAGAGTTTCAAGGTCAATGTTAATGGGTTGTCGGCGCTCGGCTTGTACATACGAGGCATCGAGGTCACACAGGCGATTCAGTACTTCGACGCCGACCAGCACCTCACCGATCCAGCAGATCGAAGCGCTGATAACTCGGTCCGGCTGGTCGCAGACAAGCCTGCGTGGGTCCGCGTTCACCTGGGGAGTCTTTTCGGCGTCTCGGGGGTGTCGGGGAGTCTGGAGCTGTTGCGTCGTCGGCAGGGGTTCTTGTTCGATCACGTGGCCACTCTCGGCTCCGATCCTTCGTCGGCGACTGCAGTCCCTGCCGCCTCTGCGACTAGCTACGCAGCGACGCGAGGCAGCATCGGGGCGAGCCTCAACTTCATCATCCCCGCGAACGAGATGATCGGGACGCTGCGTCTCGCGGCCACGGTCAGCGCGGGTTCACTCTCGGATGATGCCCAGGTCGATGTGGACGTGACGCTGCGCCAGACACTACGTCTGGCTGGTGTGATGATCTCCTACAGCGGGCCAGCGAACACCTCACCGGGCGCTCCGAACCTCCAACTTGCGGCCCCCACCTTGGCCGACCTGCAGAACATGGCAGGCACTGCGCTGACCCTCTTCCCCGTTCAATCCACGGCCCAGTTCAGGACGGCAGGCTCGCTCACCCAAACGGTCCCCCTCATAGACCCGGGGCCTTTCCCAACCTCAGGGTGCGGTGCCTCGTGGGACACGCTGCTGACCGCTGTCGCCAACGTGAGGACAGCAGACGGAAACCAACAAGGATGGGTGTACTACGGCCTCCTCCCGAACGGAACCCCTATTGGCATGGTGGGTGGGTGCGGCGGGGGAGGAGTCGCGGTGGGTCCGATCAATGCCCCCGGGACGCTCGCGCATGAGGCGGGTCACGCCTGCGGCCTGGCGCACGCCCCCGCCGGAGGCCCCCCCAACCCTGACCCGAACTACCCCGCCTACAAGCCATACCCCACGGGATCGATCGGGGAGTACGGGCTGAACATCAACAACGGGAACATCGCCTCGCCGCAGTCCTTCAAGGACTTGATGTCGTACGCCGCACCTTCGTGGGTGTCGCCGTACAACTACGGCAAGCTGCAAAACACCCCGAGGCTCAATCCCGGTCACCGTGGGTATCGACTACCCGTGGTGGAAGGATCTCATTTGGGAGACGTTCAAGCAATGGCCGCCGTTCCCTCCCGACCCACCCTGGCGCGAGTTGGAGTTGCCGATGTTCCCCCCCTCCGTCCCAGAGGACGTCATTTCGTTGATCGTGAGGGTGGAGCGTGGGACGGTGACGAGCGTGGAGCACGTCGCCCGGACCAGGGTCCACACCCAGTTACCGGGGGCGACCCCGACTAATCTGTCGGCACTGCTGACTGATGGGCACGGCGCGGTCCTTGCTCGTGGCTCGCTCACGCGACTCCCGACCTCATCCTGCGGCTGCGGCAACGAGGGCCCCGGTGAACAGCCGCCAACCTACATCGCGCAAGTCTTCATCCCGAATGTCGAGCCAGGCGCATTCCTCGAGATAGCCGACGGTGATGAGGTCGTGTGGCGTCGCGAGGCACCAGCCGACCCCGCTCGCGTGGGGAGTCTCCGCGTGAAAGTGAACCGAAGGGGCAGCGCTGAGGCCTCCTGGGACAGCACCGACGGTGTCCTCGAGTACTGGCTCCGTTGGTCCCGAGACGGCGAGACCTGGCAGTCCGTGGCAACCGGATTGACTGACCGCGAGATGAATCTCGAGCCAGGCCGACTCCCACCAGGCGAGGGCCATCTCCAGGTCGTTGCCCACGATGGATTCTTCTCGGCCTACTCGGAACCAGTCCCGATCCAGATTCCGGACAGAGCCGCAGTTGTGTCGATCCTCCATCCCGTGGATGGACACACCTACACGTCCGGCCAAACCCTGCGCTTATGGGGAGCAACAACACCGAGCATCGAAGACTCCAACGTGACTGCGGTCTGGACCGACGGCCGGAAGGAGATCGCCACTGGACTGGACGACTGGGCCACCCTCGAGCCGGGCGAGCACACCCTGACGCTGAGGGTGGGCGGTCGAGGGAGGAGAAGCCAGCGTCACTGTCAACGTGAGTGAGGCCCCCTACTGAGCCCGCTGGATAGGACCGGCAGCACGACGCACCAGAGCAGGCCGCGCTTGGTACTCATACGTGTGCCTCGACCCTGGGGGACTGCGGCTTTGCCGGCTCTACGCCAACCGTGGTGAGCGGCTTCTGTTCTTCGGCGTGGCGGGAGTCTGTCAGTCGACTCCGCTGTGCAGCAGGAGCCGCAGCCGGTAGTTGGCGAAGTGGCGGTAGCCGTGGCCGATTAACCGATATCCGGCGCTGCTTCTCGATAAGCAGGTTCTGGGCTATCCATGTGGACGGAGTAGTGCTCGTCAGCGATGCGCCAGGAGCCGGTGGGCTCGAGGGCGTCCTGGATGGCAGCTTGGCGCGACGCAAGAAGGTGCCGAAGGGGCTGTTCCCGGGTGTCCAGCCAGTCCGCCTCGGTTGAGCACCATGCCTGCAGCACTGCTACCGAGTGCGTGTGGTGCTGGCCCGCGAGAAGACGATGCGGCAGCCCAACCCACTCCGGTTACATGGATAGCCCTGAGCAGGTTTGTCGCTTCGGTCGGCCCGGTGGAAGCGCCGCCTGTGTCGAAGTAGCGCAGGTACTCCTCGGACTTCAGGCCCACCCCCGCGCCCAGCACCAGGGTGGCGGCGATCACCGCCCCGGCCATGCGCGCCCGGTCGCGGACCAACGGCGTCGGGGGGCATAGCCAAGGCGATAGTTCATCCAACCTGCGTATCAGAAGGCTCCCCGGTCCTCTCGGGGAGCAGGCAGGAAGAGACCAGGTCGACCAACCAACCCGACCACCATGTGCAACCAGCCCAGAACTCGTGTCCACCACCAGCCCCGGCCGGAACCCCTCCCCAGGCGGACACGACTACCGGACATCCGTCCGATAACGGTCGTTTCCGGGCGGGAAGGTCGCGGGGTCGCATCTTGTGGGTCAGGACCTGTTTGGCGCGGCGAGGACCGAATGGATCTCGCGGACCTGCGCCACGAGGTGCGGGACAGCCAGGCACTCGATGTAGGTATGTTCCACGGCTCACCCCTACGTCGCGCCGAAGACGTACCCGTCCCACGCGGTGCGCAGGTCCGTGGCCAGTTCGGGGGTGACCTGGCGTTTGGGGTATCCGCCCAGCACGTCCGGGAGGAGGTCGGTCTCCAGATGGCGGATCCACCCGTTCGCCCGCAGCCCCTGGAGGTCGAGATCCAGAGGCGCCGAGGCGGGGCCTTGAAGCAGGCCGATCGCTGAGGCTGCCAGGGCCACCCCCGCCCGGGCCTCGTCGTCCGGTTGGGCCCACCGGCTGGAGGTGGCCCGGGCGAACAGGCACGCGGTCTCGTAGGCGCGGTCGGGGTCGCCCAGCGACATGTCCCACGCGCGTGGTTCGCGAGCCTGGACCAGCACCTCCGGCGCGCGGGCCTCGATCCGGGCCGGAGGCTCGGGCAACCGGCGCGTAGCAGGCACAACGTGCCCAGAGCCGGGGTCCACCGTGCGGCATCGAGTTGGCTGGCCCATCCCTCGAAGGGGCGCATCGCCGCGGCCAGGTGCCCGATCGCGGTCTCCAGCATCGGGGCGGCCTCCTCGGCAGGCAGCCGTCGGGCAAGCTCGCCCTCGGCGATCGCGCGCCACACCGCCAACGGGGACTGCTGGGACCCGGCGGGGGTGCCCAGGTCCATCGCGGCGCTGTACTCGTCGACCGCCTGCTGGTACAGCCCGCGGGTGTAGCGGGCGAACCGGCGGGCGCTGCGCATGTACTGCCGCCCGCACAGCCCCCTGGTCAGCGCTGCGTTCTCAACCGGGGTCGACCGGGCCCGGAAGGAGAGCCGGCCCGGGCCCGATGAGAGTAGGTCCGCGCGCATGCACTCGATCGCCACGCACCGGGCCCCACCTCGGCCAGCCGCTCATCGACCGCAGCAGCGCTTTCAGCAACCCGGCAGATGATGCGGCGCCGGTCGCGGTGATTCGTGGCTGTCCGCACCCGTGTGGCACGCGGGGGGCACGGATTCCGTCCGCCCGAATCGTGCGGGGGCCCCACCCTACCGGTCGAACTCCCTCGACGCCGGTCAGTGGCAACTGAGTCGGACAACCACTCTCAACTTGGACGGCCAAGTCGTTCTCGGCGATCGTACGAAGACCGGTGAGCCTCGCCTAGTGCATCTTCAGCCGGATGCCATCGCGGTTCTTCGTGCCCAGAGTGTGCGGGTGGCGGCGCAACGGCTCAAGGCCGGCGCGCTGTGGCAGGACCACGACCTCGTCTTCCCCACGAGTGTGGGGACACCTCAGGATTCGAGGAATCTTCGCAAGGATCTGCGGGACATCGCAGAGAAGGCTGGATACCGACATTCGTTCCACGAGTTACGGCACGTGTTCGCCACGATCGCGGCCTCAGAGGTCAGCATGGCATCGCTGTCCAAAGTCTTGGGCCACCGCCGGATGGCGACCACGAGCGACTTGTACGCCCATCTCTACGACCCCGACGCGGTCAAGGCGACCGAGGCGGTTTCGAACGTGTTCGGACACGGGAAAAGTAGTTGAAGATGCGACTGTCGTCAGAACTGTCGTCAAATTCGGTGCGACAGCCGCGTTTGAGGGGCACTTCCCCCCACAACAGCGCGCCCGGAGGGATTCGAACCCCCAACCAACCGGGTAGAAGCCGGTCGCTCTATCCGTTGAGCTACGGGCGCTTGGGCCTGTCCGTCGACGTGCACGAACGGCTCGATTCTAGCGGGGCGGCCACGCGCCGAGGTTCGCGTCCGGTTCGAGGGCAAAGGGTCGCGCGCCCATTTCAGGCGCCCGTGAGATCATCGAAGGGTACTTTCCCAAGGAGTCTGTGTGAGCGCGAACAGCGTCTATCGTCTGAACAACACGTCGGTCCTCTCAGTGGTAGCGCTGGAAGCACCCGAGGTCGTCACCTCTGCATCGTTCGATGACCAGTTGGAACCTACCCTGGAGCGGCTCGGCCTGCATCGCGGGATGCTGGAGCAGGTGGCCGGAATCAAGGAGCGCCGCTGGTGGCCGGAGGGCGTGACCTACTCCGAATCCGCGGCTGAGGCGGGCAAGCAGGCACTCGATGCGGCGGGCATCTCCCCGGACCAGATCGGGCTGCTGATCGACACCTCCGTGTGCCGGGCGCGCCTGGAACCCTCGTCGGCGGTGTTCGTGCACAACGCGCTGGGTCTGCCGCCCTCGTGCCTGAACTTCGACCTCTCGAATGCGTGCCTGGGTTTCGTCAACGGCATGCAACTGGCCGGCACGATGATCGACTCCGGGCAGATCGAGTACGCGCTGATCGTGGACGCCGAGGGCAGCCGTCTGATCCAGGAGCGCACGATCGCCCGCCTGCAGGACCCCGACACCGACGTCACTGACATCCTGTCCGACTTCGCGACGCTGACCCTGGGCTCGGGAGCGGCGGCGATGGTCCTCGGCCGCACCGACACGCACCCGGACGGCCACCAATTCATCGGTGGAGTGGCGCGCGCGGTGACCGAGCACCACAACCTCTGCCTGGGCGACATGGACCGCATGGTGACCGACAGCCGTGGCCTGCTGCTGGCGGGGCTGGACGTGGCCGAGACCGCCATGAAGGAAGCCTCCCAGGACTTCGACTGGGACGACATCGACCACTACATCATCCACCAGGTATCGACCGTGCACTGCGACGCTTTGGCGCAGCGGCTGGGCCTGGACCAGGCGAAGATCCCGCTGACGTTCCCGACCCTGGGCAACATCGGTCCGGCGGCGATCCCGATCACGCTGGCGATGCACCAGGACAAGATCGCCAAGGGCGACCGCGTGCTGGTGATGGGCATGGGCTCCGGTATCAACGCGATGGCCGCCGAGATCCGCTGGTGAGTCTGCCGCCGCCGGGCTTGAGCGGGCTCGATCCCGCCTGGTCCAAGGAAGTCACCGCGGTCGACTCCACCGGCGTCACCCGCACCTGGCACGTCCTGGACTCCGGGTCCGGCGAGAACGGCACTCTGCTGTGCGTCCACGGCAACCCGAGCTGGTCCTACCTGTGGCGCCGGCTGGTGGCCGCACCTCCGCAGGGCTGGCGGGTCATCGCGGTGGACCAGATGGACATGGGCTTCTCGGATCGCACCGGCACTCGTGCGCCGGCTGGCCCAACGCGTGGACGACCTCGACACCCTCACCGACGCGCTCGAGCTGACCGGGCCGGTGGTCACCGTCGCGCATGACTGGGGCGGTCCCGTCTCCCTGGGCTGGGCTCTGCGCCACACCGACCAACTCGCCGGAGTGGTGCTGTCCAACACCGGCGTGCACCAACCCGCGGAGTCCTCGGCGCCCTCGGTGATCCGGGCCGCGCGCACTCCGGGGGTTCTGACCGCCGTCACCAAGAGCACCCGCAACTTCATCCGCGGCGGGCTTTTCTTCTCCCGGCCGATGCCGTCCGCTGAGATCCGCAAGGGGTACTACGCGCCGTACAACAAGGCCGAGCGGCGGCTGGCGATCGAGCAGTTCGTGCAGGACATCCCGTTGGAGCCCGAGCACCCCAGCGCCGCCACATTGGACGCGATCGCCGAGGGCCTGGGTGCGCTGGCAGACGTGCCGGTGCTGATGCTGTGGGGTCCGCGCGACCCGGTCTTCTCCGACATCTACCTGCGTGACCTCATCGCCCGGATGCCGCACGCCGACGTCCACCGCTACGAGGGTTCCAGCCACTTCGTGCCCGGAGGATGCGCCGACCTTCGCCGCCGATGTGGCCGCCTGGGTGCAGGACCTCGGCACCGTGCAGGAACGTCCACCGGCGCCGGCGGCGCGACCGCTGTGGGATGGCGTGGCGCAGCGACGCGGCGACCCCGCCCCGGCGGTCATCGAGTTGGGGCCGAATCCGCGCAGCATCTCGTTCGGGGACCTGCACAACCGGATCGAGAACATCGCCGCGGGGCTGGCTGCATATGGCATCAACGCCGGCGACCGGATCGCGCTGCTCGTGCAGCCCGGCGTCGACCTCACCGCGGTCCTGTACGGGCTGTGGCGCAGAGGTGCGATCGCTGTGGTCGTGGACGCGGGGCTTGGGCTGCGCGGCATCCGGACCGCTCTGCGCAGTGCCGGTCCGAGGTACGTGATCGGCGGGTTCAAGGGCCTCGCCGCGGCCCGCACGATGGGCCTGGCCGCGCAGTTCATCAGTGTGGGGGAGGCGCCGGGATTGAAGGTCGCCACCACGCTGGCCCAGCTCGAGGCGCTCGGTGCCCACTCGCCGCTGCCGGACCCGCCGCTGGCAGACCAACCCGCGGCCATCGCGTTCACCTCCGGTGCCACCGGCCCGGCCAAGGGCGTGCTGTACCTGCACGGTCAGTTGCAGGCGCAGCGGGAGGCGCTCGCGGCGCTGTACTCGATCACCGACTCCGACCGGCTGGTGGCCGCGTTCGGGCCGTTCGCGCTCATGGGCGCCGCACTGGGAATCCCCTCGGCAGTGCCGGACATGAACCTCACCGCCCCGCGAACCCTGACCGCGCAGGCGCTGGCCGAAGCGGTCGAAGCCGTCGACGCCACGATGGTGTTCGCGTCCCCGGCGGCGCTGGCCAACGTCGCCCGGACCCGCGCTGCGGTGGCGCCGATGCCGGGAGTGCGCCTGCTGCTGTCCACCGGAGCGCCGGTGCCCGCGGAATTGCTGCGCGAGGTCCTGACGATGTTCCCGTCAGCGCAGGCCCACGCGCCCTATGGCATGACCGAGGTCCTGCCCGTGGCCGACATCGGGCTCAAGGAGATGGAAGCCGCCGGCGCCGGCAACGGCACCTGCGTGGGGCATCCGGTGCCGGGCGTGACGGTGGCGGTGAGTGCCTTGGACGCTGCCGGGAACGCCACCGGCCCGTTGTCCGAGCAGCCCGGGATCACCGGCGAGGTGTGCGTGCAGGCCGCCCACATGAAGCAGCGCTACGACCGGCTCTGGGTCACCGAACGGGCGGCGAGCAGGGACGCGGGCTGGCACCGCACCGGCGACGTCGGCCACTTCGATGCCGACGGCCGGCTCTGGATCGAAGGCCGTCTGGTCCATGTCATCGTCACCGCCGACGGACCCGTCACGCCGGTGGGTCTGGAGCGCCGGGTCGAGGCGATCCCGGCCGTCAAGCGGGCGGCGGCGGTGGGCATCGGTCCGCGCGGCGCCCAGCAGGTGGTGATGGTGGTGGAGACCGAGTCCGCACGCGCCGGTCTTGCCTCCGATGCCTTGCGGGATGTCGTGCGCGCGTCCGTCGGCGAGATCCCTGCGGTGCTGACGGTGCGCGCGCTGCCGGTGGACATCCGGCACAACTCCAAGATCGACCGGGTCCGGGTGGGCCGCTGGGCGCAGCGGGTGCTCGGCGGCGGTCGGGTGGGCAAACCATGAAGGTCCTCGTCACCGGTTCCAGCAGCCTGCTCGGCGGCCAGATCGTCCGACAACTGGTGCAGCGCGGCGACACCGTGACGGTCATGCAGCGCAAGCCGTCCGCGGTCGCCGGTGAACTCGGGCTCGAGCAACACCTCGGTGATGTGGTCGACCCCCAGGTCGCGGCACAGGCGGTGGCGGGGGTGGACACCGTCATCCACCTGGCCGCGCGGGTGGGTGTCGTGGGTACCCGGGAACAGTTCTTCAGCACCAACGTCGTGGGTACCCGGGTCATGCTGGCGGCGGCCCAGGCGGCCGGGGTGCAGCGGTTCGTGTTCGTCTCCTCGCCGTCGGTCGCCCACACCGGCGCTGCACTGGCAGGTCACGGTGCGGACGCCGCCGACCCGCGGCACGCCAAGGGGGAGTACTCGAAGTCCAAGGCCTTGGCCGAACAAGAGGTCCTGGCCGCGGACGGTGACGGCATCACGACCATCGCCGTGCGCCCGCACCTGGTGTGGGGACCGGGCGACACCCAGCTGGTGGGCCGGATCGTCGAGCGCGCACAGCAGGGCCGGTTGGCGCTGGTCGCCGGTGGCCGCCCGCTGATCGACACCACCTACCTGGACAACGCCGCGGATGCCGTGATCGCCGCAGCGGATCGGGCCGACGCCGGGCACGGCCGGGCCTTCATCGTCTCCAACGGCGAGCCACGCACGGTCGAGGAGATGGTCAGCCGCATCTGCGAGGCCGCCGGCGAACGACCCCCGACCCGCTCGGTTCCGCGGACGACTGGCGTGGCTGGCCGGGGCGGTCGCGGAGACCGCGTGGAAGGTGAACGGCCGCGACGACGACCCACCCATGACCCGTTTCCTGGCAGGACAACTGGGCACGGCGCACTGGTTCGACCTGCGCGAGACCCAGGACGTTCTGCAGTGGCAACCGAAAGTCAGTCTCGATGAGGGGTTCGCCCGGTTGACGGCGTCCTTCGCGCATGGTCAGTGACCTGACCCACCTGCTGCCTGCGCGCGGCGAGCCCGAGGAGTTGCTCGAGCAGTTCGCGGCGTGGGCGGCCCAGGACGGCAAGCCGCTGTATCCCGCGCAGGAGGATGCGCTGCTGGAACTGGCCTCCGGGTCGCACGTCATCCTGGCCACCCCGACCGGATCCGGGAAGAGTCTCGTGGCCGTCGGGGCCATGTTCTTCGCGCTGGCGCAGGGGCGGCGGACGTACTACACAGCACCGATCAAGGCGCTGGTCTCGGAGAAGTTCTTCGACCTGTGCGACCTGCTCGGCCCGGAGCGGGTGGGGATGCTCACCGGGGATGCGGCGGTGAATCCAGAGGCCCCGGTGATCTGTGCGACCGCCGAGGTGCTCGCGAACCAGGCGCTGCGCGAGGGCTCGGATGCCGACGTCGGTCTGGTCTGCATGGACGAGTTCCACTACTACGGCGACCGCGATCGGGGATGGGCCTGGCAGGTCCCGCTGATCGAGCTGACCAACGCCCAGTTCCTGCTGATGTCGGCCACGCTCGGGGACACGACCCGCATCGCCGAGGACCTCACCCGCCGCACCGGGCGCCCGGCTGCGATCGTCGCCGGCGGAGACCGGCCGGTGCCCTTGCACTTCGAGTACGTGACCACGCCGATCCACCAGACCGTGGAGGTGCTGCTGGCACACGACCGCGCGCCGGTCTACATCGTTCATCCCACGCAGGCCGGAGCGTTGGAACGGGCACAGGCGTTGATGAGCCTGAACGTGTGCACCCGCGAGGAGAAGCGGGACATCGCTGCGGCGCTCGGCGGCTTCCGGTTCCGGGCCGGCTTCGGACGCACTTTGAGCCG
This sequence comes from uncultured Actinomycetota bacterium, assembly GCA_963733395.1. Classification (GTDB taxonomy): domain Bacteria; phylum Actinomycetota; class Actinomycetes; order S36-B12; family UBA10799; genus JADKAV01. The sequence continues at coordinate 17,731 of CAVTCZ010000017.1, forward strand.
GCTCGTGCGCCACGGGATCGGCGTCCATCACGCGGGGATGCTGCCCCGGTACCGGCGGCTGGTGGAGCAGTTGACACGAGCCGGACTGCTCAAGGTGGTCTGCGGCACGGACACCCTGGGTGTGGGGATCAACGTGCCGATCCGCACCGTGCTCATCACCTCGCTGGTCAAGTTCGACGGCCGCCGCATGCGGGTGCTGCGGGCCCGGGAGTTCCACCAGATAGCCGGCCGTGCGGGTCGACCTGGTTTCGACGCCGCCGGCTATGTCGTGGTGCAGGCCCCGGAGCACGAGATCGAGAACGAGAAACTGCTGGCCCGCGCCGGCGACGACCCGAAGAAGCTGCGGCGGATCGTGCGCAAGAAGGCGCCAGAAGGAATCCCGAATTGGGGCCGCGCCACCTTCGACCGGCTGGTGGTCGCCGAACCCGAGCCGCTGCAGTCACGCTTCGATGTCAGTCACGCGATGGTGTTCAACGTGGCACACCGGCCCGGCGACGTCGAGGCGGCGCTGGAGCACCTGTTGACCGACAACGACGAGGCAGCCGAAGCCCGGGAGGCGATGATCGAGCGCGCCGCGGGCATCAAGGAGTCGTTGGTGGCGGCCGGGGTGCTGACCGCCGACTTGCGCGTCGTCGACGACCTGCAGGCCGACTTCGCCTTGAACCAACCGCTGTCCACCTTCGCGCTGGCGGCGATCGAATTGCTGGACCGGGAGTCGGAAACCTACGCCGTCGACGTGCTGTCGGTGCTGGAGGCGACGCTGGAGGACCCGCGGCAGGTGCTGTACGCCCAGCAGTCGCGAGCCCGCGGGGAAGCCGTCGCGGCGATGAAGGCCGAGGGGATCGAGTACGAGGAGCGCGTCGAACTGGTCGAGGAGATCACGTGGCCGCGTCCGCTGGCCGACCTGCTGGACAGCGCCTACGACATCTACGCCGAGGGTCATCCGTGGGTCACGGAGTACGAACTGCGGCCCAAGTCGGTGGCGCGTGAGATGTACGAGATGGCCATGACGTTCACGGAGTTCGTGGGCTTCTACAAGTTGGCGTCGTCCGAGGGGCTGGTCCTGCGCTACCTGGCCGACGCGTACAAGGCGCTGCGGCGCACCGTTCCCGAGGAGGTACGCACCGAGGAGCTCGCCGACCTCACCGAGTGGCTGGGGGAGTTGGTCCGGCAGGTCGACTCCAGCCTGCTGGACGAGTGGGAGCAACTGGTCAATCCCGCGGCGGACGTGGACTCCAGCGTGGTCGACACCGGCCCACCGCCGGTCACGGCCAACGTCCGGGCCTTCCGGGTGCTCGTGCGCAACGCGATGTTCCGCCGGGTAGAGCTCGCCGCTTTGCGCAAGTGGGACGACCTGGCCGCGCTGGACGCCGACTGGGACGCCGATCGCTGGCATGCCGCGATGGCGGACTACTACGCCGAGCACGACGAGGTGCGCACCGGTGCTGCGGCACGGGGGCCGGACTTGTTGCACATAGAGCAGCAGCCGGACAAATGGCTGGTCCGGCAGGTGTTCGACGATCCTGCGGGCGACCACGACTGGCGGATCGAGGCCGAGGTCGACCTGGCCGCCAGCGATGAGGCCGGCACCGCGGTTGTCCGGGTGCTCGACGTGGGTATGCACTGACAGCCCTGCCCGTTAGGCTTGCGCGATGATGAGTCGTTGGGCCGCCGGGCTGGTCGCAGCCGGCACTCGTGCTCGCAGGGTGCACCTCCGAGCAGGCGCAACCGGTGGCTTCCAGCGCGGCGCCGTCACACACTGCCCGCAGACACCACCACCGCGCTTGAGACGCAACTGACCAAGACGCTGCAAGCGCAACGACGTGCCCGGTGGGGCCGTCGAGGTGTGCGTCCCGGGCTACGAGGACTGGGCCACGGCGCAGGGGGTTGCCGACGTCGAGACGGGCGAGCCGATGACCACGGACATGGTGTGGCCCATCCGCAGCGTGACCAAGTCGGTCACGGTCACGCTGCTGCTCCAGCTCGTCGACGAGGGCAAGGTGAGTCTGGACGACACGATCGACCAGTGGGTCGACGGCGTGCCGAACGGCGATGAGATCACCTTGCGGCAGCTCGCGGAGATGAGCAGCGGGGTGCCGGAGTACACGACCCAGGCGTGGATCGAGGACTACGTCGCCGACCCGGAGCGGGCCTTCACGACCGAGGAGCTCATCGACTACGCGATCGCCGAGCCGGCGCAGTTCGCCGCCGGGCACGCAGAAGGTGTACACGAACACCATCGACCCTGCTGCTCGGCCAAGTGGTGGCCGCGGAATACGGGCAGCCCTTCGACCAGGTCGTCACCGAGCAGATCATCGTGCCGCTCGGGTCTCGAGGACACCACGTACGTGACGGCCGTCGACGAGTGGAGCGGGCCGCACCCGACGGGGTACCAGCCCGCCGACGACGGCACGCTGGAGCCGCAGGGCAACAACTTCACGGTGCTCGGACCGGCCGGCGCGATGACCTCGACCCTGACGGACCTCTGTGCCTGGGGGGACGCCCTGGGCGAGGGTTCACTGCTGGAGCCGGAGACCCAGCAGGCCCGGCTCGCCGGCGCGCCGCTGGACAAGGGACCCGAGTACGACACGTACGCGCAGGGGATCGGCACGCTGGAGGGCTGGGTCGGCCACACCGGGGAGGGCTTCGGTCACACCGTGCTGGTCATGCACAACCCGGAGTCCGGCGCCACGGCGGTGGTCGGGATGAACATCTCCAACAAGGGCAAGCACGTGCCCACGCGGTACTTCCGCAAGATCGCGCCGATCCTGGACGCGGTGCCGCCAGCCGGCGGGTGAGCTGTTCGTCGGCAGGGCGCGGGGGTTGCCGCGGTCAGCAGCGCATCAACTGGACCCGCACCGGCGGATTCGAGCTAGCGGAACCCACCGCACCGGCGGGTACCGACCACCAGAGCCCAGGTGTCCGTATTCGGCCGTCCACCGCCTACGGCAGCCGGTGCGCCCGCTGACCCTTGCTGAGCAGGCGGTCCAGCCCCAGGAACAGGAAGCCGAACACCAGGCCCAGGACCACGATCACGACGATGTTCACGCCCACTCCGGCGTAGCCCCCCAGTTCGACGCCGGGGATGAGCGGTGACGGGTCGTTGACGTCGATGAACGGGTAGGGGTACCAGTGCTGCGGCTCGCCGAGATTGGTGGCAGGCGCCTCCGGTGGCGGTGTGGTCAGGGTCAGCCCGCGCAGCAACGTGTACACGAGCCAGATGCACGGGATCAGCAGCATGTAGAACACGGTGCGCACGATGAATCGCGGTCGCGGGCCGAACAGCAGGAAGCCCAGGACCGTGGCCCACGGCGAGATGTAGTGGTAGCCGATGTTCGTGTAGACGCCCAGGCCCACCGGGTGGGCGTCCGGCGCGAGCACGATCGCATAGACGAGCCCGGTGATCGTGATCATCACCAGGCTGGTCATGCGCAGCCAGCGGAACACGTGGCCGTCGCGCTGGGGATCGGCCGCCAGTGACCAGTTCATGCTGAAGGTCAGGATGTTGCTCCACACCGTGAAGTAGCTCAAGGTGAAGACCAGCCCGTTGATGGCGCCGCCGTTGCCCTCCTGCGTCATCGCTATGCCACAACTGACGATGAAGGACAGCGTGCCGATGCTGGCGACGATCGCCCAGTAGATGCGGGCGGCCGTGACCCACGATCCGGTCGGGGTGACGGTGACGGAGGCCTGCTGCTCAGTGACAACCATGTGCCAAGGGTGGCCTAAGCGGGCCGATCAAGCACGTTGTGCGCTGGACGCCTGAGTCGTGCCGCCGCTGGGGCCGTGCGCCGCAGGTTTCTGGCCGGCGATTGTCACGAAGATGCGACCACGATCCGTCGCTTGTCACGAAGGTGGCCGGTTGCGCGATCCAACCCGCTCACCTTCGTAACAAACCGCCGGTTGGGGGGCGTACCTTCGTCACAATCGCTGCAGGCAGGGTCATGCCCACCCGGGAAACGCCGCCGGGGCAACGACGCTCCCCGCGCAAGCCCGGGGGGCCGGTTATGCCCCGGACGCCTGCGCCAGGGTGAGCACCGACATGGCCAGTACGAGTCCGGCGAAACCCAGGCCCAGGTTGCGTTCCGACCAGCGGTTCGACCAGCGTGCCGCCAGCGCACTGCTCAGCAGCACGAATGCCGCCACGATGATCGTCGCGGTGATGTCCAGTGCCTCCCCGGCACGCGGGATGAACGCGACGGCCGAGTTGAGCGTGATCACCAGCAGCGCGGTCGCCGTGGCCTGGTACATCCCCATCCCCATGACCAGGGCGAGGGCCGGGACGACCAGGAAGCCGCCGCCGACTCCGAAGAAGCCGGTGAACAGGCCCACCGCCGTCGCAGTGACGGCGACCAGCCACCAGGCCTTCCGGTCGCGTGCCGGGTGCGCTGCGTCCCCGTGCTCGGTGCGCAGCGCCTTGCGCAGCATGAGCGTGCCCGCGACGACCAGCACGCCGGCGAATGCCCAGAGCTGCAGGCGGTCGTCGGTGAACAGGGCCAGTCGCGACCCGGCGATGGCGCCCACCACCCCCATGGCACTGAAGAGAACGCCCTCCCGCCAGGCCACCCGGCCTGCCCGGGCGTGCGGCAGCAGGCCGCCGATGGCGCCGATGCCCACGACCACCAGGGAGGTCGTTCCGGCTTCATCGGCGGGAGTGCCTGCGGCCACCAGCAACGGGACCGCGAGGATGCCGCCACCGCCGCCGAACAGGCCCAGGGACAGGCCCAGGGCCACCCCGATGAGCGCGTACTCGAACAGTTCCACGGTGGCCTAGGCGATCCTGCCCGGCCGGCCGCGCCGGTCCAGCACCTGACCGCCGGCAGACTCCCAGGCGCGCATGCCGCCGGACAGCGTGAAGGCCTCATAGCCCTGCTTGCGCAACTGCGAGGTGACCCCGCGCGAACGGCTGCCGGAGCGGCAGACCACGACGATGTCCTTGCTCTTGGCCAGCCGGTTGAGCCGCGACTGGACCTGGCTGCTCGGGATGTGCGTTGCCTGCGGTGCGTGTCCGGCGTTCCACTCGCCGGTCTCCCGGACGTCGATCAGCTGCGCTCCCGCGCGTACCCATTCCCGGGCATCGGTGCCGGACACGGACGGCACCTTGAACCGGTCGAAGAGTCCCATGATCGCCTCAGTCCGTGTAGGCGTCGCCGAGCATGACCGCGTGCTGGTCGCGCACGATCGTCACCCCGGTGGCTGCGGCCGCCGTGAAGTTGTCGTCCACCGCGACCACCGGCACCCCGGCGCGAGCCAGCAGGGAGGCCCCCACCGTGGCGCGGAATCCGCTGCCGCAACTGATCCACACCGTCGGGTCGGCCCCGGCATGCGCGGCGGCATCCGACCAGGCCTTGATCTGGCCGATCTGGGCGGGAAGTGTGTGCAGCGGCACGTGGCGCGCACCTTCGATGTGCCCCTCCTGCCACTCGGTCCGGCGCCGGGCGTCCACGAGGATCAGTGCGGGATCCTCGTCGAGTGCCTTGGCCAACTCGGGGAAGTCCGCGCGGGTGACGGTGCCGAGGTCCTGGCTGTTGCGCGCCCAGAGCTCCGGCTGCCCCACGTTCTGGGCCGCGGGCCGGTCGATACCGATGCGGACCATGTCCCGCTGGAAGGCCGAGATCTGGTCCTGGGTGGCGCCGAGCAGCGTGACCGGGGTGCCCCACGGGATCAGCCAGCCGAGGTAGGTGATGGCATTGCCGTCCACGTCGAAGCTCAGGCTGCCCTGCAGATGCTCGGCTGCCCACAACTTGCGCTGCCGCAGGTCGACGACCCACTCGCCGGCGTCGATGCGCCTGCGCAGTTCCGCGGGATCAGCCGTGTCGGCAGGCGACAGGTCGACTTCCCGGGCGCCGGCCTCATTGGCCGGTCCCATGTGCTTGTAGTACGCGGGGAACGCATCGAGCCCGGCGAGCAGTTCGGTGACGAACTCGTGCTCGTCCAGCAGGGCCGCCGGGTTGGAGGCGGCCTGCTGTCCCACGGTGGACTCCAGGCCGACCGTCGCGGTGGCGCTGCAGAAGGAGCCGAAGCCGTGGGTCGGCATCACGGACGCGTCCGCGTCGACTCCGTTGATCAGCCTGCGCACGGAACGCCACTGGGCCCGGGCGAGACCCTCGGTGGCGTCGGGTCCGATGAGGTCGGGCCGGCCGACGCTGCCGAACAGCAGCGAGCCGCCGGTGAAGACCGCCTCGTCCTTGCCGTCGATGGCCACCGCGTACGACACGTGGGCCGGGGTGTGCCCGGGGGTGTGCAGGACGCGCCAGGACATCCCGCCGGACTCGAAGGTGTCGCCGTCGGTGACCAGGACGGCCTCGAATGCGTAGTCGTGGCCTTCGGGAACCACGTAGTGCGCGCCGAGTTCGCGGGCCAGGACGAGGCCGCCGGAGACGTAGTCGTTGTGGACGTGCGTCTCGACCACGTGGGTGACGGTCCAGGCATGCTCGGCCAGCACCGCATGTACCCGATCGATGTCGCGCTGCGGGTCGACCACCACGGCAGAGCCTGAGTGGCCGACGACGTAGGAGCGGTCTCCCAGGTCGGGGGTGTCGATGACGACGATTTCGGGGTGTGTCATGTCAGCGGGTCCTATCGGTGACGGGAACGGTTTGGATCGGGAAGCCGTGGCGCTGCCACAGTTCGGTGCCGCCGGCCACGTTGACAGCGGTGATGCCCTGGTGGGCCAGCCACATCACGACCTGGCCGGAGCGGTTGCCGGTGCGGCACAGGATGTAGGCGGGGGCGTCCTGGGCGAACTCGTCCTTGCGCAGGGGTACCAGCGACATCGGTATCCATTCCGCCCCGGGCACGTGACCGGAGTCGTACTCCCACTTCTCGCGCACGTCGATCAGCCGGGGCTGACCGGCGTCCATCAGGGCCTTCAGGTCGGTGACGGATATCTGCTCGATCACGGTGGTCCTTTCGCGGTCAGGCCAGGGAGAGGAAGAGCTTCTCGAGGTCGGCTACGTCATGGGCGTCGTGGGTGTCCGGATGTGCCGCACACTCGCGCAGGCTGCTGGCGACCACGGCGAAGCCGGCCCGGTCGATGGCTTTGGAGACTGCCGCCAGCTGCGGGACGATCTCCCGGCAGTCGCGGCCGTCCTCCAGCATCCGGACGACGGCGGCCAGTTGGCCCTGCGCTCGGCGCAGGCGGTTGGCGATCGCACGCGTGTCGTCGGCGTTGACGGCCACCGAGTTCATCGGCAGGTGCAGCGCTGTTCAGTGGGGAACTGCTGCAGGACCTGTTGGGCGTGGTTGCCACAACCGGCGTAGGTCACTTTGCGGCAGGCGGGGCAGATGGCGGGGCTGCACATGGGATCTCCATTACCTATGGGGGGTATGTGTTCGTTGTCCGAATATACCCCGGGGGGTATACTTGTGCAAGTACCCACCCCAAGGAGGAGCGATGACCTACGGTCAGGCAGTGCAGGACGAACTTCGGCCCCAGACCAGAGAGCTGCGGCGCATGATCCCGGAGGTCTACAAGGGTTTCGCAGCGCTGCACGGTGCGGCCTTCGCCGATGGTGTGCTCGATGCCAAGACCAAGGAGCTCATCGCGCTGGCCATCGCCGTGAACACCCAGTGCGACGGGTGCATCTCCTCGCATGCCAAGGCCGCGGCCAAGCACGGCGCCACACTGGAGGAGGCCGCCGAGGCCATCGGTGTCACCTTGCTGATGGGTGGTGGGCCGGCGTCGATCTACGCCCCTCGCGCCTACAGTGCCTTCCAGGAGTTCTACGAGCAGATCCACAGCGACTGACCTGGTCGTCCACAGATCCACCGATGGTCGGTTCGGCCCGCTCGCGGGGCGCCATGCTCGCTACATGAACTCCATCACGCTTGTCGGGGCCCTCTCCACGGATGTCGCCGCGAGCCACTCGGAGGACGGGCAGCGGGTCGCCCGATTCCGGCTGGCTCTGCATTCGCGCCGGTGGGACCGGGCCACCGACTCCTGGGTGAATTTCCCGCCGACATTCGTGGAGATCGTCTGCCGGCGGCGATTGGCCGAGAACGTTGCCGTCAGCCTGCGGCGCGGCGATCCCGTCGTCGTGACCGGGCGGCTGCAGGTGCGCCAGGCCGAACAGAATGGGCGGCGGTTCACCCGGGTGGTGGTCGAGGCGGCGACGGTCGGCCCCGATCTGGCCCGCACGACATCGGTGCCCGGCCCGCATGCATAGGGATGCCGCCGCCTGACGTGACTGTCGCTAGCCTGGCTCCCGTGAAGCAGGTCGGGTCGCTGGTGTTCTGGGGTTTCGTCGTCGTCAGTTCGATCGTGCTGTTCCCGATCGCCTTCCTGGTGTGGTTGGTGACGGTGGCCTTCGACCGGCACTTGGTGGTGCTGCACCGGTTCACCTGCTTCTGGGCCTCGCTGTACACGTGGCTCAATCCGCTCTGGCGGGTCCACGTGCGCGATGCCGACCGGATCCAGTCCGGGACCACGTACGTCCTCGTCGCCAACCATCTCTCGCTGCTCGACATCCTCGTGTTGTTCCGGATCTTCCGGGACTTCAAGTGGGTGTCCAAGGCCGAACTGTTCAAGGTGCCGCTGGTGGGCTGGAACATGTCGTTGAACCGCTACATCCCCTTGCGGCGCGGGCAGCGGGACAGCGTCGTGCAGATGATGGACCGGTGCCGCGAAACGTTGTTGGCGGGCAACTCGATCATGATGTTCCCCGAGGGCACCCGGTCCAAGAGCGGGGAACTGCAGCGGTTCAAGACCGGGGCCTTCGAACTCGCGCTGGAGACCGGGGTGCCGGTCGTTCCCCTGGTCATCACCGGCACCCACGACGCACTGCCCAAGCACGGTTTCGTGCTGCAGGGAAAGCACCAGATCGGGGTGCAGGTGCTGGCGCCGGTGCCGGCGGTGGGCACGGTGGCCGAACTCACGGAACAGGTCCGCACTCTGATCAGCGAGCAACTGGGCACGCCTGACGACGAGGGCCGGACGGGAAGCATCTAGCCTGGCGTGGTGGCTGAATTCATTTACTCGCTCCGCAAGGCACGCAAGGCACACGGCGACAAGGTCATCCTCGATGACGTGACGCTCTCGTTCCTGCCGGGCGCCAAGATCGGCGTCGTCGGTCCCAACGGCGCCGGTAAGTCCACTCTGCTGCAGATCATGGCCGGCACGCAGACGGTGTCCAACGGCGACGCCCTGCTCTCGCCCGGATACAGCGTCGGCATCCTGGAGCAGGAGCCGGTCACTGGACGACTCGTTGAACGTCCTGGAGAACGTGGAGACCGGCGTGGCCGAGACGAAGGCCCTGATGGCGCGCTTCAACGCGATCTCGGAGGAACTCGCCGACCCGGAAGCCGACTACGACGCGCTGCTGTCCGAGATGGGCAAGTTGCAGGAGGAACTCGACCGCCGCAACGCCTGGGATCTCGACGCGCAGCTCGAACAGGCCATGGATGCGCTGCGCTGCCCGCCCGGGGACGCCGATGTGTCGGTCCTCTCCGGTGGTGAACGCCGCCGCGTGGCTCTGTGCGCGCTGCTGCTGGCCCAGCCCGACCTGCTGCTACTCGACGAGCCCACGAACCACCTCGACGCCGAGAGCGTCCAGTGGCTCGAGCAGCATCTCGAGAAGTACCCCGGCACCGTGGTGGCGATCACCCACGACCGGTACTTCCTCGACAACGTCGCGCAGTGGATCCTCGAGATGGACCGCGGCCGGTGCTACCCCTACGAGGGCAACTACTCGACCTATCTGGAGACCAAGGCCTCACGCTTGAAGGTGGAGGGGGCGAAGGACGCCAAGTTGCGCAGGCGCCTGACCGACGAGTTGGACTGGGTGCGGTCCAACCCCAAGGCGCGGCAGGCCAAGTCCAAGTCCCGTCTGGCCCGGTACGAGGAGATGGCGGCCGAGGCCGAGCGCACCCGCAAACTGGACTTCGAGGAGATCCAGATCCCGCCCGGCCCGCGGCTGGGCAACGTGGTGGTCGTCGCCGAGCACCTGGAGAAGGGCTTCGGCGACCGGCTCCTGATCGACGACCTCGACTTCGACCTGCCCCGCAACGGCATCGTGGGTGTCATCGGGCCGAACGGGGTCGGGAAGACCACGCTGTTCAAGATGATCGTGAACGCCGCCGGCGGGCCCAGCGATGAGACGCCGGACTCCGGGGCGTTGCGGGTGGGGGAGACCGTGCTGCTCTCCTACGTGGACCAGAGCCGCTCCGGGCTCGACGCCAGCAAGACGGTGTGGGAGGTCGTCTCCGACGGGCTGGACTACATCAACGTGGGCAAGGTCGAGGTGCCTTCCCGGGCATACGTCTCGGCGTTCGGATTCAAGGGCCCCGACCAGCAGAAGCCGGCCAAGGTGCTGTCGGGCGGGGAGCGCAACCGGTTGAATCTGGCGCTGACCTTGAAGATGGGCGGAAACGTCCTACTGCTCGACGAGCCCACCAACGACCTCGACGTGGAGACCCTGGGCAGCCTCGAGAACGCGCTGCTCGACTTCCCGGGTTGTGCGGTCATCACCTCCCACGACCGCTGGTTCCTCGACCGCGTGGCCACGCACATCCTGGCCTACGAGGGTGACTCGCAGTGGTTCTGGTTCGAGGGCAACTTCGACGGATACGAGAAGAACAAGATCGAGCGGCTCGGTCCGGAGGCGGCGCGACCGCACCGTGCGACCTACCGGAAACTGACCCGCGGCTGATGTTCGTCGCGCGCGTCGCCCTGCGGTGGTCCGACATGGACGCCCTCGGGCACATCAACAACTCCGAGTACCTGCGCTACCTCGAGCAGGCGCGTATCGAGTTCCTCGCCGAGGCCGCCGCGGCCGGTGTCCCGCGGGATGCCGGGCTGCTGGTGGCCCGCCACGAGGTGGACTATCGCAAGCCGATGCCGTACCGCCGCGAGCCGGTGGCGATCCCCACCTGGATCGACCGGATCGGGACCACGTCCTTCACGTTCGGCCATGAGGTCACGGCCGAGGATGTGGTCTACGCCCGGGCCCGCACGGTGATCGTGTGCATCGACGCCGACCACCGGCCGACCCCGGTACCCACCGCCCTGCGCAAGCACCTCGAGGGCTTCACCCGCTGACGCGGGGGTTTTGCGACGTCGTTGCCCTCGGCCCTCGGCGTGTCGCGTCAACAACGTCACACAAACCTTCAGGCCACCGGTTGCGCGTCGCGTTCCGGGATCGCTGGCTGCTTGGATTCGGCTTCCCGGGCCATCCCGCGGATCATCGGCGGGAACACGAAGGCATGGAACGGGGCGACGGACCACCAGTAGGCGTGACCGGCCAGCCCGTGCGGGTGGAAGACGGCCCGCTGCCGAAGGTGCGTGCGCTCGGTCCCGCGGGCCTCCAGCCGCCATTCGATCCAGGCCCGCCCGGGCAGCTTCATCTCCGCCCGCAATCGCAGCAGGACCGGGGGCTGGTGGGCCTCCACCCGCCAGAAGTCCAACGCGTCGCCAACCTGGGTCCGGTCGGGATCGCGGCGGCCGCGGCGCAGCCCGACCCCGCCGACAGCGCGGTCCATCAGGCCTCGGATGCGCCACATCCAGTTGGCGCTGTACCAGCCGTGCTCACCGCCGATGCCTTCGACGACGTCCCACACGCGGGTGATGTCGGCCTCGACGATCTGCTCGCGAACGTCGGTGTACAGGGTGCCGCCGGACCAGGCAGGGTCCTCGGGCAGCGGATCGCTGGGGGCACCGGCGACCGACGCGCTGGACCACCGGGTGGCGACGTCAGCGTCCTGAACCCGCTTGATCGCCAAGCGGACGGCCTCCCGGAACGGCAACAGGCCCTCCGGAGGGTCGGGCACGATCTGTGCGATGTCGTGATCGCGGGCGACGACTTCCATCTTCAGCGAGTCGACCAGGGGTCGGGCGATGCTGTTGGGGACGGGGGTGACCAGCCCCACCCAGTGGGCCGACAAGCGGGGGGAAAGCACGTTGACCGGGAACAGGACGCGTCGGGGCAGGCCCGCCACCGAAGCGAAGCCGTGCATCATTCCGGCGTAGGTGGTCACGTCCGGGCCGCCGATGTCGTAGCTGCGGTTGACCTCCTGCTCGCTTTCCATGGCCCCGACCAGGTAGTACAGGACGTCTCGGACCGCGATCGGCTGGGTGCGGGTCTTCACCCAGCGCGGCGTGATCATCACCGGCAGCCGTTCGGTGAGGTAGCGGAGCATCTCGAACGACGCCGACCCGGAGCCGATGATGACGCCGGCGCGCAGTTCGATCGTCGGGACGCCGCTGTTGCGCAGTATCTGTCCGACCTCCGCGCGGCTGCGTAGATGCGCGGAGAGTTTCCGCTCAGGGATGTCCGGGACCATCCCGCCGAGGTAGACGATGCGGCGCACCCCCGCCCGCTTCGCCTCATGGCCGAAGATGGTCGCCATGTGCCGTTCTTGGACGTCGAACCCGTGACCGGTGGTCAGTGAGTGCATCAAGTAGAAGGCGCCCTCCATGCCGGCCATGGCATCGGCGAGGTCGGCGGGGTCGGACGCGTCGCCGCCGAAGACCTCCACCCGATCCCGCCACGAGCGCTCAGAGAGGCGGTCGGGGTGCCGGGCGAGCACCCGCACCTGATGGCCACGCTCCAGGAGTTGGGGAACCAGTCGGCCGCCGATGTATCCGGTGGCGCCGGTGACGAGCACGCGCATGTCTTCAGTGTGGCCCAGGCGAGGGCCAGGCGCATCCGGTCACGAGGGCGGATCGAGCAGCATTCCCGTCACCGGTTCCGGTCGGCTGGTTGATCATGCTCTGCGCGGCCATCACCAGGTAGTCCCACATCTGGGCGTCCTGCTCGGCGGGCAACTGCCGGTTGTCGAGCGCGTGGCGCATGTGCCGCAGCCACAGGTCGCGGTGGTGCTCGGTGATGGCGAAGGGTGCGTGCCGCATGCGCAGTCGGGGATGGCCGCGCTCGTCCGAGTAGGTCCGTGGCCCGCCCCAGTACTGCTCCAGGAACATGCGCAACCGGCGCTCGGCCGGGCCGAGGTCCTCCTCCGGGTACATCGGGCGCAGGCCGGGGTCGCCGGCCACTCCCGCGTAGAAGTCCGCTACCAGTGCGCGGAAGAACTCCTCACCGCCGAACTGCTCGTAGGGCGTGGTCATGGCTCCAAGGTAGACGGCCACAGCCCGGTCACGGTTGTGGTGTGTCTGGTTTGTCTTAATGATCATGACCGGTCCGGGCCCTCCGTGGGGGAGCCGAGGCGAAGGGCCATGATCATTAAGACAAACCAGACACTGCCCACTCACTTCGGCGGCGGCCGGCGGCTCGGACGGCCGATGGCGGCGCGCAGAGGTCACCTCCCGCAGCGCACGATGGACAATGCCGTTCAACCACGCTCGCGATGGTCGAGCCTTGCGTACAGACGGCCGATCACCACCGCGAGTGCGAGGATCCTGATTGCGTTGAAGACCGTGCCGATCAGGAAGTATCGCGACGCATCGGCCATCGGGGTCGCGAATTTCGAGGGCACCTCGACGAACAGTGTGACCACGACCAGGGCGAGAGCACCGAGTATCAGCGCCTTCAGGACGGGGCTCTTGGTCGGAATCCTGTCGAAGAAGCGGAGCAAGCAGTAGCTGACGCCGAATCCGATGATCAGGCCGCCCACCAGGGCTTCGAGCAGCATCGGGACGTAGGAGATCGCGAGAGCCGACCGGTAATCGGCCGCGATCGGGGTCAGGGAGATGGCGAAGTTCGCCATCCAGAACCCCAGTCCTCCGGCAACGGCCAAGATGGAAGCCCTTGTCCACAGCCCGCGTGATCGGGTCATCACGCCCTCTGGACCCGCTGGCCAGGGTCGGTCAGCCGTGCCTGACCGCCGGGCCCGACGGCGCCGACCCGCGGCCAGTGTCGGGCCCACGGGCACGTCGCCGCCGTCATTTGGGGGTACCGGTCGCGTCGAGGCCGGCTGCGGGGCTGGCGGCCTTGGCGCCCTGGATGAGCAGCCACATCGTCAAACCGACCTCGGCCAGGAGACTGACGAAGGTCCCCGGGGTCCTGATCTGCGGATGCTCGGGCAGTAGCAGGGCCTGGAAGAACCAGATCAACTCGGCGATTCCGTCCAGGATGAGCAGTATGCCCAGGAATCGCGGCAGGAACCCGGACTTGTAGACCAGGTAGCCGAGAGGGAACAGCCAGGTGCCGAAGAACAGTTGTGCGATGACGAAGCCGGTTCGGTACACCTCGATGGCGAGCAGCGCCTGAGCTTCAGTCTGGAAGGCCGTCAGCCCGCCGGCGGCCTCGCCCATGTACATGGCCGACACCAAGTGGAGCATGCTCGCGCACTGGACGGCGACGCCGACCGCGTTGAGCAACAGGAACAGCAGCGCCAGGTCCTGATTGACCGTTCGCAGCAGCACGTACAGTCCCCAGGCGGCCATCAGGAAGAAGAAATGTCGAAACGAACGCGGAAACCAGCCCGAGGCGAAACGCGTCCGGGCTGGTGGTGATCGATGCGGAGATCTGCTGAGCATCGCCCAGGCCGATGTTTGCCAGCGAATCCGCGAGCACGGACGTCACCATGAACGCCAGGTACAGCGCTCCGGTGATCCGTGCGAGTGTGGGCCGACTGAGGCGATCCGTGATTTCGAATGACATCTGGACTCCTTCGTGCGGCTCGCACTGCCCGGGCGGGGTATGCGTCCTGAACCTCACCCAATCTAGGGGAACGACCCCCCTGCGAACTGCGACGCCACTTCGGGTCCGCCGCGGGCAGGCCGCGTCGACCTTCACCGAGATGTCGGGTTCTCAGGTGTCGCCGGATCGCGGTCACGAGTTGATGCGCGCCACCCAACCCACCGGGCGCGCCGGTCACCGGCACAGGATCGAGGTTGTGGCCGAAGGTGCGGCATTGTCGAGAAGGACGCCGCCGGGTTCGCGGCGGTGAGCCCCGCTCGCATGAGGACGCAGCCCGGTCCCGGTCGTGGTGTGTCTGGATTGTCTAAATGATCAAGACCTGTCCAGGCCCTCTGTGGGGAGGGCGCGTCGGAGCACCATGATCGATAAGACAATCCAGACACGCCATCACTCACTTCGGCGGTTGCTGGCCGCCCGCGCCCGGCGGGAAGGGCCGAACAACGACCGGGACCCGGACGCCCGCGCGGTCGAAGGACTCCTTCACCCGGGCCCGGATCGCGCGGGTCAGGGGGATCTGCTTCTCGGGCGCGGCCTTCGCGATGACCTTGATGAAGACCGCCTCCCCGCTGACCGACTCGACTCCGGCGTAGGTCGGTTTGCCGAGCAGCATGTCGTCGTACTGCGGATCGGCGTACATATCCTCGGCCACGGACTCGACGCACTGGCGGACCTTGTCGAGGTTCTCGTCGTAGGCGACGGGGATGTCTACGGCAGCCAGGACCCAGCCCTGGGACTGGTTGGCGACCCGCAGGATCTCCCCGTTGCGCACGTACCAGACGACCCCCGAAAGATCCCGCAACCTGGTGATCCGCAGCGTGACGTCCTCGACCACGCCCACGGCATCGCCGAGGTCCACCATGTCGCCGACGCCGTACTGGTCCTCGAAAACCAAGAAGATGCCCGACAGGTAGTCCTTGACCAGGCTCTGCGCCCCGAAGCCGAGGGCCACACCCAGTACGCCGGCGCTGGCCAGCAGGGGCGCGACGTCGATGCCCAGGATCGGCAGGATCAGCAGTAGGGCGATGATCAGCACGCCTGCCGTGATCACCGAGCGCAGCAAGGTGCCGATCGCCTCCGCCCGTTGCTGGCGGCGCTGACTCATCAGCACTTCGCTGAGTTCCTGTGTCCGCTCCGCCCGACGGGTCTCGCCGAGTCGTTCCCGGCGGCCCTGGGCGGCCATGCGTTTGATGATCCGGTTGAGGACCGCCACCGAGATCCATCGGATCGCGACCGCGAGCACGACGATGATCAGGATCTGCAAGGGCGGTCCTTGCAGGTACTCCCAGAACGTCTTCGACTCGTCCACGCCCCCCATTCTGCTAGCGGACTCGCGTCGGTTGTCCACTCTCGCCCACAATCAAGGCATGGCCTCCCAGGACAAGGATCCTCAGAACAAGCCCACGCAGTCCGAGCGGCAGGACTACGTCTACGGCGCGCCGCCGGGCGCCCGGGATTTCCGGCGGATCGCCCGGATCGTGGCGCTGGTGGTGCTGGTTGTGTTCGCCGTGCTGTTCTTCTTGCTGAACCGCGATAGCGTCGAGGTGAGCCTGGTCGTCACGACGGTGACGATCCCGCTGGTATGGATCCTTATGGGAACGTTCCTGATGGGGGCGTTGACCATGTATCTGTTCCAGTACCTGCGCGGACGGGCCGTTCGCAAAGCGAGGAAGACGTGACCCTGCACGACCTGACGGCACTCGAGCAGTCCGCGGCGATCCGCAGTGGGGAGATCACATCCGTCGAGCTCGCGGAGCACTACCTCGCCCGCGCAGACAGCGTCCCGGGGGCCTACGTCGTGACCACCGCGGACCTGGCCATCGAGCAGGCCCGGGAAGCGGACGCGGCAGTGGCTGCGGGGACCGCCGAAGGCGATCTGTTCGGCGTGGTGTGCCCGGTGAAGGACCTGTTCTTCATGGTCGGCGCCAACGCCCGGATGGGGTCGGCCGTGTTCGACTTCCCCTCCTACGAGGACGACTACGTCGTCAAAGCGATGCGCGACGGCGGCCTGATCTTCACCGGCAAGACGACGACCCCGGAATTCGGCCTGCCGTGCTACACCGAGCCCGAACCGGAGGTGAGCGCTCCGGCCCGCTGTGTGTGGGATGCCGACCGTACTGCCGGGGGATCCTCGGGTGGCGCTGCCGTGGCGGTGGCCTCGGGGCTGGCCCCGATCGCGCATGGCTCCGACGGTGGCGGTTCGATCCGCATCCCCGCCTCGGCCAACGGCCTCGTGGGGATCAAGCCCAGCCGCGGGCGGGTCAGCAACGGACCCATCCGCGATCCGATCGGGGACCTGGTGACCAGCGGTCCGATTGCGCGGACCGTCGCTGACGCTGCCGCGCTGCTCGACGTGCAAGCCGTGCAGTTCCCCGGCGACCCGTTCCACGCGCCTGCGTCCGGCGGCTTCCTGAAGGCCGCCCAGTCGCCGGTGCGTCCGCTGCGGATCGCCTTCTTCAGCGAGCCGATCATCGCCGACGTCGAGCTCGATCCGCGCAGTCGCGAGGCGGTCGAAACCGCGGCGGGCTGGTTGGCGGACCTCGGTCACACGGTCGAGCAGACGCAGCGGCCCTTCGGTCCGGACCTGGTGGCGCAGTTCGAGGCGGTCTGGTACACGCTGGCTCTGCTGACCCCGGTCATGCCGGACCTCGAGTCCGGCCTGCAGCCACTGACCCGGTACCTGCGCGACCTCGGGCGGCAGGTGTCCGGCATCCAGCTGGCCACCGCCGTGTCCCTGCTGCGGATCCAGACGCGCGCGACGCTGAACCATTGGGCGGCCTACGACGTGATCGTGACGCCCACGGTGAACGGCCCGGCGCCGCTGGTGACCGACATCCTCGACCGCGAC
This sequence comes from uncultured Actinomycetota bacterium, assembly GCA_963733395.1. Lineage (GTDB taxonomy): Bacteria > Actinomycetota > Actinomycetes > S36-B12 > UBA10799 > JADKAV01. The sequence continues at coordinate 35,170 of CAVTCZ010000017.1, forward strand.
GACCCGGCCCGCGATTTCGAGTTGCAGAAGCGGTGGGCGGCGTACACCGCGGCATTCAACATGACCGGACAACCCGCCATCAGCGTTCCCCTGCACTGGACGTCGGAGGGGCTTCCCATCGGCGTGCAGTTGGTCGGTCACATGTTCAGCGAGGAGTTGTTGATCGGGCTGGCCGCACAACTCGAGCAGGCTCACCCGTGGCACAGCCGGAAGCCCGAGGCCTGGTGAGCGCACGCGAGCGACTGGCCACCTCGTGCGGGGTGGCGACGGAGTACTGGGATCTGTCCGGCGATCTGCGGGTCGTGCCGGACAGCACCGTGCAGGCCACTCTCGCCGCGCTGGGGGTGCAGGCGGACTCCGACGACGAGTACGACGCGGCGCTGGCCCAGCGGCGCAAGGACCACTGGGAGCGGATGCTGCCCCCGCTGTGGGTCGTCCGGGAGCAGGACACCAACGGGCCGTGGGTGCATCACATGGAGGGCAAGCCGCCGCTGATCTGGGTGGAGCTGGAATCAGGCGGCCGGCGGTACGACCTGCCGTGCGAGCCGGTGGAGACGCTGCGGCTCGGGGAGCGGCGGCTGACGGAATCGCGCATCCTGCTCCCGCCCGATCTGCCGCTCGGCTGGCATCGGCTGTGGATCCAGCAGGATGAGGGGGACCGGTACGACAACGCCCTGGTGGTTGCGCCCCGCCGACTGCCGGAGGCACCGCGCGGCTGGGGGCTGGCGATCCAGTTGTACTCGGTCCGGTCCAGGCGCTCCTGGGGGATCGGCGACCTGGAGGACCTGGCCGATCTCGGGGTCTGGGCAGCCGATGAGTTGGGCGCCGACTTCGTGCTGGTGAACCCGTTGCACGCTGCTGCCCTGGTGACACCCATGGAGAACTCCCCGTACCTGCCGTCGACGCGCCGCTTCGGCCATCCGATCTACATCCGGCCGGAGAAGGTCGAGGAGCACGCGTACCTCTCGCGCGATGACGGGCAGTTGGTCGCCGACCTGGCTGCCGACCTGCGACGGCACAACACGACCGCTGAGCTGCTCGACCGCGACGCGGTGTGGGTGGGCAAGCGGCAAGCGCTCGAGAAGATCTTCGAGGTGCCGCGCTCTCCGGCACGCAAGGTCGCCTTCGCCGCGTTCCTGACCGAGGAGGGTGAGGACCTGCAGGCCTACGCCCGGTGGTGCGCGTTGGCCGAGCGGTTCGGCCCGCGCTGGGACGAGTGGCCCGAGGAAGCGGCGCTGTTCGAGCCCGAGGCGCACCGCGTCGAGTTCTACGCCTGGCTGCAGTGGATCTTCGACGAGCAGCTCGACCATGCCCAACGCGAGTTGTTGCGCGCCGGCATGAAGATCGGGGTCATCCAGGACCTGGCGATCGGGGTGCATCCGTTCGGCGCGGACACCTGGGCGATGGGCGACTTGTTGACCAGCGGTTTCCGGGTGGGTGCCCCGCCCGACATGTTCAGCCCGGCGGGCCAGGACTGGTCGCAGCCGCCCTGGAACCCGGTCACCCTCGCCGAGGCGGAGTACCTGCCGTTCCGTGACATCCTGCGCTTCGTCATGCGGCATGCCGGTGGTCTGCGCATCGACCACGTGATCGGGATGTTCCGGCTGTGGTGGATCCCGCCGGGGGCGAAGGCCGTCGACGGCACGTACGTGCGCTACGACCATCAGGCCCTGCTGGACATCCTCTGCTTGGAGGCAGCCCGCGCCGGGGTCACCCTGATCGGGGAGGACCTCGGCACGGTCGAGCCCTGGGCCCGCGACGTCCTGTCCGACCGCGGCATCCTCGGGACCACGGTCCTGTTGTTCGAGCGGGAAGGCGATTCCATCCATGACCCCAACGGCTGGCGCACGGAGTGCCTGGCCTCGGTCACGGTCCATGACCTGCCGCCGACCGCCCAGTACCTGGCCAGCTCCCACATCCGGTTGTGGGAGCGACTAGGTCTGCTCGACCGGCCGCTCGACGAGGCGCTTGCGGCTCAGCAGCGCGAGGTGCAGACCTGGATCGAGGTGCTGCGCGCCGAGGGCCTGTTGTCCCCGGCGGAGACGCCGAGCGAGACGCAGATCACGGTGGGGATGCACCGGCTGATGTCGCGGGCCCCCAGTCGCCTGTTGTGCCTGTCGCTGGTCGACGGGGTGGGGGAGTTGCGCACCCAGAACCAGCCGGGCACCGACGCCGAGTACCCGAATTGGCGCATCCCGCTGGCTGATTCCGAGGGCCGGGCGGTGCTCATCGAGGACCTCGCCGAGTCCGAATTGTTGCGGTCATTGGTGCGCTCGCTGAGCCGGTAGGGGCGCGCCGGGGTTGCGGGATCCCGGCAGGCAGGAGGTCCGCGTCCATGCCCCGTTGCCGCTGGTCGAGCCGGTCCGCGGCGGAACAGCGCCAGCGTTGACCGCGCCCGTGGGCTCGATGTGGCGCTGGTGTGTGCTCTTCGCCAACGCCACAACCACTCGCCAAATGCCCCCGAAGGCCCGCGCGGGTGGATCCGAGCCAGCCGAACCGGCCCTGGTCGGCCCGACTCCAGCTCACATCCGGTGCACAACCGCGCACCCCCGATTGCGCCTACGACGCGTCGCACTCCTGACAGCGCAGCGCCCGCAGCACCCCGTCCCGGCCCTCGGCGAGCAGTCGCCGGGCGCCGTGCGGGATGTCCACGTCCCCGCTGAGCACGGAATCGGTGCGCTCCACCGTGCCCGCCTCGACCAACGAGTGCGGGTACAAGCCGAGCGTGATCTCCTGCGCGATCTCGTTCGTGCGCGTGCGCCACACCTCGGGAAGCGCTTCGAAGTACTGGTCCAGGTGGGGCCGCAGTAGTTCCCGGTGATCCGGAATCGCGATGCCCCCGATGGTCGCGGCCAGCATGTGATTCGGCAGTGAGGTGTCGTGCAGGCAGGCATCCCACGCCGCCGCTTTGGCCTCTGCCGTCGGGATCGCAGCCCTGCAGGTGGCTGCGTTGAGCCGGCCGGCGGCGGTGTCGTCACGGGTCAGTTCGGCGGCGATCTGGTCGCTACCCGCCTCACCCAGCACCACGAGCCGGCGCAACAGCGACCACCGCAGATCGGTGTCGATCCGCAGGCCGTCGATCTCCTGGGTGCCGTCGAGCAGCCCCTTCATCAGTGCGACGTGCTCGGGGTCGTGGGCGAATGCCACCAGACCGCGGGCATACGCGAGCTGGTGGTCGCTGCCGGGCGCCGCTTCGTGGGTCAGACCGTCGAGCAGGCCGGCCATCCGCGCAGCGTAGGGCGCCCGCTTCTCCGGAGCCGCGTAGATTGCCACCGCGCTCTCCGCCTGCCGGAGCACCTGCTGGACCATGCCGACCTCGGTTTCGTCGGCGATGCCACTGGCCAGGGAGTCCAGGAACGCGCCCGTGCTCATCTCGCCGTCACGGGTCATGTCCCAGATGGCGCCCCACAGCAGCGCCCGTGCCAGCGGATCGGCCACCAGCCCGAAATGCTCGGTGACGGCCTGCAAGCTGCGGTCGTCCAGGCGGATCTTGGCGAAGGTGAGGTCCTCGTCATTGAGCAGCAGCAGGTCCGGGCGCCGGTGTCCCGACAGTGCCGGCACCTCGGTCACGGGTCCGCTCACGTCCACCTCCACCTGACCGGACCGGCGAAGTCCGCCGTCGGCGAGTTCGTAGAGGCCGATCGCGATGCGGTGGTCCCGCAGGGTCGGCGGGACGCCCTCCGGCAGGGCCGGCGGGCTCTGCCGGACAGCGACCTGGTCAAAGGACCCGTCAGGGGCCAGGTGCAGGTCCGCCCGCAGCATGTTGACACCGGAGGTCATCAGCCACTGCTGGGTCCATTGGCCCAGGTCGCGCCCGCTCGCGTCGGCCAGAGCCGTGAGCAGGTCGTCGAGGGAGGTGTTGGACCAGGCGTACTGGGCGAAGTAGGCGCGCAAGCCCTTCAGGAAGTCCTGCTCGCCGACGAACGCCACGAGTTGCCGCAGGGCCGATGCGCCCTTCGCGTAGGTGATCCCGTCGAAGTTGGTGTAGACCGCCTCCAGATCGACCATGTCCGCAGCGATCGGGTGTGTGGTCGGCAGCTGGTCCTGGCGGTACGCCCACGCCTTGCGCTGGTTGGCGAAGGTCGCCCACGCGTCATGGAACCGGGTGGCGTTGGTGTTGGCGAAGTGGCTGGCCCACTCCGCGAACGACTCGTTGAGCCACAGGTCGTCCCACCACCGCATCGTCACCAGATCGCCGAACCACATGTGCGCCATTTCGTGCAGAATCGTGTTGGCGCGGTTCTCGTAGGCGGCGTCGGTGACCCGGGAACGGAAGACGTAGTCCTCCCGGAACGTCACGCAGCCGGCGTTCTCCATCGCCCCGGCATTGAACTCCGGCACGAACAACTGGTCGTACTTCCCGAACGGGTACGGCATCTCGAATACCCGCTCGAAGAACTCGAATCCCTGCCGCGTGATCAGCAGGATGTCGTCGACATCGAGGTACTCGGCCAATGACTTGCGGCAGAAGACCCCGAGCGGGTACTCGCCGTGCGGACCCGAGTACACGTCGCGTACCACGTGGTACGGCCCGGCCACCAGCGCCGTGATGTAGGTGGAGATCGGCTTCGTCGGGGGGAACTCCCAACGGCTCACGCCATCGCGCACAGGCGTCGGCTCCGGGGTCGGTGCGTTCGAGGTGACGACCCAGTGGCTGGGTCCTTCGACGCTCAACTGCCACGTCGCCTTCAGGTCGGGTTGTTCGAAGCAGGCATACATGCGGCGGGAGTCGGCGACTTCGAACTGCGTGTACAGGTACTGCTCGTCGTCGACCGGGTCGATGAACCGGTGCAAGCCCTCGCCGGAGGTCATGTACGCACAGTCGGCGACGACCTCGACGGTGTTGCTGGAATCCAGATCGGGAAGCGAGATCCGGGAGTCGACGAAGTGCGTGGCGGGGTCCAGTTCGCGGCCGTTGAGCCGGATGCTGCGCACGTTCGGCGCGATGAGGTCCAGCCAGCTCGAAGAGCCTGCCACGGTGCAGTGGAACGTCACGGTCGTGCGCGACAGATAGGTCTCCCCGGTGCCGCTGAGATCGAGGTCCACCGCGTACGTCACGTCCGTGATGACTGCGGCGCGTGCGGCCGCCTCGTCGCGCGTGAGGTTTTGTCCAGGCATGGCGCCCATCCTGCCCGATGCCCGTGGTCCGGTACGCCATCGGATGCCCGCCGGTAGCCGCCCGGCATTAGGGTGCCAAGCGTGGACGTGCAGAACCGGATGAAGGAATTGGTGGCCGCAGCGGCGGCGGAGCGGATCGAGTCCGGCATGGTCCTGGGCTTGGGTTCCGGTTCGACCGCGGCGCTGATGATCGAGCAGTTGGGCAGGCGTTGGCAGGCCGGCGAGATCACCGGAATCACCGGTGTCCCCACTTCGTTCCAGTCATCGCTGTTGGCACAGAAGTACGGCATCCCACAGATCACGCTCAACGAGATAGACCACATCGACCTGGCCATCGACGGCGCGGACGAAGTGGATCCCGCCAAGAACCTCATCAAGGGTGGTGGGGCCTGCCACACCCGGGAGAAGCTCGTGGACAGCCGCGCCGATCAGTTCATCGTCGTGGTGGATGCCACCAAACTCAGCGACGTGCTCGGCTCCACCTTCGCGCTGCCGGTGGAGGTCGTCCCCGAGGCATACCGCCAGGTGAGCAGCTCGCTTGCCGACCTGGGGTCGGTGCCGGAGTTGCGGATGGCCGTGCGCAAGGCCGGCCCGGTGGTCACCGATCAGGGCAACTTCGTGATCGACGCGAAGTTCGAGGCCATCGGTGATCCGGCAGCGCTCGAGTCGCAGATCAACAACATCCCGGGGGTCCTGGAGAACGGCCTGTTCGTCGGGATGGCCGACGAGGTGCTCGTCGGGGAGATCGACGGGGACCAGGCGACGGTCCGGACTCTGTGACCCCGGTGGCGGGGCGCCGGGGGTGGATCCGCGAGGAAGAGGGCGCGGCCAGCCACGCACGCGGCAGTGAGCTGTGCGCGCTGCCGCCTGGGCACCACGATCCCGCGGAACTTGGCGCCGTTTTCGGCCACGGGTGGCCGGTTTCGGCACCAAGTTCGGCGATGCGGCTGGATCAGGCACGGCGGGCGTGGCGGAGTGTCGGCGTCGCGGGACGGTCTTCGGAGGGGAGGGCCTCAGGCGCTGGTGACCGGCGGCGAAGCGGCTGCGGTTCACCGCTTCCGGACCTCTCCGAAGCCTCATCGGTAGGCTGGCCGGCATGTCATGGGTGTGGGTCGTCCTGGGTGCGGTGCTGATCGCGCTGGTGGGGTCGGTGCTGTTCGGCTTCTTCTACTGGCGGCCGCGGGCGCAGAAGCGGGTGACCGGCGCGACGCAGGCGATCGCCCAGGAGTTGCATGGTCGGCCGCCGCTGCTGATCGCACCGGCGCAATGTCGCAAGGCCGAGGTCCGTGAGGGGGAGTCCCTGCCCGGGCTCGGGGTTCTGGCACTCACCGAGCAGGCTGTTCTCTACTCCAGCGGCGAGCGGGTGTTGGTCTTGTCCCGTGACGGCCTGCGGTGCGAGGTGGACGGGACCAATCTCCAGTTCTTCTCGGAGATCCCACCGGGCCGGTTGCTGGTCACCCTTCCGGACACGGACCCCTGGCGCCAACACCTGGCCGTATGACGGTTGCGCCGAGCGGCGCCCTGCGCCTACGGTCGTCGCATGTCTGACGAATTCCAAGCTGCCGTAGACCGTGTCGCCGAACTCACCGAGGACCCCGGCAACGACGTGAAACTCAAGCTGTACGGCCTGTTCAAGCAGGCCACCCAGGGTGACGTGGACGGCAAGCGCCCGGGCTTCACCAATCCCGTCGGCCGGGCCAAGTACGACGCCTGGGCGGGAGTCGCCGGTCTTTCCAGTGACGAGGCCGAGGCCCAGTACATCGGCATCGTCAACTCCTTGTAGTGCGCTGGGACGCTCGCACCTACGACGCCGATTTCGGATTCGTCACGCGCTACGGGCAGGCGCTGCTGGACCTGTTGGACCTCACCCCGCCGGCCTCGATCATCGACATCGGCTGCGGGACCGGCGAGCACGCCGCGACGCTGGCCGAGCGCGGGTTTGACGTCGTCGGGGTGGACCTCGACCCCGACATGCTGGCCCGGGCAGCGCGATTGCATCCCGAGGTGAGCTTCGTTGCCTCCGACGTGCAGACGATGCAGCTCGACCGGCTCTTCGATGCGGCGCTGAGCAACGCCGCCCTGCACTGGATGCCCGACCAGGCGGCGGCGTTGGCGGCCATCCGGGCGGTGCTGGTGGACGGCGCGCAGTTCGTGGCCGAGATGGGCGGCAAGCACAACGTGCGGACAGTGGATGACGCACTGGTGACAGCGGTCGCGGAGTATGGCCTGGAGGTGCCCCCGATCCGCAAGTTCTTCCCGAGCGTGGGGGAACAGGCGGCACTGCTGGAAGCCAACGGGTTCGACGTCACCCTGATGCAGTGGTTCCCGCGCCCTACCCCGTTGCCGGAGGGTCAGTCCCCGTCGGACTGGTCGAGACTGTTCCGGGCAGATGTCTGGGAGGCGGTGCCGGCGGACGTGGTGGCGGATCTGGCGGCACGGGTCAACGCCTTGTGCGGCTCGCTGCGCGGTGAGGACGGCTGGTTCATCGACTACCACCGCCTGCGGTTCGTGGCGCGGGCGGGCTGAGGCTGTTCGCGATCAGCACTTGAGGTGCCGGCCTCGCGCCGGCAGGGGTTCTGTGACGTTGTTGCCCTCGGCTCTCGGCGTGTCGGGGAAACAACGTCGCAAAACCGCGCGGGGCGGGTGACCGGGGCCGTCGCCGACCTTCGGCCGGCTCCTCCCGATCCCGGCGGAACAGACTGCAATCCAATGGCAAAGCCCCCCAAGCGCGCGGGTCTTTGCCATTGGAGCGGGTGACCGGGATCGAACCGGCACCATCAGCTTGGAAGGCTGAGGCTCTACCATTGAGCTACACCCGCAGGAATCTCCAGATTACTACGGGTTCGACGGGGCGTAGCGTAGTGGCTAGCGCGCTTGCTTTGGGAGCAAGAGATCGTGGGTTCGAGTCCCGCCGCCCCGACGCACGACCACCCGTGGCCGCCGGGCCATGGGCGCGGATCGTACGATGAACACTGTCCTGGGCCCATCGGCCCAACCCGCACGAGGAGTCCGAGTCACACGTGAAGAGCACCGTTGAGAATCTGTCCGAGACCCGCGTCAAGCTCACGGTCGAAATCCCCTTCGAGGACCTGAACGACTCGATCCAGCAGGCTTACAAGAACATCGCCTCGCAGGTGAACGTGCCGGGCTTCCGCCGCGGCAAGGTGCCGACCCGGATCATCGACCAGCGCTTCGGCCGCGGAGTGGTGCTCGAGGAGGTCGTGAACCAAGAGGTTCCGAAGGCCTATGACGAGGCGGTCCGCGAGAACGAGCTGCGCCCGCTCGGTCAGCCGGCCGTCGAGGTGACACAGATCGAGGACGGCGAGCTGATCTCCTTCACCGCCGAGGTCGACATCACGCCGGAGTTCGACCTGCCCGACTACAAGGGCCTCGAGGTCGAGGTGGCCGACTCGGTGGTCTCCGATGAGGACGTGGAGGAGCAGGTCGAGCAACTGCGCAAGCGGTTTGCGACCGTGACGCCCGTGGAGCGTGCCGCTGCTGCCGGCGACCTGGTGCTGGTGGATGTCACTGGCGAACTCGACGGCGAGCAGATCGAGGACTTCGCCGGCACCGCGCTGACGTTCGAGGTGGGTGCCGAGGGTGTGATCGACGGGTTCGCCGAGGCCGTCACCGGCACCTCCGAGGGCGACACGGTCACCTTCGAGCACACCCCAGACGAGGGGCCGTACGAGGGCAAGGCGGTGACGATCACTGTCGACCTCAAGGGAGTGCGGGAGCGCACCCTGCCCGCCGCCGACGATGAGTTCGCCCAGCTGGCCAGCGAGTTCGACACCATGGACGAACTGCGTGCGGACCTCAAGACCAAGCTGCAGGGGAACCGGTTGCTCGAGCAGGGATATGAAGCGCGCGAGAAGGTTGCCGAGTTGCTGCTGGAACTGGTCGAGTTCCCGCTGCCCGAGGGGTTCCTGCAGGCGCAGATCGACGAGCACTTCACCGATGGCCACGGTGATTCCGAGCACCGCGCGGAGGTGGAGCAGAACACCCGCCAGTCTCTGAAGTCGCAACTGATCCTGGACAAGATCGCCGACACCGAGGAGCTGGGTGTGGAGCAGGCCGAGCTGGTCCAGTGGCTGGTCCAGCAGGCGCCGCGCTACGGCATGTCGGCCGACCAGTTCGCCAACGCCCTGGCCGAGGCCGGGCAGGTGGGCACGGCCGTCGCCGACGTGCGCCGGAGCAAGGCGCTGGCCGTGGTGCTGCAAGCCGCGACGGTCACCGATGCCTCCGGCAACCCCATTGACCTGAGCTCGTTGGACGCCTCCGAGATCGACGAGGTCGAGGACGCCGTCGAGGACATGCTGGCCGAGGAAGAACTCGAGGAAGAACTCGAGGAAGAGCTCGAGGAAGCCGACGCCGAACAGAAGTGACGTCGCCACACGCCGACAGCGAACAAACCCGCTTTCCGGGATGGTCGTGTCGCAGGTCGGCGTTAGGGTCGATAAGACAGTCAACGCAGACGGAAGGCAGCCTGGAGTGAACGACTTCACCCCCCAGGGCCGGGGACCCCAGCCGGGTCCGATGGCCTACGACGACTCGGTGTTCCAGCGCCTGCTCAAGGAGCGCATCATCTTCTTGGGCTCGCCGGTGGAGGACACGGTCGCCAACCTGATCTGTGCGCAGATGTTGCTGCTGGCCGCCGAGGACCCCGACCGCGACATCTACCTCTACATCAACTCACCTGGCGGCTCGATCTCCGCGGGCATGGCCATCTACGACACGATGCAGTTCGTCCGCAACGACGTGGCCACGGTGGCCATGGGACTGGCCGCGTCCATGGGCCAGTTCCTGCTCAGCTCGGGCGCCCCCGGCAAGCGGTACAGCCTGCCGCACGCGCGGATCATGATGCACCAGCCCTCCGGCGGTATCGGCGGCACGGCCTCGGACATCAAGATCCAAGCCGAGCAGATGCTGTACATCAAGAAGCAGATGGCCAAGCTCATCGCCGAGCAGACCGGTCAGACGATCGAGCAGATCGAGTCCGACTCCGACCGTGACCGGTGGTTCTCCGCCGATGAGGCCAAGGACTACGGATTCATCGACCACGTGGTGCAGCGCGCTGCCGACGTGACCGGAAGTGGAGGGACCGCCTGATGGACGCCCAGTCTTTGCTGCTGCCGCAGAGCCGGTACGTGCTGCCGGAGTTCCGCGAGCGCACCTCCACCGGCGAGCGGGTCCACAACCCGTACACCAAGCTGTTCGAGGAGCGGATCATCTTCCTCGGGGTCCAGATCGACGACGCCAGCGCCGATGACGTCATGGCGCAGTTGCTGTGCTTGGAGTCGATGGACACCGACCGTGACATTCAGATCTACATCAACTCGCCGGGTGGCTCGTACACGGCGATGACTGCGATCTACGACACCATGCAGTTCGTCAAGCCGCAGGTCCAGACCGTGTGCCTCGGCCAGGCCGCTTCCGCCGCGGCGGTGCTGCTCGCTGCCGGTGCCCCCGGCAAGCGGTTCGCGTTGCCGCACGCCCGTGTGCTCATCCACCAGCCGTACACCGAGGGTGGTGGCCAGGGATCAGACATCGAGATCCAGGCCAACGAGATCCTGCGGATGCGTGCCGAGATGGAGGGCATCCTGTCCCACCACACGGGTCGCACCGTCGAGCAGATCCAGAACGACATCGAGCGCGACAAGATCCTCACGGCCGAGGACGCCAAGGAGTACGGCGTCGTCGACCATGTGCTGACGTCGCGCAAGGCGGTCTCGTAGCCGCGTCCGGGCGACACCGTCTCGACAAGTGCGCGCCACGCGGCGCGTTACGGGCGGACTCGGGGTACCGTCGAATAGGTAAGTCGATTTCACCCGCAGAAGGGACAACTGGTGGCTCGCATCGGTGAGGGGGCGGACCTGTTGAAGTGCTCTTTCTGCGGAAAGAGCCAGAAGCAGGTCAAGAAGTTGATCGCCGGCCCGGGCGTCTACATCTGTGACGAGTGCATCGACCTGTGCAACGAGATCATCGAAGAGGAGTTGCAGGAGACCGCCGACCTGCAACTCGGCGACCTGCCGAAGCCGCGCGAGATGTTCGAGTTCCTCGAGCAGTACGTCGTGGGGCAGCAGACCTCGAAGAAGTCGCTGGCCGTGGCTGTCTACAACCACTACAAGCGGGTCCAGGCCGGTACCCCCAGCGGTCGCCGCGACGATGGCGTGGAGTTGGCGAAGTCCAACATCCTGCTGCTCGGCCCGACCGGGTCCGGCAAGACCCTGCTGGCGCAGACGCTGGCCCGGATGCTCAACGTCCCGTTCGCGATCGCCGACGCCACTGCCCTCACCGAGGCCGGTTATGTGGGGGAGGACGTCGAGAACATCCTGCTGAAGCTCATCCAGGCCGCCGACTACGACGTCAAGAAGGCGGAGACCGGGATCATCTACATCGACGAGATCGACAAGGTCGCGCGCAAGAGCGAGAACCCGTCGATCACCCGGGACGTCTCCGGCGAGGGCGTGCAGCAGGCACTGCTGAAGATCCTCGAGGGCACCCAGGCGTCAGTGCCGCCGCAGGGCGGGCGCAAGCACCCGCACCAGGAGTTCATCCAGATCGACACCACCAACGTGCTGTTCATCGTGGGTGGCGCGTTCGCGGGCCTGGACAAGATCATCGAGGCGCGGATCGGCAAGAAGTCCCTGGGCTTCACCGCCGAGATCGTCGAGAACACCAACCCGGGTGACGTCTTCAGCGAGGTGCTTCCCGAGGATCTGCTCAAGTTCGGGATGATCCCGGAGTTCGTCGGCCGGCTGCCGGTGTTCACCTCCGTCACCCAGCTCGACCGGGAGGCGCTCATCCAGGTGCTGACCGAGCCGAAGAACGCACTCACCCGCCAGTACCAGCGCCTGTTCGAGCTCGACGGTGTGGAGTTGGAGTTCGACGAGGAGGCCTTGGCGGCGATCGCGGAGCAGGCGCTGCTGCGAGGCACCGGCGCCCGTGGCCTGCGGGCGATCCTCGAGGAGGTGTTGCTCAACGTGATGTACGACGTTCCCAGCCGCACCGACATCGCCACCGTGCGGATCACCCGCGAGGTTGTCGACGACAACGTCAATCCGACTCTGGTGCCGCGCAAAGCTGCCCGCCGGGAACGGGGCGAGAAGACCGCGTGACCGTAGCGGTCATCTTCACCAGTACCAGGACCCCCGAAGATGAAGCCGCCTACGCGGCCATGGCTGCCGAGATGGAACGGCTGGCCGCTGCACAAGACGGGTACCTCGGCATCGACTCGGTGCGTGATCCCGGGTCGGGGGAGGGCATCACGGTGTCGTACTGGCGCGACGAACAGGCAGCACGCGCCTGGAAGCAGGTCGCGGAGCACCTCGACGCGCAGCGTCTCGGACGGGAGCGGTGGTATGCGCAGTATCGGGTCGTGGTGGCGGAGGTGACCCGGGAGTACCGGGGACCTCAGTAGGAGCAGTCCTTGGCGCCGCGGATCCACACCAGACCCGAGATCTCCTCGGTGGGTGGGCTGAGGTTCGGATCTGCGTTGTACCAGTAGCGTCCGGTCACCGAGCCGTCCGGCTGCACGAACCAGGTGTAGATGCGATCTTGTCCGTCACCGTAGTCGAAGTCGTAAGGATACGCCCCATGCGCCGTTGGCCTTCTGCTCGGCACCCAGCACCTCGAAGGGTTTCGGGTAGTTCGTGATGTCCGCGCCCGGAGGCGCTGGTCAACCGGCAATACACCTGCGTGTAGTTGGCGAAATGCCCGTACCGTTCCTCGACTGAAGCACGACGGTCCCCAGCCCTGCCGGGCAGTTGGTGAACGTCGAGTCGAGGAAGTACCCCTTGATCGCGTCCCAGGCCGAGTTACCCGTCCGGTCGACCCCGGGCGCGTCGAACAGGGGCAGGGGCGGGTGGCCGGGAGCCGCGGGGCGGCGTGGTGCCTCCCACCGTGGTCTTGAGAGTGCGCTGCTTGCCGCCGATCCGCGCCTTGATCTTGGCCTTGGTGCCCGACAGCGCGGCGAGGGTCGGCGCCGAGAGCTTCTTGGTCCGCCAGGACTTGCCGGACTTGCTCAGCGAGTAGCGCTTCCCAGACACGACCAGTGCCGCTTTGCTCGGCTGCTTGCCGGTGAACTTGACCACCACCCGGCTGCCCTGGATGACAGCCGTCGGGGCGGCGGTCAAGGTCTGGCTCGGGTGAGCCGTCGCGGGCGCACCGACCAATCCGATGGTCAGCGCCATTGCCGACAACACGGTGAGCACGACTCGGGTGATTGCCCTCATACCACCAGCGTAGATCCGAACGTCGTGCACCGACAAGCACGCCTGACCGGTGGTCGTTCAGCCGGCGCCGTCGCCCATCCGGATCAGGCGGTCGGTGTTGCCATGGACCTCGAGACCGGAGGAGGTCCCCACGTCGTCGATGAGTGCGGTTCCATGCGCATCGAACAGTCGCAGTTGGATGGTCGAGTCGAGGGTCTCCTCCACCCGCTTGTGCATTTCGGTCCGGATCGGCGCGTGCAGGAAGGCGCCGCCCGGGCGGGTGGCCTTGATCTCCAGACGACTCCCGTCGCGCCCGGCCGCCGTGAGCCAGACATGTTCGTCGTCGATGCGCAGTTCCTTGACCTTCGCGCCCGTGTAGGAGGCGAAGCGGTACAACCGACCGGCGTGCCGCAAGCCGATCAGGAGACCCTGGAAACTGCCCCTCAACCAGGGGATGATCGCCACCGAGGCCATGAGGCTCGTCGTCGGATCGGCGAAGTGGTTGGTGTGCATCCACACGTATCCGTCCGGGAAGGCCTGCCCCCAGTCCTTCTCGATGTAGCCCCGGCCCCCGGTGAAGTCCCATTGCGTACCGTCCAGCTCCACGGTCCCGGAAAGCCCGTGCCCGAAGGAGACCACCCCGTGGTAGCACTCCATGAAGGGCATCCAGGCGTACCAGCCCATGGCCCCCGGGGAGCGTCACGTCACCGGCCACGGGTCCAGCGGCCGCTGGAAGTCGACGCGTCCGCTCAGACCGAGGTCGGGGATGTCGAGCACGACGCCGCCGGCCGAGAAGCGGTTCGGGCCGACCTGCACGGCGAAGGAATCCGAGGCGGCAGTGAATTCGGACAGCGGGTAGGGCGTGTACCAACTGCGGCCGGTCGTCCCGTCGAGGACCTGCACGAAGGCCTCGTGCGGACCGTTCTCCTCCGGCGCCAGGAACACGCCGGGGATCACCGCCAGCCGAGCGTGCTGCGCCGGGTCGACGAGTTTGACGTACCAGCCCTCGAAGTACTTCGAGCGGCGACCGGCACCGTGGTAGCCGTCGGGTTTGAGCACGCTGCGCACCCTGCCAGCCTGCCAGGGGTTGCGGTGCAGCGAAAGTCGGGAATCCGGGAGGCGTCACCGCGCCCAGGTTGTCAGCGGTTGCGCGTCGCGCGAGTGTTGCGCGGTTGTCGGTTTCGGGGCCCTGAAACCAGCAACGGCGCAACAGTCGCACGGCCTACCAACCACCGCGCACCGGTGGCAACGGCTGCCTCAGCCGGCCAGTTCCGCGATCACGTCGAACGTCTCGCCGGCCTGGATGCTCAGCGGGGTGTCCAATCCGCCGGCGGCCTCCAGATCGGTGCGGGCGGCCTCGACGTGGGCGGCCTGGTCCGCTGGGGCCTTGATCAAGCCGTGAGCCAGCCGCGCGCGCATCGACACCTTGTTGTCGCTCTTGACCTTGCGCAGCGCGGTGAGCACCTGGCCGGCCGTGGCGAGCACCGCCGGGTCGCCCGCGTCGGGCAACTCCTCGGGTGCCGGCCATGCAGCCTTGTGCACACTGCCCTCCTGCCACCACGACCAGACCTCCTCGGTCACGAACGGCAGGATCGGTGCGAACAGGCGCAACTGAACGGACAACGCCCGCGCCAGTGCCGCCCCGGCCGAGGCGGCGGATTGCTCCCCGTACGCGCCGTGCGCCCGTTCCTTGACCAGTTCGATGTAGTCGTCGCAGAAGGACCAGAAGAAGGTCTCGGCCAGTTCCAGCGCGCGCGCGTAGTTGTAGTCCTCGAACGCGGCGCTGGCCTGCTCGACCACCTGCTTGAGGCCGGCCAGCATCGACAGGTCCAGTGGCTCGGTGACAGGTGCGTCCGGATCGCCCGCGAAGGACAGGGCGAACTTCGAGGCGTTGAGGATCTTGATGGCCAAGCGTCGCCCGACCTTCATCTGCGCCTCGTCGTACGCGGTGTCGGTCCCGGGCCTGCCGCTGGCGGCCCAGTAGCGCACGGCATCGGCGCCGTGCTGGTCGAGCAGGCCCATCGGAGTGACCACGTTGCCCTTGGACTTGGACATCTTCTTGCGGTCGGGATCCAGGATCCAGCCGCTGATGGCCGCGTGCCGCCAGGGCAGGCAGTCGTCCTCGAGGTGCGCCCGCACCACACTCGAGAACAACCAGGTGCGGATGATCTCGTGGGCCTGCGGGCGCAGGTCCATGGGGTACACCCGCCGCCACAGGTCGGGGTCCCACTCCCAGCCACCGGCGATCTGCGGGGTCAGGGAACTGGTGGCCCAGGTGTCCATGACGTCCGGGTCGGCCAGGAACCCGCCGGGCTTGCCGCGCTGGTCCTCGGTGTAGCCGGCCGGCGCCTGGTCGCTCGGGTCGATCGGCAGTTCGGCCTCATCCGGGGTGAGCACCGTGGAGTAGTCCGGGTTGCCGTCGGCGTCGATCGCGTACCAGATCGGGATCGGGACGCCGAAGAATCGCTGGCGCGAGACCAGCCAGTCACCGTTGAGCCCCTCCACCCAGGTGCGGTAGCGGACCTGCATGTGCGGCGGGTGCCAGTCGAGTTCGCTGCCGCGCGCGATCAACGCCGCACGCAGGTCCTCGTCGCGGCCGCCGTTGCGGATGTACCACTGCCGGGTGGTCACGATCTCGAGCGGCTTGTCGCCCTTCTCGAAGAACTTGACCGGGTGGGTGATCGCCCGGACGTCGCCGACGAGGTCCCCGGAGTCGCGCAACAACTGGGCCATGCGCTCCTTGGCGGTGAACATCGTGGCACCGGCGATCGCCTCGTAGGCCGCGCGGCCCTGGTCGGTCGTGATCCACTCCGGGACGCCGTGGAGCACCCGGCCGTCCCAGCCGACGATGGGCCGGGTCGGCAGTTGCAGTTCCCGCCACCAGGTCACGTCGGTGGTGTCGCCGAACGTGCAGATCATGGCGATGCCGGAGCCCTTCTCGGGATCGGCCAGTTGATGGGCCACGACCGGGACCTCGACGCCGAACACCGGCGTTGTGACCGTCTGGCCGAACAGCGGCTGGTAGCGCTCGTCATCGGGGTGGGCGACCAGCGCGACACATGCGGCCAGCAGCTCCGGCCGGGTGGTCTCGATGTAGATGCGCTCGTCACCGTGGTGGAAGCCGACCCGGTGGTAGGCGCCGGGGCGCTCCCGGTCCTCGAGTTCGGCTTGCGCCACCGCCGTGCGGAAGGTGACGTCCCACAACGTCGGCGCCTCGGCCTGGTAGGCCTCACCGCGGGCGAGATTGCGCAGGAACGCACGCTGCGAAACGGCGCGGGCGCGCTCGTCGATGGTCTGGTAGTGGTGGTTCCAGTCGACCGACAGCCCAAGTCGGCGCCACAAGTCCTCGAAGGCCTTCTCGTCCTCCTCGGTGAGCCGCTCGCACAGTTCCACGAAGTTGCGCCGCGAGATCGGCCGCTGCTCCTTGCCGCCGGGCTCGACCTGCAGATCGGGGTCGTAGTGCAGGGAGGGCTCGCAGCGCACGCCGAAGTAGTTCTGCACCCGCCGTTCGGTGGGCAGGCCGTTGTCGTCCCATCCCATCGGGTAGAACACCTCGAGGCCCCGCATCCGCTTGTACCGGGCGATGCAGTCGGTGTGCGTGTAGCTGAAGACGTGCCCCACGTGCAGGGAGCCGCTCACGGTCGGCGGCGGGGTGTCGATGCTGTAGATGTCGTCGCGGGTCCGGGTCCGGTCGAAGGCATAGAGCTGCTGATCCTGCCACTGGGCCGCCCATTTGCCGTCGAGGCCGTCCACGCTGGGACGGTCGGGAATCCGCGGGTTGTTCATGGTTACCGAGTCTATTCCGGCGCGGCACGACCGGATTGAGCCCTCCGGGGTCGGGGCCGGGTGATCCGGGAGGGTCGTTGCCGCGCAGTGGGGTCGCCGTGTCGGTGTGGGACCGGGGCAGCCGTGCTGTGCTGCCTACAGCGTCGCCACGAACACGTCACTCACGCCGTTGGTGTCGCCGGGCGCCAGATCGGGGTAGCTTGCGGTGAACGCGATGCGGCTGCTGTCCGGCGACCACGCGGGGTCAGAGGCGCCGTAGTACCCGTATTGCGAACAGTACGTTTCGCCGCTCTCGTCGTCGTACTCGTAGGAGGCGCAGAACGAGCCGTGCGTCGGATCTGCCAGCTGGGTGATCGTTCCGGTCACCAGGTTCTTCACGATCACCGTGGACGGTCCGTTGCTGCTGCTGGCGATGTAGGCCACCTTCTGGCCGTCCGGCGACCACACGGGGTCGGTGGCGTCCCAGACAGTCTGCACGCCACCCGGCGCCGTGGACACGCGTGTCACGGGACTGCCCGTGGCGTAGATGTCACGGGCCTCGTTGGTGTCCGAGGTGAGCAGTGGCGTGATCGTGCTGAACGCGATCGACGATCCGCCGGGCGCCCAGGACGGCGGTCCCAGCGCGCCATGGTCACTGGTGACCGCAGCGATCGACCCACCGTCCCCGGTGGCGGTGAAGACGTCGTAGGTCCGCACCCAGTCCGTCGTCGCCGGGTCGAAGTAGTCCGAGCCGGCGGTGAAAGCGATCCGGCCGTCGGTGGACCAGCGCGCACCCTCGGTGCGCTCGCCGGTGCCGGTCCGCGCGACCGCGCCCCCGACCAGCGTCTTGATGTAGATGTTCCCGGACCCCGCCGCCAGGTTCGTCGCGGACGAACGGAACATGACCCGGGTGCTGTCCGGCGACCACTGCGGATCATGGGCCGCTGCGGGGGAGCCCGCCATGTTGGCGCCGGCCTGGGTCTGGGAGACCCGCTGCGGGTTGGTGCCAGTCGCCGAGACGACGTAGACGTCCTTGTTCGTGTCCGTGTCGCCGGCGACCAGCTTCGTCATGGTGGTGAACGCGAGCCGGGTGCCGTCGGGCGACCAGGCCGGTTCGCCGCCCCAGTCGTAGATGTCGGTCATGCGGGTGTTGGCGATCCGCGCGACCGCGCCGTCGGCGAGGTGGGCCTGGTAGAGGTAGCAGAAGGTGTCGGGGGTGCCGCCGAGATTGCCGGCGCAGGAACTGAACGCAACGCTCTGACCGTCGGGGGACCAGGTCGGGTCCACAGATGCCTTGTCCCCGGGCACGCCGGTCGCGTTCTTCGAAATCAGCGCTATCGAACTGGGCGCGAGCGCCTCCGGGAACGGCGTCGCCGGCGGTTCCTGCGGTTCGGTCACCGGCGGCGTGGGATTCGTCTGCTTGCTGTACGTGACCTTCACCCGCAGCCCCTTGTGCTTGCTGACTTTGCCCTTCTTCGGTCGAGCCTTCCCGGTCCAGGTTCCTGCCGGGGTGGTGAGCTTGCGGGGCACGATGCGGTAACTGCCCGGCTTGAGGTGTCGGAGGGTGCGGGTGCCCCGGGTCTTGATGGACTTGTCGGTGGGCCCTTTGACCACGATCTTGGCCTTCGCCCCCTTGGGCACGCCGTGCACAGCGAGGGCGATCGTGCGCCCGGGGGGCGGCTGTTTGGCGACCGCCGGGGCGGTCGGGATCACCAGAGTCAGTGCCACAACCAGGAAGATCGGGCGTCTCACCGTGTCCACCTCCAACCGGTGGACCGCGCTCCCGCCACGTAGTCGCGGGCGCGCCGGACCACTACCTCCAGGGTACGCCCGCACGCAGTCGCGCGGCCGACGGTCGTAGCCTGATCCGGTGACCACAGACCATCCGGCGTCCGAGTTCGAAGCCGTTCAGCGTGCCCTGCTCGCCCGCTGGCCCGAGCACAAGATCGCGCCGGACCTGGACCGGATCGAGCAGTTGTGCGATCTGCTGGCCGATCCCCAGCTCACCTGTCCGACGATCCATGTGGCCGGCACCAACGGCAAGACGTCGGTGGCCCGGATCATCGAGGCGGTGCTGCGGGCGATGGGCCTGCGCACGGGCCTGATGACCAGCCCGGCGCTGCGGGACGTGACCGAGCGACTGGAACTCGACGGCGAGCCGGTGTCGACCGAGCGGTTCGTGGAGGGTTACCGGCAGATCGAGCCGTTCGTGGACCTGGTGGACGCGGAGTCGGTGGCCGCCGGTGGCCCACCGATGACCATGTTCGAGGTCCTCACCGGCTTGGGCTACGCGTTGTTCGCCGATGCTCCGGTGGACGTGGCCATCATCGAAACCGGGATGGGCGGCCGATGGGACGCCACCAACGTCAACCAGGCGCAGGTCGCCGTGATCACCCCGATCGGGATGGATCACACGGACTATCTCGGCGACACGCTGGCGCAGATCGCCGGCGAGAAGGCCGGCATCATCAAGTCCGGGGCCACGGTCGCACTCGCGGAGCAGGAGCCCGAGGCGCTCGCGGTGCTGATGCAGGCAGCAGATGACGCAGGTGCCAGGGTGCTGCTGCCGGGTGCGGACTACGAGTTGGTGTCGCGCGGGCTGGCCGTGGGGGGACAGGTGGTCACGATCCGTGTCGCCGACCACGTCTACGAGGAGCTCTTCCTCAACCTGCACGGCCGGCATCAAGCGACCAATGCGGCGCTGGCGCTGTCGGCGGTGTTCGGCTTCTTGGGGCGACTGCCCGAGCCGGACATCGTGGCCGAGGCGTTCGCCGACGTGCACTCGCCCGGACGGCTCGAGGTGATCGGACGGCACCCGTTGACGCTGGCCGACGCCGCCCACAACCCGCACGGCATGCAGGCCGCGGCGGTCGGGGTCGCCGAATCCTTCACGTACAACCGGTTGGTGGCCGTGCTGGCGATCATGGGGGACAAGGACATCGAGCCCATGCTGCAGACATTGGCGCAGGTCGTCGATGAGGTCGTGGTGACGGTCAACGACTCGCCGCGCTGCCTGCCCGCCGCCGAACTGGCCGCGCGGGCGCGGACCCACTGGTCGGCTGCCTCGGTGCACGAGATGGACGGCTTCGCCGAGGCGATGGTCAAGGGCCGTGAACTGGCCGGCCCGGACGGCTGTGTGCTGGCCACCGGGTCTGTGGTCACCGCCGGGATGGCCCGCAGTTGGGCGGCGCAGGCATGAGGGTCATCGGGTCGGCCACCTTGATCTTCCAAGCGATCGTGTTCGCCCTGGCCATCCCCGTCGCCGCTGCGCTCAAGCCAGGCGTCGGTGGCTGGGTCGCCGCCGGGCTCATGGTGCTGGCGATCGTCGGGGCAGCGACCGCTCGGCGCGGTGACATCGTGGTGGGAACGGTCACCCAGGTGGCCTCCGTGCTCGCCAGCCTCTTCGTGCCGATCACGATCGCGTTGGCCCTGATCTTCGCCGGGTTGTGGGCCACCGCGGTCTACTACGGGCGCAAGGCCGACGCCGCGGATGCCGCCCGGGGTTGACGGCGCACGTGCGGAAGGCGTGTCTTCGTTCCCCGACGGGACCACGTCTTACCAACGGCACGCGGCCGATTCCCGCAAGTCATGGGGTCCTTCGGAGTCCAGGGGAGGGGATGCGAGTGGGGCCCAGACGCCGTCGTCGCGGAACACGGAATCCGAACATGCACATTTGGCAGAACTTCGGGCCGATTCCGGCCACGGATGGCCGGAATCGGCCCGAAGTTCTCGAGGATGGCTGCTTCCGGACACGCGCGGGCATGTGCTGACGTGGTAGCAGGGCCAGCTGCTGGTCGACAGCGGAGGTCCCGATCGGCTCGTGCTCGCGACCTAAGGGGTGTCCCGGGCCGACGGCGGCTCGACCAGCAGCACTGCGACGACCCCGGCGGCGCGGCGGCTGCCATGGCGTCAACACCCCGCCCTTACCCTTGGATGCATGGCGAACGAACGCACCCTGATCCTGGTCAAACCCGATGGCGTCGAGCGTGGTCTCGTGGGCGAGGTGCTCTCCCGCATCGAGCGCAAGGGGTTCACCCTGGTGGCCCTCGAACTGCGGACGCTGGACGTGGCGACGGCGCAGTCCCACTACGGCGAACACGAGGGCAAGCCGTTCTTCGGCGATCTCGTCGAGTTCATCACCTCCGGCCCGCTGGTGGCCGGTGTGATCGAGGGCGAGGACGCCATCGTGGCCTGGCGCACCATGATGGGCGCGACCAAGCCGGTCGAGGCCACCCCGGGGTCGATCCGGGCGGATCTGGCCACTGAGATGGGTCGCAACATCGTCCACGGGTCGGATTCGCCGGAATCCGCCGCCCGCGAGATCGGGTTGTTCTTCCCCGGTCTGTAGCCCGACGGGCAATCTGGCAAACCGGCCCCGGCTTGTCCGGGGCGCTACGTACCATGGGTGAGCACCGGTGGGAGGTCATGTTGGCGATGCTGGCGGATTCGCGCCCCCGGCCACGGTTGAGTCTCGGACGTGATCTGGCGATCGACCTCGGTACGGCCAACACGCGTATCTTCACTCGCGGCCTCGGCGTCGTCCTCGACGAGCCCTCCGTGGTCGCGCTGCGCGAGGGCGATGTGGTGGCGGTGGGTGAGCAGGCCAAGCAGATGGTCGGACGCGCGCCCGGCGAGATCGAGGTCGTGCAGCCGGTCCAGCATGCGGTGATCCGGCATTACGACGCCGCCGAGCGGATGCTGCGCTACTTCGTGCAGACCGCGCACGGGCGTTCGTTGATCAGTCGTCCCCGATTGGTGATCAACACCCCGTCGCACCTCACCGGTGTCGAACAGCGCGCCGTCCGGGACGCTGCCTACGCCGCGGGCGCCCGACAGGTGTTCCTGATCCCCACCGCGCTGGCCGCGGCGATCGGTGCCGACGTGCCGATCCACGAGACCCGTGGCCACTTCGTGCTGTCCATCGGCGCCGGGTCGACGGAGGTGGCCGTGATCGCCCTCGGGGGCGTCGTGTCGGGGGAGGGCCTGCGCCTCGGCGGGGACGACTTCGACCAGGCGATCGTGGACTACCTCGTGGAGCACTTCGACATCCGGGTGGGCGCGGTGACGGCTGAGGGGATCAAGATCTCGCTGGGATCGGCGGTGCCCGTCGATGGGCTTCCAGCCATCCCGGTGCAAGGCCAGGACACCCGCACCGGGCTGCCGAAACAGATCGAACTCTCGGCCTCGCACGTGCGCAAGGCGCTGCAACGGCCGCTGGAGGAGATGCTCACGGCGCTGCGCCGGGTCCTCGACGCGACCGGGGCGGAGGTCGCCGGGGACCTGGTCCGCTCCGGACTGGTGGTGACCGGCGGCGGTGCGCTGTTGCGTGGTCTGCCCGAACGCCTCGAACACGACCTGGGGGTGCCGGTGCGGCTGGCCGAGCAGGCCGACCTCAGCGTGGTCGACGGCGCGGGCCGGTGCGCGGAGAACATCTCCAGCGTGCGCAAGTTGCTCCTGATCGAGCCTGCCTTCTGACGATGGCCCGTACCCGCACGACCGTCCTGTTGCTCGTGGTCGCCTCCCTGGCGCTCATCCTGTGGGACCTCCGCGCCTCCGACACCGCCGTGCGATCGGCGGTGCAGTCGGTCGTGACCCCCCTGCAGCGCACAGCCACCGCGGTGTTCGCCCCGCTGGGCAGCTGGGCCCGCGACGTGCAGTCCTTCTCCGAGCCGGCGGCCCGCCAGCAAGCCGCGGCGCCGATCGCCGCAGGCGTGCCCAGTGGCTGGCGGACCACACCGGCCCGGGTGGTGGCCGCCGACATCGCCGGTGACCGTGCCGTCGTCACCGTCGACGGCGGGCGGCGAGCGGGCGTGCAGCCGGGCAACGCGGTTCTGGCCACCGGAGGCCTGATCGGCCAGGTGTCGCGGGTGTCGGACAACGCGGCGACGGTTCTGCTTGTCACGGATCCCCAGAGCACGATCGGGGTGCGAGTGGTGCCGAGCAAGGAGATGGGGGTCGTCTCGGGTGCTGCGATGGGCGAGGACATGCAGTTGGGGGTCCTGAACCCGGCCGCCGAGATCAGCACCGGTGATCTGGTCGTCTCACTCGGATCGACGCAGCCGGCGGGGGTCCCCCCGGATCTGCCGGTGGGCACGATCACGGCGGTCGACACGACTGCGGTGGACTCCGGGCGGGCCGGTCTGGTCGCGCCCGTCGCCGGGATGACCACGCTGGAGACGGTCCTGATCCTCACGGAGAAGTCATGAGCGCCGTGGCCGGCCGCCCGGCCCAGCTGCACGCGCCCCGGGTGCTGGTCGTCGGGGCCGCGTCGCTGCTCGGGGCTTTCGTGGCGCAGACCTCGATCCTGCCGGCCGTGGGCCTGTCCGCGGCGGTGCCCCTGGTGTGGACCACGGTCGCGGTCCTGGCGATGGCGTGGGGGCCGCGGCCGGGTGCTGTCGCCGGCTTCGGGGTGGGCCTGCTGCTGGACCTGACGGGCGCGGGAGTGATCGGCGTGGGGGCGTTGGTCGGCTGTGTGCTGGGGGTGGCTGCTGCCGGTATCCCGGAGGACCGCCGTCGGTGGTCGGGCCTGGGGTGGGTGGTGGCCGCTGTGCTGATGGCGGCGATCACGGATTCGGTGCTCAACGGGGTCTTGGACGGCCGGGCGCCGCAACCCACGACCGGTTGGCTCTGGACGTTGGGGGGCGCCATCGTCTGTGCCCTCGTGCTGCTTCCCGCCCGAGGATGGCTGCGGGCGGTGGTCAGGTGACTCAGGTCGACACACACGCGCGCACCCGCACACCGCGGTCGGGTGCCTCCGCCCGCCGGCTGCGCCTGCTGCGGGTGATCATCCTCGTGATCGGTCTGACCATCGCCGCCCGCCTGATCTGGATCCAGACGGCGCAGTCCCAGCAGTACGCCGCGCAAGCCGACCGCATCCAGACCGACCTGGTCGACATCCCGGCGGCGCGGGGGGCGATCGTCGATCGCTCCGGTGCAATCCTGGCCGGCAACCGCACGACCTACGAGGTGCTGCTCAGTTCGCCGGCCGACGAAGCGACGGTGCAGCGCCTGGCCGAACTCAGCGGCACCGGCAGTAGCCGGATCGCAGCTCGGATGCTGGTGTGCGGCGAGCAGGGGGCGCAGCCGGGCACCTGCTACCGGGGCGAGCCGGGGGAGCCCATCCCGGTTCTGCGCGACGTGCCCATCCCGCAGGCACTGGCCATCGACGCGGCGGGGCTGTCGGGTGTGACCGTGGCGCAGGCGGCGGTGCGCGACTACCCGTCGAAGGTCAACGCCGCGCAGGTGCTGGGATACCTCGGCGAGGGCGAGGGCCGATCCGGGCTGGAGGCCCAGTACGAGGCGGCGCTGCAGGGCACACCTGGTGAAGCGCGCCGGGAACTGACGCGGGAAGGTCAACTGGAACGCCAGGTCGTGCGGGATCCGCAGCCCGGACAGACGCTCGTGACGACCCTCGACGTCGACACCCAGCTGGTCGCCGAGAAGGCACTTCAACAGGCCGTGGACTCTGCTCGCGCGGCCGGCTACAAGGCCACCGGCGGCTCGGTGGTCGTCATGGACGTGGATACCGGTGCCATCCGGGCGATGGCCTCCTACCCGACGTACGACCCGAACATCTGGGCGCGCGGGGTCACCGACGCCCAATACGC
This sequence comes from uncultured Actinomycetota bacterium, assembly GCA_963733395.1. Classification (GTDB taxonomy): domain Bacteria; phylum Actinomycetota; class Actinomycetes; order S36-B12; family UBA10799; genus JADKAV01. The sequence continues at coordinate 59,873 of CAVTCZ010000017.1, forward strand.
GCGGCTGACCGACGAGAACGGCGGACGACCGCTGGTGTTCCGTCCCACCCAGGCACTGGCGCCACCGGCATCGACGTTCAAGTCCGTGACCACTGCGGCTGCGGCCAATGCCGGCTTCGACCTCGACGGCACCTACGACTGCCCGGCCGCGGTGGTGGTCGGGGGCCAACTCTTCCGCAACTACGAGAGCCGGGCTTATGGCCCCATGTCCCTGGCGCGGGCCCTGTCCGTCTCCTGCGACACGGTGTTCTACCGCTTGGGCTACCAGATGTGGAAACGCGACGGCGGCCTGGCCGGCAAACGGGCGCAGGAGGCCGTGGTCCGCACCGCGCGCAGTTTCGGTCTGGGATCGGCCACCGGCGTGGACCTCCCGGGCGAGGTCTCCGGATCCATCCCGGATCGGGCGCAGGTCCGCGCGGAGTACGACGAGCGCAGTGAGGCCTACTGCTTGCGCGCGCAGACCGGCTATCCGGAGGAGTCGAACAAGGCCCGGGCCCGGCTGCTCAAGGCCTATGCCCGCGACTACTGCCGATCCGGCTACGAGTACCGGGCCGGCGATGCGTTGAACACCGCGATCGGGCAGGGCCGGACCCAGGTCACGCCCTTGCAGATGGCAACGGCGTACGCGGCGATCGCCAACGGGGGAACCCTGGTCACACCGCACGTGGGTGCGGAACTGCGCGGCGGTTCCACGACCTCGTTGCGGCCAGCTGCCCGGGGCAGGGTGGATGCCTCTGGCGAGACGCTGACCTATGTCCGGCGGGCGCTGGCCACCACGACCGTGACCGGGACCGCCAGCGGGGCGTTCCTCGGCTTCCCGCTGGAGGACTACCCCGTCGCGGCCAAGACCGGCACGGCCGAGGTTGCGGGCAAGCAGTCGACCTCGTGGTTCGCCAGCTTCGCCCCCGCAGACGACCCGCAGTACGTCGTGATCGTCAATGTCGACCAGGGCGGGCTGGGCGCCGCGACCTCCGGGCCGGTGGCACGCGCGGTGTACGAGCAGTTGTTCGGGATCGATCAGTGACCGGCTTGCTCACCCCGTCGAGGCTGTTGCCCACGGCCCGGCGCTTCGATCCCTGGCTGCTGGCGTGCGCGGTCTCGCTGAGCTTGATCGGCATCGCGATGGTCTACTCCACGACGTGGGCGCGACTGGTCAACGATGGTGATCCGGCAGGGTACTTCGCCACCCGGCAGGCCCTGTTCGTGGTGCTCGGGGGGCTGGCGGCCTGGGTCGTGTACCGCCTCGACCGGCCCACACTGATGGCGCTGGCCCTCGGCGGTTATGCCGCCAGCGTGCTCGGACTGCTGGCCGTGCTCAGCCCGTTGGGCACCACGATCAACGGCACCCGGGCGTGGCTCACGCTGCCCGGCGGGTTCACCTTGCAGCCGGCTGAGTTCGCGAAGGTCTTCGTGGTGCTGCTGGCAGCCCTGTGGCTGTCGGACCGGCACGGCGTGCGAGGTCTGGACGATCCGCCCGAGCCGCAGGCGGTGTTGGGGGTGCTGGCTGCCACCGCCGTGGTGGCCGGGCTGTTGCTGCTCCAACCCGACCTGGGCTCAGCCCTCGTCACCGGCGCGGCGGTGCTGGGCGTGCTGTTCGTCGCCGGAGTGCGCCGCAGGTTGCTGCTCCTGCTGCTCGGCGCCGGCGCCGCGGCGGGTGTGCTCGCCTACCTGGTCGGTGTGCTGGACGCGTACCAGGTGGCGCGCTTCACAGCCTTCCTCGATCCGGCGGCCGACCCGCAGGGCGTGGGCTACAACGTGCAGCAGGCGCTCATCGCGATCGGTACCGGTGGTGTCGACGGGCAGGGGCTGCTTGCCGGCGCCCACACGCAGGGGGCTTTCGTCCCGTACCAGTACACCGACTTCATCTTCTCGGCTGTGGGTGAGGAACTCGGGTTGCTGGGAGGTCTGCTGGTGATCGGGTTGTTCGTGGCGCTGTTGCAGCGCGGCGTCACCGCCGCAATGCACGCCGATCGGTTCGGCGCGCTGCTGGCCACGGGGATCGTGTGCTGGCTGGCCGCGCAGGGCTTCGAGAACATCGGCATGAACCTGGGGCTGCTGCCGGTCACCGGGGTTCCGCTGCCGCTGGTGTCCTACGGCGGCTCCAGCGTGATCGCCGCCTGGATCGGCGTCGGCTTGTTGCTCAAGGTGTCGCGGCACTAGTGGTGTGTCGGTTCTGGCGTTCCGAAGGGCAGATTGCGTGGGAGGTCGTTTCGTTGCGTGTGGCGCAATTTGCCGGCCCGGGGGCCGGGTGCGGGTGGTTGTGGGTGCGGCGGGGCAGGGTGTCTCCACGGGGCAGATTGCGTGGGAGGTCGTTTTGTTGCCTGTGGCGCAATTTGCCGGCCCGGGGGCCGGGGGCCGGGTGCGGGTGGTTGTGGATGCGGTCGGAATCCCCCGCACTGCGTTCGCGCGCTCGCCGCGTCTGCCGCACGCTGGAGGTATGACTCCCGTGGACTTCTACTTCGATCCCGTCTGCCCGTGGGCCTGGATGAGCTCGCGCTGGATGCTGGCGGTCGAGCAGGTCAGAGATGTCGAGGTGCGCTGGCACGTGATGTCGCTGTCCGTGCTCAACGAGGGCCGCGATCTCCCCGAGGAGTACGTGGAACTGCTGGGCAAGGCATGGGGGCCGGTCCGGGTCGTGATCGCTGCCGAGCAGGCCCATGGCAACGAGGTGGTGGGACCCCTGTATACGGCCATGGGCTCGGCGATCCATCTCGAGGGCATGCAGGATTACGACCTGGCCATCGCCAAGGCCCTCGCCGAGACCGGGCTGCCATCCCAGTTGGCCGCCGCCGCCCACAGTGACGAGCACGACGAGCTCTTGCGGGCGTCACATCATCGCGGGATGGATCCGGTGGGCCAGGACGTGGGCACCCCTGTGATCCACGTGCCCGGTCCCGACGGCGAGCCGGTGGCGTTCTTCGGCCCGGTGGTGTCACCCGCGCCGACGGGCGAGGCGGCGGGCCGGCTGTGGGACGGTGTGCTGGCGGTGGCCGGCACACCTGGCTTCTTCGAGTTGAAGCGCACCCGGGACGTCGGGCCTATCTTCGCGTGATCGCCGTTACGTACCCTGGCATGGTGCAGTCCGTCTACCCAGCCCTCGAACGCATCCTGCCGTTGGTGCGCAAGCCGATCCAGTATGTCGGCGGTGAACTCAACGCCACGGTCAAGCCGTGGGACTCCGTGGCGGTGCGCTGGGCGCTGATGTACCCCGACGCCTACGAGGTCGGCCTGCCCAACCAGGGGCTGCAGATCCTGTACGAAGTGCTCAACGAACGCGCCGATGTCCTGGCCGAGCGGACTTACTCGGTGTGGCCCGACATGGAAGCGCTCATGCGCGAGAACGCGATCCCCCAGTTCACGGTCGAATCCCACCGGCCGGTGGGCGCGTTCGACGTGCTGGGAGTCTCCTTCGCCACCGAGTTGGGCTACACGAACCTGCTCACCGCACTGGATCTGGCGGGTATCCCGCTGCATGCCGCGGACCGCTCCGACGAGCACCCGCTGGTGGTGGCCGGCGGCCACGCCGCGTTCAACCCGGAGCCGATCGCCGATTTCATCGACGCCGCGGTCATCGGCGACGGTGAGGCGGCCGCGCTGCAGCTGTCGGACCTGATCCGCGACGTCAAAGCCGCCGGTGGTGGCCGTCGGGAGTTGCTCGACGCGGTCACCCGGTCGGGGATCGCCTACGTGCCCAGCCGCTACGACGTGTCCTACCTGCCCGACGGCCGCATCCACCGGGTCGTCCCGGTCGGCGACGGCACCCCGTGGCGGGTCGCCAAGCACACGGTCAGCGATCTCGACGAATGGCCCTACCCCAAGCAGCCGCTGGTACCGCTGGCGGAGACGGTCCACGAGCGGGCGTCGGTGGAGATCTTCCGCGGCTGCACCCGTGGCTGCCGGTTCTGCCAGGCGGGCATGATCACCCGTCCGGTCAGGGAGCGTTCCAAGACGACGGTCGCCGACATGGTGCAGACCGCACTGGACGCCACCGGGTTCGAGGAGGTCGGCCTGCTCAGCCTCTCCAGCGCGGATCACTCCGAGATCGCCGACCTCACGAAGGGTCTCGCCGACCGCTACGAGGGCACGAACACTGGTCTGTCGCTGCCATCGACGCGGGTGGACGCCTTCAACATCGACCTGGCCAACGAACTGGCCCGCAACGGTCGCCGCTCCGGGCTGACGTTCGCACCGGAGGGTGGTAGCGAACGGATTCGCAAGGTGATCAACAAGATGGTCGGTGAGGAGGACCTCATCCGCACGGTCGCGGCCGCGTATGCCGCCGGCTGGCGGCAGGTGAAGCTCTACTTCATGTGTGGACTCCCGACGGAGACCGACGACGACGTGCTGCAGATCGCCCGCATGGCCAAGGAGGTCATCCGCACCGGCCGGGAGGTGTCGGGCCGCAAGGACATCCGGTGCACGGTGTCGATCGGCGGGTTCGTGCCGAAACCCCACACCCCCTTCCAGTGGGCTGCCCAACTGGGGTGGGAGGCCACCGACGCCCGGCTCAAACTGCTGCGGGACGAGATCCGGTCCGACCGCGATCTCGGCAAGGCCATCGGCTTCCGCTACCACGACGGCCGGCCCGGGATCGTGGAGGGCCTTGCTGGCCCGTGGCGACCGTCGAGTGGGTGCCGTCATCGAGCAGGTCTGGCGAGACGGTGGCCGCTTCGACGGCTGGAGCGAGTACTTCAGCTACGACCGCTGGATGGCTGCCGCCGAGACGGTCGGGGTCGAGGTCGATTGGTACACCACCCGTGAGCGCGAGCTGGCCGAGGTGCTTCCGTGGGACCACCTCGACTCCGGGTTGGACAAGGAATGGCTGTGGCAGGACTGGCAGGACGCTCTCGATGAGGTAGAGGTTGAGGATTGCCGGTGGTCCCCGTGCTTCGACTGCGGGGTGTGCGATCAGATGGGTACGCAGATCCAGGTCGGCCCCACCGACGGTGTGATCCTGCCGATCGTGCAGGTCAGGTCCTGATGGCCCGGCGAACCCCCGACCGCGAGTACATCCCCCCGGTCCAGACGCTGCAGGTCCGCTACGCGAAGCGTGGCCGCATGCGCTTCGCCTCCCACCGGGACTTCCAGCGAGCCTGGGAGCGGGCACTGCGCAGGGTGGGCGTGCCGATGGCGTACTCCGCCGGCTTCTCGCCGCACCCCAAGGTCTCCTACGCCGGCGCGGCCCCCACGGGTGCGGCCAGCGAAGCGGAGTTCCTGGAGATCGGCGTGGTCGAGCAGGTGGACCCGGAACAACTGCGCTGCGCGCTCGACGAGGCCCTGCCCGAGGGCCTGGACGTGGTGGCGATCCAGGAGGCGGCCGGCCCCCTGGTCGAGCAACTGCGGGCCAGTCGGTGGCGCCTGCACTGGTCGGTGGCTATCGACCAGGCGGTGTCGGCCTTCGAGAAAGCGCCGTGTGTCGAGGTGGAGCGGACCACGAAGGCGGGCCGCCGCACGATCGATGTGCGGGCGCTGTGTTCCGATTTCGAGGTCGTCGATGGCCAGACGCTGGAACTGACGGTGGCTCATGCCGAACCCACTCCGCGGCCCGCGGAGGTGGTGACGGCCATCCGGACGGTGTCGCCGGACCTGCCGGAGGGTACGGTTCTGGCCACCCGCCTGGCCCAGGGCGCGCCCTCGGACGGTGTGGTGCAGCCCCCGTTCTGACCCTCACCGGGCCATTCGTGGTCCGGGGCGCCTCGCGGACCAGCACTGGCGAGGACACAGAGGATAAGTCACCAACCGTGGGCCGATAGCAGATGGTGACTTCAGGGGTTGGACCACGAGTGGAGGGCTCGGCTTGAGCACCTCCGTGCCACGCCGAAAGGCCCTTACCCTGAGTAATCGGGTGGCTGCGTTGTGCGTTGTGCGATACTGCATGAGTCGGGCGCCTACCAGGAGCCCGGCCGGTGACAGGAATTGCTGCCCGGGCGCCGATAACGCGCCTTCGTTAGTGCGGCATACCATCACCGCCGAATGGAAGCTTTGTGTTCGGTTGAGGCCGGACACCAACGATGGGTCCCAACGACCCCGTGCACGGACAGGTTGCCTGCGGGGTCAGTGAAAGATCCGGATCGGGAGTGCCCGATGGACGACCAAGTCCAGGATGCAGGTCAGACATCAGACGACGGCGGTTCTCCGCCGCGTCGCCGCCGCCGCGCTGCAGGCAGGCCCGCCGGGCCGCCCGTGGTGCACCCCGTGGTGGAGCCCTCGGCGGACCAGTCGGTGGATGAGCCAGCCAAGGTCGACGCGGTGCGCCGAACAGGCGGAGCAGCCCCCGGCGGAGGAGCCCCCCGCGGAGCAGCCCCCGGCCGAGCAGCCCCAGGCGGAGCAGCCCCCGGTCGAGGAGCCGCCGGTCGTGCCGCAGATCAGCCCGACCGACCCGTTCCACGTCGGTCTGATCGAGGAGGAGCCGGAGGTCGCCGAAGAGGTGTTCGAACTCGACGCCGACGAGGCGATCACCGCGACCGCCTTCTTCCTGGCCCCTGAGATCGACCTCGAGGAGGTCGACACCGAACCCGCACCGCCGAAGCCGCGCAACCGGCAGAAGAAGGCGAAGCCGGCGAAGGCCGAGACCCCCGCCGAGCAGGACGACGAGGCCGGTGAGACACCGGCGGGCGGTGACGAGCAGCAGTCCGACTCCGAGACGTCCAGCAGCAAGCGCCGTCGCCGTCGTCGGCGCCGGGGCGGGGGCGGCGAAGACTCCGATGAGGAGTCGACCAGCACCAAGGATGAGGTGACCTCGGTCAAGGGGTCCACTCGGCTCGAGGCCAAGCGGCAGCGCCGCAAAGAGGGGCGCGACGCCGGGCGGCGCCGTTCCCCGATCGTCACCGAGGCGGAGTTCCTCGCCCGCCGGGAGAGCGTCGAGCGGGTCATGGTCGTCCGCGGCTTCGAGGACCGCACCCAGATCGCCGTGCTCGAGGACAAGATCCTGGTCGAGCACTACGTGACGCGGGAGCGCAACGCCAGCATGATCGGCAACGTCTATCTGGGCAAGGTGCAGAACGTGCTGCCGTCGATGGAGGCCGCGTTCGTGGACATCGGCCGTGGCCGCAACGCCGTGCTGTACGCCGGCGAGGTCAACTGGCAGGAGGCCGGCCTGGAGGGCCAACCCAAGCGCATCGAACTGGCCCTCAAGCCCGGTGACAGCGTGTTGGTGCAGGTCACGAAGGACCCGGTGGGGCATAAGGGCGCCCGGCTGACCAGTCAGATCTCGCTGCCCGGCCGATACCTGGTCTACGTGCCCAACGGGCGCATGACCGGGATCAGCCGGAAACTGCCTGACAAGGAGCGCAGCCGTCTCAAGAAGGCGTTGCGCGCGGCTCTGCCGGAGGAAGCCGGCGTGATCGTGCGCACTGCCGCCGAAGGGGCGACTGAGGAGCAGTTGGCCTCCGACGTGGCGAGGTTGGCCGCGCAGTGGGAGAGCATCAGCGCAAAGACCGAATCGGCCAAGGCGCCATCTCTGCTGTACTCCGAGCCGGATCTGGCGATCCGCGTGGTGCGGGACATCTTCAACGAGGACTTCGCGGAACTGATCGTGGCTGGTTCGCAGGCGCAGGACACGATCGAGGAGTACGTGGGCTGGGTGGCACCCGAACTGGCCGAGCGGGTCAAGCGCTGGACCAAGAACGAGGATGTCTTCGCGGCCCACCGGATCGATGAGCAGATCACCAAGGCGCTCGACCGGAAGGTGCTGCTGCCCAGCGGTGGGTCACTGGTGATCGACCGCACGGAGGCGATGACGGTGGTCGACGTCAACACCGGTCGTTTCGTCGGCCAGGGCGGCAACCTCGAGGAGACTGTCACCCGCAACAATCTGGAGGCTGCCGAGGAGGTCGTCCGGCAACTGCGGTTGCGCGACATCGGCGGGATCATCGTGATCGACTTCATCGACATGGTCCTGGAATCGAATCGGGACCTGGTCGTGCGCCGGCTCGTGGAATGCCTCGGCCGCGACCGCACGAAGCACCAGGTCGCTGAGATCACCTCTCTGGGGCTGGTCCAGATGACCCGCAAGCGACTGGGTCAGGGCTTGCTGGAGACCTTCAGCGAGCCCTGTGAGCACTGCAACGGCCGCGGGGTGCGCGTCCAGAGCGAACCGGTGGGTTCGCGTCGGCGGCGTCCGCCCGGCCCGATCCCCGGTGCCCCCACCAAGCCGCAGGAGGCCAACGGCGGCGAGCCGGTCGTTGCGGAGCAATCGGCAGACGAGACCGAGGCTGCCACCGGGACCGATTGATTCGCTGCTTGCGCAGCAGTCGGGGCCCGCGCCAGCAGGGGGTACGTTGCCCTCGCGAGCGGTGATCCCGTACCCTGGACAAGTGCGCGTTCCGCGCGCGATTCCCCGTGCCACGTGCCGGTGGGTCATCATGAACGTTGAAGGAGCAAGGGCGTGTACGCGATCGTGCGGACCAGCGGTCACCAGGAAAAGGTGGCTGTCGGTGATGAGGTGCTGTTGAACCGAGTGGCGGGCGAGCCCGGCGCGTCGGTGGAACTGGCGCCGGTTCTGCTCGTGGTCGACGGCGAGACCGTGACCTCCGACCCAGGTGCCCTGTCCGGGGCCAAAGTGACGGCCGAGGTTCTCGAGCACCGCCGCGGACCGAAGATCGACATCCTCAAGTACAAGAACAAGACCGGCTACCGCCGCCGTCAGGGTCACCGCCAGGAGCAGACCGTGGTGAAGGTCACCGGTATCGAGTTGGGAGCCTGACCTCATGGCACACAAGAAAGGTGCTGCGAGCACCAGGAACGGTCGCGATTCCAATGCCCAGCGGCTCGGCGTGAAGCGTTTCGGCGGCCAGCAGGTCAACGCCGGCGAGATCATCGTGCGCCAGCGCGGCACCCACTTCCACCCCGGTGCCAATGTGGGCATCGGCAAGGACGACACGCTGTTCGCGCTCGCGGCGGGCACCGTGGACTTCGGCACCAAGCGTGGTCGCCGGGTCGTCAACATCCTCGTCTGATCGCCGGTTACACGCGGTGACCTCATTCGTTGACCGCGTCCTCATCCATGCCCAAGGTGGTGATGGCGGCAACGGCTGCGCATCGATCCACCGGGAGAAGTTCAAACCGCTCGGCGGGCCCGATGGCGGCAATGGCGGCCGCGGTGCCGATGTCGTGCTGGTCGTGGATTCCAGCGTCAACAGCCTCCTGGACCTGCACTTCCACCCGCATCGGCGCGCCGGCAGCGGTCAGCCCGGTCAGGGGAGCAACCGCAATGGTGCCGGCGCGGAGGACTTGATCGTCCCGGTGCCGCCGGGCACGGTCGTGCAGGCTCAAGACGGCGAAGTGCTCGCCGACATGGTCAATCCGGGCGAACGGTTCGTGCTCGCCGCCGGCGGCCATGGGGGTCTCGGCAACGCGGCCCTGGCGACCCGTCGCCGCCGGGCGCCGGGCTTCGCGCTGCTCGGAGAACCCGGGGAGGTGGTCGACGCGGTCCTGGAACTCAAGACCGTGGCCGACGTCGGCCTGATCGGTTATCCCAGCGCCGGCAAGTCCAGCCTCGTCTCGGCGCTGTCCGCAGCCAAGCCCAAGGTTGCCGACTATCCCTTCACGACCCTCACTCCTCATCTCGGGGTGGTCTCTCTGGCGGGAACCACATTCACCGTCGCGGACGTCCCCGGGCTCATCCCCGGGGCCAGCAGTGGCAAGGGGTTGGGTCACGAGTTCCTGCGTCACGTCCAGCGCTGCAGTGCGTTGGTGCACGTCGTGGACTGTGCGACGTTCGAGACCGATCGCGACCCGGTGGCCGACCTCGAGGTGATCGAGGGGGAACTCGTGGCCTTCGATCCCGAGCTCGCCGAGCGACCCCGTCTGGTGGCGTTGAACAAGATCGACGTCCCGGACGGCCGTGAGATGGCCGCGATGGTGACCGAGCAGCTGACCGAGCGCGGCTTCGAGGTCTATCCGATCTCGGCCGTGAGTCACGAGGGCCTGCGGGAACTGACGTACGCCATGTTGCGGCTCGTGCTCGCCGATCGGGAGCACCAGCCCACCACACACACCCGGGTGGTGCTGCGGCCGCCGGCCGGCGATGCGCCGGACTTCGAGGTCCGCAAGCAGGGAGATGCGTTTCGGGTGCTCGGCACGCGCCCGCAGCGCTGGGTCCGACAGACCGATTTCGGCAACGAGGAGGCGGTGCGCTACCTCGCCGACCGCTTGGCCAAACTGGGGGTGGAGGACCGGCTCGCCGCGTTGGGCGCGGTTGAGGGCTCAACGGTGATCATCGGTCCGGAGGACAACGCTGTGGTGTTCGACTGGGTACCGTCCGTCGAACACGATGCGGAGATCGAGGCGGAGGAGCAGTGACGCAGGCCGCGCGGCGCCGTATTGCCGAGGCATCCCGGCTGGTGGTCAAGATCGGCTCGTCATCGCTGACCAACAGTGAGGGCGGTCTGCACTCTGAGCACCTCGACGCCCTCGTCGCCGCCCTGGCCCGCAACGTGCGTGCCGGCGTGCAGTTGATCCTCGTGTCGTCGGGCTCCATCGCCGCGGGTACCCCCGCGCTGGGCCTGCGCAAGCCGCCGCGGGACCTGGCGACCCAGCAGGCGGCCGCCAGCGTCGGTCAGGGGATCCTGGTGGCCCACTACTCGGCGCAGTTCGGCGAACACGACATCCGCGTGGGTCAGGTGCTGTTGACCGCCGAGGACCTGATCCGGCGCACGCACTACCGAAATGCCCAGCGCACCCTGGGACGGCTGCTGGAACTCGGCGTGCTCCCGATCGTGAATGAGAACGACACGGTGGCAACCGACGAGATCCGCTTCGGCGACAACGACCGGCTCGCGGCGCTCGTGGCGCACGTGGTGCAGGCAGACGGGCTCGTGCTGCTCACCGATATCGACGGGCTGTACGACCGCCCGCCCACGCAGGCGGGGGCTCGGCACATCCAGACCGTGGTGTCCGGCGACGACCTGGCTGACGTGGGACTCGGGGGGCGCGGGTCCGGCATCGGCCGTGGCGGCATGCTGACGAAGGTGCAGGCGGCGCTGATGGCCAGCGAGGCCGGTATCCCCGTGGTGCTGACCCGCGTGGATCAGGTGTCCGCCGCGCTGACGGGTGAACAGACGGGAACGGTCTTCGTGCCGTCGGGCAAGCGTCGCTCGCCGCGGCAGATGTGGCTGGCCCACGCGACCACCGCCCGGGGTGCGGTGAATATCGACGACGGGGCAGTGCGGGCTTTGCGGCAGCGACAGGCCTCGCTGCTGGCCGCCGGGGTACTTGGAGTGTCGGGCAGTTTCGTCGCAGGGGAGCCCGTGGACATCGTGGGGCCCGACGGCGTGACCGTGGCGCGCGGGCTGGTGGGGTACGACGCTGGCGAGTTCGATCGCCTGGTGGGGCGCACGACCACCGAACTCATCGCCGCCTTCGGCCCGGACTACGAGCGGGAGATCGTGCACCGCGACGACTTGGTGCTGCTGTAGGAGGTCGTCCGGCGCGAGTGTTGCACGGTTGCCGGTCCCGCTCGCCGAGCGTTGCACCGTTGCTGGTTTGGGGCCGGTCGAACCAGCAACCGTGCAACAGTCGCGGCTCTGAACCAGCAACGACGCAACATTCGCGGCGCCCATCCGCCGTACCCGCCCCGATCCTCCGGACCGCCTATGCACCGCACCGGCTGCGTTGACAGACTGAACCCATGACGCACGCAACTGCCGAAGAGGTCAACGCGGTCGGTCTTCGGGCCCGGGTGGCCGCCTCTGCCCTCCGGACGCTGACCCGGGATCAGAAGGACGCGGCCCTGCTGGCCATTGCAGACGAACTCGACCGCTTCACCGATCGGATCATCGCTGCCAACGCCCAGGATGTGGCAGCGGCCCGACAAGCCGGAACCGATCCGGCGATCATCGACCGGCTCACCCTGACCGAGCAGCGGTTGGCCGACATCGCCTCGGCGGTGCGGTCGGTCGCAGGGCTGCCCGACCCCGTCGGCGATGTCGTGCGCGGTTACACCCTGCCCTAACGGCCTGCGGGTCCGACAGGTGAGGGTGCCGCTCGGCGTGGTCGGGATGGTCTACGAGGCTCGCCCCAACGTCACCGTGGATGCCGCGGTCCTGTGCCTCAAGAGCGGCAACGCCGCCCTGCTGCGCGGTTCGGCCAGCGCGGCGCACAGCAACCGCATGCTGATCGACACCATGCGAGGGGCGCTGGCCGGGACGGAGGTCCCGGTCGATGCCATCTGCCAGGTGCCCGGATTGACCCATGACAGTGTGACCCACTTGACCCGCGCCCGCGGGATCGTGGACGTGGTCATCCCCCGGGGTGGTGCCGGACTGATCCGCAGCGTGGTCAACGAGAGCCTGGTCCCGGTCATCGAGACCGGTGTGGGCAACTGCCACGTCTATCTGCATGAGGATGCGCGGCTGGACCGCTCCGTCGAGATCGTGGTCAACTCCAAGACCCAGCGGGTGAGTGTCTGCAACGCCGCAGAGACGCTGCTCGTCCATCAGGACGCCGCCGACCGACTGCTGCCGCAGGTGTTCGCCGCGCTCAAGGAGCAAGGCGTCACGATCCACGGGGACGAAGCGACCGCCAAGCATGCGCACAAGGCCGACATCGCGTTTCGGGCCGCGACCGACCTCGACTGGGCCGAGGAGTACCTGAGCCTGGACATGGCGGTGGCGATCGTGCCCGATCTGCAGGCTGCCCTGGATCACATCGCCAGGTGGAGCAGCGGCCACACCGAGGCGATCGTCACGGACTCCGTGGCAGCCGCAGCGGCGTTCACCGAGGGTGTCGACTCGGCGGCGGTGATGGTCAACGCCTCGACCCGGTTCACCGACGGTGAGGAACTGGGCTTCGGCGCCGAGATCGGGATATCGACCCAGAAACTGCACGCTCGCGGTCCGATGGGCCTGGCCGAACTGACGTCCACCAAGTTCGTCATCGAAGGAGATGGGCACGTCCGCGAATGACGCCGGCCCACTGGGTAGAGTCTGCTCATGGTTAACAGCGCTGTTGTGTTCTTGAGTGCCCTGGCCAGCGAGACGGCGGAGGGCGGCGAAGTCGCCCACGTGTCTCCCTACTGGTACGGCGGCGTCGCTCTGGGTGTCCTGCTGCTCCTGCTGTTCCTGGTGACCCGCCTCAACATCGACCGCTGAGATGGCCGCACGCCGCAGGATCGGCGTGATGGGGGGCACCTTCGACCCGATCCATCTCGGTCATCTGGTCGCGGCTGCGGAGGTGTACCACCGCCTGGCCCTCGATGACGTGGTGTTCGTGCCGACCGGACTGCCGTGGCAGAAGCAGGACCGGGAGGTGACCTCGGGGGAGCATCGGTACCTGATGACGGTGCTGGCCACCGACCGTTCCCCGTTCCTGGTCAGCCGGGTGGACCTCGATCGGGACGGTCCCACGTTCACCGCGGACACGCTGCGCGACCTGCACCGCGAGTACGATCCCGCCGACCTGTATTTCATCACCGGTGCGGACACCCTGGCCGGCCTGCCGAGTTGGCGGGAGCCCGAAGTGGTTCTGGAGCTGGCGCATATGGTGGGAGTGACCCGCCCGGGTCATGCGCTCAGCGCAAACCTGCCGCCCGAAGCAGTGACGATTCTGGAGATCCCGAGCTTGGACATCTCATCGACCATGTGCCGTGAGCGCGTCGCCCGCGGCGAACCGATCGAGTACCTCGTGCCGGCCGGCGTCGCCGAGTACATCCGCAAGCACTCGTTGTACCGCTGATGCACAAACGCGCAGTCGGGGCAGTGGTGCTGCTGGGAGTCGTCATCGCGGCAACCGTGGCGATTCTGGTGGCCCGCCAGCAACCGGTCACGCCCGAGCCGGACAACCCGCCGGCCCCGACGACGCGGACCCTGCTCGTGCAACTGCGGGACCCCTCGCTGTTGGCCATGGGCTCAGTGGTGATGGGGGTCGAGGAGTCGCGGCTGGACCAGATGTGGTGGACCGCGGACTGGTGGATCGACCAGATCGGTCCCCAGGAGGTCAGTGCTGCGGAGTTGGGGCGCAAACCGGTCTCCTACGTCATGCAGACGGTGGGAGACCAGGTCCAGGTCAAGGTGGACGACGCCTGGGTGCTGGACAGGTTGGCGTTCGCCGGACTTGTCGACGCCGTGGGCGGGGTCCGGGTCGACGTGGAGAGGCAGACGGTCTACCTGACCGACGACGGCACACCTGCGCTGTTGCCGGCTGGGGTGCAGGCGCTGGCCGGAGCGCAAGCCGCGGACTACGTCCTGGACGCATCGCTGCAGGACGAGACCCTGCGACTGCAGCGGTTCCAGTCGGTGTGGGACCAGGTCCTGCGCCGGTTCCCGACCGAACCGGAGAAGGCCCGGACCCTGGTGGTCTCTCTGGGTGCTCTGTCCAAAGCCACCATGCCCACCGAGGAATTGTCCGTTCTGCTCGCCGATGCCCACGATCTGCGGATCACCGGCGGCGTATGCCCAGGCACAGGTCGGACTCGATGCGGGCAACGCGGTGCGGGTCCGGCCGGTGCAGGGGGTGCGGATCGCCTACGCCCTGGATCCGGCCGCCACGGCCAGGAACCTCAGTTCGGTGTTCGACGGGTTCCCCATCCCGGAGGACCCGGTTGCGCGGGTCCAATCGGTGAGTATCCGCAGCGAGGACGTAGAGACGCTGCGCGCGCAACTGCTGGGCCGGTCCTGGCAGTCGGCGTGGGGCGGGCGGACGATCACGCCTGCGACGACGGTGTTCGTTGACCCATCGGTGCCGGACGAGCAGGTTGTTGGGCTCGAGGAGGCCGTCGGCGTCACCCCGCAGACCGAGGAATTGCCGCTCGGGCAGTCGCGGGTGGCTCTGGCCGCCGATGCGGACCTGGCTGTGGGATTGTGAGGACGGAGGAATCGTGACGATCAATCCCGAGACACAGCAGCGGGTCGTGCGGGCGGCCCAGGCGGCACTGGACAAGAAGGCCGTGAACGTCGTGGCGCTGGATGTCAGCGACCACCTGGCCCTCACTGACGCCTTCCTCATCTGCACCGGGACCAACGAGCGGCAGGTGGACGCGATCGTCGATGGGGTGGAGGACGCCTTCGACGAGGCACCGGTGCGCCGGGAGGGCAGGGGCAAGGGTCGGTGGGTCCTGCTGGACTTCGGGGACTTCGTGACCCACGTGCAGCACTCCGAGGAGCGGGCCTTCTACGACTTGGAGCGGCTGTGGAAGGACTGCCCGGCGATTGAGGTGCCCGATGCGTGATCAGCCCCGCCGGTTGGTCCTGTGGCGCCACGGCCGCACCGCCTGGAATCTGGAACACCGCTTCCAGGGCCAGACCGATGTGCCCTTGGACGAAGTGGGCGTGCGGCAGGCGCGGGCGGCCGCCGGACTGCTGGTCGCCCTGCGTCCGCAATCGATCGTCAGCAGCGACCTCAGCCGGGCTCGGGACACCGCCGAGGCCCTCGCCCAGCGTTGTGGGCTGGCAGTGACGACCGATCCGCGACTGCGGGAGACCGACGGTGGGTCCTGGGAGGGGCGGCGCCGGGAAGAACTGCTGCTGGCCGACCCTGAGGGCTACCGCGCCTGGCTCGCCGGGGAGCATGTACGGCCCGGGGGCGATGGCGAATGGCGCTCGGAGGTCGGGGAGCGGGTGATGGCAGCGATCTCGGACACGCTGGCTCGCACCGATCCGGGTCGCACAGCGGTCGTGGTGACCCACGGCGGGGCAGCGCGGGCGGTGCTGGCACCGCTGTTGAACCGGCCGTTCGATCAGGTCCGGTTCCTCGCGGTGATGCGCAATGCCGCGTGGAGCGTCTTCCTCGAGGGCGACGAATCCAGCAATCCGTGGCAGGTCCTCGAGTACAACGCCCGGTCGCTACCAGAGCCGGCCGAGGCCGACGACTGAGGTCGGGCGGCGGGTCAACTGCTGATGTAGGCCTGCAGTGCGTCGCGCTCGGTCTCGAGTTCGGCGAGTCGCGACTTCACGATGTCCCCGATGCTCACGATGCCCACGAGTTCTCCGTCCGCCATGACCGGGATGTGCCGGACCCGCTTCTCGGTCATGAGCACCATCAACTCGGCGGTGGTCGCATTGGGCTCACAGGTGACCACCAGCGCGGTCATGATCCGGCTGACGGGCTGCTCGAGGGCGACCGCGCCATGGCCGTGGGCTGCCCGCGCGACGTCGCGCTCGGACACGATGCCGGCGACCTTGCCGGCGTCGTCGCAGACGACCACCGCGCCGATCTTGTGCTCGGCGAGGAGGGCCAGCAGTTCGGTGACGGTCGGCATCGGGGGAGACAGTGGCCACGAAGTCCCCCTTGGTGCTCAGAATGCTCGAGATCTTCATGCGCGGTCCTTCCCATGACTGTGTTGTAGCAATCGTGCCGTGAAACGACCCCGCCTGTCACCCCTGCCGGGTCACCGGATGCGGGTTGTCGGCTGACAGCGGTGTTCTTGTACAGTTGTTCCGTCGAGGGGCTATAGCTCAGCTGGTAGAGCACTTGCCTGGCAGGCAAGGGGTCTGGGGTTCGAGTCCCCATAGCTCCACCCACGAAGTAGGTATCCAGAGGCTCGCGTGCGCGTGTCCTCACAGGAGCAGGTTGCGCCGCAGGCAAGGAAGTCGCCGGTTGCGCAATTCGCCGGACCGCGGAGGCTGACGGCTGAACTTGTGGTCGGCATCCGGCCATGTGTGGCCGATTTCGGCACGAAGTTTCCAGCGACCAGGCGGTGTGACGGTCGCCCCGAGGGGCAGGTTGCGCCGCAGGCAAGGAATGCCTGTTGCGCAATCTGCTGCGGCAGCGCAGCTGGATCTGATCCGGGGGTACCACCTCAGCCCAGCCGGTGCCACTGCCGGCCTGCGCGGGTGCTCGTGGAAGCGGCCCGAAGCCGGGCAATAACCTGGGTCACATGGCTGATGACTCGTCCCGGGCCAGGTGGCCCGGGCCGCATCTGTTGGTCATCGGTGACTCGTTGACGTTCCACGGCCCGGATCGTGCCCACCCGCCGAGCGACCCCCGCCTGTGGCCGAACGTGGTCGCGGCGCAGTTGGGCGGCCATGTCGACGTCGCGGCCGGGGTCGGCTGGACCGCGCGCGACGCGTGGTGGGCGCTGACCCGCGATCCCATGATCTGGGGGGAGTACCTGCCGCGCGCCGATGCGCTGGTGATCGCGGTCGGTGGGATGGACTCCCTGCCGGCGGTCATACCCACCTACCTGCGGCAGGGCATCGCCTACATCCGGCCGGGCTGGTTGCGCCGTCGCGTGCGCGCGGCCTATCTGGGGGCGTCGCCGAAGGCGATCGCTGCGCTGCGGGGGCCGCTGCGACAACTTCCGCAGGAGGCGACCGACCACTACCTGTCGCGGATCGTGCAAGCCGTGCGCACCTGGTACCCCGACCTCCCGATCATCTTCCTGACCCCGAGTCCGCACGCCGCCCGGCTCTATCCGACCCTGCGGTTCTACGCCGGCGCCGTGGCCGCGGCCCGCCGCTGGGCGCAGCGCGAACAGGTGAGGTTGGTGGACATCACCGGCGCCGCCCAGCGCGGCCTGGACAACGACTGGGTCAACCCCGACGGCATGCACTGGGGGTGGCAGACCCACGAGGAGATCGGCGGGATGGTCGCAGAGGCCGTCCGTACCGCCTCGGTACCCTGATAGCTGGACCCGCACGGTTGCGGGTCCGCTGCGTGAAAGGAAACCCATGTCGGACGCGGTCGAGTACGACGTCGAAGCCATCCAGAACCGCTGGCTGCAGGTCTGGGACGAGCTCGCGCCCTTCCGGTCCGGCGACCCCGACGACCCCCGGCCGCGCAAGTACGTGCTGGACATGTTCCCGTACCCCAGCGGCGATCTGCACATGGGCCACGCCGAGGCGTACGCCCTAGGCGACGTCATCGCCCGGTACTGGGTGCAGAAGGGCTTCAACGTCATGCACCCCATCGGCTGGGACGCCTTCGGTCTGCCCGCCGAGAACGCGGCCATCCGGCGCGGTGTCAATCCCAAGGACTGGACGTACGAGAACATCGCGCAGCAGCGGGAGTCGATGCGGCGGTACGCGTGTTCGTTCGACTGGGACCGGACGCTCTACACGTGTGACCCTTCGTACTACCACTGGAACCAGTGGCTGTTCCTGAAGATGTTCGAGCGGGGGCTGGCCTACCGCAAGGCGAGTTCGGTCAACTGGTGCCCCAACGACCAGACGGTGCTGGCCAATGAGCAAGTGGTCAACGGCCGCTGCGAGCGCTGTGACGCCGTGGTCACCAAGAAGAAGTTGACGCAGTGGTACTTCCGGATCACCGACTACGCCGAACGCCTGCTGGACGACATGGCCCAGTTGGAGGGCAAGTGGCCCGACAAGGTGCTGACCATGCAGCGCAACTGGATCGGACGGTCCACGGGTGCCGAGGTCCAGTTCGAGATCGAGGGCCGCGACGAGCCGGTCACCGTCTACACGACGCGACCGGACACGCTGTACGGCGCCACTTTCTTCGTCGTGGCCGTGGACTCCGAATTGGCGGCGGAACTGGCGCAGGGCACCGGCGTCGAGCAGCAGTTCGCGGACTACCTGACGCAGGTGCGCACGGTGTCCGAGATCGACCGGATGTCCGCCGAGCGCCCGAAGACCGGGGTGTTCCTGCAGCGGTACGCCATCAATCCGGTCAACGGGGAGCGGTTGCCGATCTACGCCTCCGACTACGTGCTCGCCGACTACGGGACCGGCGCGATCATGGCCGTTCCTGCCCATGACCAGCGCGACCTGGACTTCGCCCGCACCTTCGACCTCCCGGTGCGCGTGGTCGTGGCCCACGACGACGACCCGGCAGTGACCGGTGTGGCCACCGGCGACGACGGACCGCACGTCAACTCGGGTCCGCTGGACGGGCTGGGCACGGCAGAGGCGGTCGAGAAGGTCGTGGCCCAACTGGCAGCCGAAAGCCGCGGCCGGGCCGCAGTCAACTACCGCCTGCGGGACTGGCTGATCTCGCGCCAGCGGTACTGGGGAACACCGATCCCGATCATCCACTGCCCGCAGTGCGGCGAGGTGCCCGTCCCGGAAGACCAGTTGCCGGTCGAGTTGCCCGACCCCGCAGGCTTGGATCTGCAGCCGAAGGGCACCTCTCCCTTGGGGGCGGCGACCGACTGGTTGAACGTGCCCGTGCCCCCGCTGCCATGCGCCCGCCCAGCGGGATTCGGACACGATGGACACCTTCGTCGACTCGTCGTGGTACTTCCTGCGCTACCTGGACCCCAACCGCACCGACGCCGCCTTCGATCCGGAAGAGGCCCGGAAGTGGTTGCCCGTCGACCAGTACGTCGGCGGCGTCACGCACGCGATCCTGCACCTGCTGTACTCGCGCTTCTTCACCAAGGTCCTGCACGACATGGGCATGGTCGACTTCACCGAGCCGTTCAGCAGCCTGCTCAACCAGGGCATGGTCGTGATGGACGGCTCGGCGATGAGCAAGTCCCGCGGGAACCTGGTCCGGCTGTCCGACGAGTTGGCGGCCCACGGCGTGGATGCGCTGCGGTTGACCATGGTCTTCGCCGGTCCGCCCGAGGACGACATCGACTGGGCCGACGTGTCCCCGGCGGCCAGTGTCCGCTTCCTCACCCGGGCATGGCGGCTCAGTGGGGACGTGACCAGCGAGCCGGGGGCGGACCCGGCTGCCGGGGACGAGTCCCTGCGCCGGGTGATCCATCGCTTGATCCACGAGGCCGGGGTGGCGATCGATTCGTTCCGCTTCAACGTCGCGGTGGCCAAGGTCATGGAGATGGTCAACGCCACCCGCAAGGCGATCGACTCCGGACCCGGTCCAGCGGACCCGGCCGTTCGGGAGGCGACCGAGGCGGTCGCCGTCGTGCTGTCCCTGGTGGCTCCGTACACGGCCGAGGACATGTGGGCGCGGCTGGGGCACGAGCCCTCGGTGGCCCGTGCCGGGTGGCCGGTCGTGGATCCCGAGCTCGCGGCGGCGCAGACCGTCACCTGCGTGGTGCAGATCGCCGGCAAGGTCAAGGCACGGCTGGAGGTCGATCCGGGCATCGGGGAGGCCGAGTTGCAGGCGTCGGCGCTGGCCGACCCGGCGATTGCGGGTGCTCTGGATGGGGTTCCACCGCGCCGGGTGATCGTGCGGGCGCCGAAGCTGGTCAACATCGTCCCCGGCTGATCGGGGGTTCGGATGCGCGCCCACGCTTCAGGGCACCATGGCCGGCAGACGGGGTCCATTGTCGAGCGAAGACACGCGTGCCTTCGGTGCTCATACGCTACCGCGTCGGGGACGGGCGGCGGTCTGGAGCTTGTGTCGCCGTGGGGTAGGGAACAGGTCGTCGCCTACTACTGCGGCCCGTGAGCGCCCAGCGATACGTCAGTGCGAACGGACGGTCGAGGTACCGACGGCGTGCCTTCATGGCGTGGAATGCGAGCGTCATTGCCCGCTGTCGAAGCGGAGCAGCGAGCGGCCTCGAGGATGACGGACTCGGCGGAGTCGGATCCGTGGCGCAGTTGCCGCGGCCGCGCTGTCATCGTCGAGGCCGGGGAGGGACCCGGATGCTTGGGGCTCGATGCGGCGTATCGGCGTGACCCTGGGTCGCGAGCGGAGTCGCGGTTACTCTTCACGCGACGCACTCGACGGATCGGCTCGCCCGGTGCTTCGGACGTGAGCGGCGCGCGTCGCGCGGTCGGCGTGCTCGGCAGCGCGGCGCTACCGGGGAGTGGAACGTACGACCCGGGAGAGATAGTCACGCGCGGTTACCTCTCCCGGGTGTGCTCATCTCTCCCGCCTAGCGGATCGGCGAAGACTGCGGTGGATCGGAGCCGTGTCCGACCCGCCAGATCCGCCGCCGCACCGACCTGCGGACTGCGTCGCCCTGGGCTGTCTCCCACCACGGCACCCCTGACCTCCGCCGGAATCCGAAGGCCCGCCTTCCCGGCTACTCCAACGTCGATCAGCGCAACGGGGACCCTGGGACGCGGCTGCCGTCGTCGCGGAATGCGCGGAATCCGACCCGGCTCGTGGGGCCGTCGCTCTGCCCGCTGCTCGAATCTCACCGGTTCAATCCGAAGAGTGGCTGATCGGGGACAGGAGCCCCCCAACTGGGTAAGGATGGTGCAATGTCCGCCATTGCCGTTGTCACCGACAGCACCGCCTGTCTGACCCCCGATCTGCTCGAACAGTCCGGGGTCGGCGTTGTGCCCATCCACGTGATCGTGGACGGGCAGACGTATCTCGACGGCGTCGACATCACCTCCGGCGAGGTGGCTGCCGCCTTGTCCGGATTCAAATCGGTCAGCACCTCGAGACCGACACCGCAGCAGTTCCTCGACGCCTACACCGCCGCCGCGGAAGCAGGGGCCGGCGCCATCCTCAGCGTGCACCTGTCGGCGGCGTTGAGCGGGACATATGACGCGGCCCGGCTCGCCGCCCGGGATGCGCCGGTACCTGTGGAGGTCGTCGACAGCCGCACCATCGCCATGGGGTTGGGGTTCGCGGCGCTGGACGCGGCGCGTGCTGTGAAGCGGGGCGCGGACCTGACCACCGCCGCTGACGTGGCCCGGCGGACGGCGGCGGCCAGCCAGGTGCTCTTCTACGTCGACACCCTGGATTTCCTGCGCCGGGGCGGTCGCATCGGCAAGGCGTCCGCCTGGGTGGGGAGCGCATTGCGGGTGAAGCCGTTGCTGCACGTGGTCGACGGTGAGGTCGCACCACTGGAGAAGGCCCGAACGGCCAATCGCGCCCTGGGGCGGTTGGCGGACCTGGCGGTGCAGGCCGCCGATGGCCGCGCCGTGGAGGTGGCGGTGCAACACCTCGACGCCGCGCAACGCGCCGAGGAGATGGCGGCCCGGTTGCGCGACACCCTGAAGGTCGATGTGATCGTGTGCGAGGTCGGGGCGGTCATGGGGGTGCACGTCGGGCCCGGACTGGTCGCGGTGGCGGTGGCACCCGCGGAGAGCCCATGATGCTGGTGTTCGCCGCGGTGGTCGGGTACCTGATCGGTTCGATCAACCCGGCGGCCATCATCGCGCGCATCCGCGGGGTCGACTACCGGTCGGTCGGGTCCGGGAATCCCGGTGCCACCAACATCGGCCGGGCCATGGGCAGGAAGACCGGCATCCTGGTCGGCGTTCTCGACGTCCTCAAGGGTTTCCTGCCGGCGCTGGCATTCGGCCTGTGGAGTGGGGACGTGGCAGTGGCCGAGGTGGCCGGTTTCGCCGCGGTGCTGGGGCATGTCACCAGCCCGTTCCTCAAGGGCCGTGGCGGCAAGGGAGTGGCCACGTCCGGCGGCGCGATCCTGGCCATCGAGCCACTCTGGCTGATCCCGGTCCTGGTGGTGTTCGGAATCGCGTTCAAACTGAGCCACCGGATGGGCATCGCCAGTGTCTCCGCCGGGCTGACGCTGATTCCGGCCTCGATCCTGTGGCACTCCGAGCCCAGCGAGATCGTCTTCGCGTGTGCCATGGCCGGACTGGTGGTCCTGCGGCATCAGAGCAACATCCGCGCTGCGATCGGCGCCCGTCTGAACCCCTGATCGCTGCGGCTGTGGACGTCCGCCAAGGCTGTCCACAGATCGGCTGAGCGTGCTTCCGGCATGTCCCATCCCGGTCGCACAGTAGGGGCGTGAACAGTCTGGACTTCGACCGCCGCACCCTGGGTCTGCTGGCGGCGGTCCTCATCGGCGCGATCGGGCTGACGCTGTTCGTCACCGGGCGGGGGCGGGCTCCGCAGGCGGCGCCGGTCGCACCCGCGGTGGTGATCAGCGCCACCCCGGCACCGAGCGCGGCGGCCATCGCCAGTTCCTCGCCGACGGGCGAGGTCGTGGTGGAAGTGGTCGGCAAGGTGCGCCAGCCGTCGGTCCTGACGCTGCCCACAGGCTCCCGGGTGCAAGACGCGCTGCAGGCCGCCGGTGGCGCCAGGCCCGGGGTGGACACCAGCGACCAGAACCTGGCACGGGTGCTCGTCGACGGCGAACAGATCAGGATCGGGCTGGACCCGGCGCCGACGGTCCCAGCAGTTGCGGCCCCGAGCGGTGCGGCCGGTCCGATAGACATCAACACCGCGTCGCTGGAGGGGCTACAGGAGATCCCCGGGGTGGGCCCGGTCCTGGCCCAACGGATCGTCACGTACCGAGAACGCAACGGCGGCTTCCAGAACGTCGAGCAACTGTTGGAGGTGTCAGGGATAGGAGAAGCGACATTCGCACAGATGCAGCCGCTGGTGACCGTCGGCGCTGGTGGCTGACGGGGGTTCTGGCAGGTGTGTGGGCCGGCATCTGTCTGGGGGTGGATGCACATGCCTGGGCACTGTTGCCCGCAGCCGGGCTGGCGGTGCTGGTCCGTCGCTGGTGGTGCACCGCGGGGGTCCTGGCCCTGGCCACCGGCGCGATCCTCGGCACCGTTCATCTGGCTGGACTGCACCATGAAGACCTTGTGGAAGGGAGGCGCTATGACCTGACCATCCGGCTGAGTTCGGCGGTGCGGCCGCAGGAGGGCCTCGGCGGTCCATGGTGGAGTGCCAGCGGGTCAGTGGTGTCCGGGGCCGCGCCGGCGCGCGTCCATGTCACCGGTTCCGGGGCACCTCCGGCGGCCATGGGGGACCAGCTGTCGGCGCCCATGACCGTTGCGGCGCCGCGCGGTCGCGGCGAAACCGCCTCGCTGCGGGTGATCGGCGAACCGGTCGTGGTGCGGGCAGGCGGGGTCGCCTCCCGCATCCGAGCCGCCATGCGGCAGGCGGCCGGCAGCGGCGATGCGGGCTGGCTGCTCTCCGGCATGGCGCTGGGCCTGGACGAAGGCCTCAGCGGGCCCGCCAGGGCGGCCATGCAGGACGCGGGGCTGAGCCATCTCACCGCGGTGTCCGGGGCGAACTGCGCGATCCTGCTGGTGGTGGTCCACTGGCTCTGCGGGTGGCTGCGGATACCGCGCTGGGGCAGGGCGGCGGTGGCCGGCATCGTGCTCGGTGGGTTCGTCGTCACGGTGGGTCCGCAGCCGAGCGTGCTGCGGGCCGCGGTGATGGCCGGCGTCACCATGGGTGCCGCGCTGCTCGGAGGCCGGCGAGCTGCCGGGCACGTGCTGCAGGTCAGCGCGCTGCTCCTGCTGCTGATCGATCCCTGGCTCGCGTATTCCGTGGGGTTCATGCTCTCGATCTGCGCGACGGCCGGGTTGATACTGCTGGTCGAACGAGGACCGCTGGCCGCGACCGTCGCAGCCCAGGTCGCGACGTTCCCGATCCTGGTGGCCATCGGTGGTGCGGTCGGTCCGCGTACGGTCATCGCCAACGTTGTGGTGACCCCGCTGGCGGTGGTGATCCCGCTCGTGGGTCTGCTTGCGGCCGGGCTGCAGTGGCTCGTCGATGCCGGTGAGGGCGTCGCCGGACTTGGCCGATGGCTGTGCGCCATGGTGCTGGCGGTCGCCCGCTGGGATGCGCTGGCGCCGATGTCCTGGCTGACCGGGACTCTCGGCGTTGCGGTGGCCGCGGTCGTGACCCTGACCGCGGTGACCGTCGGACGACGGCACCTGGTGGTGGTGACGGTCGTGCTCGTCGGCTGCGTGTCCCTGGCCGCGCGCCTGGGCGATCCATGGCCCCCGAAGGACTGGTGGCTGGTGGGTTGCGACGTCGGCCAGGGGGACGGGTTCGTGGTGCGTTCGCAAGGGCATGTGGTGGTGATCGACACCGGCCCCGACCCGCAGACGATGGACGCGTGTCTGGACAGGTTGGACGTCGATGCGGTCGACCTGCTGGTGATCACGCATTTCCACGCCGATCATGTCGGGGGACTGTCGGGGGTGACCACAGGCAGGCCGGTAGCGGCTGTCTGGATCAGCCCTTGCCACGAGCCTGCCGAGCAGTACCTGGCTGTCGCCCCGGCGCTGGCCACCCTGCCGGTCGCCACCCCCGTGCCCGGGACTGCGGTCCGCGTGGGCGACCTCTGGCTGCAGGTGGTGTGGCCACAGCGGATCATCGACGCCGGTTCCGTGCCGAACAACGCGTCGCTGAGCCTGCTGCTGAAGGGTCCGCAGGGAAGTGTGGCGTTCCTCGGGGATGTGGAACCGGAGGCGCAATCCGCGATCCTGCGCTCCTTCGATGTCCACGCCGACATCGTCAAGGTGCCGCATCACGGCTCGGCGCAGTTCGTGCCGGAGTTGCCGAGCAGCGTCGGTCCACAGATCGCCCTGATCGGGGTGGGTGCCCGCAACACCTTCGGGCACCCTGCTCCTGAGGCAGTGTCCGCCTGGCAGCAGGTGGGTGCGACTGTCTTCACGACCGAGGCCAACGGCGACATCGCGATCGTGTCCGGCCGGCGGGTGGTGGTGCGCGGAACGGGCTGAGGTGGCTCAGTCCACCGCCAGGGCGATCAGGTCCCGTTCCAGCGCGTGCAGTTTCTGGGCCGCGTCGAGTTGTTCGCCGTCGCGCAGTCCGCCCTTGACCCGTGCATCCAGGTCCGCCAGCAGCGTGATCGCATGGGCCAACTGGGCAGGCTGCCACCGGCGTGACTGTGCCCGCAGGGTGCGCACCTTCCAGGGCGGTGCCCCCACCTGTCGCGCGACTTCGGCGTCCGACATCCCGGGCGGGCACGCCGACAACGCGATGAGTTGGCGCACCGAGCCGGCCACCGCGGCCACGATCGCCGGTCCCGTGCGCGCACCGTCGGCGGCGATCTGCGCCTGCCGGAGTCGTTGCAGCACCTCGGCCGGTCGGCCCAGCATCACCGCGTCGGCCACCTGGTAGCCGGACAACTCGGCCACGCCCCGGAAGTACTGCCCCACGACGTTGGCGTCGATCGGGTCGGTTTGCGCATCCGACGTAAGTTGGTGAGCTGCCGAACTGAGGTCGGCGAGGTCCGTCCCGACCGCCTCGATGAGCAGCACCAGGGCGTCGGAGGTGATGCGGCGCTTGTGACGCTTGAACTCCGCGGTCACGAAATCCGAGAGCGCGCGCCCCTTCTTGAGCGGCTGGCAGTCGATGGTCGTGTCGGCCGCCTTCTTCAACTCCTTGAGCGTCGCCTGCCCGGCGCGTCCGGCGCGGTGGTGGGCGATCACCGGACTGGTGCCGGCCGCGGCCAGCAGCGCGTCGAGGGCATCGCCGATCGCGTCGGTCTCGGTCACGACCAGGATGCTGCGGGTTCCGAAGAGGTCCTCGCCACCGGCTTCGGCCAGGCGCAGCCGGACATCGGAGGCGGACCCGCTGATCTCCTCGACACCGAGTTCGCTGTCGGCCTTCTGCCACTGCTTGACGGTGTCGTCGATGGCGCGTGCGGACAGGAACGGGTCGGAACCGGTCAGCAGGACCAGGCTCATCGCGGCTCCTCCGAGGTCGACAGCGCGGCGATGAAGGCCTCCTGCGGCACCTCCACCCGACCGACCATCTTCATCCGCTTCTTGCCCTCCTTCTGCTTCTCCAGCAGCTTGCGCTTGCGGGTGATGTCTCCGCCGTAGCACTTGGCCAGCACGTCCTTGCGGATCGCTCGGATGGTCTCCCGGGCGATCACCCGGGATCCGATGGCAGCCTGGATCGGGACCTCGAACTGCTGCCGGGGGATGAGGCTGCGCAGCTTGGCGGTCATCATCACGCCGTAGGCGTACGCCTTGTCGCGGTGCACGATGGCGCTGAAGGCATCCACGGTCTCGCCCTGCAGCAGGATGTCGACCTTGACGAGGTTCGCGCTCTGTTCGCCGTCGGGCTCGTAGTCCAGCGAGGCGTAGCCGCGGGTGCGGGACTTGAGCTGGTCGAAGAAGTCGTACACGATCTCGGCCAGCGGCAGCGTGTACCGCATCTCGACGCGGTCCTCGGACAGGTAGTCCATCCCGAGCAGGGTGCCGCGCCGGTTCTGGCACAGTTCCATCACTGTTCCCACGAAGTCGCTGGGGGTCAGGATGGTCGAGCGCACGACCGGCTCGTAGACCTCGGCTATCTTGCCCTCGGGGAACTCGCTGGGGTTGGTCACGATGTGCTCGGTGCCGTCCTCCATGACCACGCGGTACACGACGTTGGGGGCTGTGGAGATGAGGTCCAGGTCGGACTCCCGCTCCAGGCGCTCCCGCACGATCTCGAGATGCAGCAGACCCAGGAATCCGCAGCGGAACCCGAATCCGAGCGCGGCCGACGTCTCCGGTTCGTAGACCAGCGCAGCATCGTTGAGCTTCAACTTGTCCAGGGCGTCGCGCAGCACCGGGTAGTCGGAGCCGTCGATCGGGTACAGCCCGGAGAACACCATCGGTTTGGGGTCCTGGTAGCCGTGCAGCGGCTCCGTGGCCGCCCCGGACGCGCTGGTGACCGTGTCGCCGACCCGGGACTGCCGGACATCCTTCACCCCGGTGATCAGGTAGCCGACCTCTCCGGCGGCGATGGAGTCCGTCGGGATCGGCTCGGGGGAGATGACCCCGACCTCGAGGGTCTCGTGCGTCGCCCGTCGTGGAGATCATCCGGATCCGCTCCCGGGCGTGCAACGCGCCGTCGACCACCCGCACGTAGGTCACGACCCCGCGGTAGGTGTCGTAGACGGAGTCGAAGATCATGGCCCGTGCCGGTCCATCGGGGTCACCGGTGGGTGGCGGGATCTGGGCCACAACCTCGTTGAGCAGTTCCTCGACGCCGGCGCCCGTCTTCGCGCTCACCTGGAACACGTCGTCGGGGGAGCACCCGATGATGTGCGCGAGTTCCTTCGCGTACTTCTCGGGCTGCGCGGCCGGCAGGTCGATCTTGTTGAGCACCGGGATGACCGTCAGGTCGTTCTCGAGCGCCAGCCAGAGGTTCGCCAGCGTCTGGGCCTCGATGCCCTGGGCGGCATCGACCAGCAGCACGGCCCCCTCACACGCGGCCAGACTGCGCGAGACCTCGTAGGTGAAGTCGACGTGTCCGGGAGTGTCGATGAGGTTGAGGATGTAGGTCTCGGAGTCGATCGCCGTGAACGGGAGCCGGACTGCCTGCGACTTGATGGTGATCCCGCGCTCACGCTCGATGTCCATCCGGTCGAGGTACTGCGCACGCATGTCGCGGCCCTCGACGACACCGGTGATCTGCAGCATGCGGTCGGCCAGTGTCGACTTGCCGTGGTCGATGTGCGCGATGATGCAGAAGTTGCGCAGCAGATGCGCGGGCGTGTGGCCCGGGGCCGGGGGCGTCCCCGGGGATGTCGTCACGGTTCCTATAGTTCCACGCCGGTGCCGCCCCGACGCCTGCGGAGTGTGGACTGCACGGTATGCTGATCGGGACGCGGATTGCGTGCTGCCGGCGTGCTTTCTGGCGAGCAGCGCCCGCCCTCCCAGACCCGAACGTACGACAAGGACCACAGTGGCGAACATCAAGTCCCAGATCAAGCGCATCAAGACCAACAACGCCGCGCACGAGCGCAACAAGGCCGTCAAGAGTTCGCTGCGCACGGCGTCGCGCCGCGTGCGTGAGGCGCTGGCCGCCGGTGACGTGGACCGGGCACACGAGTTGGCACGCGAGGCGAGCCAGAAGCTGGACAAGGCCGTGAGCAAGGGCGTCATCCACAAGAACCAGGCCGCCAACAAGAAGAGTGCCTTGAACAAGGCCGTGGCCGCCGCCTCCTGATCGTCTGCACTGCCTGCAGGCGAGGGCTGGGTTCGTCGTGCTCGCCCACTGATTCCTGGCGCAAGCACTGAGATTCTCGTCGGCACGCCGTAGGCCGCGCCGTCGTACGTCCCAACCCGTACCGTGCCGGGCTGGCGGAACCGAAGGCGGTTTCCTGCCGGGAAGCGGGCATTCTGTCCGGATTTGGCCAGCGAACTTGCGGTGTGACCTATACGCTGCAACGTAAAGATCACCTGAAAACGGCGAAGGGTTACATCAGTGGCGAATTTGGCGAAAGCACCCGAAGAACTCGGCCCGGTGGGCGAGTCCGTTCCCAGTCTGTTCATGGAACGAGTGCAGGCGAACCCGAGCAAAGAGGCGTTCCGGGCACCGAACCCGGACGACTCCTGGCGTTCGGTGACCTGGCAGGAGTTCTACGACGACGTCGAGCAACTGGCAGGCGGACTCCTGTCGCTCGGCCTGGAACTCGAGCAGCGGGTCGGGATCTCGTCCAACACCCGGTTCGAGTGGATCGAGGCCGACTTCGCGGTGATGATGGCCGGCGGCGCCACCACCACGGTCTACCCCAGCACCAACACCGACGATGTCGTCTACATCCTGCTCGACTCCCACACCCGCATCGTCTTCGCCGAGGACGACAGCCAGGTGGCGAAGTTGCGGGAGAGCCGCGACCAACTGCCGGACATCTTCAAGGTCATCGTCTTCGACGGCACCACGGACGGCGACTGGGTCATCTCCATGGACGACCTGCGGGCGCTCGGTTCCGAGTACCTGGCGGCGAACCCGGGCGCGGTCAAGGAGCGTGCGGAGCAGGTGACAGTCGGAGAACCTCGCCACCCTGATCTACACGTCCGGAACGACAGGGCGCCCCAAGGGCGTCGAACTCACGCACGGCAACTGGGCCTACGAGGGCGCGGCCATGAGGGACCTGAACCTCTTCACCCGAGACCGACATGCACTTCCTCTGGCTGCCGCTGGCGCACTCGTTCGGCAAGGTCCTGATGATGGCGCAGTTGACCATCGGCTTCCCGACCGCGGTCGATGGCCGGCTGACGAAGATCATCGAGAACCTGCCGGTCGTCCAGCCGACGATGGTGGCGATGGTGCCGCGGTTGCTCGAGAAGGTCTATATCGGTGTCGCCAACAAGGTCCACGAGGAGGGCGGGGTCAAGGCGAAGATGTTCGACTGGGCCTTCACAGTGGGCAACGAAGCCACGACCAAGGAGGTCGCCGGGGAGAAGGTCGGCGGAACTCTGGCGTTCAAGCGGAACCTGGCCAACAAGTTGGTCTTCCCCAAGGTGCGCGAGCGCATGGGTGGCAACATCCGCTACTTCATCTCCGGTTCGGCGGCCCTGTCCAAGGACATCGCCACCTGGTTCTACACCGCGGGGATGCCCGTCCTCGAGGGCTACGGTCTCACGGAGACCAGCGCCGCGTCCTCGGTGATGCGCCCCAACTCGGTGCGCTTCGGCAGTTTCCAGCCGTTGCCCGGCACCGAGATGATGATCGCCAGCGACGGGGAGATCCTGATCCGCGGCGGCGGCGTCATGCGCGGGTACCGGAACCTCCCCGAGGCCAACGCCGAGGTGTTCCCCGGTGACGGCTGGTTCGCCAGCGGTGACATCGGTGAGATCGATGAGAAGGGCCGGGTGCGGATCACGGACCGCAAGAAGGACCTGGTCAAGACCTCCGGTGGCAAGTACATCGCGCCGTCGGCCATCGAGAGCCAGTTCAAGGCGGTTTGCGGCCTGTCCGGGAACATGGTGGTGCACGCCAACGGACCGCAACTTCGCCAGTGCGTTGATCACGCTCGACCCCGACGCTGCGGCGGCGTGGGCGGCCGAACACGGCAAGTCTGGCGCCGCGATGTCCGACATCGCCAAGGACCCGGAGATGATCAAGGAGATCCAGGCGTCGATCGATGAGTTGAACTCGAAACTGAACAAGTGGGAGACGATCAAGAAGTTCGTGATCCTGGACCGCGACTT
This sequence comes from uncultured Actinomycetota bacterium, assembly GCA_963733395.1. GTDB lineage: Bacteria > Actinomycetota > Actinomycetes > S36-B12 > UBA10799 > JADKAV01. Next base: position 90,310 of record CAVTCZ010000017.1, read on the forward strand.
CACCGTCGAGGAAGGCGAGTTGACCCCGAGCCTGAAGGTCAAGCGCAAGGTCGTCGAGGAGCGCAACCGCGACATCCTGGACGCGATGTACACGTAGAACCTCCCGCGAAGGGGCGGTTCCGGCGACGGGGCCGCCCCTTCGCATGTCCGGCGGGTCGGACTGCGCCCGCGTTAGTCGCGAGGACAGCCGTTAGTCCCAGGGACAGCCGTTAGCCTCAGGCACGGACTTCCGGCTAACGGCTGTACAAACGACTCACGTCTGTCCTTCCGACTAACGCGGACGGGGGCCCCAGTCGATTGGCGGTGCATCTCGAGGGACCGGCTCCCGGAGTGCGGCCGCCGCGCATCGTGATGGCTCACGCGACTGCAGGGTGGTAGGTGGCCCGGGGCCACCGGGTGACAAGGGACACACTGGAGCCATGCCCGCACTGCCCGACGGTGACCCCGCACCCGCGGACGGGGCCCTTCCCGACGGCCTGGATTGGGACCGCCCGCTGCGGGCCTACATCCACGTCCCCTTCTGCGCCTCACGGTGCGGATACTGCGACTTCAACACCTACACCGCGGGCGAACTCGGCGGGTTCCGGTTCGACGCGTACGTCGAGGCGGTCCGGCAGGAGATCGCCCTCGCGGCCGGCGTGACCCAGCCGCAACCGCTGTCCTCTGTCTTCATCGGCGGTGGCACCCCGTCGCTGCTGCCGGTCGCGGATCTGGCGGCGATCCTGACTGCCGTGCGCGCCACCTTCGGTTTGGAGCCCGGTGCTGAGGTCACCATGGAAGCCAACCCCGAGAACGTCACGCAGACGGCTCTCGATGGGTGGTTGGAAGCCGGGGTCAACCGTCTCAGCCTGGGGATGCAGAGCGCCGACCCGGGGGCACTGCGGGTCCTGCAGCGGGTCCACACCCCCGGTGCGGCGGTGGCGGCGGCCTTGTCTGCTCGCGGGGCAGGCTTCGATCATGTGTCGCTGGACCTCATCTACGGCGTGCCGGGGCAGTCCGCCGACTCGTGGCGCAGCACGGTGTTGTCCGCTCTCGACGCAGATCCCGACCATGTCTCCGCCTACGCCTTGGGGGTGGAGCCGGGCACCGCGCTGGCACGGCAGGTCAGCCGCGGGGAAGTGGCCGCGCCCGACCCGGATCTGGCGGCCGCCGCCTACGACATCGCGGACGCCTTGCTGGTCGAACATGGTTTCAGTTGGTACGAGATCTCGAACTGGGCGAAGCCGGGTGGCCGCTGCGAGCACAACCTCGGCTACTGGCGCGGGGACAACTGGTGGGGCTTCGGCCCGGGGGCGCACTCGCATGTCGATGGCGTGCGGTGGTGGAACGTCAAACGCCCGGCCACCTACCAGGCGATGCTGGCCACTGGCAGCAGCCCGGCGGCGGCCAGGGAGGTGCTCGACGACCAAGAGCGGCGGTTGGAGGCGGTCATGCTTCAGGTCCGTCTCGCCGAAGGATTCAGTGCTGCGGACTTCCCGGCCGATGCGGTCGCCCGACTGCGGGCGGAGGAACTGGTGGAGAACGCCGACGGCGCCCGCCTGCGCCTGACCCGCAAGGGCCGGATGCTGGCGGACGCCGTCGTGCGGGTCCTGCTCGGGTGGGACTAGGGAGCCACTGGCTGGCCCCGCAGCATCTTGTACGCGTAGGCCTGCGCGATCACGACGACCGGGACGGCGACGAACAAACCGAGGCCGCAGAGCAGCGCACCGACGAACAGCGCGATCCAGGTCAGGATCAGCAGCAGCAACAGGTTGCCGATGTTGTCCTTGACGAAGGAGAAGCTCGCCTTGATCGACTCCCAGGCACCGAGATCCTGGTCGAGGATGAAGTACACGAAGAACGCCCCGAAGAAGGCGATGATCAGACCGGGCAGGATGCACAGCAGGAACCCGATGAAGGTCAGGATCCCCGAGGATGATCCCCGCGAGGATGATCCGTCCGATCTTGTTCAGCGTGAGCAACTCGCCGAGTACCAGCGGCCGGCCTTCGGTCAGCGCCAGCCCACCGCGGGCGAACGCCGCTTGCACGACGTAACCCCAGATGAAACTGATGATGCCGAAGACCAGGGACACCAGTGCCGCCGAGGAAGCCGGTGCTGGAGGTGGAGACCACGTAGCCGTTGTCGCCGGTCACGACGGTGGTCTCCGGGCTGGTGAGGCTCTGGAACAGGAACTGCAACCCGTAGATCACAGCTCCGATGAGCATGAACACCAACATCGCGATCAGGATCGGGCCGATGTTCTCCGTGAACTTCTTCCAGCCGTAGCCGAATGCGTCACCGACGGAGAACTGTCGCCCACCTGCGGGCGGCATGCCACCGGGCGGGATAACCACCACCGGGCGGGTAGCCACCACCGGGCGGGCAGTCCCACCAGGGGGCGGCGGCGGTGGCGGCGGCGGAGCGCCACCCGGACCACCGGGGGGCATCCCGCCGGGGGGTCCAGGAGGCGGCGGCGGTGGCGGCGGCGGAGCACCACCACCGGGCGGTGGCGGCGGAACCGAGGTGCCGCCGGGGGGCTGTGGCGGTCCGGGCGGCATGCCACCGGGCGGCTGCCCCTGGTTAGGCGGGGGAGGAGGGGGGACTTGTGACATGGAAGGCTCCTAGTCTCTGTAGACGAGTCGGATTTGTCGGTGGTTGGCCGGAATTGCCGAGCGACTAGAGAATAGTGCGGCTAAGGGGCGAATCGTCGGATTGGCGCTCGCCTCGATCCGGCGTGTGGGTCTTGTGCGCTCAGTCGGTTCCGTTCAGAGCCACCATGGCCACGGTCCAGACCGCAATCATCGCCAAAGCAATGATGCCGAGCACGAGCCCGGCTGTGGCCATCCCGGTGCTGCCGCCGGTGGCCCGCGCCCGCTTGCGTCCGGTGACGCCCAGGATGATCGCGATGATGGCCAGTGGGATCGAGATCAGACCACAGAACACCGACAGCAGCAGCGAGAGCAGTCCGGTGACCAGCGCCGCCACGCTTTGGCTGTCGCGCGGCGTGTTCGCCGAGTAGGGACCGGCGGGCGGGGAGCCGGGCGGCCCGTATTGCGGCGGGGGTGCCATCGGGGGTGGTGCCGCGGGGCCGAAGTTCGGTGGTGGCGGCGGCAGGGAAGGATCGGTCGGGCCGAAATCCGGTGCGCCGTCTTCGGGGGGACCGCTGTCGGGGGTGGTCACACAGCGACCGTAGCGAGCCGGGGAACGGCGATGCGCGCAGTGCGGCCGGGCGGCGTGCCGGTGGCGGGGCCGGAGTCGCGGTCGTGCGACCCCACATCCCACCCACCACGAACCTGGCCCGGACTCCACGATGGCCGTACACTGGCACTCGGAGCAGGAGAGTGCTAAGCGGACGCGAAAGGTGAGCATGGACGACCGGAAACTCGACGTCTTGCGCGCGATCGTGGAGGACTATGTCGCCACCCGCGAGCCGGTCGGCTCCAAGATGCTCGCCGAGCGGCACAACTTCGGGGTCAGTTCGGCCACGCTGCGTAACGACATGGCGGTGCTGGAGGAGGAGGGCTACATCGTGGCCCCCCACACCAGCGCCGGCCGGGTGCCCACGGACAAGGGCTACCGGTTGTTCGTCGACCGCATCGCGCAGATCAAGCCGCTCTCCCCGGCCGAGCGCCGCGCCATCCACCAGTTCCTCGACTCGGCGGTCGACCTCGACGACGTCATGCAACGAACCGTGCGACTGCTGGCCCAACTCACCCACCAGGTGGCCCTGGTGCAGTACCCGACGTTGACCCGCAGCGGGGTGCGGCACGTCGAGATCGTGGGGCTGGGCACCCGCCGGGTGCTGCTGGTGGTCATCGCCGACACCGGCCGGGTCGAGCAGCGCACGGTCGACAGCCCGATCGACATCACCGACGAGGCGCTGCTGGATCTGCGGGGGAGGTTGAACGCCGCCGTGGTGGGCAAGTCCTTCCCGGCGGTCGCCGACGCGGTGCAGACCATCCCGGAGCAGACGCCCGCGGCCTACCGACCCCTGGCGACCAGCGTGCTGGCCAGCCTGCTGGAGACTGTGGTGGAGCGGCAGGAGGACCGGATCGTGATGGGCGGCACAGCCAACCTCACCCGCTTCGGGGAGGACTACGCCGTGACGATGGGCCCGGTGCTCGAGGCGCTCGAGGAACATGTGGTGCTCCTGCGGTTGTTGCAGGAGGTGGGCAGCCGTGACGACCTCACGGTGCGGATCGGCAAGGAGAACGAGGTTGCCGGTCTGACCTCGTCGGCCGTGGTGACGACCGGTTACGGCCCTTCCTCACACAGCATTGCGCACATCGGGGTGCTCGGCCCGACGCGTATGGACTACCCGGGCACGATGGGCTCGGTGCGTGCGGTCGCACGCTACTTGGGCCGGATCCTGAGCCAGTAGAAGGAAGACGATGGCTGCCGATTATTACCAGACCCTCGGTGTCGCACGCGATGCCACACCCGAGGAGATCAAGCGGGCCTACCGGAAATTGGCCCGCGAGTTGCACCCGGACGTGAACCCGGATCCCACCACCCATGAGCGGTTCAAGGACGTCACCGCCGCCTATGAGGTCTTGTCGGATCCGCGCAAACGGCAGATGTACGACCTCGGTCACGACCCGCGGGCGGGTGCCGCCGGGCAGGGCGGGGCCGGCTTCGGCACCGAGAACCTGTTCGAGGACCTGATGAACTCGTTCTTCGGCGGTGGTGGCGGCGGTGGTTCCCGCGGTCCCAAACCGCGTACCCGCCGTGGTCAGGACGCGCTGCTGCGCATCGAGGTGGACCTGGCCGAAGCCGTGTTCGGTGCCGAGAAGGAGATCACCGTCGACACCGCGGTGGGGTGCCCCACATGCCGGGGTGCCGGAACCGCCGAGGGTGCGCAACTGACCACCTGCCCGATGTGCCGTGGCCGCGGCGAGGTGCAGAACGTCCAGCGCACGTTCCTCGGCCAGGTGATGACTGCCCGTGCCTGCCCGCAGTGCCAGGGTTTCGGCAACCTGAACCCCTCCCCGTGCCCCGAGTGTGCTGGCGACGGTCGGGTCCGCACCCGGCAGACGATCAAGGTCGAGGTGCCTGCCGGCGTCGAGACCGGCACCCGGTTGCTGCTGTCCGGCCAGGGCGAGGTCGGCCCGGGCAACGGTCCGGCCGGCGACGTCTACGTCGAAATCGTGCAGAAGCCGCATCCGGTGTTCGAGCGGCAGGGCAACGACCTGCACGTCCAGCTGAGCATCCCGATGACCGCGGCGGCGCTGGGCACGGTGATCCCGCTGCAGACCCTCGACGGCGAGCAGAAGATCGACGTCAGGGCCGGCACGCAGAGCGGCAGTGTCCAGACGCTGCGGGGACTCGGCGCCGCGAAACTGCAGCGCTCCGGCCGCGGTGATCTGCACATCCACATCGACGTCCTGACCCCGACGAAACTCGAACCCGAACAGCGGGAGTTGATCGAGCGACTTGCGGTCCTGCGCGATGAGGAGCACGTCGAGCCGACGGTCGCGGAGCATCCCGCGGGCTTGTTCTCGCGGATCAAGGAGGCGTTCAGCGGTAAATGACCGCCCCGCTGTTCTACGTCGAGAACCTCCCCGACACGGGAACCGTCACGCTCGCGGGCGAAGCCGCCCGGCATGCGGTGTCGGCCATGCGCCTGTCGCCGGGCGAGACCGTCCTGGTGGGTGACGGCCACGGGTCGCTGGCGGCCTGCACCGTGCTCAGCTCCGATCGTCGCGCAGGTCTGACCGCGCAGGTCGGCGCTGTCGAGGAGGTCCCGGCCGCGCGCCGGATCACGGTGGTACAGGCGATCCCCAAGGGCGAACGCGGCGACTTGTGCGTCGAGTTGCTCACTGAGACCGGAGTCTCGGTGATCGTGCCCTGGGCTTCGGCGCGGGTGGTCGCCGATTGGCGCGGCAAGGAGAACGGGAAGGTGCAGCGGTGGCGGCGGGTGGCCCGGGCCGCGGCGAAACAGGCCCGCCGGGCATACATCCCGGAGGTGGCCGATCCGGTCACGGGTATTCCTGAGTCAGGTCCGCAGTGCCTGGTGCTGCATGAGGACGCCCCGGACAGCCTCTTCGACATCGAGCTTCCGCAGGGTCCGATGTCGGTGGTGGTGGGCCCGGAGGGCGGGCTCACCGAGCAGGAGGTGACAGCCCTGGCCGCACAGGGGGCGCACCCGGTGCGGCTCGGCGCCGAGATCCTGCGGACATCGACGGCCGGAGCTGCTGCCTGCCTGTGGATAAGGGGCTTAGAAAAGCGCATGGGGACATGACATGATCCGAGATATGTCCTGCATCTTCTGCGCCATCGCCACCGGTGAGATCCCGGCGACCGTCGTCCATGACAGCGACCGGGTGATGGCGTTCCGCGACCTGCACCCGGTGGCTCCGGTGCACGTCCTGGTCATCCCCAAGCAGCACTACCGCAACGTGCTCGAACTGTCCGCGGACACGCAGATGGCAGCTGAGTTGCTCGAGGTGGTCGCCGAGGTGGCGGCGGCGCAGGGCGTGGCTGAGGGTTTCCGGGTGGTCTTCAACACCGGTGCCCAGGGCGGCCAGGAGGTCGACCACGTCCACGCGCACGTGATCGGGGGCCGGCAGTTGGAATGGCCACCCGGATGAGCCGACCCGCCTCTGCCGACGCCTCGGTGTCGAGCACCATCGTCGTTCCCAACACCCACCCCATGGTCGCCCTGCTCGGCGCGAACGATGAGAACCTGCGCCAGTTCGAGAAGGACTTCGAGGCAGTGGACGTGCTCGTCCGCGGCAACGAGATCCACCTGTCCGGCGACGTCACCGAGATCGGCCTGGCCGAGCAGGTGATCGCCGAGATGCTGTCGATCCTGCGGACCGGTCAAGGGCTCACCCCGGACGCCGTCGAGCGCTCCGTGGCGATGCTGCGCGCCGACCGCTCGCTGTCCCCCTCCCAGCTGCTGACGGCCAACATCTTGTCCACCCGGGGCAAGGCCATCCGGGCCAAGACGCTGAACCAGAAGCGGTACGTCGACGCCATCGACCACAACACGATCGTCTTCGGCATCGGCCCGGCCGGCACCGGCAAGACCTACCTGGCCGTGGCCAAGGCGGTGCAGGCCCTGCAGTCCAAACAGATCAACCGCATCATCCTGACCCGACCCGCGGTGGAGGCCGGTGAGCGCCTGGGGTTCCTGCCCGGCACGTTGAGCGAGAAGATCGACCCCTACCTGCGTCCGCTGTACGACGCGCTGCACGACATGATCGACCCGGACCGGATCCCGCAACTGATGACCAGCGGGACCATCGAGGTGGCACCGCTGGCGTACATGCGGGGACGCACCCTCAACGACGCGTTCATCATCCTCGACGAGGCCCAGAACACCACCGCCGAGCAGATGAAGATGTTCCTGACCCGGCTGGGCTTCGGCTCCACGATGGTGGTGACCGGCGACGTGACCCAGGTGGACCTGCCGGGAGGCACCACCAGTGGCCTGCGGATCGTGCAGAAGATCCTCGACGGGATCGACGACGTGCAGTTCTGCGAACTCACCAGCCGCGATGTCGTGCGGCACAAACTGGTCGGCGACATCGTGGACGCCTACGGCAGATACGAGCAGGCGCCATGAGCGTCGACGTGGTCAACGAGACCGAGTCGGACGTGGACGTGGAGTCCATCGCGCAGCAGGCACGGTTCGTGCTCGACCGGTTGCGGATCCACCCCGGGGCGGAACTGTCGGTCGTGTTCGTGGACGTCGCCACGATGACCGACCTGCACGTGCGATGGATGGACGAGCCGGGTCCGACGGACGTGCTGAGCTTCCCCATGGACGAACTGACCCCACCCCGCGATGACGAGCAGCCGCCCGAGGGCCTGCTGGGCGACGTGGTGATCTGTCCCGAGGTGGCGCAGCGGCAGGCGGAGCAGGCCGACCACGAGGTGCGCCTGGAACTGGGGGTCCTGCTGACCCACGGCATCCTGCACCTGCTGGGCTACGACCACGCCGATCCCGACGACGAGCGGCTGATGTTCGGCCTGCAGCGCCGGTTGCTGGGGGAGTGGCAGACCGAGGGCAGTACCTGATGGAGTACCGAGATATCGTCCTGCAGGTCGTCGCCGCCGTGGTGCTCGTCGCGCTGGCGGGCCTGCTGGTGGCCGCCGAGGTGTCCCTCACCCGGGTCTCCAAACCGCGTGCAGCCGAACTTGTGGCCGCCGGCGCGAGGGGGTCCAAGGGCCTGCAGGTGATCGTCGCCGATCGTGCCCGGTACATCAATGTGCTGCTGTTCCTGCGGCTCGTCTGCACCACCACCGCCATCGCTCTGGCGACGTTGATCGGGTTGGAGACGATCAGCGGGCCGCAATGGTGGCAGATCGGACTGCCGGTGCTGGTGATGGTGGTCGTCGGGTACGTCGTGACCGGGGTGGCTCCCCGTACCCTGGCCCAGCAGCATGCCGAACCGGTCGCGCTCGCCGCCTCGGGGCCTGCCCGCTTCCTGGCCGGTCTGCTCGGGCCGTTGGCCTCGCTGCTCATCCTGATCGGCAACGCCATCACCCCCGGCAAGGGGTATCGCGAAGGCCCCTTCGTGAGCCAGGCCGAACTGCGGGAACTGCTGGACCAGGCCGGTGCGGACAGCGTGATCGAGGACGAAGAGCGGCAGATGTTGCATTCGGTGTTCGAGCTCGGGGACACGCTGGTGCGCGAGGTGATGGTTCCGCGCACCGAGATGGTCTGGATCGAGAGCACCAAATCGCTTCGGCAGGCGTTGTCGTTGGGCCTGCGGTCCGGGTTCAGCCGGATCCCGGTGATCGGGGAGAACCTCGACGACGTGGTGGGCGTGGTCTACCTCAAGGACGTGGCACGGCGGTCCTTCGAGCACCGCAACTCCGAGCGCAACGAGCGAGTCGACGCGGTGATGCGCGAGGCGCACTTCGTGCCGGACAGCAAGCGGGCCGACGACTTGTTGCGCGACATGCAGGCCGCCCGGGTGCACATGTCCATCGTCGTCGACGAGTACGGCGGAACTGCCGGGCTGGTCACGATCGAGGACATCCTGGAGGAGATCGTCGGTGAGATCGCCGATGAGTACGACACCGGCGAGACGCCCGACGTCGAGGAGTTGGGCAAGGACCGCTACCGGGTCACCGCGCGGCTTTCCGTGGACGACCTGGCCGAGCTCGTCCCGCTGCACGTGAGCAGTGAGACCGACGACGTCGACACCGTCGGTGGGCTGCTCGCCCGGCGGCTCGGCGTGGTCCCCATCCCGGGCACCCACGTCGACATCGACGGGTACCGCTTGACCGCGGAGCAGGCCGCTGGGCGGCGCAACCGGATCGGCACCATCCTGGTCGAGAAACTCCCGAGTGAGGACGAGCAATGAACCCCGAGGACGAGAAACTCGTCGCACTCGCGCGCGCTGCCCGGGCGCGCATCCAGTCGCCGCAAGGTGCGGCTGTGCGTGACGAAACCGGCCGCAGTTACGCCGGCGCCACCGTGTCCCTGCCGTCCCTGGCCCTGTCGGCCCTGGACCTGGCCGTGGCCCAGGCGGTCGCATCGGGCGCACGTGGGTTGGAGGGCGTCGTCGTCGTGGGCGCAGACGCCCCGGACCTCGCGGCCGTGCGCGACCTCGCCGGTCCCGGCGTCCCGGTGTACCACTGCGATGCGCGGGGTCAGTTGCTCGCCGAGTCGCTGTCATGAGCCGCTCGGGGTTCGCGATCCTGGTGGGCCGGCCGAACGTGGGCAAGTCCACACTGACCAACGCCCTGGTCGGGCAAGCGGTGGCGATCACCTCCTCGCGGCCACAGACCACCAGGCACGCCATCCGTGGGGTGGTCAACGTCGACGACGACCAAGTGATCCTCGTCGACACCCCTGGGATCCACCGGCCGCGCACGCTGCTGGGCCGGCGCCTCAACGACCTTGTCCTCGCCACCCTCACGGAGGTGGACGTGGCCGTGCTGTGCTTGCCCGCCGACCAGCGCATCGGCCCGGGGGACCGGTTCATCGCCGAACGGTTGCAGGGCCTGCGCCGGCAGCGGTTGGTCTTCGCCATCACCAAGTCCGATGCTGTGGGACGTGACGTCGTGGCGCAGCGACTCGTCGAGGCCAGCGACCTCGCGAACCAGATGGCTCTGGACGTCACTGACTTCGTGCCGGTGTCCGGTGTCGACGGGGCCAACGTCGATGAGTTGGCCCGCGTGCTCGCAGGGCTGATGCCGGAGGGGCCGCGATTGTTCGGCGACGAAATCACCGATCAGCCCGAGCGGGTGGTCGTGGCCGAGTTGATCCGGGAGGCGGCGCTGGAACGGTTGCGCGAGGAGTTGCCGCACTCGGTCGCCGTGGACATCGACGAGATGGGGCTGCGGGAGGGTCGCCGCGAGGACGATCCGCTCGTGGACATCTACGCCGTCCTGTACGTGGAGCGCGACAGCCAGAAGCCGATCGTCCTGGGCCGCCGCGGTCAGCAGCTCAAGGAGATCGGTGCCCAGGCGCGGCACAAGATCGAAGCGCTGCTCGGCAGCCGGGTCTACCTGGATCTGCACGTGAAGGTCGCCAAGGACTGGCAGAACAACCCCGCACAATTGCGGCGGCTAGGCTTCTGAGGCTGTCGGGTTCCGCCGCGGGATCGTTGAGTTCCGGGATCAACTCGTAGCGCCGGGTGTAGGTCTGCAGGAAGGCCAGGATGGCCGCGGCCACCGGGATACCGATCAGAGCACCGATCGGGTCCGAACAATGCGGCACCGGCGATGACCGATCCGAATGCGACGGCTGGATGGATGTCCATGGTCTTGGCACTGATCTTCGGCGCGAAGAAGTAGTTCTCGATCTGCTGGTAGACCGTGGCGAAGATGATCACCCACACGGCGTCCAGCGGCTGGTCGGACAGGATCGCGATCAGGGCCGGCAGCGCGATCGGCCAGGTAGGTGCCGACGGTCGGGATGAACTGGCTGATCAGCCCCATCCACAGCGCCAGCGGCAACCAGTAGTCCAGTCCGATCAGGATGAAGAAGATCGCGGAGAAGAACGCCGAGATCGCGGCCAGGCCCAGCCGGGAGATCACGAAACCGCCGGCCTTCTCCGTGGAGATCGTCCAGAGGTTGTTGAACACCGCCTGCTGGTGTGGTGGGAAGCAGCGAGGCCAGGTGCCGGCGCAGCCGGGGGCCGTCGGCGGCGAAGTAGAACGCGAACAGCAGCAGCGTGAAGCCCTGGAAGACGAAGCCGATCGCCGATCCGAGGACCCCCAGCACGCCTCCGGCGGCCTGCCCGGCGTACTTGCCGACCGTTCTGCGGAGTCAGGTTCAGCTGGTCGATGATCGTGGTCGGATCCAAGCCCGAGGTTGAACCGCTGGTTGAGCCAGTCGATGACCGACTGCACGATACCCGGCGCGGCCTGTACCAGCGCTGAGATCTGACGTGGCGAACAACTGCCCGAACGCGACGAAGAAGATCGCCGTGAAGATGCGCCAGCATGAAGAACACGAACAACGTGCCCAGCCCGCGTGGCCACTTCCAGCGTGTCGTGCAGCCGGGTCACGATCGGGTCGATCGCGATGCCGAGCAGCCAGGCCAGCAGCAGCAGGAACAGGAAGCTCCCCAGCGCCTTCCACGCCCAGAGGAACACCATGAACAGCGCGAACAGGACCAGCACGCCCGCTGCCGACCTGCGCACCCATCCCGGATCGAGTCGTACCCGCACTGTCTTGATTGGATCAGTGGATTCGATGGTGGCTGTGACATAGCCAGAGGCTAGCTGTGATCGCCCGAGTCGCAGGGTAGGTGCCCCCCGGGGTGTTGCCAGGTGCTCCAGATCCGCCTCGAGTGTCGCGCCGTTGTCGGTTTCGCCGTCCTGAACCCGCAACCGTGCAACAGTCGCCGCGCCCGTGCGCACCCGCCGGTACCCACGTTCGTCGGTGGCTGGGGGCACAATGAACCGTGGCCACCCGGATCGAAGACACAGCCGTCGTGCTGCGTGCGTACCCGCTGGGTGAGGCCGACCGGATCCTCAGCCTGCTCACCGGTGAGTACGGACTGGTCCGGGCCGTCGCCAAGGGGGTGCGCAAGCCGACGTCACGCTTCGGATCCCGGCTGCAGCCACTCAACCACGTGCACGTGCTGCTGTACACCGGGCGCAACCTGGCCACGGTCAGCTCGGTGGACTCCGTCCAGCTCTACGGCTCCGAGATCGCCGGGGACTATGTGCGCTGGTCGGCCGGACACGTGCTGGTCGAGGCCACGGAGCGATTGATCAGCGAGGAGATGGAACCCTCGAGGCCGCAGTACCGGCTGCTCGTCAGCGGCCTCGCAGCCCTCGCCGAGGACCAACGTGATCCACGGTTGGTGATCGACGCCTTCCTGCTGCGCTCGCTGGCCACCGGCGGTTGGGCGCCGAGTTTCTCCGATTGTGCCCAGTGCACCGCCACCGGTCCGCACGCATGGATCCACCTGGCTTCCGGCGGGGCGGTCTGCGAGCGGTGCCGGCCCGCCGGTGCGGTGTCGATCAGTCCGGGCACCTCGGCCCTGCTGGGGGCGTTGCTCAGCGGTGACTGGGCGGGGGCGCACGCGGCCGGCACCACGTCCCGCCGCGCGGCCTCGGGAGTTGTCGCGGCGTACCTGCAATTGCACCTGGAGCGAGATCTGAGATCGCTGCCCATCGCGGACAAGGCCTGGCTGTCGGAGCTGTCCGTGAAGCTGACGTCGGAACAGGATGTGGTCGTGTGATCCGCAAACCCCCGCCCCACCCCAGCGGGGCCACCCCACCGCCGTTGTCGGCCGACCAGGTGCCGCAGCATGTCGCGCTGGTCATGGACGGCAACGGCCGTTGGGCACAGGAGCGGGGCCTGCCCCGCACCGCCGGTCATGAGGCGGGCGAGGCGAGCCTGCTCGACTGCGTGCACGGGGCGTTGGACTTGGGGGTCTCCTGGCTGTCCGCATACGCCTTCAGCACCGAGAACTGGCGTCGCTCGCCGGAGGAGGTGCGCTTCCTCATGGGGTTCAACCGCGATGTGATCCGCCGCCGCCGCGACGAGATGAACGAGATGGGGGTGCGGGTGCGGTGGGCCGGGCGCCGTCCTCGGTTGTGGCGAAGTGTCATCCGGGAGCTGGAGATCGCCGAGCAGATGACCGCGGGCAACGACCGGCTGACCTTGACCATGTGCGTCAACTACGGCGGTCGGGCTGAGATCGCCGACGCCGCCGCCGCCGTCGCCCGGGACGTGCGGGCCGGTCGCCTGGACCCGGACCGGGTCACGGAGAAGACTCTCGCCCGCTACCTGTACCAGCCCGAGATGCCCGACGTGGACCTGTTCGTGCGCTCCAGCGGGGAGCAGCGGACGAGCAACTTCCTGGTCTGGCAGGCGGCGTACGCGGAGATGGTGTTCCTCGACACCCTGTGGCCGGACTTCGACCGGCGTCACCTGTGGTACGCCTGCGAGTTGTACGCGGCCCGGGAGCGCCGGTACGGCGGGGTGCCGCAACCGCCGGCCTGATCGCGGCCACGGGCGGGCCTACCCCGGACGGTCGCTGCTGCTCGGGGTGACCAGGGGGCATTCCTGATGTGACGACACCTCGTCGCCGAGATCGAGCAACCCCTGCAGCAGATCCTCCTCGGGGGCCGATTCGGTGAACGTGTCGACCGGTACCGCTTGCACGCCGTTCGCCGCCGCGGCGCGTTCCACCGCAGCCTGGGCGTCCAGCGTGAAGTACGCGGCCCGCACCTGCTGCCGGTCGGGTTGCCACGAGATCAGCGGCACCTGGTCGAAGGCGTAGGCCTTCGCGAGGTACGTGAGCACCGGGGCCTCCACCACCAGGGTCGCGATCCGGCAGGGGTTGAGTTGTTCCTGCAGTCGCTGATCGACGCCGAGCGCCTCGTTCTGCACGGCGAAGGCACGCAGGCCGTAGTACTGGTAGGCCTCGAACTCGGTGGGGCTCGCCTTGCTCAGGGCGGTACCCACGGTCCGTGCCATCGTGCCCACATTGACCGGGTCGAACCACACGTACGGGTCCTTGAGGTCGGGATTGCGGGGGCTGGCCACGCGGTTGACATCGTCGGTGACGTCGACCACCGTCTCCGGCGCCAAGGTCGTGGCCGCCTGGTCCACCTGCGGGTTCAAGCCCGGCACGTACACGAACAGGTCGGCGTCGGAGCTCGCCACGTCGCCCGGGGCGATCCGGTTGACCTCCGCGCCGTCGCCGCCCACCTGTTCGGCGAGCCAGGCGGAGGGGAAGTCGACCGCGGCGATCCGCAGTACCGGCGGGACCCCGGCGGACGCGGTGGGATCCGCATCGCTGGCCGCATTGCGGGTGCACCCCACCAGCGACAGCGCGGCCCCGGGCGACCAGTGGCAGGACCAGCCTCATCCGCGGCCGGTGGCTCGCAGGACCGCGGCGCCGAGGACCAGCGCCACCGTGATCACGCGCATGAACCGCGAGCCGGTCGGCAACACCGGCCAGGACAGGGCGACCAGCCACATCAGGAAGAGACCGAGGACTCCCAGCAGGACGCTTCCGATGAGCGGCGGGGCGAGCAGACCGGCGACCAGCAGCGCTGCCAGCCCGATGACGACCAGGGCGCGCGGCACCCGGTTCAGCGTCTGCAAGGGGCCACGGCTGAGGTCCTCGAACCGGGCGCGGGCGCCAGTGGCGTTCGGCGGGCGGCTGTTGCTCATGGATCCATGTTCGCCTACGCGGTCGGCCACCATTGCGGGCAGGTCGTCCGGTGATGGGAACGGCAGGTCGCCGAGGCAATCAGGCGCAGCGATCACCGCGCCCACCGCGATCGGTACCCTGGAAGGCGTGCCTATCGATCGTGTGGATGCCGTAGTCAACCTGAGCAAGCGCCGGGGTTTCGTGTTCCCCTCCTCGGAGATCTACGGGGGGACCCGGTCGGCGTGGGACTACGGTCCGCTCGGCGTGGAACTCAAGGAGAACATCCGGCGCCAGTGGTGGCAGTCGGTGGTGCGTGGCCGCGATGACGTCGTGGGTCTGGACTCGTCGGTGATCCTGGCCCCCCAGGTGTGGGTGGCGTCCGGCCACACGGAGGCCTTCGTCGACCCGCTCACCGAGTGCAAGAAGTGCCACAAGCGCTGGCGCGCCGATCAACTGATCGAAGCCTATGAGGACAAGCACGGCCGCCCCCCGGAGAACGGACTGGCCGACATCGTGTGCACCAACTGCGGCACCCGCGGGGAGTTCACCGAACCGCGCGACTTCAACGGCCTGCTGCGCACCATGGTCGGGCCGGTCCAGGACGCCGGCGCCGAGCACTTCCTGCGCCCGGAGACCGCACAGGGCATCTTCGTCAACTACCTCAACGTCATGACCGCCGCCCGCCGCAAGCCGCCGTTCGGCATCGGTCAGACCGGCAAGAGCTTCCGCAACGAGATCACGCCCGGCAACTTCATCTTCCGCACCCGGGAGTTCGAGCAGATGGAGATGGAGTTCTTCGTCAAGCCCGGCAGCGATGAACAATGGCACGAGTACTGGCTGACGAACCGGTGGGACTGGTACGTCGACCTCGGTATCAACCCCGACAACATGCGCTTCTTCGAACACCCGCAGGACAAGCTGTCCCACTACTCCAAGCGCACCGTGGACATCGAGTACCGGTTCCAGTTCGCGGGTTCCGAGTGGGCCGAACTCGAAGGCATCGCCAACCGCACCGACTTCGACCTGAAGACCCACTCCGAGCACTCCGGCACGGACCTGTCGTACTTCGACCAGGCCACCGGTGAGCGCTGGGTGCCCTTCGTCATCGAACCCGCCGCCGGCCTCACCCGCTGTGTCCTGGCCTTCCTGCTCGATGCCTATGCCGAGGACGAGGCGCCGAACACCAAGGGTGGGGTGGACAAGCGCACGGTCCTGCGGTTCGACCCCCGGCTGGCTCCGGTCAAGGCTGCGGTCCTCCCGCTGAGCCGGCATGCCGACCTGTCGCCGAAGGCCCGGGATCTGGCCGCGCAACTGCGCAAGAGGTGGAACGTCGACTTCGACGATGCCGGACAGATCGGCCGTCGGTACCGCCGGCAGGACGAGATCGGCACCCCGTTCTGCGTGACCGTCGACTTCGACACCCTCGACGACAATGCGGTGACCGTGCGGGAGCGCGATTCCATGGCGCAGGAGCGGATCGGCATCGACGCGGTGGAGTCGTGGCTGGCGCAGCGCCTGCCGGCGTGCTGAACCCGCTGCGGATCGGCACCACCACGATCGACGTCCCGGTGGTGCTGGCGCCGATGGCCGGTGTCACCAACCGCGCCTTCCGGCGGATGTGCCGGGAGTACGGCGCCGGGTTGTACATCAGCGAGATGGTCACGTCGCGAGCCCTGGTGCAGGGCAACGAGAAGACGCTGGCGATGTGCTCCTTCGACCCCGACGAGACCCCGCGCTCGGTGCAGCTCTACGGGGTCGATCCGGACACGATGGCCGCAGCGGTGCGGATCGTGGTCGAGGGCGACATGGCCGACCACATCGACCTCAACATGGGCTGCCCGGTCCCCAAGGTCACCCGCAAGGGCGGGGGAGCGGCTCTGCCCTGGAAGCTCGACCTGTTCCGGAGCATCGTCCGGGCGGCGGTCACCCACGCCGATGGCCGACCGGTCACGGTGAAGATGCGGATGGGCATCGACGCCGATCACCTCACCTTCCGCGATGCCGCGCGGATCGCCGCGGACGAGGGGGTGCACTGGGTCGCCCTGCATGCCCGCACAGCGCAGCAGATGTACTCGGGCGAGGCCGATTGGGCGGCGATCGGGCAACTGGTGGCGGATCTGCATCCGCTCCCGGTGCTCGGCAACGGCGACATCTGGACCGCCGACGACGCGGCGGCGATGATCGCCGCCACCGGCTGTGCCGGCGTGGTGATCGGCCGCGGCTGCCTGGGGCGGCCGTGGCTCTTCGGGCAACTGGCCCACCGGCTCGGCGCTGGTCCGGCCACGCCCGACCCCACAGCGGTCGAGGTCTGTGAGGTCTTGCGACGGCACGCCGAACTGCTGGTCGCGGCGTTCGGGGAGCACAAGGGGTGCCAGGAGATCCGCAAGCACATCGCCTGGTATTTCAAGGGGTACGCCGTGCGCCAACACCTGCGACTCGAACTCGGCCACGTGAGCACGCTGGCCGAACTCGACGACCTGCTCGGCGTGGTCGCCGAGCACGACCCGGATCAGGTCCCACCGGCCGACGTGCTCGCCGCACCCCGCGGACGGACCTCGCAGCTCAAGCGGGTCGCACTGCCGGACGGCTGGCTGGACAGCCGGGAGTCGGACGCGGCCGAGCGCGGGGCGGTTCAGGAGGCCGAGTTGTCGGTCAGCGGCGGGTGAGATCATTCACAGGTCACGAGACTCGTACACAATCCTGAGGTCGTATCCGCCATACGTCTGACAGACTTGTCATATGTCAGCTCCGGTCACGTCGATGCGTGTTGCCCCACGCTCGCGTGCCCGCGCGAGGACGACCCACAGATCCCGTTTCGTCGGATTCCTGGTCGTGCTGATGCTGTTGGCGGTGCTTGGCGCCGTACTCCTTCCCGTGTACGCCGGCTGGCGGGTGATCGCCGACGGCGGGGTGGACGACCGGCGGGCGACCGACGCGATCATCGTCCTGGGGGCGGCGCAGTACAACGGGCAGCCATCGCCGGTGCTGGAATCCCGGCTGGACCACGCGAAGGTGTTGTACGAGCAGCAGGTGGCGCCCCGCATCGTCACGGTGGGTGGCAAACAACCCGGTGACAGGTACACCGAGGCCGGGGCGGGCTCGACCTACCTGACGAGCAACGGGGTGCCGGCGGCCGATGTTTCCGCCGTGTCGGTGGGGCACGACACGAAGCAGAGCCTCATCGCGGTGGCCAGGATGGCCAAGCGGGAGGGCTGGCGCAATGTCACCCTGGTGTCCGACCCGGCACACATGGCCCGGGTGGAGGCGATCGCCAGCCACCTCGGCTTCGAGACCCACCTGAGCCCGACGCGCGAAGGCGACGGCACCGCGCTCACCACCGAGTACGTCACCCGCGAGGCGGCGGGGTTGCTGGCCTTCCAGATCGTGCAGCAGTGGGACACCCCCTCGCCGCTCGACTGACATGACCGCCTACGGTCCCGCGGACCACGAGCGCTTCGTCGCCGAGGCGGAATACCCGGGCCGCAGTGATTTCGCCCGCGACCGGGCCCGGGTGCTGCACAGTTCGGCGCTGCGCAGACTGGCGGCGAAGACCCAGGTGATCATGGCCGGCCAGGACGACTTCCCGCGCACCCGGTTGACCCACACCCTGGAAGTGGCGCAGATCAGTCGGGAACTCGGGGCCTCCCTGGGCGCCGACCCCGACATCGTCGACACCGCGGGCCTCGCCCACGACCTGGGTCATCCGCCCTTCGGGCACAACGGGGAGTCGGTGCTCGACGGTCTGTGCGACCACATCGGGGGGTTCGAGGGCAACGCCCAGAGCCTGCGGGTGCTGACCCGCTTGGAGTTCAAGGTCTTCGGAGCCGATCGCAGCCTGGGCTTGAACCTCACGCGCGCCACATTGGACGCGGTCATCAAGTACCCGTGGCTGCGGCGGCCGGGCACGTCGAAATACAACGTCTATCCCGACGATCTGGAGATCTTCACCTGGCTGCGCACCGACGCCCCGGGAGAGGTCCGGTGCTTCGAGGCGCAGATCATGGACTGGGCCGACGACGTGGCCTACTGCGTGCACGACCTCGAGGATGCCATCGTGTCGGGTGCCTTCGAACCGGCCGCGTTGCAGGACCGGGACGTCATCGAGGACGTCGTGACCGTGGCCGCGCAGGAGTACGCGCCCGACCTCGAGCCGGGCCGGTTGTACGCAGCTGCCGGTGAGATCGCGGCGCTCGATTTCTGGCCGCGCGGCTTCGACCATTCGGCGCGCTCGCTGGCCGGGCTGAAGAACATGACCTCTTCGCTGATCCGGCGGTTCTGTGCCGCGGCACAGACCGCGACCCGGGAGCGCTACGGACTGGGCCCGCTGCGGCGCTATGAGGCGGATCTGGTGGTTCCCCGGTCCGCGCGGGCCGAGGTGGCCGTGCTCAAGGCGATCACCTACGCCCACGTCATGCGTGGGAACACACCCCGCTACGCCTGGGAGCGACAGGTCATCCTGGACGTCGCCGAGGGCCTGCTGGCGGGCCGCGGCACCCTGCAACGGCCCTACCAGATGACCTGGGACGCCGTGGCCGACCCGGACCGGCGGCTGCGGGTGGTGGTGGACCAAGTGGCCTCCCTGACCGACTTGTCGATCGTCCGCTGGCGCGAGGAGATGGCCGGCACCTGATCGCCGCGGGTGAGGGTGCGCGGCCGGTTTTGTGGGTGGCGCTAGCTTGGATCCGCCCGGCCGACGGGTAGCGGGGGCTCACCAACGGCACAACTTCTAACGAACGGGCCGCGACTGCGAGGAGGAGTGATCCCCCAGGGCCACACGCCAACCCGTGGCACCCCGAACCACCCGGGTTCTGTGACGTTGTTTGCGCGACACGCCGAGGCCGGAGGGCAACAACGTCACAGAAGTCGGGCGCGGCATCGCAGCGGGAGACCCGCTCAGGGCGGACCTTCCGGGATCGCACCGCCGCTGTGGACAATGCGCCATGCCCCGGCGTGCCCGCAACGTACGATCGGCCTGTGGGGCGAATCCTGGCTGAAGACATCGCGCTTGTGCGTGAACGTGCGCGCATCGATGAGGTGATCTCCGACCAGGTGACGCTCAAACCCGCGGGCGGCGGCTCGCTGAAGGGTCTGTGCCCGTTCCACGACGAGCGCAGTCCGTCGTTCCACGTGACTCCCGCCAAGGGGTTCTACCACTGCTTCGGCTGCCAGGCCGGCGGCGATGTCATCGACTTCGTGATGAAGACCGATATGGTGACGTTCGCCGAAGCCGTGGAGAAACTCGCGGCGCGTTTCGGGGTCACCCTGCGGTACGCCGAGGGCGGTCCCACCCGAACCGGCCAACAGGGACAACGCACCCGGCTGATCGAGGCCAACACCGCGGCGGCCGCCTTCTTCGCCGCCAACCTGGCGTCATCGCAGGCCGAACCGGCCCGGCAGTTCCTCACCGAACGAGCGCTGGTGGCCGATGCCGAGCCCTTCGGTGTCGGGTTCGCGCTGCCCGGCTGGGACAACCTCGTGAAGCATCTGCGCGCGGCCGGCTTCACCGACGACGAGATGATCACCGCCGGGTTGGCGTTGCGCGGCAACCGGGGCCCGTACGACCGCTTCCGCGGACGCATCATCTGGCCGATCCGGGACCTGTCGGGCGAGGTGATCGGTTTCGGTGCCCGCCGGATCATGCCCGACGATGACGGGCCCAAGTATCTGAACACCCCCGAAACGCCCGTCTACCACAAGTCGCAGGTGCTCTACGGCGTCGACATGGCTCGCAAGCAGATCGCCCGCAGCCAGCAGGTGGTGATCGTCGAGGGGTACACGGATGTCATGGCCTGCCATCTCGCCGGGGTGGACACCGCGGTCGCCACCTGCGGGACGGCGTTCGGTGAGGACCATGTCAAGATCCTGCGCCGACTGCTGCTGGACCAGGACGAGCACCGCGGTGAAGTCATCTTCACGTTCGACTCCGACGAGGCCGGACGCAAGGCGGCCCTGCGGGCGTTCGACGTCGACCAGAAGTTCGTGGGCCAGACCTTCGTCGCGGTCACCGGGGAAGGGCTCGACCCCTGCGACCTGCGGATCCAGGCCGGTGACGAGGCAGTACGCGATCTCATCAGCAGCCGGATCCCGCTGGTGGAGTTCGTGATCCGCTCCAAGATCGAGGGATTCGACCTCGACAGTGCGGAGGGGCGCACGAACGCGCTGCGCGCGGCGGCGCCAGTGATCGCGACGATCCCCGACCGGATCCTGCGCACCGAGTACGTCCGGCTGCTGGCGGGATGGACCGGGGTCGAGCAGGCACTGGTCGCCGACGCGGTCCGACAGGCTGCCGGTGGCTCCTCGAAGAAGAGGCAGTCGGCGCAGCCGCAGCAGCGGCCGACGCCGGGGGCGCCGGTGCCCGATGAGCGCGATCCCGCCGGCATGGTCGAGCGGGAGGCGCTGAAGCTGGCGCTGCAGTCGCCGCACCTCGTGCACACCTGGTTCGACAGCGTCCAACCGGAGGCGTTCACCGGGCCGTCGTACGCGCAGGTCTACGCCGCCGTGGTCGCTGCGGGCGGGCCGCCGGCCGAGCCGGACGAGCAGTGGATCAACGCCGTGCTCGAGCAGTGCCCCGATGACACCGTGCGTTCCGGGGTGCGGGCGCTGGCCGTGGAGAGCCCCCGGGCGTTGTTCGGCGAGAACCACTCGACCGTGGATCGCCGGTTCGCCGAGAACGTCGTCTCCCGGTTGCTGGAGCTCGACGCGGGTCGTCGCCTGCGGGAGGTCAAGTCCCGTTTGCAGCGCATCAACCCGGTGGAATCCGCGGACGAGTACCGACGACTGTTCGCCGATGTCCTGGCTCTCGAGCAGTACCGGCGGGAGTTGCGTGAGGTCCTCGTGGGGGACGGATGATCGGCCGCCGGGTGCCCGCGGCCGTCCAGGTGCTGGCTGCCGGCGGCAAACCCTTGGCGTGGGCGAACACCACCGATGGCTGGGTCGTCGCGACCGCCGAGCAATTGGTCCTCCCGGCCCGCGAGCCGCAGAACTGGGAGGACGTCATCCGGGCGGCATGGAACGAGCCGGTGCTCGAAGTGCAACTGGCCGACGGGATCGTGCGGGTGACGCTGGCTGAGTCGGGCAGGATCCCGCAGGTGGTCAATGAGCGGGTCAAGGCCAGTGTTCTGATTCAGCACCATGTGCCGCTGGTGGGGGACAAGGGCGTGCGGCTCGTGGCGCGCCGGCCGCCGGGAGGCACGGACGTGCGCTGGCGGGTGACGTTCGATCCGGGTCTGGATCCCTCGGATCCGCAGCTGCGGGCGGCCGCCGACGACGCGCTGACGGAGTTGCGCGCGAGTATCGGGCTCTGAAGGGCCTAACATCACGATCATGTCTGAACCCAGTGGTTACCCCGAGCCCGAGGTCACGCGCGTCGACATGACCGAGGTCAGTCGGGTCACAGCCAACGTGCTGCTGACTCTCGGCATCGTCACCGCTCTGATCGGGGCGGTGATGCTCTTCTGGCCGGAGGCCACGGTGCGCGTGGTCGCGATCCTCTTCGGCGTCTGGCTGATCCTGTCCGGGATCGTCCTGCTCGTGCAGGCCTTCGGATCCCGCGCCTCGGGTGCGATGAAGGTGCTGCTGGCTTTGGCCGGTGTGGTGTCGGTCATCGTCGGCGGCATCTGCATCGTCAACAGTGAAGCATCGGTGACGATTCTGGTGATATTCGTGGTGATCGGATGGCTCGCCCACGGCATCGCCTACCTGTACGTCGGCTTCCGGGACAAGACCTCGCCCGACCGCGGGGTGTACCTGTTCTTCGGGGCCCTGCTCGTGGTGCTGGCCCTGCTCGTGCTGTTCTGGCCGAAGGCCACAGTCATCGTGCTGGTGCGGGTCATCGGCATCGGGCTCCTGCTCACCGCCGCGCTGGAGATCTGGGCGTCGGTCAAGGCCCGGCAGAACCCGCCGCAGGGCGAGATCGTGGTCGTCAGCGAGTAGCCGCGAACGGCACCTCTTCCAGGACCTGCAGGACGCAACCGGAGTCGTCCTCCGCGTAGGTGACCACGGGCCCGCGCGCGTGGACCGCCGAGCGCAGCCAGGGCACGGCGTGCTCCATGGTCAGCGTGCCCCCGGACAGGGTCGCCACGCGTTCGAAACCGAGCCCGACCAGCACCCGATACGCCAGGTAGGAGCGGAACCCGGACCGGCAGTAGACGTAGGTCGGCCGGGCGGGATCCAGTTCGCCGATCCGCTCCCGCAGTTGCTGGACGGGGATGTTCACCGAGTTCGGCAGCGCGCAGGTCTGGTTCTCCGTCAGCGTCCGCACGTCGACAATCACGGCGTCATCCGGCAGCGAGCCCCAGTCCTGCGGGTACCAGAACGCCACCGTGCCGTCGAGCAGGTTGCTGGCCTGGAACCCCGCCATGTTGATCGGGTCCTTGGCCGAGCCGTACGGCGGGGCGTAGGCCAGTTCGAGTTCGGCGAGGTCCCACACGCTCAGACCGGCCCGGATCGCGACGGCCAGCACGTCGATCCGCTTGTCGACGCCGTCGTAGCCGACCACCTGCCCGCCGAGGACGCGGCCGTCCGCTGGTGCGAACAGCAGCTTCAGGTGCATGGCGGCGGTTCCCGGGTAGTAGGACGCGTGCCCGTTCGGGTGGACGTACACCTTCCGGTAGTCGATGCCGGCGCGCTGCAGATTCTTCTCATTGGCCCCCGTGCCGCCGGCGGTCACGTCGAAGACCTTGACGATCGCGGTGCCCTGGGTCGAGGTGTACCGGGCGGGCCGGCCGAACATGTGGTCCGCGGCGATCCGGCCCTGCCGGTTCGCGGGCCCCGCCAGCGGGACCACGGTCGGCGCCCCGGTGACCGTGTCGGTGACCTGTACGGCGTCGCCGACGGCGTAGATGTCCGGGTCCGAGGTGAGTTGGTGCTCGTCGACGATGATGGCCGCCCGCTGCGTGGTCGCCAGTTGCGCCAGTTGCGCCAGTCGGGAGTCGGGGGCGACCCCGATCGCCAGGATGACGAGGTCCGCCGGCAGGGTGCCGTCGGAGGTCATGACGCTGTCGTGGGTGAAACCCTGCGCGGTGGCGGCCAGGCGCACCTGCACCCCGTTGCGTTCCAGTTCGGCCTGGACCTGATGGGCCATCTCCGGGTCGAGCGGCCCCATGATCTGGTCCCCGGCCTCCAGCAGCGTGACGTCCCACCCGCGGTGGCGCAGCGCTTCGGTCATCTCCAGCCCGATGTACCCGGCGCCGACGACGACTGCCCGACCGGACCCGGTGTCCACCACGGCCTTGATCCGGTCCATGTCCTCCAGGCTGCGCAACGTGTGAACCAATGGCGAGTCGATGCCGGGAAGGCCTGGGCGTAGCGGGCTGGCGCCGGTGGCCAGCACCAGCTTGTCGTAGGTCTCCTGATAGGTCCGGTCCTCGCCGGTGTCCCGCACGGTCACCACCTTCGCCACCGGGTCGATGGCCAGGACCTCGTTGCCGACGCGGACATCGAGTGCCAGGTTCTCCGCCAGGCTGGCTGGGGTCTGTACCAGCAGCGCGGAGCGGTCCTCGATGTCCCCGCCGATGTGGTACGGCATGCCGCAATTGGCGAACGAGACGTAGCGGTCCCGCTCCAGCACGACGATCGTGGCCGACTCCGACAGCCGGCGGGCGCGGGCAGCCGCCGACATGCCGCCGGCGACACCCCCGACGACGACGATCTTCTGCGGTTGGCTCATTCAGTCCTCCAACGGATAGCCGGCATTGATGGAGTTTCGGGTTCGGGCGGGGAGGCGGGTCGGGGTACGCCGGGTTGGCTGGGGGCACAGAACCCCGTCGAGGGCTCGAGTGTTGCGCGGTTGCTGGTCGCCCACCGCGAGTGTTGCGCGGTTGCTGGTTTCGGGGCCGGAGAACCGACAACCGTGCAACAGTCGCACCCGCGGCATGACAACCGTGCAACACTCGGCGGGTTCCGGGCCGCGTCGACGATGTACGTGTCGGGGGTGTCTGCCAGATCGGGTACCCGGATCTGCCGCATACTCGGATGCTATCCGGAGGGTTGGCTACGAGTTCCGGCGGAAGTGGTCAGCGGACGAGGCACCGGCGTGACTCCTAGACTGCCCGGATGGACCTGCGCTTCGAGCCCCCATCGATCGAGGAGTACCTGCGACTGCGGACGGAAGCCGGCCTGACACCCAGGACCCGGGAGCAGGCAGGCCCCGCGCTGGCCAACTCGTGGGCCTGGGTGCACGTGCGCATCGAGGGCGAGGCGGTGGCTATGGGCCGGGTCATCGGGGACGGCGGCTGGTACTTCCACATCGCGGACATGGCCACCCTGCCCGGGTTCCAACGGCGGGGGCTGGGCCGGGCGGTCCTGCAGGCGCTGCTGGATCACATCCACCAGCACGCCCCCGCCGAACCGTGGATCACGCTGTTCGCCGACCCGCCCGGGCTGCCGCTCTACCAGAGCGTGGGCTTCGTCCCGAACGCCTGTGCCGGCATGGAACTACCGGGGCCGGATCGGCGAGGATGAGGCTCATGCGAGCACAGGAACTCAGCCTGCAGGAGCAGATCGGCCTGCTGTCCGGCAGTACGTTCTGGCTGACCGAACCCCTGCCCGCGCGGGGGCTGCCGGCGGTGATGCTCAGCGACGGTCCCCACGGGCTGCGCGCGCAGACCGGTGACGGCGAGCACCTGGGCCTGACGGGGAGCCTGCCCGCCACGTGCTTCCCGACCGCGGTCACGATCGCGAGTTCCTGGGATCCGGAACTGATCGAGAGCATCGGCGTCGCTGTGGGCCGGGAGGCGCGAGCGCTGGGGGTCTCGGTCGTGCTCGGCCCCGGTATGAACATCAAGCGCCACCCGCTGTGCGGGCGCAACTTCGAGTACCTCTCGGAGGATCCGCTCTTGGCCGGGCGGCTGGCCGCAGCGATGGTCGATGGGATCCAGGGCCAGGGGGTGGGTGCCTGCCTCAAGCACTTCGCGGTGAACAACCAGGAGTCCCACCGCTTGGTGGTCGACGTGGTGCTCGACGAACGGACGCTGCGCGAGATCTACTTGAGCGGATTCGAGTACGCCGTGACGGCCTCGCGGCCGCGCACTGTGATGGCCGCGTACAACCTCGTGAACGGCGAGTACTGCTGCGACAGCGAACGACTGCTGACCACGATCCTGCGTGACGAGTGGGGATTCGACGGCCTCGTGATGAGTGACTGGGGGGCGACCAACGACCGGGTGGCGGGGGTCCGCGCGGGAATGGACCTCGAGATGCCCGGAAGCGCGGGCGTCTTCGACGACGCTGTCGAGCGGGCCGTGGCAGACGGGTCGTTGTCTGCGACGGCGGTCGCCGAATGCGCCCAACGGGTGCTCGATCTGGTATCCGACCGTCCGCAGGGTGGGGTCCCGGATCCCGACCTCGACGCCCATCACGAACTGGCCCGGCGGGCAGCGGCGCGAGAGTTCGGTGCTGCTGACCAACGACGGCATCCTGCCGCTGACCGGGGTCGAACATGTGGCGCTGATCGGTGCCTTCGCCAAGAGCCCGCGGTACCAGGGTTCCGGCAGTTCGCTGGTCAACCCGACCCGGGTCACGACCGCGGCCGATGCCCTGGCGCAGCGGGGTGTGGCCTTCACATACGCGCCCGGTTACGACCCGGTGGACTCGGCCCCTGACCAGGCGCTCATCGACGAAGCCGTCGCGGTGGCCCGGGCAGTCGACGTCGTGCTGCTCCTGGTCGGTCTGCCCGGCACGTATGAGAGTGAGGGCTTCGACCGCCCCGACCTGCATCTGCCACGCCAGCACGAGCGGCTGGTCGCCGCCGTGTGCGCCGCCAACCCGCGGACGGTCGTGGCGCTGTCGAACGGGGGGCCGGTCGTGATGCCCTGGGTCGGTCAGCCGGCGGCGATCCTCGAGTCCTACCTGGGCGGGCAGGCCAGCGGCGGCGCACTCATCGACGTGGTCTACGGCGACGTGGAACCGGGCGGTCGACTGGCCGAGACGTTCCCGGTACGGCAATCCGACGTCGCCTCCGACCCGTGGTTCCCGGGCCAGCCCCACCAGGTCGAGTACCGCGAGGGCTTCCACGTGGGCTACCGGCACGCCACAACGGCAGGCATCAAGCCGCTGTTCCCGTTCGGCTTCGGGCTGGGCTATTCGACGTTCACGCTGGGGGAGCCCGAGGTCGAGTCCGGGGAGGTGGCCGCCGGGGACACTGTGACTGTGACCGTCCCGGTGGCCAACACCGGAGCCCGCGACGGCAGCACCGTCGTACAGATCTACATCCACGACCGGACCGGGCGGGTGTCCCGGCCGCGGCGGGAACTGGGTGGTTTCGCCAAGGTGCGGCTGGCTGCTGGCGAGCGGACGTCGGTGCCGGTGACGGTCCCGGCCCGTGCCTTCGCCTTCTACGACGTGGTCGACGCGTCCTGGCAGATCCCGGCCGGCGACTACGACCTGGAGGTGGGGCTGTCCAGCGAGGACATCGTGCACACGGTCGCGATCCAGGTGACTGACGGCTTCACCGGCGACCGGGGAACCGCCGCGGGCATCGCCGCCTCCGACGCGGTCTTCAGCGCCAGGTTGGGCCGGCCGATCCCGGTCCCGCGCCCGGTGCGGCCCTACAGCCGGGTCAGCACGGTGGGGGAGATCTCGGGGAACCCGATCGGCCGGCTGGTCCGAGCCGCCGTGCTGCGCATCGGTGGGTACCACTCCGCCGAGGATCCCACCACGGCGAAGATGATCAAGCGCTCGGTGGACGAGATGCCACTGCGCACCATCGCGCTGTTCTCTGCAGGGAAAGGTCAGTCTGGGCATGGTCGACGGCCTCATCGACCTGCTCAACCGGCGGCCGGACCGGACTGCCGGGCGGGTGGGACGCCGCCTGATCGCGGCACTGCCGGGCCGGTGAACCGTCAACCGATGCGCTGCTGCCACAAGCGGGCGAGTGCGGCCAGCTCCTGCGGATCCTCCCGCACCAGATGACCACCGTCCTTGAGTCGCCGGCCCGCGACCCAGACATCCGTCACGTGTTGCCGCTGGGCGCAGTAGACGAGGTGGGAGGCCACGTCGTACAGCGGGGCCAGCTTCGAAGCCACCGAGATCCAGGGCGATCATGTCGGCGGCCTTCCCGGTGCTCAGCGACCCGATCGAGTCACCCAGGCCGAGGGTCCGGGCGCCCCCGAGGGTGGCGGTGTGCAGGGCTTGCCACGCGGGCACCGCGGCCGCGTCACCCGAGATCCCCTTGGCGAGCAGCGACGCCAACCGCACGTCGTCGAGCAGATCGAGCCGGTTGTTGCTGGCGACACCGTCGGTGCCGAAGCCGACGCGCAGCCCGGAGCCGAGCCAGTCGGTCAGCCGGGCCACGCCGGAGGCGAGTTTGAGGTTGGAGGCGGGGCAGTGCACAACGGCCGCGTCGCGTTCGGCCAGTAGCGCGATCTCCTCGTCGCTGAGGTGCACGGCGTGGGCGGCGATCAGCCGGGAGTTCACCACCCCGAGCCGGTCCAGCCGTTCCAGCGGCCGGACCCCGTACTGGGCGACACCCTGTTCGACCTCGGCGCGGGTCTCGTGCACGTGCGTGTGCAGCGGCAGGTCGAACTGCTCGCAGTACCCGGCCAACTCGGTGAAGACCTCGTCGGACACCGTGTACGGCGCGTGCGGGGCCAGTGCGAGATGGACCCCGGGCACGTCCCGGTATTCCTCGATCACCGCCAACGCCTTCGTGACGTGCTCGGCAGCGTCACTCGCGTAGTTGGTGGTGGCATCGACCACCACCTGACCGCTGAGAACGCGGATCCCGGCCGCGCGCGCCGCTTCGATCCCCTCGACCGGGAAGAAGTACATGTCCGAGAAGCAGGTCACACCTCCGGCGAGCATCTCGGCAGCCGCCAGTCGGGTGCCGTCCGCGACGAATTGCGGGTCGACCCAGCGTCCCTCCGCGGGCCAGATGCGCTCGTGCAGCCAGGTCATCAGCGGGCACGTCGTCGGCGAAGCCGCGCAGCAGTGTCATCGCCGCATGGGTGTGCGCGTTGACCAGCCCCGGCAGCAGGACGTGTTCGGGCAGCCGGACCCGTGCCGCCTGCGGGAACGTGCGGCCACCTGCGCAGCCGGGCCCACGGCCACGATCTCGCCGTCGTCGATGGCCACGGCCCCGTCGTCGATGACTTCCCACGGCTCGATCGGCAGCACCCAGCGGGCTTCGATGACTTCGACCATGGCCGTGAGACTAGCCGCACCTGCAGGCCACCGCCGTCCGATCAGTCCGCGGGCGGGCCCAGTCGCAGGGTGACCGTGGCGCCACCCTCCGGCCGGTGGGTCACGGCCAGGGAGCCGCCGGACGCCTCCGCCAGTCGGCGGGCGATGGACAACCCCAGCCGGGTCGAGCCCACCTTGTCGCGCTCGGTGAGGTCGAAGCCGGGTCCGCGATCCCACACGCTCACGGTGACGAACCCGCCGTCGCTGCCCACCGTGACTCCGAAGTCCGTCCCCTCGTCGGTATGCAGGAAGACGTTCTGGAACAGGATGTCCAGCGCGGAGGTGAGGTCGTCCTGCGTGAGGCGCACCGGCAATTGCGCGGTGGGGATGTCCTGGTCGAACCCGCGGTCTTGGTCCTCTGCCAGGACCTGCCAGAACTGCACGCGCTCCCGTACCACCGCAGCGGCATCGCAGCGGGCCTGCAGGCCTTCCCGGCTGGGGCGGCGGGCGGTGGTGATGATCTCGTCGACCATCCGGTGGACGGAGGAGAGATCGTCCTGCAGTCGTTCCTGGATCTCCGGGTCGCTCACCGCGTCCACGTCCACCGACAGCACGGTCAGTGGGGTGCGCAACTGGTGGGCGAGTTCGGCGGTGTACTCGCGCTCCTCGTGCAGCAGTTCCTGGACGCGACCAGTCAGCCGGTTCAGCGCGACGCCGACGTTCTCGATCTCGGTGATCGACGATTGCGGTGCGCGGGCGGTGAGGTCGCCGGCAGCCACCGCGTTGGCGGTCTCCTCCAGATCGCGCAGCGGGGCGACCGTCCGCCGCGCCAGCCACCACGCGGTGCCTCCGGCCAGCGTGAGCAGCACCATGGAGACCGCGCCCAAGGCGGCCAGTCGGGGCAGCAGCCCTTCGCGCAACTGCTCCGGGGTGAGCGTGACCAGGACCGCGCCGAACTTGTCGTCGAAGTAGGCCGGAGCGGTGACGTAACCCCAGCCATCCACGACGTCCGACGCGGTGCCGCCCCGCAAGGCGGCTGCCACCGCCCGCTGTGCTTGGGGCGGGTTGCTGCCGACCACCTCGCCGTCGGTCCCGTACAGCGTGACCTCGCCACGGTGGTCGGTCTCCGGGGGCATGATCAGATCCTCGCCGTCGCGCCCCGACTGCTGTTGCCACTCGTTGGCCACCGCCCGGGCCGTAGCCGCCGCCTGGCTCAGCTGATCGGCCTGGACGATGTCGCGGGCGGCCAACGCCAACGGAACGACCAGCGCGATCAGAGCTGAGGCGCACACGGCCAGGCCGAAGATGATGAGCCGGCGATACACCTAGGTCGTCCCGGCTTCTGCCTGGGAGTCCTCCAGCATGATGCCCACGCCCCGATGCACGTGCAGGAAGCGTGGCGCTTCGACGTCGTCACCGATCTTGCGCCGCAGCCACGACAGATGGACATCCACAGTCCGGGCACTGTCGGTGCGTTGCCACACCTCCCGGAGCAGTTCCTTGCGGCTGACCACGCGACCGGGGTTCGCAGCCAGATAGGCGAGCACGTCGAACTCGAGCCGGGTGAGATCCAGCGGCCGGCCGTCGATCTCAGCGGTGCGGCGGGCAGGATCGACATTCAGCCCGCCCACCCGCAAGCGGGTGCGGATGCGCCTCGTCGTCGGCGCCGGCACCGGCCCGGCGCAGCACCGCCCGGATGCGGGCTTCGAGGTGGGCGGGGTCGTAGGGCTTGACCACGTAGTCGTCGGCTCCGGCATCGAGCAACTCGACGATCAGGCCTTCGTCGTCACGCGCGGTGGCCACGATCACCGGCACCTGGCTCGCGGCGCGGATCATGCCCAGCAACCGGTCGCCGTTGATGTCGGGCAGGCCCAGGTCGAGGATCACTGTCTCCGGGTTCTGGGTGAGCAGCATCTGCAGCCCCGTGAGCCCGTCGGGGGCGGTGTCCACGGCATGTCCACGGGCCAACAACGCGCGGGTCACGGCCGAGCGGATGCCCGGGTCGTCCTCGATCAGCAGCACGTGCACCATGCCTCGCAGCCTACGCGCGGGCCGCGAGTCGGCTGCGGTACCAACGGCCAGCGTCCGACCACCTTCTCGGTCTCGCCGACGAACCAGGCGTCGAGGCCCATCGAGTCGATCCATGCCGGGCCTGCGGGTCCCTGCACGAGAGCCGCCGTCGCCGCCGCGTTGGCGCCCGCGGCCTGTGCCGCCAACACGCTCACCGACGACCAGCAGGTGCTGGCCGGGCGGCCGCTGCGGGGGTCGATGATGTGGTGCCCGCCGTGCCACGAACGGTGTCCCAGACCGCTGGTGGCCAGCGCCGCGTCGACGAGTTCCACAGCGCGCGGTTCGACGCCCGGTCGGTCGGGGTCGGCGGACACGGCCCAGGGAGTGCCCGGGCTGATCACCCGCAGGTCGCCACCCATGTTGGCGATGGTGTCGAAGCCCGTGGAGGCGTGCGTGATCTTTGCCAGCCGGTCGGCGAGCCAGCCCTTGGCCACCGCCCCGACGTCCAGCGAGGAACCAGCCGGGATGCGCACCCGCGCCTGCGTCCGGCCCGCTCGGACCTCGATCTCCTGCCAGCGGGCCGCAGTCGGCAGGCCTTGTGCCGAGGAGTCCTGCCCGGCCCACCGGTCGTAGCCGGCTGCAACCACGTGTCGTCCCAGCAGTGGGTCGACCAGGCCGCCGGTCGCGTCAGCCGCCTCGAGGCTGGCGGTCAGCACCGCGACGAAGTCCCAGGAGACCTCGGTCCAGTTCCCGTCGTTGCGGTTGATCTGCGACAGCTCGGAATCGGCGCGGAACCTGCTGGCCAACCGGTCCAGGCGATCCACCTCGTCGTGCAGGAGGCGGTCCAGCCACTGCTGCAGCCCGGGTGACGCGCCCCGCACGGAAAGCCAGAGTTCGGTCTTCCAGGTGCGGTAGCAGGCGCTGGTCTCATCGATCACTCCTCCAGCGTGGCTGGTTGTCGGCTTCAATGCGCAGACATGCGCTGGTCAAGTCCGCGCCCGCCCGACTTGACGTGGATTTGACGTTGGCTTGGGTAAAGCCGATCGCGGTTGGCCCCGACACTGGGGGTAGAGGGAAGTGAGGTTCACAATGCGAGCGTTCCTGGCATGGACCGTGGCTGCCGCCGTCAGCGTGCTGCTCGGCGTCGCTTTGTACTCGACGAGTCTGCAGGGCTCGACGACTGGGTACCAGGAGGCGGTGATGTCCCCCAGGCCCGTCCCGACGGTGGTCAAGACGAAGACGAAGATCGTGCGCAAGCCCGCCAAGACCAAGGTTGTCTACGTACCGCAACCGGTGGCGCAATCGGTCACCCCGAACACGGCGCAGCAGCCGGCGACCACGACCCAGCAGCGCACGACCCAGTCCATCCCGGTCGCCTCGGATTCGGATCACTCATCCGCCGAGGAGCGCGAGTCCGAGGAGCGCGAGAGGGATGACGACTGAGGCGGATCCGCCCGCGTGGCCCATCTGGGCACTTGGTGAGCGGATGTCCCGTGGTGAGCGGTTGTACCGGGGTTTCCGCTAACGAACGGGACGGCTTCTCACCAGCGGCACAACCGCTCACGGCGGTACGCCGACAAGTCGCGTGGACACCTCGCACCACGCGGGAACTCGAAGAGCCTACGTGTGTTGGCTGGTTCGGGCTGATGCGGCGCGGCCGTGGTCGCCCTCGACACCTGGCGCTACCGGGGAGAGATGCGTACACCCGGGAGAGAAGATCACGCCGCCTATCTCTCCCGGGTGTACGCATCTCTCCCGCCTGCGGTTTGCGCGGCCGGCGCACGGTCCGACTGGAGCCCAGTCCGCGGCTGGTCATCCGCGGACTCATTGGCCGCTTGTTGCCGTTCGTGCAGAGCGTTGGGGCTCGTCACGCGACGAACGGGAACATCGGGCACAGACGGCCACACCCTGCACGAACGCCCACAAGCGGCCCGCCTCGGGTGTTCGTGAGCAGGAGTCGGGGTCGGGCATGAACCCGCAGGCAACCGGCCGCCTCGCCGCTGACCCCGTTCAACCGCCCCCACGGCACGACAGAAGGGGCACGCCCGGTGTGGACGTGCCCCTTCGTCGAGGGGGATCAGGAACGGCGGGAGCGGTACTTCCGCTTCACCTTCTTCTTCGTGTGCAGGACCTGCGGCGCCGCGGCGATCGACGCCGACGCGGCGACCCTGCCGCTGCGGTGCACGACCAACGGGCTCTTGACGGACGCCCGGGTCAGGTGCGCGACGGGCGCATGGGCGACTCCGGCGACGCCGGCCGGCTCAGCGGGAGCTGCAGCCTCAGCGGGTGCGGCCGCCACCACCAGACCGGACCCGACGAGGGCGGCGGTGGCTGCGGCAACGGTACGGGTGGTGTTCTTCTTCTGCGGTGTGTCCATGTCTCCACCCTGCAGCGGACCCGTGTAAGCCCGCGCCCAGCGCAACGTCAAGAAACGGTTGCACCTCGCGGCACCCCGGCGAAGGCGAGGCTGGCCTCAAGCTCTCCGTACCCAAACCGGACGAATCGGCATCCGGGTCACCCGAGTTGGGCTGAATCCGTGATTCCTCGGCCGATTGCGTGGACAAGAGACCAGCATCTTTCGGCAGGCTTGGGAACCGTCCAGGGCCGCCACCCGAGGAGGCACGCATGACCGTATCCACTGGTCCGGGGGTGTGCCGCCCGTGACCGCTGAGATCCCCACCGACACCGACGCCCTTGCGGCGATGCTGGCCGACCCGGAGATCCGCGAGTCACTGGCCGTCATCGTCGCGAATGCCCCCGCCCTTGCCGCGCTGGCCTCCATGTCCACGGCCTTGCTGCAACGAGGCCCGGAGATCGCCGACAACATCAACGGGGTGGTCCGCGATTTGCGGGAGACCAGCGAGGACTCCCACGAACTGGGCAACCTCCGCGACGCTGTCACCGCGTTGAGCACGCTGGCGCCGCTGACCAGCACCCTGGCCGAGCGCAAGGACACGATCCAGGGGTTCCTGGACTCGCCGATCCTGCGGCCCGAGATCATCGACGTGGTCGGGAACCTGGGCGAGGCGGCACTCGAGGCGGACCAGCAGACGAAGGGCCGCCAGGTCGACTCCGGCGGCGTGTTCTCGCTCATGCGCCAGCTCAAGGATCCCGACATCCAGGAGACGCTCAGTTTCCTGCTGTCGTTCGCCCGCGTTTTCGGTGCCCGGCAGCGGAGCTCCTGAACCCATGCACGAACTGTCGATCGCACATGCGGTGGTCTCCACGGTCACCGACGCGCTGCCGGACCCGCAGGCGCGGGTGACCCGGGTGCGGCTGCGGATCGGCAGGCTGTCCGGGGTCGTGCCGCAGGCGTTGCACTTCGCCTACGACGTCGCCACGGCCGGGACCCCGCTGGCGGGATCCACCCTGGAGATCCAGGACCTGCCGGTGATCATCAACTGTCCGACCTGTGGCGAGCAGGAGCTTCCGGGCATCCGTGACTTCACCTGCGGTGTCTGCGGACAACCCTGTGGGGACATCGTCGGCGGGAAGGAACTCGAGGTCGCGGACGTGACGTTCGACGACTCCCGGCCCACCGACCGCCTGCGGGAAGGGGTGCTGGCCAAGAACGACCTCCTGGCCGACGGTCTGCGCGGCTGGTTCACGGTCAACGGCGTCAATGTCAGCAACTGGGTGTCGAGCCCGGGCAGCGGTAAGACCGCACTGCTGGAGGCCGTGCTGGCGGCGGCCGTCGAGCGGGGGCTGGGCGCTGCGGCGCTGGTGGGCGACTGCGCCACCGACAACGATGCGAAGCGACTTGCCCGGTCCGGGGCCAAGGTCCGGCAGATCATCACCGACGGCATGTGCCATCTCGAGTCGGACATGGTGTCCGCGCACCTCGAGGGCTGGGAGATGTCGGAACTGGACCTGCTGGTCATCGAGAACGTCGGCAACCTGGTCTGTCCCACGGGCTACGACCTCGGCGAGGACACCCGGGTGGCGCTGCTCAGCGTGACGGAGGGCGAGGACAAGCCCCTGAAGTACCCAGGGTTGTTCAACTCCGCGGACGTGGTCGTCGTGACCAAGACGGACATCGCCGACGCTGTCGAATGGGACCGCGAGCAGGGGTTGGCCGCGATCCGGCAGATCGCCCCCGACGCGATCATCCTCGAGACCTCCGCCCGCACCGGCGTGGGCGTGTGGGCACTACTGGACGTACTCCTCGATTCCGGGGACACACAGACCGAACCCACCATTTCGATGCAGGAGGCGACATGACGTCAGTGCTTTGGTTCCAGGGAGGGGCATGCAGCGGCAACACGATGTCGTTCATCAACGCCGCCGAACCATCCGTGGTCGATCTGATCGTCGACTTCGGCCTGGAGATCGTCTACCACCCCACCCTGTCCGGCGAGATCGGCAAGGCCGCGCAGGACATCTTCTGGGCGTACGCCAAGGGTGAGAAGGAGATCGACATCTTCGTCTACGAAGGCTCGGTCATCGAGGGTCCGGAAGGCAGTGGCCGGTTCGACATGTTCGCCGAACGCCCGATGAAGGACTGGGTGGACGACATCGCACCCAAGGCCGGCATCGTGGTGGCGATCGGGGACTGCGCCACCTACGGCGGTCTGCCGGCCGTTCCGCCGAATCCCTCGGACTCCCGCGGCCTGCAGTTCGACCGCGGCGGCAAGCGTGGTGGCTACCTCGGCCCGGACTTCGTGAGCAAGGCGGGGCTGCCGGTCATCAACATCCCGGGTTGTCCGGCCCACCCGGACTGGATCAGCCAGATCATCGTCGCGCTGGCCGCCGGCCGCGCCGCCGACCTGGCTCTCGACGAGTTCCAGCGGCCCAAGACCTTCTTCACGTCGTTCACCCAGACCGGTTGCACCCGGGTGCAGTTCTTCACCTACAAGCAGGACCCGCCCAGTTTCGGCGAGGGGATGCGCACCGGGTGCCTGTTCTACGAGTTCGGCTGCCGCGGTCCGATGACGCACTCGCCGTGCAACCGGATCCTGTGGAACCGGCAGTCGTCGAAGACCCGGGCGGGCCACCCCTGCACCGGCTGCACCGAACCGGGGTTCCCGTTCGGTGATCTGGAGCAGGGCACGGTGTTCAAGACCCAGAAGGTCGCCGGCGTCATCCCGAAGGACGAGCCCGCCGGTATGGACAGCGGGTCGTACATGGCGCTGGCGGGCCTGTCCCGCGCGGTGGCGCCGAAGTGGTCCAAAGA
Organism: uncultured Actinomycetota bacterium; assembly: GCA_963733395.1. Taxonomy (GTDB): domain Bacteria; phylum Actinomycetota; class Actinomycetes; order S36-B12; family UBA10799; genus JADKAV01. The sequence continues at coordinate 126,176 of CAVTCZ010000017.1, forward strand.
AGACATGTTCGTGGTCTGAGCAGGAGAGACACAGATGACAACAATGGAACTGAACGTCAGCCCGCTCGGCCAGGTCGAGGGCGACCTCGACGTCAAGGTGGCCATCACCGACGGTGTGGTCACCGACGCCTGGACCGAGGCCGCCATGTTCCGCGGCTTCGAGATCATCCTGCGGGGCAAGGACCCGCAGGCCGGCCTGATCATGACCCCGCGCATCTGCGGGATCTGTGGTGGGTCACACCTGTACAAGGCCTGCTACGCCCTCGACACCGCCTGGGCGACGTATGTGCCGCCCAACGCGACCCGCGTGCGCAACATCGCGCAGGCCTGCGAGACGCTGCAGAGCATCCCGCGCTGGTTCTACGCGATCATGTGCCCGGACATGGTGGCAGCGCAGTACTCGTCCTTCCCGCTGTACGAGGAGGTCGCCAAGCGCTTCGCGCCGTACGTCGGCACGAGTTACCAGACCGGCGTCACCCTGTCGCAGCACCCGGTGGAGATCTACGCGATCTTCGGCGGGCAGTGGCCGCACTCGTCGTTCATGATCCCGGGCGGCGTCATGAGCGCCCCGACGCTGTCGGACGTCACCCGCTCCATCTCGATCCTCGAGAACTGGGCGCGGCAGTGGATGGAGGGTCAGTGGCTCGGCTGCTCGGTCGACCGCTGGTTGGAGAACAAGACCTGGAGCGACGTCCAGGCCTGGATGGCGGAGAACGAGTCGCAGGCCAACAGCGACCTCGCGCTGTTCATCAAGTGGGCCCTGCAGATCGGGCTCGACAAGTACGGCCAGGGCTACGGCAACTACCTGGCCACCGGCACGTTCCTGAACCCCGACCTGTACACCAACCCCACGGTCGATGGCCGCAACGCCGCACTGCAGGCGCGGTCCGGGATCTACGCCGACGGCAAGTACTTCGACTTCGACCAGATGCGGGTCACCGAGGACGTGACGCACTCGTTCTACCAGGGCACGGGCTCGCGCCATCCGTGGGAGGGCGTGACCGAGCCGATCGACCCGGCCGAGGGCGCCAAGCAGGGCAAGTACACGTGGGCGAAGGCTCCCCGGTACGACGTGCCGGACCTCGGCTACGTGCCGCTCGAGGTCGGGCCGCTGGCCCGGCAGATGATGGCCGCCAAGCCGGATGCCGGCCGACTTCCAGGATGCCGACCCGTTGATCAAGAACATCATCGACGAGCTCGGGCCGAGCGTCCTGACCCGGGTCCTGGCACGCGTGCACGAGGCGCCGAAGTACTACAAGAACGTGCAGAAGTGGCTCAAGGAACTCGACCTGCACGGTGAGTTCTACGTCAAGCCCGCCGAGCCGGAGTCCGGCAAGGGCTTCGGCTCCACGGAGGCCGCCCGCGGTGCGCTGTCCGACTGGATCGTGCTGGAGGACGGCAAGATCGCCAACTACCAGGTGATCACCCCCACGGCGTGGAACATCGGTCCGCGCGACGGCAGCGAGAACATCGGCCCGATGGAGAAGGCCTTCATCGGGACTCCGGTGGAGAACCCGGACTTCCCGGTGGAACTCGGCAACGTCGCGCACAGTTTCGACTCGTGCCTGGTGTGCACCGTGCACGCCTACGACGGCAAGTCCGGCAGGGAACTGGCGAAGTTCCGCATGGGTGGAGGCTGATCGCTTGTCCCCGGGGGCCAACCGCACCCACACGGTGATCGTGGGGTGCGGGAACCTGATCCGCGGGGACGACGCCGCCGGACCAGTGCTTGTGCGACTGCTCGCCGATCGGGACCTGCCCGACGGGGTGCGGCTCATCGACGGGGGCACCGCCGGCATGGATGTGGCCTTCGCGATGCGGGGGGCGCAGCGGGCCATCGTCGTGGATGCCTCCCGGGTCGGGGTGGCCGCCGGGACGATCCACAAGGTGCCGGGTTCCGAACTCGCGGACCTGCGGCCCCCGGAGGGCAACCTGCACCAGTTCCGCTGGGACCAGGCCCTCGGTTTCGCGCAATGGCTGCTGAAGGACGAGTACCCGGCCGACGTCACCGTATGGCTGGTCGAGGGGGAGTCCTTCGCAGCCGGCGCCCCGTTGAGCCCCGCGGTGCAGGACGCCGTGGAACGTGTCGCCGACGCCATCGCCGAGGACCTTGCGGTGGTGACCGGAGGTGGCTGATCGCCCTGCGCCGGAGGAGGTGCTTGCGGCCGCCGCCGACGTCGTCGAGGAGTCGGGACGGTGGTTCGTCCACCTCAACGTCGTCCTGGCCTCCGGTGCGGTCCGCCGCCGGGTGGGGGAGTACCACGACCAGCGGCGGGCGGAGCAGGCGGCGCGGATCATCGAGCGAAACGCTCGCCGTTACATCCCGCCGGCAGCCTCGCCGGGCCACAATGACGTGAACATGGAAGGTGAGTGACGTGCCCGGACCCGATCCGCAACCACTGGGGGTGCTGCCCTGGCCCGCCGGTCTGTTGCTGCTACCCGATGTCCCTGAGGCGGTGCCGGTCGCCGAGACCATCCTTGCCGGGGGTCTGCCCGAGCAATGGCCGGAGTCGTTGCGGTTCTACGAGATCGCGCTGACCGGGGATCCCGCGGTGGCCGCCGCGCTGCTGGACGGCGACGACGTGTGCTCCCGGTACAACCGCGCGGTGCTCGTCGGCGGCGAGGGTGTCTGGGAGGCGCTGGCAGCCGAGAGCGAAGGTGACCTCGCGGCACTGGTCGCAACCGGCCGCTACTCCGTGGGACAGGTCGACGACCCCCCGGTCGCCGACGGACTGACCGGCGAGGTGGCGGCCATGGTCCGCAGCGCGCGGGCCTCGGCCGCCATGGAACGCCGGGACGCGGCAGGCGCGGTGGCCGAGTTGCGCGCGGCCATCGAGGCGGCAGCCCAGGCACCCAGCCCGATCCTGGCCGCCTCGCTGCGGCTCACCCTGGCACAGTTCCTGTCCGACGCCGGTGATCCGGCGACCGCGGCCCGGGAGGCCGACCTGGCACTGCAGATGCTGCCATTGACCGCGGACCGGGAACTGCGGGCGCACCTGCAGGTTGACCCGGGCGCTGGCCCGGCAGCAACTCGCGGGGGAGGAACGCGGCGCGCTGCTGGCCGTGGTCGGGGACCTGACGGAGGCCACGAAGGTCTTCCGGGAGGAGACCCACCCCGAGTTGTTCGCCTTGTGCAACGAGCACCTGGCGCTGGCCTACCTCGTCATGCCGATGTCCGACCAGGGCGATCGGCTGCGGCTCGGGGTCGCGGTGAACGCCCTGCGGGCGGCTCTGCGGGTCTACACCCCGCAGACCCATCCGATGCAGTGGGTCACCACTCAGGTGAATCTGGCCAACGCTCTGCAGTACCTGCCCAGCGTGCACCAGGAGCAGAACCTGGATGAGGCCGTGCAGCTGTACGAGGAGGTCCTGGAGCACCGCGACCCACAGACCGATCCGATCGGCTACGCGCGCATCCTCTCCAACCAGGGCAATGCGCTGGGCCATCTCGGCGTGTTCGCAGACGCCCAGCAGCGGTTGGACCGGGCGCGGGACATCTTCGAGCAATGCGGCGATGCTGACGCGGTCGCGACGGTGGACGGCATCCTCTCCGGACTGGCGCGAGGCGGCCGCGGCGAGGAGCGCGCCCTGATGGAACTGTTCGCGCGCCAGCACTTCGACACCTTGTTGCGGGAGGCCGCCGGCAACTTCGCGGAACGTTGCCTCTACCGCGCGGGCGGGCCGGAGCTGGCGCTGGCGGCGCTGGCCGGGGATCCCGACGGCCTCGGCCGGGCGGACTTCGTGGCGGCGTTCTTCGCAGAGAACCTCATCGAGGACACCGCCGGTGCCTGTTTCGTGCTGGAGGCGTTGGAGCGCCGGGTCGTGCCGGCGGACCCCGGCGGGGCCGTGTCGGAGGTGCTGGCGCGTCTGGCACGAGAAGCATTCAGCGACGTGCTGACGGTGCAGACGTCGCAGGTCATCCAGCAGCAGCAGATCTACTCCTAGGCAGGTGCACATGGACCACGAATCCTTCGACGAACTCGCCGCCCGCGTCGACATGTTGCGGGATCGGGTGTCCCATGCCGACGAAGCGACGCAGGAACTGCTGCGCGAGACCATCGAGGCGATCACCGAGTTCAACCGCCGCGGGCTGGTCACGCTGGTCCACATGATGCGTGAGAACGAGCAGGCCGGGGAGGTGCTCTATGCGGCCGTCGAGGAGCCGGAGGTGATGGCGCTGCTGGTGGCGCACGGCATCGTCCGCACCGACCGCACCCTCGACGTGCTGCAGGTCTACGAGCAGATCCGGCCGCATCTGGTGGCCAGCTCCATCGAGATGAGCGTCGAGGAGGTCCGCGACGACGTCGCCTACGTGCGCTTCGCCACCGGCTGCAGCGCGCCGGACCAGCAGAGCAAGGACGAGATCATGGGGGTCATCCGGCAGCGGGTGCCCGGCTTGCGCGAGGTCGTGGAGGTGGCCCCGGAACCGTCGTCGGCGTTCGTCGCCGTCGACAGCATCCGGGTCGGCCCGCCGTGACCCACGCCTTCCGGGTGCAGGGCACATCGGCCCGCCCGGTCCGGCGACTCGGCGCCGAAGCGCCGGGGGGCCTGGCGCTGCCGGATGCCAGCCCCACGCCCTCGCACATGTACGCCCCCCGCGGGGTGTGGACCGACGGCCAGCGGGTGGTGGTCGCCGACTCGGGGAACCACCGGGTGCTGATCTGGCACACCTTCCCGGAGGCCGACGGCGCCGCCGCGGATGTGGTCCTGGGTCAGCCCGACTTCAGCTCCGAGGGCCCGGCGGCGGGCTGTGGCGATCACAGTCGCGGCCTGTACCTGCCCACGGGGGTGGGCATGGTCGACGGTGACCTGGTGGTGGCGGATGCCTGGCACCACCGGATCCTGGTCTGGCACGGCCTGCCCACCGCCGACTTCGCCGTCCCCGATCTGGTGATCGGCCAGGCCGGTCCCGACGACGTCGACCCGAACCGCGGTGGCGATCCCGGCCTGGGCACCCTGTACTGGCCGTTCGGCTTCGGGTTGGTCGGTGGTGTCTTCTGGGTGGCCGACACCGGCAACCGGCGGGTGCTCGGCTGGCGCGCGGGCCTGCCCCGGGACGGCCGGCCGGCGGACATCCTGCTGGGGCAGGCCGACCCCGGGGCGCGCGAGGACAACAGCGGCGGACTCGGGGAATCCACGTTCCGGTGGCCCCACGCCATCGCCGGTGACGAGCAGACCCTGTTCATCGCCGACGCGGGCGACCACCGGGTACTGGGCTTGCCGTTGCCGGGCGCGGACACCGCCGGTGTGGTGCTCGGCCAGCAGAGCGCCGAGGTCGCCGACGAGTTCAAGAACCGCCCGCAGGGGCCGCACCGACTTCGTTTCCCGTACGCCGTCGTGACCGATGAGCAACGCTTGATCGTCGCGGACACCTCCAACAACCGGGTGCTGATCTGGCACGGCGTGCCGCGCACCGGCGCGGGGGTGCCCGCGGACACGGTGCTCGGTCAGGCGGATCTGGATGCCAATGGCGAGAACCGGTGGGATGCGGTGGCCGACGACTCCCTGTGCTGGCCGTACGGGCTGAGCCTCGCCGGAGATCTGTTGGCCGTTGCCGACTCCGGGAACAACCGGGTCATGTTCTGGCGGGTGGATTGATGCGGCGTTGCTCGGTGCGGGTCACGGGGACGGTGCAGGGAGTGGGCTTCCGGCCCTTCGTGTTCGGGCTTGCCGAGGAGTTGGGGCTCGCCGGTCATGTCGGCAACGACGTCCAGGGGGTGTTCATCGAGGTGCAGGGCGAGCAGGTGGACGAGTTCCTGCGCCGGCTGCGTGACGCAGCGCCGGCGATGGCCCGGATCGACGAGGTTGCCGCCGTCGAGATCGATGTGCGGCCCGACGACGTCTTCCGGATCGTCCACAGCGACACGTCCGCCGCCGGCACCACGACCTCGATCCCGCCCGACACCGCGGTGTGTGACGAGTGTCTGGCCGAGATGCGGGACCCCCACGACCGCCGGTTCGGATATCCCTTCATCGCCTGCACGAACTGCGGTCCCCGGTTCACCATGGTCACCGGTCTGCCCTACGACCGCGAGAACACCGCGATGGCGGACTTCCCGCTGTGCCCGGACTGTGAGGCGGAGTACGTCGACCCGCGCAGCCGTCGCTACCACGCTCAGCCGACGGCGTGCGCAGTCTGCGGCCCGCGACTGTCCCTGCCGGTGCCGGAGCTGGTGGCCGCGATCACCGCCGGCCGGATCCTGGCGCTCAAGGGGATCGGTGGCTACCACCTCGCCTGTGATGCCCGCAATCCCGATGTGGTGTCCACGCTGCGGGAACGCAAGCGCCGCGGCGACAAGCCGTTCGCGGTCATGGTGGCCGACCTGGCAACGGCCGAGCGCATCGCTGTCCTCGATGATGCTGCCCGCGGGTTGTTGCTGGGCCCCGCCCGGCCGATCGTGCTGGTGCCCGCGCGCGACCAGGCGTTGCAGGAGGCGGTGGCGCCCGGCAACACCCTGGTCGGGGTGATGCTGGCCTATACCCCGTTGCACGCGATGCTGTTCGACGCCGGTGCCCCGGAGGTGCTGGTGATGACCAGCGGCAACCTGTCGGACGAGCCGATCTGTGTCGATGCCGCTGAAGCGGAGCAGCGGCTGGTGGACATCGCCGACGTCTTCTGTCATCACGACCGGCGCATCCAGGTCGCGTGCGACGACTCGGTGGTGCGCATGGTGGCCGGTGCCGCGCAGCCGGTGCGCCGCAGTCGTGGCTACGTGCCCACTCCCATCGCGCTGCCGATCGCGGTGCCGCCGGTGGTGGCGGTGGGTGGGGAGATCAAGGCCACGGCAGCCGTCGGGTCGGGGGATCGGGCCTGGCTGACCCAGCACATCGGGGACGTGGAGAACCTGGAGACGCTCGCCATGCTCGAGCGCTCCGTGCGTGTCCTCGCGGGCTTGCAGCGCGTCGAGCCGGAGTTGGTCGTCAGCGATGCCCACCCGGGGTACCTGTCGCGGGGTTGGGCGGCACGGTTCGCCGCGGAACGCGACCTGCCGCATGTGACCGTGCAGCACCATCACGCGCACCTCGCGTCCCTGCTGGCCGAGCACGGGGTGACCGACGAACCGGTCCTGGGGATCGTGTTCGACGGGACCGGGTACGGCACCGATGGCACGATCTGGGGTGGGGAGCTGCTGCTCGGTGGTTACGCCGGTGTCCAGCGGGTCGGGCACCTCAAGCCGGTGTCCCTGCCGGGCGGGGACGCTGCCGTGAGGTTCCCCGGCCGAGTGGCGCTAGCTCACCTGCACTCCGCTGGACTCGCCTGGGAGGCGACGGCGGCGGCCGAGCACATGCCGCCCGCGGACCGGCGACTGCTGGAGCAGATGCTGCGGACCGGCTCCCACTGCACCCCCACCACCAGCATGGGCCGGCTGTTCGACGCCGTCGCCGCGCTGCTGGATGTGCGCCAGAGCGTGGACTACGAGGCGCAGGCGGCCATCGAGCTCGAAGCGCTGGCCGCAGCCGCTGACGCCTGCGGCGTGGCCGGTAGCGGTCGGCTGGGAGGGCGACCGCGTTGTTATCGACCCGGCCGGCTGGCTGCGGCTGGCTCTGGATGCTGCGGACACCGCGACAGCGGCCCGGTCCTTCCACCTGGCCGTTGCCGATGCCGTTGTGGAGTCGGCCGTTCTGATCCGCGAGCGGCACGGTGTGGCAAAGGTGGGCCTGACCGGCGGCGTCTTCGCCAACGCCGTCCTCACCTCGGCCTGCGTGACGGGCCTGCGGGCCGCCGGGTTCACGGTCCTGACCCATCGGCTGGTGCCGCCCAACGACGGTGGGCTCGCGCTCGGGCAGGTCTGCGTGGCCGGTGTGAAACGGCTGGGCGGCTGATCAACGACGGGGCCGGCTGTGTTGCCGCTGGGTCACAAGAATGCTGCCGGCCTGCGATCTTTGTGATTGAGGTGCAAGTCAGTTGCCTGCCAATCACAAAGACCACGGCGGTGGCGGTTCTAGTGACTCACGCGCAACTGTCGCTGCGGTGACTGTTGGTTCCGGCGGTCACCGCTGACCGCGCTCCCGACCGAGGCGCTCGACGACGGGCTCTTCGGGACCCCAGCCCAGGTCACGTAGAACGATCCCGCGCCAGCGGTGAGGGAGGGGGACTCTGGAGTCCGCTCAACGCCCGCCACTCACAGGTACGCCCGGTACATCCGTAACGCATCGGCCACGACTCGGGGATTGCCGCGGAACAACAGGGACAGTTCCGATGCGAAAAGGAATCCGCACTGCTCGCACAGTCCCGGGATCTCGATGCACCGGCCGCAGGTCCACTGCTCCCCGTCCTCGACGATCACGCACTGATTGCACGGGTGGGGTGCCGTGCCATCTGCGATGCGCGGCAGAGCGCTGGCGATGTTCATGATCGGGTAGCCCTGGTGGATGAGGCGGCCGATCCGGTCGCACACCTCGTGCCGCTGCGCCGATGTCAGGGTGAGGTGTTCAGTGCCCGGGTACGGGGTGTGCAGGTTGAACGAGACGGCCCGCACCGTGGGCAGGTCGCGCGCCAACCGGCAGACGTGTTCGATGTCGTCGATGTTGATCCGGTTGATGGCCATGTAGAGGCAGATGTTGTTGCGCGGGGCCGCTTGCACGTTGGCCAGGATCCGGTCGTAGGTCCGGCCGCGGATCTGGTCGTGGTGCTCTCGAGTGCCGTCCAGGCTCACCATCAGCAGGTCACTGTCGGGCAGGTCCAGCCCACACGTGCCGTTGGTCACCGCGTTGACCAGCAGGAACCCGATGCGCCGGGCCTCGGCCACGACATCGCGCAGATGACGGTCGCCGTCGCGCCATAGGAACGGCTCTCCGCCGTACAGGAACAGGATGCGCACCCCTTGCGAGTACAGCGAGCGCATGTCGGCCTGAAGTTGCTCGAACGGGTAGTTGATCCGGCGGATGTTGGCCACGGCGCAGTGTGCACAGGCCAGGTTGCACCGGTCGGTGACGATCAGTGAGCCGACGATCGGGTCGGTGCGGCGCAGAAGCACCGTCGTCAGCCCGAACCATCCCAGTTGGAGCCAGGTCCGCGCGCCCATCCGGGCAGGTGCGCGTCCGTGCGGTCGCCGGCCGTCACGTTGACCGCCGCGGCGGCTGGGCGAGCAGATCCCGCATCCTGGTGTACTGCTGATCGTCGATCTCACCCCGGGCGTACCGCTCGCGCAGCAGTGTCATGGCTGGGTCTGGCTGGACTGTCTGCCGGTCCACACGCGGGAACCGTGCATCCAGTTCCCGCTTGGCGATCGCCAGGGCCGCTGCCCAGAAGCCGAGATAGGCCGCCATCGACACCAGCCCCAGGGCCGCCGATTGACGGTCACGGCCACCGACCAGGCGGCCGCTCGGTCCATAGAACGGATGCATGACATCACCCCCTCGAGGTTGCCTGCCGCCACTCCCACGGTACTCGCGTGCCTGCGAACACGGCGGGTGTTCCGGGCTGCCAGCGCGATCGGCGATGGCGTGGAAACGCTGCCTGCGACGGCCGCACCGGAGGTAGAATTGTCACAGCAGTTGAGGTCCGGATCCTGGGGAGGGGGAAGGGCCATGATGCGTTCGCGTGTGCTCTTCGCGCTGTTGTTGGTGACAACCTGCTTGGTCGGGGTCCCGATGGTCACCAGCGGGGATGTCTACACAAGCCCGGGTCCGTTCTTCAGTCTCGGCAAGGGCGATGCGTGGTTCTTCAACAAGGGCTTCATGGACTGCTGGGGCGGCAGTACGCCGCAGCCGGGCTGCCCGCAGAACACGGCGACGCTGAAGTACGAGGACCGCGAGTACTTCGTCTTCGGCGACTCCAACGACATCGATCACGACACCGCACCTGCGCTACGTGCAGTTCACGGCGCCCGACCCGTTGGTGCCGTGCGACTACTCGAAGGGTGGCTGCTTCGGCCACGCCGTCGCGTGCAGCGCGGTCCGCTACCAACTCCTGGTCGACGGCAAAGTCGTGGTGGCCACCGGCTCCCTGGCGCCGAGCACGACGTCCGGTGTCCTGGCGCTCAAGCGCGACGCGATCCGCTCCGGCAAGCACACCATCCGCGTACGCATGCTCGGCAACCCGACTGGCTGTGCCGGCAACGCCGAGGACATCGACATGGGTGGGGGCCGTTGGCTCAAGCGGTCCTGGGGGGTGGCGCTGTGGCTGTGGACCGGCCCGCCCACCGCCGATCTCGCCGGCGTCGTGGTCGACGACAGCGGTATCCCGGTCGCGAACCTCGACATGCTCGCCACCGGCGACAAGAAGACCTACACGACGATGACGGACGCCGCGGGTGCGTACTACTTCTCGCTGCCCGGCGGACACGTACAACGTGCGGCCACGCACGAAGCCCGGCGGTGCGGCCTTCGAACCGGCGACGAGGAAGGTTCCGCTCAGTGACGACGTGAGCGAGGTGAACTTCGTCCGCCGGCATGACGAACTCGATCTGCGCACGGCGTCGACGGCACTGTTCGAAGGCGTGCCCTGGACGCGCGTACAGGCGACCGGCGCGGTGGTCAACGCCGGCTCGGCGCGGCTGACCAATGCCCGCGGCGAACCGCGCCCGGGGCAGGCGGTGACCATCGACGCGCCCTACTGGGACGGCCATCCGCCCGGGGCGGACCCCCGCGTGCTGATCTGCGATGCGGATTGGAACCGCGTCTACCCCGGCACGGGATTCCAGCGCACGACCGACGACAGCGGCCGCGTGGACTTCACCACCTTCTTCGGCAGTGAGTTGGGCCTCTGGTGGCTGCACGGTCGCGAGACTGCCGACGTGCGCGCCTTCGGCGTCCTGCCCGTCGGCCAGCTGGGGTCCATCGCGGGCCCGGACCAGCGGATCATCGACACGATCCAGCAGTCGCGCAAGCTCGGGCTGCCCGCCGCCCCACTCGCGGGCGCGTCGCTGTCGCAGGTGCAGGCGGGCCTGCTCGAGTGGCTGCTGGCGCACTGGACGTACGGGCCGCTGGGGGGCTCGGTCGCCGAGACCGGTGCCTTCGCCCCGATCCGCAACGTCAGCGGCACCGCGGCGGCGATCGTCTTCTACCCGGCCGGCGATCCCGCGCCGCTGCGCTCGCACCTGGAGGCCGGCACGCCGCTGCCCTATCCGGCCTACGCCTTCGTGATCCCCTTCAAGCACGTCGCGTTGCCGTACCCGAGCCTCACCAGTCCGGTGAAGCACATCTGGTACGCGGACTTCGGTGGCGGTACCTGGAGCGATGCGAGCAAGGAGCCGCCGTACGGCAAGAGCGCCCTCACACTGGGCCAGTGGGAGGGCACGAACGGCCCGGCCCGGTTGGGGTACGCGAAGCCGCGGCCCAACGAGGGCCTGGCGTTCCTCGGATCGCCGTACCCGCCGCCCCTGGCCCCGAGCCGTATGCGTCTGCGCTACGAGCACTGCGTCCCCGGCGCCGCGCCCAGCCTCGACGTCGTCGAGGCCTACTCGCCGATCCGGCTGCGGTTCACCGACAAGTCCTCCGGGCTGCCGTTCGGCTACGACGCCAAGGGCAAGTACGTCAACCTCGTCGGCGGCTTCGTCGAGCGCGGCAAGGGCCGGCAGCCCGACCGGTACGTCCTCCCGTCTGGTGACTACACCGTGCAGATCACCGGCACGGGCCGCGGCCGCGCGACGCTGGTCGTGACCCAGGGCGACCGGACCTCGACGTTCGCAGTTCGCCGTCCGCCGCGGCGACAGCGGAACGTTGCGCCTCTCCGGGACGACGGCCCCGAAGGCGTTGCGCTTCTCGGGCCAGCGGGTCCGGGCCCACGCCGGGATCCGCCTCGGCCTGCGCGTGCAGCCGCGCAAGATGCGGGCCAAGCACTACTCGACCGTGCGGGTACGCGTCCGGGATCAGTTCGGCGTGCCGGTCGACCGGGCGAAGGTGACGATCCGCGGGTCGGGCGTCAAGGCCACGCTGCTCAGCGACGCCCGCGGCCGCGGGAGCGTGAAGTTGTGGCCGGCCAAGCGTGGTCACCTGCGTGTGACGGCCACCAGCGTCGGCTTCACGAAGGCTGTGCGTACGGTGCGGGTGCGCGGCTGATCGGACACCGATCAGCGCGGCACAGGCAACGGCTGTGGGTTTCGGGGTGGCGCGCGCGCGTGACACGTGCGGGCGCATGCCGGACCGGTGCAACGTTGGTATTCTCGCGTCTCCCAACGCACAGATGTTTGCACAAAGGCTGCCGCTGCCCCGGGGCTGCAGCGCCAGGGTGGCCGGCGGCACTGCGCCGGACCGCGGCGAATCCGTCCGCGCAGCAGGTACTCTGAGCGGCATGTGTTTGGGCGTACCGGGCAAGGTCGAGCAGGTGTGGGAGGCCGAGGGCACTCGCATGGCGACCGTCGACTTCGGCGGCGTGCGCAAGGAGGTCTGTCTGGCATACGTCCCGGATGTGCAGGTCGGCGACTACACGATCGTGCATGTCGGGTTCGCCCTGACCAAGCTCGATGAGGCCAGCGCGCTGGAGACCCTCGAGCTGTTCAAGAGCGTCGGGCTTGCTCGACGAGGAACTCGGTATCACCGTGGATCCGAGGTGAAGTACCTCGACGAGTTCGGGGATGCCGATCTGGCCAAGCGACTGCTCGACGACATCGCCGCCACGACCACGCAGCCCTGGGCGCTCATGGAGGTCTGCGGCGGACAGACCCACACGATCATCCGCAACGGGATCGACCAACTCCTGCCCGACGAGATCGAACTGATCCACGGTCCCGGCTGCCCGGTCTGCGTGACGCCGCTGGAGACGATCGACCGGGCGCTGGCCATCGCCGCGCGTCCGGACGTGATCTTCTGCTCCTTCGGTGACATGATCCGGGTGCCCGGCTCGACCGACGACCTGTTCCGGATCAAGAGCCGGGGCGGCGACGTGCGCATCGTCTACTCGCCGCTGGACGCGGTGCGGATCGCGCAGCAGAACCCGGACAAGCAGGTGGTGTTCTTCGGGGTCGGTTTCGAGACCACCGCGCCGGCCAACGCGATGACGGTGAAGCTGGCCAAGCAGCAGGGCATCGACAACTTCTCGCTGTTGGTCTCGCACGTGCTGGTGCCGCCAGCCATCCGGGCGATCATGGACTCACCCACCGCCCGCGTTCAGGGCTTCCTCGCTGCCGGACACGTGTGCACGGTGATGGGGCTCTCGGAGTACGAGCCGTTGGTCGAGCAGTACCAGGTCCCCATCGTCGCGACCGGCTTCGAGCCGCTCGACGTGCTCGAGGGCATCCGCCGGGTGGTGGCGCAGTTGGAGCAGGGCAGGGCCGAACTGGACAACGCCTATCCGCGCGCTGTCCAGCCACAGGGCAACCCCGTCGCCCAGCAGGTGGTGCGGGAGGTGTTCGAGACCTGCGACCGGCAATGGCGGGGGATCGGGATGATCCCGCAATCGGGCTGGCGGCTCAACGCCGACTACGCGGACTACGACGCCGAGAAGCGCTTCGAGGTGCTGGGCATCACCACCGTCGAATCGCCGCTGTGCCGATCCGGCGAGGTGCTGCAGGGGCTCATCAAACCCAACGAGTGCTCAGCCTTCGGCAAGCAGTGCACTCCGCGCTCGCCGCTGGGCGCCCCGATGGTCTCCAGCGAGGGGGCATGCGCGGCCTACTACCAGTTCCGCCGCCTCGAGGTGACCGCGTGACCGACCGTCCGGACCTGGAGAACTGGACGTGCCCGTTGCCGTTGCGCGACCAGAGCACGATCGTGATGGGGCACGGCGGTGGTGGCCGGCTGTCGGCGGAACTGGTCGAGCACCTCTTCTTGCCGGCCTTCGACGGCACGGATCTGTCCGGGGTGCTGCAGCAACTCGGCGACGCGGCGGTGCTCGAGGTGGCCGGCGGCCGACTTGCGTTCACCACGGACTCCTACGTGGTGCGGCCCAGGTTCTTCCCCGGCGGCAACGTGGGTGACCTGGCCGTGAACGGAACGGTGAACGACCTTGCCGTCAGCGGCGCCGTGCCGTTGGCGCTGTCGGTCGGGATTGATCCTGGAAGAGGGTATGCCGCTCGACGAACTCGGGGTCATCACGCAGACCATGGGTGCGGCCGCCCGGCACGCAGGTGTCTCGATCGTCACCGGTGACACCAAGGTCGTCGACGCGGGCAGCGGTGACGGTGTCTACATCAACACCGCGGGGATCGGACTGGTGCGCCAGGGCCTGGAGCTGGGGCCGCAACAGATCCGGCCCGGCGACAAGATCCTGGTCTCGGGGCCGATCGCGGCGCACGGCATCGCGGTTCTGAGCGTGCGCGACGGGCTGGAGTTCGGCTCCGACATCGTCACCGACAGCCAGCCGTTGAACGGTCTGATCGCGGCGCTGCTGGACTCCGGCGCGCAGGTGTCGATGATGCGCGATCCCACCCGTGGTGGCGTTGCCGCGACGCTCAACGAGATCGCCGGCTCCAGCAACACCGGGGTCGAGATCGTGGAAGCCGCGGTGCCGGTGCCAGAGGATGTCCGTGCGGCCTGTGCCTTCCTGGGTCTGGACCCGTTGTTGGTCGCCAATGAAGGTCGGGTGGTGGTCTTCGTCCGCGCTGACGACGCCGATCTCGCGCTTGAGGTCCTGCAGCGGTTCAACGCCGCCGCTGCGCTGATCGGGGAGGTCGTCGCCGAGCACCCGGGCGTGGTGGTGGCCAGGACCGGTATCGGCGGCACCCGAGTGGTGGACCTGCCACTGGCCGAGCAGCTCCCGCGCATCTGCTGAAGCGCGGCCACTGTTGCGCGGTTACTGGTCGCGCACGGCGACTGTTGCGCGGTTGCTGTTTCTGGGGCCCGCAAACCAGCAACCGCGCAACACTCGCCGCGAGGCACCAGCAACGGTGCAACAGTCGCTGGCGGCAGTCGCCCCGGCCCTCATGGCAGCCACGCGACCTTCCCCGCCAGCAGGGCGTAGCCGATGAACGCCACGCTGTCGATGAGTGCGTGGGCCACGATCATCGGCATGACGCGTTCCCACCGCTTGAACAACCATCCGAACAGCAGGCCCATCACCACATTGCCGGCGAAGCCCCCGACACCCTGGTACAGGTGATACGAGCCGCGGACCAACGCGCTCAACCAGATGGCCGGACCCCAGTTCCACCCCAGTTGCCGCAGGCGGTGCAGGACGAAGCCAAGGACCACGACCTCTTCCACGACCGCGTTCTCCAGTGCGCCCAGGACCAGTACCGGTGTGCGCCACCACACCTCGGGCAATCCCTGGGCTGCCACCGTCAGGTTGATCCCGAGTCGGTGGGCGATGAGGTACCAGATCAGCCCGGTCAAACCCACCACTGCGGCCAGTCCCGCGCCCCGGCCGAGATCGCGTCCAGGTTGCTGCCCGTCCACCCCGATGGTGCGCAGGCTCTCCCCGGAACGGCGCAGCAAGTAGGCGACCAGCCCCACGATGACCAGGGCGAATCCGATGCGCAGCAGTTGCAGCGTGAGGTCGATACCGGGCCGGGCGGACTGGGAGGCGTTGAGTGTCGTCGTCTGTTGCGCCAGCGGCACGCCACTGGTCAGGTCCGCCAGGAAGTTCACGACGGAGAAGACCCCCGAGCGGCCCAAGGACAGGCCGAGGACCAACAGGATCTCGGCGATCAGATACCCGCGCGACAGGACCTGGTTGTCCGAACCGCTGCGCATGTCCGCCAGGGTAGTGCTCAGCCCTCGGTGGAGAAGCCGGGCGGGAAGCTGTCGACGCAACCCGTCGCACCGCCGTCGACCCCGATGGAGAACGCCTGCAACCGTTCATCTGCGTTACCGTGCGCGTCGGGGGCGTTCCACGGAACCCCTTCGGGGTCGGCCACGGAAACCACGGCGTCGATGGCCTGGTCGGCGGCGTACTCACCCAGTAGTCCCTGGGCATCCGCCCACGAGGCCCAGGCGCCGGCGAAACAGTCGGCCTGCAGCTCCGACTCGATGGTCAGCGGGAACTGCTCGCTGAGCCCGAGCCGGGCTTGCGCGCCGTGGCCGAATTCGTGGGCGAGGATGACCGCGTTGGCCATGTCGCCGAACTGTTCGTAGTAGGGCAGCATCAAACCCGGTTCGTCCCAGGCGATGTAGTCGCCGTCAGTCTGCAGGCAGTAGACGGCGTTCTCCGGTCCGACCGGTTGGCCGCCGCACGACGGGCCCTCCTGCTCGGGCGGGTAGTAGGCGATGAACTCACCCGGATCGATCCACTCGATGCCGAACTCGGCCGGCATCGTCTCGATCCAGTACTCGTTGATCGCCCCGAGGGCGAAGTCGATCGACTCGTCGTAGGCGGCGAAGTCGAACGCTTCCTCCTCGGTGCCCTCAGCTTTGAAAGAGAACGACTGCCCCGCCGGCGCGGAGGTGGGAACCGCCCCGGTGCGCTCCCCGCCTTCGGGAACCTCCGCCGGGACCGACGCGACTGGAGAGGTCGCCTCCGGGGCAGGCTCCGCTGCGGTCCCGCCGCAGCCGGCGAGCATGAGCACGGCGACGATCGGGAGAGCGGCTGTGGTCTTCCACCGGCTTGCCATTCCAGAACCGTAGCCGTGATCGGCAGTCGACGCCGGGTCAGCGCCTTGCCCAGTCCCACAGTCGCCTCGGGCAGGGACCGCGCCCGACGCTGAGCCCGATGGCCGCTGAGGTGCAACGGAGTTGCCGGAGAGTCACAAGGTTCGATGGGTCCCCGATGTTTGTGATCGAGGTGCAACCGAGTTGCCGGAGTGCCGACGGGCAGCGGTGGGCTTGTGTCACCACTCGGATTTCCGGCGGATGTCCTCGCCGTGCCTGGCCCTCGCCGATGGAAGGCCCGGATCCGTGAGGAGAGTGGCTCCCGCGACTGGACTCGAACCAGTAACCGTCCGATTAACAGTCGGATGCTCTGCCAATTGAGCTACGCGGGAATCGCCTCCCAGCGTACCGGGCCGTCCCCGCCTGCGAACCAAGCGGTGGGCCGATTCGCCGGTGGAACATCTCAGTTCGGCCACGGGCATGGAAGCTGCCACCGGACTGAATTACATTGGTCAGCATCGGGGGTTCGCGGAATGGGCCATGGAGATGTTCGAGATCAGGGCGTTGCTCACGGGGGTCGGGGCTGTCTGCCTGGCGCTTGCAGTCGGCGCAGTGGGCCCCGCACAGGCACAGGACTCGAACGACCCCGTGGTCGACTTCGCCGTGACGCTCGGGGCGTTCCAAGCCCTCGACGAAGGTGACTTGGACCTCGCCAGTGTGCAGCCCGCCACCGAAGCCGATCCACAGACCTTCGCTATCCCGCTGAAGAGCGTGACCCTCGGGGCGACGGGTAAGCCCCGACGGGTGCGGTTCACCGGGGGGATCGAGATCCAGGGGGAGAACAGCGCGCTGCAACTCACGAACCTGTCGATCAACCTGCCCAGGAAGCAGGCGAGCGTCTGGATATCATCACCCGATGCGCGGATCCAGGCATTCGATGTCTCCCGGATCAAGGTCACGAAGCGGACGCTCAGCGGGGTTCTGCTGATCGCCCCCGGGACGGCTGCGGTGCTCAATGCCGAGTTCGACACGTACGTGTTCTCAGACGGTCTGCGGTTCGCCCGATTCAGCGTGGACCTGTGACGTTGGTCCAATCCTGGCGCACAACTGGACCGTTCGACCCAGGACCCGCGCACCGCAGGTTGCGGTTCGGCAACGTCGGGGCCCGGTCCCCGGATTCGCAGTGTCAATTATGCCCGTAATGGCTACTGTGTGACTTACCCGTAACAAACCGAAAGGGATCCACATGATCGTTCGTCGTATCACCGCTGGCGCTGCCGGCCTGGCCCTGGTGGGCACTGCCTTCGCCGTAGCCCCGGCCTCCGCCAAGAACCAGGGTGAGACCCAGATCACTCTGAATGGTGGCTTTGTCCAGAACCTGACGGCTGATGGCGTCAAGCTCAGTGTCGTGAAGCCGGCCAAGTCCAAGAAGGGTGTCGTCACCCTGCCGATCGTCAACCGTGCAGGTGTGCAGATCGTGCACGAAGGGGCGATCAAGTTCACTGGCACGGCGGGCTTCGTGTCGCTGAATCGACCCCACCATCAACTTCAAGACCGGCGCCATGGACGCCACCGTTGTGACCACCGCCATCCGGCACCAGGTTTGACGATCGCGAGTCTCGCGAAGCTCACAGGCGGCAAGAAGAACGCCAAGAAGGGCTTCTGGAAGAACGCCAACCTGGAAGCTCAGCAAGACGATCGAGCTCACCCCGGACGGCGACCCCACCGACCCCGCCCCGCTCCTCAACACGTTGCTGGGCAGCACGGCGATCAAGACGGGTCAGAAGCTCGGCAAGGTCACGATCACTCTGAACAAGTAGTACAAGCCCCACGACGAGGGGCGACCGGTCCTGTACCGGTCGCCCCTCGTTGCTTGGAAGGTGTTCGTCAGCACGGACCGGTTTGGTTGACCGCCCCCGTCGGAGTCGGCGGCGGCGCGGCCTGAGTCATGGTCTGGATTCCTGCCGTGCGAACGCGGCGGACTGTTGGGCGCCGGGTGCACAGTCACTCGTGTTGCACGGTCATGCTCCGCTCGTGTGGGGACTGGGAATCGGTCGATGGCGCTGGCGTTAGACTGCGGAGTCGGCAAGGGGCGATAGCTCAATCGGTCAGAGCGCCGGACTCATAATCCGTTGGTTCCGGGTTCAAGCCCCGGTCGCCCCACGAGGAAGCCCCCGGTCAGAGGCACACTCTCCTCGAATCAGGGGTTTCGTAGACTCCGGAAAGTCACAAAGAAGTCACTAACCGCGCCGGATAACGACCCGAAGAAGGCTTCACCGACCTCCCGTAGTGACTCCCGGGACGGATGCGAGTAGGTCTACCGCTTCGTGTTCTGGTCGTAACCGTGCTACTCGGCTACCGGATGATCGGGAACCCCGGCCTCCCGTGCTCGGGTCACCGAGGTGTGCCGCGCCTCGTGCAGCGTGTAGTCCGGGATCTCCGCATCGGTGAGTAGCGTCTTCCACTCGTCGGAGTAGACCTCCGGGCGCAACGGCTGGCCGACCGCGTTCACCGCGACGAAGCCGTCCCGGACCTGACCGAGCCCGAGGTCTCGCATCTGGACCGTGCGGAGCCGCTTGAGCGCCTCCAGGATCGAGGAGGGGAGCGGTAGCGTTCGGTACCCGTTCGAGGTCTTCGGATTCCCGACCTCGGTCGAGGAGTCGGACCCGAGTCAACTCCTTCCCCGGCCGCCGATCTCGACGCGGCCGCGTTGCACGGTGAGTGTGCGCTCCTCGAGGTCCAGGTCGGACCACTTGAGCCCGAGGACCTCGGAGCGGCGCAGACCGGCCAGCGACAGGAGCCAGAGCGCCTCGTACTCGCTGACCGGCGATCGCGGCCTGCGAGTTTCTGGTACTCCGTTCCCGCCTATGGCGTGCCGATCCTTTGCCGCCTTGCCGCGAGGCTTGACCCGCTTCGCGGGGTTCCGGATCGCGAGGTCCTCCTCGATCGCCTCCTCGAATACGGCTCGCGCGACCATGAGTAGGTACGGACACGCGCCGGACCGACTTTCCCGGCCTCCTGGTACGCGGAGACGAGTTGCTCGACCTGGAGCCTGCGTGATCTGCGTCGATCGGCGCGTCTCGCCGAAGTGCTCGGTCCAGATGTTCGCGGCTCCCTCGTAGTCGAGGTACGTGTTCGTGCGGACCGTCTTGCGCTTGGTTTCCAGCCACCCGGCTGCAACGGTTCCGAAGCGTGATGGTCTCGACGTCGTGCTCGGGCTCGGGCTCTGGTTCCTGTAGCTCGTCAGCGGTCCCGGCGCGCATCTTCGCGATCCACGAGTACCGCATCCTTGCGGCGCGTGAACCGGCGACGGATCTGCCGGCGCTTCTCGCCTCGCTTGCGTGCGGAGCATCGGCTACCGCGACGTAGCGGCGCTCACTCCTTGCCGTCCTTCCGTGGTGATCGTGATCTCCTTGATCGGCTCCGTGATCCTAGGCATCTCAGGACTCCTCTCCGCAAAGTGCGCGCGCTTCCTTGATCCATCGGAAGATCGTGGGGTTCGACGGGGCCCGGCCGGTCCGGGCTTCGGCCCATTCTCGGACCGCCTCCGTTGTGGGTTCCACGGCTTCGCGTGCAGATTCGTACACGTTCCACAGATCCCTGAGAAACTCCGGGGTGATCCGCACGTTTCGCCGCCAGGGGAGGTTCCTCCGGACGTTCTCTACGACCTGGACCCGGTACCAGGGGTTCCCGTCAGCGTCCACGAACACCGGCTTCGGCGGCTTGCGGACCGGCCGTGGCTCGTAGGAAATAAGTGAATGGTATTGAATTAAGGCAGTGGGCAGGTTGGTGTATGAAAGGCTGTAATGGATTTCTTGGGCGATCGAGCACGAGGGAGCGGTCTCGGTCTACAGCGACGACGAGGCGCGCGATCGATGAGGTCGGAGTCAGCGCGGATCCGCTGGCTTCGCTCGCTCTGGCGCTGGCCTCGAGGATCGACTCAGGTCAGGAACCCGGCGCGGCGTTGGCGAGCCTGTCGAAGCAGTTGAGGGACACGCTCTTCGTGGTCCTTGAGCGAGGCGAGGCGGACCGGGAACCCGATCTGATCGAGGAGATCCGCTCGCGGATCCGCCAGCGCGCGACGTGAGGCCGGACGTTGGGAGCCCCCGATTCGTTGGCAGGTCGCTGGCCGTGTTCCGGGCGTATCCTGGAGGTGTAGCGGTTCCATCGCTTTGGGGGCATCATGGACACGCGCATTTCGTCAAGAACCTCGGTTGTTGTTGCGATCATCGCGGCGGTGCTGGCCGTGTTGTGGGCACCGGCGGCGGCGGAGGGCTGGCACCATCACCGAGTACCGCCTGCACAAGGGCCTATGAACAGCAATCCCAGCTACGGGATCGCGGCCGGACCGGACGGCAATATGTGGTTCACCGAGCACGCGCGAACAAGATCGGGCGGATCACCACGGGCGGTGTCATCACCGAATACCCCCTGCCGAGCTACCGACAGCAACCTGTCTATGGTATTGCGGCGGGCCCGGACGGCAACCTCTGGTTCACTGAGTTACTCGAACGAAGATCGGGCGGATCACCCCGGACGGTGTCATCACTGAATTACCCCTGCCGCGAGTAGCCAGCGGTAAGGGATAGCCGCCGGCCCGGACGGCAACCTCTGGTTCACCGAGGGCTGGGAACCAGATCGGGCGGATCACCCCGGACGGTGTCATCACGAATACCTCTGCCCACCGCAGACAGCGGCCCCTACGGGATCGCGGCGGGTCCGGACGGCAACCTGTGGTTCACGAGCCACGCGCGAACAAGATAGGGCGGATCACCCCGGGCGGCATCATCACCGAATACCCCCTGCACCCGCAAGTACAGACTGAGCCCCGCGGCATCACGGCGGGGCCGGACGGCAACCTGTGGTTCACCGAGTAGGTTGACAACGCAGATCGGGCGGATCACCACGAACGGCATCGTCACCGAATATCCTTCTGCCCACCGCCGACAGCGGCCCCGCGGCATCGCGGCGGGGCCGGACGGCAATCTGTGGTTCACCCAGGGGATGCAAGATCGGGCGGATCATCCTGCGTGGCGATATCACGCGAATACCTGATGCCCGAATCGCCGACCCCCACGGAAGTACGCAGGTGAACTCGGAGCAATCGCGGCGGGTCCGGACGGCAACATGTGGTTCACCGAGGGCGGCAAGAATCAGATTGGGCGGATCAGCCCCACTGCGATCCCCACTATTGTGAAGAAGCCCTGCCCGATCAACGTGAAACTGCACAAGCCCACGCCGAACGAAGACCGGCAACCGAGTTCTGTCTGAAAAGATCACTACCAACACGTACATCTGCGTGCTGCGTAAACCGGTAGTGCGTCTGCCGGCCGGTGGCCGGCACCACCGCCGGTGAAGAAGGCCTACTGCGACACGAAGGTCACCAGGCGCGGCAAGATCCGCGTGAACACCAAAGGCGACGAGGCCGTGCGCGTCAAGTTGATCGTCCGCGTCGAGGCGAAGCCTGGCAGGCGGCTTGGTAGCTGCGTGGAAGCCAGACACTTGGAGCAAGATGCTGGCTGCTGAAGTAGCCGATCCAGCAGCCGCTGGAGGCGCATTCCTGCCATCGGTGTGCCCTCATCGCGGACTTCCTCATTGGATCTGATCCTCTGAGCACAATCCAAGGCGTGGAGCGCGCCGCGTGGGAGTCCGTGATCCGTCGTGTCCGTGAGGACCCTCGGCCTTTTTCGGGTGGGGCGAAGCGGACATGGCGGCGTGTCCAACGATCTCCCCCGAGGCGGATCCCCCGTTCTCCGATCGTGCGTCTCGAGGTCCCGCTTCGCCATGAGCCGAGTTGCTCGAGGTCTGGGGATCGGACCGCGCGGAAAGTCACAAAGAAGTCACTAACCCTGGATAACTTGGCAGTATCCGGGGAACGAGATCCCCCCGCGTTCCCTCGTGCAAGTGGAGCCCTGATACCCACGGGAACGGCATTAGCCACTCTCATAATCCGTTGGTTCCGGGTTCAAGCCCCGGTCGCCCCACGATCAGACAGCTCAACTCAGGCACGCTCTCCCCGAATCCCCTGGGGTGCCAGGAAGCCGCACAGGGTCGCCACCGCGGACATGCTCTGATCCTGCCCGGGCGTGTCCGGTTGATCCGGTTGTTGCCATGAGCTGCCTGCTCCAGGCTCCGTCCGGCGAGGTTGCGGTTCGACAACGGCAGCCAGTCGATGGTGGTGAGCGGCATAGCATATTAGTGGGCGCTACGGTGACGTCCAGTCGTACGTAGTCTGAGGGGGAAACATGTTCGTTCGTCGAATCGCCGCTGGTACAGCGGTCGCAGCACTGCTGGGCACCGTCTTCGTCGCAGGGCCGGCTGCTGCGGCCAAGGGCATGGGTGAGACCGACCCCATTCCAAGGAATGATGAGACCGACCTCACTCTGAGCAAGGGTAAGACCGACCTCACTCTGAACAAGGGACTGGTTCAGGGCTTGGACGCGGCCGGCGTCGGCATCAAGGCCATCCGCGGCGCCAAATTGAGCAAGTCCGGGGTGGTCACCTTCCGGGTGACGAGTGTCGACGGCAAGGTCATCACCCACAAGGGCGCGCTGCTGTTCTCCTCATCGGCGGGCTTCGTGACTCTGCAGAACATCGCCCTGAACTACAAGACCGGCAAGGCCTCCGCCCTTGTGGAGGCGACTGCTGTGCCTACTGGGATTCAGATCACGGACCTGCTGACTCTTCACGGGCGGCAAGAACCGATCAGGCAGAACGGCACCTGGAAGAACGCCAAGGTGGCCCTTGCGACGAGCACCTCCGTGGGCGATCCCGCCCCGCTCTTCGCAGCGCAGCTGGGCATTCCCACCGGTCCCTTCACCTCGGGCCTGAGGCTGGGCAAGGCCACCGTCACGCTGAAGCGGTAGTCGGTTCACCTCGTCGGTCGCCCGGTCGCAACACGCAGCCCGCTTGGGGACCGCAGCGACGATGAGCCAGCTGACCCGTCGATGTTTGTGACTGTGGTGCAACTGAGTTGCCGGAGAGTCACAAGGATCGAGGGGGTGTCGAGTTTGTGACTGTGGTGCAACTCAGTCAGAGCGGTGCCCAGCAGCCTGGGACTGAGCCACCCACGACATCGTCTGGACCAGCCCGCTGGGTCCATGGCGTGCCTTCCCGGCGCACATGAGCCGGGGGCCCAGGCGTGACGTGATGCCGCCGAGAGACCCCGTCCTCACCTGACGGGGGTCAGACGCTTCGGATCACTCTCGATCGGGTCATTCGGAGGGGGGATGGAGCGGCCGATGGATCGCCTCGGCCGGACTGCGGGGCATCACAATCGGGGGATCATCGCGCCCCGGCCTCCGAAGGTGCCGAGTTGGTGGGCCGCACGTCCTATCCCTCCCGGTCTCGCCGCCAAGTCGTCGTCAGAACTGGGCGATGCGGCGGCCGCGCGCCCAATTGTGATGACATCGATCGCGGCCAGGTCCTGCAAGGCGAGTCAGACCGGGACCGCCTCGCGAGCCGGCGTCGGCGCCATCCGCCGGTACGCGATCAGCAGCACGACCGCCAACAACGGGCCGAGGATGTCGCTGGGGATCGCCCAGACGTTGTTGGGGGCGGTGTTGTCGTGGACCGTCCACTGCATCACGTGGCCGATCGCATCGCCCCAGTAGCAGACCGCGAGTACGACCACCGCGGCCGTCAGCCAGCCGTCTCGGCGCCAGGCGCAGCCGATGCCGAGGACGCCGATCGCCACGTCCGCCCAGCCGACCTCCCACTGGAACATGGACCGGGCGTAGCCGATGCCGTCGGCGATCTCCCCGGAGTTCGGCCCCAAGTGCCCCAGCGCCGCCAGCAGCGCCCAGGCCCCGCCGAACACCAGGACCCACAGCAGCAGCAGTTCCACGATCCGCCGCGGGGTCCGGGCGTACTCGCTGCGATCGGCGGCCACGTGGATGCCCCATCCCACGAAGGTGATCACCCAGGGCGTGAGGAAGAAGACCATGGCCAGAAAGTAGCAGCGCCAGGGGTTGTCGCGCGCGAAGAAGCACGCCTCCGGTTATCGACGGATCGTGGTCGATTCCGGCCGAAGAGGACTACGCTGAGAGTAGGGGAGAAAAGGGGGTACATCATGTATGTCCGCACAATTGTCGCTGATCTGGTTCCAGGCAAGGCCGATGAGGCAGTCCGCATCTTCCGGGACGAGATCGCCCCCGAGGTCCGGAAGCAGCCGGGCTTCGTGAGCACGGCGATCTACATCGATCACAAGACCCACCAGGCGCAGACGGTGAGTTTCTGGGAGACGAAGGAGGCCATGGAGGCCACCTCCCAGGGCAGCGCGTATCTGTCCAAAGTGACGGGTCTGCTGCGGTCCTGCATCGTCAACCGCAGTTACACGCAGTGGCAAGTCGGCCACAACGAGAGCAAGTAGCCATCGAGGCGTCGCTCGGGCGGCGCCGGAAGGCATGAACCCCGGTCACGGGTGCGATTTCGTGTTGTTCGCTTATCGGACACATTGAAGCGACTGGGTGAAATGTCCGTTATACCCCTTGACCCCCGGTTTGACGCGCCGATAACTTCACGCGAAGCACTTTGACAGCGTCGTCAACGAACCGGAGCACCCGTGAAACGCACCGTCGTGGCACTCGCGTCCGCCGCGGCGTTGACGGTCCTGATGGTGCCGCCGTCATCAGCGCTGGAACTCGATCCGGCCCGCCTGTCGGTGATCGACGTGCCGGCCACGGTCCCGGCCGGAACGGACGCATCGGTCGGTGCGTTCGTGCCCCGTGGTTCGCGCTGCCGACTGGTCGTGCACGGTGCCGGCGCGGACGTGTGGAAGGGGCCGCGGGCGCGCGCGACCTCGGGTTTCATGCAGTTCCCCTGGACCCAGCAGGTGGGCACCGCGTCGGGGGAATGGCGGTTGCGCGTCAAGTGCGCCGCCGCCACCACGCGCTGGAAATCCACCTGGTCGACCTTCAGCGTCACGGCGAACGCACCGAGCCCGGCCTCTGTCCCCACACTCAACCGGCCCGCCTCAGCGTCGGTCTCCTCGGTGTCGGCCTCCTACGGCTGGTCGCCGTTCGGTACCACCCTCATCAAGGGCACGGACTGGTTCGGCGGCAGGGGCGTGGACGTCCGCAGCAACGGCGGCAACGGCTGTGCCTCGGGGTGTGCTGTGCGCGGGACTTATGGCACCAAGTACCAATGCGTCGAACTCGTCAACCGCTTCGTGCGCACACAGGGCTGGGTGACGAGCAACATCATGGGCAACGCCGGGCAGCTGCTCGACAAAGCGCCGGCGGAGGTCTTCGACAAGCACCAGGCCGGGGACGGCTACGTGCCGGTTCCGGGGGACATCATCGTGTGGACCGGAGGCAGCACCGGATACGGGCACGTGGCCGTCGTCTCAACCGTCGCTGCCGGGGTGGTCACCTTCGTCGAGCAGAACGCCAGCCGCACGGGCTCGTACCATCTCAAGGCCAACGAGAGCGGCAAACTGGCCGGGTACGGTTCCCTGCGGCACATCGGGTACCTGCACGCCAAGGCCAACGTGTGAGCCGCTGACCCCGGATCAGCCCTTCTTCTTGACGAACACCGTGACGTGCTGGATCGATCGCAGCGAGAAGGTCTTGCCCTCGAACTCCTCGAAGCCCTGGCGTCCGATGCCCTTGGTCGGGATGGTGACCTGGATCGTCTCCTTGCCATCGGCGGCCGTCGAGCCCTTCTTCGTGCCCGAGGTGTAACCCGCTTCGCCGAGCAGCAAGGCGCTGACGGTCGGGTTGTCCAGGACGGCACCGACCTGCACCCCGCAGATCTTCCAGCCCGGCTTGACCTGCCACGACGCGTAGGGCGGGGTGGACGCCATGGTGAACGTCACCGCTTTCTGCTTGTTCCCCTTGCCGAGATCGGGTTGTCCTTCCACCGGAGTCGCCAGCGTCGGTTTCGTCGCGGCCTTGGTGCACCCGTGCCATGAATACGTGGGGCTGGGGGAACCCAGGAAGTAGCCGGCGTTGGCGGTGGGGGGCAGTTTGTCGTTCTCCGGGTTGCTCTTGGCCGCGGCTGCCACCGACGGCACCGCCAATGCGCACACGGCCAGGGCGGTCACAGCGGTGTTCTTGATCATCGCCACAGCGTACGTCGCTGGGCGGGAATCGCCAATAGTCCTGAGGACCCGGTGCCACGCACCTGATGCCGCGCGCGGACACCCGGCATCCCCGCCGCGGAGTAACCTGCGAGTCATGCGAACGTTCGGGAAGATCCTCGGAGTCATCGCCATCGTCGTACTCGTCCTCGTGGTTGTGCTGGTCTCGTTCGGTGCCTGGACCGTCCACCGCTCGTTCCCCCAGCTCGACGGCGCGGTCGAGGTCCCCGGGCTGACCGGCTCGGTCGAGGTGATCCGCGATGACCGCGGGGTGCCGCAGATCTACGCCGACAACCTCGACGATCTGTTCTTCGCCCAGGGCTACGTGCACGCCCAGGACCGGTTCTGGGAGATGGACGTGCGCCGGCACATCACGGCCGGCCGCATGTCGGAGATGTTCGGGGACAGCCAAGTGGACACCGACAAGTTCTTGCGCACGGTGGGCTGGCGGCGGGTGGCCGAGCAGGAGTACCCGATGCTCTCGCCGGAGACCAAGCAGATCCTCGAGGCTTACGCCAACGGGGTCAACGCCTACATCGGCGACCGCTCCGGTGCGGAACTGAGTCTGGAGTACTCGGTGCTGCGGCTGATCAACTCCGAGTATCAGATCGAGCCGTGGGGTCCGGTGGACTCCATCGCCTGGCTCAAAGCGCTCGCCTGGGACCTCGGCGGCAACATGAGCGACGAGATCCAGCGTTCGCTGGCGGCCGCGAAGGTCGGGGTCGACCGGGCCGAGGAGATCTACCCGCCCTACCCCTACGCGCGGCATCGGCCGATCGTGGCGCGGGGGACGGTCGTCGGGGACGCATTCGACCAGAACGCAGAGGCGCAACCCGACCGGAGGGCCGCGGCCGCACTGATGGCCGCGCCGGCGCTGACCGCCACCCAAGCGGCTTTCCGCTCCTCGACGGTGTGCTCGGTCCCAAGGGCGAGGGGATCGGCTCGAACAGTTGGGTGGTCTCCGGATCCAAGACCATCACCGGCAAACCGCTGCTGGCCAACGATCCGCATCTCGCCGCCGGCCATGCCCTCCTCTGGTACCAGGCCGGCCTGCACTGCCGCACGGTCACGCCGGCCTGCCCCTACGATGTGGCCGGCTGGACGATGTCCGGCATGCCGGGGGTTCTCATCGGGCACAACGCCGACATCGCGTGGGGTTTCACCAACCTCGGCCCGGACGTCATGGACCTGGCGCTGGAGAAGGTGGCCGGTGACACCTACGCTCGTGGACGGCCGGCGCGAGGCCGTTGCAGACCCGGGAGGAGGTCATCAAGGTCGCCGGGGGCGACGACGTGACCATCACCGTGCGGTCGACCGAGAACGGTCCGATCGTCTCCGACGTCCTGGAGTCGACGGCCATCACCGGCGAGGACGCGCCGGCGCCTGCCCCCGGACAGGCTCCGGACGAGCAGGCGGTCCCGGAGCGGGGGGACGGCTACGCTGTGGCGCTGAAGTGGACGGCGTTGACCCCCAGGCCCACCTTCGACGCCTTCCCGCTCATCGCCCGCGCGCGGAACTGGGACGACTTCCGCGCCGCCGCCCGGTTCGTGACCGTGCCGTCCCAGAACCTCGTCTACGCCGACCGGAGCGGCGTGATCGGCTACCAGGCGCCGGGGGTCATCCCGATCCGCACGGGGTACGACGGCAAGTGGCCCTTCCCGGGATGGAGTTCGCAGTACACGTGGGACGGACAGATCCCGTTCGCCGAGCTGCCGACCATGACCGATCCGCCGGAGGGCTACATCGTCACGGCCAACCAGGCGGTGATCGGCAAGGACTACCCGTACCTCATCACCGACGACTGGTCATACGGTGCGCGGTCGCAGCGGATCTTCGACCTCATCGAGGAGCAGACGCAGGACGGCGATCCGATGACCTCGGAGGAGATGTGCCGACATCCAGATGGACGCCCGCAACGAGCTCGCCGCGTTCCTCGTGCCCAAACTCGCCGACTTCGAGGTGGATGAGGCGACCCGTCCGGCACTCGACCTCCTGACCGGCTGGGACTACCAGCAACCCGCCGACTCGGCGCCCGCGGCGTACTTCAACGCCGTGTGGCGGCAGATGGTGGCGCGCATGTTCGACGACGTCCTCGACCCCGAACAGACGCTGGTCGACGGCGGGGACCGCTTCTGGGAGGCCACCTACCGGTTGTGGGCACAACCGAACAACCCCTGGTGGGACGACATGAACACTCCTGAGGTGGAGGACCGCGACGCGACGGTGAACGCCAGTCTGCAGGCGGCCGCAGCCGAACTCCGCGGGGAACTCGGTGACGACCCCACAGCCTGGCAGTGGGGAGACCTGCACACGCTGGAACTGACGAACATGACGCTGGGCGACAGCGGTATCGCCCCCATCGAGTGGCTGTTCAACCGCGGGCCCTACAGCGTCGGCGGCGGCGAGAGCATCGTGCAGGCGAACGGCTGGACGCCAGCCGACGGCTACGAGGTCACCTGGGTGCCGTCCATGCGGCAGGTCATCGACATGAGCGACCTCGACAACTCGACGTGGGTCAACCTGACCGGAGCCAGTGGCCATGCCTTCGATGCGACCTACCGTGATCAGACCCAGGCGTGGGCCACCGGCGAGCAGTACCCGTGGCCGTTCAGTCGGCAGTCGGTCGAGGCTGCCGCGCGCGACACCCTGGTCCTGCAGCCTGCCTCATGACTCCGGAGGACCTGCCAGCCGAGGTGTTCGCCGGCGCGCCGCACAAACTGACGATGGGTTTGCGGCCACTGGACATGTCGACCTGGCTGGACCCGGATCCGACCGACCCGCAGCTGGCCTACCGGCGGGAGTTGCTGTCGGAGCGCAGGAACGAGGTGTTCGGCGCACTTCCGGGCAGTGAGACGGCGTGCCGCGAGGTCGCCGCGGCGGTCTTCGAGTGGGTCGGGCAAACGCCGCCGGGGGTGGATCAGCCACTTGTCGAGGCGGCACTGGCGGTGCGCGATGACCTGTGTGTGCTGCAATCCGACGGTGATCGATGGCTACTTGTCGCGGCCGTGGTGTGCTTCCCGTCCCGCTGGCGCCTGGCCGACAAGCTCGGTCGGGACGTGCTGGCCATCCACGGACCGGTCCCTGGCTATGTGTCCACGCTCGGCACCGCGACGACCAGTGCGTTCGCAGCTATCGCCAAGAAGCCCCGCTGGCGGGTGAACTGGACACTGCTCGACGATGCCGAGCTCTTCCAGCCCGCGGCGCCGGAGCATGGCAGTCACCGACCGGGCCTTGAGTCATTCCTGCGGGTGGAACGGCAGTGCCTGGTGCCCGTCGAGGGGTGTGTCGTGTTCTCGATCCGGACCACGGTTGTGCCAGTGGCCGACCTACCGCCGGATCGGGCGGCGGCGGTGTTGGCCGCAGCCGCGGGAACGCCCGACGATCTGGCGGGCTATCGCGGGTGGTCGCGGGAGGATTAGGGCGCGGATGGTGCTCCGGGGGTCAGCCGTCCGCGCGGCCGCTGCTCGGCATGAGCGGTCGGGCAGTTGGTTAGACGTTGTGCCGTTGGTGAGCAAACACACGCGTGTCTTCGCTCACCAACGGGACAACCACTGCCACGAAGTGCGCTTGATACCCACCGGCGGCGGTCTGCCGATCGCACCCCCACTCCCCGTTCGGTTCCGAAGCACCGGCTACGGTGCTTCGGATTTCGGCGGGGAGTGAGGTGGCGCAGGGCGATCTCGGCGGCCGATCACCGCGAGTGTTGCGCGGTTGCGGTCCGCGGACCACGACTGTTGCACGGTTGTCGGTTCAGCACCCCCAAAACCAGCAACCGCGCAACAGTCGTGGGACGACACCAGCAACCGCGCAACACTCGTCGCGGACGGCGGGACCCGTCTCCGGGGCCACCTGGCGAATGGTCGCTGTTGGTGGCGCTGGTCTGTGCGGGGCGGCACCGTCCGGGCCGGGCGTGGGCTGCCGAGTGTTGGTGGCTGTTCGTGCAGTTGGTTGACGTTCGGGAACCGCTGAACGTCAACCAACTGCACCAACGCCATCGAACTGCACGAGCCTCAACGAACCCGTCCGGTCCGACCCCCGGGCACCCACCGAGGTGTGGCACCCGAGCCGGCCGCGGTCGCAGCAGCGGCGGACCGGCCACCGGCAGGACCTCTGTCCCACACACCCCGCACCGACACCCCACCGCACACCGCCACGATCAAACTCCCCGCCCACATCCGAAGCACCGGTTTTACGCCGTTGTTGTTGCCCTCGACGCGCCGCGCGGAAGGGCAACTACGGCGCAGGCGCCCGCGCGAGGCTAGAAGGTGAACGGCTTGGGCGGCAGGTTCAGCTGCGCCCGCGGGCAGGTGACCAGGGTCATGGCCCCGAGTGACAGCGCCGCGTCGCACAACGAGAGCACGGTCCAGCCGAGCCGGGATGCGTGGGCGGTGATCGTGGCGCAATAGATGGTGATCTCGTAGCGGGTGGGGGTGCCGTACGCGATCTGGATCGTCCCGATCAGTCGTGCCCCGCCCGGGTCGTCGGCGCTTCGCCACGGCATGTCGTAGCGCGCCCAGCGGGCCGGGTCGGCCGACCACAGACCGCCGTTGGTCGTGTCCCGCAGAGCCAACTCGACGAGGATCGAGCGGGCCGCGTCTTCGGGCACGATTGCCGCCGGACGGATGATCTCGGTGATGTCGGCGTCGACCTCGCCGGCGGTGAACGCCGCTGGGAGCGGTTTGCGCAGGTCGCTGGTGAGCACCGCCATCACCTCCTCGTGACTCCCGTTGTATCGGAACCGGCCAGCACCGACTGAGTCCAGTAGTCCGATCCGGTGAGCGCTCAATGGGTGAATGGGTGACTGGGCCCTGGCGGCGTGTCGCGGTTTGGTGAATTCGACCTGCGAGGTTATCCTGAACGCGGTCCCTCATGGGGGTCTCGACGCTGGGGAAGGCGAAGCGAGACACATGGAGGGCCTGATGCGTAGTACCGAGGCTGCGGCCCGGGGAGTGGTGTTCATCCACTCATGCCCGCGTGCCTTGATCTCCCATGTCGAATGGGCGGTGCAACGCGCCGTCGAGCGCACCCATCCCTACGAGTGGTCCGCGCAACCGATCCAGACCGGGATGTCACGCTGCGAGATGCACTGGTTCGGACCTGTGGGTGCCGCAGCTGCGATCGCAAGTGCGCTGCGGGGATTCCCGAACCTGCGCTTCGAGGTGACCGAGGACAGCCCGGAGGGTGTGGGCGAGCGGTTCTGCTTCACCCCCACGCTGGGGATCTTCCGCGCGGCCACCGGACCCACCGGGGATCTGCTGATCGGGGAGGAGCGGTTGCGGGCGCTGCTGGCCGACGGCGATCTGCGAGCCGGACTCCAGGCGCTGCTCGGTCAACCCTGGGACGACGAACTGGAGCCGTTCCGCACTGCGTCCAGCTCGGATGTGCGATGGCTGACCCGGGTCGGCTGAGACCGCATCTGGTGCGCTGTTGGTCGCGATGTCCACGAACGGGGCCTCTGTTGGCCTCAGGGCGGGCGAAGTGGTGTCACCCGATTGGCCTAATCGGCCGGATCCACTGCCCTTGACGGGCTGCACGAATGGGTGACATCGGTCGAGTTTCTTCGAATCTGTTGAGCCGATAGGGTGACTTTTCGTCGAACGAGCAGGTCGTTCACCCATTTGGCGGCGTAGACGAGGTATGTGGGGGGCGATCCTTACAAGGAATGCCTGAGGAGGTGGCCCAATGCTGGAGTCCCGCTCCCGCCACATGATCCCGCGGGGTCTCGTTGCGCTGTCCATCGCATGTGTCGCTGCGATCCCGCTCAGCCTCGGCGCCCCTGCCGGTTCCGCGTCTGTCCCGAGCCACCGTGTGCTGCTCGGCACCACCGGGGACGTGCACGAGGTCGCAGCTGCCGTCACGGCCGTCGGCGGCTCCGTCGTGCAGACCTACGAGGTTGCCCAGGCGCTGCTGGCCGACCTCCCGCAGAACGCGATGACCCCCGAAGGCTCCTTCGTCGTGCCCAACCTCGCCATGCACTTCAACGCGGTGCCGGCGTCGGCAGCCGGTGCTGACGACGTGAACACCTTCCGCGAGACCATCGGCGCCACTGATCCCGATGGCGGATCCGGGGTCGATGGCGGATCCGGGGTCACGGTCGCGGTGGTGGACACCGGCGTGGACAGCAGTGCCGATATCGATGTGGCCGACCGGGTGAACGTTTCCGGCGGAGACACCGGCGACGGCCTCGGGCACGGCACCTTCATGGCCGGTCTGGTCGCCGGTGACGACGCCGACTTCGGGGGCGTTGCTCCCGGCGCGCAGGTGTTCGACGTGCAGGTGGCCACGCCGGACGGCAGCACCGACCTCGCCACTGTGCTCGCAGGATTGCAGGCGGTGGCGGACAAGCGGGCAGCCGATTCGTCGCTGCAGGTGGCGATGCTCGCGCTGAGCACCGACAGCCCGCTGCCGCCGTGGATGGATCCGTTGACCAGGGGCCTGGACCGGCTCTGGGCCCGCGGTGTGACCGTCGTGGTCGCGGCCGGCAACGACGGTGCCGGAGAGGTGCCCTCGCCCGCCACCGACCCCACGCTGCTGGTGGTCGGCTCGCAGGATGAACTGGACACCGCGGTCCGCAGCGACGACGTGGTGCCGGACTTCTCGTCGTACGGCAAGGCCTTCGGCGAACGCCGGCCCGATGTCGTGGCGCCCGGCGTCTCCCTGATCTCCACCTCCGCCCCCAAGAGCCAGGCGTACCTGCAGAACGAGGGCTCCCATGTCGGAGACGGATTCCTCAAGGGCACCGGAACCTCGATGTCCACCGCAGTTGCTGCCGGCGCGGTCGCTGCGCTGCTGGCGCAGCGTCCCGGACTCAGCCCGGACCAGGCCAAGCGCTTGGTGATGGATACGGCATACCGCACCCCCGGCCTCAAGGCCAAGAACGGCGCGGGCAAGGGCGGGCTGGATCTCGCCGCGGCGCTGACTGCGCCGGTGCCGGCGGCCGACCCCCGCGATGACGAGAACGCATCGCCGGAGTACGGGCCGGTCGAAGCGGATGCGCAGGCCTGGGCGCAGTTCGCGCAGGCCTGGGAGGACGGCAACCTGCGGGCGGCCGCCAAGGCATGGGTGCAGCTGTCCGAACAGAGCCGCCGCTGGGCCGCGAATGCCTGGTCGCTCGCGGCGCTGTCGCAAGCACTGCAGAGCGATGAGGCCACGTTCGAGAGCCGCCGCTGGGCGGGCCACCACTGGGCGACCGACAAGTGGAGCAGCCGCCGCTGGGCCACCGATGAATGGGTGAGCCGCCGCTGGGCCGACGAGGCGTGGCTGGCCGAGATGTGGGACAGCCGCCGCTGGGCCGACGAGGACTGGAACAGCCGCCGCTGGGCCGCCAATGACTGGCTGGCTTTCGCCTGGATCCTGCGCACCGCCGAGACGGATCCCGCAGTGCTCGACATGTGGCGCAACGGCCAGTGGGAGAGCCGCCGCTGGGCAAGCCGCCGCTGGGCCGACGAGGACTGGAGCAGCCGCCGCTGGGCCGACGCCGCGTGGGTGAGCCGCCGCTGGGCCGACGAGGCGTGGGAGAGCCGCCGCTGGGCCGACTTCAGCTGGGAGAGCCGGCGCTGGGCCAATGGTGACTGGACCAGCCGGCGCTGGGCGGACTACTCCTTCGAAAGCCGGCGCTGGGCCATCGACACGTGGGACAGCAGGCGTTGGGCGGCACTGCGTTGGTAACGTCCTAGCTGCCCCGAGGAGGCGTGGATGACGCAGGTCCGAGAGGGCCTGCGTCCCGTCAGGCCCGAATGGTTCTCAGTGAACGTGGTCGTTTCGACCGTGGTCGCTGCCGGGATCCTCTGCATCGGCGTCGCTGCCGCGCTTCCCAGCCTGGTCACCCTGCCGGAGGATCTGGTCGATCCGGCCCCGTGGTGGCTGCTGACGCTGTTCTTCGTGCTGGCGGCGTTGTCAGAGGTCATTTACGTCCCGGTGCGCCACGCCGACTCGTGGGAGGAGTTGGCTTTCGTCGAGGTCGTCATGATCTGGGGCGTCCTGGTCCTGTCCCCGATCGCCCTGCTGGCCACGTGTCTGCTCGGTTTCGCCCTGATCGCAGCCCTGATGCGCCGGCCGTTGGTCAAGTCCCTGTTCAATCTCGGCTCCTACGCCATCGCCGGCACCGGTCTGATGGTCGTCTACTACGCCTTGGACGATGGCGCCGGGACGTTCAGCGTGAGGTCCATCTCCGCACTTCTGATCGCGGCACTGGTGTTCGCGGGGCTCAACCTGCTGTTGCTGTCCGGGATCCTGTTCGCTGCCGGCGACGTGCCTCCGCGGGAGTTCCTGGGCGAGCAGTGGGGTCTCAGCATCGGTATGGCGGTGGGCTCGGTGGGCGTGTCCACGATGGCACTGTCCATCGTCCAGAACACCCCTGTCCTGGCCCCGTTCGCCGCCTTGCCCGCAGTGGCCCTCTGGTACGCCTACCGGGCCAGCTCATCGCACGCAGAGGCCCGCGAGCGCAGCCGCTGGCTGGTCGAACTCGGACAGGCCGTGGCGACGCCGGGCGGGCCGGACGAGGTGATCCCGCGGGCGGCCGAGGCGCTGCGCCGGGTCTATGGGGCCGACGAGTACGCCGTGGTGCTCAAGTCGGGCGAACGGTTCGGCTCGGCAACCGGCTGGGTGGCGCCCGAGTTGATGCCGCGCGAGGCCGTGACCCTGCTGGCCGATGCCCTCCCGGCCGGATGGAGTGCGGGCGTGGCCGTGCGTTTGGACGACCAGTCCGGCGGAGGGGTACTGGCCCTGGGCAGTCACCGGGAGCCGGTCTGGGCGGTGCGCAACCTGCCGTGGGCGCACTCCTGGTCGTTACCGGAGACCGACAAGCCCGCGCTGGTGGCACTGACCGCCGCCGTCGGCAGTTCGGTCCGGGCAGGCCAGACGTTGAGCGCATTGACCGCTGAGACGGCGAAGTTGCAGGCGGTCGTCGACCACGCCACAGACGGCATCTGCGTGGTGGCCAACGATGGCAGCATCCTCCTGTGGAGCCCGGCGGCCCAGCGGATCACGGGTATCCGGCAGCCGGTGGGCACGCAAGCCACGGGCATCGCGGCCCGGATCGTGGCGGTGCCACCCGACCGGCTCGGTCGCGAGCTGGAGTTCGAGCGCGCCGACGGGCAGACGTTGTCCCTGCACGTCACCCGGGTGGACGTCCTGGGGTCGGCCGCCACGAGCGTCATCACCATCCGGGACATGACCAGGGAGCGGCGTGCCGAGCGGATGAAGGCCGACTTCATCGCGACGGTGTCGCACGAGTTGCGCACTCCGATCACGCCGATTCGCGGGTATGCCGACCTGCTGCGCCGGCGGTGGGACCGGATGAGCGAGGAGAAGCGGGCCAGCGTGCTCGACACCATCGAGGAGCGGGCCAACCACCTCACCCGCTTGGTCGACGACCTGCTGATCGCCGCCCGGGC
This sequence comes from uncultured Actinomycetota bacterium, assembly GCA_963733395.1. GTDB lineage: Bacteria > Actinomycetota > Actinomycetes > S36-B12 > UBA10799 > JADKAV01. The sequence continues at coordinate 162,059 of CAVTCZ010000017.1, forward strand.
CAGTTCGGATACGAACCTCACCGTCGACATGCAGCCGGTGGACCTCGCGAACGTCGTCCGGGAGGCGGCCACGAGCTTCCCCGAGGTGGACGGCCGCTTGACGATCGACGATACCCCGCCGTTGTGGGTCCACGCGGACCGCACCCGGGTGGTGCAGATCATCGGGAACCTGGTGGGCAACGCCCTGAAGTACACGCCGGCGGGCACACCCATCGAGATCGAGTTCGGGACCGGCGACCCGGTCGAGGTCCGGGTGATCGACCACGGGCCCGGGATCGCCGCCGACGAGCAGGAGCGGGTCTTCGAACGCTTCTACCGGATCGAGGACCCGCTGACCATGCGCACCGGCGGCAGTGGGCTCGGGCTGCACATCAGCAGGGAGCTCGCGCGCGCCATGGGGGGCGACGTTAGGCTGAAATCGAGTCCTGGAGCAGGATCGACTTTCATACTGCAGCTCACACCGGAAGGGGACTGATGGCCACGATCCTGATCGTCGACGACGAGCCGAGTGTTCGCGATCTCATCCGCGACACGCTGGAACTCGAGGACCACAGTGTGGTCGAAGCCGTCGACGGGCCCAGCGCGCTGGAGGCGTTGAGCGAGGCCGAACTCCCCGATTGTGTGGTGCTCGACATCATGATGCCGGGCATCAGTGGCCTGGACGTCCTGACCGAGCTGCGGGCGCGCCCTGCGACCAAGGAACTGCCCGTCATCCTGCTGACCGCGATGACCGACGACGCCACGACGTGGGCGGGCTGGAGCGCCGGAGCCAACGTGTTCCTGCCCAAGCCCTTCGACCCCGGAGCCCTGCTGGATTGGATAGACCGCGTGCTGGAAGGCGGCGGTGAAATGGAGCCCACGCTGTGAAAACCATCCGTCCGGAGAACCTCGCAAGCCGGTTGGAGTCGTTGGCGCCGCACCCGCGGATCGTCGCACCGGGGAACTTCGCCACCCCGCAGGCGCTGCTGAAGGTCGTGGACGAGGCGATCCCCACCTACACGCTGCACATGCTCAACGCCCAGGGGACCGTCCCGACCCGGCCCGGCGTGACCCACGAGACGACGTTCGTGGGACCGGCGATGCGCCGCAGTCCAACGCTGATGTACTACCCGTGCCGGTTGAGCCTCACCCCGGTCATCCTGCGCCAGTCCCTGCCGGTCGATGTGCTGCTGCTGCACACGTCGACCCCGCGCGACGGCGTGGTGTCGATGGGGCTGGAGGTCAACATCCTGCCGGCCGTGCTCGAGGCGGTGCGGGACCGCGGCGGCTTGATCATCGCGCAGGTGAACCCGCGGATGCCGCACACCTACGGCGACGCCCTGGTCCATGTGGACGACATCGACTACTGCATCGAGGTCGACGAACCGCTGATGTCTCTGGAGCCGGGCGAACCGGACGAGGTCGCCCAGGCCATCGCCGGCCGCATCTACAGCCGGATCCCGGACGGCGCGACGCTGCAACTGGGAATCGGGGGAGTGCCGGACGCGGTGCTGGGCTCGTTGACCGGCCGCCGCGGGCTGAAGATCTGGTCGGAGATGTTCTCCGACGGAGTCCTGGCACTGCACGAATTGCGCTGCTTCGACACCGACGTGCCGCTGACCGCTTCGTTCGTGTTCGGCAGCCAGCGGTTGTACGACTGGCTGGACTGCAACAAATTGGTCCGGATGCGCCGCACCGAGGTGACCAACAACCCGGGGCGGATCAGTCGCACGCCGTCGATGATCAGCGTGAACTCGGCGCTGCAGGTGGATCTCTACGGGCAGGCGAACGCCTCCCGGATCAAGGGCCGCATCTACTCGGGCTTCGGCGGCTCGACCGACTTCATCGTGGGTGCGCTGCACTCACCCGGCGGCCACGCGTTCATCGCCCTCCCGTCATGGCACCCGCGGGCACAGGTGTCCACGATCGTGCCTTTGATCGAGGGGCCGGTGACGTCCTTCCAGCACTCGTCGGTGGTCACCGAGTACGGCCTCGCGCAGATCTTCGGCAACGAGGAGCGGGAGCAAGTGCGGCAGTTGATCGAACACGCCGCCCACCCGGACGCCCGGGAAGCCCTGTGGGATGCGGCCAAGGCGCAGGGCCGGGCGTAGTTGCAGGGCCATCCTGCCGGGGAGTCGGCGTTCCGGCAGGGGGCAGCAGCAGCACCCTGATGGCACAGGCAGCCGCCGACCCTCCCCGCCGGGATAGGTTCCGGATCGGCCCAGGGGCAAGCGGCCGTGTGCCCGGTCGAGTCCGAGACGGTCCCTGGTGGACGCCGTTCGTTAGCGGGACACGCTGTGTCACGACGTCTCACGTCTACGCCGGAACAACCACCGCCGAGTGCCGAGTCCAGACGGCCTGGGCACGGCCACGCACGGGCAGGCGAAGCCCGCCGCACGGTCGACGAGCCAGCCGGTACTGCTCCCCAACTGGGCGAGGCCCGGGCCCAGGCTGCGGACGGCCTGCGTCAGCCGCTGCCCTCGGTGTTGCCCGCGTCCGCGGCCGCCGGGTCGTCGAGGTGGTACCGGGTGGCGGCTGCCGCTGCGGCATCCGGATCGACCTTGCCCTGCGTGCCCAGCATCGCCAGCGCTTGCACGGTGATGGCTTCGGCGTCGACGAGGAAGTGCCGGCGCAACGCCCCTCGGGTGTCCGACAAGCCCCAGCCGTCGGTGCCCAGCGACATGAAGTCGCCCGGGACGAATGGCCGGATCTGGTCCTGGACCGCACGCAGGTAGTCACTCACGGCGACCACCGGGCCGTCCGTTTCGGCCAGTCGCTGGGTCACGTACGGGAGCCGGGGAGCAGCCGCGGGATCGAGCAGCGCGGCCCGCTGCGCCGCCAGCGCGTCCCGGCGCAGTTCGTTCCAGGAGGTCACCGACCACACGTCGGCCGTGACGCCCCAGTCGCTGTGCAGCAACTCCTGGGCCTTGACCGCCCACGGCACCGCGACCCCGGAGGCCAGCAGTTGCACCCGCGGTCCGTCGCCCTCGCCGCGCGACCACAGGTGCATCCCCTTGAGGATGCCCTCGACGTCGACGTTCTCCGGCTCGGCGGGCTGCACGATCGGCTCGTTGTAGACGGTCAGGTAGTAGAAGATGTCCTCGGAGTCCTCGCCGTACATCCGGCGCAAACCGTCCTTGACGATGTGCCCGATCTCGAACGCGAACGCCGGGTCGTAGGCCACCACCGCCGGGTTGGTCGAGGCGATGAGGTGCGAATGCCCGTCCTCGTGCTGCAGCCCCTCGCCGTTGAGGGTCGTCCGCCCGGCTGTGGCACCGAGCAGGAAGCCGCGCACCTTCTGGTCCATGCAGGCCCAGAACTGGTCGGCGGTGCGCTGGAAGCCGAACATCGAGTAGAAGATGTACACCGGGATCATCGGTTCGTCGTGGGTCGAGTACGACGAACCGGCGGCCTGGAACGAGGACGCAGAACCGGCTTCGTTGATCCCCTCGTGCAGGATCTGGCCGTCGACCGCCTCCTTGTACGACAGGAACAACTCGCGGTCCACGGACTGGTACAACTGCCCCGCGGGGTTGTAGATCTTCTGGATGGGGAACATCGCATCCATGCCGAACGTGCGAGCCTCGTCGGGGATGATCGGGACGAAGCGCTTGCCGATCTCCGGGTCCTTCAGCAACTCCTTGAAGAGCCGCACGAAGGCCATGGTGGTGGCGACCTCCTGCTGTCCGGAGCCGCGCCGCACGACGTCGTAAGGCTTGTCGCCGGGCAGCACCAGCGGTCGTGACGTCTGCCTTCTGGAGGGCAGCGAACCGCCGAGTTCCCGGCGCCGGTCGAGCATGTACTTGATGTGCGGGTGCTCGGGGCCGGGGTGGTAGTACGGCGGCAGCTTGGCGTCGATCTGCTCGTCGGTGAACGGGATCTTCAGCCGGTCCCGGAACGCCAGCAGGTCATCGAGCGTCAGCTTCTTCATCTGGTGGGTGGAGTTGCGGGCCTCGAAGTGGGAACCGAGCGTCCAGCCCTTGACCGTCTTGGCCAGGATCACCGTGGGCTGCCCCTTGTGTTCCATGGCCGCTTTGTACGCCGCGTACAGCTTGAGGTAGTCGTGGCCGCCGCGCTTGAGTTTCCAGATCTGGTCATCGGTGTAGTCGGCCACCATGGCTGCCAGACGTGGGTCCTTGTTGAAGAAGTGCTCGCGCACGTAGGCGCCGGACTCGCCCTTGAAGGTCTGGTAGTCGCCGTCCAGCGTCTCGTTCATGAGGGTCACGAGCGCGCCCTCGGTGTCCATGGCGAGCAGGTCGTCCCATTCGCGTCCCCACACGACCTTGATGACGTTCCAGCCGGCGCCGCGGAAGGTCGATTCCAGCTCCTGGATGATCTTCCCGTTGCCGCGCACGGGTCCGTCCAGGCGCTGCAGGTTGCAGTTGACGACGAACGTGAGGTTGTCCAGGCCTTCGCGGGCGGCGATGTCGAGGTGGCCGAGTGCTTCGGGCTCGTCGGTCTCGCCGTCGCCGAGGAACGCCCAGACGTGCTGGCCCGAGGTGTCCTTGATGCCGCGGTTGTGCAGGTACCGGTTGAACCGGGCCTGGTAGATCGCCGAGTCCGGACCGAGCCCCATGGAGACTGTCGGGAACTGCCAGAAGTCGCCCATCAGGCGCGGGTGTGGGTAGCTGGGTAGTCCCGCCCCGGGGCCGCCGTGGCTCAACTCCTGCCGGAAGCCGTCCATCCGGTCCTCGGTCAGCCGGCCCTCCAGGAACGCGCGGGCGTAGATGCCGGTGCAGGCGTGGCCCTGGTAGAAGATCTGGTCGCCGCCGTCGGTTCCGGGACCGTTGAAGAAATGGTTGAAGCCGACCTCGTACAGCGATGACGACGACGCGTAGGTGCTGATGTGGCCGCCCACCGCGATGCCCGGGCGCTGGGCCCGGTGGACCATGATGGCGGCGTTCCACCGGATGTAGGCGCGGATGCGGTGTTCGATCTCCTCATCGCCCGGGAATGCCGGCTCGTCCTCGGGCGGGATGGTGTTGATGTAGTCGGTCTGTCGCAGATCCGCGATCCCGAGGCTGCGTTCGGATGCTCGGCGCAGCAGTTCCCGGACCAAGTGCCGGGCCCGGGTCGGGTCCGGCGGCATCGATCGTCGCGTCGAGGGACTCGATCCACTCCCGACTCTCCTCGGGGTCGGAGTCCACGTACTGCGTAGGAATGCCACCAGGCTTCACCGGGTACCGCCTTTCACTCGGAATCGACAGTAGTCGCGCAGCGCACCCTGCGACAGTGCTAGCGGCGGGCGGACTTGGGCGCGACCAGGCGGGTGCCCTGCCAGTTGCGGCTGGCGCTGATCGTTCGGGTGGGTTGCAGCCCGGCGGTGGGCGCCGCTTCGGCGATGTCAGCGGGGTCGATGTGGCCGTCGCGGCTGGGCTTGGGGGTGAGCAGCCAGATGATGCCGTTGTCGGCCAGTGGGCTGAGCGCATCCATCAGGCCGTCGACCAGGTCGCCATCGTCGTCGCGCCACCACAGCAGCACCGCCTCGACGATCTCGTCGCTGTCCTCGTCGAGCAGGTCACCGTCGATGGCCGTGCTGAAGGCGTCACGGATGGCGTCGTCGCAGTCGGAATCGAGGCCGATCTCCATCACCACCTGGCCCCGGTTGAGCCCGAGGGGCAACTGGTCTGAGGCTTGGGTACTCATGGGCGTCGTACGGGTAGGGGTCCACCGAACACAGGAGTAGTCCACACAACCCGCGCGCCGGTTGCAAGTCGATCCGCACAAGTCGTGCCGAATTGTGCCGATCGGCCGGGGTCGCGGTCGTCTTGAGCCGCTCCGCAGCGGTTAGTCCGTTGGACAGCCGTGAGTGGTTGGGACAGGCGTTAGCCGCAGGCACGGACTTCTCGCTAACGGCTGTCCTCCGCGCTAACCGTTGTGCGAAGGACTAACGCGGAGCCGACAACCACTGGTGTGCGAATGCGCAGTCGGCCCAACGGGCCCACCATGTGAATCAAGGCGGTGCGTCGCCGTCAGGCCCGGACGGGGACGCACCGCCTGCCCTTGAGCCCCGCTACCCTGGACTGGGCCCGTAGCGCAGCTGGTAGCGCGCCCCGCTTACACCGGGAAGGTCGTCGGTTCGAGTCCGGCCGGGCCCACGTGCGGCTTGCTGACGTGGTGGCAACTCTCGATGGCTGGTTCCCGCCTGCGCTGGCCGAGTCGTGGGACGCGGTCGGCCTGGTGTTCGGCGATCCGGATACCGACATCGGTTCCGTGCTGCTGGCGGTCGATCCGACTGCGGCTGTGGCCGAGCAGGCACGCGCGCTCGGCGTCGACCTGCTCATCACCCACCACCCGCTCTGGCTGTCGGGGATCACGGCGCTGCGGGGGGCCAAGGGAAGGTTCGCACAGGATCTCATCAGGTCCGGGATCGCCTTCTACAACGCGCACACCAACGCGGATCGGGCCCGGCCCGGCGTCAACGATGCCCTCGCCCGGGCCTTGGGTCTGCAGGACATAGCACCGCTGGAGCAGTACGAAACGTCGCTGCTGCGGGTCACTGTGTACGTGCCGGCCGCAAATCGCGAGTCACTCATCGCCGCCCTGGCCGCCGCAGGCGCCGGCGCGATGGGCGACTACGACCGCTGCGCCTACACGACGCCCGGACAGGGCACCTTCCGCCCGTTGGTCGGCGCGGACCCGCACATCGGGCAGGTGGGTCGCATCGAACAGGTCGACGAGGACCGCCTCGAGATGGTGCTCCCGCCCCACCGGCTACGCCAGGTCGCCGCCGCCCTGCTGGCTGCTCATCCGTACGAGGAGCCCGCGTACGACTTCACCGAAGTGCGGCGCCTCGAACCGGGGGTGGGCCTGGGCCGGGTGGGCACGGTTGCACCGCAGTCGCTGGCGGATTTCGCCGCCCATGTCGCGTCCCGGCTCCCGGCCACAGCCGCCGGCGTGAAGTTCGCAGGGGACCCGACAGCATCGGTCCGGACCGTCGCCGTCGTCGGCGGTTCGGGCGCCTCGGAGTTGCCGGTGGCCTCCGGAGTCGCCGACGTGCTCGTCACCGCTGATCTCAAGCACCACACCGTCGATGAGCATCTCGCCGACGGCGGGTGTGCCGTCGTCGACGTCGCCCACTGGGCCAGCGAATGGCCGTGGTGCGGCCAGACAGCGGTTCGGCTGGCAGAACTTGGACTCGCCACGCACGTCAGTGAACTTGTCACGGACCCCTGGAGCGGGCACATAGGAGGAGCGCATGAAGGCTGATCCGCAGGCCCAAGAGGACCTGCTCGAACTGCCGTTGGTCGACCGCAAACTGGCGCAGTTGGCCAAGGAACGCAAGACCTCGCAGTTGCGCGACGACGCAACCCAGGCGCGCGCGGCGGTGGTTGCAGCCGAGGAGGAACTGGTCGACACCCGCACCCGGATCAAGGACCTGGAGCGCGACATCTCGCGCGCCGAGGCGGACGTCGAGACCGTGCGCAGCCGGGTGCGCCGCGATCAGGAGACCCTCGACTCCGGCGCCGCCACTGCCAAACAGATGACCGACATCCAGCACGAACTGCAGAGTCTCGCCCGTCGCCAGGCCGAGCTCGAGGACGTCGAGATCGAGATCATGGAGCGGCTGGAAGAGACGGCAGTCGGTCTGCAGGGCGCAGAGCAGAAGATGGCCGAAGCCCGCACTCGGGCCGACGAGACGAGTGCAGCTTGGGACCGCCGCGAAGACGAGATCGTTTCGGAGACCGCGCAACTGGAACAGCGGCGGGAGGCGGTGGTGGCTGACCTGCCCGCCGAATTGGTCGCTCTGTACGAGAAGATCCGCGATCGTTCGGGCGTGGGCGCCGCTCTGCTGCGGCACGGTCAGTGCGGGGCCTGCCAGCTGATGCTGAGCTCCGCGGACCGGGACCGGATCCGTGCTGCCGATGTCGACGACGTCGTCCGGTGCGATGAGTGCGGAGCGATCATGGTGCGCACGCAGGAGTCCGGCCTGTGACCGGCACCGTCGTCGAATTCCCGGCCGGAGTTGTCCACGGCGCCGGGGTCGTGCAGCACGTGCTCGACCTCGAGGGCCGGGTCGGGGTGGTGACCGACAGGACACCTTTCCACCCGGTCGACCCATCCTGGCCGGACCAGCCGGGCGATTTCGGAACGCTGAACGGACTGGCGGTGGTCGACTGCCTGGTCGGGGCGGTCGACTCCGAAGGGGTGATCGCCGTCGACTCCGCGATCCAAGCCCGGCGCGGCGACCCCGAGTACAGCTGGGTCGTCGTCCATGTCGTCGATGGACCGGCGCCTGCGGTGGGGGATGCGGTGGATCTGCGGGTGGACGCGCAGCGGCGCGCCGGGCTGAGTCGGGCCCACACCGGCTGCCACGTGTCTGCGCTGGCACTCAACGCCGTGGTTGCGGACCTCTGGCGCAAAGACGTGGTGACCGACGGCATCGGCAACCCGGACTTCGACCGGATCGCCCTGGCCAGTTCGCGCATGACACCCGACCAGGCCCGGGACAGCTATCGCCTGGGCAAGTCGCTGCGCAAGAAGGGCTTCGACACGGCGGCCTTCCTCGAGGGCCTCGACGGGCTGCCGGCGCGGGTGGAGGCCCAGGTGCAGCGGTGGATGGATGCGGACGCCAACGTCGAGATCGAGGTCGATGGTCCGCACCTGACGGACATGCGCCGCTGGTGCTGCCATGTGCCCGAGGGCACGTTCCGGATCGCCTGCGGTGGGACACATGTCACGGCGTTGCGTGAACTCGGGTCGCTGTCGGTGCGCTACGAGCAGCCAGACGACGCCACCGTCGTGGCGGTGACCACGCTGGTGGCTGACTGAGGCTCGTCGCGCCGGTGGTGTCCGGGTCCGACCGGCCGCCGCTTGACGTTGTGCGACTGCGCGTCCGATTCGTCCCAGCCGATCAGGCGGCCCCGAATGTCTGAACGGATGATTGTGCCGATGAGCGCTTGCGGCCGCTCGCGGACTGCGCCTACAACAGGGGTACACGTTCTGCAGAGAGGAAGGCACAACGGAGAATCCGCAGCCGACGTCACCACTGAGGAAAGAGCACAACGCTCGCCACAAAGGAGAAATCCGAAAAGGACTAGGCCGGAGGATCCACGAGGGTCCACGACATCGCGATAAAGGCGATAAGCGACGAACGATCGCATACTGAGGGCACTCGAACTCACCGCCCGACCTTGCGCAGAGCGTCTGAGGGGCTCCTCTCACCCATACTGAGAGGAGCCCCTCAACCATGTTTGGCAGGGGTATCCCGCTCAGGCCAGCAGGGTCTGGCCGATGTACTCGCCCTCGGAGAATCCGGGCGGCACGGCGAACAGCGCGGATCCCACCGGGGTCGTCCACACGTTGAGCACGTCGGCTTGCGCCAGGCGGCGCTGGATGGGGACGAACTGTTCCTGCGGGTCGGCCATGTAGGCGACGAAGAGTAGGCCGGCATCCATGGAGCCGTCAGGGGCCATGCCGTCGTCGTAGTTGTAGGGCCGGCGCAGGATCCGCTCTTCGGGCGCTTGTGCGTGTGCCAGGCGCATGTGCGATGTCGCCGGGATGACGGGCATCCCGTACGCATCCTCGGCGTCGAAATCGGGTGCGGTGAACTCTGAGCCGCCCGTCAGCGGCGCCCCGTCGGACAGCCGCCGGCCGATGGCTTCCTCCTTCGAGATCTCGTCCATGCCGCCCCAGGTGCGCAAGTCCATGGCGATGCGGCGCACGACGACGGCGGTGCCGCCGCGCAGCCAGGCGGGATCGGAGTCCGGTGGCTCCCACACCACCTGGTCGAAGTCGACCGTTCCGGCCTCGGGGTTGACCGTGCCGTCGATCTGGCCCATCAGGTTGCGCCCGGTCATCCCGCTGGGGGCGGTGTTCGCAGGGCGATGGAAGCCTGTTTGGATCCATCGCGGCTTGGCGAAGGGGCGGGTGTCGGTGAGCAGGACCTGGACCGCGTGCGACACCGTGACCGGGTCCTCGGCTGCCACCTGCAGGAGCAGGTCGCCACCCGACCACCGGCGCTTGAGCTTGTCGATCGAGAAGTTGGGCAGCCCGTCGGTCAGCCAGTCCGGCGCCTGGTCGGCCAACCCGGCCGCTGAGAGCAGGCCCGATCCGAAACCTACCGTCACCGTCAGTCGGGCGGGGACCGTCGCCAGTTCCGGTTGCGGGTCGGCCAGGGCCGAACTGCCCCCGGTCAGGCGAATGATGTCGTCGGTGAGTAGCCGCATCATGCGGACGATGGCCTCGCGGTCGACGCCCTTGGACAGATCCAGGGCCACGAAGGTGGCGTTGGCCTGCAGAGGCGTGGCGATCCCCGCCTGATGGGCGCCGTAGCAGTCCTCAGTGGCGCTGCCCAGTGCTCCCTGCGCAACCTCGGCGGTGGGCTCGGCCGCCACGGCGTAACCCGCGGCCGCGCCCACGGCCAAACCGCCGGCGCCGAGAGCCAAGCCGCCCAGCAGCCCGCGACGGGTCAGACCCGTGGGCTGCTGGGCGTCGGAGGTCATGTGGCTGGGGTCAGCTCGCAGATGCGCTCGGCTCCATGGACTCGGAGTCCATCGAACCCTCACTCGGCACGTACGATTCGGCCCCGCCCTCGTACGGCTTGGCAACGCTGGTCCACGTCACCGTGCCGCCGGTGTCGCACACCGCGGTGATCTCAACCTCGTCGCCGGCCTCGATCGGGTCGGGCAGTTCCATGAGCATGAGGTGGTCGCTGCCCGGCTTCAGCGTCGCGGATCCGCCAGCCGGCACGACCAGGCCGCCCTCCTTGGGCTGCATGACCATCGCACCGTCCTGGTCGACGACCTCGTGGATCTCCATCTTCCCGGCTGAGGGGCTGGACGCCGATGTGATGGTGATGTCCTGGTCGGTGGTGTTCTCGAACACCCCGAACGCGCCGGTCATGTCCATGTCCTGGGCCTTCACCCAGGGGTCGGTCACGGTCAAGGCACATGCAGCCGACTCGGAGGCGGTGGCGGTGTCGGATGCGGTGTCGTCGGACGAGCACGCGGACAGCGCCCCGAGTGCCAGCAGGGTTGCGCCTATGGCGGCGACCGGGCGGCTGAGCGTGAACATGAGTGGATCCTCCCAATCCTCTTCGAATACCCCTTGGGGGTTATGCGAACAGGCTATGCGGGGGCTGGCCGGAGGAACCCATTCAGGCTCGCCTAAGTTCAGTGGCCGCCGGGGATCGGCCGCTGGCCTTCGGTGACACGTACACTCGGATGTGGCGAGTCGGTCGGGCGGCCGCGGTTGCTCCCAGAGCAGTCGAGGAAAGTCCGGACTCCACAGGGCAGGACGGTGGGTAACTCCCACCCGGGGCAACCCGCGGGCAAGTGCAACAGAAAGCAGACCGCCAGTCCTCGGACTGGTAAGGGTGAAACGGTGGTGTAAGAGACCACCAGCGTCCACGGCGACGTGGGCGGCTAGGTAAACCCCGTCCGGAGCAAGGCCAAGAGGGCGTTTCGGCGCCTGCGCAGGCGAACGGCCCGTTCAATGTCTGCGGGTGGGCTGCATCGAGGTCATCGGTAACGGTGGCCCCAGACAGATGGCCGTCGCCGGGGAGACCCGGTACAGAATCCGGCTTACAGACCGACTCGCCACACAGAGCCGGTCTGGGGGGGAGGCCTCAGGCGGGGTTTCGGAGGCCCGTTGTCTCCAATCGTTTCAGTGGCCGATTCCAGAACCCAGAGGTCGGCCGAGGCCGACAGTCGAGTGCTGTCGTCGGAGTCGGGCCACAGGGGCGTAGGTGTCTAGCGTCCCCGGCCGCGGCCTGGCAGACGCGCCCGAACCGTCTTGACAGATTCCCCGGTGGCGCTGGCCGATGAGTTCCATGGCATTCCGGTCACCGCGAAGTACGAAGCCCCGGCCTTCAGTTGGACCCGCTTGTTGCGCACCGCGGGCGTGCGGGATTGTCCGGTCGCGGGCTACCCCCAACTCCCCGAAGCATGCCCAGGCCGCCCCAGGGTCGTCAGCCTTCTGTCGGGCGATCCGGAAGACTCCGACAGCCTCGGCTCTGCCACCGGAGAGCAACGCCAATCAAGATCAATTGCTTATGCGTGAGTCCGAGCGAATCGCCTGCCGTAGGTCATACGCCCCGTCAACACGCAGCGTAGTGCCTCAAGTCAAGATGCCCGCGAAAGTTGATCCGTGCCTCATCTAGGAATGCCCGCGAAATCCTGGGTCAGGAGGCTTTGACGCGGATGCCCTTGCGGATGTCGGCTTCACATACGCCTTGGCATACCTGCTGGTGAGCTCGGCCCGGGACCTCATCGACAACTCACTCCTCATACCCCAACACCTGGGCGCTCGATGGCATAATGGACAGGAAGTCGCACCAAAGCCAGGTATTCGTGGGCACGGTGGACGGCGCCTGTCCGTGAGGTTTCACGTTGGCCATCCACGACGCGAAGGCCCCGTCCGAGCGTCAACCGTGAAGACGAACCTGCCTGGCCAACCGCTACCGGACCAACGGTTGTAGATGAAGCACCCCATCGGGCTGCGGGACCGTCGGCGGGACGCCGTACCAATCTGACACGACCGTCTCGTAGACCTCGCTGAACTGGTACCTGCTGTGCCCGTGTAGGCCGGGGTTGGGGTCATCGGTGAGGCTGCCGGGGGAGTATTCGCTCACGACTCGGTCAGCCACGGAGTTCGCGTTGGAGAAAACCCTGAAGCCGATGGGGTCCGTGCGGCGGAACAGGTTGATCCAGTGGGGCTGGTCGGTACCCACCTTGAGGTAGAGCGCCAGGGAACTGTTGGGAATGGTCGGCTTCTTCTCGACTCTCTGATCGAGATCGGGCGCCGCATCCCGGAACAGGATCCGCCGGTCGATCGGCTCGTATCCCACCGCCTGAGCGCTGAACACCGCCGGGAAGATGCGGCCATACCACATGCGCAATTGAGAGCCGTAAGTCACGCATCGCACCTGCTCCCAGCCCATGGCGTTCCAGGTCCTGAGTTGACACAGCGCAGCGACCGCGATGGTCGATCCCTGACTATGCGCGGACACGATGACCCGAGCGCCGCGACTTAGTGCCCAGTGCATGCGGTCGATGAGTTCGGGGACGACCCGCTCGGCGTAACACGGCGGACCCAGCGGGTGGGCAACCCTTGGCCAAAAGGTGGTGAGGTCCCACAAGATGCCTATCGAACGGCGCATCGAGTCGGACTTGCGCAGCCTTGAGGCTGCAGCCAGCAGCAGAAGCGACACTCCGAGGGCCACCCACAGCCCGGCATCGGCCAGACTGCGGACCCAGCCGCTGTCGGCGTTCGCGAACATCCCCCACTTCCAGGGAGGAACGCCAGTCGCTGCACCGAGCAGAACTGCCAGCGCCGCGATGCAGGTCACGAAGGCGATGAGGCCAACCATCCGTTCGGTGCGGTGGGTGTACCCGGCGGCGGTTCGGGCCTTACGGCTGCGTTCGCGCAGGTGATCCCGCAGGTTGGGTAGATCCTTGCTCAAGGAGGCTTGGACGGCCTGCTGGTTGCCGCGGGTAAGCCGCCAGCGGCCATATCCGGCAATGCTGACCAGCGACACCCCGATCAACCAGAACGGTAGGACCGACGCGAAATAGACCAGCGCCAACGGAACTACCAGCGGCTCCTGCAGGCTCTGATCGCTGTTCAGTGTCACAGGGCCTTCGATGGTAAGCGTGCGAGCTACCGAGCCATTGGAGGCCAGAACGCCGCGCGCGACATAGGCGCCTTTGCCATCCGCTGCACATGGGTTCGCGCTCGCCTGCTCCGGCACGACACACGTGTCGACCAGCGTGATCGGCCCTGTGTAGACCACCGTGCCATTGCTCACCTCGACGCCGCTGAGAGACGACAGCGCCCTCGGATCGGCGGGAGCTGGCTGGGCCTGGGGGACTAACGCTCCGTCGGCGATCGCCACTGGCCGACGGTCGGGGGTGCTCACCAGCAGTTGGTCGGCCTGGAGGGTGCCAGAGGTGATCGTGGCCGTGTCCCCACTCGTTACCAGCGTTGCCCTGGTCGCGGTGAGGTCACCTTCGGTGGTGAAGCGCAGGCTCGCCCCTGAGGACTGAATGGTGGCCGCCAGGAATCCCGGCGACTCATCGGAATTAAATGTGGCCTGCAGATCCTCCACGGTCTGCTCCCCACCGTTGAGATAGTCGGCCACCCACACCACCGTCGAGGTGCTGAACAGTGCGGCCACCCACACAGCCGCTCCAAGGACCATCGCTGGCCCCGCGCCATTCCACGCATAGGCCGTGCTGGGTCGCCGCCTTCGGGCCAGCCACACCAGCGACACGACAAAGGCTGCGGCGATCGGACCGCCCCACCACCACTCGCCTTGCCAGAGATGGCTGCTGAGCCAGCCGATCACGGCTACGACAGTCACCGCGATCAGAGTGATCTCGCCTTGAACGCGCCCCATGCTCGCCGTGAGAAAACCTGCCACGATCAGGACAAGCATCGCGAGTGGAACCTCGACGCCCAGGTCGTGCCCGGGCAGCAATGGAGCCGCCACCACTTGCGACGGGGCGAAGACCAGCATCGTCACCGCGTAGGCCAGGCCGAGGACCACGGGACTCCAACTCAAGACGTGCGCCAGCACGTTATACGCGGTGGAGTCCTCGCGGACCTCCAGGAACTCCGAGCCGTCCCGATAGGTGACGGCGACGGTCACCAGGGCGGTCCACAACAGCACGGACGCGAGAACCAGGACCCCTACCACGGGTGCCTGGCGGGTTCCCCCGATGACCAGCGGTGCGGTGGCAAGCACCACGACGTAGGCCGTCCCCGCCGTGATGTGCACCCGGCGCAACATTGAGGTGCGGTCCAAGCCGTACCACATGTTGCGCCTGCCCAGGATCCAGTCGCCGGACCGGCTCGAAGCCTCCTCCGACTCCGCCACGGCCGCGTCGGAGGTTTCGCTGTCGGGCATGACGGGGGCGACGGTAGCCGAGGCAACGGACTCGTAGCGGTGCAGAGTCTGGCGGGACAACCCCCACAGCAGGGTCAGCACGGCGAGCGGGAGCATGGAGCCCACCAGTACCCGCCTCGTCGGGCTGTCCCACGGAGGTGCGGCGAGGAAGTCGAGGAATCCCGGCACGGCACCGCACACGTTCGACCCTCCTCGGAAGCACTGCCAGGCGACGAGGTCAACACCGATGGTGAACATGGCAGCAACCAGCAGGAGGGTCAAGAGCAGCCCGGCGATCCGCATCCAGATCGCGCTCCAGGCCTTCCTCTCAGTCATCTCAGGTCGTGTCCAGTACGCCAGGTTGACCAGCGCGAACGGCAAGAGTGTCAGCCACAGGATGCGCCTGATGACATCCATGATTCCGGTCACCCCGGACGTCAGGCCTCCCCATGAGTAGGCCTCGACCGCTACGTTGTCGGGCCGCTGCGGACCATAGGGCTGTGCTCCGGCCTTGCACCGGTAGAAGCCGGTGCGTCGATCGCCTGCCACCGGTTCGACGTCCGAAGCATCCACGCCCAGCATGTCTGAGGGTGATGTCCCGGCCACCCCGTGGACGCGGATCTCAAGAACCTTCGTCGCACTTTGCACAGGCCCCCTAATCCTCGACCTATGAGCTCAGAATCCCACGACGGAACGCGTAGGTCAACGCCCGTCAGGCGCCGATAGAGAGGGGTTGGCGGGCAGTTCACGTGGCACCCGGCATCGGGGGTTTTGGTGACGGCCCCCGATCCAGGGCTGTGCCCCCGCCGGTGAACGGCTAACTCGGATCACCGCCCGCAGCGGGCACTTCCGACAGGCCCAGGGGACGAACGCTCGTTTCCTGGTGGTTCGGTACCTGGATACCAGCACTCGGTCCAAATCGGAGCGTTGGACACGGGTTCAAAGACCGCGTTTTGGGCCGAGTGCTCTGGTCCTGGACGCACACGAGTTCACGGTGACTGATGCGAGCGCCGATGAGGAGCGTGAGGTGTTGCGCGCTGTGGCCGGCGGGGGGAGTGCACTACGGGGCATTCCGCTACGCCCACACGTAAGTTCGAGACATGGTGTGACAGCCACACTGGGCCGGCTGATCGGAGCCTCAGTCGGTCAGGGCGGAGAAGAAGTCCTCAAGTAATCCGGCATCGACAATCTGCTGGAGGGTCTCCTGGAACCACGAAATGACCTCGTCGTCGGTGAAGAAATCAGGGCCTCCCGGCATTGATGTGGGTGGTTTCAGGGTCCGGAGGCGTGCATGCGTTCGTGGGGTAGGACGTGTTCGATGGGTCTGAGGGTGAGCATGATGAGGGCGATCGCGGCGTTGGCGGAGTGGAATCCGTAGGCCCGGTTGATGATGAGCCGGACGCGGCGGTTGCCTACGTGGCGGGCGTTGTTGACGCCAAGGCGGACCGCGGCCAGGATTCCGTCGATCCGTTTGCGGATGGTCCGGTCCACGGTGACGAACGGTCCGGAGAGTTGCTGTGCTCAGTGATGGCGGCGAGTTGCCGTACGACCTGTTCCTCGGGGTGCCTGTGCATCGGGCGCCGGCAGTCGCGGTTGCCTCGGGGCTGACGGAGAACGGCTGGATCCCTGTGGATCCGCTGACCCTCCAGACCCAGTTCCCAGGGGTGTACGCGATCGGCGACGTCACCAGCGTCGGCACACCCAAGGCCGGGGTGTTCGCCGAGGGCCAGGCATCGGTGGTCGCCGCGGGGATCATCGCGACGGTGCGCAACACCGCGACGAACCGAACCTACGACGGCCACGGGATCTGCTACATGGAGTTCGGCGGCCACGAGATCGCCAAGATCGACGTGACTTTCCTCAGCGGTGCACGTCCCGCCGGTTCGCTGGAAGGCCCCGACGCCAATCTCGCCGCGGACAAGTCCGCCTTCGGTACCGAACGCATCCAGCGCTGGTTCGGCAAGGCCTGGACGGGCGTCGGCGCCTGAAGTGTTCCGGGTGATCCTGCCCGTGAGGGGATCTTGGGGGCGCAGTTCCAACGTCAATCGCGCTGCCCTCTGCGTCCACCCGGCGCCCTTCGGGATTCTGGACGTCGGGTAGCGCGATCCGCTGGACATAGCCATTCGCCGGGCGGGTACATGCAAGCACGTCCGGGAGGCGCACGTTCGGCCCCCTTGTCGGCGTGCTCGCCGGCGTACCCAGGACTCTGATCGAAAGGGCCATGGTCGCCGGCCTCGCAGGAGCCTACGTTCAGAAGGGTGAAGCCCTATCTGCGATCGCTGACCACCGTCGCCCTTGCCCTGTCTGCTCTCGTTGTATCGAGCCCGGCGGGGGCTGCGCCTGACACCGCAAACAAGGTGACTGTGTTTCACGAGGATGAGGTAGTCGCGGAGTTCACCACCGCGAAATGTCGGAAGTCGCGTGGCGGGTTCGTTGCGCGGACCCCGGTCGTGGGCGGATACCGGCTGTTCGTGGCCATCGACGACTTCAGCGGGTTCCACTCGTACGACCTCGTGCACGGCAAGAACGCCGACCCGTACGTCGTGATCCTCCAGAACGGTGAAGCTGCTTTCAGCAACCTGTACGTGCCGCCCTTCCCCGTCCCCGGATACGGGCAGGTCAACTTCAGGTCGAAGGGCAAACTCATGGGGGTTGGCTTCCAGCCCACCTTCAACCGAGCAGGCACTGATGGGGTCGTTTTCGCAGGCGCTGTGAGATGCCAATACCCGAAGAAGGGCAAGTAGGGAGCGGGGGTCAGCATCAGACAATCACGGCTTTCTATCTGGCGCTCGGCGGGGCCGCCGATCCTCCCTGCTGACCCACCGCCCGCACCTTCATCGCGCGGCTGATGTGCGTGATGAAGGTGCGCTCCTGTGCCTTGTGCGCCCAACTGGCGAAGGCCCGACTGAACGCGCAGAGAGCCTCGACCGTTTGACACACGTTTGACACATGATAAAAGGTCACATGGCGAATCAGTTTGTGGTGATCTTGTGGTCGTCAAGGCGCCTCTGCGTTCGATCGTGTGTCACAAGGGGACCGATTGCGCCAGAGTTGATTCGCTGAGGTGGCCGGAGCTCCCTGCGGAGATCACATCGACCGGCGCGGTCAGCACTTCACGAAGAGCCTCTTCCAGGGTGAGGAGGGTGACGATATCCGCTTCGGGGGGGAACTCAACCAGGAGGTCGAGATCTGAGCCGACCTCATCCTGGCCCGTCGCGACCGACCCGACTATTCGAGCATTCGTGCCGCCAACTGCCGCCACCTCAGCCTTCACTTCCTGCCGAGCTGCCCGCAGCAATTGGGATGGCCGCACCTGGAGAGCTTGATCGAGTCGGTGGCGGACTGTGCCGGTGGGCTCCCGATTCCCCCGTTCGAGGGCTGAGATCAGGGGCTGCTTGACGCCGGATACGGCTGCGAGTTCGCGCTGGCTCAGCCCCGCGGCTGTGCGACGCAGCCGCAGTCGATAGGCATAGGTGCCCTGGACCATGGATCGACGATAACGGTTGTGTTATCGCTTCGAGAAGGTCCGGTTCGTGTAGTGCCTCAGGAGATGTACTCGTACACCACGACCTGGATCTCGGGGTGGCCGGCCTTCAATTCGTGGTTCGCATGCCGACCTCCCGCGGCCACGCAGACACCCAAGAGGCGTTAGTGAGCCTGCTTGCCGCCTCCGCACCTGCTAGACGTGCAACCTCGTCGAGGGCATGTGCCACCACGGGTGTGCCCTACTCCCTGCCCGATGGCGCGAAGGCAACGATCCGCGTCTACGGCTGGCTTTGGGTCCTGTATTTCGCGATGCGCTTGTACGCGAGGTAGTCTCCCGTGGCCGGGGCCGACCAGCGGATCCGCAGGCGCAGGGGATATCCCCGGGTCTGCAGGAACACCGCGCCGTTCGCCTTGCGTATGACGCGGTAGTAGGGGCGATCAAGGGATCCTTGGGGACGCGCAACCGAGCCGCTCACCGCGACGCGCACCCGTTTGCCCGCGTTGGTGATGCACTGCTTCTTGAGCAGCTTCGTCGTGCCGCGCAGGGGGATCCGCTTGGGAACCAACACGCACTTGTCGAGCGGGCGTTGCCTGATCGGGACGACAGCGGTCACCGCCAACGACCGTTGTACGGGCGCGGCTGCGGCGTAGTTGGCGTTGCCGGCCTGATCGGCGGTGACGGCGCATGTCCCCACGGCCACCAGCGTCAGCGTTGCCCCGTCCGGCCCACCCGTGGTGCATATCGCCGGGGTGGTAGAGGCGAACTGCACCGGATTGCCCGAGGGGCCACCTGTGGCAGTCAGGGTCACGGGTCCCGCATCCAGGCGCACATCAGGTGGTTGCGGGAAGGTGATGGCCTGGGTCCCTTGTGCCACCTGGAAAGACCGCTGAATCTGCGGCGCCGGCTCGTAGAAGGCATTGCCGGCCTGATCTGCGGTGACGGTGCATGTCCCCACGGCCACCAGGGTCAGGGTTGCCCCGTCCGGCCCGCCCGTGGTGCATACAGCCGGGGTGGTGGAGGCGAACTGCACCGGATTGCCCGAGGGGCCACCTGTGGCAGTCAGGGTCACGGGTCCCGCATCCACAGAGACATCCGCTGGCTGCGGGAAGGTGATCTCCTGCGGCAAGGGCACGGTGAAGGTGCCGATTGATGTGCTCCAGTCACGAAGCGACGTGGTGGCGTAGTACTCGCCGGTGTACCAGAAGGCACGCTCGTTGGCCGGGTCGACCGACATCGCCGAGTAATCACCCCAGCGGTTCGAGCCCGTCTGCGACCCCCCGCCGGCGCGCATCACCTGCTCTGCCTGCAACGTGCCGGGTGGATCCGATGCCGTCCTCGTGGCGTAGCGAAGGCTGGGGAACTCGGTGGAGCTTGATGCCGAGTAGCCCAAGGCGATGCTGCCGTTGGCATCCATCGCGATCGATCCCATCCACCGATCGAGACCGTCGCCGGGGTCGTGCGTCCCCTCCTGCTTGAGAGTCCACCCGGAGCCGGAATCTGCGAGTTCGAACCATCTGATCGCAGCCCCCGCGCTACCGGACCCGCCACCCACCGTGAAGTTGCCGACCAGCGCCTCGCGGTCTGCGAGCCTGCGATAGGCAAAGCGCTGCATGGGCCATTCGCTCACCGGATCGACCTTCTGCGCCGTGCCCCCCTGCGGGATGCAATTGAGATTGAAGAAGCCGCACACCGTGTATGTGAAGGGTTCGATCGGGATCGTCGCGATCTTGGTGAACGTGCTGTTCCCGGGGGTGGCGAAGTCGGGGGTCAACGCGAACATCTCGAGCCGGTCGGGGTCCGTCCCACCGTGGAACACGTTGTCCTTGAAGGTGTAGAACAGGCCTCCGACGGCACTTGGAGCCAGGGTCCCGTCGACGTCCGCCGGCATCAGGAAGTTGGTCTCACCGCCGAATCGGATCGAAGTCGCAGGCAGGCCGAGGAGCATCTTGCTGCGATCGAACGCGTACGCCGCATACGTCGACTCGTTGGTGCCGACGTAATAGCCGGACGGCCACACACCGAGTTTGAAGTAGTCGGGGAACTCCGTGGTGGTGAACGAGTACAGGTAGTAGGTCCCCAGAGGATCGGGCGTGGTCGACACCGCGAAACACAAGGTATTTGGGGCATCCTGGAATTGGCTGAGGACCCAACGGTCGGAAAGGGGGTCGTACACGACCTGGGGATCCCCGCGATCGCCGGTGCGGCACGCACCGCTGGCGAAAAGGGTGCTGAGGTCGAAGGCGGGCTTCAGCAGTACCCCGCTCTTGTTGAAGATGGCCACCTTGGTGGCGTTGACCATTTGGATGTAGTGGTTGGGGCCCACATCCCCAGTGGGGTCCGGAGGTGTGCACCCGGCGCACGCTTCCGGGTTTCCTGTGCCGTCGAACACCAGATCCGGCGCAGGGGAGAGCCCTTTGGCCACGCTCGAGGGCTTGGGGGTGCGTCCCGTGGGATCCTCAGTCGAGGGTCCAGCCTCGCCGCGCCGCTCGGGCAGGGGATTGACACGGGGGTTGACGATGCTGGGCGTCGCATCAGTGGGTGAGGTCGCGTCCAGGTCGCGTACCGCAACACTGACGCTCGCGACGCTGGGGCCGATCGTGGTGGGCGGGTCGGGAGGGTTGGCGGCGGAGACAACCGGTGCGATGCCAGGAAGAGTCGTGAGCACCAGCGCTGCCGCAACCCCGCCAGCCATCTTGATCACGAGTGTCCGCATGCGGTCACCTCTCTCGCTCAAGCGCAGCCGCACGGCCGTCGTCGCGACCGACGGTAACAGCAAGAGACCGGTGATCCCGTGTCAGCGAAGCGCTATCGTCACCCAGGTCGTGTGCCGAGACGAACTGCTTCCGGGCGTCAGTCACCAGGCGTGGAACCTTGCCATCCAGACCGCGCGACTGGATGTGGCGGCGTAGGCCCTGCAGGACGCTGACCTCGAGGAGGCCACGGTTGCGGAGAACCTTCACAGTGCAATGAGGCACTTCCTCTCCTTGCAGCACGCGACGGAATCCACGTGATGTTCGGTGCGTGCGACCCGCACCTGATCACCGGGGTGGTGGCCGACATTGAGAACTCTGATCGCGACCCTGTCGTTGTTCAGGCCGCCGCCGCGCCAGTGGCTGGGGCCGTCGCCGAGATAGCTCCGGCGTTCGTCGCGGAGACATCTGAGAAGTCCGATGGCTCCCTGCGCGTCGACATATGGGAGACGGCCGTGGTGAACTTCGCGGACCTGCTGCCCGAGGACCGCCAGGAGGCGTGGGAGCAGGAGAGCGGGGCATCCTGGCAGGTCGCGACCAGTGGGGGCGGTCAGATGCAGGATGTGCCGTCAGCGGCGGTCGGCGCCCTACGAGTTGCTGATCCGGCGCCGGGGCCGTTCAGCCGCGGGCGAGGTCGGTCGGATTGAGGGTGACGGGGAACGGGGCAGAGACCTCGATGGTCTGGTCGCCGCGTGCGGTGGCGATGTGTGCGTAGTGCCCGTCGGTGAGTTCCAGGATTGTGATGGCCGGGGCGTCGGGGTCGACGAGCCAGTAGGAGGCGACGCCGAACTCTTCGTACATGCTGCGCTTGCGTCCCTCGTCGAGCCAGCGGGTGGAGGCCGACGCGAACTCCACGGCGAGCAGCGGTGCGCTCGGCAGGTCCCGTTCCGTGAAGGCGGTCTGTGGCGCCACGATGATGTCGGGCTCGACCACGTTCGGTCCCAGCACTACGTCGAACGGTGCGTAGATGACTTTCAAACCAGTGCCCATGCTTGCAGACCACAGCGTCCGGTAGAGCGCGCCGCTGATCGTCTGATGCGGGAGTCCCGGCGCCGGTGTCATGACGAATGCGCCGTCGATGAGCTCGTGTCGGAGTCCGTCGTCGGGCAGGGCGTCGAGGTCGGCCCGGGTGAGCAGGTTGCCGGTGGCCATGACTGCCATGGTGCCTCCTTCGGTTCCACGGGTCTAGTCTGCGCTCGGTTGTCACCAGTGGCGTTCGCCGTCCACAGGGGCGGTGGTCGTCAGTCGTGGGCGAGGTCGGCCGGGTTGGCCGGTGGTGGGGAGCCGTGGCTGGGGTGTCCTGCGAGGCCTCGCTGACCCATCTGGCCCGACCGGACTTCGAGCAGCAGTCGGTCGCCTTCAGCGCGTCACACGACCGATCGTCGTACCAATCAGTCCCGATCGCGACATACGCCTCGCGTGCCAGGCCAATGCGGTCATCCTTCGATCAGTCCGCGGATGTCGTCGGCGGTGAGCGGGGCCCCCATGAGGCCACCTTCGTCGACGACCCGGGAGAAGAGCTCGCGCTTGCGCTCCTGGAGGGCCACGACCTTCTCCTCGATGGTCGCCCTCGGAGACGAGGCGGTAGACCATGACCGTCTTGTCCTGGCCGATCCGGTGGGTCCGGTCGATGGCCTGCGCCTCGACGGCCGGGTTCCACCACGGGTCCAGGACGAACACGTAGTCGGCCTCGGTGAGGGTGAGCCCGGAGCCGCCGGCCTTGAGACTGATCAGGAAGACCGGTGCGTCACCGTCGGTGAACTCCGCGATCCGCTTCGGCCGGTTGCGCGTGCGGCCGTCGAGGTAGACGTGCTCGATGCCTTCGGCGTCGAGCCGCTGGCGGACGATCGCCAGGAACCGGGTGAACTGGCTGAAGACGAGGCACCGGTGCCCCTCGGCGACGACCTCGACGAGTTGCTCGATCAGAGCCTCGACCTTGCTGGAGTGCGACGTTGGCCGGAGCATCGGGCACGACGAGGTGCACGTCGAGGCTGAGTTGACGCAACTGGGTCAGGGCCGTGAGGATCGCGACCCGGTTGTGGTCGACATCGTCGAGCAGTCCGAGAATGCGCTGGCGCTCGCGCTGCAGATGCGTGTCGTAGATCCGGCGGTGCGCCGTGTTGAGCGGGACGGTCACCACCTGCTCGATCTTCGGCGGCAGGTCCTGGGCCACAGCCTCCTTCGTGCGGCGCAACATCAGCGGGCGGATCCGGCGCCGCAGGGTGGCCAGCAGTTCGGGGGAGGTACCGGACTCGATCGGCTTGCGGAAGAGCTCACCGAACCGCTGGGGCGATGGGAACAGGCCCGGTGCGGTGATGGACAGCAACGCCCACAGATCCATCAGCGAGTTCTCCAGCGGGGTGCCGGTGATCGCGATCTTCACCGGCGCCTGCAGGGTGCGGGCCACCTGGTAGGTCCGCGACTGGTGGTTCTTGACGAACTGCGCCTCGTCGAGGACGAGTGCGCTCCAGTCCAGCTCGCCGTAGTTCTCGGCGTCGATGCGGAACAGTGCGTAGGACGTGACGACGACGTGGGCGCCTGCGATGGCGTCGCGCAGCGAGACCCCGGACTTGCGCGCGGTCTGCGTGATCGTGGCCACGGACAGCCCGGGGGTGAAGGTCTCGGCCTCTGGTGCCACGTCGCGACCACGCTGGTGGGGGCCACGACCAGGATGGGCGCGTCCGGTGTCAGGGTGCCCTGCGTGCGGGCCCGCTCGGCCGTGGTCAGCGTCTGCAGCGTCTTGCCCAGCCCCATGTCGTCGGCCAGGATTCCGCCCAGTCGGTGGTCCCACAGGAAGGACAGCCACTGGTATCCGTCGAGTTGATAGGGCCGCAGCGTGGCTGCCAGCGACGGCGGCGGCTCCGGGTGCGGCAGCTCGTCGAGGGCGAGCAGGGCTCCCACCGAACTGCGCCCACCGCTGGCTCTGCTGGGCGACGACCCCCAGGTCGACCAGTTCCTCCCACAGGCCGGCCTGGTAGCGGTTGATCCGCAGCTGGTCGGGCTCGCGGTCCTGCAGGGCGCGGGCCTCCTCGACGATCCGGCGGAGGGTCTGCAGTTCGGGTCGGTCCAGGGAGAACCAGGCGCCGTCGTCCAGGATCAGCTCGTTCGTCGCCCAGCGCCAGCGCGGCCAGCAGGGTCACCAGTGGCACTTCATGGTCCCCCACCGTGACCAGGATCTCCAGATCGAACCAGTCCTCGTGGTCATGCGCGTCGGGCGTGGCGATGTCGTGGGTGGACGACGGACACGACCGGCGGGCCGTCGACTTCGATGTAGTCCAGGGGTGAGCCGACGACCGTGACGTCGACGTCCTCCCGGGCTTGCAGGACGGGCAGGATGTCGCGGATGAATGCGATGGTGGACCAGTCCTGCAGGGTCGGTTCGATCACGACCCCGGGCCGGGTCTTGCCGGGAAGGGGAGTCGTCAGTCCCGCAACCGTGCCGAGGATGTCGAGGCTGGACAGCAGCGCCTCCTCCGCAGCGGCGTCCCGGGCCACCGGATCCTGAGCGGTCGTGCGCAGCAGCGGGACCGCGATCGTCTCGGTGCCCACTGTGTAGTGGAAGGACCACTGCAGATGTGTTCGATGGCCGTCGTCGAACGTCACGCGCAGCGCGAGGCACGGCGGCTGCACCTCGGGGAACGTGACGCTGTCGTCGGAGGACTCAACGCAGGCGAGTTGCCGAAGTGCGGGGTAGTACTGCGTGAGGAACCGGGTTGCATCGTGGGCTGGGATCGTCAGGCAGTCGACCGAGTCCACCAGTTCGGCCATGCTGGCGGTGAGGGGTTTGGTCAGGCGGGCGAGGGTCAGGCCGTCCCGCGTCGAGATGTAGACACCGTGAGCGGGGTTGCCCAGAGGGACCGGTGCACCCTGCGCGCCGGGTACCCGTAGCAGGGGCCGCACCACGATGTCCCGGTCAGATCCCTCGCGGCTCGTGTCCAGCACCATCTCCGCCGGCTCCGGCCAGACCATGACGGGCTTGTCGGCCTTCGATCCCGTGACCAGGACGACGCCGGCTGTGAGCGCGTCTTGGAGAAGGCGCCACAAGTTGGGGCCCAGCCGGTCGGTGGAGATCGACTGCCCGGTGCTGTAGTAGTACTGCGTCCTGGCCTTCTCCGCCACGGTGATCGCCGCGAGGGCCTCCTGCTGGGCTGGATCGAAGTGCCGCCATTGGTACGAGTACTGCACATCGGACCAGGAGATGCCGCTGCGGATCCAGGCACCGGAGGAGCCGCGCATCAGCGGGCGCAGTTGCAGGTGGGGATGGGCTTGGTACGGACCAGGGGTCCTACTCACCTCGATGAGCAGAGCCAACGGTGCGTGGGCCTGGGACTGACCGGATGCGCCGGCGCCGCGCACCACGGGGGCCAGCACCCCCTCCCACGGAGGGGCCGTCGGCGCGGCTGGTGTCGTCGGCAGTCGCGACTGTGCCTCCAGAATGACGGCCACCACGTGTTTGCAGTCCCCGCCCAGGGGACAGCTGCACCTGCTGAACACTTCCAAGTACTCCGTGGGCCCCGACGGGGAGACCAACTCGTCATCGGACGCCACGAGCGTGGTGTAGGGACGGGTGCCGAGCACTGTTGCCACGATCGTCCGACCGTCCGGCTGGACGTTCATGGTCACAACCGATCCCTTGCGTTGATAGGCGGCGCCGCGGCGGACTGTGGTCTCGCCGAAGAGGTCACTCAGATCGGGTCCGGTGATGTGCCGGACCCATTCCGGCGGGGTTTGGCCGCTGGGGGTCGCGACGATCGTTGCCTTGGGATGAGCCACGTCATGCAGCATAAGCAGGGGTCCGGACAAAGATCCGCATCCCACCGGTGGACCCCTCCTCCGGTTCCACGCTGACACCCCCCGGTCACGTCCGTGGTCCCGCCAGAGTCTGCCCGATGCGGGGTCACGTGAGAATCCTGGGTCGACAACGACACTGACAAGACCCCCATCCGACCGCCCGCCACGATGCGGAACAGTCGTCCCCCCGACACCCAAGCCACCGAGCCGGTGGTCCAGTTCAGGCACCCGCCGGCGCGGATGCGCCGGGAAACGGCAAGGGCAAGACCAACGCGACGCACCATCTGGTGGGGCGGTTGAAGAAGCACATGAGCGACGTGGGCGCGCAGGTGGTGTCTGACGTTCGGGCCGACCAGCCCGCGCTCACCGACGAGGAGGCCCTACCGGCCTGCCCAGAAGTTCTTCGGGGAGGCGCCGCCACGAGACTCACGCTGACTCCCGGCGCGGCGAGGCGTAGCGGCTCTTCGCAGCGAGGCGGCCAGACTAGCCGTCCTGCTCGGCTCGAGCACGTAAGTCGTAGAACCCGACGCGATACCCCGTGCTGGGCGCAGAGGTGCTCACCGACCCGCGAGGAGCGTCCTGCGGCCACGTCGCGACCTGCAACCGCACATCCATCCCAATCGATCTCTTCGCCATGCCTGCAGCCTTGCTGCAGAGCACCGAAGTGTCCGGGATGTCGCGACGTAGAACTGTCCGGTATCTCTGACACAGACACCCCCGAAAACCAGCAACCGCGCAACACTCGCGTCCGGCTGCCAGCAACCGCGCAACACTCGCGGCGCGAGGGAAGCGGACTCTGACGAGGCCGCTGCGAAGGTCCTGGGCCTATCTCGCGCGGCCCGATTTCGGGGAGCAGCCGGTGGCCGATGTGAGGCAGGCGTAGCGGGCCTTTCAGTAGGTCAGCGGACGGTCGGTGACAGTGCCGTCCCGGCCCGCGGGTTCGAGGTGCATCTCGCCACCAGTTTCGATTCCGGTCGATGTATCACGTCGCGACGCCCGCGGCAGGAAGGCCACCGGATCGACGCCGGCTCCGGGCGGCTCCACGCGGGGACCGGTGATCTCGGATCGCAGCATGAGCAGCGCGCCGACCGCCCGTCAGGATGCCCGTGCCCCCACCTGCGCCGGCCTCCTACTTGTGTTCCTGGTTCGACAGGGCCTACCTGCAGATCCAGGCTCCGATCACCGGTCGCTCCATCGATCTGTCCAGTTCCGGCGCTGCGCCAGGACTGAACCCTCTGTTCTGGCGAAGTCGACGCGACACACCGGCATGTCCGGGCGACTTCGCAACAACAACGGCGGAGAGGGGCCGCAATCACCCTTGCGGAATGTCGGCGATGTCGCGCAGCGGTGGCCCCTGGAAGGTCACGTTCAGTTTCGTGACCGGGGTCATCCATTTGAAGTCGAACGGCTTCTGCCTGTTGCCGTAGGCCCCGACCGGCCAGCCGCCGCCTTCTCCGATGGTGGTGGGTACCGGCCAGTTGTTCCCGTATGCCGTCGCGATGGGGCTGCCGTCCTGAGCGTTGACCTTCAGCCCGGGCAGGCTGATCGTCGGCGAGGCGGTGCAGCCGAACTGCGTGGGCACTGCAGGGGTCCCGTCCAGCGTAACCATGTCCTGCATGTTCGCCGGGGTCACCGTGCCTAGGGCCACGGCTTGGCTGTTGCCGGCGGAGGCGGCCTGGATCGACACCGGCTGGTTCGCCGCGTTCGGTGCCAGATAGGGCGTGTTGACGCCACTGGTGGCGTTGGCGACCGATTCCTGGATGTACACCGGCTCACCGTCGGCGTTCACGCCGAAGAAGTTGACCAGCCAGTCGGCGTTCTGCGGGAGTTGCCCCGAACCGTTGGTCGCGGTGTTGGCCAGGGTGCTCTGTTCGACCGTGGTCGGAGCACCGTCGCCGAACGGTGTCGTCAGCGACGCGGTCATCTGGGACAGGTCGCAGCGCAGCGTGTAGTTGCCGGTGGAGTCCACGCTGGCGGTCATGGTCGGCGCCTTGCCCTCGTTCAGCAGACCGGAGCTGTACTGGGGGTTCGTCAGGTAGCTGAGCTGGATGGACATCTCTGCATAGGTCGTGTATTTGCAGACGGAATAGGGATCGCTGGATTCTTTGCCGTACGCCTTGCACTCCATCGCACCGTCGGGGAATCCGGGGTTGGGTCCCACATACTGGATCAGCCCGTCCTGAAAGGTTGCGGAGCCGCCCGTGTAGGCCCCCGATGAGGCGTTCGGGGAGACCATCGGCGCCGGCGCCCCGCCGTTCCAGTAGTAGAGGGCGTTGGTCTGTGCGCCCAAAGCCTGCTGCAGCGGGCCGGCGATGAATTGGCTGGTCGGGGTGTCGGTGAAGGCACCCTGGTTGCCCGCTGCGAAATTGCCAGCGGAGGTATTGCCTGCCCACGTGTTCGTGGCCGGCCATTCGGCCTGGGTCGGGTCCGACACCCCGTTGGTCCCGAAGCCGGTCACGACCGTGCTCAACCCGAACAGCTGCGGATACTGCGAGGTGTTGTTGCAGGTGTCGACCTTCAGCCCTCCGAAGAAGGAGACGATGAACCGCACGCTTGCCGCGGCAATGGCACCCACCATGCCGCCGTCGGTGTAGGTGCTTTCGTTGAACGCCGAATCCGCCGCGTTCTGACCAGCGGCGTTTGCCGAGTTGACCAGGTCGGTCGCCAATGTCCCTTGCGTGCCGGGGGCATTGAGGCCCTTCTCGCCCCCGTACAGCCCCGGTGCTGGGGGAGGACCGTCGTAGCCGGGGAACACCGTCCAGCCCTGGGGCATGGCGAAGGTGAACGTCAGGGTGTCACCGGCGTTGGCCGTCTCGGGCGCGGGCGCCGGCGGGCTCGGATTCGTGTACGTGGTGGGTGCCGAATACATGCACTGGATAACCGGCTGGAACGAGACTTGCTGTTGGAACGGGGAGTTGTTGCTCACGTTGATGTTGTTGAACCATGGCGTGTCCGCGTCGCTGGCGCCGGGAGGCATGGTCGCATAAGCGAGCTCTGCCGCCTGGGCCTTCGAGCGCCGCAGCAACTGGCGCTGCTTCATAGCCCCCGCGGTGGCCCGCTGCACCTTTGCCTTGGACCACTTTCCTTTCACCAACGGGCCAGAGCTGATCTGGATCACCTCGTGCGGGGAGCCGCCCTTCTTGGTGTCCTTGCGGTGGCTCACGGACACCGCCACGGCCGCCCGTTGGCCTTTGAACCCGCGGTCGCGCAGTTTGTTCGAGGCGTTCTTCGACAGGGGTACCTTGATGGTCAGCACGCCGGCCCTTTCGACCTTGCGGGTCTTGTGGGTCCGCATCAGAAGTGCACCGTCGGGCAGCAGTGCGACCGAGCGGGGCTTGTTCACCTTGCTGTACTTCTTCTTGCCCACGGCCACCCTGAGCCGCACGCGGTCCTGGCGCAGACCCTTGCTCGCTCGGGTGCGTTTGGGGTCGACGAACACCTTCGCCACCACCGTCAGCTTGCCCTTGCTGCCGCCGGACAGGTACGGGTACTGGACCCACTGCGGTGCGTTGCCCGCCCTTGGCGCCTGATTGGCCGCCGGTGCCGCTTGGACCTCGGACCCGGCTGCGGGCGCCGCGGGCACGCCAGCCTGGGCCACGCTCGCGGGCGCCACCGCAGCGGCGGTCGCGAGAGCAGCAATCACAGCAACAGCGCGGACCATGGGTGCCTCCCATCCGTACCCGGAGAACGCAGACTACAGAACCGCCTCAACAGAAGTCGATCATGTGGCGTGAGTCACTCTGACGGTGTGTCAGCGCGTCCGGTTCCCGCATGTGCGACGGCTCCTCTCGGCCCCGCCATCGTCACTGCGGGTGCGCCGACGGACTCACCGCCCTCGGCCCCTTCGTTACCGGGACATGGCCAGGAAAGGCTTGTCCCCTTTCGAATGGCGAGAAGGGACTCATGTCGGCAGAAGCACGAGCAGAGGTCGCAGCCCGGTGTACACCGACGCTCTCGGGCCGAACGAGATCTGCACGCGGGCCGGTCCGGTTCCCGCAGCGGCCCCCGGCATCACCGGCGGAGTCGCAGCCAGCAGGTCCGGCATTCGGAACCCCTCCGCGGCAAGCCTGCGGATGATCGCCTGATCCTCCGAACTGGTGACACTCCCATCGTGGAGACGTGTTCGTCTTCTCACCGCCGAAACTGACCAGTTTTCGAGCGCCGTCGACATACCGGTCGTCAGTCCAGTTGCCGCTGACAATCGGACTCCGGAGCGGTCGCGCTGCTATGGTCATGCGCAATGTACGCGGAGCAGTCCGCGAGACGTTGACGCAACGTCCAACCTGCGAAAGGTATGGGTCCATGTCCTACAACTCGCCACCCCCGCCACCCCCTCCGCCTCCTGGCGGCCAGCCGCCCCCGCCGCCTCCTCCGGGTTCCTACGGAGGTCAGCCGATGGGTATGCAGGGAAAACCCAACAACTACCTCGTGTGGGCCATCCTGACGACCCTGTTCTGCTGTCTGCCCTTCGGCATCGCCGCCATCGTCTCGGCGAGCAAGGTCGACTCGTTGTACGCCACCGGTCAATACGCCGAAGCGCAGCGCGCTTCGGACAGTGCGAAGAAGTGGAGCATCTGGGCCGCTGTGGTAGGCGGTCTGTTGGCTGGTGGCTACTTGATCTTTGTGGTGATTCTGGGCATAGCCGCAGGGTCGAGCGGCTCCTGAGGTAGCCGCTGATCGCTGAGTGACGATGGCAACGCAGAGCCCCGCCCCTGGATCTACTCGGTGGCCCGCTGACACCCCGGGTGGATCTCCAGCGGGCACCTTTCGGCAGTTGGGACCGAGACTGGGTCCGTTGGGATTCGTCGTTGCGCTGGCCGTGGCAGTGGCCGTGAGGGATCCGCACGAGTCCGGCTCGTGGGGGCTATGTCCGACCTATGCGCTGCTCGGCGTGTACTGCCCAGGTTGTGGATCCTTGCGCGGATTGCACGACTTGACCCAGGGGAACGTCGTCGAGTCCGTTGGGCATAACGCGCTACTCATCCCCGGCATACTGTTCCTGCTGTTCGCAGCCGTGAAGCGACCGGGGTCGCGATGGGCCACGATCTGGCTGGTCGCCTTCGTTGTGTTCACTGCTGCCCGGAACATCCCCGGGAGCGTGCTCGCTCCCTAGCGTCCCTGTCGGGCGCAGGGGGTGCTGTCGCGGGGCGAGAGTGATTGAATGGCACTCCGACGAGGAGGAACCATGAGCGAGAACCCGACCGACGCCTTCGCCGAGCCGGCCCGTATCGTCACCGATCAGGCACAGGAGATCGACCCCGCTGCCGCCCCTGCCAGAGAACCTGACGAACAGTTCGAGGCCGACCAGGCGCAGGAGATCGACGGTGCCGGCGATGAGCCGATCGAGCCAGGCGATCTGCCCCGCGAAGGAGGATGACACCGGGCACGGGCACCTGCTTCCACTTCTTGACCAGCCGGCCACTTGCCGGGCCTCTCCAACTCCGGTTTCCCCAGGACCCTTCGCCGTTCGAGCGAGTTGGCGTTGCCAGCCCGACTGACTGGCGGGGAGTCGATGAAGGCGAACGGCAAGGCGCGCGTCGTCACAGGCAGTACTGGGCTGGGCCAGGCCTGTGCTGCACCTGCTCGACCGCAGGAGGCGGCGCGCAACCGCGCACGATGCACTTGGTGAGAAGTTGTGCCGCCGGTGAGAGAGGACACGCGTGCAGTCGCTCACCCACACGACAACGGCTCACCAACGGGACCGCCGGTGGTGAGCCGTTGGAACCGCGCGGACTTGCTACCGTCGGGGTGTGTCCGGAGATTCTCAGGTCGTCGCCTGTGCTTCCTGTGGGACGAAGAATCGCGTGCCGTCTGCAGCGACGGGCAAGCCCACGTGCGCCTCATGCAAGGCCGTCTTGCCGTGGCTTGCCGTGGCCAACGACGACACATTCTCGAAGGTCGTCCTCGATGCCAGGATTCCGGTGCTGGTCGATCTGTGGGCACCATGGTGCGGGCCGTGCAGGATGGTCTCACCGATTGTGGAGCGTATGGCGGCCAAGTACCCCGGGCGGCTGAAGGTCGTGAAGGTGAACGTCGACGACAGCCCATCCGTGGCTCGCAGGTACGACGCCATGAGCATCCCCACCTTGCTGCTTGTCGAGAAGGGCGAGGTCGTCAACCGTTTGGTGGGGGCGGTGCCCGAGGCGCAACTGGACGCGTTCGTCCGCGGCGCAGTGCAGTGAAGTCCGATCACATCGGATCTGCTGAGTCCGTGGTCACGGCCGGCGGGCATCATGGGCACAGCCGAGCGATGTCTTCCTTGCGGCTGCCGACAGGCGAACACCGCCGGCTACCGGGTGGGCTGGCCCGATGAGTCAGGCATACCGGTCAGCGGTCTTGCCGCTCTGAGGGCGACTCCGCGCCGAAGCGCCGCTGCAGGTCGGCGTACGCAATCGCACCGTCGAGGAAGCCGAGCGTTCCGGAGTCGAGCAGCTCCCGCCCCGCTCGCTCCAACGTGCTGAGCGCGGCTCGGGCCAGGCTTCCGCCCAGGCTGACCCGCTTGACGCCGAGCGAGAAGAGCGTGGGCGCGTCGATGGTGTTCGCCAGGCCGGCCACCACGTTGAGCGGGCCCGGGATGGCCGCGGCGAGCCGGCGGATCGTGTCCTCCTCGACGACGCCGGGCACGAAGACGCAGTCGGCCCCCGCTTCGACGTACCGGACCGCCCGCTCGACCGTCTCGGCGAACGCGTCGCCGGTCGTGCCGGCGAAGTAGGTGTCGGTGCGGGCGTTCAGCACGAACGTGCCGCTGGGCGCCGCAGCCCGAGCGGCCGCGACGCGGTCGACGGCCTCATCGATGCCGAACAGCCCGCCCTCCTGGGCGTCCTCCAGGTTGCCGCCCACCGCCCCGAGTTCCACGGCCCGGGCCACGGTGCGGCCGACGTCGTCCGCGGTGTCGCCGTAGCCGGCTTCGAGGTCCGCGGTCACGGGCACGCCCACCGCGGCCACGATGCGACCGACGTGGTCGAGCATCCTGTCGCGGTCCATCGCTCCTCCGTCCGGGACTCCGCAGGACCAAGCGATGCCCGCGCTGGTCGTGGCGATGACCGGGAAGCCGACCTGCTCGAGGATGCGGGCGGACCCGGCGTCCCAGGCGTTGGGGAGCACGAAGCCGGGACCGGTGTGCAGGGCAAGGAGTGTGCCTGCCTTGTCCGTCGAAGGTCCAGTGGTCACGAGCACTCCACGTCGACGTCGGTGGACGACATACTGCCGGGGGACCGGGCGTACCCGCCTCTCCGGCCGGAGAGGATCTCGGCAGGGACCGGCCGCGACGCGCGTACCGTATCCGTCGCTGCCGCGTGGTGCGATACCAGCGTCGTCCAGCTCTCCTGCGAGCACACCCCATGGTTTGGCGGTCGGGTTGATGTTGTCAACCCCCACCCGAGGAGGGCTCGCCGCCGGTGTCGGGCGAGTCGAAGTTCGACCCGTTCGGACAGGCGTCGGCAGCGGCGCCGAGGTGGGGGCTCGGTGGATCGGAACCAGATCCTCAGGCGATCTTGCGGTGGTAGGCGGCCATGGCGAACGCATACCCGACGATGAGGATGCCGAGGCACCACGCGAGTGCGATCCAGATGTCGGTCCCGACGGGTTGCTGGGTGTACAAGTCGCGGATCGCGTTGACGATGGGCGTCACCGGTTGGTTCTCGGCGAAGGCGCGTACTGGACCGGGCATGGTCGCGGTGAGTACGAATGCGGAACTGATGAACGGCAGGAAGATGATCGGGTAGGAGAAGGCGCTCGCGCCGTCCACGGTCTTCGCGGACAGGCCGGCGATGACGGCCAGCCACGTCAACGCCAGGGTGAAGAGGGTCAGGATGCCGGCGACCGCGAGCCAGGCCAGCACGCCGGCCCCCGAGCGGAATCCCATGAGCAGCGCGACGAGCACGACGACCACAACAGAGATCAGACTGGCGACCAGCGAGGTCAGCACCTGCGCCCACAGCACGGACGACCGGGCGATCGGCATGGACTGGAAGCGTTCGAAGATGCCGCTGCGCATATCCATGAACAGCCGGAAGGCCGTGTAGGAGATGCTCGACGCAATCGTGATGAGAAGGATGCCGGGCAGCAGGTAGTCCACATACGCATCCGTCCCGGTGTTGATCGCGCCGCCGAACACATAAACGAACAGCAGCATGAAGAGGATCGGCATGATTGTGGTCGTGATGATGGTGTCCGGGCTGCGCGTGATGTGGCGCAGGGATCGTCCCGTCAGGGTGGTGGTGTCGGCGAAGAAGTGCTTGGTCATGGCTGTTCCCTAGTTGTCCGTGCCCGCGCTACCGTCGGCGCCGACGATGGCCAGGAAGACCTCCTCGAGCGTTGGCTGTTTCTCGACGTACTCGATCTCCGCGGGCGGGAGGAGTTGTTTGAGTTCGGCGAGCGTGCCGTTCGCGATGATCCGTCCCTCGTGGAGGATCGCGATCCGGTCGGCGAGCTGTTCGGCCTCGTCCAGGGACTGCGTGGTGAGCAGAACCGTCGTGCCCTGCCCGGCGAGTTCCTTGACGCTCTGCCACACCTCAAGGCGGGACTGGGGGTCCAGCCCGGTGGTCGGTTCGTCCAGGAAGACCACCGGCGGACTCCCGATGAGGCTCATGGCGATGTCCAGGCGGCGGCGCATCCCTCCGGAGTACGTCGCCACCCTCCGCTGCGCCGCGTCGGCGAGCTGGAAACGTGCCAGCAGATCATCCGCGATCCGGCCGACGTCCGGCAGGTGCCACAGTCGGGCCATCAGCACCAGGTTCTCGCGGCCGGTGAGGATCTCGTCCACGGCCGCGAACTGCCCTGTCAGGCTGATGGACTCCCGCACGTGGGCCGGCTGGGTGACGACGTTGAATCCAGCGACGGTGGCTGTCCCCGCGTCGGGCTTGAGCAGCGTGGACAGGATCTTCACGACCGTGGTCTTGCCCGCGCCGTTGGAGCCGAGCAGGGCGAAGATGCTGCCCCGCACGACGTCGAAGTCCACCCCGCGCAGCACGCGCACCTCCTTGAACGACTTCTCCAGGCCGTGGACGTGTAGCGCTGGCGCCGTCATCCCGATGCCCCCCGAGTCCTGTCGTCCTCTGTCTCCGCGGCTTCGATCGCCGCCATGAGTCGGTCCCGTTCCCGGGTGACGTATCCGCCCTTTTCGTAGTTCTGAATGAGCGCCTCGACGAACTCCACGGGGTCCTCCCCGACGATCTCGCGGATCGGCGTTCCGTCCGCCGCGGCCCGGTCGAACAGATCGGCCACGTCCTCGAACAGCGATACCGCATTGTCGCCGTCCATCGGCCCGAAATACATCAGGTACCGCTCGATTCCCGCAACCGCCGTGCGGTAGCTCTCGGGTAGTGCTCGCGTGCGCGCCTTGTACTGCCGCCACCGCCGCTTGTCGCCGATCACCTTCGAGGTGAAAGCTGAAATGCCCATGGTCACTGTCCTCCTTCGCGGAGCTGATCCAGTCGTTCTGCGAGGAAGCTCCAGGTCCTCCAGAACTCGTCGAGGTACTCGCGTCCCTGAGCGTTGAGCGAGTACACCTTTCGCGGCGGCCCCTTCTCCGAGGGGACCTTCGCCACGTCGACGAGGCCGCGCTGCTCGACCCTGATGAGCAGCGCGTAGACGGTCCCTTCGGCGATGTCGGAGAAGCCCTTCTCCCGCAGCCACGCCGTGATCTCGTAGCCGTACGCGGGCCGGCTGGACAGGATTGCCAGAACGATGCCCTCAAGGGTCCCCTTGAGCATCTCCGTCACCTGCTTGCCCACGGACGCCACCTCGCTTGCACTACTAAGTGTCATTGACTACTGGTACATAGTAACACTGAATAGTCCGGGTGCGGCCGGGCCGTGGGCCAGTGGTTGTGGGCCTGCGTTCGAAGGCTCGGAGCGCGGTCCCGGGCGAGCTCGTCACCCAGCCTCACCGACCTGACCGTCGCTTTACCCAGACATGACCGGGTTAGGTTTGGCTACGCTTCTGATGGCGGACGGAGGAGTCATGCCGACCGACGCGCGAGTAGAAGAACGCAGCCCGGTGTCCATCGACGTCCTCGGGCCGATCCAGGTGCGCACGAGTGCTGGCCCCATCGCACTGCCGAGTGCGAAGGAACGGGCCCTGATCGCTCATCTGGCAGCCCGCGTCGGCCACACCGTCAGCACGGATGACCTCATCGACACGATCTGGGGCGAGACGCCGCCCCGCACGGCCGGCAAGGCGTTGCAGAACCACATCGTGAACCTGCGCCGGATCTTCGAGCCGGAGCGCAACGGCACTCCCAGGTACCTGCTCACAGATCCCGGTGGCTATCGCCTGGCCGTCCCTGCGGAGTGGATCGACGCGTATCAGTTCGAGCGCCTCGTCGACCTTGGTCGGCGCGCCTACCAGGAGGGCCGGGTGTCTGCGGCAGCCGAGACGCTTCGGGCGGCGTTGGCTCTGTGGCGTGGCCGTGCCTACCTCGGGCTGGAGTCGACGACCGTCGGTAGCCGCGAGTCCCGCCACTTGGAGGAGTTGCGGCTCCTCGCGCTTGAGGACCGCATCGCGGCCGACCTCGACCTCGGACTTGCCCGCGAGACTGTCGGCGAACTCGAAGGTCTTGTTCAGGACGAACCGTTGCGCGAACGACTCTGGACCCTGCTGGTGCTCGCGCTGTACCGGTCGGGTCGGCAAGGGGAGGCCCTCAACGCCTACACGCGGGCCCGGCAGAGCTTCATCGACGAACTCGGTATCGAGCCCGGACCCGAACTTCGCCGCCTGCATGAACAGGTGCTGGCCCAGGATCGTGGCCTCGACGGACCCACGCCCGCAGTTGTGCTGCCCGACGTCCTCGTCCCACCGGCGGGTCCGTTCCTCGGCCGGGCCGAGGAGTTGGCCAGCTTGCGCGCGGCGTGGGACCGGGTGCTCACATCGGGCACACCGCTGGCGGTGCTGGTGCGCGGATCCCCGGGTTCTGGCGTAGGTCGGCTGACGGCGGAGTTCGCCGCCGAGCTCGCAGATGCGCATGTCCCCGTGGCCCTGGTGGTCGACGGCGATCCGGCAGCCGGTGCCAGTGGTCCGATGCTGGTCGTCGATGACAGACGCAGCGACCCGGTCTTGGAGATAGCCGCGCCCGAAGCAGACGCCCCCGTGCTGCGACTGGTGTTGGCGCTGCCGTACCAGGTGGGAGCGTCGGACATCACAGTCGACCTCGAGCCCCTTCACGGCGACGACATCCGCGCCATCCTCTCTGAGTATGTCGATGCCGAAGCGGCGGCCGCAGCGTTGGCCGAGGTGCAGACCTCGACGCGGGGTTGGCCCGGACCGGTCCATGACGCTGCCCTGCGCCTCGCGCGAGCGTCGGCCGCGAGCCGGGTATCGGGTGCTGCGGCCCGCACTGAGCATGTGCAAGTTGCTCTCGGCGAAGCCCGCGCCGACCTGCGTGCCGGCGTCACCCTGTATCAGGAGGTCACCGAGCAGTCGGCGCCCGTCGAGCCCGGCGTCTGCCCGTGGAAAGGCCTGGCAGCCTACGACGTGGCAGACGCGCCCTGGTTCTCGGGGCGCGAGCGACTCGTTGCGGATCTGCTGACCAGAGTTGCGAGCAACCGTTTGGTCGGTGTGGTGGGAGCGTCCGGTAGCGGCAAGTCGTCACTGCTGCGAGCAGGACTGTTGGCCGGCCTCGACGCCGGTGCCTTACCCGGAAGCGAGGGTTGGCGACCACTGCTGATGCGGCCCGGTGCGCACCCGATGCGCGAACTCGTGTGGGTCTGCTTGCGCCGTGCCCAGCCGCCGCCGGATCGGGTCGCCGAGTTGCTCCAGCGCGCCGTCTTCGGTGAAGGTTCCGACGACCGCGCTGTCATCGTCATCGACCAGTTCGAAGAACTCTGGACGGTGTGCAGCGACGAAGCTGAGCGCGAGGCGTTCCTGGCTGCTATCAGCAGCCTTGTCGATTCCGACTCCCCATGCACTGTGGTGCTGGCGATCAGGGCCGACCATGTCGGCCGACTCGCAGACCATGGTGAATTGGCCCGATCCCTGGCTGACGCCACCCTCTTGGTGGGTGCCCCGAGTGCTGCGGAACTGCGACGTGCCGTGGAGCGGCCGGCCGCGCGCGCCGGCCTGCTACTGGACGTGGGTCTGGTCGACGCCATCGTCGACGATGCTGCGGGTCAGCCGGGGGCATTGCCGTTGCTCTCCACCGCGTTGACCAGATTGTGGTCCCATCGTCACGGCCGCCGCCTCACGTTTGCGGCTTACAGCGGTGGCGGCGGACTGCAGGCGGCCGTCGCACACCTGGCGGAGAACGCATACGCATCGCTGGATGCCGAGGACCAGGCGGCCGCCCGAGTGCTGTTTCTGCGCCTGGCCGCGGACGGACAAGGCGACGCGGTCACCCGCCGCCGCGTCCCACTTGCTGAGCTGACGGCATTGCCCAACCCCCGAGTGGCCGCCGTGGTCGAGCCGCTGGCGGATGCCCGCCTGCTGACCGTCGACGCCGGGCACGTGGAGGTGGCCCATGAGGCGCTGTTCCGCGAGTGGCCTCGCCTGCGCGGTTGGCTCGAGGAGCAGTCGCAAGCCCAGCGGGTTCGTCGGCGGCTGGCCATCGCTGCCGCGGATTGGGAGCAGGGCGGCTGCGACCCGGGCGAGGTCTGGCAGGGCACGCGGCTCGCGGCGGGAGTCGAGCTCATGCTCGCCGCCCCGGATGAGGTGACGGCCGTCGAGCGGGACTTCCTTGAAGCGGGGCAGGCGCGCCTCGACGCCGAGCGACGCGACGCGGAGGATAGAGCCGCCACCAGTGCGCGGCAGAACAAACGGTTGCGATGGCTGTTGGGTGGTGGCGCGGTGCTGCTGGCCGCAGCCTCAGTGGCCGGCGCTTTGGCGTGGCGCGCCGAGGGTGAGGCGACCCGTGCGCAAGGTCAAGCCGAGCGCGAAGCCAGGGTGGCGAACGCCCGCGATCTGGCGTCGGCGGCCACGGCCGTGGTGGATGAGGATGCGGAGCTCGGCATTCTGCTGGCCACCGAGGCTGTGAGGAGCACTCGCGAGGTCGACGGGACCGTCCTGCCACAAGCCGAGGAAGCGTTGCACACGGCCGTCACCGCTGCCCGGGTGGTGCACGTGTTCCCCGGCGTCGGAGGTGCTTTGGCCTGGAGCCCGGACGGATCGTTCTTCGTCCCCGAGGGACCCGAGGAGTCGGGGCGGGTCGAGATCCGTGACGCGGTGACAGGTGAGTTGGTGCGGTCCTGGGTCGGCCATGAGGTCGACGTGAACGACGTGTTCATCGCGGCTAACGGGACGGTGGCGACCTCGGGTGATGACGGTGCGGCGGTGGCCTGGAATCCGCGCACCGGGCAGGAGATCGGCCGAATCCAGAGCCCCTCGTCCCCCTCGGACATCTGGTCACCGCAACTCAGCGCTGACGGTTCGGTACTCGCGGCCGGCGATGGCGGATCGGGCTCGGTCCGGGTCGTGGACTTCAAGACCGGCAAGCAGCGAGAATTCTCCGGTCTGGAGAGTTCCTGGACCCTGGCCCTGAGTCCTGATGGGAGGAAGGTTGCGCTCGCTTCGAAGCCGGGGCAACTGGGCATCTACGACGTGAGGACCGGCCGCCGCCTCACATGGGTAGCGGGGACGGATCTGTTCCCTGCCGATATGGCGTGGAGCCCGAACGGGAAGTGGCTGCTCGCGTCGTTGGACAGCGACAGCCGGATCTGGGACGTGGACACCGGTGACTTGGTGGCGACCCTGCTGCCCGGTCAAAGGGCGTACGGGCCCGTGGTGGCCTGGAGTGCGGATTCGCGACTGGCAGGTGCTACCGGGCACGAGGGGATCGCCCGGGTTTGGGCGGTGGACTCCG
>CAVTCZ010000018.1:0-8138 GCA_963733395.1 uncultured Actinomycetota bacterium
CCGCCGAGTGTCACGTGACCTCCGGCCGGTCGGGTCGGGGTCGGGGCCATCGCCGGTGCGGTTGGTTAGACGTTGTGCCGTTGGTTAGCGAAAACACGCGTGCAAACGCTCACCAACGGGACAACCGCTCACCAACGGGACAACCGCTCACCAACGGGACAACCGCTCACGCTGAAGGCGCCGCGGTTTGGCGGACTCAGACCGTGCCGGCGAGAGCAGCCCGGTCCCAGCGATCGAGCACGACCAGCGCAACCACTCCGACGGCGACCCCGACGATGGTGAAGAACACCCGCTCGCCCGTGTACGTGATGCCCTTGTTCTCGTCACCGAGGGTGGCGAAGATCAGCAGCATCGGGGTGAGGAACAGCGTCTGCATGAAGTAGTCGCCGGACATCGAGTACGCAGCCAGCAGCACCAGGCAGATCGCCGCCACCAACGCCCCCAGCCACACCGGCAGCGTGACGATGACGACGAAGGCGATGACCGCACCCAACAGGGTCCCGAGCAACCGCCCACGCAGGGTGTCGGCCCGCTGCTCCGGCAGTGGCCGCAGGGCCACGACCAGGGTGACCGCGATCCAGTAGCCGTGCGAGATGTTGTTGGCCAAGGCCCAGTACATGGTCGCGGCCGACAGCACCCCGAGGACGATGGCGTGCCGCCACGCCACCCCGGCCGGCACCGGATCGGGCTCGGCCGAGAACTTGAAGATGCGGGTGACGGCCCATCCGACGATCCCGCCGGCGAGCACGTAGGCGGCCGCCTGCCACCACGCGAACTCCAGCGGCGCCGGGCCGAAGATGATGACGATGGCCGGGGCCAGGGTCATCAAGCCCGCGGAGTGTTGGTTGGTCAGCGCGAGCAGAGCGGCTGAGACGAGCATCAGCGCGGCGATCGCCCAGGGGCTGTCGTCGGCCACCGACGCGGCGGCGGCGAGTGCGGCTGCCAGCACCGCCGACCCGAGCGCCTGCGCGGTCGTCGCGAACGGGGTCACCGCCATCGTGAACCCCGCGGCGATGCCGAACGCCATGCCCGCGTAGGTGCCGCCGATCGCGGTGGCCACGGACGACGGGATCATGATCGCCACCAGCAGGATGACCGCGAATTTCAGCGTCCCTTCGGCGGGTTTGGTGAACACGGGCGTCAACGAAGGCTGTCCACGAGCACGTCGTAGTCGTGCATGTTCAGGCTCGAGTAGCCCACTGCGAACTCGGTGATGGCCTGGTCGAACGTCTCGTCGTTGCCGAGATAGCCGGTGATGACCGAGGGGTTGCCGCTACGGGCGTGGGCGCGGGCGAGCACGGCCCCGCAGATCTGCGCGTACACATCCAGGGCCTGCGGTGTCAGCCCGGCGGTCTCGATGGAACCTTTCATGTCGCGCAGCTGGCGCACGTAGAAGTCCATGGCGTTCTCGCCGAAGCTGTGGCACCACCCCAGGAACGGGTCGCCCGCCGCCTGCATGACACGTTGACCCATCACGACGCGCTTGCCGGATTCGGAGAACTGGCTGGCACCCAGATACGGCTCCAGCACCGACCTGCCGGCCTGCTTGACCTGCAGGATCAGCGGCTCCCCGTCGCCGGACTCCAGCAGCAGCACGATCGCCCGGGTGCCGACGCTGCCGACGCCCACGACCTTGTGGGCGATGTCCAGGAACGAGAACCGGGTCAGCAGCGCGATCCGGTCGGCGGGCAATGTCGCGAGGTACTGCGCGTAGATCTCGGCGAGATCGTGCTCGACGCGTTCGCGGTCATCGACAGGCACCGGGACCAGCAGCGGGGGGTCGGCGCGGAAGCGGCGCTTGCCGTCCACGACCTCGGTCAACTTGGCCACGGCGCTGCCGCCGGTGCGCTTGTGCGCCTTCTTCCCGGCCTGCTCGGCGGCCTTGCCCAGTGCGGTCTTGCGCACAGCGCCGAGCAAGTCGTCGAAATCCAGCGTGGCGAACCAGACGTTCATGGTCGGCAGCCCGGCCAGCTTGGCCATGGTCTCGCGGTACGAACGGACCGCGGCCATGCTTGCCTTGCGCGCCTGCTTCGGTTTGTGCTCGTTCGCCTCGGCGGCGACCACGACACTGGCGGCCAGCCGCTTCACGTCCCACTCGAACGGGCCCGGCAGGGTCTCGTCGAAATCGTTGAGGTCGAACACCAACGTCCCGCTCGGGGGAGGCGAACATGCCGAAGTTGGCCACGTGGGCGTCGCCGCACAACTGCGCCGAGATGCCCGACTGGGGGGTGCGGCTCAGGTCGTCGGCCATGATCAGCGCCGCTCCACGCAGGAAGGCGAACGGATCGGCGCCCATCCGTTCGTGCCGCAGCTCGATCAGCGAGGAGATCCGGCTGGCCTCCTGCTGGGCGAGCAGGTCCATCGGGTCGGTGCGATCGGCCGGGTCGGGCACGGCCGCCAGCGACTCGAGCGGCCGCTCGGCGCGCCACTTCTTGCCCTGCTTGCGGCGGTGGCCGCGGGTGGGCCGCGGAGTGCTGAAGAAGGCCTCCACCTCCGCGGCAGATGTCGGTGCCTGCGGGCTCTCGGTCATGTTGCCTCCTTATGGGCGGCGCGCTTGCGCTGCCAGACTTTATCCAGTTCCACCACGATCGCGAAGAACAACGCCAGTCCCAAGCAGACCAGCCACTGTCCCCCGGTGAGTGCGACGGTGTCCAACCAGGCCTGCAGGAAGCCGAGTTCGGTGGTCAGCAGCATGATGAGCACCCCCAGCAGGGTCATCGCCAGCGGCCGCAGCACGGGCGCGGCGAACGACGACCCGGGCGTCCGGTGCATCGTGAAGCCGGCGAATGCCGTGCCCAGGCCCATCACGACGAAGCCCATGGTGATCGGGGTGGACGCCCCGTCGAACGCGAGCGTTCCGGGACCGATCAGGACCGCGCTGATCGACAGGACCCCCAGCAGCACGCCGAGGATGATCCACCTCGGCCCGGTGACCCGGTCCATGATCCGGGCCTTCGGGTCGCGGGGCGGCAGCGTCATGACCGCCGGGTCCGGCGGGTCGAGGCTGATGATGATCACCGGGATCACGGCGATCACGAAGTTGAGGAACAACACCTGCAGCGGGAGCATCGCGACGCCGTCGTTGATGTTGAACGCGGTCGCGATCAGGAACATCGACACCAGTCCGAACAGCTGGGTCATCTGGTAGCCGATGTACGACGTGATCCTGGCGAAGATGCTGCGGCCCAGCGAGATGGCCCGCACCAGGGTCGCGAAGTTGTCGTCGGTGAGCACCATCCGCGCGGCCTGCTTGGTCACCTCGCTGCCCGAGCCCATGGCCACGCCGATGTCGGCCTGCTTGAGCGCCGCGGCGTCGTTGACGGCGTCGCCGGTCATGGCCACGACCATGCCGTCCTCCTGCATCAACTGCACCAGCCGCAGTTTGTCCTGCGGCGACACCCGGCCGAAGACGTGCAGTTGCGGCAGTCGTTCCTTGATGGCCCCGTCGTCTGCGGCGGCGAACTGCGCGCCGGTCATGCCACCCGGCCCGAGGCCCAACTGCGCGCCGATGGCCTCGGCCGTGATCAGGTGGTCGCCGGTGATCATGCGCACGTCGATGCCCGCTCCGTGGGCGACACGGACCGCCTCGATCGCCTCCGGGCGCAGCGGGTCGATGATCCCGACGAGCCCGACGAACACCAGATCCTCGACGAACCGCATGGGGTCGGCCGCCACTGCCGCGTCGTCCTCGGCGACCACCCGCAGTGCCAGTGCCAGCACCCGCAGACCGCGGTGGGCCAGTTCGTCGTTGGCGGTCTCGATCTCGGCCAGGTGGTCGGCCAGGGGCTCTGCAGCTGCCGTCGGCCATCAGCACCCGGGTGGTGCGGGCAAGGATCACGTCCGGGCCACCCTTGACCAGACCCACCACGCGGGTCTCACCCTGCAGCGGCAGGTGGTGGAACGTGGCCATGAACTTGTAGTCCGAGTCGAACGGCACAGTGGCCAGCCGCGGGTACGCGCGGCGGGTCTCGGTCACGGACACCCCGAGCTTCTCGGCAAGCACCACGACCGCGAGTTCGGTGGGATCGCCGAGGACGTCGCCGTCGTCGACCACAGCATCGCTGGCCAGGGCGCTGACGTAGGCCAGCGGGGTGAGATCGACGGCCGGGGCGCCGGCGACACCTCGGATCTCGCCGGTGGTGTCGTAACCCTCGCCGCTGACGGTGAACCAGTGACCGGCGGTGTAGACGGCGCGGGTGGTCATCTGGTTCAGCGTCAGGGTCCCGGTCTTGTCGGTGTTGATCTGGCTGGTCGACCCCAGGGTCTCGACATCGGTGAGGCTGCGCACGATGGCCTTCGCGCCGGCGAGTTCCTTCGCGCCGACTGCCAGCATGGACTGGACGAAGGTCGGCAGCCCGGTGGGGATCGCGGAGATGGCCATCGAGATCCCGAGCAGCATGAGATCGGCGAAGGCCAGCCCCCGGATCAGGCCCACCACCAGGATGATCGCCAGCGCCCCCCAGGCGACGAACCCGATCTTCTTGGTCAGGTCGTCGAGTTGGGTCTGCAGCGGCGACCGGGTCCGGGTGACGTCACCGAGCATCCCGGCGATGTGCCCCACCTCGGTGTTCATCCCGGTGGCGGTGACCAGGAACTGCGCCGAACCACGGGTGACCGAGGTGTTCTGGAACAGCATCGAGGACTGGTCGCCCAGCGCCACGTCGTCACCCGGCACGGCCTCCGCGGACTTCGCCACCGGGATGCTCTCGCCGGTGAGTGCCGCCTCCTGCGTCTCCAGCGAAGCGCTGCTGACGATCCGGCCGTCGGCGGGGACGATGTCGCCGGCTTCCACGAGCACCAGGTCACCCGGGACGATCTCGGTGGCGTCCACCTCCGACGTGACCCCGGCGCGCACCACCCGCGCTCGCGGCACCTGCAGGTCCGCCAGTGCCGCCACGCTGGCCTGGGCCTTCATCTCCTGGTTCGTGCCCAGGACGACGTTCAACGTGATCAGGGCGATGACCACCCACGCTGTGGAGGGTTGCGCGATGACGAACGACACGGCCGCCACGGCCACCAGCATCAGCGTCATCGGGTCGCGGAACTGTGACAACGCCACCTGCCACACCGACGGCGGTTTGTCCTTGGTCAGCGAGTTGGGGCCGTACTGCTCGCGGGCCCGGGCGACCTGCTCCGGCGAGAGGCCGTCACGCGGGTCGCTGCTGAGGATCTCGGCGGTTTCGGGCACCGATAGCCGGTACCAGTGGTAACTGCTTGATTCCAGGGTGGGTGAGGTCATCGCGCTTTCCGCATCGAAGGAGGTTGCGTGCCCGACGGTAGGTGATGGCCTGGGATCGGGGCGCCCAGGTCACACCGGGCGGGTGACACGGTCACG
This sequence comes from uncultured Actinomycetota bacterium, assembly GCA_963733395.1. Lineage (GTDB taxonomy): Bacteria > Actinomycetota > Actinomycetes > S36-B12 > UBA10799 > JADKAV01. The sequence goes on from CAVTCZ010000018.1 coordinate 5,336, forward strand.
GTCCCGCCGCGTCGCTGCGCCTCACAGAACGCGATCTCGGGCCGACTAGTTCACCCCTTCGGGGTGACGCAGCGGAAGCGGTCACTCTTACTCTGGGAGGGTGACCCGTTCGGGATCCTTGTACCGGCTGCGGCCGCCGCCGTTGCCCGCGGCGGTGATCGCGCGCCCGGAGGTCACCGGCCGCATCCTCGCGACCGATCCCGGGGGCACCTGCGTGCTGACCGCAGCGCCCGGGTACGGCGCGACGACCGCGCTGGCCCAGGCGATGGCGGGAAGCGCCGACCGCGTGTTCTGGTTGTCGCTCGACGCCGGGGTGGGGCAGGAGCAGGCCCAGGGGCTGCTGGCAGCCGCCGCCGGATCCGCAACGCCGGGGGTCGATGCGGTGCTCGACCGGATCAGCGCGACCGACAGTTGCTGGCTGGTGGTCGACGGACTCGACCCGAACGGGCACGCCGAACTCGCCGGGGAACTGGAAGTGATCGCGACCAGGCTGCCAGCCACGGCGCGCATGGCGATCGCCACCCACGCCCGCTACGGTCCGGTGCCGCGGGCTGTCACCCTCGACGAGTCACACCTCGAGTTCGGCACCGACGAGGCGTTCGAGCTCATCGCCGCCCTGGTGGCCGGCCTGGACGTCGAGGACGCCACTTCGGTGATCGATGCCGCGGAGGGCTGGGTCAGTGCGCTGATCGCCGGGGCCGGACATCTGCGACTGCACGGTCCCGGTGACTGGCTCCCCGATGGCGGGGCCACCGAGTTGTTCGGGGAGTGGTTCGCGCGGCTGGCCCCGCGGCAGCAGGACTTCTTGTGCGGTACTGCCGTGCTGGACGAGTTGTCGGCCGGGCCCGCTGCGGCCGTCACCGGGGACCCCGACGCCGCCGTGACCCTGCTGGAGCTCGAAGCCGCCCATGCCTACCTGCGGCCGATCCCGGCCCCCACGGGGCACAACGGCCGGTGGTGGCACCGGCACGGCCTGCTGACCGCGTACCTGCTGCAGCGCAGCGGCACCGACCGGGTGGCGCGCAACTCCGCGGCCGCGGACTGGTTCATCGGGACCGGTGATGTCAGCCGGGCGATGCACCATCTGGTGGCCTCCGGCCGCAATCGCGACGCCGGCGAGTTCCTGACGAGTCACGAGTCGGAGTTGTTCAGCACAGGTCAGGCCGATCAGATGTTGCAGTGGTACGACCAGATCGCGGCCACCGCGGACGACCGGATGATGCATCTGCTGCGGGTGGGCTGGGGGCAGGCGCTGTCGCGCGACGTCCGCGGCGCCGACGCGACGCTTGCCCGGCTGACGGCGGAGTTGGCCGAGCAGCGGGCGACTGCCGACACGGATCCGGAACTCGCCGACGGGCTGAGCGCTCCGGGCGGCTCGTGGGTGGCTGAGGAGGCGCTGCTGCGCGCCTATCTCGCTGGCTTCCACGCCGACCCGGCAACGGTGGTCGCGGCCGGCCGCCGCGCCCAGGTGGCGGTTGCCGATACCCGCACCCGCGATGCCCTGCAGTTGGCGCCGACCCTGGTGATGCGGGGCTTGATCTGGTCCGGGCAGACGCAGGCGGCCACCCGGCTGCTGCAGGCGACCGCCGAGTTGCCCTTCCCGAACGACGTCATCCGCGAGTCCCACCTGGCCGGGACCCGGGCCCTGATCGAGTACGAGAACGGTCATGTGAACCGGGCGGCGGTGCACGCCGCCGCCGCCCTGCGATGGTTGGACCGGGCCGGGCTGGATCCGATCGAGTTGATGCAGTTCGCGCCGTTGCTGGCCAGTGCGAGTGTGTCGCTGGATGCCGGCGACCCGCTCGCGGCCCTCGAACGGGCCACCGAGATCGCGCGGGCGGCCGAGGCCATCGGGCACCTCGGCGACGCCGTGTGGGCGTCCCTGACCATCGCGCGGGTGCACACCGTGCGAGGCGACTTCGGTGCGGCGCTGCGGGCTCTGGGGCACGCCCGGAACCTGGCGGTGTCCGAGACCCCCGACAGCACCATGGTCGTGCCGCTGGACCAAGCGCAAGCCCTCGTGCATCTGGCCGCCGGGGACGCGGTGCGTGCCGAGCGGCTCATCCGCCGGTTGCCACCCAGCGACAGCCGGTCCCTGTTGTGGGCCCGCGCCGGGCTCACTCGGCAGCCGGCGCTGGCCCGGCGCACGCTGGAGGGGATCCAGGCGACGATGCCCCGGGTCGAGGCCGAACGCCATCTGTTGCTCGGTTGCGTGCACCTCAAGACCAGTCGCCGCATGGCCCAGGGTCACCTGCGCAAAGCGGCCAGGATCGCGCACGCCAATGGCCTGGGACAGTTGTTGTCACCGCCGGAGCCGGGCATCGTGGAGCTCGCCCACGACACCGGCTTGGAGTATCAGGACGACGACCTGCTCTGGCTGCTCAAGGCCCGGCAGGCCCCCAGCACGGAGCTCCGGGTCGGTGCCCCCGAAACGAACTTGAGCCGTGGGGAGTTGCAGTTGTTGTCGCTGCTACCGACCCGGGCGAAGAACGCGGAGGTCGCCGCCAGCCTCGGGGTCTCGATCAACACGGTCAAGACCCGGCTGCGGCGGCTCTATGCGAAACTCGGTGCGGCCAACCGGGACGAGGCCATCGAACTGGCCCGGGAGCGCGGATTGATGGCGGGCGGCTAGGGCGGGATCGGGGTGCAACTCCAGGTGCGGTACGTCGAGCGAACCGACGGTCATGGTCGGGTTCCCGATTGGATTCCTGGGGGCTCGGCGAGGGTTGCGGCCGGTTCGGCTGGCTCGGATCCCCCGCCGCGGGCACTTGGTTAGAGGTTGTCCCGTTGGTTAGCGAAGACA